>NZ_CP104582.1:1200000-2400000 GCF_029814935.1 Pseudomonas sp. GD03919
CGCTGCTCGACGCACCGGCCTCCGGCCGCATGGCGGTGGGTGAGACCATTACCAACCTGGCCGCTGCACGCATCGAGAAAATCTCCGACATCAAACTGTCGGCCAACTGGATGGCCGCTGCCGGCCACCCCGGAGAAGACGCCCGCCTCTATGACACCGTCAAGGCAGTCGGCATGGAGCTGTGCCCGGCACTGGGCATCACCATTCCGGTGGGCAAGGACTCCATGTCCATGAAAACCCGCTGGCAGGACGAAGGCGTCGACAAGAGCGTGACTTCGCCGCTGTCGCTGGTGATCACCGGTTTTGCTCCGGTGCAGGACATCCGCCAGACCCTGACTCCGCAACTGCGTATGGACAAGGGCGAGACCGACCTGATTCTGATCGACCTCGGTCGCGGCCAGAACCGCATGGGCGCCTCGATCCTGGCGCAGGTCTATGCGCAGATCGGCCAGCAGGTGCCGGACCTCGACGACGCCGAAGACCTCAAGGCCTTCTTCGCCGTGATCCAGGGCCTGAATGCCGACGGCCACCTGCTGGCTTACCACGACCGTTCCGACGGCGGTCTGCTGACCACCGTGCTGGAAATGGCCTTCGCTGGTCATTGCGGTCTGTCGCTGAACCTCGACGCGCTGGCTGATGACAGCTCCGAGCTTCCAGCCGTGCTGTTCAACGAAGAGCTGGGTGCGGTGATCCAGGTACGCCAGGACGCCACGCCAGAAGTGCTGGCGCAGTTCAGCGCTGCCGGTCTGGACGACTGCGTGGCCGTGATCGGTCAGGCCGTGAACAACAGCGACGTCAGCATCAGCTTCAATGGCGAGCCGGTGTTCGCTGGTGATCGTCGTCTGCTGCAGCGTCAGTGGGCCGAGACCAGCTATCGCATCCAGCGTCTGCGCGACAACGCCCAGGGGGCCGATCAGGAATTCGACCTGCTACTGGAAGAAGACAACCCCGGCCTTTCGGTCAAGCTCGGCTTCGACGTCAATCAGGACATTGCTGCGCCCTACATCAAGAAGGGCGTGCGTCCGCAAGTGGCGATCCTGCGCGAGCAGGGCGTCAATGGCCAGGTGGAAATGGCCGCCGCGTTCGACCGCGCCGGCTTCTCCGCCATCGACGTGCACATGAGCGATATCCTCGCCGGCCGCGTCAGCCTTGAAGAGTTCAAAGGTCTGGTGGCATGCGGCGGTTTCTCCTACGGCGACGTGCTCGGCGCCGGTGAAGGCTGGGCCAAGTCGGTGCTGTTCAACGCTCGCGCCCGCGATGCCTTCCAGGGTTTCTTCGAGCGGCGCGACAGCTTCGCCCTCGGCGTGTGCAACGGCTGCCAGATGATGAGCAACCTGCACGAGCTGATCCCGGGTACCGAGTTCTGGCCGCACTTCGTGCGCAACCGCTCCGAGCAGTTCGAAGCGCGCGTGGCCATGGTGCAGATTCAGGAGTCGGCGTCGATCTTCCTGCAGGGCATGGCCGGTTCGCGCATGCCGATCGCCATCGCTCACGGCGAGGGTCATGCCGAGTTCGAGAGCGAGGAGGCGCTGCTGGAGGCGGATCTGTCCGGCACCGTGGCCCTGCGCTACGTCGATAACCACGGCAAGGTCACTGAAGCCTACCCGGCCAACCCCAACGGTTCGCCGCGTGGCATTACCGGCCTGACCAGCCGCGACGGCCGCGTGACCATCATGATGCCGCACCCGGAGCGGGTATTTCGCGCCGTACAGAACTCCTGGCGCCCGGACGAGTGGCAGGAAGACGGCGGCTGGATGCGCATGTTCCGCAACGCCCGAGTGTGGGTGGACTAAAAGCGGTCGCGTAGCGGCCCTCTGCTAACCCTCTCCCGCTTGCGGGGCGAAGAGGCGCGCTTTGGAAGCACTGCTTCCTGCGCCGATGAGCGCCTGATCGCGAAGCGATCAGGCCGGGGCGCGGAGCGGGGTGCCCGAAGGGCGGGAGAGGGAAAGCGGCCGCGCACCAGTCTTCTGACGACCCTCTCCCATTTATGGGGCGAAGAGGCGCGCTTTGGAAGCACTGCTTCCTGCGCCGATGAGCGCCTGATCGCGAAGCGATCAAGCCGGGGCGCGGAGCGGGGTGCCCGAAGGGCGGGAGAGGGCAAAAGCGGCCGCGCTCCGATCCAGCTTGAGCTGGCACCGGTGTATAGCGAACGCCGAACCCTCTCCCCAGCCCTCTCCACTAGGCGTGCCCCCAATAAATGGGAGAGGGAGCCGATCGTGGAGCGCGTAACCCGGATGCAATCCGGGATAACCGTTGCCACACCGTCACCCGGATTTCATCCAGGCTACACAGGCCCAGCCATGGCCGATGATCCTCTCCCCATCCTCCCCGAAGTTCGCCTAGTCAGGCCTGGCGAAACTCATCATCTATGCCGCTGCGGGCATTCGCCCGACATGCCGAACTGCACACCCGACTGCGTCCAGTCTCTGATTCTGCAGCCCGAGCGCGAGCAGCGTCTGCTGCTATGCCGCTGTAGCCGATCCGCAAACCTGCCCTACTGCGATGGCAGTCACAGCCCGCCGACCACCGGTCTGGCCGACAAATGGCGGCGCTTTTTCAGCGGTCGCTGAGAACGCCACGCCCTTTGCCTGAGTCGAAAGCAACGAATCGTTTTAATGCTGCGTATGGATTTGTGCGGGCGATCTCAAGACAACTTCATGGCGCAATGACATCATATTGGCGTCATGGCTTGTCTGTTGTTCGGTTGCCCATCTGCGGAGAACTTGATGTACAAACTGTGTTTTTACGTGCCGGAAGCCTATCTGGAGCCGGTGAAAAAGGCGGTGTTCGCAGCCGGCGGCGGGCGCATCGGGCGGTACGACAACTGCTGCTGGCAGGTGTTGGGCCAAGGTCAGTTCCGCGCTCTGGAAGGTAGCCAGCCGTTTATCGGTCAGGTTGGCAGCGTCGAGCAGGTTGCCGAGTGGAAGGTGGAAATGGTCGTTGCCGACGAGTTGATCCACGATGCCGTGAAGGCACTGAAGAAGAGTCATCCTTACGAAACACCGGCCTTCGATGTCTGGCGCTTGTCCGATCTGCAGTTCTGAATCACCTCAGCTAAGGCCTGCAACGCAGCCCTTCGTAGGAGCCCCGCCTCGGGGCGAAGCTTTTCGCCTCAGCGCGGCACGGGTTCGCGGCGGGGCGCCGCTCCTACAGGTTCAACGGGCGATTCAGTGTCTGGCTCAGGGCCTGATTTCGATCAGCGTCCCATCCTTGACCAGGCTCCATACCTCGCGCATGTCGTCGTTCTTCATGGCGATGCAGCCCTCGGTCCAGTCCAGGGTGTGGAAGAACCACTCCGGATATTCCTCATCCAGTGGCGTGCCGTGAATCATGATCATGCTGCCCGGCGGCACCCCGGCTTCCTTGGCGCGAGCCAGATCGCGTGCGTTGGGGTAGGAGATATGCAGCGACATTTGGTACTTATCGCTCGGCTTGCGCCAATCGATCCAGTAGAAGCCTTCCGGTGTGCGCAGGTCGCCTTCGCGCTGTTTGGCACCATTGGGCTGCTTGCCCAGGGAAATACGGTACGACTTGATGGTTTCGCCACGCTGCTGCAGATGCAGTTTGCGCTCGGATTTGAGCACCAGCACCTTGTCCACGGTCTGCTGGCTGGTCGCAGGCGTGGTGCTGGCCAGGGCGTTGAAGCTGAGAGTCAGGCAAAGCAGGGGCAACAACCAGCGCATCGGGAACGTCCGCAAGGGTCAACGGGGTGTGTAGTGGGCACGCAGCGCTTCGAGTGGCTCATTGCGTAGCGGAAAGAGATTCTGCCGACGGTCGGCGAAGAAGCATTCTAAGGTACGGCCTATGGTCGGGAAAGCCAGCTCTGACCAAGGGATTTCGCTCTCTGCAAACAATCGCACCTCCAGGCTTTCCTCGCCGACGGCAAAATCCAGGTCGACCAGTTCGGCGCGAAACAGCATGTACACCTGGCTGATGTGCGGCAGATCGAAGAAGGTATAGAGGCTCAGGTCGCGTACGCGGGCGCAGGCTTCTTCGAGGGTCTCACGGGCGGCGGCCTGTTCGGTTGTTTCGCCGTTTTCCATGAAGCCGGCCGGCAACGTCCAGTAGCCGCGGCGCGGCTCGATGGCGCGGCGGCACAGCAGCACCTGGTCGCCCCACACAGGCAGGCAGCCGGCAACGATACGCGGATTTTCGTAATGCACGGTGGCGCAGTGGCCGCAGACATGGCGCATGCGATTGTCGCCCGCGGGGATCATGCGGGTGACCGGGTTGCCGCACTGGCTGCAGAATTTCATGCCCGTTCCTCTTTTTCTGGCGTTATCTTGGCCGGCTGAGAGGTGGCCGGCAAGCCCGCTATTGCGGCCGGCCTGTCCTGTCGTCGGGGTTGGGCGGCCGCGTGCTTTCATGCCATGATGCCTGGCAAAACAAGACTCCGAGTATGCCCATGCTGGACGAGTTGCTCCATCGTGTGCGCGGTTACAGTCCGCGCCCTCTGGAGACCGAGCGCAGCTTCCCCGAAGCGGCGGTGCTGGTCCCGATTACCCGCAGTGACGAACCTGAGCTGGTGCTGACCCTGCGCGCCAGCGGTTTGTCGACCCACAGTGGCGAGGTTGCCTTTCCCGGTGGCCGGCGTGACCCGGAAGACCGCGATCTGGTGGACACCGCACTGCGCGAGGCCGAGGAGGAAATTGGCCTGCCACCTGGTTTGGTCGAGATGGTTGGGCCGCTCAGCAGCCTGGTGTCGCGCCACGGCATTCAGGTCACGCCCTACGTCGGGCTGGTGCCGGATTACGTCGAGTACAAGCCCAACGACGCTGAGATCGCCTCGGTATTCTCGGTGCCGCTGGAGTTCTTCCGCAGCGACCCGCGCGAAGTCACCCACCGTATCGACTACTTAGGGCAGAGCTGGTACGTGCCGTCCTACACCTATGGCGAGTACCGCATCTGGGGCCTGACCGCGATCATGGTGGTGGAGTTGGTCAACCTGATCTTCGACGATGCGCAGATCGCTCTGCACCAGCCCCCCGAACACTTCATACACCTGCGCTGATAGCGCCGAGGACTGACAAGCATGAAATACCGCCTGGGAAGCTCCCGTGTCGACGCCCATCCCGAGAGCTGGGTCGCACCAAGCGCCGACCTGATCGGCAAGGTTCGCCTGGAGGCCGGCGCCAGTGTCTGGTTCGGCGCCGTGTTGCGCGGCGACAACGAACTGATCCATATCGGCGAGAACAGCAACGTGCAGGACGGTAGCGTCATGCACACCGACATGGGCTTTCCGCTTACGCTGGGCAAGGGCGTCACCGTCGGCCACAACGTGATGATGCACGGCTGCAGCGTGGACGATTACAGCCTGATCGGCATCAACTCGGTGATCCTCAACGGCGCCAAGATCGGCAAGTACTGCATCATCGGCGCCAACAGCCTGATTCCCGAAGGCAAGGTGATTCCCGACGGCAGCCTGGTCATGGGCAGCCCGGGCAAGGTGGTGCGCGAGCTCACCGAGCCGCAGAAGAAGATGCTGGAGGCCAGCGCCGCGCATTACGTTCATAATGCGCAGCGCTATTCCCGTGAGCTGGTGCCTGATGACGATGAGTGATGTACAAAAACCGGTGCGCTCACCCTGTGTGCATGTCTGCGCGCTGGATGAGCAGGATATCTGCATCGGCTGTCAGCGTACCGCCGCCGAAATCACCCGCTGGGGCCGCATGGGCAATGCCGAGCGCCGCGAGGTACTGCAACGCTGCCTGGAGCGCGCCCGCGCTTCCGGTCTTTTACTGACTCCGTCCTGATTCACTGTTCGAGGAACACTCATGCCCCGTATTGGAACCCCTCTGTCGTCTTCTGCGACCCGTGTGCTGCTGTGTGGCTGCGGCGAACTCGGCAAGGAAGTGGTGATCGAGCTGCAGCGCCTGGGCTGTGAGGTCATCGGTGTTGATCGTTATGCCAATGCGCCGGCCATGCAGGTGGCGCACCGCAGCCACGTCATCGACATGCTCGATGGTGCAGCCCTGCGTGCAGTGATCGAAAAGGAACAGCCGCACTACATCGTGCCCGAGATCGAGGCGATCGCCACGGCCACGCTGGTCGAGCTGGAAACCGAAGGCTTCAACGTGGTGCCGACCGCACGTGCCGCACAGCTGACCATGAACCGCGAAGGCATTCGTCGTCTGGCGGCCGAGGAGCTGGGCCTGCCCACCTCGCCGTACCATTTCTCCGACACCTTCGAGGACTACGCCGCGGCGGTGAAATCCGTCGGCTACCCCTGCGTGGTCAAGCCGATCATGAGCTCTTCCGGCAAAGGCCAGAGCGTCCTGAAAAGCGACGCCGACCTGCAGCGCGCCTGGGACTACGCTCAGGAAGGCGGCCGCGCCGGCAAGGGGCGGGTGATCGTCGAGGGGTTCATCGATTTCGACTACGAAATCACCCTGCTTACCGTGCGTCATGTCGGTGGTACCAGCTTCTGCGCCCCGATTGGCCACCGCCAGGAGAACGGTGACTACCAGGAGTCCTGGCAGCCGCAACCGATGAGCCCGAAGGCGCTGGCCGAATCCGAGCGCGTGGCGCTGGCAGTGACCGAGGCACTCGGTGGCCGTGGCCTGTTCGGTGTCGAGCTGTTCGTCAAGGGCGATCAGGTGTGGTTCAGCGAAGTTTCGCCGCGCCCGCACGACACCGGTCTGGTGACGCTGATTTCCCAGGAATTGTCCGAGTTCGCCCTGCATGCCCGCGCCATTCTCGGTCTGCCAATTCCGGCAATCCGCCAGATGGGCCCGTCGGCGTCGGCGGTGATTCTGGTGGAGGGCAATTCGCAGCAGGCCAGCTTCGCCAACCTCGGCGCCGCGCTGAGCGAGCAAGACACGGCGCTGCGCCTGTTCGGCAAACCCGAAGTCAAGGGCCAGCGCCGCATGGGCGTGGCGCTGGCACGTGACGAATCCATCGAGGCTGCACGTGCCAAGGCGCTGCGCAGCGCGCAAGCGGTTCGCGTCCAGCTGTGAGTCGGCATGCGCTGTGGTGGCTGGCAACTGTGCCATTGCTGCCACTGGCGCTGCCTCTGGCCCTGAACACCCGGCGCACCGCCTTGCGCCTGCCGGTTGCGCAGGGCGAGCCGAGCGGTGTCGCCGCTGCGCATCTTCCGGGTGAGCCGCTGCACCTGCTGTTGATCGGTGAGTCGACCGTGGCAGGCGTTGGGGTCACCCACTTCGATCAATCGCTGGCAAGTTGCCTGGCCGCCGCCCTGGCTGAGCGCCTGGGGCGACCGGTGCGCTGGCGCGCCTGTGGCGAAAATGGCATCACCGCGCCTGAGGCCCATGAACGCCTGTTACCGCAGGCATTGATGGAGCCCGCGGACCTGGCGCTGCTGGTGTTCGGCGTCAATGACACCACCCACCTGACACCGAGCAAGCGTTGGCTGCAGTCACTGGCCGGGATGGCCGCTGCGCTGGGCGGACGTGGCTGTCGCGTGGCGTTCAGCGCTGTGCCGCCGTTGCAGCATTTTAGCGCCTTGCCCTGGTTGCTGCGGCAGTTGATGGGCTGGCGGGCCAGCTTGCTGGATTGTGAGTTGCAGCGCCTGGCGCAACGTCTGGGCGCATTGCATTGCCAGTTGGATATACCGTTCGAGCCGGCCTATCTCGCCGAGGATGGTTATCACCCCTCGGCATTGGGCTATCGATGCTGGGCCGATGGCCTGGCCGAGCGCCTTACTCCGGTGCTGTCGGGCTCGGTTTGACTTTCCCCGCCTGCCACACGCGTACGCTTTTCACCCGGTTTTCCGCCGCCTGGAGAATCTCCAGGCGATAGGGGCCGATCTTCAGGCAGACGCTGCTGTCCGGGATGGTCTCCAGGGCTTCGGTGATCAGGCCGTTGAGGGTCTTGGGGCCGTCGCTGGGCAGATGCCAGCCGAGGGTCTTGTTCACTTCGCGAATGTAGGCGGCGCCGTCGATGATCAGGGTGCCGTCTTCCTGCGGGTGGATATCGGGGCTGCGCAGGCTGTCCTGGTTGCTGAAGTCGCCGACGATCTCTTCGAGAATATCTTCCAGAGTGACGATGCCGATCACCTCGCCATATTCGTCAACGACAATGCCGATGCGCCGCTTGTGCTTCTGGAAGTTGATCAGCTGGGTCGCCAGGGGCGTGTTTTCCGGGATGAAATAAGGCTCGTTGCAGGCTGCCAGCAACGACTCCTTGGTCAACTGGTTGTGGCTCAGCAGGCGGGCGATCTGGCGCATGTGCACCACGCCTTCGATCTGATTGATGTCGCCACGAAACACCGGCAGGCGCGTGTGCGGGGTGGTGCGCAGCTGGTCGACGATGCTCTCCAGGTCGTCGTCCAGGTCGATGCCGGCCACCTCGTTGCGCGGGATCATGATGTCGTCCACCGTCACCCGTTCGAGGTCGAGGATGCTCAGCAGCATGCTCTGGCGGTTCGTCGGCAGTTCTGAGCCGGACTCACGCACCACGCTGCGCAGCTCCTCGGTAGACAGGCTGTCGCTGGCGCGCTGTGACGGATCGACGCCGAACAGACGCAGCAGGCCACTGCTGATCGCGCTGGTCAGCCACACCACCGGGTAGAGCACGCGCAGCAGCAGGCTGAGCACGCGACTGGCGGGGAAGGCCACCAGTTCCGGGCGTAGGGCGGCCAGGGTCTTGGGCGTGATCTCGCCGAAGATCAGTACGATGATGGTCAGGCCTGCGGTGGCGATGGCGATACCGGCCTCACCCCACATGTCCACCGCCAGCACTGTGGCGATGGAGGCGGCGAGGATGTTGACCACGTTGTTGCCGACCAGAATGGTGCCGAGCAGGCGATCCGGACGGTCAAGCAGGCGGGTGACGCGCTTGGCGCCGCTGTGTCCTTCTTTGGCCAGGTGCTTGAGCCGATAGCGATTGAGGCTGAGCAGGCCGGTCTCGGAGCTGGAGAAGAACGCCGAGCAGAGGATGAGGAAAAACAACAGGCCGAGCAGGTAGCTCGAATGTATGTCGTCCATGACGTCTGCCTCAGATGTGCAGGATGAATTCGCGTACCAGCTTGCTGCCGAAATAGGCCAGCATCAGCAGACAGAACCCGGCGAGGGTCCAGCGAATGGCCTTGTGCCCGCGCCAGCCGAGCTGGTGGCGCCCCCACAGCAGCACAGCGAAAACCACCCAGGCGAAGCAGGACAGGAAGGTCTTGTGCGCCAGGTGCTGAGCGAACAGATCATCGATGTACAGCGCGCCGGACAGCAGCGACAGCGACAGCAGCAGCCAGCCGGCGAAGAGAAAGCCGAACAGCAGGCTTTCCATGGTTTGCAGGGGTGGAAAGTTGCGGATCAGCCCGGACGGGTGCTTGTGCTTGAGCTGATGGTCCTGCAACAGCAGCAGGATCGACTGGAACACGGCGATGGTGAGCATGCCGTAAGCCATGATCGAGAACAGGATGTGGGCGAGGATGCCGGGGTGCTCGTTGATCGGGTTGATGGTGCCACTGGGCATGAATTCGGCCGCCAGCACGGTCAGTGTGCCGAGCGGGAACAGCAATAGCAGCAGGTTTTCCACCGGGATGCGCAAGCAGGCCAGCAGAATCAGGCCGATAACCGCCCAGGCAATCAGGCTGGCTGCGTTGAAGAAGTCCAGGTTGAGGCCGTGTACGTCATACAGCTGGTAGAACAGGCTGATGCCGTGCAGGCACAAGGCGAGCACACCTAGCGACGCCAGCAGGCGTTTGTCGGGGATGCTGCGCTGCGTCAGACGCAGGCCTTGGTAAGCGGCGGCGCCGGCATAGAGGAGGGCGGCGGCGAGACTGGGCAACAGAGGGTGCATAAATCCGTGTAAGGCGAGCCCGAAAGGCGCTGAGTGTGGCACAGAAGGGCGTCAGCACGAAAGACCGCCGGCGGTGTCGGCAGCTCGGCGACTTCGCTATAATCCGCCGCCTGTCGCACACCCGGCGCGCCGGGTCGCACCTATCAAAGGAACGCGCATGTTCGAAAATCTTACCGATCGCCTGTCCCAGACGCTGCGTAATGTCACGGGCAAGGCCAAGCTGACCGAAGACAACATCAAGGATACGCTGCGCGAAGTGCGCATGGCCCTGCTCGAGGCCGACGTGGCTCTGCCGGTGGTCAAGGACTTCGTCGGCAAGGTCAAGGATCGCGCCGTTGGTACCGAAGTCTCCAAGAGCCTGACGCCGGGCCAGGCCTTCGTGAAGATCGTTCGCGCCGAGCTGGAAGAGCTGATGGGCGCGGCCAACGAGGATCTGGCGCTGAACGCCGCGCCGCCCGCCGTGGTGCTGATGGCCGGCCTGCAGGGCGCGGGCAAGACCACCACCGCCGGCAAACTGGCCAAGTTCCTCAAGGAGCGCAAGAAGAAGTCGGTGCTGTTGGTGTCGGTCGACGTCTACCGTCCGGCGGCAATCAAACAGTTGGAAACCCTGGCGGGCGACCTCGGGGTGACTTTCTTCCCCTCCGATGCCAGTCAGAAGCCGGTGGATATCGCCAACGCAGCGATCCGCGAAGCCAAGCTGAAGTTCATCGACGTGGTCATCCTCGATACCGCCGGTCGCCTGGCCATTGATGCCGAGATGATGGCCGAGATCCAGGCGCTGCACGCAGCCGTCAAACCGGTCGAAACGCTGTTCGTGGTCGACGCCATGACCGGCCAGGACGCCGCCAACACCGCCAAGGCGTTCGGCGAGGCGTTGCCGCTGACTGGTGTGGTGCTGACCAAGGTCGACGGTGACGCCCGTGGTGGCGCTGCCTTGTCCGTCCGTCATATCACCGGCAAGCCGATCAAGTTCATCGGTATGGGCGAGAAGAGCGACGCGCTCGAGCCCTTCCATCCGGATCGTATCGCCTCGCGCATCCTCGGCATGGGTGATGTGCTCAGCCTGATCGAACAGGCCGAGCAGACCCTTGATCGCGAGAAGGCCGAGAAACTCACCAAGAAGCTGAAGAAGGGCAAGGGCTTCGATCTCGAAGACTTCCGTGATCAGCTGCAGCAGATGAAAAACATGGGCGGCCTCGGCGGTCTGATGGACAAGCTGCCGTCCATCGGTGGCGTTAATCTGTCGCAGATGGGCAATGCTCAAGGTGCGGCGGAGAAGCAGTTCAAGCAGATGGAGGCGATCATCAACTCGATGACGCCGGCCGAGCGCCGCGATCCGGACATCATCAGTGGCTCGCGCAAGCGCCGCATCGCTATGGGTTCCGGTACCCAGGTGCAGGACATCGGTCGCTTGATCAAGCAGCACAAGCAGATGCAGAAGATGATGAAGAAATTCACCGCCAAGGGCGGTATGGCCAAGATGATGCGCGGCATGGGCGGCATGCTTCCGGGTGGCGGCGGAATGCCGAAATTCTGAGGCCTGTACGCCGGCCGATGGTCGTCCGGAAAAAGAGATTTGCAAACCGCCGCATAATCCTTAAAATATGCGGCCTTTCGGGCCTAGGCCCATTTTTGATGTGTGCCTCAAGTTAGCACCGACTACAGGAACGATGTTCTCATGGTAACTATTCGTCTCGCTCGTGGCGGCTCCAAAAAGCGCCCCTTCTACCACCTGACCGTGACCAACAGCCGCAATGCGCGCGACGGTCGCTTCGTAGAGCGTATCGGTTTCTTCAACCCGATCGCCGCGGGTGCTGAAGTCAAGCTGTCCGTCAATCAAGAGCGTGCTGCCTACTGGCTGAGCCAGGGCGCGCAGCCGTCTGAGCGCGTTGCTCAGCTGCTCAAGGAAGCTGCCAAGGCTGCTGCCTAAGCATCTTTATGAGTACGACGCCGGCCGTCGCCGAGGATTTGATCGTTCTCGGCAAGATTGTTTCGGTGCACGGCGTCAAGGGTGAAGTGAAGGTGTACTCCTTTACCGATCCCATCGATAACGTGCTCGATTACCAAAACTGGACACTCAAACGTGACGGTGAGGTAAAGAAAGTGGAGCTGGCCAGCGGCCGCCTGCAAGGCAAGGTGCTGGTAGCCAAACTGAAAGGTCTAGATGATCGCGAAATTGCGCGTACCTACGCCGGTTTCGAGATCTGCGTGCCGCGTAGCGAGCTGCCGGACCTGGAAGATGGCGAGTTCTACTGGTACCAGTTGCAGGGCTTGAAGGTCATCGATCAGGCGGGGCAGTTGCTCGGTGTGGTCGACCATCTGTTCGAGACCGGTGCCAACGATGTGATGGTGGTCAAGGCATGCGCAGGCAGCCTGGATGATCGCGAGCGTTTGCTGCCCTACACGGATCAGTGCGTGCTCTCGATCGATCTGGTAGCTGGCGAGATGCGGGTCGACTGGGATGCGGATTTCTAAGGCTCATGCGTGTAGAAGTCATCACCCTGTTCCCGGAAATGTTTGCCGCCATCGGCGAGTACGGCATCACCAGTCGAGCGGTCAAGCAGGAGCTTCTCAAGCTCAATTGCTGGAACCCGCGAGACTACACGACTGATCGTCACCATACGGTGGATGACCGCCCTTTCGGCGGTGGTCCGGGAATGGTGATGAAAATCAAGCCTCTCGAGGATGCCTTGGCCAGTGCCAAGCAAGCCGCGGGAGAGACGGCGAAGGTGATCTACCTGTCGCCGCAGGGCCGTAGCCTGAATCAGGCGGCGGTCCGCGAGCTGGCGCAGGAGGATGCACTGATCCTGATTGCTGGTCGTTATGAAGGCATCGACGAGCGTTTCATTGAGGCGCATGTCGATGAGGAATGGTCGATTGGCGACTACGTCCTGTCCGGCGGTGAGCTGCCGGCCATGGTGCTGATCGATGCGGTGACGCGCCTTTTGCCTGGTGCATTGGGTCATGCCGATTCGGCCGAGGAGGACTCCTTTACGGATGGCCTGCTCGACTGCCCGCACTACACCCGCCCGGAGGTGTATGCGGATAAACGTGTTCCCGAGGTGTTGCTTAGTGGCAACCACGAACACATCCGGCGCTGGCGTTTGCAGCAGTCCCTTGGTCGGACCTGGGAACGTCGCGCTGATCTTCTGGATAGCCGCTCGCTTTCTGGAGAAGAGAAAAAGCTGCTGGAGGAATACATCCGCCAGCGGGACGATAGTTAACGTATCGATGATGGGCCGGGAGGCTTGTCTTAGGAGCGCAGCATGACCAACAAGATTATCCAGATGCTCGAAGCCGAGCAGATGAACAAAGAAATCCCGACTTTCGCCCCTGGCGACACCGTAGTCGTACAAGTGAAAGTAAAGGAAGGCGACCGTCAGCGTCTGCAGGCCTTCGAAGGCGTGGTTATCGCCAAGCGTAACCGCGGCCTGAACAGCGCCTTCACCGTGCGCAAGATCTCCAGCGGCGTTGGCGTTGAGCGTACCTTCCAGACCTACAGCCCGCTGGTTGACAGCCTGGCAGTCAAGCGTCGTGGTGACGTGCGCAAAGCCAAGCTGTACTACCTCCGCGATCTGTCCGGCAAAGCCGCACGCATCAAGGAAAAGCTGTCCTAAGTTCGGACGCTTCTCCGACAAAGGCAGCCTAAGGGCTGCTTTTGTCGTTTCTGGCTTGCAGTGATCATGAGTGGCATTGAGATGACCCCGAGAGAGCAAGAGATCCAGCGACGCATCGCACTGTCGGAAACCCGTGTGACCAAGGCGGTGTTTCCACCGACCACCAATCATCACAACACCCTCTTCGGCGGCACCGCGCTGGCCTGGATGGACGAAGTGTCGTTCATCGCTGCTACGCGGTTCTGCCGTCTGCCGTTGGTCACCGTTTCCAGCGATCGCATCGATTTCAAGCACGCGATACCGGCGGGCTCCATCGTCGAGTTGGTTGGGCGGGTAATCAAGGTCGGCAATACCAGCCTCAAGGTGGAGGTTGAGGTGTTCGTCGAGGGGCTGTATCAGGAAGGGCGCGAGCGGGCGATCAGCGGTAGTTTCAGCTTCGTCGCCGTCGATGATCAGCAGAAGCCAGTGCCGGTATTGCCGGGATTCGCTAGCTAGCCATTTGCCGGCCTTGGGCAAGGGCCGCTGATCGTCGGCCTGGTCTGCTGGTGCGTCGGGTGTTGGCTGTGGAACACTTGCCTACCCTGTAATTGAAGGTCAATCGATGCCTGCGCTGACTCACCCTCTGATCGAGCGCTTCCTCGAAGCCCTATGGTTGGAAAAAGGGCTTTCCGCCCATACTCAGGCCGCCTATCGCAGTGATCTGGAGCACTTCAATGGCTGGCTCGCTGGGCGTGGCCTGGCGCTGCAGCATATCGGCCGCGACGCCATTCTCGATCACCTGGCCTGGCGTCTCGAGCAGGGCTATCAGGCGCGCTCCACGGCGCGCTTTCTCTCCGGTGTGCGCGGCTTCTACCGTTTCCTGCTGCGTGAAGCACTGATCAGCGAAGACCCGACCTTGCAGGTCGAGCTGCCGCAGATCGGCCGGCCACTGCCCAAGTCACTGTCCGAAGCGGATGTCGAGGCGTTGCTGCAGGCGCCGGACCTGGATGACCCCATCGGCCTGCGTGATCGCGCCATGCTCGAGGTGCTCTACGCCTGCGGTTTGCGTGTCAGCGAGCTGGTCGGTCTGACGCTGGAGCAGGTCAATCTGCGTCAGGGCGTACTGCGGGTGTTCGGTAAAGGCAGCAAGGAGCGTCTTGTACCGTTGGGTGAAGAGGCTATTGCCTGGATCGAGCGCTACATACGCGAGGCGCGTCCGCTGTTGCTGGGCGGCAAACCCAGCGATGTGCTGTTTCCCAGCTTGCGTGGCGAGCAGATGACTCGGCAGACCTTCTGGCATCGCATCAAGCATCAGGCCCAGGTCGCTGGCATCAGCAAGGCGTTGTCGCCGCACACATTGCGCCACGCCTTCGCCACGCATCTGCTCAATCACGGCGCCGATCTGCGGGTGGTGCAGATGTTGCTGGGGCACAGTGACCTGTCCACCACGCAGATCTACACCCATATCGCACGTGCCCGTTTGCAGGAGCTGCATGCGCAACACCACCCGCGTGGCTGATGCGCTGGCGGAATGGGGGGCCGTTGGCTGCGCCATCTGCTAGCTGGTCGGCTGTCCGGTGTTGCATCTGTGGTAGGCTGTTGCGATCTTCAACGGTCCGTCGTTCGACAGGAGTATTCATGTCCCTGACCCGTATTTCCCTGGCTCTGGCACTTGTGCTGGGCAGTAGCGCCGCCCTGGCTGCCGATCCTGATCAGGCCATTCGCCAGTCGCTCAAGTCGCTCGACGCCAATTTGCCGATCGAGGCGATTGCCGAAAGCCCGTTGCCGGGTATCTATCAGGTGCAGCTGGAGGGCGGCCGTCAGCTCTATACCAGTGCCGATGGTCAGTTCCTGATCCAGGGTTATCTGTTTCAGGTCAAGGACGGTAAGGCCGTCAACCTGACCGAGCTCGAAGAAAGCCGCGCGGTGGCCAAGCAGATCAATGCCATTCCGGCCAAGGAAATGGTGGTGTTCGCGCCGAAGGCGCCGAAGACCCATATCACCGTGTTCACCGATACCGACTGCGGCTACTGCCAGAAGCTGCACAGTGAAGTGCCCGAGCTCAACCGTCTGGGCGTCGAAGTGCGTTATGTCGCCTTCCCGCGCCAGGGCCTGAACAGCCCGGCGGCCAAGGAGCTGGTCAATGTCTGGTGCGCCAAGGATCAGCAGGAGGCGATGAACCGCGCCAAGACCCGCCAGAGCGTAGCCGATGCCTCCTGTGACAACCCGGTGGCCAAGCAGTACCAGCTCGGCCAGATGATTGGGGTCAATGGTACGCCGGCTATCGTGCTGGCCAACGGCAAGATGATTCCGGGCTATCAGCCGGCGCCGCAGTTGGCCAAAATTGCGCTGGAGTCGAACTAAGAACCTGTCCACGAGCTGCTGTGCGTCGGCTCTGCTGCGTTAAAAACAGGCCCGGAAAGCCGCTTGCGGCTAACGCACCTCAGTGCGGCCCGAAAGGGTGAGCGAAGCGAGTAATGCTCATTTACACCTCGTAAACTGCGCTTCCTTGCCTGTTTGACTCGCTGGCGCTCGCCCTTCGGGCCAGCCTTCGGCTGTTACTCCCGCTGGTCGTTGCGCCTTGCATAGCTCTAGCTCGCGAGCTCGTGATCAGGTTCTGTGAGCGGTGGATTGACTAACAAACAGCCGCTTCGTAAGGTGCGGCTCTTTATCTGCGGCCGGAGCATGCTCCGGCCGTTTCGTGCAGTGCTGATGGGGAATTGAGTGTGAAGCCGGTCAAAGTGGGCATCTGTGGGTTGGGCACCGTCGGTGGCGGTACGTTGAATGTACTCAAGCGCAATGCTGAGGAGATTACTCGGCGCGCCGGTCGCGGCATCGAGATTGCCCAGATCGCCATTCGCTCGCCCAAGCCGCAGTACGACACCACCGGCATTGCCATGACCAGCGACGTGTTCGAGCTGGTCAACAACCCCGAGATCGATATCGTCATCGAGCTGATCGGCGGTTACACCCTGGCCAAGGAGCTGGTGCTCAAGGCCATCGACAACGGCAAGCATGTGGTCACCGCCAACAAGGCGTTGATCGCCGTACACGGCAACGAGATCTTCGCCAAGGCGCGCGAGAAGGGCGTGATCGTCGCTTTCGAAGCGGCTGTGGCTGGCGGTATTCCGGTGATCAAGGCGATCCGCGAGGGGCTTGCGGCCAACCGCATCAACTGGCTGGCCGGCATCATCAACGGCACCGGCAACTTCATCCTCACCGAGATGCGCGAGAAGGGTCGTGCCTTCGAGGACGTGCTCAAGGAAGCGCAGGCGCTGGGTTATGCCGAAGCTGATCCGACTTTCGACGTCGAAGGCATCGATGCCGCGCACAAGCTGACCATTCTCGCATCCATCGCTTTCGGCATCCCGTTGCAGTTCGACAAGGCCTACACCGAAGGCATTACCAAGCTGACCACAGCCGACGTGAACTATGCCGAGGCGTTGGGCTATCGCATCAAGCACCTGGGTGTCGCTCGCCGCACCGATGCAGGCATCGAGCTGCGCGTGCACCCGACGCTGATTCCGGCCGATCGCCTGATCGCCAACGTCAACGGCGTGATGAACGCGGTGATGGTCAATGGCGATGCCGTCGGCAGCACCCTGTACTACGGCGCGGGCGCCGGCATGGAGCCGACCGCTTCGGCAGTGGTGGCTGATCTGGTAGATGTGGTGCGTGCACTTACTACCGATCCGACCAACCGCGTGCCGCACCTGGCCTTCCAGCCGGATTCGCTCTCCGATCACCCGATCCTGCCCATTGCCGAGTGCGAGAGCGCCTACTACCTGCGCATCCAGGCCAAGGATCATCCTGGCGTGCTGGCCCAGGTGGCGAGCATTCTCTCCGAGCGCGGCATCAATATCGAGTCGATCATGCAGAAGGAAGCCGAGGAGCAGGACGGCCTGGTACCGATGATCCTGGTCACCCACCGTGTGGTCGAGGCGCGTATCATCGAGGCCATCGCCGCCATGGAAGCGCTGGATGGCGTGACCTCGCCTGTCATGCGCCTGCGCGTCGAACAGCTCAACTAATCCCGTGTCCACCCGCAGGCGCAGGCCTGCGGGTGCAGTCGAACGAAGGTTTATCCCATGCGCTATATCAGTACCCGCGGCCAGGCGCCGGCCCTGAATTTCGAAGACGTGCTGCTGGCTGGCCTAGCCAGTGATGGCGGCCTCTACGTGCCGGAGAATCTGCCGCGCTTCACCGTCGAGGAGATCGCTTCCTGGGCCGGCCTGCCGTACCACGAGCTGGCCTTCCGGGTGATGCGCCCGTTCGTTGCCGGCTCCATCGCTGATGCCGACTTCAAAAAGATTCTCGAAGAGACCTACGGTGTGTTCGAGCACAACGCCGTGGCGCCGCTGCGGCAGCTCAATGGCAATGAGTGGGTGCTGGAGCTGTTCCACGGCCCGACCCTGGCGTTCAAGGACTTTGCCCTGCAACTGCTCGGCCGCCTGCTTGATCACGTACTGGCCAAGCGCGGTGAGCGCGTGGTGATCATGGGGGCTACCTCCGGCGACACCGGTTCGGCGGCCATCGAAGGCTGCAAGGCCTGCGACAACGTCGACATCTTCATCATGCACCCGCACAAACGCGTGTCCGAGGTGCAGCGCCGGCAGATGACCACCATCCTCGGCGAGAACATCCACAACATTGCCATCGAAGGCAACTTCGACGACTGCCAGGAGATGGTCAAGGCCAGCTTCGCCGACCAGGGCTTCCTCAAGGGCACCCGGCTGGTGGCGGTCAACTCGATCAACTGGGCGCGGATCATGGCCCAGATCGTCTACTACTTCCACGCTGCGCTGCAGCTCGGCGCACCGGCGCGTTCCATCGCCTTCTCGGTGCCGACCGGCAACTTCGGTGACATCTTCGCCGGCTACCTGGCGCGCAACATGGGCCTGCCGGTCAGCCAACTGATCGTCGCCACCAACCGCAACGATATCCTGCACCGCTTCATGAGCGGCAATCAGTATGTGAAAGAAACCCTGCACCCAACCCTGTCGCCGTCGATGGACATCATGGTCTCGTCCAACTTCGAGCGCCTGCTGTTCGACCTGCATGGGCGTAATGGTGCGGCTATCGCCGGCTTGATGGATACTTTCAAGCAAGGTGGTGGCTTCAGTGTCGAGGAAGATCGCTGGAGCGAGGCGCGCAAGCTGTTCGATTCGCTGGCGGTGAATGACGAGCAGACCTGCGAGACCATCACTGAGGTGTACAGGGAGTGTGGCGAGCTGCTCGACCCCCACACCGCCATCGGTGTGCGCGCCGCGCGTGAGTGCCGCCGCAGTCTGGCGACGCCCATGGTGGTGCTGGGTACCGCGCATCCGGTCAAATTCCCCGAGGCGGTGGAAAAGGCCGGTATCGACGCCGTGCCGGCGCTGCCGGCGCACCTGGCCGATCTGTTCCAGCGCGAGGAGCGCTGCACCGTACTGGCCAATGACCTGAAGACCGTGCAGCAGTTCGTCGCGGCTCACGGCAATCGCGGCAAGCCGCTCTGATGGCGATTGGTGTTGCACGCATGAACCCGCCCTGATACGGCGGGTTTTTTAGTGCGCCCGGCACGGGCGCACTCCTGGAGGTGCAAGTCCTCCCGTGAGCTGGCCACAGCGAACGGAGCGAAGCGCAACTGCGGAAGGGCGACCGACCGTGGGGAGGAAGCGTGGAGCGTAAACCGTGAGCCGATGAACAAGAATCGGATACGAGGCACTGCCAAGCAGGGCGAGCGGGCTAGAAGCCGCGAAGCTCTTGTGGCCAAGGCGAGGTGGTGTAAATCCGGCGGTTGTGCGGTGAAGGAGTGTGTTCTTACCCGGGGAGATCTCGCCTCATGCCTGAAAGGGCGACGTGGAAGCACGGAGCGAGAAGTCAGCAGAAGCCATAGTAGCTGCTTGGTCAGGGCGAAGGGCTGAACGAGAAGGAGCGTCAAACGCCTTGTCGATGAGCGCTGTAACGCATCAGATGCCCGCGCCAGCGGGGCGGGTCGCGGAACGGGAAGGTGAAGCCTTACCGAATGCGATCAGCGATGAAACAGGGCTCCCGCGGCGAGAACCGGAGGGCGCAGGGCGAAGCCTGCTTGAGCAGGCGTTCGCACGAGAGAATATGCAGCGGGCATGGAAGCGCGTGAAGTCCAACAAGGGATCGGCAGGTGTGGACGGGCTGGATATTGCCCAGACTGCCGAACACCTGCGATGGGTGTGGCCGGAGCTTCGCCAGCAACTGCTGAGCGGCTCCTACCAACCACAACCCGTTCGTCGGGTAGGCATCCCGAAACCGGACGGCAGTGAGCGGGAACTGGGTATCCCCACCGTCACCGACCGTCTGATTCAACAGGCACTGCTGCAAGTGCTGCAACCTCTGATTGATCCCACCTTCAGCGAGCACAGCCACGGCTTCCGCCCGGGCCGCCGGGCCCACGATGCGGTGTTGGCTGCGCAACGCTATGCCCAACAGGGCCGCCACATCGTGGTGGATGTCGACCTATCGAAGTTCTTCGACCGGGTTAACCACGACATCCTGATCGACCGCCTGAAGAGGCGCATAAACGATCCTGGAGTCATCCGGCTGGTTCGTGCGTACCTGAACGCGGGCATCATGGACGGCGGTGTGGTCATGGATCGGCATGAGGGCACGCCGCAAGGCGGGCCGCTCTCGCCGTTGCTGGCCAACGTTCTGCTGGACGAGGTGGATAAAGAGCTGGAACGTCGGGGGCACTGCTTCGCCCGTTACGCTGATGACTGCAACGTTTACGTTCGCAGTGAGAAGGCGGGAGAACGGGTGATGCGCCTGCTACGCCGGTGTTACAACAAACTGCGCTTGGTGATCAACGAATCCAAAAGTGCAGTCGCCAGCGTGTTCGGTCGCCAGTTCCTCGGTTATGCCCTGTGGCAGACGAGGGAGGGAGAGGTCCGACGCGCGGTATCAACGAAGGCGTTACAGGCGTTCAAGCTCCGGATCAGGCAACTGACCCGGGGGTCAGGTGGTCGCAGCATGGCACAGGTGGTGGAGAAGCTCCGCAGTTACCTGCTCGGCTGGAAAGGGTACTTCAGGCTGGCACAAACGCCACGCATCTGGCGATCACTGGATGAGTGGATACGTCGCCGCCTGAGAATGCTCCACCTCCGGCACTGGCGACGGGGCAAGACGATCTACCGGGAGCTGATCCGCTTAGGCGCGAGTTCCTGGGTTGCGGAATCCGTGGCGGCGCTGAGCCGTCGCTGGTGGCATAACAGTCGATCTGCCATCCATAATGTGCTGACCATTGCCTACTTCGATCGGTTGGGAGTGCCGAGACTCTCGTGAAACCTCAACTTCTCGAACCGCCCGGTGCGGACCCGCATGCCGGGTGGTGTGGGAGGGGCGGAACTTATTGGTTCCCCCCTATCCCGATTTGTGTGCATTTGTGGGTTAGGTGAGCGCTATGTGTTGGCCTGGTGATTCTTTCCCGACAATCATTCAGGTCATTTTTTCCACGTTTCCTGTCCGAAATCTGTCTGTTTTCTATGGGAGGGCTGCCCTCTAATAAGCGCCGTAGACGCTTTTGATGGAGACAGCGATGGGGCACTGGGAAGGCAGCATCAAGGTCACGAATGACGTTCGGCATGTCTCTCTGCGGTGGCTCGAGCGCATCGATCCGCAGGCAGCTGCTGCCATTGTCAGTCTGATCGACTGCACCGTCGAAGACGATGGAGTCCTGGGTTTTACGCAGGCGATGAGCGCCGGGCAGGCCCGTGAATTCTGTGTTGGCTTGCAGGCAGCCATTGATCGAGGCTGCGGCCATGCGCTGCTGGGCGAGAGCGTGGATGGCCCGGCGTGCTTTGTGATGATGACGCGTAGCGCCATGCCAAACTGCCGGCACCTCGCTGAGTTAACCAAGGGTGTGGTGCATCCGCACATGCGCGGTCATGGCTTGATACCGCAGCTCTTTCACGAAATCGTCCTGCGTGCTCGGCAGCTAGGCATCGAACGGTTGACCCTGGACGTCCGGGAAAACACTCGCGCACACAAGCTGTGGGGCCGTATGGGCTTCGTTTCGTTCGGTGTGCTGGAGGATTACGCGCGTGTCGGCGAGACCAGCCACCGCGGTCACTACATGACTCAGCGGGTCTCAGACCTAGCCGCACGCCTCGCTCTGGACTGACCCCGTAGTCATTTGACAAGGAGATAAACCATGACCATGCCCCAGGAGCAGTTCAAGCGCGCTCTGCAAGACACCTTGCACCAGCACTTGACCATTTCTCACCCAATCTTTCTCGAGTTGCTCGACCCTCAGACGAAGAATCTTGACCTGTTGCGCAAGGTCGCCACGCAGGGTTATCAACTGACCAAGTATTTCCTGACCTATGTCGAACACTTGTTTTTCTACTGTCCGTCGCCCACCTACAAGCGTGCGCTGCTGATCAACTGCTATGAAGAGGAAACCGGTCGCCTGTCTCGTACCGACAACCACGTCACTCTGATGCAGAACTTCATTCGCGCCCTCGGCGTCAGTGATGCGCAGCGCGATGCGGAAACTCCGCTCCCGGCCACCCAGCGGCTGATCGATTATCGTCTCGAGGCCGTGCGCGATCCGGCGCGTTATCACATCGGAGCGGCAGCGGTGATGATCGCCAGCGAGGGACAGAATCTGGAAACCGTTGCCGGCGATGCCCGCCATGAGCTGCTGGGCAGGGCCTATGGGCTGACCGAGGAGGACTTGCTGTTTTTCTCGGTCCACCAGAAAGAGGACGTTGGTCACGTCAATCAGGGCTTGGGGCTGGTCAGCGAAATCTGTACTTCCGAGCAGATGCAGCATGAAGCACTGCAGGCCGTGGATCTCACCTGCCGGATGTTCTACGGCATGTACGAAGACATGTACCGCCATTACTGCAAGGCTCGTGTCGTCGTACCCGCCTGATGCCAGCTCGCTGGCATATCTCATTGCGAGGAAAAACCATGTCCAGACAACATAGCTCTGCCTTGGTGGCGGGTGTGCTCGCCGTTGGTTTTCTGGTGATGTTTCTGTCCAGTGCCATCAAGGGCCTTTACCAGGTGTACTTTGTCGATCTGGCGGCGCATTTCGGGGGTGGCCGTTCCGGTTTGGCTCTGGGGGGGACATTGTTTGTCCTGACCATTGGCCTCGCTTCGCCTCTGGTGGGAGGGTTGAGCGATAGGGTCGGGCCGTTGTGGACGGTGGTTGCCGGCAGTTTCTGTGGTGGCCTGGCATTACTGGGAGTCAGTCTGTTCGATCACAGTCTTACCCTGTTCATCCTGCTCTACGGTTTGCTTGGAGCCTTTGCCTTGGCGGCGATGACCTACGTGCCTATGGGTATCCTGGTGGATCGCATGGTCGGTGAGAAGTCCAAGGCCTTTGCTTTTGCCGTGGTTACCAACGGTACCGCCATCGGTTTCATCGTGCTGTCGCCACTATGGATCTGGTTGGAGCAATGGGTGTCCTGGCAGAGCCTGTTCAGTGTGATCGGCCTGATCTTCCTGCTGCCGCTGAGTGCAGCGCTGTTCTGGGTGGCCCGCCGCGTACCATTGGCTGCGCCAGCATCCGGTGTGGAGGGCAAGGTCTCGCTGAGATTTCTCCTGGGTGACCCGCGGTTCTTCGTGTTGGCGCTGAGCTTTGCCAGTTGCGGTGCGACCATGGCGTTCATCGACGTGCATTTGGTGCCTTACTGGCAGGGGCAGGAAGTGGTGCCATCGATACAGGCCAGCAGCTTGAGCCTGCTCGGTGTATTGGAGCTGATCAGTGGTCTGTTGGCCGGTTGGTTGGCGACACGTTTCAACAAGGGAGCCTTGCTGGCGGCGTTCTATCTACTGCGTTGTGCTGCTGTGGCGCTGTTGCTGGTGCAGCCGAGCACGCTTTCGGTGTACCTGTTCGCGATCATCTTCGGCGCCAGTTATCTGGGTACCGTGGTACTGACCTCGGCCTTTTGCTTCGACCTCTATGGGAGTGCGATCAAGGGCAAGGTATTCGGTGCGCTTTTCCTGGTGCATCAATTGGGCGCCATGGCCGTGACCCAGCTCGGTGCCATGGACTACGACCGCCACCAGAGCTATCAGATGACGGCACTGGTGCTCACTCTGGTGACCCTGCTGGCCGCTGGGCTGTCGCTGACTTTGCTGCCCTGGGGGCGGAGTGCGGCTGCTCGAGAGCTGGTCAGGAGTTGAAGCGTTTGATCACTTCACATCATCAGCAGAGGATGAGGAATTCATGGATCACGATACGCCACACTCTCGCGATTTCGATGCCAGTGCGGCTCTGCATGTCGGCCGGGGAGAGGACTTTTCCGATACCTTCTGTGAGCCTTTGGCGATGACGTCCGCTTATACCTTCGCTTCGGCTCGTGATGCTTGGGAAAAGTTCACTGGCCAGCAGCCAGGCAATGTCTACAGCCGTTTTACCAATCCCACTGTGCGTGCCTTCGAGCGGCGTATCGCATCGCTCGAAGGGGCCGAAGATGCGGCAGCCTTCGCCTCCGGTATGGGGGCGATAGCCGGTCTTTGCCAGGCGCTGTTGAGCCAGGGCGAGAACATTGTCTGCAGCCGTGATGTGTTCGGTACAACCTTGAGTGCTTTGCGCAACTACATGGGCCGGTTTGGTGTCGAGGTGCGCCTGGTTGAGCTGACCGATCTGGATGCCTGGCAGCGCAATATCGATAGCAGGACGCGTCTGGTGCTGCTGGAGTCGCCGTCCAATCCGGTGCTGAAGATCGCTGACATCGGCGAAATCAGCCGCATCGCCCATGCCAAGGGGGCCTTGCTGGCGGTGGACAACACGATGCTCACCCCGGTTTTTCAGAGCCCGCACTGCCTGGGGGCGGATATGGTGGTGCATTCTGCCGGCAAATACATCGACGGTCAGGGGCGGGCGCTGGCAGGGGTGGTTACCGGCAGCGCCGCCCTGATCAGTGAGTTGCGTGGAGTACTGCGTACCCTGGGCATCTCGTGTAGTCCTTTCAATGCCTGGCTGCTGCTCAAGAGCCTGGAAACCCTCGAGGTACGCATGCAGCGTGTGGCCAGCAGCGCCTTGGAGTTGGCGCAGTGGCTGCGTGAGCAAGCTCTGGTGGAGGCGGTTTACTACAGCGGCCTGACCGAGCATCCGCAACATGCGTTGGCCTGTCGTCAACAGCGCGGCCATGGCGGCCTGCTCAGCTTTCGCATGAGTGGAGGGCAAGCGGCTGCCTGGCAGTGGATCGATGCGCTGCAACTGGTAGCGCGTTGTACCAATATCGGCGATACACGGAGCATGGTCACTCATCCGGCTACCACCACGCATTGCCGCTTGACCTGGGAGGAGCGTCAAAGCGCTGGAATTCCCGATGGCCTGGTGAGACTGTCCGTAGGGCTTGAACGTCTTGATGACCTGCGTTGCGATCTGGCTCGGGCCTTCGCCGAAGTCGAGCATGGTCGGCGCCACTCTTCGTTGAGTGCGCTGTACCGGGGGCTGGCCTCTTGAGCCAGGGGGCGTTGGTGTCGCTGAGCATCGGCGGGGTGATCTTGCTCTTGCAGGGGCTGGCATTGCTGGTTCTTGCGGGTGAAGGCTGGCGGCTGCCACGGGGGCTGTGGTGCTGGCTGCTACCGCTGACCGTCGTGTTGCTCTATCTGGTCGATCTGGCCCCGTTGTCCCAGGTGCTGCTACATCTGCAAAGTGATCTGCCGATGTTCTCCTGTTTTTAGAGGCATGATGATCCGTTCACGAGGGGTTCAAAAAACTGCCTCGATCTAGGCTTTCTGCTGCATCGCGCAGCGAGCGCACCGGTACGCCAGCAGCGTGGGGCGGTAGCCCCCCGATTGTGTTTCAGAGGGTTGCGGCTGATTTTCGATACTGCAGGGGAGGCAGAGGCATTTCCTTGCTCCAGGCCAGGCGAAAGGCTTGGCTGCTGCTGAAACCGCAACGTTCGGCGAGGGACTCGATAGGGATGCGCTGTTGCTCCAGCAACTGCTTGGCATGTTCCACTCGTAATTTGCGCAGGTATGCCTGAAGGGTTATGCCGGTGTTCTGGCGAAACAGCCGTGCCAGGTGGCGGTAGCTCAGGTTGAAGCGGCGGGCGACGTCCTCCATGGCAAGCGAGCTGGCAAACTGTTGCTCAAGATAGCTCTGTACCTCATGAATCAGTGGGTGGATGTGGTTGCGGGTCAGGTCGCGCATGCTCAACTGTGGATCATTGCCGGCGCGGCGGCGGTAGATCACCAGTTCCTGGGCCACGCGCCCGGCCTCGCTGCGGCCGAGCCGTTGGCTGATCACGTGCAGTGCCAGATCGATACCGGTGGAAACCCCGGCGGAGGTGTAGAGGTTGCCGTCTTGCACGAACAGATGGTTGCTCAGCACCTCCGCGAGGGGAAAGTGCTGCTGTAGCTGTTCCGCGTAACGGTGGTGGGTCGTGCAGCGGCGACCGTCGAGCAGGCCGGCTTGGCCGAGCAGAAAGGCGCCTGTGCAGATTGAACAGATCGCCAGGTCAGGCGTGTGGCTGGCGATTCGTTGCAGCCAGTGCGCGACTTGCTGCAGGATGCTTTGCTCGGCAGGGATTTGGGGTAATTTGTGGCCAATGACGAACAACAGGTCGCCAGCTTCGAGGCTTTCTGGCAGTGGCTCCAGCCCGGTCACACTGATGTTCTGGAAGCACTCGATCTGCGTTATCGGCCCGATGCAGCGGACGCATAACGGCGCCATGTCCAGTTCAAAACAGGTTGATATGGTTTGCAGCGGGCCTGCAAGATCGAGCAGATGAGTGTGGGGCAGTAGCAGGAACCAGACATTGCGCATCGGTACTTCCTTGTCGGCAATAATAAAGTGCAGGGCAGGGTGTTACCACTTTCTGCGGTCAACAGGACGGTATTCTTAAAGCATGAAACGGGCCAGGGTTTGCAAAAAAGGCTTGCTCTGCCATAGCTCCGACGGTCGCTCAGCACTCCGGTATGAGTTCGTTCAGGCTGGCTGGAGTCGGTGAGCGATTTTGCAGCATGCGACGTTACACTCAGGGAAGTTCGCTGCGTTGGTGAAGCCGACGCCCAGATCAAACTGTGTGAAAACTACTGCGCTCGGCCATGCTGCGTTAAAAAACGGCTCAAAGTGCTCATTTACAACTCGTAAACCGCGCTTTTTCGCCGTTTTTTGCCTTGCCTGACCTGCGCTCGCTACGTTTTCACGCGGTCTGCAAGTGGCTCGGGTTTCGTTTGTGGCTGGCTCAGAGCGCGAAGATCAGCGCCAGGAGCGCCATCAGGACGATCAGTATCAGCCAGGCCAGGGCGTTGAGGCGACTGGCGCGCACAACGGCTGGGCCGCGCATGTGTACGGGTGGATCGTCCTCCAGGTACTGATCGATGCGGCGTTCGGCTTCCTTCTGGTCGTTTGCCAGGTATTCGCTCAGCAGATCGATGGCTGCCTGGCGCTGCTTGGCATGCAGCAGTTGGCGTACGGCCGGGGGGAGTTCGTCAAGCATGCGGCCGATCCTCTTGATCAGGTGAGCGTCAGTCAGTCCGTGCTGGTGGCGACTGTTGGTCGGCACCTGATGTCGTCACAGTGGCGTAACCGCTCCATAAACCCCGTCCTGGCGGACGGGTTTTTTCAGGAAGCAGAGGCAGAAGCTGGCGAGCAGTTCCACGGCAGCAGCGCTTCGTAATCCTCGACACTACTGGCGGTCGGCAGGCGTTCAAGGATGTGGCGCAACCAGGCGTAAGGCTCTTGCCCGTTGGCTTTGGCAGTTTCGATCAGGCTGTAGATCTGCGCGCTGGCCGTGGCACCCTTGGGCGTGTCGCTGAACAGCCAGTTCTTGCGGCCGATGACGAAGGGACGGATGGCGTTCTCGGCGCGGTTGTTGTCGATCGGTAGATGCCCGCCTTCGATGTAGCGCACCAGCCTGCTCCAGTTGCTGGCCAAGTAGTTTACCGCCTTGCCCAGGGCCGTCTGCCCAGCGACCTGCGGCTGGGTTTTGTCCAGCCAGGCCTTGAGTTGGTCGATCAGGGGCTGGCTGCGTTGCTGGCGGACGTCGAGGCGTTCGCTATGGTCAGCGTCCTTCAGGTCACGCTCGATGCCGTAGAGCTTGTTGATCAGGCTCAGCGCCACGTCGGCACGCCCAGTCTTGCCCTTGGGCTGCACCTTTTGGGCTTCGACGAACTTGCGTCGCGCATGCGCCCAGCAGCCCAGCCGTTCGATGCCGTCGCGTGCAGCCACGGCGTTGTAGCCGGCGTAGTCGTCGGTCATCAGGTAGCCGCGGTAGCCATCGAGCAGGCGTAGCGGCACCTCCTGCGCGCGGCTGGCTGTGTAGTCGAAAAGGATCACCGGCTTGTCCGGCGGCCCACCGCTTTGCACCCACATCCAGGATTGTGCCGAGGGGTCGCGCCCCGGTTCATGCAGCACCTGTAAGCGCGTTTCGTCGCAGTGCAGCACGGGGTATTCGAACAGTTTGTCGCGCATCAGGTTGAGCAGCGGTTGCAGTTGCTCGCCACTTTGGATCACCCAACGCGCCAGGGTCTGGCGTGGGATGTCGACGCCGTGGCGGCTGAGCATCTTTTCGAAGCGGTACAGCGGGATGCCGTCGGCGTACTTGGTGGTCAGCAGCATCGCCAGCACGCTGGGGCTGGCCAGGCTCTTCTCGATCAGTTGGGCCGGCTTGTCGGCGGTGACCGGCGCGGTTTCACAGGCCTTGCAGGCATAGGTCTTGCGGATGTGGCGGATGACCCGCACCTGCATCGGGATGATCTCCAGCTGCTCGCTGGTCTCCTCGCCGATCACCTGCTTGCAGGCACCGCAGGCGCAGGTGCGCTCATGCTCGGGCAGCTCATGGATGACCTCCATACGCGGCAGGTTGGCCGGCAGCGGTTTGCGCTTGCCACGACGCTTGACCGGGACAACGACTTCTTCGGCTTCGGCTTCGGCTTCGGCTTCGCTTGGCGCAGCGGCCGCTTCGATCAGCTCTTCGGCCTCGTTGAACATGGCCAACTGCGGCGAGTCGGCATCTTCAGGGCTGCGCTCGGACTTGGGCGAGAACAGCTTGTGGCGCAGCAAGGCGACTTGTTCCTGGAGTTGCGCCACCTTTCCCTGAGCCAACAGCAGCATCTGCTTGAGCAGGACGGGATCGTCGGGAAGGTTGTCGGCGCCAAATTTCATGGCGCCGGATTATACCGGCTCAGGCCACGTAACGCGGCGTCAGAACCTGATGCGGACGGTTACGCCACAGGTCGATACCGTCGAGCAGCCAGTTCAGCTCGTCGACCGTCAGTTCGATGGCTTCGTCACCCGCATCGGGTTTGGTCTTGAAACGCTCAGCTTCCAGTCGCTTGAGCCACAGGCAGAAGCCATTGCGCTCCCAGTAGAGAATCTTGACCTGACTGCGGGTGCGATTGAGGAACGCGAACAGCACCGGGTTGAACACCTCCACCTTGATGTCCAGCTCGACCAGCGCGGCCAGTCCGTTGATGGATTTGCGGAAGTCGACGGGCTTTGGGTAGAGATAGACCTTCTGCACTTGGGCGTCGGGACGCATCATGACGGAACTCCACGGGAAAATAGGGAGCCCAGCATCCGGGATACGGAGAGGTCAGTTGAAGATGGGGTCTATGGAGCGCATACACAGTGGCAAGCTGGCAGTCATGGAGATGCTGCAGTTACCTTTAATAAGCCCTCGTAGTCGAGATATTGGCAAGGCGCCAGTTGACCATCGCCACTGCATGTCTGCGCTGCCGGTATCGAACGGTGCTTGCAGCGCTTGCGCAGGGCACGCAAGAATTGCCGGAGAGGGCAATAGCCTCCTGTCGCGAATAAGGGTTATGCAAACGAATACCGATATTGGCTGGCGTAGTTGTGGCGTTACATGGGAGGTATCCATCTCGATCCTTTGCATGACGGCAGGCGGCGTAGCATCGTGAGGCGAGGCTGGCTGGTCGAGTTGCGTCCGCTGCTGTTGATCAGTGGCGCGCTGCTGCTGGTGCAACTGGTCAATGCTTCGCTCGGTGGCGCCTTGAACGTCTGGGGGCTGGTGCCCCGGCATATCGAGGCGCTGCCTGGCATTCTCCTCGCGCCCTGGCTGCACGGCAGTTGGGCGCATTTGCTGAGTAACCTCAGTGGACTACTGGTGCTCGGTAGCCTGGTGTTGTTGCGTTCGCGTAGAGACTTCTATTTGTCCAGCGCCTTCATCATTGTCGGTAGCGGTGTGTTGGTCTGGTTGTTCGGACGCACTGGTCTGCACGTTGGAGCCAGTGGCTGGCTTTTTGGCTTCTGGGGATTGCTGTTGGCGCGAGCCTGGTTCGAACGCAGCCTGCTCGACCTGTTGCTGGCTGTGCTGGTTTTTTGCCTTTATGGCGGCTGGTTTTTCGGTCTGTTGCCGCGTGCCGATGTCTCCTTTGAGTACCACCTGGCGGGTGCGTTTTGTGGCGTGTTATATGCCGCGCTGAGTCGCCGACAATATCGTTGAATGGACTGCAGCCGGCTCGGTGAGTAACTGGTGTGATTGCCTGGTTGGCCTGTGCCGAAGTAGCGATGCGCGCGACGGGGCAGGTGGTGTGAGGGTGGGGCGGGTTATGGCCTGAGCTCTTGCAGATAGAGCATCCTGTCGTGCCGGGCATCAGGGCGGCTCAAGTGGCTGACGATGCGCTTGTGTCCGGTCGGGCGGCGGAAGAGGTTTCGCGGTAGACTTGGCGACTTTCCCGACCAGCCAAGAAGCCCGCCATGGCCCTGCCATCGACCACGTACAAGATCGAACTGAACCTCACCGACATGGACCGCAGCGTCTATGAAAACCTGCGTTTCACCGTCGCGCGTCACCCGTCCGAAACCGAAGAGCGCCTGGCCGCGCGGTTGATCGCCTATGCGCTGTTCTATCACGAGCAACTGGCGTTCGGCCGCGGTCTGTCGGATGTCGACGAGCCGGCGCTGTGGGAAAAGAGCCTGGATGATCGCGTGCTGCACTGGATCGAAGTGGGGCAGCCGGATAGCGAGCGCATTACCTGGTGCTCGCGGCGTACCGAAAAATTCAGCCTGGTGGCCTACGGTAACCTGCGCGTGTGGCAAACCAAGTGCCTCGATCCCGTACGCAGCCTGAAGAATATCAACGTGGTCGCCCTGGGCCAGGAAGCATTGGCCGACCTGGCGCTGGACATGCCGCGCTCGCTGAACTGGAGCGTGATGATCAGCGATGGCGAGCTGTTCGTCACCGACGAGCGCGGTCAGCATGAGATCCCCATCGAGTGGCTCGCTGGCCAGCGTTGAGCCTGATGCGTGGCGTCGTCCACCCTACGAAACTGCCGTTCCCTCTCCCCTCGGGGAGAGGGCTAGGGAGAGGGGGATTTCGGTGGCTCGATGCTGCTGGATGGCCCCTCTCACCCGACCCCCCTCCCGCGAGAGGGGAGAAACCGTCCCATCTTGAAAAAGCGACACCTCGCCCATGCGTATCGAAGCCCGTCCCCTACCTGCACAACTGCCCGACCTGGGCAACTTGCCGCCGCTGCTGACCCGTCTCTACGCCGCCCGTGGCGTGCAGTCCGCCGAGGAGCTGGACAAGGGGTTGGCGCGGCTGATCCCATATCAGCAGCTCAAGGGCATCGATGCGGCTGTCGAGTTGCTGGTCGAGGCGCTGGCGCAGCGCCAGCGCATCCTGATCGTCGGCGACTTCGATGCCGACGGCGCCACCGCCAGTACGGTTGGCGTGCTGGGCCTGCGCCTGCTCGGCGCCGCGCATGTCGATTACCTGGTACCCAACCGTTTCGAGTACGGTTACGGCCTGACCCCGGAAATCGTCGCCGTGGCGCTGCAGCGCCAGCCCGACCTGCTGCTGACCGTGGACAACGGCATCTCCAGCGTCGACGGCGTGACGGCGGCCAAGGCGGCGGGGCTCAAGGTGCTGGTTACCGACCACCACCTGCCAGGGCCGGAATTGCCGGCGGCCGATGCCATCGTCAACCCCAACCAGCCGGGCTGCGACTTCCCCAGCAAGGCCATGGCCGGTGTCGGGGTGATGTTCTACGTGCTGCTGGCGCTGCGTGCGCGACTACGTGAAAGCGGTTGGTTCGCCAGCCGTGCCGAGCCGAACCTGGGCGAGTTGCTCGACCTGGTAGCACTGGGCAGCGTCGCCGACGTGGTACCGCTCGATGCCAACAACCGCATCCTGGTGCATCAGGGGTTGGCGCGCATTCGTGCCGGGCGGGCGCGGCCTGGCCTGCGGGCGATTCTCGAAGTGGCCGGGCGCGATCATCGGCGTATCACCTCCACCGATCTCGGTTTCATCCTCGGCCCACGCCTGAACGCAGCAGGGCGCCTGGACGATATGAGCCTGGGCATCGAATGCCTGCTCTGCGACGACGAGGCGCTGGCCCGCGACATGGCGGTACAGCTCGACCAGCTCAATCAGGACCGCAAGGCCATCGAGCAGGGCATGCAGCGCGAGGCGCTGGCCCAGCTCAAGGATCTGCCTGTGGCGGACATGCCATTCGGTCTGTGCCTGTTCGAGCCGGACTGGCACCAGGGCGTGATCGGCATTCTCGCTTCGCGCCTGAAGGAGCGCTATCACCGCCCGGCTATCGCCTTTGCCGATGCCGGTGACGGCCTGCTCAAGGGCTCGGCGCGTTCGGTGCCGGGGCTGCATATTCGTGATGCGCTGGATGCCGTGGCGGCCAAGCATCCGGGGCTGATCAGCAAGTTCGGCGGGCATGCCATGGCTGCCGGGCTGTCGCTGCCGCAAGCCAACTTCGGTGCCTTCGCTGCGGCCTTCGACGCCGAGGTGCGGCGTCAGCTTAGTGAAGACGATCTGACTGGGCGGTTGCTGTCCGATGGTCAGCTCGATGCCACCGAGTTCCACCTGGAACTGGCCCGTGCCCTGCGCAATGCCGGCCCCTGGGGCCAGCATTTTCCCGAACCGCTATTCCATGGCGTGTTCCAGATCGTGGCTCAGCGCATCGTCGGCGAGCGCCATCTGAAGCTGGTGCTCAAGACCGAGTGCGGCAGCGTGCAACTCGACGGCATCGCCTTCAACATCGACCGTGAGGTCTGGCCCAACCCGACGCTGCGCTGGGCTGAAGTGGCCTACAAACTCGACCTCAACGAGTTTCGCGGTAATGAGACGGTGCAGCTGATGGTGGCGCATATCGCCCCGCGCTAAGGCGCAAGGCGAGCCAGCGCCGCCTTGATCACCGACGGCTTGGCCTCGCTGAAAGCCGCCTGCATCCAGGGCAATAGGCGATAGTGCAACTGCCGAAATCGTTCGACGCTGGGCGTAGGTGATGGTGCGGGCTGTCAAGCGCCCCGGCGGTAATATCTGGAAGCATTCAGTCGGCTGCCGGGCAAACGTCCGAGGCCTACACTCGGCGAGATTTCCTCAGGAGGATGCGCGATGAATACCCGTGGCTTGCTCGATCAACTGCTCAAATCCGGTCAGCAGATGCTGCAACAGAAAGGTGCTGGTGGTGCCTCATCCGGGCTGGGTGGTGCGCTGGGTGGCCTGCTTGGCGGCGCTGCCAGCAAGGGCAAGGGGGGCGGCAGCGATCTCGGCTCGATGCTCAAGGGCGCCGGTGGCGGTGCAGCGCTGGCCATGCTGTTGGGCAACAAGCGGGTACGCAAGGTCGGTGGCAAGGTGGCGGTGTATGGCGGTCTGGCTGCACTGGGCGTGCTGGCTTACAAGGCCTACGGCAACTGGCAGGCGCAGCAAGCCCTGCAGGGTGGCGCGCAGCCGGTCGAGCCGCAAACCCTGGATCGCTTGCCGGCGCCGCAAGTCGAACAGCACAGCCGCGCCATTCTCAAGGCATTGGTGGCGGCAGCCAAGGCCGATGGGCATGTCGATGAACGTGAGCGGCAGCTGATCGAAGAAGAACTGGGCAAGCTGGCGCAGGACGCCGAGTTGCAGAGCTGGCTGCACACCGAGCTGAACAAGCCGCTGGATCCGGCCGACGTCGCGCGTGCTGCCAGCACGCCGGAAATGGCCGCAGAGATGTACCTGGCCAGCGTGCTGATGGTCGATGAGGAGCACTTCATGGAGCGCGCCTACCTCGAGGAGCTGGCGCGTCAACTGAAGCTGCCACTGGCACTGAAGAGCGAGCTGGAGGCTCAGGTGCGCGCACTCCCGGCTGGCGTCTGAGCCGTGTTCTCGTTTCAGTCTGCATGCCGGGCATGACCCGGCATCGCCTCAGCCCCATGATCGTTCAGGTAGGCATCGACCGCTGCGCCAACGGTCGGTTGCAGGTGCCGTGCCTGACCGTCGTGCAGTAGGCCGAAGCGCCGTAGCTTGTCCTTGAGCGGCCCCTTCACCTCGGCGAAGTGCAGTTCGATGCCGGCCTCGGCGAGCATGCGCTCCAGCTCGCCGAGCATATCGGCAGAGGTTACGTCGATGCTGGTAACCGGCTCGGCCGCGATCACCACGCGGCGTACCGGTGCCGGAGCGCTTTCCAGCGCCTGCAGCAGGCATTGCTGAAACAGCTCGGCATTGGCGAAGAACAGCGGTGCGTCCCAGCGAAACAGCAACAGGCCGGGGATCTGTCGGGCATCGGGGTGTCGCTTGATGTCATGGTAGCCACGGATGCCCTCCACCTGGCCGAGAACGGTGTAGTACGGGCGCCAGCCGTCCCAGAGAAATTCGATCACCGCCAGCACCACGGCAATGCCGATGCCGGGGATCACGCCGAAGGTCACCACGCCGGCGAAGCAGGCCATCGACAGCCAGAACTCCCATTGCTGCACGCGGAAGATGCGCAGCAGATCGCTGACCACGAACAGGCCGATAACGGCGGCAATCACCACCGCAGCCAAGGCACTGGTGGGCAGGTATTGCATCAGATCTGGGGCCAGTACTAGCAGTAGAGCGACACTCAGGGCGCCGACCACGCCGGCGATCTGGGTCTTGGCACCTGCTGCTTCGGCCACCGGTGTGCGTGACGCGCTGCTGCTGATGGGAAAGCCCTGGAACAAGCCGCCGGCCAGATTTGCCGCACCCAGGGCGACCAGCTCCTGATTGGGGTCTACCGGGCGTCCGGTACGGGCTGCGTAGGTGCGCGACAGCACGCTGGTGTCGGCGAACGCGACCAGGGCAACGGCGATACCACCCAGCACTACGCTGGCCAGATCGACACCGCTGAGACAGGGCAGGGTGAAGCTGGGTAGCCCCTGGGGCAGTTCGCCGAGCACCTGCACGCCCTGGCTATCGAGATCGAACAGAGCGACCGCCAGGGTTGCCAGGGTCACGGCGATGAGGATGCCGGGCAATTGCCGGAAGCGGCTCAGCAGCAAGATCAAGGTCAGGGTGCCGACGCCGACGAGCAGGCTGTAGAGATGAACCTGGCCCTCGCTCAGCGCGCTGACGATGGCCTGGATATCACTGAGCGAACCCTGGCTGTCGATGGAGAAACCGAACAACTTGGGCGTCTGGCTAATCAGCACGCTCAGCGCGATACCGTTCATGTAGCCATAGCGGATGGGCTTGGACAGCAGTTCGGTGATGAAGCCCAGGCGCAGCAATCCGGCAATCAGGCAGGTGAGGCCGGCCACTATGGCCATCATGCTGGCCAGCGTCACCGCACGCATCGGATCGCCGCCGGAGAGCGGCAGCACCACGGCGAGAATCAGTGCCGCCAGGGCCGAGTCCGGGCCGAGCACGAGAATCCGGCTGGGGCCGAACAGCGCGTAGGCCAGCAGCGGCACGATGGTCGCGTACAGACCATAGATGCCCGGCACGCCGGACGCCTCGGCATAGGCAATGCCCACCGGCACCAGCATGGTGGTCAGCACCAGGCCGGCGGCAATGTCCTTCGGCAGCCAGGCCAGGCGATAGTCCCTGAGCGTTTGCAGCCCCGGAAGCCAGCGCAGCCAGCCGCGCTGTCGCGATAAGCGGGGAAGGGGCTTGTGTGGCGTGCTGGCTGGCGCTGGTGGCATCGCGGGTGGGCTCTGGCAGGATTACGTGCAAGTAAAGCGCAGAGCGCAGGTGCTTCACCATAGCTGCCAGGCGATGAAGGCGCATTCAGCATGCGCATCAGACCAAAAGACCATTCATCCCGGCCCCCGGGTTGTTTTAGGCTGAAGACCAACGACAATAACGACACGCGAGGATGCCCATGTCGCAAGCGCCCCTGGATGCCTATGACTACCTGATCGTCGGTGCCGGTCCGGCCGGCTGTCTGTTGGCCAATCGGCTGTCTGCCGACCCGGGCGTCAGCGTGTTGCTGGTCGAGGCGGGCGGGCGCGACAACTACCCCTGGATCCACATTCCGGTCGGCTACCTGTACTGCATCGGTAACCCGCGTACCGACTGGTGCTACAGCACCGAGGCCGACCCCGGCCTGCATGGGCGCAGCCTCAAGTATCCGCGTGCTCGGCGGCAGCTCCTCGATCAACGGCATGATCTACATGCGCGGTCAGGCTGCCGACTACGACAGCTGGGCAGCGGCGGGCAATGCCGGCTGGGCCTGGCGCGATGTGCTGCCGCTGTTCAAGCGCTCGGAGCATCACTTTGCCGGTGCGAGCCAATGGCACGGTGGCGACGGCGAGTGGCGGGTCGAGCGCCAGCGTTTGTCCTGGGAGATTCTCGAAGCCTTCCGTGAGGCGGCGGCGCAGAGCGGTATCGCCAGCATCGATGACTTCAATGGCGGTGACAACGAAGGCTGCAGCTACTTTCAGGTCAACCAGAAGCGCGGTGTGCGCTGGAATGCCTCCAAGGCCTTTCTGCGTGATATCCGCCAGCGCCCCAATCTGCAGGTGCTGACCGGCGCCGAGGCCGAACGGCTGGAGCTGGCTGACGGTCGTGTCCGTGCACTGCATCTGCGTTGGCAAGGGCAGGCACTGCGCATTGCGGCGCGCCGCGAGATTCTGCTTTGCGCCGGCGCCATCGGCTCGCCGGCCTTGCTGCAACGCTCCGGCATCGGCCCGCGGCCGCTGCTGGAGAAACTGGGGATCGGTGTCAGGCACGAGCTGTCCGGTGTTGGCGAGAATCTGCAGGATCACCTGCAGCTGCGCCTGATCTACCGCATCAGTGGTGTGAAGACGCTCAACCGCATTGCCGCTACGTCCTGGGGCAAGCTGGGCATGGCCCTGGAATACCTGCTCAAGCGCAGCGGGCCGCTGTCGATGGCGCCAAGCCAGTTAGGCGCTTTCGCCAAATCCGATCCTGAGCAGGCGCGCGCCAACCTGCAATACCACGTACAGCCGCTGTCACTGGAGCGCTTTGGTGAGCCCTTGCATGACTTCCCGGCCTTTACCGCATCGGTATGCAACCTGCGCCCGACCAGCCGCGGCAGCGTTCAGATTGCCTCCGTCGATGCCAGCGTAGCCCCGCTGATACGGCCAAACTACCTCAGTGACGAACGCGATCTACAGGTGGCGGCCGATGCGATTCGCCTGACCCGGCGCATCGTTGCCGCGCCGGCACTGGCTCGTTACCAACCGCAGGAATACAAGCCTGGCCCGGACTATCGCAGTGAAGAAGACCTGCAGCGCGCGGCGGGCGAGATTGGCACCACCATCTTCCATCCGGTGGGTACCTGTGCTATGGGCCAGGGCCGTGATGCCGTCGTGGATGCCCGTCTGCGTGTGCATGGCGTCGCCGGGCTGCGCGTGGTCGATGCCTCGATCATGCCGAGCATCGTCTCGGGCAATACCTGCTCGCCGGTGTTGATGATCGCGGAGAAGGCCGCGCAGATGATCAAGGAGGACGCGCAGTCTCGGGTGGTGGCTGCCTCGCTGCGCGAACTCGAACCCGTTTGAGCTCGCATGCTGGCGAACCTCTCGGTGCCGTTGATCCAGAGATCGCTGATTGATCAGCCCGAACGGGCTGCCAGGCTGTAGCAGCTCGGGTATAATCACCGGCTTTTCCGTCCGATTTGCCGCGAGCGCCACTACCATGGAAATCAATCCGATCCTCAACGCCATCAAGGACCTGTCCGAACGCACCCAGTCAATTCGGGGGTATCTTTGACTACGATCACAAGCATGATCGCCTGGTCGAAGTAAACCGCGAGCTGGAGGACGCCAGCGTCTGGAACAAACCCGAGTACGCGCAAGCGCTGGGCCGTGAGCGCGCCATGCTGGCGCAGATCGTCGAAACCATCGATGACCTCACCGGTAGTCTGGCCGATTCCAGGGATCTGCTGGAAATGGCCGCCGAAGAAAACGACGAAGGTGCGGTGAACGATATCGTCGCCGAAGTCGAGCGCCTGCGCGAAATCCTCGAGAAACTGGAATTCCGCCGCATGTTCAGCGGCGAGATGGATGCCAACAACTGCTACCTGGACATCCAGGCCGGCTCCGGCGGCACCGAGGCTCAGGACTGGGCCAACATCCTCCTGCGCATGTACCTGCGCTGGGCCGACAAGCGCGGCTTCACTGCCGAGATCGTCGAGCTGTCCGAGGGGGAGGTCGCCGGGATCAAGGGCGCTACCGTGCACATCAAGGGCGAATACGCCTTCGGCTGGCTGCGTACCGAGAGCGGCGTGCACCGCCTGGTGCGCAAGAGCCCGTTCGACTCCGGCGCGCGTCGTCACACCTCGTTCTCGGCGGTGTTCGTGTCCCCCGAGATCGACGACAAGGTGGAGATCGAGATCAACCCGTCCGATCTGCGTATCGACACTTACCGCTCCAGCGGTGCCGGTGGTCAGCACGTCAACACCACCGACTCGGCGGTACGCATTACCCACGTGCCGACCAACACCGTGGTGGCCTGCCAGAACGAACGTTCCCAGCACGCTAACAAGGACACCGCCATGAAAATGCTGCGGGCCAAGTTGTACGAACTGGAGATGCAGAAGCGCAACGCCGCCTCGCAGGCGCTGGAAGACAGCAAGTCGGATATCGGCTGGGGGCACCAGATTCGCTCCTACGTGCTCGACGACTCGCGCATCAAGGACCTGCGCACCGGCGTCGAGCGCAGTGACTGCCAGAAGGTACTCGACGGTGACCTCGACGGTTATCTCGAAGCCAGCCTCAAGCAGGGCCTGTAAGCCCAGTAACTTATCCGCAGGCACCGCTCATGCGGCGCCTGCTCAAATTTTGTACGATACGCCAGGCAGATAAAGCGACCATGAGCGACCAACAACTCGACCACAACGAACTGCAACAGGAAGAAAACAAGCTGATTGCCCAGCGCAAGGAAAAGCTTGCTGCCGTCCGTGAGCAGGGCATTGCCTTCCCCAATGATTTCCGCCGCGACAGCCTGTGCGCCGACCTGCAGAAACAGTACGAGGGCAAGAGCAAGGAAGAGCTGGAGGCCGCTGCCATCCCGGTGAAGATCGCCGGGCGCATCATGCTCAACCGTGGTGCCTTCATGGTGCTGCAGGACACCTCCGGTCGTCTGCAGGTCTACGTCGACCGCAAGGGCCTGCCTGCCGAGACCCTTGAAGCGATCAAGACCTGGGACCTGGGTGACATCATCGCTGCCGAAGGTACCCTGGCACGTTCCGGCAAGGGTGACCTGTACGTGCACATGACCAATGTGCGCCTGCTGACCAAGTCGCTGCGCCCGCTGCCGGACAAGCACCACGGCCTGACCGACACCGAGCAGCGCTACCGCCAGCGCTACGTCGACCTGATTGTCAACGAGGAAACCCGCCACACCTTCCGCGTACGTTCGCAGGTGATCGCGCACATCCGCCGCTTCCTCAATGATCGTGGTTTCCTCGAAGTGGAAACCCCGATGCTGCAGACCATCCCCGGTGGTGCCGCGGCCAAGCCGTTCGAGACGCACCACAATGCGCTGGACATGGCCATGTTCCTGCGTATCGCCCCGGAGTTGTACCTCAAGCGTCTGGTAGTCGGTGGCTTCGAAAAAGTGTTCGAGATCAACCGCAACTTCCGTAACGAAGGCGTCTCGACCCGGCACAACCCCGAGTTCACCATGCTCGAGTTCTACCAGGCCTATGCCGACTACCGCGACAACATGGACCTGACCGAGGAGCTGTTCCGTGAACTAGCCCTGGCCGTGCTGGGCACCACTGACGTGCCCTACGGCGACAAGGTGTTCCACTTCGGCGAGCCGTTCGTGCGCCTGTCGGTGTACGACTCGATCCTCAAGTACAACCCGGATATCAGCGAAGCCGACCTGAACGACGTCGACAAGGCCCGCGCCATCGCCAAGAAGGCCGGCGCCAAGGTGCTCGGCCACGAAGGTCTGGGCAAGCTGCAGGTGATGATTTTCGAGGAGCTGGTGGAGAGCAAGCTGGAGCAGCCGCACTTCATCACCGAGTATCCGTTCGAGGTCTCGCCGCTGGCCCGTCGCAACGACCAGAACCCCAACGTCACCGACCGCTTTGAGCTGTTCATCGGTGGCCGCGAGATCGCCAACGCCTATTCCGAGCTCAATGACGCCGAAGACCAGGCCGAGCGCTTCCTCGCCCAGGTGGCCGAGAAGGACGCCGGTGACGACGAGGCCATGCACTACGATGCCGACTTCGTCCGCGCACTGGAGTACGGCATGCCGCCCACCGCCGGTGAAGGCATCGGCATCGACCGCCTGGTGATGCTGCTGACCAACTCGCCGTCGATCCGCGACGTCATCCTGTTCCCGCATATGCGTCCGCAGGCCTGACGGCAATACGGAAAGCCGCCCTCGGGCTAATGTCTGTCAGTTAAGCGTCGAAGCTGCCAATGGGTAGGAGCGGCGCCCCGCCGCGAACCAGGGCGATACGCGATTGAAAAGCTTCGCCCCGGGGCGGGGCTCCTACGAAAGACCGCTTTGGCAAGCTTATCTGATCGGCATTGGCCCTCGGGCGGCTTTTTGCTGTCTGTGACTCCCGCATTCGGGGTGATTTCTGCGGGTGGCGGGCTGGCGAGCGAAACGGAGCCTTTTGGTTGCCTGTCCAACCCATTACTCTCCTTGCCACAACCAGAGCGTAGAGGAACGATCCACCGTGAGCTCCGTACCTGCGTCCCCGAAAGCCTCCCATGCCGCCAATACCGTTGCCGAAAGCGTTCAGTACCAGGGCCGCAAGGCCAGTCGTCAGGGCAGCGAGCAGCGCCGTCAGGCGATTCTCGATGCCGCCATGCGCATCGTCGTGCGTGAGGGCGTGCGCGCCGTGCGCCATCGTGCGGTAGCCGCCGAGGCGCAGGTGCCGCTGTCGGCCACGACCTACTACTTCAAGGATATCGATGACCTGATCACCGATACCTTCGCCCAGTTCGTCGAGCGTAGCGCCGCGCAGATGGCGGCGTTCTGGGCCAGCACCCAGGGGGCGCTGGAGGAGATGGTCGGTCGCCTGGATGGCAGCGAGCAGGCGCGCCGGCAGTTGGCCGAGGAGATTGCCGAACTGGCGGTGCAGTACGTGCAGCGCCAACTGCGTGAGCGCTGCGATCACCTGATCGCTGAGCAGGCGTTCCAGCAGGAGGCGTTGCTCAATCCGCGTCTGCGCGAACTGGTGCGGGCCCACCGGCAGATTCTGCAGCAGGGCGTGACGCACTTCTTCGAGGTGTTGGGCTCGCGTCAACCCGAGCAGGATGCCGTGCTGTTGACGGCCACCATCATGCAGATGGAGTATCAGGTGCTGCTGGACGGTGTCGAAAATCTGGACAGTCAGGCAATGCTGGCCATTCTTAAACGTTACATGAATCTGGTTCTGGGGCTGTAAGCGTCGATCATCGGATCGAACGGCCTGCACAAGGAGAGCGTAATGAAAGCCTGGCGCGTATTGGTCGCCCTGTCCTTCCTGCTGTTGAGTGGCTGTCTGGTTACCTTCAAGGACCCGATCCCGGCCAACGAGGCCGCGCCCATGCCACTGCTGGGTGAGTGGACCCGCCAGGATGAATGGGGTGATCAGCTCTATCTGGAGATCACCCGTGCCGGCTCCAACCTTTATCAGGCGCGTATCTATGAGGGCAGTCTCGACAACGAAGGCAGTGTCGAGACCTTCGGCTTTACCGTCGCCCACCATGGCCGGCGCTGGTACCTCTCGGCGGGTTTGCCGAAAAGCCTGGGGGGCAACTTCGCCATTGCCGGCTTCGAGCTGACCCGTGGCAACGAGCTGGTGCTGTATAACCTGGATACCGAGCGCATCCTGCAGGACATGAACAAGGGCCTGCTGGAGGGGCAGACCGTGGCCATGCCCGAAGCTGATGGTGCACTGATCACCAGCCCGCTGGACAAGGTGTTCGCCTACCTCGACGACCCGGCCAACGCCGATCTGTTCGTCGAAGTCGCGCGTTACCAGCGAGTGGCCGAATAGGAATTGCAATGAACAGCCAGCAAAAACTGGACGACTATCAACTCTGCATTCGCGCGCTAAGCGACCGTATCGTCGAGGCGCAGACCCCCATCCGCGTGCTCGATGCGGTGAAGTGGGACGACGGCATCCGCGATGGCTTTCTCAAGGCCAAGGGCAAGCAGCCGCCGGCGGTGGACCGCGACTACTACCTGGGCCGACCGCTGGCCTTCGATGCCGCGGCGAAGAAGCTGGAATTCCAGAACATCGAGCGCGACATTACCCGTCAGCTCGGTCAGTTCAACCCGGTCGGGCAGATCATGCGGCGCATGTGCAAGGAATACCGCATGGTCATCCGCATGCTCGAAGCGCGCGGCACCGAGGACTTCGGCCTGATCAGCCAGGAGCTCTACGGCGCGGCTTCCGATGCCTTCCACGCCGGTGACCCGACCCTGGCCGATCTTGGCCTGATGCTTTCGGACTACCTCAACAACATCGCCGCACGCGGTGATCTGGAGGATGAGGCCAAGAACCTTGACGCCAGTGATGCCGTCAACATTCTGCAGCAGCGTCTGGCCGGGGTGTTCGGCGACGATACCATCCGCGTGTTCGAGTCCGACGGCATCCTCGCTGACGCTGCGGCTGGCGCCGACTACATCAAGATCCGCAGCGATGCGCGTTTCAACGAACGCGACGTCAAGGCGCTGGAAGTGCATGAAGGGCTGGTGCACGTAGGCACCACGCTCAATGGCCTGAACCAGCCGATCTGCACCTTCCTGGCCAAGGGGCCGCCCTCGTCGACGGTGACCCAGGAAGGCCTGGCCATCCTCATGGAGGTGATCGCCTTCGCCTCCTATCCGACGCGCCTGCGTAAGCTGACCAACCGCACCCGTGCCATCCACATGGCCGAAGAGGGGGCAGATTTTCTTCAGGTGTTCGAGTTCTTCCGCGATCAGGGGTACGGCATGGAGGGTAGCTACAGCAACGCCAGCCGGGTGTTCCGTGGCTCGCTGCCGATCGGCCTGCCGTTCACCAAGGATCTGTCGTACCTGAAGGGCTTCATCCTGATTTACAACTACATCCAGCTGGCGGTGCGCAAGGGCAAGCTGGAGCAGATTCCGCTGCTGTTCTGCGGCAAGACCACCCTGGAAGACATGCGCACCCTGCGCAAGCTGGTGGACGAAGGCCTGGTACTGCCGCCCAAGTACCTGCCTCCGCAGTTTCAGGACATGAACGCACTGTCGGCCTGGATGTGCTTCTCCAACTTCCTCAATCATCTGAGCCTGGATCGCATCGAAGCGGACTACGCCAATATTCTCTAGCGGCAGCAGGCGGCAAGGTGTAGCCCGGATGAAATCCGGGAATTGCGGAGAGCAGAACGTGGCAAGCCATCAACTCGAATACGAAATCCTCGGTGCATCGGCGCAATCGGTGGAAATCATCCTCGACCCCGGCGAGACGGTGATCGCCGAAGCCGGGGCGATGAACTACATGACCGACGGCGTACGCTTCGAGACGCGCATGGGCGACGGCTCGTCCAGTGGGCTGTTGGGCAAACTGTGGAGCGCCGGCAAGCGCATGCTCACCGGCGAGTCGCTGTTCATGACCCACTTCAGCAATGCTGGCAAGGGCCAGGCAAGAGTCGCCTTTGCCGCACCTTATCCGGGCACCGTGGTGCCCATCGATCTGGCGCAGGTCGGCGGCCGCCTGATCTGCCAGAAGGATGCCTTTCTCTGCGCGGCTCATGGCACCAGTATCGGCATCAGTTTCGCCAAGCGCCTGGGTGCCGGTTTCTTCGGCGGTGAGGGCTTCATCCTGCAAAAGCTCGAAGGCGACGGCCTGGCCTTCGTGCATGCCGGCGGCACGGTGATCCGCAAGGAGCTGAACAACGAAACCCTGCGCCTGGATACCGGCTGCCTGGTGGCCTTCAGCAGCGGTATCGATTACGACATCGCCCTGGCTGGCGGGCTGAAGAGCATGCTGTTCGGCGGTGAAGGGCTGTTGCTGACCACCCTCAAGGGCACCGGTACGGTGTGGATTCAGAGCCTGCCGTTCTCGCGTCTGGCCGAGCGCGTCTATGCGGCGACCGTAAAGGCTCGCGAAGAAGTACGCGCCGGTGGCAAGTAGCCTGCGACTACTGATCTTGCTGCTGGCCAGTCTGTGGCTGAGCGGTTGCAGCGGCCTGCTGTTTTACCCGGAGCCAGGATTGCCGATTACCCCCGAGCGGGCCGGGCTGGAATATCGTGATGTCGAACTGCGCGCCGCCGATGGCACGCGTCTGCATGCCTGGTGGCTGCCTGCCAAGGCCGGACTGAAGGTCAGGGGCACGATCCTGCACCTGCATGGCAATGGCGGCAACCTGGCCTGGCACCTGGGCGCGGTGCACTGGCTGCCGGAGCAGGGCTATCAGGTGCTGATGCTCGATTACCGGGGCTACGGCTTGTCTGCCGGTCAAGCACGGTTGCCCGAGGTCTATCAGGATATCGACGCCGCCTTTGCCTGGCTGGAGCAGGCGCCTGCGGTGCAGGGCAAGCCACTGACGCTGCTGGGGCAGAGCCTGGGAGGTGCCCTGGCCGTGCATTACCTGGCGCAGCATGCCGAACGCCGCGAGCGTTTGCAGGGGCTGGTGCTCGACGGGGTACCAGCCAGTTACCGCGATGTGGCGCGTGATGTGCTGAATCAATCCTGGCTGACCTGGCCGCTGCAGGTGCCGCTGTCCTGGCTGGTGCCGGATGGCGACAGCGCCATTGCTTCCATCGCCCAACTCGAACCCTTACCGCTGCTGATATTTCATAGCCTTGACGACGAGGTCGTGGCGTTTTCCAATGGCGACCGTCTGAATCGGGCGGCTCGCTCGCCGCGCCGCTTCATCGAGACCCGTGGCGGGCATGTCCAGACCTTTACCGAGGATGCCTGGCGCCAGGCGCTGCTGGCCTTTCTGCATGATCCGCAGGTCGTTGTCGACTCGTCCATTCCCCCAGTTCCCGAGACCCCGCAATGAAAGAACGTGATCCCATCCCCCTGATTCTCACCGGCGTAGCCAGCATCATTGGCACCATCGGTGTGCTCTGGTACTACGGCTACGTGCACTTCGCCAAGCCTGAAGATGCGCTGCTGTTGTCCGACTTCACCATGCTCAAGACCATTCCCGGCGAGGACTACAAGGTCTCGCTGAAACCGGCCAATCAGGTGGCACAGTGCATCGACGGAGTGCTGGTGCTGTTCGATATGCAGCAGAAAGGGTTGACCGGCGTGCTGGTGGATAACAAGAAGCAGGCCGTGCGCTGCATGGGGCAAGAGACTCCGGCACTGGAGGAGTAAGCTCAGGCGTCCAAAAAGAAACCCGCCATCAGGCGGGTTTCTTCATTGCAGCACTGTGATCAGGCGCCGGTAGAGGAACGTGGAGCCACAGGCTGGTTATCGTTGGAGATGGTCACCTCGACACGGCGATTCTGCGCGCGACCGGAGTCGCTGGCGTTATCTGCCACCGGGTACTCCTTGCCGTAGCCTTGCGCGACGATGCGCGTCGGCTCCACGCCAGCGCGAATCAATGCACGACGCACGGACTCGGCGCGGCGCTCGGACAGGCCCTGGTTGTAGCTGGCCGAGCCGACGCTGTCGGTATAACCCTCGACGATCACCTGGCGCTCCGGGTTTTCCTGGAGAAAGCGCGCCAGTTGGGTGACGTTGGGCAGTGCGCTGCTTTTGAGTTCGGCCTTGTTGAAGTCGAACAGCACATCACCGAAGGTGACCAGGGTGCCGCGCTCGGTCTGCTTGGCGTTGAGGCTGTCCTGCAGCTTGCGGATCTGCGCATCGCGGGCATCGAGCAGGGCCTGAGCGCGTTGCGCTGCGCTGCTTTTCAATTCAGCTTCGGCGGTGCGCAGGGCGATGGTCTGCTTGGCCACCTCGACGCGCTGGTTGGTCAGGTAGGCCAACTGGTCGACCTTCTTCTCGTCGTCCTTGTTCATGTAGGCCTTGTCGGCCTTGTCCAGCCACTCCTGGGCTTCCTTGGTTTCCAGGGCGGCAACCCGGCTTGCCTGCGGATCGCTCTGCAGCGCAGAGAAGTTGCTGCGCGCCGACTCCAGATTGGCGTTGGGTTGGTGCGAGCAGGCAGCGAGGCCAACGCTCAGGGCCAGAAGGGCGGGGATCATCACGTGTTTACGCATGGTGTTCATCCTTTGCTCTGTCAGCGAATGGGTGGGTGGCACGGCGCTCACTGTGCGTTGCGCATGCCTTCCTCACGCAGTTCCTGAACACCCTGGCGGGCGTCCTGCACAGCTTGTTCGGCCTTGGCGGCCTGGGCCTTGCGTTCGGCGACCCGGGCATCCCACTCGGCCTGTTCGGCCAGGCGGCGGGCTTTCTCGTAGTCTTCATCGTGCATGGCCAGCTCGGCTGCCTTGAGCTTGTCCTGCGCCGCTTTCATTTCCACGGCGGCGTATTCGGTACCGCCGGCGCTGATCGCCGCATTGACCGCAGACTGCGTCACGGCATATTGCTCGGTTGGCGGGTTGCCGGCGCAACCGGCCAGTACCAGGCTGCTGCCCAGCACCAGGGCAGCCAGTTTGATCCCGTGCAGACGGCTGCGCGAGGTGTTCTCGGTATGCGTCTTCATGGCAGCTAACTCCATTTTGAACACTCCTATGAATGTCGATATCCGTTGCTCATGGCGCGGCATGCTCTGCGTGTCCCCGTATGTGGGTGACACGGTTTCGGCATGCCGGACCTGTAATAGGGACATGCCGGGTTTTTCAAAGGTTCAGAAAAAATGACAGCCTGCTCATGACTCAATGGATGACAGGTTGGTCAGTCGATTGTCTGGAACAGCTGCTGCAAGGTGCCGTTTGCTTGAGCGAAAGGCGCTATTTTTCTGGTTTTCTGCGGGTTTAACGTGTCGGATATGTCGGTCGCCGAGCGACCGCTGAATCAGGGGGGCATTGAATTGACCGCTCAGGGCGTTTTCTTTAGCGCATTTCCATGCTGCAGGTGGGTGATATATCGAACGCCTCCGGCGGCTAGCCGCATGAGCGCGCAAGGGCGTGCCGGCTGCCTGTCCGTGCAGATGCTGCAGACCATAGGGCGTGCTGCAGCAGCGCGCCGCCCTTGTAAGACGCTGGCGGGCTGGGCACTCTGTCGATACTGGACTGGAAAAGGACTGCGACATGGCGGAAATCGATGCGCGTCTGCGCGAGGAAGTTCACCTGCTTGGCGAACTGCTCGGGCACACCATCAGCACCCAGCTGGGCAAGGAATTTCTCGACAAGATCGAGCGCATACGCAAGTCGGCCAAGGCTGGACGGCGTGGCTCCAGCGCCGGCGCCGAGCAACTGAGCAGCACCCTGGGTGACCTGGATGACGATGAGCTGCTGCCGGTGGCACGGGCCTTCAACCAGTTTCTCAACCTGGCCAATATCGCCGAGCAACAACATCGCGTGCGCCGTCGCCGCGCGGATGAGCCGGCCCCCTTCGAGCTGCGCGTGCTGGATGAGCTGCTCGAACGCCTGCTCGCTGCCGGCCAGGACGCCGATAAGCTGGCGCGCCAGCTGGGGCGTCTGGACATCGAGCTGGTGCTGACCGCGCACCCCACCGAAGTGGCGCGGCGCACCCTGATCCAGAAGTACGATGCCATCGCCGCGCAACTGACGGCGCTGGATCACAGCGACCTGTTGCCGGCTGAGCGCGAGCGCATCATCGAGCGTCTGCAGCGCCTGATCGCTGAGGCCTGGCACACCGAGGAAATTCGCCGCAGCCGGCCCAGCCCGGTGGACGAGGCCAAGTGGGGCTTTGCCGTCATCGAGCATTCGTTGTGGCAGGCGGTGCCGCAGTTCCTGCGTCGCGCCGAGCAAAGCTTGCAGGCCGCCACCGGTCTGCGTCTGCCGCTGGATGCCGCGCCGATTCGCTTTGCTTCGTGGATGGGCGGTGACCGCGACGGCAATCCCAATGTCACCGCGCGGGTGACGCGCGAGGTGCTGCTGCTGGCGCGCTGGATGGCGGCTGATCTGTACCTGCGTGACGTCGACAACCTGGCCGCCGAGCTGTCCATGCAGCAGGCCAGCGACGAGTTACGTGCGCAGGTTGGCGAGAGTGCCGAGCCTTACCGCGCGTTGCTCAAGCAACTGCGTGAACGCCTGCGTGAAACCCGCAGTTGGGCGCAGCAGGCACTGACGACGGATATCCCGGCCAGTCGCGCGGTGCTGCAGGACAACCGCGACCTGCTGGCGCCGCTGCAACTCTGTTACCAGTCGTTGCATGCCTGTGGCATGGGCGTAATCGCCGATGGGCCGTTGCTCGACTGTTTGCGCCGGGCCGCGACCTTCGGCCTGTTCCTGGTGCGTCTCGATGTGCGTCAGGACGCTACCCGGCACGCGGCGGCGCTGTCGGAAATCACCGATTACCTCGGCCTTGGTCGCTACGCCGAATGGAATGAGGAGGCGCGCCTGAGCTTTCTCCAGCGCGAGCTGGACTGCCGCCGGCCGCTGTTGCCGAGCGACTATCGGCCCTCTGCCGAAACCGCCGAAGTGCTCGCCACCTGTCGTGAGGTGGCTGCTGCGCCTGCCGCCTCGCTGGGTTCTTACGTGATTTCCATGGCCGGTGCTGCCTCCGATGTGCTGGCGGTGCAACTGCTGCTCAAGGAGGCCGGGTTGCGCCGGCCGATGCGCGTGGTGCCACTGTTCGAGACGCTGGCCGATCTCGATCATGCCGGGCCGGTGGTCGACCGCCTGCTCGGCCTGCCCGGCTATCGCGCGCGTCTGCATGGCCCGCAGGAAGTGATGATCGGCTATTCCGACTCGGCCAAGGACGCCGGCACCACCGCTGCAGCCTGGGCACAGTACCGCGCGCAGGAAGAGCTGGTGCGTCTGTGCCGCGAACATCAGGTCGAGTTGCTCCTGTTCCACGGTCGTGGTGGCACCGTCGGTCGCGGGGGTGGCCCTGCGCATGCCGCCATCCTGTCGCAACCGCCGGGCTCGGTGGCGGGGCGTTTCCGCACCACCGAGCAGGGCGAGATGATCCGTTTCAAGTTCGGCTTGCCGGATATCGCTGAGCAGAATCTCAATCTGTACCTGGCTGCCGTACTGGAAGCCACGCTGTTGCCGCCTCCGGCGCCGGAGCCGAGTTGGCGGGCGATGATGGATCGCCTGGCCGAGGTCGGGGTCAAGGCCTATCGCGGCGTGGTACGCGAGCATCCGCAGTTCGTCGAGTATTTTCGCCAGGCCACGCCGGAACAAGAGCTTGGGCGCTTGCCGCTGGGCAGTCGCCCGGCCAAGCGGCGCGAGGGCGGTGTGGAGAGCCTGCGGGCCATCCCGTGGATTTTCGCCTGGACCCAGACCCGTCTGATGCTGCCGGCCTGGCTTGGCTGGGAGCAGGCGCTAGGGCAGGCGTTGCACGGTGGCGATGGCGAACTGCTCAAGCACATGCGTGAGCACTGGCCGTTCTTCCGCACACGCATCGACATGCTGGAAATGGTGCTGACCAAGGCCGACGCCAGCATCGCTGCGCTCTACGACGAGCGTCTGGTCGAGCCGGCACTGCAGCCGCTGGGGGCGCAGTTACGCGACCTATTGTCGCAGGCGTGCGCTGCCGTGCTGGAACTGACCGGGCAGTCTCGGCTGCTCGCGCACAATCCGGAAACCCTGGAATCGATCAGCGTACGCAACACCTACCTCGACCCTTTGCACCTGTTGCAAGCCGAGCTGTTGGCGCGCTGTCGGCAACGTCAACAGGCGCCGGATAGCCCTCTGGAGCAGGCGCTGTTGGTCAGCGTGGCAGGTATCGCAGCCGGCTTGCGCAACACCGGTTGAAGTGCTCGGAGGCGGTGGTGAATTGAGGGTCTGCCCCAGCCAAAAAGCGTGCAAGCCTCGCCAGAACGAGGAGTTTTATCCGACTTTTGGCGGCTTGTGCGCCCGGGGTGCGCTGTGTATCTTGAGCAGCCTTTTGGCCGCTACAGCTGCCGCAAACATTCAAGAGATTGGCCCCACGAGGCGAGTCCGACCGATTACTACATAACTCTTGAGGAGCACATCGATGCGCGTGATTCTGCTGGGGGCGCCCGGTGCCGGCAAAGGTACCCAGGCTCGCTACATCACCGAGAAATTCGGCATTCCGCAAATCTCCACCGGCGACATGCTGCGTGCTGCGGTCAAGGCGGGTACCGAACTCGGCCTGAAGGCCAAGAGCGTGATGGATGCCGGTGGCCTGGTCTCCGACGACCTGATCATCAATCTGGTCAAGGAGCGCATCGCTCAGGCCGATTGCGCCAATGGCTTCCTGTTCGACGGTTTCCCGCGCACCATTCCGCAGGCCGAAGCCCTGCGTGATGCGGGTGTGACCCTCGATCATGTGGTGGAAATCGCCGTGGATGACGAAGAAATCGTCAAGCGTCTGTCCGGCCGCCGCGTACACCCGGCTTCCGGCCGCGTCTACCACATCGAATACAATCCGCCGAAAGTCGCCGGCAAGGACGACCTGACTGGCGAGGAACTGGTTCAGCGCGAAGACGACAAGGAAGAGACCGTGCGTCATCGCCTGTCTGTCTATCACTCGCAGACCAAGCCGCTGGTGGATTTCTACCAGAAGCTGTCCGCCGCCACCGGTACGCCGAAGTACAGCCATATTCCCGGCGTTGGCAGTGTCGAAGAGATCACCGCAAAGACCCTGGCCGCGCTGGACTGAGTCCACCGCCAGCTGTCTCCGACAAAGGCCCCGCAAGGGGCCTTTGTCGTATATGGAACATGGATACGTTCTGGTCGCTCTCAAGCATGGCCGCGCAAGGCGGGCCGACTAGTATCGACGATGCAAGCCCCCGGCCTGCGTCGGGGCGCGTCGACAACCTATAAGGAAGAGGGCATTCAATGATCGAGAAACGCATCTGGCTGGGCCTTGCGGCAGCACTGCTGGCCACTCCGCCGGTATTCGCCGAGACCGCCGCACCGGGCAAGGCCGACTGTTCCGTTGCCGAGTTCGCCATGGGCCTGCGCTTTCAGCAGCAATCGGCGGAAATCCAGGCGCTGCAGCTGCAGGCTTACAACATCGCCACCGAGAAGCTCGACAAGGCAGTGGCCGCAGCGAAGGATCCGTCGAAGCTGGCCATCGTCACCGACCTCGACGAAACCGTGATCGACAACAGCGCCCTGCTCGCCCGTGATCTGGCCAACTGTCACCAGTACGACGCCTGGGATACCTGGCTGCCCTGGGAGCGTGACGGCACCCCTGAGCTGATCCCCGGCGCAAAGAAGTTTCTCGAACATGCGGACACGCTCGGCGTGACCATTCGCTATATCTCCGACCGCTCCGATGAGCAGAAGCCGTACACCCTGGCCACCCTGACCAAGCTGGGCCTGCCGCAGGTATCGGAGGAGAGCGTGTTGCTGCTCGGCCCGCCGAAGGTCGAACGTCGCGCCATCGTCAGCGCTGATCATCAGATCATCATGCTGCTGGGCGATACGCTGCATGACTTCGATGCGCGTTTTCGCAAGACGCCGCTCGATGCCCAGCGCAAGACCGTTGCCGACGAGTCGGACAAGTGGGGTGTGGAGTGGATCGTGTTCCCCAATGCCGGATATGGCACCTGGTCCAAGGCGCCGCTCAAAGGCTGGGAGGCCGAGCCGGCGGTCGAGCCCTGGTAAGTCCCTTCGGTCGCCCGGCGCGAGCCGGGCGCCGTCATGGTGCTGGAAAAAAATGCGTCGAGCCGGTCTAATGCCGGCTCTTTTTCTTCAGCCGTCAGAATGCAATGACCACTCTCCTGGCCCTCGATACTGCAACCGAAGCCTGCTCCGTCGCGCTGCTGCATGACGGGCGCGTGCTTAGCCACTATGAAGTCGCCCCGCGCATGCACGCGCAGCGCCTGTTGCCGATGATTCAGCAACTGCTGGGCGAGGCGGGTATCGCCGCATCGGCGCTGGATGGCATTGCTTTCGGCCGTGGCCCGGGTGCTTTCACCGGTGTGCGCATCGCCATCGGCGTGGTGCAGGGCTTGGCCTTTGCCCTGGATCGGCCGGTGCTGCCGGTATCCAATCTGGCCGTGTTGGCCCAGCGTGCGCTGCGTGAGCAGGGCGCGACTCAGGTCGCAGCCGCCATCGACGCGCGCATGGACGAGGTCTACTGGGGCTGCTACCGCGCCGAAGCCGGCGAGATGCGTCTGCTCGGTCAGGAGGCGGTGTTGCCGCCGGAGCATGCCGAGGCGCCGCGTGGCAGCGATGGTGATTGGTTCGGCGCCGGCACCGGCTGGGGCACCTTCGCCGCGCGGATCGCCCTCAAGCCCATCAGCATGGATGGCAGCCTGCTGCCGCACGCCGAAGACCTGTTGAGCCTGGCTCGTTTCGCCTGGGCGCGTGGCGAAGCCTTGCCGGCCGACCAGGCGCAACCGGTGTACCTGCGTGATCAGGTCGCCACACCGAAAGCACCGCCGGCATGACAACTGGTCGGCGGCTGAGGGGTATGACCGCCTTGGCATTTGTCAAGGGCGCTGCCCGCCGCTACATTGCCAGTATTTCCCACTGTTCAGCCGAGCCCACCGAGCAATCCTAGATGCGGATCGACGGTTACTTACCCTCTTACTCGCCAGATCGTGGCCCCCGTTCGGGGACTGCGGTTACGCCCTATCGTGAGGCGCAGCGAGAGGTCGAAGTGCAGCGTGAGCAACCGGCTGCTCCGGCCAGCAGCCAGGGTTTGGAGCAGGCGCCACAGATTCGTCGGGTGCAGGCCAGCAGCAGTAACACCGATAGCCTGCCGACCCGCTCGCAGGACCTCGGTTATCAACAGCCTACGTTGAGCAACCGTGCCGCTCAGGCATTGGCCAGTTACAGCACCACCGCCGCTTACGCCAGCGAGTTCGATGCGCAGGAAGTGCTCGGGCTCGATCTGTACGCGTAACCCTGTTTCATGGCGTGGCTCACGTCCTTCAGCCTGGACCGTGGCACAGAACGATGAGCGCTGCGCTTCCCTATTACCTGGGTTGTCCATCCTGGAGCGAAGCGGCCTGGCGCGCCACGCTGTATCCGCAAGATACCCGGCCGGCGGAGTTTCTTGTGCGCTACACCGAGGTGTTCAATGCGGTGGAAGGCAACACCACCTTCTATGCCAGGCCCAGTGAAGAGACGGTTGCGCGCTGGGCGCAGGCGATGCCGAGGCACTTTCGCTTCTGCGCCAAGTTGCCGCGCGATATCAGCCACAGCGACGATCTATGCCAGCAACTGGATGCCGTCGCGCAGTTTCGCCAGTTGCTGGCGCCGCTCGGTGAGCGGGTAGCGCCTTACTGGCTGCAGCTGCCGGCCAGCTTCGGGCCGTCGCGCTTGACCGAGCTGGCGGCGTTCATCGAACACTGGGGCGACGTACCGCTGGCTATCGAAGTGCGCCACCCGGAGTTCTTCGCCAAAGGCGATGCCGAGCGTGGGCTCAATCGCCTGTTGCACGCGCGCGGCATTGAACGCATTTGTCTGGATTCGCGCGCGCTGTTCAGTTGCGACTCGCAGGCGCCGGCCGTGCTGCATGCACAGGCCAAGAAGCCGCGTCTGCCGACGCGGCCCACGGCATTCAGTCAGAGCCCGCAGCTGCGTTTCATCGGTCATCCCGAGTTGCTGGCCAACGACCCCTTTATGCTGCCCTGGCTGGACAAGGTTGCCGGCTGGATCGAGCAGGGGCTACGGCCCTACGTCTTCTCCCATACCTCCGACAATCGCCTGGCACCGGAGTTGGCGCGGCGTTTTCATGAGCAACTGATGCAGCGCCTGCCGGGCTTGCCCGAGTTGCCGGTGCTGCAGACGGAACCTGAACTGGAGCAGCTCGGCCTGCTCTGATGGAGGATGGATATTCTGATACGGATCATCGGCCGTTTGCTGTTTCTCGCCCTGCTGCTGGGCGCCGGGCTACTGCTGGCGCTGTGGCGTGGCTGGCTGGACGTGGCGCCGCGTTTCAACCCCTGGGCGCCGCTGGATGTGCGCGAAGCGCCAAACCTGCTGACCCCGTTCAAACTCTGGCGTCTGAGCGAGGATCGTGAGCTGTGCGACCTGGCGTTGGCGACGTCCGGTCTGCGTTTCACACGCCTGGCCGACGGCACGCCGCAGCCCGGCTGCCTGGTGGAGAATGCCGTGCGTATTCAGGATGCCAGCGTTGGCCTGAGCAGTAGCTTCATGGCGACGTGCCCGTTGGCGGTGAGCTTCGCCCTGTTCGAGCGACATGGCTTGCAGCCGGCCGCGCAAGCGGTGTTCGGCCAGCCGGTGAGCCGCGTCGAGCATGTCGGCAGCTTCGCCTGTCGCCGCATTGCCGGCAGCCAGCGGCCCAGCCAGCATTCCTATGCCAACGCGCTGGATATGGTCGGTTTTCGCCTGCGTGACGGCCAGCATGTCAGCGTGCTGCGCGACTGGCCGGGGCAGGGCGACAAGGCGCGCTTTCTGCGCCTGGTGCAGGCAGCGGCTTGCGACAGCTTCAATGTCACCCTCGGCCCTGAATACAACGCTGCGCACCGTGACCACTTTCACGTGGATATGGGCATGTGGCGGATGTGCCGCTGAGGCGCTTGTGAGCCGCAGGGCGTCGCCCTACGCCTGTCGGTGGACGGCTTTACGCAGGGGGTGCCGTGCGCACCCAGCAAGCACCGCGTGATTCCCGGTGCACACGGCGCACCCTACCCGCATGTCGACGCGGCGTGACTAGCGCTTGGCCAGCAGCAAGTCGGCGGCCTGACCGCTGCGCCCATCGGCAAACTCGAAGCGACCCAGTTGCGCGATCCGGTCGTAGGCGCCGAGGGCGATGCTGACGTCGCGGGCGCGCAGGTCGATGGCGGCGACACCCGCTTCGTCCAGTGTCTGCAACTGCTGGCGGCCTTGGGTATCGAAACGCAGCAGGCGCAGGGTATCGAATACCGCATCGGCAGCGTCGATGCGGCCGTCGCCGTTATCGTCGAAGCGCGCCAGTTCGGCGAAGCCGTTGGCGGCGCCATGCTGGTCGCCGAACAGTTCGCGGCCGTCGTCGATGCGTCCATTGCCATTGCGATCCAGTGCCAGCAGCGCATCGTCACCGGTGGGTACGCTGATCGAGTCCAGGCGTCCGTCGGCATCCAGATCGAAGCGCACGGGGCGGCCAAGACCGCTGGTGGAGAAGCCGTTGCCGGCCAGATCCAGCGCCAGTGGGTCGACCTGCTGTGGCGCCTGCCCGGTACTGACATTCACTTCCAGGCTGCGCTGGTCGAGCACGGCCTGGCTGACGGCTGCGGCGCCGACGGATACGGCCGGCGGCTCTGCCGCCTGCCTGAGTTCGCGGGCAAACTCGCCGGGTTGCTGCGGCTCTTCGATACCCAGGGTGCGGCGCAGAATCTGATAGTTGATGGATTCATTTGCCGCACGGTCGAGCTCGTCGTCCAGCGTACTGGGGCTGGCAGGGCTGCTGCTCGGGCGTGGGGCGGAAAGAGCGTCGAACATGTTCACACTCGATGCGGCTGTCGGCGGCCGGGTCTGGCAGAATGCCGCTTCTTCGATATCGGCCGCGCGGTCGATGCTTTGAGTGATTTTTGAGCAGAACGAGCCAATGACCGACGAGCGGCACAACGCCAGTATCCGCATTCAAGCCCTCCATCCTCAGTACGCCGAAGCGGCCGTCCAATGGGCGGCACGTCTGGGCCTGCCGCTGGCAGGCGATACCGAGTTCGCCTTGCAGTTGGGTGACGATGGGCTGCAACTGGTCGAGTTGGGCGACAAGGCGCCCGGCCCGGTGCGGGTGGACTTCGTCGAGGGCGCTGCGGCGCACCGGCGTCAGTTCGGGGGTGGCAGCGGGCAGATGATTGCCAAGGCAGTCGGTGTGCAGTCAGGCATTCGCCCGCGCATTCTCGACGCCACGGCGGGGCTGGGGCGCGATGCCTTCGTGCTGGCCAGTCTGGGCTGTGACATGACTTTGATCGAGCGCCAAGCGCTGGTCGCGGCGCTACTGGAAGATGGTCTGCAGCGTGCCGCGCTGAGCCTTGAGGTGGCGCCTATCGTGGCGCGCATGCGTCTGCTCACCGGTAATGCCATCGAACTGATGCGCGCCTGGCAGGGCGAGGCGCCACAGGTGATCTACCTTGATCCGATGTTCCCGCATCGCGACAAGAGTGCGCTGGTGAAGAAGGAAATGCGCCTGTTCCGCCCGTTTGTCGGCGATGACCTGGATGCGCCGGCGCTGCTCGAAGCGGCGCTGGCGCTGGCCATTCACCGCGTGGTGGTCAAGCGTCCGCGCAAGGCGCCGGCGATCGAGGGGGCCAAGCCGGGTTATATGCTGGAGGGTAAATCCAGCCGTTATGACATCTATCCGAAGAAGAAGCTGGAACCTGGAGCATAAGGCGCACCGCAGGCGCTCAGGGCCGATAGCCGCGTAGGAACAGCTGCACCGAGTCCTGCACGTGACGTTCGGCGGCCGCGCCCTCCAGCGGCCCAGCGCAGCCGATCAGCAGGCGGAAATGTGCGCCGCCCTTGAGCAGGCTGAAGAAGTGATCGGCAGCCAGGTGCGGGTCATTCAGGCTCAGCAGGCCACGTTTGGCGGCCTTGTGCAGGAGCACTTCCATTTCTTCCTGAATCCTTTTCGGGCCGGCCTCGTAGAACATCTGCGAGAGCTTCGAGCCCTGGCTGGCCAGGCTTATCATCATCCGGTGCATTTCCACCGATTCACGGCTGTTGACCAGCGCCAGGAAGCCACGGGCAATTTCCATAAGCTGGCTTTCCAGCGGCACGTCATCTGGCAGTTCGAACAGCAGCTCCGGCAGTTGCTCTTCGCACTTGGCTTCGATTGCCGCAGAGAACAGGGTCTCCTTGTCGGTGAAATGGTTGTACACCGTGAGCTTGGAGACGCCGGCCTCGGCCGCGATGGCATCCATGCTGCTGCCATCGTAGCCGTTGCGCAGGAACAGCCCCTTGGCCGCATCGAGGATGGCGCGGCGTTTGGAAAGATCCTTCGGTCGACCGGGGCCGGCAGGTTGTAACAACTTGTCAGTCATTGGCGGATTTTAATACTGGACTGGCGGGTTTGCTATTTTTACTATACCCGCCAGTACAAATATTCCAAAGGGCAATTCCCGAGGCGTCATCGCGCCAGCGTCGTGTGCTTTCGGGGCCGCCCCAAACCTTCTTCGAAAGGTGTTCGACATGTCCCGCCATGCTCTGCCGCTCGTCGCGTCCCTGAGTTTCGTATTTCTGTTGTCTGCCTGCGGCAATGCTGAACAGGCCGAGCAGGCGATACGCCCGGCCATGGTGGTGCAGCCGCAGCCGGCCGCCGCCCTGGTTGATAGCTATCCGGGCGAGGTGCGGGCGCGCTATGAGCCGGATCTGGCCTTCCGGATCGCAGGCAAGGTGAGCAAGCGCATGGTCGATGTTGGCGACCGGGTGAAGAAGGATCAGGCGCTGGCCGAACTGGATCCACAGGATGTGCGCCTGCAACTGGAGGCCACTCGCGCCCAGGTGGCCGCCGCCGAGGCCAATCTGCAAACCGTGCGCGCCGAGCGCGAGCGCTACAAGGCGCTGCTCGGGCGCAACCTGGTCAGCCGTTCGCAGTTCGATAACGTCGAGAATCAGTACCGTGCCGGCGAAGCACGCCTGAAACAGGTCAAGGCCGAGTACGACGTGGCCCGTAATCAGGCCGACTATGCCGTACTGCGCGCCTCACAGGACGGGGTGATCGCCCGCCGTGCAGTCGAGGTCGGGCAAGTGGTAGCGGCGGGTCAGACGGTCTTTACCCTGGCGGCCGATGGTGAGCGCGAAGTGTCGATCAGCCTGCCGGAGCAGAGCTTTGGTCGTTTCTCGATTGGCCAGCCGGTCGAGGTGGAGCTGTGGTCACAGCCGGATCAGCGCTTTCCCGGGCGCATCCGTGAGATGGCGCCGGCGGCGGATCCGCAATCGCGCACTTTCGCTGCCCGTGTTGCGTTCACCGAGGGCAAGGTACCGGCTGAGCTGGGGCAGAGCGCACGCGTGTTCATTGCCAGTAATGGCGAAATACCGCTGTCGGTGCCACTGTCGGCGCTGAGCGCCGAGCAGGGGCAACCCTTCGTCTGGGTCGTCGATCCTGCGACCCATGGCGTGCAGCGCCGACTGGTCCGGGTCGGCGCTTACGGCGATGAGCGCGTACCCGTGCTGGAAGGACTCGCCATATCCGACTGGGTGGTAGCCGCTGGCGTTCAGATTCTGCGTGAAGGGCAGAAGGTGCGCCCGGTGGATCGCGATAACCGCAACGTCGAACTGGCTGCCAAGGAGTAAGCCCGCATGAGCTTCAACCTGTCTGCCTGGGCGCTGCGTCATCGCCAGATCGTGCTCTACATCATGCTGCTCTTTGCCGTGGTGGGGGCGTTGTCCTATACCAAGCTGGGCCAGAGTGAAGACCCACCCTTCACCTTCAAGGCCATGGTGATTCGCACCAACTGGCCGGGCGCCAGTGCCGAGGAAGTCTCGCGCCAGGTCACCGAGCGTATTGAGAAGAAGCTGATGGAGACCGGTGAATACGACCGCATCACCAGCTTCTCCCGGCCGGGCGAGTCGCAGGTTACCTTCATGGCGCGTGACTCCATGCACAGTGCCGAGATTCCCGAGCTGTGGTATCAGGTACGCAAGAAGATCAGCGACATTCGTCATACGCTGCCGCCCGGTATTCAGGGGCCGTTCTTCAATGATGAGTTCGGGACCACCTTCGGCAACATCTACGCCTTGACGGGCAGTGGTTTCGACTACGCCGTGCTCAAGGACTACGCCGACCGCCTGCAGCTGCAACTGCAGCGGGTCAAGGATGTGGGCAAGGTCGAGCTGGTGGGGCTGCAGGACGAGAAGATCTGGATCGAGCTGTCCAACACCAAACTGGCGACCCTGGGGCTGCCGTTGTCTGCCGTGCAGCAGGCGCTGGAGGCGCAGAACGCGGTAGCCGCTGCCGGCTTCTTCGAGACGCCCAGCGAACGTATCCAGTTGCGCGTGACCGGGCGCTTCGAGTCGGTACAGGAGATTCGCGATTTTCCCATTCGCGTCGGCGACCGCACTTTCCGAATCGCCGATGTGGCTGAGGTCAGGCGCGGTTTCAACGATCCACCCGCGCCGCGCATGCGTTTCATGGGCGAGGATGCCATCGGCATTGCCGTGGCGATGAAGGACGGCGGCGACATTCTGGTGCTGGGCAAGGCGCTGGAAGGCGAGTTTGCCCGTTTGCAGCAGACGCTGCCGCTGGGTATGGAGCTGCGCAAGGTGTCCGACCAGCCGGCGGCGGTGAAGGCCGGTGTGGGTGAGTTCGTCAAGGTGCTGGTCGAGGCGCTGGTGATCGTGCTCGCGGTCAGCTTCTTCTCCCTAGGTCTGCGCACGGGCCTGGTGGTGGCCCTGGTGATCCCGCTGGTGCTGGCGATGACCTTCGCCGCCATGTACTACCTGGGGATAGGCCTGCACAAGATTTCGCTCGGTGCGCTGGTGCTCGGCCTTGGCCTGCTGGTGGATGATGCGATCATCGCGGTGGAGATGATGGCGATCAAGATGGAGCAGGGTTATGACCGCTTCAAAGCGGCGAGCTTCGCCTGGACCAGCACTGCGTTCCCGATGCTCACCGGTACGCTGATCACCGCTGCCGGCTTCCTGCCCATCGCCACGGCGCAGTCCGGCACGGGCGAGTACACCCGCTCGATCTTCCAGGTGGTCGCCATCTCGCTGATCGCTTCGTGGATCGCGGCCGTGATGTTCGTGCCCTACCTGGGCGACAAGCTGCTGCCGGATCTGGCCAAACTGCATGCTGCCAAGCACGGCAGCGACGCCGGGCATGATCCGTATGCGACGCCGTTCTACCGCCGCGTGCGTGCCACGGTGCAGTGGTGCGTGCGCCGTCGTGGCATCGTCATTGCGTTGACCATCGGTCTGTTCGTCGGCTCGGTGCTGCTATTCCGTTTCGTGCCGCAGCAGTTCTTCCCGGCCTCCGGGCGCCTGGAACTGATGGTCGACATCAAGCTGGAGGAGGGCGCCTCGCTAAGCGCCACCGAGGCCGAGGTGCGTCGCCTGGAGAAGCTGCTCAAGGATCAGCCAGGCATCGACAACTACGTGGCCTATGTCGGCACCGGTTCACCACGCTTCTATCTGCCGCTGGATCAGCAACTGCCGGCGACCAGCTTTGCCCAGTTCGTGGTGCTGGCGTCGAGCATCGAAGAGCGTGAGCGTCTGCGTACCTGGCTGATTCAGGTGATGAACGACGAGTTTCCGTCTCTGCGCAGCCGCGTCAGCCGCCTGGAGAATGGCCCGCCCGTGGGCTACCCGATTCAGTTCCGCGTCAGTGGCGAGCATATCGACGAGGTGCGTGCACTAGCCCGTCAGGTGGCGGACAAAGTGCGTGAGAACCCGCATGTGGTCAACGTGCACCTGGACTGGGAAGAGCCGAGCAAGGTGGTGATCCTCAATATCGACCAGGATCGTGCCCGTGCGCTGGGCGTCAACACCGCTGAACTGTCGCGCTTTCTGCAGGGCTCGCTGTCCGGTACCAGTGTCAGCCAGTACCGCGAAGGTAACGAGCTGATCGAAATTCTCCAGCGTGGTACACCGCAGGAGCGCAAGGCGCTGAGTCTGTTGCCGAGTCTGGCGGTGCCGACCGACAGCGGCCGCAGCGTGGCGCTGTCACAGGTAGCGACGCTGGAATACGGCTTCGAGGAAGGCATCATCTGGCACCGTAACCGTTTGCCCAACGTCACCGTGCGTGCCGACGTGTATGGCAATCAGCAGCCGGCCAGTCTGACCAAGCAGATCCTGCCGACACTGGAGCCGATCCGCGCCGAACTGCCGGATGGCTATCTGCTGGAGGTGGGCGGTACGGTGGAGGATTCGCAACGCGGACAGAAATCGGTGAACGCCGGTATCCCGCTGTTCATCGTGGTGGTGCTGACGCTGCTGATGCTGCAATTGAAGAGCTTTTCACGCTCGGCCATGGTGTTTCTCACTGCGCCGTTGGGGCTGATCGGGGTGACCCTGTTCCTGCTGATCTTCCGCCAGCCATTCGGCTTCGTCGCCATGCTCGGCACCATCGCCCTGGCGGGGATGATCATGCGCAACTCGGTGATCCTGGTCGATCAGATCGAGCAGGACATCAGTCATGGTCTGGATCGCTGGCACGCCATCATCGAGGCCACGGTGCGCCGTTTCCGCCCCATCGTGCTGACCGCACTGGCAGCCGTGCTGGCGATGATTCCGCTGTCGCGCAGCGTGTTCTTCGGGCCGATGGCCGTGGCCATCATGGGTGGTCTGGTGGTCGCCACGGCGTTGACCCTGTTGTTCCTGCCGGCGCTCTATGCGGCCTGGTTCCGGGTCAAGGAGAGCGAAGCGCGTTGAGTCGTGGGAGGCGCTTCAGCGGCGACTCGCTATCGCGGCTGAAGCCCCTCCCTCTATGTTCGTGGTAGCAATAAAAACGGGAGCCAGTGGCTAATGCCAGTCAGTTAAGCTGACTGGCATTTTTATTTCTGGTCGGATACTTGGACGGCTTGGGTTTGACCGCTCGTGGATAACTGCGATCCTCACGACGATGAGGTAGGACGTAGTGCATGGCCGAGGCCTGTAGTTCGGCCAGGTAGCGAGGGATGTTGCCTGGATGATTCAAAGAGACCCCGTTCAAGAAGCCCAGAATCGCCCAGGTGCAAGCGGTAAAACTCATTTCGCAGGGGTAGATGCCAGGGCAGTGGCGGCTCATTTCCAGCATTTGATAACGCAGCAGGTTGTACCCCAGTAGTACGCCCCACAGTTCTTGTTCAATCATCTCCGGCGTTTTACTACGCAGTGTGTAGTGACCCGCGAGCATGCCTTGCTTCATTTCTCGATAGCCCAGTTCGATTTCCCAACGCTGGCTGTACAGATCCACGATTTCGTCTGGAGGGAAGCGCAGAGGATCGATCATTGAGGTCAGTACCTGCCGCACTTTGCCCTTGATGGTCTTGCTTAATAACCGAGCCTGTAGCGTGTCTGGCAGATCGGGCCATTGTTTACGCGCCTGCGGCGAGGTCTTTAGCGAGACGATGGCATCGTGGCGCCCTAACTTACGCAGCACCTCGTATTGAGCATCCTTGCGCAGCGGCAGTAACCAATGGCGCTGAGTGCCTGTCTGTTGCCAGCGATGAAGTAACCCCAGTGAATAGAAGCCACGGTCGAACAAGGTCAGCGAGTGATCGGGTGTACTGTCGATCAGTTGTTCGGCCAGTTTCATCTCGTTGCTGTGGTAGCCGGCAAAAGCACTACTCACCAGCATGTGGCTGGTCAGCTCCATCTGGCAGACCATGCGAACTTGGGGATAGCCGGTATCGCCATGCTGATTACTGGCGCTGCCATAGTGCTTGCGGTTGTCATCCGTATCCGGCGTGCGCCAGACCACGCCATCGACACTGAGCAGGCGCAAACCGGCCCAAGTGGGGTGATTGGCGCTGGCATGCCAGCGTTGTTGAGTCAGGGAAAAGACTTCTCGCACCGCAGCGCTGCCCAAACGCTGGCGACCTTGCACGATTGCACTGGGTGCTACCAATGGCTTCTGCCCAGGCAGCATGATGCCCATACGGCTCGCGGCATCCCAGGCCGACATCCGGCGAAACAACGCCATGGCGATCACGCACCAGATCATGGCTTCAAGAGGGAGACGTCGCTTACGCAGGGTCGCCACTCCCGCCGTTTCCAGTGCGGTGCTAACTAGGTCTGGATCAAGCAGCACCCCCAGCTCGTCAAGGGAGTGGGTGGCAGAAGCCGCTTCGTGAGTCAGTGCCAAGGCGCGGGAAAGTCGCATAAAAAATCCGATGCTCCAAACAAGCATCGGATTTTCGTTTCAGCGCGCAGAAGGTCAAGCTGTAGCGCTTAACTGACTGGCATTAAGCCAGTGGCTCCCGTTCTTTTATGTCGCGGATAGGAGTTATTCGTCCATCTGCGATTGCAGATAATTCTGCAGGCCGACGGCGTCGATCAGGCTCAGCTGGGTTTCCAGCCAGTCGATGTGATCTTCCTCGGAGCAGAGAATCTCCTCGAGCAGTTCGCGGCTGGCGTAGTCGCCGATGCTTTCGCAGTAGGCGATGGCAGCCTTGAGGTCGGCATGTGCCTTGTGCTCGATCTTCAGGTCGCACTCGAGCATTTCCTTGGTGTTTTCACCAATCAGGATCTTGCCCAGATCCTGCAGGTTGGGGATGCCTTCGAGGAACAGGATGCGCTTGATCAGCTTGTCGGCATGCTTCATCTCGTCGATGGACTCGTGGTACTCATGCTCGCCGAGTTTTTTCAGGCCCCAGTCTTCATACATGCGCGCATGCAGAAAGTACTGGTTGATGGCGACCAGTTCGTTACCAAGAATCTTGTTCAGATGTTGAATGACCTTCTTGTCGCCTTTCATGTTCGCTCCTGCCGGTTCACTGACTGTGATGGCCTTGAATTTTCGGCTTCGTTTCTCATTATGTCAAACCTAAGTGGTTGATACATAAATAAAAATTAAAACGAATAAGAATGCTTTCATTCCGCAACTTGGTGCCAAGTTATTGATATGACGCAATAAATAAGTTGCTGAATAGATTGGTCAGGCGCCAGCGGATATAGGGCGTCGATATTTTATTATTTACGCTCATAAAAAAGCCCCGCCAAGCGGGGCATCGACACGCAGAAGATCAGGCGGCGTGAGCTGAATGCGGGTCACGGCTGGTCACATAGTCCTGCAGGCGGGTCTGCTGTGCGGGTGTCATGAACAGGCCCAGTTTGCTGCGCCGCCAGAGAATATCGGCGCTGCTGCGTGCCCACTCCTCACGGCGCAGGTAATCCACTTCGCGGGTGTAGAGGCCGGCACCCAGGTGTTCGCCGAGGTCGGTCAGGTTATCCACGCCGTCGAGCAGGCGCCAGGTGCGGCTGCCGTAACTGCTGACCCAGCGCTTGGCCAGGCTGGTGGGTAGCCAGCCATGACGTTCACAGAGTGCTTCGACCAGTGTGCTCTGCTCCTGCATGTCCTCACCGCCAGGTAATGGTGCGCTGGCCGTCCAGCTCGGGCCGAAGTTGCTGAAGTAGGGCGCCAGTTGCTGCATGGCCGACTCGGCCAGTTTGCGGTAGGTGGTCAGCTTGCCGCCGAATACCGAGAGCAATGGCGCTTCGCCCGGTGTGCCGGAGAGTGACAATGTGTAATCGCGGGTGATGGCTGACGGCTCATCGGATTCGTCATCGCACAAGGGGCGTACGCCGGCGAAGCTGTGCAGCACATCGCTACGGCTTAGCTGTTGCTTGAAGTGCTCGTTGACCACCTTGAGCAGGTAATCGGTCTCCTCGGCGCTGATCGCCACCTGGGCAGGGTCGCCCTGGTACTCGCGGTCGGTGGTGCCGATCAGGGTGAAGCGCTCCAGATAGGGGATGGCGAAGACGATGCGGCGGTCTTCGTTCTGCAGGATGTAAGCCTGTTCACCTTCGTAAAGGCGCGGCACGACGATATGGCTGCCCTGAATCAGGCGGATGCCGTAGGGCGACTCCTGCTTGAGGTCTTCACGGATGAAGCGCGCGACCCAGGGGCCGGCTGCGTTGACCAGGGCGCGGGCGCGGATCGACAGCAGGCTGCCATCGCTGCGCTCCAAGTGGATATGCCACAGCCCCTTGCTGCGCCGCGCGCTGACGCAACGCGTGCGGGGGTGGATGTGCGCGCCTTTCTCGCGCGCGGCCATGGCGTTGAGCACCACCAGGCGCGCATCGTCCACCCAGCAGTCGGAATATTCGAAGCCCCGGCTGATTTCCGCTTTCAACGGGCTGCCGGCGCCGAAGCGCAGACTACGCGAGGCCGGCAGGCGTTCGCGTTTGCCCAGATGATCATAAAGAAACAGGCCGGCGCGGATCATCCAGGCCGGGCGCAGGTGAGGGCGGTGTGGCAGGACGAAGTGCATAGGTTTGACGATGTGCGGTGCCTTGGCCAGCAGCACTTCGCGCTCGGCCAGGGCTTCACGCACCAGACGAAATTCATGGTGCTCCAGATAGCGCAGGCCACCGTGAATCAGCTTGCTGCTGGCCGAGGAGGTATGGCTGGCGAGATCGTCCTTTTCGCAGAGGAACACCGACAGGCCGCGACCGGCCGCATCGGCGGCGATGCCCACGCCATTGATGCCGCCGCCAACGACGGCAAGGTCATAGACTTCTGCAACAGGGCTGGCGAATGGATCGTGGGGCATGTTGCACGCTCGGCTATTGGATTCGAATGTGTTTATGTTCACTTTCGAAAATATGCTAGACGAAGATGCGCAACTTCGCTACCCCAGCGCGCGATTGCGCGCCGAGTGGTCGTGAAGGGAGCTTGGGCGTCGTTCGGAGGGCGCGTGCTCAGACCAGATCGAGCTGAACCTTGTGGCTATGCAGCAGGCGGGTAATCGCGGCTGAAGGCGCGCTGTCGGTGAACACGCGGTCGACCAGGGCGATGGAGCCCAGGCGCACCACGGCGTTGCGCCCGAACTTGCTGGAATCGGCGGCGAGAAATACCTGTCGGGCGTTGTCGATGATCGCCTGGGAGACCCGTACTTCCTGGTAGTCGAAGTCGAGCAGGCTGCCGTCTTCGTCGATGCCGCTGATGCCGACAATGGCGAAGTCGACCTTGAACTGCTGGATGAAATCCACCGCTGCCTGGCCGACGATGCCGCCATCGCTGCGTACCGTACCGCCCGCCACCAGCACCTCGAAATCGGCCTTGGCACTGAGTTGGGCGGCGACGTGCAGGTTGTTGGTGATGATCTTCAGACCCTTGTGGTTATGCAGTTCACGGGCGATGGCCTCGGTGGTTGTGCCGATGTTGATGAACAGCGAGGCGTGATCGGGGATTTGCGCGGCCACGGCCTCGGCGATGCGCTGTTTTTCCTCGCGCATCTGCCCGGCACGCATGCCGTAGGCGGTGTTCTGGATACTCGAGGCTTCGCAGGCGGCACCGCCATGGGTACGGCGCAGCAGGCCATGCTCGGCCAGTTGATTGATGTCGCGGCGAATGGTCTGCGGAGTGACGGCGAACGCCTGGGCCAGTTCGTCGATGCTGACGTAGCCGCGTTCACGGGCAAGGTTGAGAATGTCGTGTTGGCGCGGAGCGAGGTTCATGAGCGCTTCCTGTGGTGGTCACTCATTATAGGGTGTGGCGGTGATGGATTTGAGCCTGTTACTGTAAGGCTTCTTTCACTGCGTTTTCACATTCGAACATGACGCCAGCAATCGATCTGTTGAAGAAGGCCAAGGCCGAACACCGTGTACACAGCTACCAGCACGATCCCAAGGCGCCGTCCTATGGCCTGGAAGCAGCGGAAAAGCTCGGGCTGGCGCCCGAACGTGTGTTCAAGACGCTGCTCGCGGTCACCGAGAAGGGCGAGTTGCTGGTGGCCGTGGTGCCGGTGGCCGGCAGTCTCGATCTCAAGGCACTGGCGGCGGCTGCCGGGGCGAAGAAGGCCGATATGGCCGACCCGACTGCTGCGCAACGTGCTACCGGCTATCTGGTTGGCGGTATCAGTCCGCTGGGGCAGAAGAAGCGCCTGCGTACCTTTATCGATGAGTCTGCGCAGCTGCAACCGAGCATTCACGTCAGCGCTGGCCGGCGTGGCCTGGAGCTGGAACTATCGGCCGCGACCCTGGCGCAGCATACCCAGGGACACTTCGCCGCCATAGGCAAAGCCTGAAGCAAGCAACAAGCCGCGAGCAAAATAAGGCTGCGTGCGGTCATTAGCCGCGAAAATCGCCAATAACAACAAGGAATCTTGCATGACCCAATACCTGCTAGCCATCGACCAGGGCACCACCAGTTCCCGTGCCATTATCTTCAGTGCTCAGGGCCTGCCGGTCGCGCGTGCTCAGCAGGAGTTCAAGCAGTACTTCCCGCAGGATGGCTGGGTCGAACACGACGGGCAGGAGATCTGGTCGTCCACGCTCCAGGTTTGCCGCGATGCCATCGCCAGCAGTGGTTTGCAGCCGCAAGCGATTGCCGCCATCGGCATCACCAACCAGCGCGAGACCACCCTGGTGTGGGATGCCGCAACGGGGACGCCCATTCACCCGGCTATCGTCTGGCAGGATCGCCGCACCGCCGATTATTGCGCCGGGCTCAAGGAGCAAGGCCATGAGGCGCTGGTTTCGGCCAAGACCGGCCTGTTGATCGACCCGTATTTTTCCGCCACCAAACTGCGCTGGATTTTGGAGAATGTATCGGGTGCCCGTGAGCGAGCCGAGCGTGGTGAATTACGTTTCGGCACGGTGGACAGCTTTCTGCTGTGGCACCTGAGCGGCGGCAAGGTGCACCGTACCGACGCCAGCAACGCGTCGCGTACGCTGATGTTCAACATCCATACCCAGCAGTGGGACGAAGAGCTGCTCGAGCTGTTCGAGATTCCCGCCGGCCTGCTGCCGGAGGTGCTCGATTGCGCCGCCGAGTTCGGCCATACCGACGCCGAGTTGCTCGGTGCCAGCATCCCGGTGCTGGGCATGGCCGGTGACCAGCAGGCAGCGCTGATCGGCCAGGCCTGTTTCCAGCCGGGCATGGTCAAGAGCACCTATGGCACCGGCTGCTTCATGATCCAGAACACTGGCGAGCAGCCGGTGAGTTCGAAGAATCGCCTACTCACCACGGTCGGCTATCGCCTCGATGGCAAGGTCACCTATGCAGTCGAGGGCAGCATCTTCGTGGCCGGCGCTGCCGTGCAGTGGCTGCGCGACGGTATCAAGCTGATCAGCCATGCGCGCGACAGCGAGGCGCTGGCCGAAGCGACGGGCGAAGCCTGCGGGGTGTTTTTGGTGCCGGCCTTTACCGGCCTGGGCGCGCCGTATTGGGATCCGAAGGCGCGTGGTGCCATCTTTGGCCTGACCCGCGATACCGGGATCAAGGAGATCGTCACCGCCGGCCTGCAGTCGGTGTGCTACCAGACCCGTGACCTGCTCGAAGCCATGCGCCAGGATGGCGCTGCCGCGCCCAGCGCGCTGCGCGTGGACGGTGGCATGGTGGAAAACAACTGGGTCATGCAGTTTCTTGCCGACATTCTGGGGGTCAGCGTCGAGCGGCCCGAGGTCACCGAGACCACGGCGCTGGGCGTGGCCTACCTGGCTGGGCTGAAGCTCGGGCTGTATCGCGACCTCGAGGCCATCGCCAGTCATTGGCATCGCCAGCAGCGCTTCGAACCGCGCATGAACGACGTGCAGCGTGAGCGTCTCTACGCCGGTTGGCTGGATGCCGTGAAGCGCGTGCGCAGCGAGCCCTGAAGCAACCGGGCACCGTAGGAGCGGCTTTAGCCGCGATGCTCTCAGAGCATCTGGAAAACAGGAACTGTATCTGTTGCTGCTTACCCTGCGCAGGCATGCTGGCGCTTCTCATCTGCTTAGGAGCGCCGCATGCCGCTCGAATTTCATCAAGTTGACGCCTTTACCGATCAGCCTTTCGCGGGCAATCCGGCCATGGTCTATCGCCTCGATACCTGGCTCGACGAGGCGCTGATGCAGCGTATCGCCGCCGAGCACAACCTGGCCGAGACCGCCTTCGTGGTGAAGGAGGGCAGTGCCTGGCATATCCGCTGGTTCACCCCGAGCAGTGAGGTACCGCTGTGCGGGCATGCCACCCTGGCTGCGGCCAAGGTGTTATTTGATCTCTACCAGGAGCCGGCCGAGGTGCTGGATTTCACCTGCTTGTCCGGCGCGCTGCAGGTCACCCGCCAGGGTGAGCGTCTGCAGCTGGATTTCCCTGTGCGCCCGGTGCTGCCTGTGGCGGCGGCGCTGCAGGCCGACGTCGAGCGCGCGCTGGGCCAGCCCGCGCAGCAGGTGCTGGCTTTTCTCAACCCTGATGGCAGCGTGCAGGAGTTGATGGTGGTGCTGGCGTCCGAGGCGCAGATCCGCAGTTTTGCCCCCAATCTGCCGGCGCTGGCCGCGCTGCCTGGCCTGGGTGTGCTGGTGACGGCCAGCGGGCAAACGCACGACTTCGTCTCGCGTTATTTCGCGCCGAGCGTTGGCATCAATGAAGACCCGGTGACCGGTTCGACGCACTGCATGCTGGTGCCGTACTGGGCCGAGCGTCTGGGCCGCAACGAACTCAGCGCCTTTCAGTGCTCGGCGCGTGGCGGTGAGCTGTCATGTCGGCTCGAAGGCGAGCGAGTGAAGATCGCAGGCCACGCACGGCATATCGCCAGCGGCCAGCTGATGCTCTGATCAGTTGCTGCTGACCCGGCGCACGCCGCCGGAATCGCTGAGCTGCAACTGAGCAGCGACGCTGCCAAGCGCGGGAAAGGCTACCAGATGATCGGCGGCGATGCGGATGCCCACTTCATCGCCCGGCGAGTGGTCGGCGTGGCTGGGGAAGATCGATTCCAGCTGGCTGCCGGTGGGCAGTTGCAGGCGGTACAGGGTGGCGGCGCCGAGGAAGGTCTTGCCGACGATGCGGGCCTTGAGCTCGCTGTGTTCATCGGCAACGATGTCGTCCGGGCGTAGCAGCACATCCACTGCGCTGCCCTGTGCCCAGGTGTAGGCGCGGTTGCCACGGATCACGCCGAGTTCGGTTTGCACCGTATCCGGGCTTAGCAACTGGCCGCGAATGAAGTAACCCTGGCCGATGAAGCTGGCAACGAAGGGGGTCAGCGGCTCATGGTAGAGATTGAAGGGGGTGTCCCACTGCTCCAGGCGACCCTTGTTGAATACGCCGACGTTATCGCTGACGGCGAAGGCTTCTTCCTGATCGTGAGTCACCAAAATGGCGCTGGTGCCGCGTGACTTGAGAATGTCGCGCACCTCATGGCTCAGGCGTCTGCGCAGTTCGCCATCGAGGTTGGAGAAGGGTTCGTCGAGCAGCAGCAGTTTCGGTTCCGGCGCCAGGGCACGGGCCAGGGCAACACGCTGTTGCTGACCACCAGACAGTTCGTGTGGGTAGCGCTTGGCCAAATGGCCGAGCTTGACCAGCTCCAGCAGTTCCTGGGTCACACGCTCGGCATTGGGCTGCTGGCGAATGCCGAAGGCGACGTTGTCCGCGACGCTGAGGTGAGGGAACAGGGCGTAGTCCTGGAACACCATGCCGATATGGCGTTTTTCCGGCGCCAGGGTGAAGCCGGCGCGGGAAATGACTTCACCGTCGAGGACGATTTCACCTTCGAGCACCGGTTCGAAACCGGCAATGGCGCGCAGTGTGGTGGTCTTGCCGCACCCCGATGGGCCGAGCAGGCAGCCGATATCGCCGGCGTTGAGGTGCAGGTCGAGATCTTGCACCACTTTGAGCGCGTGGTAGCCGCAGTTCAGCCCGCGCAGCTGCAGCAGAGGCTGGTTCATGCGTGGTGGTATGCCGGTTCGACCAGCATCTCCAGCAGCGCCTTCTGTGCGTGCAGGCGGTTTTCGGCCTGATCCCAGGCGACCGAACGCGGGTCGTCGAGCAGGTCGACGCTGATTTCCTCGCCACGATGCGCCGGCAGGCAGTGCATGAACAGCACGTCTGCGGCGGCGGCATCGAGCAGCTCGCGGGTGACCTGGTAAGGGCGGAACAACGCCATGCGTTGCTCGGCTTCGTCTTCCTGGCCCATCGAGGCCCACACGTCTGTGCTCACTAGATGTGCGCCGGCCACGGCTTCGCGCGGGTCGCGCAGCAGTTGCACGCGGTCACCGGCCAGCGCGAGGAAATGCGCATCGGGCTCGTAGCCTTCCGGGCAGGCGATCCTGAGCTGGAAGTCGAAGCGGATCGCCGCCTCGATATAGGAGTTGCACATATTGTTGCCGTCGCCGATCCAGGCCACCGTTTTGCCGACGATGCTGCCACGGTGCTCGAGGAAGGTCTGCATGTCGGCCAGCAACTGGCAGGGGTGCAGGTCATCGGACAGGCCGTTGATCACCGGTACCTTGGACTTGGCGGCGAACTCGGTGAGGTTGCTGTGGGCGAAGGTGCGGATCATCACCGCATCGAGCATGCTCGACATAACGATGGCGGCATCGCCAATTGGCTCACCACGGCCCAGTTGGGTGTCGCGCGGCGAGAGGAAGATGGCCTGGCCGCCGAGCTGAATCATGCCAGCCTCGAATGACAGGCGGGTGCGGGTCGAAGCCTTCTCGAAGATCATGCCCAGTACGCGATTCTTCAGCGGCTCGAACAGCACGCCGCGATTGCGCAGATCCTTCAGCTCGATGGCTCGGCGGATCAGCCCCACCAGTTCGTCCGGTGTGTAATCCATCATCGAGAGAAAATGTCTGACGCTCATCGTTAACTACCTTTATCACTTCAGTTCGCAAGCCCAGTGTCGGCACTAAAACCGACAAAAACAGCGGGGCTTGCGGCAGGAGGCCGCAGGGTGCGACGAAACAGGGGAAGGCGCGATCTTATAAGGAAATGACGAGAGGGCGCAAACAGCCACTTTTGGCCATCTGCACATCAATTGTGGCGAGCAAAAGGATGCCACCAGACGAGGCGCTTGAATCGCTCGGTAATCGCCTGAATCGGCAGGCATGATGCCTGCCGATTCATGAGACGAACGCTGCTGGCGTCGTTGTTTCCCCCGGCCCATAGTTCCTGACCTGCGACCACGATGGTCGACATGGATCAGAACAAGAGGCCCGGCCATGACCAAGTCCCTCCATTACCGTGCATGCCATCTGTGCGAAGCCATCTGCGGGCTCGCCATCGAAACCGAAACCCAGGCTGACGGCAGCACGCAGATTCGTTCGATCAAGGGCGATGCCCAGGACAGCTTCAGCCGTGGCCATATCTGCCCCAAGGCGGTGGCCCTGCAGGATATCCAGAACGATCCCGACCGTATTCGCCAGCCCATGCGCCGCATGGGCGAGCAGTGGCAGGCCATCGGTTGGGATGAGGCGTTCGAGCTGGTGGCTGAGCGCCTGAGTGCGATCCAGGCCGCGCATGGGCAGAACGCCGTGGCCGTCTATCAGGGCAATCCCAGCGTGCATAACTATGGGCTGATGACCCACAGCAACTATTTCCTTGGTCAGTTGAAAACCCGCAATCGCTTCTCCGCCACGTCGGTGGATCAATTGCCGCATCACCTGACCAGCCACCTCATGTACGGCCATGGTCTGCTGATTCCGATCCCTGACATCGATCACACCGATTTCATGCTGATCCTTGGCGGTAATCCGCTGGCGTCCAATGGCAGCATCATGACCGTGCCGGATGTGGAAAAGCGTCTGAAGGCCATCCAGGCCCGCGGTGGCAAGCTGGTGGTGGTCGACCCGCGACGCAGTGAAACCGCGGCCATCGCCGACCAGCACCTGTTCGTGCGGCCTGGCAGCGATGCCGCGCTGCTGCTGGCGCTGCTCAACACCCTGTTCGAGGAGGGCCTGACCCGGGGCAGCCATCTGCCGGTGGAAGGGTTGGAGCAGGTGCGCGCGGAGATCGCCGGCTTCCACGCTGAGGCGATGAGCGCGCGCTGTGGCGTGCCGGCTGAGACCATTCGGCAACTGGCGCGTGATTTTGCCGCCGCCGACAAGGCGGTGTGCTATGGCCGTATGGGGGTGTCCACCCAGGCCTTCGGCACGCTGTGCCAATGGCTGGTGCAACTGATCAACCTGGTCTCCGGCAATCTGGACCGCGTCGGCGGCGTGCTCTGTACCTCGCCGGCGGTGGATCTGGTCGCCAGCACCTCGGGAGGGCATTTCAATCGCTGGCAGAGCCGGGTATCCGGCCTACCGGAATACGGTGGCGAGCTGCCGGTCTCGGCGCTGGCCGAGGAGATGCTGACGCCAGGCGAAGGACAGATCCGCGCGCTGGTGACTGTGGCTGGCAACCCGGTGCTGTCCACGCCCAATGGCCGACAGCTGGAGCAGGCGCTGGACGGTCTGGATTTCATGCTCTCGGTGGATTTCTACATCAACGAGACCACCCGCTACGCCGACCTGATCCTGCCGCCGACCGCACCGCTGGAACATGACCATTACGACACCACCTTCAACGTGTTCGCCGTGCGCAACGTCACCCGTTTCAACGAGGCGGTGCTGGCCAAACCGGACGGTGCGCTGCATGACTGGGAAATCTTCGTCGGCCTGGCCAAGGCCTTCGCGTCGCGTAACAACCTTGAGTTGAAACCGACCATAGCGCCGCAGCAGATGATCGACATGGGCCTGCGTTTCGGAGCCTATGGTGATGGCAGCGCGCACAAGCTCAGCCTGGCCACGCTGCGTGAGCACCCGCATGGCCTCGATCTGGGGCCTTTGCAGCCGAATCTGGCCGCCCGCCTGAAAACCCCGAGCAAGGCCGTGCAGGCGGCTCCAGAGTTGTTGCTGGCCGATCTCGCGCGGTTTGCCGGGCATGAACTGCCGAGCGAGCATGAGCTGCTACTGATCGGCCGCCGCCATGTACGCAGCAACAATTCCTGGATGCACAACTATCACCGCCTGGTGAAGGGCAAGCCGCGTCACCAGTTGTTGATGAACCCGGCGGATCTGGCCAGTCGTGGTCTGAGCGATGGTCAGCGTGTGCAGGTGCGCTCACGTGTTGGCAGCATCGAGGTGGAAGTCGCCGCCAGCGATGAGGTGATGGCCGGTGTGGTCAGCCTTCCCCATGGCTGGGGCCATGCCCGCCCTGGCGTGCAGATGGACATTGCCCGTGCGCAACCGGGGGCCAGCGCCAACGATCTGACCGACGAGCGCGAGCTGGATGTGCTGTCCGGTAATGCGGTGCTCAATGGTGTGCCGGTGGAGGTAGTGGCTGCGTAGAGGGGTTCTCACCCTGCCAGGTTGCGCCTCGCGGCGAAGGATGGCCGTTACGCCATGCTGGAAAGACCCAAGCGCTTCGCCCCGAGGCGGGGCTCCCACGGGGCAGCGCAAGACCACGCAATGAATGCTCGGCAAGGCCGAGCATTATGCTCGGCTTTTCGCTACAATCGCGCCACCGTGGCGACCGTCGGGTCGCGAAGTCTATGCTGAGGTGCCCCATGGATATCATCGAAACCATCAAAGAGCAGATCGCCAACAACACCGTTCTGCTGTACATGAAAGGCTCGCCCAACGCCCCGCAGTGTGGCTTCTCCGCCCGTGCTGCGCAGGCTGTGATGGGCTGCGGCGAGAAGTTCGCCTACGTCGACATCCTGCAGAACCCGGAAATCCGCGCCAACCTGCCCAAGTACGCCAACTGGCCGACCTTCCCGCAACTGTGGGTGGCTGGTGAGCTGATCGGCGGCAGCGACATCCTCTCCGAGATGTACGAGAAGGGCGAGCTGCAGACCCTGATCAAGGATGCCGTGAGCAAAGCCGGCGCCTGATCGCTGCTTCTCGAACAAAGAACCCGCCTAGGCGGGTTCTTTGGTTTCTGCTGCACGCTTTTTACTTCTGCAGCCACTGGCCGTTGAGCTGGATGAACTGGCCCTTTGGCGTGCGCTCGATGGCTTTCTTGCCGGCAATCGCCTCCACGTCGCTGAGGCTGATGCCATTGTCCTTGGCCAGCTTCTGGTATTCGGCGCGTCGCGCCTGATTGATCAGGCGGGCGATTTCGTCGGCCTGGCCGCCGGGTTTGACCACACCCAGGTAGCCATTGGGTTGCTCGCCCAGTTGGCCGCTGGCCTTGGCGTCGCCGAGGGCGCTCATGGCCTGATTGAGGTTCAGGGCGTAAGCCGGCAGGCTCAGGGTCAGTGCCAGCAGCAGGGTCGAAATATAGCGGGTCATCATGCTTCTCCTTAGAACAGGCCGCTGTCTTCGTTGAAGACATTGTCCAGCGCCTTGTCCACCTTGATGTAGATCTCGTGTTCGACCTTGACGTTGAGGTTGATGTTGATCGGCTCGTTGGGCATGGCCAGTTGCACCGTCGGGGTACAGGCCTGGCACAGCAACCCCAGACTCAGGGCGGCGAGAAGGCGGCACGTGCGCATGGCGTTACTCCTTCGTTTCTTCGGGGACGCGCTGGCGCATCCGTTGCTGAATCCGCTGCTGGATGATGTCGCTGACTTTGTCGCTCAGCTGCAGGCTCGCCAGCAGGGTCGGAATGTCTTCTTCCAGGTTGATAGTGAAGTGGATCGGGCGGCCCTGTTCGATGGCCGGATTCTGTCCATGTAGACGCATACCGAGGCGCAGAGTGCCGGATGCATCGTAGTCGAGGCTACTGCTGAGCAGATCATAGTGGAAGTCTTCCAGGGCATCGGTGACCAGTTTCATGCCCGGGTTGGCCTGCCCCATGGCGCGGATGCGCGGCGAATGAAAGCGCAGGCGGCCACCGGGGGCGCGTGCTTCGAGCTGGCCCTGCTCGATGCTGATCGCGTCGCCCAGGCGCAGCGGCAGGGTGCCGTCGAGCAGACCATCACCTTCCAGCCCTTCGGCTGGATAGGCGCGAAACAGCGCCTGCAGATCCAGGCCGCTGAGTTTGAGCGGCAGCAACTGGCTGGGTTGAGCCAATGCCCAGGTCGCCGGTTCCAGGTGCAGGCTACCGCCGAGGATGCCCAGCTCGGCGCGCTGATGGCTCAGAGTGCCGGCCAGCGGACGTTGCAGGCTGGCCTGATAGCGGGCTTGCAGCTGCAACGGGCCAAGGGCGATGCCGGGGTCGATTTGTTTGGCGCTGAGGTTCGGCAGCTCCAGCATCAGCTGATCGCCGGTCAGTTGCAGCTGCAGTTCGCCCTCCACGCCACTCAGGGTGCTGCGATCATGGATGCCGGCCAGGCCTTTGCCATTCAGGTTCGCCCGCAGGTGCAGGGGCTTGCCTGCTGGCAGGCTGAGGCTGGCGTCGGCCTGGATGCGGCCGTTGTCCAGGGTCAACAGTGGCGGCCAGTTGGCCAGGGTTTGCGCCAGCGGGTTGCCGGCGCGCAGGAAGAGTTCATCGAGCGTGGCGTGCAGCGCCAGCTCATCGGCTGCGTTATTGAGCTTCAGGGCCAGGCTCAGGCCGGAGTCGTTCAGCAGGGGGCCATCGAGTGTCTGCCGAGCGCTGTCAGCCTCTATCCGGCCTTGCCATTGCCAACCCTGGGCCTGCAATTGGGGATGCTGCAGATTCTGCACGCGCAGCACCAGCGGGCCGGACAGCGTTGGCGCAAGGGGCATGCCGGCCAGGTCGAGGTTGGCGAGAGATAGCCGCGCCTGCTGCAGGTCCAGATCGGCACTGCGCAGACGCTGGATTTCCAGGCGCGAGTTGCCGGCCAGCGCGAGTTGCAGCTGTTGCGCTGTGACCTTGCCCGACAAATCGAGATTCAGCTGCAGGCCATCGGCTCTATTGTTGCCCAACTCTACGCGCTTGCTGCGGGCATCGAGCTGCAACTGGCGCACCTGCAGCGCCCAGTCGCGCGATTGCTGCAGGCCAAGCTCGGCGCTGGCCTGCATTTCGAGCCCCCCCTCTCCGGTGAGGCTCAGTTGCAGGGCCAGTTCGTTATCCACGCGGCTCTGTAGCGGCTGCAGTTGCAACTGCAGATGGTTTGCCCGAAGGCCGCTTGGCAGCGCGGCCAGCCAGGGCGCGTCGCGGGTATCGAGCTGCAGGTTGCCGTGCAGCTTGCGCGCTTGCCAGGCTCCCGCGCTATTGAGCAGGTCGAGCTGCAGTTCTCCGCTGAGCAGACCAATGCCGGGCAGTGGACAGGGTTGCGGCAACTGGGCATCGACACGCAACCAGCCCGGCGCAGCCAGCAGCTCGTCCAGCTGGCGGGTGGTGTGCGGCAGCTGCAACTGCCAGCGGGCGATGATACCGGCCTGCTGCGGCGCCGTTGGCAGGTTGGCGGCGTCGAGTGGTGTCCATTCGCTCAGCCAGGCAGCGACCCAGGCGATTTCCTGAAGTGGCGCGAGCAGCAGGTTGCCGTTCCAGTGCAGGGCGTCGCCCTGAGCGACCAGGTCGCTGTGCAGCTCCATTTGTTGCTGGTCATCCAGGTGCAGGGTCATCTGCAGTTGGCGCCTGCTGTCCAGGGCGTCATCGAGCCCCTGCACGTGCGCCTGCAATGTGGCGCTATGACTGTCACGCAGCAGTCTTACCTGCAGGTGCAGGGCATCGTCCAGATGCTGCAGGTCGAGTTCACCGGCGAGAGTGCAGCGGCCATCCGGGCAGGGCAGTTGTAACTGGACATCGCCCAGTTCGATCAGTCTGGGCAGCCAGGGCAGGGTGTTCAGGACGGCCTGAAGACTGGCACTTAGGTCGCTGTCGCTCGGGGTGTTTGCGGCCTGATCGGCCGGCAGCCAGTCCACTTGCAGACCCTGCGCACTCAGGCGATAGCGTGGCGCCTCGCTGGCCAGCCATTGCAGTTGAAGCTGCTCGGCACGAGCGTGCAATTCACCGCTGCGGCGCTGCACCAGGCTCACTTCATGCAATTGCAGGCCACGCCAGGTGACGCTGAAGCTCTGCCAGTCCAGCTCGGCCTGCTGCGCGTCGAGCAGCAGTTGAACGCGATAACTGGCATAGCCGGCCAGTAACGACAGCAGCGCCGCAAGTGCCATGCAGATGCTCAGCCAGAAACGCCGGCGGCTCATGAGTTCTCCTTGCTGGTGGCGTTGCGCGACGGTACCCCATGCCCTGGAGAGTGCCAAGCCGATCTGCATGGCGAGCCGTGGCAGGTGTTCGCCCCATCAGGGTGGCGACAGGCATGCCGATCGAGCACGGCTGTTTTCCCTGGGGCGTTTCTGGTGCAAGGGGCGGGCGTCAGCGCCCCGCATGACGGCTGTAGTCACCATGCCGATGCCCCGAAACAGAGCGCTGCGCGAATATGCCGCAGCGAGTTGTGCACAAAGCTGAAGCCGTCTGTCACATCACTGTCAGAAACGCCGCTAAGCGTTTGATTTTTCGTGGTTGCTTTTTAAGTCAATGAAAAATATGCAATTTTTTTGTTGGTGAAAAAATCGACAGTTTGTCTGCGAGCCCCGAAGCATCGGGCCTGGCAGCGCTTTCGCCCAAGTTGTTCACGGAGTTATCCACAGCTTCTGTGGATTGTGATGGAGTGCTTTTGTGGAACGAAAAATCGTCCGCCAGGCAAGACTTTACCTTCGGCAAAAAAGGAGTAGAGTGGCGCGCCCCGCAGTCACCCCCCTTTATCTATGCCTCGCGGTTTACCTTCTTCATCCCCTGCAACTGGTTCCGGTTCTTCTCGTCTGCCCATGCGCGTTGCGCTCTGGCTGCTCGACAGCCCGCGTCTGGGGCAAGCCTCCAGCGTCAAGCGCATCGCCGGCAACCTGCTCAAGCAGCCGGCGCGTCAGGGCTGCGTAGAGGCGCAAAGTCGCCTGGGCCAATTGCTCTGCCGCGATTGCGGCAACACCCGTGATCGCCGTATCGGCTATGAATTGCTGCGCCAGGCCGCGCGAGCCGGTGACCGTGGTGCCCAGCTGGAGCTGCAGCGCCTGTCACGCTGACGGCGTGCTGGCCCCTGTGAAGCTGCGGCTGGGTATACTGGCCGGCGGTTCAACATGGAGCGTCTATGCCAATCGATCCTCTTTCTCTTGCCATCGGCGCCGTCGCCGCGCTGGTGCCGCTGTTGGCGGCGCTCTGGTCACTGCAACGCCGACTGACGCGCGAGCAGGGCGAGCAGGCGCTGCTGCAGGAGCGCCTGGAGCACGCGCAACTGAGTCAGGCCGGTCTGCTGGCGCAGCTCGATGCCTGTCGTGCAGAGTTGGCCGAGGTCAGCGAGATCAAGGTCGAGCAGCAGAGCGAACTGGCCGGTCTGCGCCGTGAGAACGAATTGCTGCAGCAGGAGCGGCAGATCGCTCGCGAAGCCGCGCAATCCTGGCATCAGCAGCGTGAACGCAACGAGGCCGAACTACGCCGCCTCACCGCCGAGTGTGCGGCGCTGGCGGCCGAGCTGCAGGAAAACCGCGATAACCAGCAGCAGCGCCTTGATGACCTGCAGGGCGCGCGCAATGAGCTGCGCGCGCAGTTTTCCGAACTGGCATCGAAGATCTTCGACGAACGCGAGCAGCGTTTCGCCGAAACCAGCCAGCAGCGCCTTGGCCAGCTGCTCGACCCACTCAAGGAGCGTATCCAGGCGTTCGAGAAGCGTGTCGACGAGAGCTATCAACAGGAAGCGCGCGAGCGTTTTTCCCTGAGCAAGGAGCTGGAGCGCCTGCAGCAGCTCAACCAGCGTTTGGGCGACGAAGCGACCAACCTGACCCGTGCGCTCAAGGGGCAGAAAACCCAGGGCAACTGGGGCGAGCTGGTGCTCGAGCGGGTGCTCGAGCATGCCGGCCTGGAGAAGGGCCGCGAGTACCACACTCAGGTCAGCCTCAAGAGTGCCGGCGGCGAGCGCTTCCAGCCCGACGTGCTGATTCGTCTGCCTGGCGACAGGCAGGTAATCGTCGATGCCAAGGTCAGCCTCAGTGCCTATCAGCAGTATGTCGCGGCGGTGGATGAGCCGCTTCGCCAGCAGGCGCTCAAGCAGCATCTGGTCTCGCTGCGCAGCCACCTCAAGGGGCTGTCAGGTAAGGATTACCAGCGTCTCGAAGGCCTGCACAGCCTGGATTTCGTCCTGCTCTTCGTGCCGATCGAGGCCGCTTTCGCAGCAGCGCTGCAGGCCGAACCGGACCTGTTCCAGGAAGCCTTCGAACAGCAGGTGGTGATCGTCAGCCCGACCACCTTGCTGGCGACGCTGCGGGTCATCGACAGTCTCTGGCGTCAGGAGCGCCAGGGTCAGAACGCCCGCGAGATCGCCGAACGTGCCGGCCAGCTGTATGACAAGTTCGTGGCCTTCGTCGCGGACCTGGATGAAATGGGTAGCCGCCTGCAACAGCTGGACAAAGCCTACGCCAGCGCGCGCAACAAGCTGGTCGATGGCCGGGGCAACCTGATCGGACGGGTGGAGAACCTCAAGCTGCTTGGCGCGCGTGCCAGCAAGAGTCTGCCGACCGAGTTGCTGGAGCGCTCCGCCGACCTGCCGGCGCTGGACTGACTGCAGCCATACACGCTGGCGCCGGGCAGCCCAGCACTAACAGGCTGTTGAAAAACTATCTGCGTTGCCACTGCTGCGTTAAAAACAGGCTCGTGCGCGAGTCCGATCAAAATGCTCATTTACAGCTCGTAAAGTCGAGCGCGACTCCGACCGTTTTTCGCCTATTTTTGTGGGGCCGCCATCGGTATTGCATTGGCTGCCTCGCCTACGTTTTTCAACGGCCTGCTAATGCACAGTGCCCAACCTGAGCGAAAAGAACCTAACCGCGCAACACCAGATGCCGGCTGAGCAGCGCGCGCAGGGCAGCCGGCTTGACCGGTTTGGGCAGGTAATCAAGGCCGGCGGTATGCACTTCGGCGACCAGCTCCGGGCGACCGTCGGCGCTGATCACCACGCCGGGGACGGGCTCGTTCAGCCGTGTGCGTAGCCAGGCCATCAGCTCCGTACCGGTTTCGCCCTCGTCCAGGTGGTAGTCGATCAGCGCCAGTTGCGGGCGCACGTCTTCGCTGAGCAGGTGTTCGCATTCCAGACGGTTGCGCGCCGTCCAGACCTGGCAGCCCCAGCGCGACAGCAGGCTGTGCATGCCGGTGAGGATGCTGTCCTCGTTATCGATGCACAGCACCTGCGTGCCTTGCAGGGGTTGGGCGTCGCTGGCCGGTGCGCTGATCCCCTGGGGCTTCGGTGCGGGCTTGCGGGCCAGCGGTACGCTGACGCTGAAGACGCTGCCTTTACCTGGCCAGGAGCGCACTTCCAGGTGGTGGCCGAGCACGCGGCAGAGGCCGTCAGCGATGGCCAGGCCAAGGCCGAGGCCTTTTTCGGCGCGGGTCTGGTGGCTGTCCAGACGCTTGAATTCTTCGAAGATCACCTTGCGTTTGTCTTCGGGAATGCCCATGCCGCGATCCCAGACCTCCAGGCGCAGTTGCTTGCCTTCACGGCGCACACCCAGCACCACACGGCCCTTGGCATAGCGAAAAGCGTTGGTCAGGAAGTTCTGCAGGATCCGGCGCAGCAGTTTGATATCGCTGTCGATCCACTGCCGGCTGCCGTGGACGCGCAGGTCGATATCCTGTTCGCCAGCCAGCACACCAAACTCGGCGGCCAGGGTATCGAACAGGCTGGCGAGCGCGAAGGGATGACGATCCGGAGTGATGCGCCCGTTTTCCAGGCGCGAGATATCCAGCAGGTCGGTGATCAGGTCTTCGGCCGAGCGCAGTGAGCTGTCCAGGTGCCGCACCAGTTCCTGGGCCTCGCCGGGCAGGGCCTCGTCCTGATAAGACAGTGCGGCGGAGAACAGCCGGGCAGCATTCAGCGGCTGCATCAGGTCATGGCTGACGGCGGCCAGGAAGCGCGTCTTCGACTGATTGGCCGCCTCGGCATGGGCCTTGGCTTCGCTCAGCGCCAGGTTCAGTTGCGACAGCTCATGGGTGCGCTCGGCAACGCGGCGTTCGAGGCTCTCGTTGGCTTCCTTGAGGGCGCGTTCGGCCTCGCGGAATTCGGTAATGTCGGTGAAACTCATGACGAAACCGCCACCCGGCATGGGGTTGCCGATCAATTCGATCACCCGGCCATTGGGGAACACCCGTTCATAGCTGTGCGCGGTGCCCTGGCGCATCCAGTACAGGCGTTTGGCGACGTTCTCCTCCAGATCGCCACTGCCGAGCATGCCGCGCTCGGCGTTGAAACGGATGATCTCGGCAATCGGCCGGCCGACGTAGATCAACCCTTCGGGGTAATCGAACAATTCCAGATATCGGTGATTCCAGGCCACCAGGCGCAGGTTCTGATCGACCACGCTGATGCCCTGGGTGATGTTCTCGATTGCGCCCTGCAGCAGGGCGCGGTTGAACTGCAGCACCTCGCTGGCTTCGTCGACGATGCGCACCACATCCTCGACCTGCATCTCGCGGCCCTCGATGGCCGCCTTGACCACCGCGCGGGTCGAGGAGGCGCCGAGCACGCCGGCGAGCAGGCGCTCGGTATGGGCGATCCACTCGCTGTTGGCCGGCTGGTTGGGGTCGAAATCCTTGCCTTTGTTCTGGCGCAGGGCGAAGCGGGTGAAACTCTGGCGCGCACGTTCTTCGCCGACGAAGCGGCTGGAGAGTGCCAGCAGGTCGGCTACCTGCACCGCCAGCAGGCTGCGGCTGCTGGGTTTGGTGCCGAGGTCATGACCGATGAAGCGCCCGGCTTGCCAGTGTTCGGAAACCCGCGTGCGCGAGAACCAGGACACCCAGGCGAACAGCAGCATGTTGCCGGCTAGCGACAACACCACGCCACGCGTCAACGGGTCGACCTGCAGGCCGATGGGGGTGTAGAGCAGGGTGGTGAGAGCGGGGAAGCTCTCCAGTGACCAGCCCATGCCACGTGCCGCCAGCGGCAGCACCAGGGTGTAGAACCAGAGCACGGCACCCAGGATCAGGCCGGCGAACACGCCACGGCGGTTGGCCTGTTTCCACACCAGTGCACCGAACATGGCCGGTGCCAGTTGGCCGATGGCAGCGAACGAGACCTGGCCAATGGTGGCCAGGCTGGTGCCTTCACCGAGCAGGCGATAGCAGACGTAAGCCAGCAGCAGAATGAGCACGATGCTGACCCGGCGGGCGGTGAGCATCCAGTGACGAAAGGCCTCGAAAGGCCGCTCGGTGTTCTGCCTGCGCAGCAGCCAGGGCAGCAGCATGTCGTTGGAAATCATGGTCGACAAGGCCACGGAGGCGACGATCACCATGCCGGTAGCGGCCGAGGCGCCGCCGATGAAGGCGAGTACGGCCAGGCCCGGATGCGCCTCGGCCAGTGGCAGGCTGATGACGAAGGAGTCCGGGGTGATGCCCGCCGGCAACAGCATCTGGCCAGCCAGGGCGATGGGCACCACGAACAGCGCGGCCAGCACCAGGTAGGCCGGGAACACCCAGCGCGCCAGGCGCAGATCCCGGGGCTCGATGTTTTCCACTACGGTGACATGGAATTGCCGTGGCAGGCAGACGATGGCGATCATGGCCATGCCGGTCTGCACCAGCATGGCTGGCCAGTTGATCGCTTCGTTCCAGAACGCGTCCAGCTCGGCGGTGTTGTGCGCCTGCTCCAGCAGGTCGTCGAAGCCGTTGTACAAGCCGAAAGTAACGAAGGCGCCTACCGCAAGAAATGCCAGCAGCTTGACCAGTGATTCGAATGCGATGGCCAGCACCATGCCGCGATGGTGCTCGGTGACATCGAGGTTGCGCGTGCCGAAGAGGATGGTGAACAGCGCCAGAGCCAGCGATACGATCAGCGCCGTATCCTGGGCGCTGGTACCGATGGACTGCGGGTCGATACCGATCAGCAGATTGACCCCCAGCACGATGCCCTTGAGTTGCAGGGCGATATAGGGCAGCACGCCGACCAGGCAGATCAGCGCCACGACGATGGCCAGTGCCTGCGATTTACCGTAGCGCGCGGCAATGAAGTCGGCGATGGAGGTGATGTTCTCCTGCTTGCTGATCATCACCATCTTCTGCAGCGCCCAGGGCATGGTCAGCAGCAGGATGATCGGGCCGAGGTAGATCGGCAGGAATGACCACAGTTGCTCGGCGGCCTGGCCGACGGCGCCGAAGAACGTCCAGCTGGTGCAGTACACCGCCAGCGACAGCGAATAGACCCAGGCACGGATTTTCGGCGGCATCGGTGCGCTGCGGCGGTCGCCATAGAAGGCGATGGCGAAAAGAACGGCCATGTAGATCAGGGCGACCGCAGCGATCAGCCCGGGTGACAGCGTCATGCAGACTCCGAAACACGCAGTGGAACGAAACGACAGAGAGCAGTGTTGCACAAAGCCGGGTGCTGTCGGCTGCGACCAAGGTCGCAGCCAAGCGGGCGTGCCTTGCCGCGAGAGCCGATTGTGCAGCAGCGCCGCGCCTGATAGCTTGCCTCGTTTGCGATTGTGCCCAAGGAAGGAACCCGAGGAAGCATTCTATGTTCAAGCCACAGTTGGTGACGTTGCAGCGTGGCGCTCTGCGCCTGGAACCCATGGCCGACGCTGACATTCCGGCGTTGGTCGCCTTGGCCGAAGCCAATCGTGAGGCGTTGTTGTACATGAGCGGCACGCAGCGACTGGACTGGTATCGCAGCGCCCTGGCCGACTTGCGCGAGCAGCGGGCCTTGCCTTTCGTCATTCGCCTGGGTGACGAACTGGTCGGAACCACTCGTTTCGCTGATTTCATGAACAGCCTGCCCGCCTGCGAAATCGGCTGGACCTGGCTCGATCGTCATCAACATGGCAGCGGCCTGAATACCAGTATCAAGTACCTGATGCTCAGGCATGCCTTCGATCATTGGGGCATGGTTCGCGTGCAACTGAAAACCGCCGCCAGCAACCTGCGCGCGCAGCGCGCCATCGAGAAACTGGGTGCGGTACGCGAGGGGCTGCTGCGCAACCATCGCCGTCTGGCTGATGGCCGTCTCGACGATAGCGTGCTGTTCAGCATCACCGACCACGAGTGGCCGGCGCTGCGCGAGGCGATGGAGGCAGGCTTCGGCGCCTGAGCAGCATGCAGACCCGCGAGCAGACCCGCTTCTGGCAAGCCTCCGCCTTGAGCGGAGTCGAGCTGTTGCAGGCGCGCTACCTCGAGCAGCGTTTCGCTCCGCACGTACATGAAGGGTTCGTCTTCACCGTGATCGAGCATGGCGCCCAGCGCTTTCGCCACCGTGGCTGCGATCATCTGGCGCCGCAGGGCAGTATGGTGCTGATCAACCCGGACGAAGTGCACACCGGCTCCAAGGCGCACGAAGACGGCTGGCGCTATCGCGGTTTCTATCCCGACAACGCCCAGGTACTGGGAGCGCTGCAGGAACTGGGCCTGGCCAAGGCCGGCATGCCGTCGTTTACCTTCAGCGTGCTGCATGATCCACGTTTGCATGCGGCCTTTCTGCAACTGCACCAACTGCTCGAGGGTGGTGCTGAGGCGCTGCAGCAGCAACTGGCCTGGCGTGAGGCGATTCTGCTGCTGTTTCAGCACCATGCGCAGCTTGCCGAACCACCTGCGCCTGGGCGTGAGCCCTGGGCAGTGGCTTGTGCCAAGCAGATGCTCGCCGAGCGGCTGATCGAGCCGCCCTCGCTGGAGGAACTGGCGGCTGCGGTCAACCTCTCACCTTTTCACTTCGCGCGCGTATTTCGCCGCGCGACCGGCTTGCCGCCGCATGCCTGGCTCAAACAGCGTCGCCTGGAGCAGGCGCGGGCATTGCTAAAGACGGGTTGCACGGCGGTCGCTGTGGCGATGCAGTTGGGCTTCGCCGATCAGAGTCACTTGTCGCGACAGTTCAAGCAGGTTTATGGCGTGAGCCCTGGCGAATATCGCAGCGCGGTGGCCCGGAGCTGACAGCAGGGGTAAAAAGGTTCTTCGCATTCTCGCGGGGAGGATACGCTTGACACCGGACTGGCAAGTTTGTGTGCGTATTGCTTGCGGACTTGGCACTATTCATTACCGAGTGTGCTGAGCGTTTGGGTTGCGCCCCTTACGGGCGCCACACCTTTCTTGCTTGCCCAAGAAAGGTGTGCCAAAGAAGGGCACCCCGACATCCGGGTTTCGCTACGCGAAACTTCCCTCGTTCCGGCGCTGCTCCGGGGGCCGGCTTACATGGGCCATCCTTGGCCCATTAAGCCTCTCGCCGCATCCATGCGGCTCATCCCCCTACGCAACACCTCCACTCGGCCTCCTGAAGGGGACCGGGTCGCGAGCTTGCATAATCTTTGCGAAGTTGAAATTGGCGGCGTCTAGCTTTTGCCTTTGCTCTTCAACTGCGATGGTACAGACGACGCCCAAGTCCCCCTTCAGGAGGCCGAGTGGAATCGCCGCGGAAGGGGTTGAGCGACATGGATGTCGCGAGAGCTGCGATGGGCCATGGATGGCCCTTCGCGGCGTGCCCCTGGAGCAGTGATGGAGCGAGGGAACCCCGGCGCAGCCGGGGCCGTATGCAGGGGTGTGTTTCTTTGCTTACTTTCTTTGCACAAGCAAGAGCTACGAAGCGCAGCGAAGTAACAGCCGCAGGCTGGCCCGAAGGGTGAGCGCAGCGAATCAAGTGAGTCGCCCGTAAGGGGCGAAACCCATCAGGCCAGGCGGCGCGCTAACGGATAGTGCCAAGTCATCGACAGCTAAGAGGAAATTGCCAGTCCGGTATTAACCGGCACTTTCCCCAGAATATGCGAAGAACCATAAAAAAGCCGGCGCTCCTTATCGGGGCGCCGGCTCTTCAGCCCGCTACGTCGATCAGAACTCGTGATCGGCGGTGTCCGGGTTCAGGTCGCCGATGCCCAGTTTGCCCGCAGCCTGCTCGATGGCGCCGGTCTGCTTGACCAGGGCTGCGATGGCGTCACGAACCAGTTGCTGGCCTTCGGCGTTGTCCGCTGCGATCAGCTGGTCGAAGTGCACGTTGTTCTTCTCGGCGCTGTCGACCAGGGCCTGCAGTTTGGCTTCGGTTTCCTGGAGGTCAGCCTTGAGCGTGGCATCGGCCTGGGCGTCGGCCTTGGCGACCAGCTCGGACAGGCTCGGGCCGGTCAGGGTGCTGCCGTCGACCTTTTGGTACTCGCCCAGGTAGACGTTGCGAATGCCTTTGCCGTTGTAGAAGTGCGAGTTGTGGGTGTTGTCGCTGAAGCAGTCGTGCTCGTCTTCGGTGGAGTTGGCTTCCAGCGCGACCTTCATGCGCTCGCCGGCCAGTTCGCCGAGCGACAGGCTGCCCATGCCGAACAGCATCTTGCGCAGGCCATTCTCACCGGAGTCGGCGACCAGCTCGCTGCGGTAGTTGCCTGCCACGCCGTCTTTCCACTGCTCGACCATGTCGTTCAGGTCGCTGACCAGCAGGTCGGTGGCGGCCTTGAGGAACGCGCGGCGACGCTCGTTGTGACCACCGGTAGCGCCCTCACCCACCACGTAATCGGTGTAGGGGCGCTCGCCGGCGCCTGGGTTGGTGCCGTTCAGATCCTGGCCCCAGAGCAGGAATTCGATGGCGTGGTAACCCGTGGCGACGTTGGCTTCGGAGCCGCCCAGCTCGTTCAGGCTGGCCAGCAGCTCGCCGGTGATCTCGCTGACGTCGATCTTGTCTTCGCCGACCTGAATCTCGGTGTTGGCGATGATGTTGGCCTGTGCGCCGGGGTTACCCAGGGCATGCTGGTAGTCGTCGGCCACATAGTCGATCAGGCCTTCGTCCAGCGGCCAGGCATTGAGTTGGCCTTCCCACTCGTCGACCACCGGGTTACCGAAACGGAACACTTCGGTCTGCATGTAGGGAATGCGCGCGGCCAGCCAGGCTTGGCGGGCGGCTTTCAGGGTCGCTTCGCTGGGGTCTGCGAGCAGCGCATCGACGGCAGCCTGCAGCGCCTTGCCGGTGCTGGCAGCGTCGCTGAATACGGCCAGAGCCAGGTCGGCATAATGGTTGACCACGGCCTTTGCCGCTGCTTCGTCGACTTTGACTGCGCTGACCGGAGCCGCGCTCTCGGTGGCAGCAGCAGGCGCGGCAGCCTGGGCGGCAGGGGCTTTGTCTTCGCCGCAACCAGCGAGAGAAATGGCGATGGCCAGCAGGCTGGCGGAGGCCAGGGGCATACGAATCATGGCGGGGTCCTTTGCATGTGCGAAATATGAGTGGTACTCGGTAGCACCTGAAAAACTGCAACATAATGCAAATGTTTCGCATTATGTGTAAAGGCCATTATTCACCGCTGTGCGGGATATCGCTGCCGAGGCGTCACGCTGCCGCTAGAATGCCAGCACCTGAATCGCAGTTCTGCCTGGAGAAAACTGCATGAGCCTGACCGCTGTGATCGTCCTCGTTGTCCTCGTCCTGCTCGGCGCCTACGCGGTGTCCCTGTACAACGGCCTGGTGCGCCTCAAGCATGGGGTGAGCAAGGCCTGGTCGAACATCGATGTGCTGCTCAAGCAGCGTCATGACGAACTGCCCAAACTGGTGGAAACCTGCAAGCAGTACATGCAGTACGAAGGCGCCACCCTGGAGCGGGTGATCACGGCCCGCAGCGCCGTGGCCAGTGCCCGTGAACAGCATGATGTCGGCGCTCTGGGCAAGGCCGAGAGCGGGTTGCGCGCCGGCCTCGGTCAGCTCTTCGCGCTGGCCGAGAATTACCCTGAGCTGAAGGCCAACGACAGCTTCCAGCACCTGCAGCAGCGCATCAGCGGGCTGGAAAATGGCATCGCCGACCGCCGCGAGCTGTACAACGAGGCGGTCAACCTCAACAATGTGCGTATCGAGCAGTTCCCCGACGTGATCATCGCGCGCATGTTCAACTTCCCGGCTGCCGAATTGCTGGTGTTCAGCGATGCGGAAAAAGCCGATGTAGATATGAAGTCGCTATTCAATTGAGCGTCAGCCGATGATGCAGGCGGACCCTTTCGGCTTCTTCTTCACCCTGACGCTGACCCTCAGCGCATGCCTGGGCGGCGCCTGGTGGTGCCTGCGGCGTTGGTCGCAGGCACGTCATCTGCTCGATACTCCCACCTCGAAGATCCGTTCTGCGGCGCAGGGTTATGTCGAACTCTATGGTGTACTCGAAGCGCTGCCTGACATGGAGATTCGCGGGCCGCTCACCGGCAAACCCTGCCTGTGGTGGCGCTTTCGTATCGAGGAATATCGCTCCAGTGGCAAGAAGCGCAGCTGGCGGGTGATCGAAAGTGGCACCAGTGATGCCTGGCTGCGCCTGGTCGATGGTACCGGCGAATGCCTGATCGATCCGCGTGGTGCCGAGATCCGTGCGGCGGTGCGTGACGTCTGGCAGGGTAACCTGCGCCACCCGCTGGGGTCGGCCAAGACGGGATTGCTCGGTTTTCTCAGCAGTGGCACGCGCTATCGCTACACCGAAGAGCGCTTCCATGTCGGGCAACCCTTGTATGCCATTGGCGACTTTCGTACCCGTGGCGCGGCGCAGCAGGGGTTCGACAGGCATGCCGCTCAGGGTGAAGTGATCCGCGAATGGAAGGGCGATTACCTCGGCCTGTTGCGCCGTTTTGACAGCGACGGCAACGGTGAACTCGATGAGCAGGAATGGAATCGCGTGCGACTGGCTGCGCAACTGGAGGCTGAAGACCGGCATCGGCAAAAGGCATTGGAGCCGGCGCAGCATCAGATGGCCAAGCCTGGCGAGCGACAGCCGTTCATTCTCTCCAACAGCGGAGAAGACGAGCTGGCGCGCAGCTTCTACTGGCAGGCTGCGGGTGGCGCTGTATTGTGCCTGCTCGGTGCATTGGCCACGGCCTGGCTGTTTGGCGTGCAGAACTGGTAAGCGCGATTGCGGGTACGAATGAAAACGCCGCGATCAATCGCGGCGTTCCTGTTTGAGCGGTCAGAGCGTCGCCGCTGAGCTCAGACGCCGCGCCTGCTTGAGAAACAGCGTCAGCTCACGTGCCGGCAGTGGCTTGCTGTACAGGTAGCCCTGACCCTCATGGCAGCCCTGGGCGATGATGTAGGCCTCCTGCTCGGCGGTTTCCACGCCCTCGGCGATGACCTGCATGCCCAGGCTCTTGCCCAGCTGGATGATGGCGCGAACGATGGTGGTGTCATCTTCGTCTTCGAGCAGATCCTGCACGAAACTCTTGTCGATCTTGATCTTGTCCAGCGGCAGGCTCTTGAGGTAGCTCAGTGAGGAATAGCCGGTACCGAAGTCATCGATGGCGATCAGTGCACCGGAGCGGCGCAGGCTGAGCAGATGCTGGGCGGCGGTACTGATGTCTTCCATCAGGCCGGTTTCGGTGACCTCCAGCTCCAGGCTTTTCGGCGGCAGGCGGTAGACCTGCATCAGATTGTTGACCACGCGCGGCAGCTCGGCGTGGTGCAACTGTACGGTAGACAGGTTGATGGCCATGCGCAGGTTGCTGAAGCCCTGATCGTGCCATTCCCTTAGCTGGCGGCAGCTCTGGTCGAGAATCCACTCGCCGATGGGAATGATGGTGCCGTTCTGCTCGGCCAGCGGGATGAACAGATCCGGCGCCACGAAACCATGCTGTGGATGTTGCCAGCGCAGCAGTGCCTCGACGCCGACCACGCGGTGGTCGCGGTAGTCTATCTGGGGCTGGTAGACCAGGTGCAACTGGTTCTGCGCCAGAGCATCGCGCAGATCCTTTTCCAGCTCACGGCGGCGGCGCATCTCGCTGTCGACGCTGGCGATGTAGAACTGGTAGCGATTGCGCGAACGACTCTTGGCCAGGGTCATGGTCTGTTCGGCTTTCTGCAGCAGCTTTTCGGTACTGTCACCATCTTCCGGGAACAGGGTGATGCCGATGGTGGCGCGCAGGCGCACTTCGTGCTGATCGAGCAGGAAAGGCAGCTCCAGGTCGTCGAGTACGCTCTGCGCCAGTTCGGCGGCTTCGTAGGGTTGTTCGATGTCGGCTTGAACCAGGGCGAACTGGTCACCACCCAGACGGGCCAGTGCGCCCAGGCGGCCGCTATGGCTGCGCAGGCGGTCGGACAGTGCGAGCAGCAACTGGTCGCCGCTCTGGTAGCTGAATTGTTCGTTGATGCCCTTGAAGTCATCCAGGCCGACGCAGAGCACGGCGACGCGGCGTTGCAGGCGGCCGGCATCTTCGAGAATCTGATCGAGCTGCTGTTGCAGTTGCTGGCGATTGGGCAGGCCGGTGAGGAAGTCGTACTGAGCCATGCGCAGCAGGCTGTTCTCGGCCTCCCGGCGCAGGTGGGTGTTGCGCTCGATGGAGGCCAGCAACTGGTTGGCGGTGTTGATCCACAAACCCAGCTCGTTCTTCTCGTTGCCCTTGAGCATGGGCAGCTTGTGTTCGCTGGGGCGATCCGGGTTGATGTTGGTGAGGTGCTCGATGATCTTCGACAGCGGTTTGGTCAGCAGCCAGTGATAGACCAGATAGAGCACCAGGCCCATGGCCATGGCGCGCAACACGCCGGAGATGAAGATGATCACCGAGTTGGTGACGAAGCTCTCGCCATAAGGGGCCGTGTCGAGCGTGATGTTGAGGTCGCCGTAGTATTCGCTGTAGGGGCCTCGGCCGACCAGTTTGATAGAGAACTGTTGCTCCTGGCCAAGAATCGGGTCGGTCAGCCAGCGTGTCGGCATCTGTGCCAGGTCGCGGGATTTTTCCGCCAGCATGGGCTCGTTAGGGTGGCCGATGGAGGCGTGACGCACCGATTCGTGCTGGAACAGCCCCTCGATCACTTGCATGCCCATCTCGCGGTCCAGGCTGTATACCGCCTGGGTCGAAGGGTCGCGGAACATGCCGAGGATGCGATGGGCATCGTTGACCACCGCCTGACGTGTCTTGTAGGCGTCGAAGACAATCTGCGCACAACTCAATACCACTCCTACTACGAGTGCTGACAACAGCACCACGCGGAGCAACTTGAGTGACAAGCTGTTTTTCAATTCCAGCTTCAAAGGCATTCCTTATGTCGATGCTTACAGCGTCAGTCAGACGAGAGTATTGGCAATCTAGGCCTGGCCGTCAAAGGGCCATCATGCCGGGTGGCACTATTTATCCCACAAGGAACGCTCCTGGTGCGAATCGCTGTTTGGAGGCCGACTCACTGCTCTGTGTCGGTGCGATTGCGCCGTACTTGAATACCTTTGGTCATATTGACCGTCCGTCGTTGTTACGCCTTTGACGCGTCACCTGCCGTCTGCTTGGCCGCTGGCACAAGAGTTGCGAAGGCCGGGCATCGACCGGGAGGGGATTCGTGATGAAAACGCTCGTGCTGTTGCTCGTCGCTGTCAGCTTTGCCCCACAGGCCCATGCTGCCAGCGAAGAGGCCGCCAATACGGCCTGGCTGGTGTTGGCCAGCGTGCTGGTGTTCTTCATGCAGGCGGGTTTCGCCCTGTTGGAGAGCGGTATGTCGCGGGCCAAGAACGCGGTCAACGTGATGATGAAGAACTACATGGACTGCTGCTTTGGCGGCATCGTGTTTTGGCTGTTCGGCTTCGGCCTGATGTTCGGTGCCAATGTCACTGGCTGGTTCGGCATGAGTCACTTCGCGCTGAATGACGGCGAGCCCTGGGATTACACCTTCCTGCTGTTCCAGATGATGTTCGCCGCCACCGCTGCGACCATCGCCAGTGGTGCCATGGCCGAACGCACGCGGTATGGCGCCTATCTGATTGGCGCAGTACTGATCAGCGGCGTGATCTATCCGATATTCGGCAGCTGGGTGTGGGGTGGTCTGTATGGCGGTCAGGGGTGGTTGGCCAAGCTGGGCTTCATCGATTTCGCCGGCTCGACCGTGGTGCATAGCATCGGTGCCTGGTGCGCGCTGGCAGGGATTCTGGTGCTGGGCCCGCGTCTCGGGCGTTTCGCTCCTGATGGCAAGGCACGCTTGATCCCTGGGCACAATCTTGGCCTGGTGGCATTGGGCGGTTTCATCCTCTGGGTCGGTTGGTTCGGCTTCAACGCTGGCAGCAACCTGGAAGTCAGCAGCAGTCTCGGCTTGATCGCCTTGAACACGCACCTGGCTGCGGTCGCTGGTGCGCTCGGCGCTCTGCTGGCACAACGCAGCACGGCCAGCCCGGTATTGCTGACCACCACGGTGAACGGCTCGATTGGCGGGCTGGTCGGCATCACCGCCGGTTGCGCCAGCATGGCGCCGGGTTTCGCTTTGCTCAGTGGTCTGATCGCCGGGTTTGTCGTGGTCTACGGCATGCGTTTGCTCGATCGCCTGCAGCTCGACGATGTGGTCGGTGCGATTCCAGTCCACGGATTCGCCGGTATCTGGGGCACCCTGGCTGCAGGTCTGTTCTATCAGGGCGACCTGTTCAACTGGGAGCGTGTCGCGGTGCAGGCATTGGGGGCTGCGGCAGCCTTTCTCTGGGCCTTTCCGGTTGCCCTGGTGTTCTACTTCCTGTTGGCCAAGACCATGGGATTGCGGGTTTCGACCCAGCATGAGCAGCGTGGGCTGGATTTTGCCGAGCATGCCGAGGTCGGTTATCCGGAGTTCAATCTGACGCAGACCTTCGACAGCGAGCAATGGTCGAGGAGGGGCTAAGCATGAGATTGAGCCTGCGCCGTCGCGCGATCTACACCGGCCTGGCCGGACACTTTTCGGATGAAGAGGTCTGGCCACTGCTGGCCCTGTGGGAGAACAAATACGCCGAGCAACCGCCGTTCGCTCTCAATGAATTTCTCGCCGAGGTGGTGCTGCGTACCGAGCGCAAGCTCGAACGAGCACGCCTGTATCGCGAGTTGGTTGGCGCCCTGACGGGGCCACCCTCGCAGCTGTTGCCTGACCCGGAGGAGCAACTGGCCGCTTGGCGCCAGGGGCGCAATGAGGCCGTAAGGCAAGTGGCGACTCCGGATAGCGCCGCACAAACGACCTTTCTGGCTCTGAACCAGGCCTTGCTGGAGCAACTGGATGTGCAGCAGCAACAGGCCTTGCGCCGCTTCGCCGCCGGCAGCCTGAATGGCATGGAGGTGAGCCAGGAGCTTGGCCTGCGCCTGCGCGCCTGGCTGGAGCAGGGGGCGGCCGATGGCGTCGAAAGCCTGGGGCTGGAGCAACTGCGCAAGCTGCTCAATCTGCTCTACATCGGCTTGTGCGAGTTTCTCGGCCCGGTACGCGCCGACCGGGTGCTGAGCCAGGCGGTCGCCCGGGTGGAGGAGCTGGGCGCGGCGTTTTCTCCGCGGCGTCTGCTTTAGATGGGCGACTTGAAGTTGGGCGGGTGTAACCCGCCATTGGCATTCTGGCGGGTTGCACCCGCCCTACCAGTTCCCTGGCGCCGAAAACGAAGAACCCGGCCGAAGAGGCCGGGTTCCTGTGTTACGGAGCCTGGATTCAGGCCGCGTAGTTCTGGGCGACGAAGTCCCAGTTCACCAGGTTCCAGAACGCCTCGACGTACTTCGGACGCAGGTTGCGGTAGTCGATGTAGTAGGCATGTTCCCAGACGTCGCAGGTCAGCAGCGGAGTGTCGCCACTGGTCAGCGGGCAGCCGGCGCCGATGGTGCTGGCCAGGGCCAAGGAACCGTCAGCCTTCTTCACCAGCCAGCCCCAGCCGGAACCGAAGGTGCCGATGGAGACCTTGCTGAACTCTTCCTTGAACTTGTCGAAGGAACCGAAGGCCGCGTTGATGGCGTCAGCCAGGGCGCCAGTGGGCTGGCCACCGCCGTTCGGCGACAGGCAGTTCCAGTAGAAGGTGTGGTTCCACACCTGAGCGGCGTTGTTGAAGATGCCGCCCGAGGAAGTCTTGACGATTTCTTCCAGGCTCTTGCCTTCGAACTCGGTGCCCGGCACCAGGTTGTTCAGGTTCACGACGTAGGTGTTGTGGTGCTTGTCGTGGTGGAACTCGAGGGTCTCGGCGGAAATGTGCGGCTCGAGGGCATTCTTTTCGTAAGGCAGCGGCGGCAATTCAAAAGCCATGGTCTATCTCCTACTCAGGTCGTGTGCGGTATGCGCAAGGCCGATCACGGGCGGCCCACAGGCGGCGTCGAGTTTGTACTCTTTGCGCCGCAGACTCGGAATCATAGCACCCGACCACGGCCATAACCACGCAACATCTGTGTGGGAAAGCCGGTGCCAGGGCCTTTGCAGCATTGGGTTCGACAGTCAGGGGCGCCAGCAGTTGCCTCTTTCGACGCAGTCGTGCCGAAACACCAGCAGACCCTAAAGTGCGCCGGCCTTCTTCCAGGCCAGATAACTGCTCACCAGTTCCGGGCCCAGTTCGCCAGGGCGGGCGTCGAGCACCGGTACTTCATGGGCGGCCAGACGTTCGTGCAGGTCGGCGCGGGCATTGAGGTAGTCCAGCGTGCCGCAGTAGGCCAGAGCCTGATCGAATTGCTCCACCGGCGTCTGGCGCAGGCGGTCCAGCGCTTCCTCGCGCAGGCTGGCGATCAGCACGCGATGCTGGCGTGAGAGGCGACGCACGGCAGCGAGCAGGTCCTGATCGTCCTCGTCGCGCAGGTTGGTCACCAGCACCACCAGCGAGCGGCGGCGCTGACGCGCCAGCAGCAAGTCGGCAGCGGCGCTGAAGTCGGCCGGTTGCTGGCTGGTGTCGAGGTCGTAAACGGCGTTGAGCAGCACGTTCAATTGCGCCGGGCCCTTGACTGGCGCGAGGTAACGCGACTGGTTGCCGGCGAAGGTTGCCAGGCCGACGGCATCGCCCTGGCGCAGGGCTACGTAGCTGAGCAGCAGGCAGGCGTTGAGAGCATGGTCGAAGTGCGACAGCTCATCGTCCTGGCTGCGCATACGGCGGCCGCAGTCGAGCAGGAAGACGATCTGCTGGTCGCGTTCGTCCTGGTACTCGCGGGCGATGGGTGTGCGCTTGCGGGCGGTGGCCTTCCAGTCGATCTGGCGCAGGGTGTCGCCATCACGAAACTCGCGTAGCTGGTGAAATTCCAGGCCCAGGCCACGGCGCGGGCGCTGGCGCACGCCCAGCTGGCTCAGCCAGTCATCCACGGCCTTGAGCTGGGCGCCATAGAGGCGCGCGAAATCCGGATAGACGCGGCTTTCGCCGGCGAGCGGCAGCAGGCGTTTGGCCTGCCACAGGCGCAGCGGGCTGGGTAGCTTCAGCTCGCACAGGGCGAAATGGAAATGCCCGCGGATCAGTGGCTTGAGGCGATAGCTGACGCGTGTCTGCTGGCCGGGGTGCAGGGTGATGCGTTGCGGCAGGAAATCGAATTCCATGCCTTCAGGCACATGATCGAAGACTTCGATTTCCTGGGTTTGAGTGAAGTCGTGATGAGCGATCAGTTGCACCTCGCTCCAGCGCCCGAGCGGCAGGTTGCCGGGCAGCACGCGCTCCAGGCGCGGCGAGTGCTGGCGGCGCAGCCACAAGGCATCGACGGCGGCGATCAGTGCCAACGCCAGCAACAGCCCCCAGGCCAGTGGCATCAGGCTGTCTGCCAGGCGCATGCCGAGCAGGGGCAGGGCGCCGAGCAGCACGGCAGCGACGAACAGGCCGCCGAGCAGCCCGAGGAGCAGGCGCGAAGGTTTCATAGGCGTGGTGCCGGCACCTGATCGAGCAACTGTTGCAGAACCTGATCCACCGACAGGCCTTCGATATCCAGCTCCGGCGCCAGACGCACGCGGTGACGCAGCACGGCCAGCGCGCAGCTCTTGATGTCATCCGGCAGAACGAAATCGCCACCGCGCAGCAGCGCGCGAGCACGGGCGCCGCGCACCAAGGCGATGGAGGCGCGCGGCCCGGCGCCCATGGCCAGGCCTGGCCAGCTGCGGGTGGCGCGGGCCAGGCGTACGGCGTAATCGAGCACCTGATCATCCAGTGGCAAATCGCTGGCGATCTTCTGCAGGGCCAGCACGTCCTTGGCCTGCAGCAGGGTGCGCAGCGGGCTGACTTCGAGCATGTCGGCCTTGGCCGAGCGGGTAACCTGGCGCACCATATTCAGCTCTTCATCCTGCTGCGGATAATCCATGCGCAGCTTGAGCATGAAGCGGTCCAGCTCAGCTTCCGGTAGCGGGTAGGTGCCTTCCTGCTCGATCGGGTTCATGGTCGCCAGCACCATGAACGGTAGTTGCACCGGCAGGGCGCGGCCTTCCAGGGTCACCTGGCGCTCCTGCATCACTTCCAGCAGGGCGGCCTGGGTCTTGGCCGGTGCGCGGTTGATTTCATCGGCCAGCAGCAGGTTGGTGAACACCGGGCCCTTGCGCAGCTTGAACTGCTCGCTCTGCATGTCGTACACGGCATGGCCAGTGACATCGCTGGGCATCAGATCCGGGGTGAACTGGATACGTGCGAACTCGCCGCCAAAGCAGCGCGCCAGCGCGCGCACCAGCAGGGTCTTGCCCAGCCCTGGCACACCTTCGACCAGCACATGGCCACCGGCGATCAGTGCGGTCAGCACGTCGTCGATCACCGCGCTCTGGCCGATCACGGCCTTGCGCAGCTCGGCGCGCAGGGCCTGGGCCAACTGGCTGGCACGCTGGCGCTGCTGCGCTTGCGGGTTGCTCGGCGTGGCGGCTGGGGGTTCCTGCACCGGCAGGTTGTCGTTCTCGGGGATCTCGCTCATAGGGCATTCCTGAGGGTTTGCAGGTGGGCGACCTGGCGGGTGAAGTCACTGGCGGATAGGCGCTGCGGCGGCAATGGGCGCATGGCCTGGCTGATGTCCTTGGCGGGCAGGCGGGTCAGGCGACCGAGAACCTGCCACTGCTCGGCGACGGCGAGCTTCTCGAAACCTGGGTGGCGGCGCCGTGCGCGGCGATTGATGTCCTGTTGCAGGCCTTTGAGCAGGCTGTGCTGGCCGCTGCGGCGGAGCAGGAAGTCGGCACTGCCACGCAGGTGTTCCTCGAGCTGGCGCCGTGCTCGGCTGGCCGGTGCCTGCAGCGGGCCATGACGCATGCCGACGTGCCACAAGGTGGCGATGATCAGCAGGGCCAGCACCAGCAAGGCCAGCGGGAAATGGCGCAGCAGCAGGCGCGCCAGACCATCGCTGTCGGCGTGGTAAAGCAGGGTCACGGCGCTGTCCTGGCTCAGGTACCAGAGAAGCCAGGCATGGTCGTACTCGTTGATATTACGGTTCTGCCAGATCCACGGGTCGCTCAGTACGGTGATCAGTCCGTCGCCGTGATACAGCTGCAGCAGGTGCGTGGCAGAGTCGCTATTGGCCCAGGCGTGCGCGCGGTTCTGCGCATCGTACAGGTGAAAATCGGTGTCGAAGGCGATGTAGGCCGGGGCCTGTTCGTTCTCCAGGTAGAGCTTGGTGAGTTGCGGGTAGGCTTCGTGCTCTTCGTTCTGCTCGTTTTCCGCTTCTGCCTCACTGGCTTCTTCGTCGTCCAGCTCGTCGCTCATATATTGCTGGACGCCGAGCAAATCGAGCAGCAGGTCGCCGCTCTTGCCTTCCTCCTCGTCCCACAGGCGTTCGGCGATGAACAGCAGGTGGCCGCCGCCCGCCGTCCATTGCAGCACGCGTTCGACCTGACGTGGCGTCATGTTGCCGCGGTCGGCCAGCAGCATCAGGGTCTGGCCTTCGCTGGGCAGGCCATCGAGCACATCCAGGCCTTCGGCGCGGCGGGCGGCAATGCCCTGTTTGCGCAGAAAGTGCTCGGCAGCCAGGTAAGGGCTGCTGGCAACCTCGGGGGCCGGGCCGTGCTCGATCACGTCTTCATAGGGTTCGAGTTTGCCCAACATGTAGCTGGCGATCAGCCCCAGTATCAGCAGCAGGGCCATGGCGAGGATGAAACCGGCGCGCCGACTCATGCCGCACGCTCCTGACCGAACAGGCTGCGCCAGCCCTGACACAGGCCCTGACGCAGCGATTCGGCAGGCAGGCGGTGACCATAGGCCAGCGCCTGCCAATGCAGGGTGAGCTGACGACTGTAGTCCTCCAGGTTTTGCTGCCCGAGGCCGGCGACCAGGTGCAGCACTTCGCCTTCGGTGTGCGACTGCTTCAGGGGCAGGCGGTGTTCGTGTAGCAGGCGGCTGAGCAGGGCGCGGTAGAGCAGACCGAGTGCAGCGCGCGGTTGTTCGGCCCAGAGCCGCTCAGCTTCGCTGGCGACATCGTCGGGCAGCGTTTCCGGCGCCAGTTCGAGCCCGAACAGCTGCTGTGGTGCGGCCTGCCGGCGCCGCGTCGGCAGACCGATGCGTTCGCCAAAGGCCTGCAGCCACTCGCGGTAGCGCCACAAGACGAAGGCCAGCAGCGCGGCCAGCGCCGCCCACAGCAGTACTTCGAAGACTTGCGCGACGACATCCAGGCTCTTCCACCATTCGCCGAGTTTGAGCAGGTTCTTGAGCATGTCGAGGAAGGCTTCGATGTCTTCCGGTTTGGTTTCCTCCGCGGGCTTCTCTTCGCCCAGGCGCCAGCGGGTGACGGTTTCGCGGTGCTGGAAGGGCGGTTCGTCGAGCAGGGCCTTGATGCTTTCACGCGCGGCCTGGCTGCTCAGTGGCTGCAGGAGCAGGCGCGGCGCGTCGGGGCCTTGCGGGTCAGCCTGCTTGGCTTCCTCGCTGACGGCTGGCGCTGTGTCGGCCCAGGCCTCGCTGGGCAGCTGCGTCAACAGCAGGGCGCAACCGAGCAATAGGGCGTAGGCGCTGCCGGTCAGGCGCTGGCGCAGGCGGCGGAAGGTCAGTTCGATATCCCAGGCTTCCAGGGCGGTGCGGCGGTTGAGGTAGAGGGTGAAGCCGCAGGCGACATAGACCGGTTCCCAGATGATCAGCAGCAGCACATAAAGCAGGTTGGACAAGTGTTCCAGCCACAGCCACTGGCCGCTGCTGGCGGCGATCAGGCTTTCCCAGGTCCAGTTCAGTTCCACTTGTTGTGGCAGCATCAGATAGAACAGGGCGACCAGGCCCATCCACAGGGCAATTTCCAGATGCATGCCCACCAGCGTCAGCCAGGTGGCAGCGGCGCTGTCGCGCTGACCGAGTACCACCAGGCGCTGGCTGCGTGCCTGACCGCCCAGGCCCTCCAGCTGCAGCACGGGCAGATCGAAGCTGCGCGTCGGGCTCAGGCGGCGCCAGGTCAGGCTGGCCAGCAACTGTGGCCATAGCAGTTTCGGTAGGGCGCGCAGGACCTGTCTCAGCGAGGGTGTGTTGCCGAACAGCGCTTGCGACAGGATGTAGAGCGGCAGTCGCTCATAGGCCGGCTTGAGCCACCAGAAGACGAAGATGGCCCAGCCCGGATACTGCCAGAGCAAGGCGCAGAGCAGGGCGAACAGCGGCAGCGTGACCAGCGCCCAACTGGCCATCAGCAGGCCGGCGTGACGACGGGCCAGCAGCACGCCGAGGTCGATGGCTTCCCAGGCGCTGCGCGGGCGGATGGCAACGCTGGCTTCAGTCAGGCGCATGCTGCCTCCGACCGGCCAGCAGCAGATAACCCAGCACCAGCGCCCAGAGCCCGGCACCGACGGCATACTTGATGTCGGGGGGGGCGAAGGTGGTGGATGACCAGAAGGCCTCGATGAAGGCGGCCAGCAGCAGGAACAGGATCACCCCGGCTACCAGCTGTATCGCCTTGCCAGCGGCCAGGCGCAAGGCCTCGCCACGGGGCAGACGGCCGGGGGCGAGCAGTGCCCAGCCGAGCTTGAAACCGGCTGCGCCCGCCAGGGCGATGGCGGTCAGCTCGAAGGCACCATGACCGATGACGAAGGACCAGAACGGCTCGCCGTAACCGATGCGTGTCAGGTGGCCGGCCACTGCGCCGATCATCAGGCCATTGAACAGCAGGAAGAACAGGCTGCCGAGACCGAGCAGCAGACCGCTGGCGAAGGTCTGAAAGGCGATGCCGATGTTGTTCATGATGTAGAAGCCGAACATCACCCAGTCGTCGCCCGAACCGCGTTCACTGAAGCGGCCAAGGCGGCGCGCGTCGGGATCGTACATGCGCTCCATCTCGCTGACCTGCTCAAAGCTGACCAGGCTGTAGATCAGCTCCGGGTAGAGGTAGGTCAGCAGCCCCATCAAGGCCAGGCTGCCGAAGAACAGCAGGCTGGCGACGCATACGCTGCGCCATTCGCTGCGTACCAGACGCGGGAAGCCGCCGAACAGGAAGCGGATCGTCTGCGCGCCGAGGTGGCTGCGATGGCGATAGAACTGCTGGTGGCCGCGCATGGCCAACTGCTGCAGTTGATCGATCAGGTGGCTGCTGTAGCCGCGCGCCTGGGCCAAAGCCAGATGCTGGCAGAGTTGTCGATAGCGGGCTGCGAAGCTCTGACAGGTTTGCGCTTCGGCCTTGCCGCGCTCGAGCGCCTCGAGCTGACTGTTGAACGCATCCCAGTCTGGCTGATGGCGACTTTCGAACAAGCTCTGTTTCACGGTGCACTCCCCAGCAGGCCACGGGCGATGCCGTTGAGGCGCGGCTCGGCCTGTTCGGCAGGCACTTGTAGCGGTTCGGCCAGCAGCGCCGCCAGCTCCGCTCTGCGGGCGGCAGACAGCTGGCTGCCACGTTCGGCAAAACCGAGAATGGCGCGTTGTTCGTCAAGGCTGAGCGGGAAGGGCGCTGGCAGCGGTTCGGCATCGGCCAACTGCGGTTTGCTCAACGGCGCATCGCGATAGACCACCAGCGTGCCGGCGGCGATATCGCCGAGGCGCTTGAACGCCGGGTGGTTCAGGCAACTGATGATGCCCAGGGTATAGCCGAACGGCAGGATATCGACGAAGCGCAGCAGGTTGCGCGTCAGTGAAGCGGCCCAGCCGATTGGCGTACCGTCATCGTGAACCACGCGCAAGCCGAGCATCTGCTTGCCGGGAGAGCGGCCCTGGTTGAACACCTCGAACAGCACCATGTACCACCAAGTCACGAGAAACAGCAGGATAGTGCCGAGGCCCATGCCGAACTGACCGAGCAGGCCCAGTACGATGAACATCACCATCAGGATCAGGCCGCGAATGGCCAGGTCGATGGCGAACGCCAGGGCGCGCGGCACCAGCCCGGCCGGTCGCAGATGCAGATCGATACCTTCCGGCGTTTCGACCTGGTAGCGAGTATCCAGGGGAGGCTGGTTGAGCGGAAGGCTTGCGCTTGAGCGTGAGTACATCGGCGGACTGCATCAAGGAAAGCCCGATGCTAGCGAGCAGCGGGCCACGAACGCAACCGGGCCAGTGAACTGGCCCGGGTCACGTCGACTTATTGGCTGGCCTTATTGGGCGGTAGGCAGCACGCCAAAGACGGTGCGATAGAGCACGCCCATGGCCACGACCATCAGCGGAATGCTCCACACCAGACCGATACCCAGCGGGATGGCGCTGACGATGACGATCAGACCGAGCAGCAGGAACAGGCCGAAGACCTTGAACCAGTGCTGGGTGATGGCCTTGCGCGAGGCTTCCAGTGCCTGCCAGGGCGACAGACCACGCTCGACCACCAGCGGAATGGCCAATAGATAGGCCACGGCCAGGTAGATGCCGGGGATCAGCAGCAGGATCATGCCGAGGTAGATCAGCAGCATCATCACCACGGCGGTGATGATCAGCGGTACGGTGCGCCCGAAGTGGCTGAAAATCTCGTTGAAGTTCAGCGGCTGGCCGGCGGCGGCGAGCCTGGAGGTGAATGATAGACTGCCGGCAACTTTACGTCCGGTACGGAGCCGCCAATGACTTCCAGCATCTTCTGGTACGACTACGAAACCACCGGTATCAATCCGCGGTGTGACCGTCCGCTGCAGGTGGCGGGCATTCGTACCGACGAGGCGCTGAACGAGATCGGCGAGCCGCTGAACATCTATTGCCGGCCCAGCGATGACATCCTGCCGCACCCGGCCGCCTGCCTGGTCACCGGTATCGACCCGCAGCGTCTGCAACAACAGGGGCTGGACGAGGGGGAGTTCATGACCCGTGTGCATGCCGCGTTATCGGCGCCCGGCACCTGTGGTGCGGGATACAACAGCCTGCGCTTCGATGATGAGGTGACGCGTTACAGCCTGTATCGCAACTTCTTCGACCCTTACGCGCGCGAATGGCAGGGCGGCAACAGCCGCTGGGATCTGATCGATCTGGTACGCACTGCTTACGCACTGCGGCCCGAAGGCATCGAATGGCCTGAGGAGGAGGGGCGCGTATCGCTCAAGCTGGAGCGGCTGACCCAGGCCAACGGCATCGATCACGGCCAGGCGCACGATGCGCTGTCCGACGTACGCGCCACCATTGGCCTGGCACGGCTGCTGCGCGAGCGGCAAACAAAACTGTACGACTTCCTCTATCAGCTGCGCAGCAAGCAGCGGGTCATGGATCAGGTTCGCCTGCTGCAGCCAGTGCTGCACGTTTCCGGGCGTTTCTCGGCGGCACGTCATTATCTGGCGCCGGTCCTGCCGCTGGCCTGGCATCCGCGCAATCGCAACGCACTGATCGTCTGTGATCTGCAGGCCGATCCGTCGCCCTTGCTGAATCTGGATGCCGACACGCTGCGCAGTCGCCTCTACACGCGGCGTGAGGCGCTTGCCGAAGGCGAGTTGCCGGTACCGCTGAAACTGCTGCATATCAACCGCTGTCCGGTGGTGGCGCCGCTGTCGGTGTTGCGTGAGGCGGATCGGCAGCGTTTGCAGTTGGACTGGTCGGTTTGTCAGCGCCATATTGACGTGTTGAAGAATGAACAGCCATTGTGGCTGGGCAAGTTGGCGAGTGTTTACCGAGAAGAGGCCTTTGCAGGCAGTCACGATCCCGAGCAACAGCTGTACGATGGTTTTATCGGTGATCGTGATCGTCGTTTGTGTGAGCAGGTACGTGCCGCACAACCTGACGCATTGGCCAACAATAAAAAATGGCCGTTCGATGATGCACGACTGCCCGAGTTGTTGTTTCGTTATCGGGCGCGCAATTTTCCGGCCAGTCTGTCCGTCGCTGAGTCTCAGCGCTGGGAAGCATTCTGTCGGCAGCGTTTGAGTGATCCAGAGTTCGGTGCACCCAATACCCTGGCGCAATTTTATGCGGCAATGGAGTCGCTGCGGGCTAACTGCAGCCCCGAGCAATTGCAAGTGTTGCAGCAATGGCAGGCTCATGCGCAGGCGTTGCAGGCGCGTTTGGCTATAAGTTCCGTAGGGATTTAAACGGCCAGGTGCTCAGGACAATGTGCAGCGTATGAGGCTCACATCATGCAGTACCAGAAAGAGGTCAGTGCGGAAACTGTTCGCTTGATGCGGATATTGCGTCTGCCGGAAATCGCCCGGAATAATTAGGGGCTGAAAAACACCGCGACAATAAAAAACGCCAGCATGGCTGGCGTTTTGGGTGTTGCGCAGGTGTTAGCCCAGCAGCGTGGCCCAGCCTTCGACGACGTCGGCGCCCCACTTGGCTTTCCACTCTTTCAGGATCTTGTGGTTGCCGCCTTTGGTTTCGATCACTTCGCCGCTGTGCGGGTTTTTGTACTGCTTGACCTTGCGTGCGCGCTTGACGACGGCAGGTTTGGCTGCACGAACGCCTTTGGCAGTCTTGGCTTCAGGGTCGAGCAGGGCGATGATATCGCGCAGCGACTTCTGATATTCGCCCATCAGGGTGCGCAGTTTGCCTTCGAATTCCAGTTCTTTCTTCAGCTTGTCGTCTTGCGACAGGTTCTTCAGACGCTCTTGCAGTTCTTTGATGGCTTCTTCTGTGGCGCGGTATTCATTGATCAGCGACATGGATATTTACCTTGGCGTGAATAAGTCTGTGGTAGTCAACAGTGGGGCAATAATAATCAGGCACTAATAGCAAGTAAACAGTGCGAGATAAAATGACTGCGCTGCAGTGCAACCCTTTGTGTCATTCAACGGTGAATTAAATCGGTAATGGCGAGCGCTTGTGGAAGTTTCAGTGCTGCGTAACCGCACATTATTCGACTGGGGTGACGTCGATAGGCTGGCGCCCTGCTGCAGTTTTGCGCGCATGCCGTTAGAATGCCCGGCTTTATGCGTCGCCCTTGGGGTTTTAATTATGCGTACGTTCAGATTGGTCATCTCTTGCCCTGACCGCGTCGGCATCGTTGCCAAAGTCAGTAATTTTCTCGCCACCTACAACGGTTGGATTACCGAAGCCAGTCACCATTCCGACACGCAGAGTGGCTGGTTTTTCATGCGTCACGAAATCCGTGCCGACTCACTGCCGTTCGATCTCGATGGCTTCAAGCAGGCCTTCGCGCCGATTGCCCGCGAATTCTCGATGGAGTGGCGCATTACCGATTCGGCGCAGAAGAAGCGCGTGGTGCTGATGGCCAGCCGCGAGTCGCACTGCCTGGCCGATCTGCTGCACCGTTGGCACAGCAACGAGCTCGATTGCGAGATCCCCTGCGTGATCGCCAACCACGACGATCTGCGCAGCATGGTCGAGTGGCATGGCATTCCGTACTTCCATGTGCCGGTCGATCCCAAGGACAAGGCTCCGGCCTTCGCCGAAGTGGAGCGTCTGGTCAAGGCGCACCAGGCTGATGTCATCGTCCTGGCGCGCTACATGCAGATTCTGCCGCCGGCACTATGCGCCGAGTTCGCTCAGCGGGTGATCAACATTCATCACAGCTTCCTGCCGTCCTTCGTGGGCGCCAAACCCTATCACCAGGCCTCGCTGCGTGGCGTCAAGCTGATTGGCGCGACCTCGCACTATGTCACCGAAGAGCTGGACGCCGGCCCGATCATCGAGCAGGACGTGGTTCGGGTGACCCATCGCGACGATATCGAGGAAATGGTGCGTCTGGGCAAGGACGTGGAGAAAATGGTGCTGGCGCGTGGGCTACGCTATCACTTGGAAGACCGAGTGCTGGTGCACGACAACAAGACGGTGGTATTCGACTGACTTGCTGCATGGGCCGGCCACTGCACGAAAGAGGAGAACGCCCATGCTCAAGTCCATCAAGGTGCGCGACTACATGACTCGCCATCTGGTGACCTTCAGGTCGGATACCGATCTGTTCACTGCCATCAATCGACTGCTGGAGCACCGTATTTCCGGTGCTCCGGTGGTCGACTCCCAGGGCCACCTGATTGGCCTGTTGTCCGAGGGCGACTGCCTGCGCGGCATTCTCTCCGGCGCCTACTACGAAGCAGTCGGTGGCACCGTCAGTACCTACATGACCACCGAGGTGGAGACGGTCACGCCCGAGGCTGACATCATCGAGCTGTCGGAGCGCTTCCTGCGTGGCCAGCGGCGGCGTCTGCCGGTAATCGAGCATGGGCGCCTGGTCGGGCAGATCAGTCGCCATGATGTGCTGCGCGCAGTCAAGGAGTTCGCCCAGCATGAGCAGGGCGAGCTGAACATTGGTTGAGGGTGTTGACGATGAGCGATCCGTTGGACAAGGCCACCGCCAAGGCGCCTCCGACATTGGGCGAAGGTTGCGTGCGGCGCTACGATCCCGAAGCCCTCAGCGAGGAGGATGGCACCGATTTCGCCGAGGCGGCCGAGCTCTGGCGACAGTTGCAGGAGCAGCGGGACAATTCTGGCGCGTGATGCAATACGAAGGGCGTCCTGCAGACGCCCTTTCTTCATGCGGCTGACTGCCTAGATACGGAAGCTGTCGACCAGGTGCTTGAGGCGTACGGCCTGTTGTTCCAGGTCGTCGCAGGCGCGCAATGTCGCTTGCAGGTTTTCCACGCCTTCCTGATTCAGGGTATTGATCTCGATGATGTCCATGTTCAGTGATTCGATCACCGAGGTTTGTTCTTCGGTCGCAGTCGCTACCGACTGGTTCATGCCGTCGATCTCGCCGATACGGGCCGTCACAGTCTCCAGGCGCTCACCAGCCTGATTGGCAATTTGCACGCTGTCTTCACTGTGGCGCTGGCTTTCGGTCATGGTGGTGACCGATTCGCGTGAACCGACCTGCAGTTCCTCGATCATCTTCTCGATTTCCTGTGCCGACTCCTGGGTGCGGTGCGCCAGGTTGCGCACCTCGTCGGCGACCACGGCGAAACCGCGTCCCGCCTCGCCGGCACGGGCTGCTTCAATGGCGGCGTTGAGTGCTAGCAGGTTGGTCTGCTGGGAGATGCTTTTGATCACTTCGAGAATCTGACCAATATCCACGGTCTTGCTGTTGAGCATCTCGATCTTGGCGCAGGCGTCGCTGATCTTGTCGGAGAGTTCGCTCATCGAGCGGATCGCCTGCTGCACCACCTTGCCGCCGTCCTCGGCCTGATGCCGTGCATCCGAGGCCCGGCTTGAGGCGTCAGCGGCGTTGCGGGCGATTTCCTGCGCGGCGGCGCCGAGTTGGTTGATTGCCGCAGCCACGCTGTTGGTGCGGCTGGACTGTTCGTCGGAGTTGGCCATCGATGAGTTGGAGGCATTGACCACCAGTTTCGCGACTTCGTTGACCTGGACGGTCGCCGAAGACACCTCGCGGATGGAGCTGTGGATACGTTCGACGAACTGGTTGAAAGAGCGCGCCAGCGCGCCAAATTCATCGTTGGACTGGATCGTCAGACGCTTGGTCAGGTCTCCTTCACCCTGGGCAATGTCCTCCATGGCCTTGCCCATGGCGGTCAGCGGCTGCATCAGCACGCGGATCAGCAAGCCGAGCAGGGCAATGATCAGTACCACGGCAATCACCGTGGCGACGATGGCTGAGGCGCGGAACTCGCTGAGCATCGCGTAGGCCTTGGCCTTGTCGATGGACAGGCCTACGTGCCAGTTGACCGAGGGCAGCCCCTGAACCGGGGTGAAGGTAAGGATACGGGGGGCACCGTTCAGTGTGGATTCGCTGAATGCCTTGCTGATGCTCGGGGTGTCCTGTGGATAGATCTCCTTGAGGTTCTTCATGACCAGGTCTTTGTCCGGGTGCACCAGAACCTTGCCGTCGGCACTGACCAGGAAGGCATGGCCGATGCCGTCGAAATCCAGGGCATTGATGATATCGACCAAGGTTTGCAGGCTCAGATCGCCGCCGACCACGCCAGCGGGCCTGGCCGGGGTGGCAACGGTCATGATCAGCTCGCTGGTTGCTGCATCCATGTAAGGTTCGGTCAGGGTCGTGTTGCCGGCAGCCATGGCGTCCTTGTACCAGGGGCGGCTGCGTGGGTCGTAGTCGGCGGGCATCTGCTCATCCGGGCGCATGGTGAAGCCGCCGCTCTCGGTGCCCAGGTAGGTAAAGGCGAAGGAAGAGGTTAGCGCCTTCTGTTCCAGCAGTTTGATCACGCGCTCCTGCTCGCTGTCATTGCTGATCGACTGGGCGGCGCTTTCCACCAGCAGGATGCGCCCGGACAACCAGTTTTGAATATTGCTGGCCGTTACATTGCCCATTTCATGCAGGTAGTTCTCCAGGTCTTCGCGGATGGCATTGCGTTGCAGGTAATCGTTGTAGAGAGTGAACAGGGAAAAGGCGACGATGACCACAAGGGAGGCGGCGAGCAAAATCTTGTGGCTGAACTGCAGGTTTTTGTTCATGTTGTGTTGTATCCGGATGGCTCTGGAACCAGTCTTGTGTTCCACCATGGCGTTCTTGGGGCGCTGTGGTGGGCTGTTGCAGCAGGCAGGGTGACGTTTCGTTCTATTTGTATGTCGGCATACCTGCAGTAAAGCTTTAACCCAGAGGATGGCAAGATGCCTTTGATTTCGCAGTTTGTATTGGGTGCTGGCAGTGATGGGCAGGCGGTGGCGCAACCGTTGCGCCTGGCCAATCGTCACGGGCTGATCGCGGGCGCAACCGGTACCGGTAAAACGGTGACCCTGCAGCGCCTGATCGAGACTTTCAGCGATGCCGGTGTGGCGGTATTCGCGGCTGATGTCAAAGGTGACCTGTGTGGCCTCGGCGCCGCCGGTGCGCCGCAGGGCAAGGTCGCCGAGCGTATCGCCAGCATGCCCTGGCTCAACCACCAACCGCAGGCTTATCCGGTGACCCTGTGGGACGTGCATGGACTGAGCGGCCACCCTTTGCGCACCACGCTCAGCGAGATGGGGCCCCTGTTGCTTGGTGCGCTGCTGGAGTTGACCGACAGTCAGCAGGCTGCACTCTATGCTGCCTTCAAGGTGGCGGATCGCGAAGGATTGCTGCTGCTCGATCTGAAGGATCTGAAAGCGCTGCTTGGCCATCTCAAGGACAACCCGCAGGTGCTCGGGGAAGACGCTGCGTTGTTTACCAGCACCTCGGCGCAGGCATTGTTACGCCGTTTGGCCAGTCTGGAGCAGCAGGGTGCCGAAGCCCTGTTCGGTGAGCCGGCGTTGCAGCTCGAAGACCTGTTGCACCCGGATCGTGATGGCCGAGGCCGCGTGCATCTGCTCGATGCCTCGCGCCTGGTGCATGAGGCGCCCAAGGTCTACGCAACCTTTCTGTTATGGCTGCTGGCCGAGTTGTTTGAGCAGTTGCCGGAGCGTGGCGATGCCGACAAGCCGCTGCTGGCGCTGTTCTTCGATGAGGCGCATCTGCTCTTTCAGGGTACGCCCAAGGCGCTGCAGGAACGTCTGGAGCAAGTGGTGCGACTGATTCGCTCCAAAGGGGTCGGCGTGTATTTCGTCACCCAGTCGCCGGGTGATTTACCTGATGATGTGCTGGCCCAGCTCGGCCTGCGCATTCAGCATGGTCTGCGCGCCTTCACGGCCAAGGAGCAGAAGGCTCTGCGCGCCGTGGCTGATGGCTTTCGCCCGAACCCGGCGTTCAACACGCTCAGCGTACTCACCGAGTTGGGTATCGGCGAAGCGCTGGTTGGCACGCTGGAGGAGAAGGGCACGCCGGCCATGGTCCAGCGCGTGGCCATCGCGCCGCCGCAGTCACGTATCGGCCCGCTGAGCGATGCCGAACGTGCCGCGCTGGTGCGCCAGTCATCGCTGGCGGGGCGCTATGACAAGCCTGTCGACCGCGAGTCGGCCTACGAGCTGCTCAACGCTCGTGCCGAACAGGCTCGTGATGCCGCGCCAGCCAAGGCAGCAGGAAAACAGCAGGTAGAGCCAGGGCTGGGCGATATGGCCAGCGATCTACTGGGCAGCGCCATGAAAAGTGCCTTGCGTCAGGCGGCCAACCAGCTAGGCCGGCAACTGGTGCGCGGACTGATGGGGTCGTTGATGGGGGGCAAGAAGCGCTAGAAACGGTCGTCACCCTGCGAAGGCGAACATCCAGTGCTGTGTGGTCAGGTTCGCGGGTGTGATGCGAAATGTCGTTATCAGCGCGCCCACTGTGGCCGGGCAGATGAACCCGGCACGGCAGGCTGTTACTGGCCGGCAGCTTCGCCAGCGGCTTCCTGCTTGTCCTGGCGTTCTTTCTCGATCTTCTCGATTTCCTTCTCGAAGGCCTGATCGAGCAGGCTGGGTTTCTTGCGCCAGGGTTTACGGTCAGGATCCGGTTGAGCGGCGTAGGTAATGACTTCTCCGCCGTAAACATTCTTGTAACGCTGCGCCTGGCGCTCGAGTTCGGCGCGCAGTTCGTCTTTCGTCACGTGTTTTACCTATCTGTTATGAGCGATCCACACGACACGTGAAGCACCAGGCTTAACTGCAGCGGTCAGGAATCGATCAGGGGCTTTGCTTTGAGTGGCAAGGAGATGATCGTGCAAAGCGTGCGCAATCTTCTCCGTGTTCTTCGCTACTTGACTGTTTGTAACTTTATTACGAGAAAAGTTGCATGCAGTAACTGTCGCGTATTATCACTAACGCCTGGCCAATGTCCAGCAATCAGCCTCTTAGCAGGCTGTTGAAAAACTATCTGCGTTGCCACTGCTGCGTTAAAAACAGGCTCGTGCGCGAGTCCGATCAAAATGCTCATTTACAGCTCGTAAAGTCGAGCGCGACTCCGACCGTTTTTCGCCTATTTTTGCCTTGCATTGGCTGCCTCGCCTACGTTTTTCAACGGCCTGCTAGCGCCTGGTAATGCAAGCGCAAGTGCAGTTGGCAACTTTGTCTGTGAGCCAGTAACTGCAAGCCCGGGCGCGTTGGCAGGTGATGCGCATTGACCGGATGAGTGGCGGGCTCGAAGCAGAAGAAGTTCTGCGCCTGCGGACAGAACAACAGAAATACATCGCTGCCTTCGGCCTCGCAGACCAGTTGATAATCGGCATCCGCTTGAATGATGCGCGCCATGCCCGGCCATTGGGTAAAGGCATTGTCGACGAGTTGCTGCGGCAGCAGGGTCGGCTCTTCGAAGTTTCATGCCGGCGGCAACTCGACCCACTGACTGGACAGTTTGTCTTCAGCGCATAACCACACCCCGGCGGCTAGCGCCTGCTCGTCGCTGTGTCGCAGCAGCGCTCGGCCATCGCTCAGGCGAGTCCTGTTGACCAGGCTGGCGCCCAGTTCCGGGGCGAGGGTCAGTTGTTTCAGGCTATCGCGCAGGGTCAGCAGGGTCGTTGGCATGTGGCGCTCCTGGGGCTATAAATGTCGGGAATTCATAGCGTCATCGTACAACTGCTGGGCTATCATGGCGGCAAAGCCACGCGTCTAAATTCGAGAATTCGTCCACCATGGATACGCAAAACGCTCAACCTCGTGCTCGTCGCAAACACCGCAGCCTGGCTCAGGAATTAGTGGCCGAGCTGTCGCAGCGCATTCGTGATGGGCTGATCAAGCGCGGTGAGAAGCTGCCGACCGAATCGGCGATCATGGAGGAACAGGGCGTCAGCCGTACGGTGGTACGCGAGGCCTTGTCGCGTTTGCAGGCTGCCGGCCTGGTGGAGACGCGTCACGGCATTGGCACCTTCGTGCTGGACACGCCCAGTGCCAGTGGTTTTCGCATCGACCCGGCGACCATCGTCACCCTGCACGACGTGCTGGCCATTCTCGAGCTGCGTATCAGCCTCGAGGTCGAGTCTGCGGGCATGGCGGCGGCGCGTCGTACCGATGCACAGCTCAAGGCCATCCGTGAGGCACTGGATGCCATCAACGAAAGTGCCGCGCATGCCAGTGATGCAGTGTCCTCGGACTTCCAGTTTCACCTACGCATTGCCGAGGCCACCGGTAACCGTTATTTCACCGATATCCTCAGCCATCTGGGCACCAGTATCATCCCGCGGACCCGGGTCAATTCCGCCAGCCTGGCGCGTGATGACCAGAGCCATTACATGGCGCGCCTGGAGCGTGAGCACGAGCAGATCTTCGAGGCCATTGCGCGTCAGGATGCCGAAGCGGCGCGTGCGGCCATGCGTCTGCACCTGACCAACAGCCGCGAGCGCTTGCGTCAGGCGCACGAAGCGGCCGAGGCTGAAGCGCTGCACGGCTGAAGCCTGCCGCCGCGTGCGCTTCAGTGCCAGTCAGGAATCAGCGCACATGACGCTTTTTTAGCGGCGATAGGCCAGGGCGACGATGCCGCTGACCACGACCAGGCCGCCGACCACCTGCAGTGCCCCCAATACCTGGCCCAGGATCAGCCAGCCGAGGATCATGCCGGCCACCGGCTCCATGTTCATGACCGGTGCATTACGCGCGATGTTCAGGCGTGGCATGCAGATGAATAGGGCGGAGAAGGCGGCACCATAGAGCAGCACCAGGCAGGCCAGTGCGATCCAGCCGACGCTTGCACTGGGCAGGCTCAAGCCGCCCGGAATCAGGCCGCTGGCGCCGAGCAGGGTGGAGGCGCTGAACACCACCGCCAGGGTCAGCATACTGCGTACCGAGCCGGCCAGGCTGGAGAGACGGTGTTCGGTGATCCACAGGGCGACGGCAAACACCCCGGCAGCGGTCAGGCTGAACAGAATGCCGGCGATCCATTCGCCATCCGGCGCGGCGCTGCTGCTCAGGCGTCCGGGCACGTCGAGCACCAGTACCAAGCCGAACAGGATAACGCCCATGATCCCCAGCGCCTGGCGCGTCGGTGCCGGGCCGCCAAGCGCCCAGGTGAGCAAGGCCAGAAGAATCGGCGACAGGTTCACCACCAGCAGCGCCAGTGCCACCGGAATGCGCGACACGGCCGAGTAGATGCAGAAGCTCTGGATGGCGATCAGCAGGCCCAGAAGAATCTGCCAGCCCCAGGTGGCCCGCCCCAGTTTCAACGACTCGCGTCGCCACAGCACCAGCGCGACCAGTACCAGCAGGGTCACGCCGGCGCGCGCGAGCATCGCCAGGAGCAGGCCTGTGTCGTGGTCGAAGGCGATCCGCGCGGCGATATGGTTGCCGGCAAACGAGCAGGCCAGCGACGCGAGGATCAGAACGGCGATGTGACGGGGAAATGGGGTGGAACCTGGCATGACGTCAATCCTGTCTAGTCATGGCCTGCAAGCAGGCCCTAAAGCAAAACGCCGCCCGATTGGGCGGCGTCTCGTGCAATGCCCCGGGTTGGCTGTCAGAGCACCACGCTCGGCAGCCACAGCGAGATAGTGGGGATGTAGGTAACGGCCATCAGCACGGCGAACAGCGCGAGGTAGAACGGCAGCAGGGCCTTCACGGTGTTTTCGATGGTGACCTTGCCGATGGCGGCACCGACGAAGAGCACTGCACCCACTGGCGGAGTGATCAGGCCGATACCCAGGTTGACCAGCATGATCATGCCGAAGTGTACCGGGTCTACACCGAAAGAGGTCACCACCGGCAGCAGAGTCGGGGTCAGGATCAGCGGCGCCATGTCCATCAGCGTGCCCAGCACCAGCAACATGAAGTTCACGCACATCAGGATCACGTAGCGGTTGTCCGAGAAGGTCAGGAACGCGGTGGTGATCTTCGACGGAATCTGCATCAGGGTCATGATGTAGCCGAAGCTCGCCGCGAAGGCGATCAGGATCATCACGATCGATGCCGTGCGCATGCTGTCTGCAGGAAGGTACGGTGCAGTTGGCGGTGGTCTTCGAGCGACCGGGAATCGATGAACGCGAGTCCTTTCTCGAGGCGGGCAGCCAACTGCTGGTGGCGGTCGTGGCGCCCGGACATGTGCTGGCCCAGGAGCAGAACCTCGCGGTACGTGAAGAGCTGCTGGCAGAGCAGCGGCAGATCATGGTCGGTTCAGGCAGACCTCAGGGCGCCGATCCCCGTATGGTGCTGTCACGGCGCTTCTGGTTGACCGACAGTTATCAGGCGACCCTGGAACTCGTCCCGGCCGGCCTGGGTTGGGCCTACCTGCCACAGCCTCTGGTGCAGCCGCTGATCGCTTCCGGGGCGGTCACTGAAGTGCGTTTCAACAACATGACCAGCCGCCTGCGCCTGTGGGTAGACCTGATCTGGATGAAGTCGCAGCCACTCGGCCTGGGTGCCCGGCGCTATCTCGAACGGATGCGCCAGGTGTTCAGGGATGAACCACCCCGAGCCTGAGGTGGATGGCCTCAGGCCAGACGCAGATGGTTGTCCCACAGGCCGGCCGGCAACTCCAGTGCCTTGGCCAGGATGCGCTCGCCGCTGCAGTCGTAGAGCCTGCAGCGGCCCTGGCCGGAGGTGACGACGAAGCCGTCGGCGACCGCACCCACGCCTGCGCAGTCCGCTAGCGGCACGTCGAGACGCACCTGGGCGCTGTCCAGATCCCAGATGAAGAAACGGTTGCCGCGCGGTGCGGTCATCGCCAGCAGGCGCAGCTCGTCGTGGATGGCCACGCTGGCGGTGTACTGGTTCATCGCCGCACGCTGCACTTCGCCGAGGGCGAAAGGTTGATACGGCTGGCCGGGGCGCTTGATTGCCAGCAGCGGTACGGCATCGTGCATGTCGCCCATGTACTGTTGGCCGCTGACCACGGTGCCGTCGCGCGCGACAGCCAGGTGGCGGATGCTGTTCTGCCGATCGGCCAGGTACTCCTGGCTGACCAGGCTGCCGTCGCGCTGCATCAGCGCCAGGCTGGCCTGCATGGCGTCTAGGTTCATCTCCACACGGCTTTCCGCTTCGGTGCGGATGCCGCCGTTGGCCACCACCAGGGTTTCGCCATCGGGCATCCACAGCAGTTGGTGCGGGCCGACGCCATGCGTGCTGTGTTCGCCATTACGCAGCAGTTGCTCGCCCTGCAGGCGATAGACGCCGAGTACGCCGCGACCCGGCTCGCGGGTATCGTTCTCGGTGCTGTACAGCCACTCACCGTCTTTGTGGAACACCGCATGGCCGTTGAAGTGCCGGTCGGCCGGTGTCTGCAGCGTTTGCAGCAGGCGGCCGTCGCGGGTGTCGATCAGGTAGCTCTCGGTGCTCGGGCGGCGGCCGACGAACAGCGCCAGGGGCAAGCCGGGGTGCGGCACCACGTCATGGCAGCGTTCGTTCACCGGGGTGGCAAAGGCGCGCTGGCCATCGAGGCGATAGCCGACGGCATAGTGCCTGCCATCGCCGTCATCGCGGGCCGATAACAACAGCGGTTGTCCCGCCGGGCCGAACCACGTCCAGCCGCCGAAAGCACCGGCGGCCGCCAGGCCGGCAGCGGCGGCGCCAAGGCCGAGGAAGGCTCTGCGGCGCATGCTCAGTCCCCGTCGTGGGCGTTGAAGCCGATCTGTACGTCGAGCGCCTTGGCCAGCTCGCTTTCCTGCAGGCGATGCAGGCGATTGAGGCTGTCGTACAGCTCGTTCAGGGCTGCGCGACCGGCTTCATCGGCCAGCAAGTCGCCCAGTGGCTTGTCGAGTGCGGCCAGGCGCTGGCGGGTGTCCTGGTAAGCGGCGTCGATGCGGTTGGCCAGGTCAGCCTGATCGTCGCCCAGCAGGGTCTGGATGCCGTCACGGTTACTGCCGTGCCAGAGCAGTTCGGCATTGGCCAGTGCCGCGCCCAGGTTGGCCAGGCTGGCGGCGCTGCGCCAGGCCTCGGCCTGGTAGGGCTGAGGGATGCCTTTGCTCTGCCGGCCCATGGGCGCGCCGAGTTTTTTCTTCAGGCCATCGAGTGCAGTGACCTGTACGCGCAGCAGGTCGGCGATGGCTTCGTTGGCATCGGCGTAGCGTTCGTTGGGGAATGTCTTGAGCTGTTCGGCCATGCCCGGTTTGCCTTGCCACTCATCCATGATCTGCACTGCCAGGGCCTGCTGGTGTTGGCCGATGGCTTGCAGCAATGGGCAGTAGCGCGCTTTCTGTTCGGCTTGAGTGAGATCCAGCGCCGGGTCGAACAGCATGTATTCGTAGGCCGTCAGCCCTTGCACCACCACGCTGGCCTTGGCCAGGTCATCGTTGTTCAGTTGCGGCTTGCTCTTGAGCAGGGCCTCGACCTGACGCTGCACCAGGTTCTTCTTGTCCGGCCAGAACTGGATCTGCCAGGCACGATTGCCTTCGGCCAGCGGCCCCACCAGCAAGGGCTGCAAACCGGCCCAGGCACTCTGCGCACCGAGGAAGGCCTGGCGCGCGGTGCCCAGGTCGGCATTGCCGGCGCAGAACGCCTCGGCATTCACAGCCAACTGACGATCAGCTTCCTGCCAGCTGTTGTAGGCCGGCAGCAATACGCCGTCGGCCAACGCTGCGCTGACCTTGGCGCGAGGATCCTGCTGGCCGCAACCGACCAGGGCCAGGCCTAGCAGTGAGGCGATCAGGGTTCTATGCAACATCGCAGGCTCCTTAGAGGGAATTGAGGAAGGCGAGCAGGGCGGAGCGCTCTTCGCCATCGAAACGCAGCACATGCTGCTTGGCCGCTTCGGCCTCGCCCCCGTGCCAGAGAATGGCCTCCAGCAGGTTGCGTGCCCGACCGTCATGGAGGAACTGGGTATGGCCATTGACCGCCTGGGTCAGGCCGATGCCCCACAGCGGCGCCGTGCGCCATTCACGGCCGCTGGCGAGAAATTCCTCGCGGCCATCGGCCAGGCCTTCGCCCATGTCGTGCAGCAGCAGATCGGTATAGGGACGGATCAACTGGTTGGCCAGTTCCGGCTCGGCGGCATCGGCCGAGGTGGTGAAACTGGGCGTATGGCACTTCTGGCAGCCGGCCTGATGGAACAGGCTCTTGCCCTTGAGCACAGCAGGGCTGTCGACATCGCGCCGCGCCGGTACGCCGAGGTTGCGGCTGTAGAACAGCACGCTGGCGAGGATGTTGTCGCTGACCTCCGGTTCGCCACCATGGGGCGCCGCGAGGCACTCGGTCTGCGCGGCGGTGCAGTTGTCATGGGCAATCAATGTGGTGGTCAGGCCCATGTCATTGGCGAAGGCGTCGGCGTTCTGCTGATTGAGGTTGGGCTGACCAGCCTTCCAGCCGAAGCGGCCGAGCACCGTACGCTGCTGTTGGCGATCCCAGACCTGATTGGGGCGGCCGGAAATACCGTCGCCGTCAGCGTCGTCCGGGTCGGCGTTCGCCAGGATGTCCTGTTCGGCGATGGCTTCGAGCAGGCCGAGGCCGATCATCGGCGGGGCGATGCGGGTGGAAAACAGGGTATCGGGGTGCATCTCGCCGTAACCGAGTTGGGTGATCTGCAGCTGCGGTTTGCGCAGTTCCACCTGCGTGCCGTCGGCGAAGCGCACCGGCACGCTGCGGTAGGTCACGCGAACCTTGCCTTCTGGGGCTACGCCGGGGTTGGCCATATCCTGCAGTTGAGTGCCATAGGTCGGTTCAGGCACCACGCCATGGCGTACCAGCCAGTGTGCATGCTCCGCGCCAGCGGGCAGCGACAGGCGCACCAGCATGGAGGCGGCGCTGACGGCATTGGGCTCCGGTGGGTGGCCGCGTCCATCCTTGAGGTGACAGTTCTGGCAGCCGTTGGTGTTGAACAGCGGACCGAGGCCATCACGTGCTGTGGTGGTGGCGGGCGCGGTGACCCAGGGATTGCGGAAGAAACTGTTGCCTACGGCAAAGTCCAGGCGCCGGCTCGGCGCCAGATTGGCCGAGGGCTGGGAGAAGGCGTTGTGATCGAACTTGCGTACCGTGGCGGTGCCTGCCGAGAGTGCCTCTCCCGGCTCTGCCGCCGTGAAGTTCGCTTGCTGCTCGCAGGCGATCAGGGGCAGGGCCAGAAAGGGCAACAGGCAGCGCTGGAGCGGCGACATCGAGGAACTATCCGAACAGGCAAGAAAGCGGGGCGCCAAGCTTAGCAGGCTAACGTAATTTAAATAAGATGGATTAGCGTTATCTATATGTGGACATGGGTCGCGGCCGCTTTCCCGATATGCCTGGCAAGGCTCAGGCCGATGCCGGCTTTGCCGCGTCGTAGCGGGCACGGGCCTGGGCGATTGTGCTGTGGCTGTCCTCGGCCCAGGCAATCAACCCGGCCAGCGGTACCAGCAGCGACTCGCCCAATACGCTCAGCCGGTATTCCACGCTGGGCGGTTTGGTGGGGTAGACCGTCCGTTCTAGCAGGCCGTCGCGTTCCAGTTCACGCAGGGTCTGGGTCAACATGCGCTTGGAGATATCCGGCACGGCTCGCTGTACCTCACTGAAACGCAGCGCCTGCCGGGTGAGAGCCAGTAGGATCAGCATCGTCCATTTGCTGCCTACCTGGTCGAGTACATCGCGCACCGGGCAGCGCTCGGCTACGAGTGGCATCGTACTCCAGGCCTGGAAGCTGGCAGCCAGTCGCACACGTACAGTCGCAGGGTTATCGCCGGGTGACCTGGTCACGAAAAGCTGCCTCCCCGCTGGCATGTTGTGTCCCTGCTCGACACATCACTGCTGTTGTCAGCCGCCCAGGGTTCGCTGCATCGAGCGAATCACCACCGAGTGACCACGGCGCGATGATCTAGGCTGAATCCATGGAGCAGATGGCGAGGGACTGACGCTGCAGTGGCCATGCCACAGAGAGGCGGTGTTCGAGTGTGCCGAGCCCCGCGGCTGGATCGGTCTTGTGCTCTGCGTACGGCATGCGATGATACCAATGTGCTTTTATGGTGCCAGTGGAGTTCGATCATTTTGAAAACACTGCTTGATGCGCAATGGGCTGCACTGGAGCGGGTCATGGCCATCGCTGAATTTGCTCCCGATGGTCGGCTCGTGCGTGCCAACGAAAACTATCTGGCCTTGTTCGGCTATTCCACGGAGCAGGTTGCCGGGCAGCATCATTCGTTCTTCTGTAGTGCCGACAGCGCCGAGCCTGTGGCGCACGAGCGTTTCTGGCAACCCCTGAGTGCCGGCGCAGCATACAGCGGGCAGGTCGAACGCCTGCGCCAGGGTGGCCACAGTTGCTGGCTACAGACCACCTACATGCCGGTCATGGATGAGGCCGGGTACGGCAGATCATGCAGGTCGCCATCGATATCACCGAGCGGATGCAGCACGAACAGGAACAGCAGCGCCATCTCAGGCAGTTGTCGCTGGTGGCCGATGCCAGCGACTCGGCTGTGGTGATCAGTGATGCGAATCCGTACATCGTCTACGTCAATGCCGGCTTCTGCCGGATGTTTGGCTGGACGGCGCAAGAGGTCTTGGGGCAGGAGCTCATCGCCCTGCTTGCTCCTGACAAGGATGCCGAGTGCTTGCAGCGATATCGAACCACGCTGACAGCAGGCTTGCCGGTTGAGCGCGAGGAGGTCGTCGAGGGCAAGGACGGACAGCGTTACTGGGTCAAGATCATCAGCAACCCGATCATGGATGGCGCCGGGCAGTGGCAACTGACGGTGACCATCCTGACCAACATCACTCAGGCCAAGATGCATGAGGTATTGCAGCACTCGGTCATGGAGGCCATGGCCCGGGAGCGGCCACTGACCGAGGTGCTGGAGCTGATCTGCATGGAGGTCGAGCGTATTGCCCCCGAAGTGGTCGCCTCGATTCTCGAGGTAGACGAAAGTGGTCTGCTGCACCCGCTGGCGGCACCAGGCCTGGCGCTGGAGTACCAGCAAAAACTCGATGGCGTGGCAATCGGGCCGGCCGTCGGTTCATGCGGGACGGCGGCCTGGCGCAAGGCATATGTCTGGGTCGATGACATTGCCACTGATCCACTGTGGGCCGATTTCCGTGATCTGGTGTTGCCGCTGGGCTTTCGGGGCTGCTGGTCCGCTCCTGTGCTCAACGCACAAGAGCGAGTTGTCGGTACCTTCGCCTTTTACTTCCGCCGCGCGCCGCAGGATTGCTCGATGCAGTTCTACAGGCGCCTGGTCGAGGCCTGTCAGCATTTATGCGGGCTGGCGCTGGAGCGTGAACAGACACGCCGGCGCATACGCCAACTGGCGTTCTACGACGCCCTTACCGGGCTGCCCAACCGCAGTCTGCTTCAGACCCGGGCGGATCAGGCGATTGCCACTGTCACGCGAGAGGCCGAGTGGCTGGCGGTGTTGTTCATCGACCTTGACCGCTTCAAGCACGTCAATGATTCACTCGGGCATTCCGCCGGAGACGATCTGTTGCGTCAGGTTGCCGCGCGTATCCAGAGCGTCTTGCGCGAGTCGGACATCGCCGGGCGCCAGTCGGGTGATGAGTTCGTCGTGGTCCTGCCCGGTTGCGATGCCAATGAGGTGACGCTGGTGGCCGAGCGTCTGCTGCAATTACTGGCGGAACCGTTCAGCCTGGCTGGAACCAGCCTGCAGGTTTCCGGCAGCATCGGCATCGCCATGTATCCCAATGACGGGCGTGACATGGAGACGCTGATGGGGCGCGCCGACATGGCCATGTACCAGGCCAAAAGCAGTGGACGAGGCCGCTTCCATTTCTACAGCAGTGAAATCAACAGGCTGGCGCAGCAGCGTCTGCAGATGGAGGGCGCCTTGCGCCAGGCGATCAGGCAGGGTGGGCTGCACCTGCATTACCAGCCGCAAATCGATCTGGCCGACGGGCGTCTTTATGGCATCGAAGTGTTAGCGCGCTGGACGCACGCAGAGCTGGGCGAGGTTCCGCCCGTGCGTTTCATTGCCCTGGCTGAGGAGTGTGGCCTGATTGTCGAACTGGGGCATTGGGCCGTGCAGGAGGCCTGCCGGCAGTTGGCTGAGTGGCGCGCTGCGGGGCTGCGCGTGCCGGTGATATCGGTAAACCTGTCGCCGACCAGCTTCCATAACCTCGACTTGCCGGGCTTTCTGGCCAAGACCCTGCAGGCCAATGCCCTGCTGCCAGAGGATCTGACGCTGGAGCTGACTGAAAGCATCCTTCTCGACAGCAACCCCAGCACGATGAAAGTCCTCGATGAGCTGCATCGACAGGGCATCCGTTTGTCACTGGACGACTTTGGTACGGGCTACTCCAGCCTCAGTTATTTGCGGCGGCTGCCCATATCGGAACTGAAGCTCGATCGCAGTTTCGTTTTCGACCTGGAGCATGATGAGGCGACGCGCGCCTTGAGCAGCGCCATCCTGGGCATTGGCAAGAGCCTGCAGCTGACGGTGGTAGCCGAAGGCGTGGAAAATGAAGTGCAGCATCGCCTGCTGTGCGAGCAGGGCTATCCGGTGGCGCAGGGCTATCTGTATTCCAGGCCGCTTGCCGCGCAGGAATTTGCGCAATGGCTGAATCAGGCCGCAGGCCGGCAGAGCGAGACATGAACGGCGTCAGCGCATGGGCTTCGCCTCTGGTTCAGGTTCGCCCGGCATGCGTTGGAAACGCTTGCGAAAGGCGCTCGGTGAGACGCCGATCCGCTGGCAGAACAGGCGGCGGAACGAGTTGCTGTCCTCGTAGCCGACGCGATGGGTGATCACCTCGAAATTCAGCCGGGTGGTTTCCAGCAACTCCTTGGCCTTTTCCAGGCGCAGGGTCTGCAGGTAGGCCAGTGGCGCGTAGCCTGCTGCGCACATTCGCTCCGGCTGCCATGCTCGATTCGGGTATCCGCAAGAGCCTGCAGCTCGACCGATAGGCTGCAGGCCAATAAACCATAGGTCATGCCCGTCCCCTGGCATGACCGGTGGCCATTGATGGACAGCGCACCGAAATGCGACCGGGCGTTAGCCCGTGCAGCTGGCATCCGGCTACCGGCCGCGGATGGTGTCAGCCCACCTTGAAGCGACACACCAGTTGCTGCTGATGATCGGCCAGGCTGGCCAGCTCACGGCTGTTGACGGCGGTCTGTTCGGCGGCGGCACTGACCTGGATGACCAGGTCATTGATGTCGTTGACGTTACGGTTGATTTCTTCCGACACCAGGCTTTGCTCCTCGGCGGCCGAAGCCACCTGGATGTTGCGGTCGCTGATGCTGGCGATGCCATCGGCGATCTGTACCAGCAGCTCGCCGGCCTTGACCACGTTGTCGGCGCTGGCCTGCGCCTTGTCCAGGGTTTCCTGCATGGAGCTGGCGGCACGGTCGGAGCCGCTTTGCAGGTTGCTGATTATCTGCTGGATGCTGACGGTTGAATCCTGGGTTTTCTGCGCCAGCTGGCGCACCTCGTCGGCGACCACGGCAAAGCCTCGGCCTTGTTCGCCGGCACGGGCGGCTTCGATGGCGGCGTTCAGGGCCAGCAGGTTGGTCTGCTCGGCGACGCCACGGATGACGTCGAGCACCGAGGAGATGGCATCACTCTCTTTCTTCAGCTCGAGAATGATCCGCGCAGTCTGCTCGGCCTGCGTCGACAGCGCCTGCACCAGGCGTACGCTGTCCTCTATCTCTCTCTTGCCCTGCAGGGTATTGTCGTTGACCTGGCGCGACATTTCGGCCGCTTCGGTGGTGCTGCGGGCGACATCCTTGACCGTGGCGCTCATCTCGTTGATGGCGGTAGCGACCTGATCGGTGCCCTGGCGCTGTTGCGCCACGTTCTGGCTGGTCTGCAGGGCGACGGCCGAGGACTCCTCGGCAGCAGTGGCGACCTGCGCCGCCGCATTGCCGATTTCCTGGATCACGTCCTTGATCTGCTGCGCCATGTGGTCGAGGTTACGTGCGATCACACCGAACTCGTCACCGCCCTGGTAGCGGGTGTGAGCGGTCAGGTCGCGTCGGGCCAGGGCGACCAGGGTATCGTTGACATCGCTGACCGCTGACTTGATGTTGCGGATGATCAGCAGCGACAGGAGTACCACGGCCGAGAGCACGCCGAGCATGGCCGCGACGGTCAGCCACAGGCTTTGGGCCGCTTCGTCCCGAGCCCGGGTAGCAAGGTTCGCGACGTTCTGGCCCAGCGCGCGTTCGACCTGCACCATCAGGTCGATGCGGTTGGTAGATAGCTTGAACCACTCTTCGGGCTGGGTATCGAGGGTTTCGCCCAGTGCCTTCTCCATTGCCGCGCGCTGCAGGTTGCTGGCGGCCTGCGCGGCAGGTTGTTGCAGCGCGCTGTCGAGCTGGTTCTTGAAATCCGCCGTGGCCCGGCGCTGAAAGGCGTCCTGATAGGCCGCGAACTCACCCAGATTGCGGCTCAGGCGCGAGAGCTGGTCGGCATTGAGCTGCTTCTGGCTGAAGGTCAGGCCGAGCAGGGCACGTTCGCGCCCGGCGCGCTCCTTCATTTCCACGAACTGGTTCAGGGCGCCGAGGGCTCGCAGGATGCGCGGATCGCTGACACGTGCCTCCAGCGAGTGGGTGTAGCCAATCAGGCTGACGATCAGACGGGTATAGCGTGCGCCGGATTCGCTGCTGTTGATCGATTGCGCGTCCACCTGTTGACGCAGGGTGACGATGTCATTCAGCCCGCCGAGTACTTCGTTGAGTTCGGCCGAGCTTTCTGCCGACAGGCTGCGCAAGGATGTGATCGCCGCGTCGCTGTCGAGCCGGAACTGGCTCAGCGCATCGCGCATGGACGTACCGCCACTGCCGAGAAAGACGCCACTGGCGCCGCGCTCACGCTGCAGGGCGGTGACTGCCACGCTGATTTGCTGAGCGGTGTCACTGGCAGCCAGGGTGTGCTTCATCTCGCTCAGTGTCTCGTATTTACCGGCCACATACAGGGCGGAGAAGGCCAGGAAACCCAGTAGGGGGAAGATCAGGATGAGGAGGAGTTTCACGCTCAACGGGGCATTTTTCAGCATCGCTTTAGGCCTATCTCTGAAGTGAGGTATTGGCAGGCGAACGACGCTGGCCGAAGGTCTGTCGACCGAGGGTGATTCGCGCGTTCAGGGATCTGGCTGCCCCTTTGGGTGCACTGCGTGGTATCGACTGTTTCAAGTATTGGCGCCGTGGTCCGATGGCCGGCCCGTTCATAGGGCGTTGCGGCCATATCGGTCTGGCGCATATTCCGGGCACATGCATGGAATGCTCATCGTACGTTCGGCAGGTTTCTTTAACGCAATCTGCGAGCCAGCATTGGCACGATGATGAGCATTCAGGCATGACACAGAATGTGCTTGGACGCAGTCATCAGATTAGAGAGAATCTCTGGTCGATTCTTGACCGGCAGCAACGAATCACTGTTTTGTCTGCTGCGTGGTGCCCCATGCTGGCCTGCAGGCCGTGCAGCAGGCAGCAGTCCTGAATGGCGCATGTGGCTTGGCTGCCCTTGTTGCGTTGCCAGTCCCGGAGCTGACGTGCTGATGCGTCGCTGTTCAATGCCCTCTTCAGCTGACCCTCTTGTGCGCCATTACGGCGCACACTGTTCTATGCCTGTGCGCAGCGTGCTGGGCGAGTCGGCGTAATCCATGTAGGCGGGCCTGAGACAGGCATGCGCGGTGCTGTCTGCGCCGGATTTTGCGCAAGAACGTTCAAGACCTTCAGCGGCCATGCGGTTAAGCTCAGCAGCGCAAGGAGGTTCCATGTCCCGTCAACACGAATTCACCCAGGGCGCCCGCGATATGCTGCCGATGCTGCTCGGCGCCATTCCCTTCGGCATCATCTTCGGTAGCCTGGCCGGCGCTGCAGGGCTCGATGCCTGGCAAACCCTGGGCATGTCCATGCTGGTGTTCGCCGGTTCGGCGCAGTTCATCGCCATCAGCCTGCTGGCCGGCGGTGCCGGTATCGCCGTGGTGTTGTTGACCACTTTCGTGGTCAATCTGCGTCATGCGTTGTACAGCGCCAGCCTGCAGCCCTACGTGCGTCACTTGCGCAAGCGCTGGCGCATGCCGTTGGCCTTCTGGCTCACCGATGAGGCCTATGCGGTGGTGGTGCAGCGTTATGCCCGCGGGGACCAGGGGATCTACCGGCATTGGTACTTCCTTGGTGCGGCCCTGGCCATGTACGGCAACTGGCAGTTGTGCACGTTGGTGGGGGTGCTGTTTGGCCAGGCCGTGCCAGACATCGGCGCTTGGGGGCTGGATTTCGCCATGCTGGCGACCTTCATCGGCATTGTCGTACCGATGCTGCGCAACCAGCCGCAGGTAGCGGCGGCCTTGGTCGCGGCTGCCGTGGCGCTGGCATGCCATGCCTTGCCCTACAAGCTCGGCCTGATGGCGGCAGCCGCCAGCGGTATCGTCGTCGGTGTGTGGTTGGAGCGGCGCAAACCGGCGCTGCAGGAGGAGTGGGGCTGATGGATATCTGGTTGCTGATCCTGGGCATGCTGGCGATCACCTTCGCTACACGCTACAGCCTGTTCGCCTTTCCCGATCTGCGTTTTCCACCCGTGATCAGGCAGGGGCTGCACTACGTACCGACGGCGGTGCTCACGGCCATCGTGGTGCCTGGCATGTTACTGCCGGATGGGCAGCACTGGGCGCTGAGCTGGAACAACGCCTACCTGCTGGCGGGCGTCGCCGCCATTGCCATTGCCGCCTTCACGCGGCATTTGCTGGCGACCATCGGCGGCGGGCTGCTGGTGTTCTTCGTGTTGCGCTGGGCGTTCGGTCAGTTGCCGATCTGAGTCACCTTGGCCTGCCTGGGGCGCGGTTATGCCAGTGTGCAGATCTTCAGCTCGCGCTGGCTCAGGCGCAGGTCCTGTTCGTTGGCCTTGAGTAGCAGAACCTGGTCGTCGACGCTCAGCTCCTCATGGGCATGGCCTTCGACCTGGCTGCGATAGTGGCTTTCACCGGAGTGGCGGCGCAGGCATTGATAGCGCTGCAGGCGTGGCTCGACCCGTAGGCTGAGTACATCCACGTAAGCGACCGTGACTTCATCGCGCTGCCCGGTTTCCAGGGCGCTGCGTTGCAGCAAGGGGGTGTGGGTGAAGGGCGAAGCCGAGAGCATGATGTGCTGGCAATGCTGCAGGTCGTGGCGCGGTTCGCCATTGAGTAGCCAGTGGCCGCGCAGGTCACGTTGCAGGCAGAGCTTGCGCGGCCCCTGGTTGTCGACCTTGAGCCAGAGGCGGCGAAAGCGCCAGCGTGGGTCGCAATCGATCATGTAGCTGGCCGCGATGCTGTTGCCTCTGATCACCTGCATGAGGTGGCTGGTGGCGTGAATGCCATTGGCATCCTGGTTCAGACGTAGCGTCTCCACGCCGGGCGTGTGACGGGTTTCCATGCCAGAGTCTGTTGCATCGGGGCTGCTCCATGCCGCATGCGAAAAGGAGGGAAGGGCGGCATGCGCGCGCAGAACACAATCCCTCGTGTTCCATCGTTGTTGTGGCGCGCAGAATAAAGTGATGGCGATCCGATGTCTGTAAGCTTTTGGCTACAGATGTGTCGCACCTTGGCGTATTTTCAGGCCTTGCGGGTCAGGGGGGAGCGCTCGAACGTCACGCCCTCCAGGCCGTGCTCCAGCAATGCGCGAATGTTGCCGTGATCGTTGCCTTGCGGGGTGGCCAGCACGCTGCGGTAGTGTTCGCCGAAGGCGCGCAGGGCTTCGTCCTGGCTCAGGCCTTCGAGCAGCGCCAGGCCCAGGGTCTTGCAGGAGCCTTCGTTCTGTCCGGCAGCATTCTCCACGTTCCCGTTGCGAAAAGCGCTGGGCTGATAGTCGTAGTGCTCGGCGACAAAGGCCAGGGTTTCACTGAAAGCGTAATCGTCCTGTTGCAGGCGGCTGCGCAGTTCGTTCAGGGCGGTCATTCGTGCTTTCCTTTGGCAAAGGCGGCTTTCTGCTCAGCCGAGGCTTCTTTCTGGTACTTGGCTTTCCAGTCGGCATAGGGCATGCCGTAAATGGTTTCGCGGGCCTGGTCGACACTGACGTCTACGCCAAGATCGTCGGCAGCGGCCTTGTACCATTTCGACAGGCAGTTGCGGCAGAAACCGGCCATGTTCATCAGGTCGATGTTCTGTACGTCAGGCCGGGTGCGCAGGTGTTGAACCAGGGCGCGAAAGGCTGCAGCTTCCAGTTCGAGGCGTTCTTGCTCGGTCATGATGGGCTCTCCGGGAGATGGTGGCGGCGATGATAAGAGCCTCGCCGGAGAGCGGCAAGCCGCTGTCAGCGATGACCCGCCAGGGTAATGGAGACCGACTCAGCGAAGCGCAGGGCATGCGGTTTGTCCACTTCCACTTCGGCGTAGCGCACGGCCTGGTGAGCCATGACCAGATCAAGAATTTCCTGAGTCAGGCGTTCGAGCAGGGCGAAACGGTTACCCTCCACGTGAGCGATGATCGCCTTGGTGATGGTGCGATAATTCAGCGCATGCTCGATATCGTTGACCTCAACCGCATCGACGGCAGGGTAGAGAATGGTGAGGTTGATCAACACGTCCTGCTTGTTGTTGATCTCCTCTTCCTTGATACCGATATAGGTGCGCAGGCGCAGATCCTTGACGCGGATTCGCGCCATTCCGGGTTCCAGTCGCGGCATCAGTTGCTCCGTCCGATCAGTTGCAGGAATTCATGGCGAGTGTTGCAGGACTCACGGAAGGCGCCCAGCATCACCGAGCTGCTCATCACCGAGTTCTGCTTCTCCACGCCGCGCATCATCATGCACATGTGCTTGGCCTCGATCACCACGGCCACGCCGGCAGCGTTGGTCACGCGCTGGATCGCATCGGCGATCTGCTTGGTGAGGTTTTCCTGGATCTGCAGGCGTCGTGCGTACATGTCGACGATACGCGCGACCTTGGACAGCCCCAGCACTTTGCCAGTGGGGATGTAGGCGACATGCGCCTTGCCGATGAAGGGCAGCAGGTGGTGCTCGCACAGCGAGTACAGCTCGATGTCCTTGACGATCACCATCTCGTCGTTGTCGGACTCGAACAGGGCGCCGTTGACGATTTCGTCCAGTGATTGCTGATAGCCGTGGCAAAGGTATTGCATGGCTTTGGCAGCCCGCTTGGGCGTGTCGAGCAGGCCTTCGCGTTCGGGGTTTTCACCCAGGCCTACAAGGATTTCGCGGTATTGCTGGGAAAGGGGATGGCTCATGGCAGTGTCCTGGGCAGTCGCGTCACTTGAGGTGGCGGCCGCCATTGAGGGTAAGGGTTGTTCCGGTTACGTAGGGGTTGTCCAGCAGGTAACGCAAACTCTGGTAGAAGGCCTGTGGGCCAGGCTCGATGCCCAGCGCCGATTTGGCCAGGGTCTTGCTCCGGTAGGCGTCGTCGTCGCTGTCGTTGAACATCAGCAGCGCCGGGGCAATGCTGTTGACCTTGATACGCGGTGCCAGGCGCGCAGCGAATGACAGGGTCAGGCTCTCCAGACCTGCCTTGCTGGCGCAGTAGGCGGGGCGATTGGCGCTGCCCTTGCGTACCACATCGTCACTGACATGGACGATATCGGCGTGCTCCGACTGCAGCAGCAGGTCGCTGCAATGCAGGTTGATCAGGTAGGGCGCAAGCATGTGCACGTTGAACAGCTGCCGAAACGCTTGTGCTTCTTCGCCAGGTGTTTCGGCGAGCCATTGCGAGGCGTTGTGTACGATAGCGCGCAAGCCTTGGCACTGAGCCTTGAGTTGATCGATAAAGGCCAGAATCCCAGGCTCACTGCTAAAGTCAGCCTGCAAGGCGATGGCGCCACGTTCACGCAGTTGCATGATGCTGTCACGCTCGCGGCGATAGCTGACGATCACCGCCTGGCCTTCGTCGAGCAAGCGCTCGGCACAGTAGAGGCCGACCCTCTGGCCGGCGCCGGTGATCAGGATGGGAAATTGGGCAGCGCTCATCTGCGGCTCGCACGGTAGAAATTGGGGGCCTGGTTAATACCGCCTCGGGATACCTGACCAGTGGCAGGCGGTACTCACCAGACCGTGTACAAAGTTATACCAGAGTGCAGGGTTGTACAACCCTGAGAAGTATGGGGGCTTGTCGTCATGAGCGGCGCGGAAGCCTATTTTGCTGACTTTTAAGGTTTTTTTTAGGTTGGTTAGCGGAGTATTTTTGTACTTTAGCTGTACGGGATGGTTGTTTTGTACAGGTGTGGGCTGTGCACGCGGCGCAGTCGGCCAGCTGTTGGCTGGCCGATGGAGGGGGATTCAGGGTTTGCCGATGCTGGCCGCGCGTCTGCTCAAGCGGCGCGGGCCGTTGCCCTGCAGCCAGGGTTCCAGCAGGCGAGTCGATAGCGGGATGAACAGGTAAGTCATCAGCGGCGTCAGGGCCAGGGTCGACAGCAGCACGCGGCTGACCAGCGACAGGTCGGAAAGCCAGGTGCCGAACAACAGGTTGAAGGTCAGGGACACCGGAAAGAAGGCCAGCCAGATGGCTACGCTCTGTTTCCAGCGTGGTGGCTGGCGGTGTGCGCTGCCAAACCAGGCATCGAGACCGATCGCACGCTTTTCCAGCGGCTGGGCGAACAGACCGCTACCGCGTTGCAGCCAGGCCTGGCGAGAGGCGGAGTGCTCCCAGGCAGCCATGGTCTGCTCGTCGCTAAAACGAAAGACGATCTGAAATTCGTCGTCACCGGCAGGCGGGGCCAGAACGCCTGAGCCGAGGTAGCCCGGAAAATCGGTGGCCAGGTGTTCGCCCTCGCGCAGCCAGGCGATGAAGTCGTGATAACGGCCATTGGCAACGCGGCGCGCCACCATCAGGGTAACGGGGGACATTGTGTATCTCCTTGAGTGTTGCCGTTCGCCGGGTATGGCTCATGGCGTAATCGCGCACGGGGTGGTGTGCTCGATACAAACGCAGCAAGGATTATTCCCGTTTTGCTGAAATTAGCCAGCCCCGCCGGATGGCGGGCGCTGGCTCGGACAGGCCTCGCCCTTGCGGCAACGCGCTGCACCATCCGGGTGCGGCAGGCGGGCCAGATGCGGGCGCAACCGGCAGAACAGCCGGTAACCCCACTCCAGCAGGGGGCGCAGAGGACGCCAGCGCAGTGGCGCGACCCAGCGTCCCAGGCCCGCGGCCTCCCAGCTCCACAGGCTGGCATCGAGGCCATACAGCCACTGCCCATCGGCCCAGCGCGCGTGCAGGCGATCCTGCATGGCTGTGAGGGTGACGCCCAGCGGCGCAGGGTCGAAGTCCCCGGCGGCAATGTCCACCAGCAGCAGGCGTTGTGGTGATGCATGCTGGCTGAGCATGCGAATTTCGCGGGCGCACAGCGGACAGTCGCCGTCGAAATACAGGGTCAATGGCCAGGCAGGATTGTGCATAAAGTAGCCTTGTATAGTTCTTGCACAATGTAAGCCGACCTTGGCTGGGTTACAATGCCTGTGAATTTCGTTGCCGTGATGCCCGAAGCCATGCCAGAACTCGCCTCCGTCACATCGCTTGCGTCCAGCGCCTTGAAGCAGGAAGAGCTGTTCCCCATCCGCGAGGTTTCTCGTATCACCGGCGTCAACCCGGTGACCCTGCGGGCGTGGGAGCGGCGTTACGGCCTGATTCAGCCCACGCGCACTGACAGCGGTCATCGCCTTTACTCGCATGCCGATATCGAAACGGTGCGCAGTATCCTGGCCTGGATCGAGCGCGGCGTAGCGGTGAGCAAGGTGGGTTCGATTCTGGCCAAGAGCGCCAGCAGCCGCAGTGCAGCCACCCCGGCGTACAACGAAGTCAGCAGTGACGACTGGAGCGAGTGGCAGGATCAGGTGCGCAGCGCGCTGCAGAACTTCGATGAGCCTCGTCTGGAGCGCCTGTACGGGCAGATATTTTCCTGCTACCCGCTGCCTGTGGTGTTTCAGGACATTGTCATGCCGGTGTGGCAGGAATTGCTGCTGCATCAGGATGAGGTCGGTCAGCGCGGTGAATGGCTGATGCTCGATGGTTTCCTGCGTGGGCGCTGCTGGCAGCGTTTGCAACTGGGGCGTGACGATGCCCGTGAGCGTGTCCTGCTGGTGGCGCTGCCGGGGCAATGCCGCGAGCTGGAGTTGCTGGTTGCTGCCTTGCTGTTGGGCAATCAGGATATCGATATCACGGTAATGGGGCCTGGTGTACCGCTGGCGGACCTGGCGCTGATCTGTGAGCGTATGCAGCCGCAGGCGCTGGTGCTGTTCAGCAATCAGCCGCCAGGCGAGGAGTTGCCGAGGCAGCTGTCACGTCTGGCGCTGGGCCTGCAATGCCCGGTATTGCTGGCTGGTGACAGTGCCGATCTGGCCGAGGACAGCCTGGCGGGCTCGCCCATCGCATGCCTGGGTAATGAAGCGCGTCTGATGCAGCGACGTCTGCAGCAGTTCCTGGCGGGCCATCTCGATACCTGACGACTCAGGCAACGATCAGCTGACGGCCGCCATCTGCAGCGGTTGCGCGCTGTGCTGTTCGAACAGATAGCGGCGCAGGGTCTGTTCGTCTTCTGCATGCAGCGTTTGCAACCTGTAGGCATAACGGCTCTGGCAGACGCGCCTGACCAGCCTGGCGCGCAGTTGCACGCGGCGATCCTCAGGCAGCATCAGCTGCAGCAACGGATTACTGGCGGGCAGGCCGGGTTTGCCGTATTGCACCAGCATTCCATTGTTCGAGAGTTCCAGTGCTTTCAGGCCGCTGGGCTGATCGTTGCTGTCGAGCAATATCAGTGGCGAACTCAGGGTCAGGCGCCAGGGGCGCTCGTTCACGCCCTGTTCGAATATCAGCGGCGCGCCCAGCTCAAGGCGTGAGTGGCTGTGCTCGTCCCGAATCAGGTGCAAAGGAAAACTCAGGTGCTGATTGTTGCTGTGAGCATCCAGGCTCAATTGTTGTTCCTGGCCCAGGCGGGCCAGCAACTCCCGCAGTTGTTCACCCATGATCAACTGCGGCGCAGCATTGGCTGGCCGCGTTTGTGCAGGTTTGAAAAGGATCTTCTGGAGGTAGTCCAGTTCGTCCTGAGTCAGCAGCGGGGCACTGTGCATGGCATCAGACTGCATGGGGTCAAGCCCTTGAGACTGTGCGGCTGCTGGATCGTTTTGCCCGTTCGTCAGTTTTTCAGGCGCGCCAGTTCGGCTTTCAGTTCGGCCACTTCGGCCTCCAGCTCACGCACACGCTGCTTGGCTTCGACCTGCTCGGTCACGTCCTTCTGGATGCCGATGTAGTAGGTCAGCTGATCGCTCTCGTTGAGCACGGGGGTGATCGATAGCTCGTTCCAGAAGGCGCTGCCATCCTTGCGGTAGTTACGGATGATCTGCCGGCAGGGTTTGTTCGCCTTGACGGCGTCACGAATGGCTTGCAGCCCAAGTTGGTCACGATCACCGGCCTGGAGGAAGCGGCAGTCCTGATAAAGAATGTCATCGCTGGCATAGCCGGTCAGGCGTTCGAACGCGGCGTTGGCGTAGATCAGGATGTTGTCTTCGCCCTCCTGCTCGGCCACCACGATTCCATCGTTGGAGGCGTCGACTACCAGTTGCAGCAGTTTGGCATTGATCATGAGGCTGGTTCCGCGGTGGGTGTGGCGGCATTCTAAAACATCGGGTCAGGCTGTCCAGTTGCGGCATAATACGCGGCGTTATTCCTGTTTCCGGAGTTGTCATGAAAGTCGCCATTGTCTCGGGCTCGGTCTACGGTACGGCCGAAGAGGTTGCGCGCCATGCCGAGGGTCAGCTCAAGGCTGTCGGGCTGGATGCCTGGCACAAAAGCAACATGAATCTCGAAGAGCTGCTGGCTTTTGCGCCGGACGCCCTGCTGACCGTCACGTCCACGACCGGTATGGGCGAACTGCCGGACAACCTGCTGCCGCTGTACAGCGAACTTCGCGACCGCCTGCCAGCCTTGGGTGGCCGGCCTGCTGCGGTGCTGGCGCTGGGCGATTCCAGCTATGACACCTTCTGTGGTGCCGGTGAGCTGATGCGCGAGCTGTATGCCGAACTGGGGCTGCGTGAAGTGGTGGACATGTTGCGCCTGGACTGCAGCGAAACCGTGACCCCGGAAACGGACGCCGAACCCTGGCTGCAGGCCTTTGCCGCAGCGCTGAAGGCCTGACGGAACGGCTTGCTCGGTAGATCGCCTGGGGTATCCGAGCCTTGTTCTCGACGTGCCGGGTCGTCCGGGCATGGGTTGAGGGACGATCAGTCCGGCGAATGTGTGCCTATCCCCCGCAGCACTGCTGTGACTGACCTGCAAAGCCATCAGGATGGCTGCCAGGGCAACTGGCCTGAGTCGCACGTCTGGCTAGACTGCGTTCACACCGACCATAACAAGATCGAGGTGATCGCCGTGACTGCTCAGCTGCAACTCCCTGCCGTGAAGAATCAGGTATCCGAAGCCGAATGGCGTACACGCATCGACCTGGCGGCCTGTTACCGGCTGATCGCGCTTTACGGCTGGGATGACCTGATCTTCACCCACATCTCGGCCAAGGTGCCGGGGACGGAAGATTTCCTGATCAACCCCTATGGCCTGATGTTCCACGAGATCACGGCGTCGAGCTTGGTCAAGGTCGACCTGGCGGGTAACAAGCTGATGGACAGCCCGTTCGAAATCAACCCGGCCGGTTACACCATCCACAGCGCCGTGCATGAAGTACGCCACGATGTCGGGTGCGTGCTGCACATTCACACGCCCGCCGGTATTGCCGTATCGGCGCAGAAACAGGGGTTGTTGCCGCTGTCGCAGCAGTCGCTGTTCGTCCTCTCCAGCCTGGCCTACCACGGCTACGAAGGGGTGGCGCTGAACCATGACGAGAAGGCGCGGCTGCAGGCCGATCTGGGCGACAAGAACTTCATGATCCTGCCCAACCATGGATTGCTCACGGCCTTTGGCAGTATTGCCGATGCCTTCCTCGGCATCTTCACCCTGCAGCGCGCCTGCGAGATTCAGGTGATGGCGCAGAGTGGTGGCGCCGAGCTGATCCATATTCCGCAGCAGATTCTCGATGGCGCGCAGGCGATGATCGCCGGGGTGATGAAGACGCCACAGGGCATGGGCGGCTCGTTGCCATGGCCTGCGCTGCTGCGCAAGCTCGATCAACAGATGCCGGGTTACGACCAGTGAGCGAGCTGCCAGGCATCGCCCTGGACACATGGCGCGCGCAAAGCCAGACCCTGGACTTTCAGGGCCACGCCATCCGCTACTGGGTCGCCGGTAACGCCGAGGCCGAGCCGCTGCTGTTGATTCACGGCTTTCCCAGCGCCAGTTGGGACTGGCATCGTCTATGGGTGCCGTTGGCCGAACGTTATCGGGTGATCGCCTGCGACCTGCTCGGTTTCGGTTACTCGGCCAAGCCGCGTGGGCATGCCTACAGCCTGCTGGAGCAGGCCGATTTGCAGCAGGCGCTGCTGGCGCATGTCGGTGAATCGCGCCCACTGCATGTGCTGGCCCACGATTATGGTGACAGCGTGGCGCAGGAGTTGATCGCGCGGCATCAGGAAGGGCGGTTGCAACTGGCCAGTTGTGTCTTCCTCAATGGCGGCTTGTTCCCCGAGACGCATCATCCGGTACGCGTACAGAAACTGCTGCTCGGGCCGCTTGGGCCGCTGATCGGGCGGTTGTTCTCACGACGCAAGCTGGCACAGAGTTTCGCCCGCATCTTCGGCCCGCAGACTCAGCCCAGCGAGACCGAGCTGGATGCTCTATGGCAACTGGTGGCGTACAACAACGGCCCGGCGGTGATGCATCGCCTGATTCGCTACATGCCTGAGCGGCGTCAGCAACGGCAGCGCTGGGTCAGCGCGATGCAGGCCACGACGCTGCCGATGCGGGTGATCGACGGCGCCTTCGACCCCATCTCCGGGGCGCATATGGTGGCGCGCTACCGTGAGCTGATCAGTGACCCGGATACGGTGCTGCTCGACGGCATTGGTCACTATCCGCAACTCGAAGCGCCGGCGGCGGTACTCGAACATTATCTGCAGTTTCGCAGCACACGGAGCCCACATGCGTAGACGTACCCTGCTCAAAGGCGCAGCACTGACCGGCGCCGCCGCATTTGGTGCGGGTTACTGGGCCTTGCCGACGGGGCCGCAGCCCGCGGTCGTCAGTCTGCAGGGTGCGCGCCAGGTATTGGCTGACTTGCAGGGCAAGACACTACGCAGCGTGCGAGGCTGGAGCCCGAGCCAAGTGTTCAACCACTGTGCGCAGAGCATCGACTATTCCATCGACGGTTACCCCGAGCTGAAGCCCGCCTGGTTCCGCCACAGCCTGGGGCCGGCCGCATTCGCCGTATTCAGCGCGCGCGGTGCCATGCGTCATCCACTGGATGAGGTCATTCCCGGCGCGGCGCTTCTGCTTGAACCGGCCAGCCAGGCCGAGGCCTTGCAGTGCCTGCAGATGGCGTTCGAGTGTTTCGCCAGCCATGCCGGTGAATTGCAGCCGCATTTTGCCTATGGCGCCCTGAGCCATGCCGAGTACGGCCAGGCGCACGTCATGCACCTGTACAACCACCTCAGCCTGATTCGCCTCGCCTGAGGCGCGTATAAGGTCGCATTATCGCTTGTCATTCAGCGCCTGCGCGCGCCTTGTGCCGCCTGCAGGGCTGCCTGACACTCGGGGTATTCGCAATCTGCCTAGGAGCCTGTCGATGAGCGATGCCATCCGTTTCGAAGATCAAGTAGTCATAGTCACCGGTGCTGGCGGTGGTCTGGGCCGTGCCCATGCGCTGCTGTTCGCCCGCCATGGCGCCAGGGTAGTGGTCAACGATCTGGGGGGAAGCACCCACGGCGAGGGGGCCAACGCCTCGGCCGCAGACAAGGTGGTGGAGGAGATTCGCGCCTTCGGTGGCACTGCAGTGGCCAACCATGATTCGGTGACCGATGGCGACAAGATCGTGCAGACCGCGCTGGATCATTTCGGTCGCATCGATGTACTGGTCAATAACGCCGGCATCCTGCGCGACAAGAGCTTCCACAAGATGGAGGATGCCGACTGGGATCTGGTCTACAAGGTGCACGTCGAGGGCGCCTACAAGACCACTCACGCCGCCTGGCCCCATCTGCGCGAACAGAACTTCGGCCGGGTGATCTTCACCTCGTCCACCTCCGGCATCTACGGCAACTTCGGCCAGAGCAACTACGGCATGGCCAAGCTTGGCCTGTACGGCCTGACCCGCACCCTGGCCATCGAAGGGCGCAAGAACAACATCCTGGTCAACGCCATCGCCCCGACCGGCGCCACGCGCATGACCGAAGGATTGATCCCGCCGCAGGTGTTCGAACAGCTCAAACCCGAGCTGGTCAGCCCGCTGGTGGTGTACCTCGGTAGCGCCGCCTGCCAGGATACCGGCGGCTTGTACGAAGTGGGCGGTGGCTGGGTGGGCAAGGTGCGTTGGGAGCGTAGCCTCGGTGCCGGTTTCGACCCTAAGGCCGGCTTCAGCCCCGAGGATGTCGCCGCGCAGTGGCAGCGCATCTGCGATTTCGACGGTGCCGCGCACCCGGCGGATAACGTCGAGGCGCTCAGGGAAATGATGGCGAACCTGCAAAAATACGCGCTCTGAACCCTTCATGAGCAGTGAAAGGCCGGTAGTGATCAGATAGAGCTCAATGCGGCGTTTCGTAGGAGCCCCGCCCCGGGGCGAAGCTTTACCAGTCCATGCCGCCCTGGTTCGCGGCGGGGCGCCGCTCCTACCCAGTCGGTGTATCGACGCTTGACTGTTTGCTGAGTAGTACCCGGTTGTTACCTGTCGGAAGAAACAGGCGCGAATAATGCTGTTCGTTCCACCTACCTTCAGGAGACGATCATGGCTGCCAAGAAGATTCTCATGCTGGTCGGCGACTACGCCGAAGACTACGAAACCATGGTGCCGTTCCAGGCGCTGCAAATGGTTGGCCACAGCGTACATGCGGTCTGCCCGGACAAGGTCAGCGGGCAGACGGTGCGCACGGCCATCCACGATTTCGAGGGCGATCAGACCTACAGTGAGAAGCCGGGGCACAACTTCGTGCTCAACTTCGATTTCGCCAAGGTGCGTGCCGAGGATTATGACGCGCTGGTGATTCCCGGTGGCCGTGCGCCGGAGTATCTGCGCCTGAATGCGCATGTCATCGCCCTGGTGAAGGCCTTCGCTGCCGCGGATAAACCCATCGCCGCCGTTTGCCATGGCGCTCAGTTGCTGGCCGCAGCCGGTGTGCTGGAAGGGCGCGAATGCAGCGCCTATCCTGCCTGTGCGCCGGAAGTGGCCTTGGCTGGCGGCCAGTACGTGGAGATCGCGGTGGATCAGGCGCATGTGCAGGGCAATCTGGTCACCGCGCCGGCCTGGCCAGCACACCCGGCCTGGCTGGCGGCGTTTCTCAAGGTGCTCGGTACGGAAATTCACCTGTAAACCCGTAGCCCGGATGCAATCCGGGGGCGCATCATGGCCAGTGCCCTCCGGATTGCATCCGGGCCCCCACAAGGAGCAGAACGATGTGCGAACTCTATGTGAAGGCCGATCCCATCCTCTACGAATCGCGCTCACGCTCGTTGCGCATTCGCGGCGTGGTGACCACCTTGCGTCTGGAAAATCAGTTCTGGGACATTCTGCGCGAGATCGCCGAAGTCGACGGCATGACCACCAACCAGCTGATCACCAAACTCTATGAGGAGGTCATGGATTTTCGCGGTGAAGTGGTCAACTTCGCTTCCTTTTTGCGCGTCAGCTGCACGCGTTACCTGGCGCAGAAGGCCGGGCGGCCGGTGCCGCTGCGAGTGGTCGGCGCGGCCGGTTGAATCACTGATACATCCAGAAGTTCGGGTGTTCCTGCACGCTTGGCGCGGTCGTTTGCTGAGCGGGTTGGGTGGGTTGGAAGAAGCGCTTGATCAGGCTCATGCGGTGTCACTCCTGTAGAGGTTATCGAACAGGGGCGCATGATCGAAGAAGCGCGATTATTGATGAAATGGATTGTTACTATTCTTTTGATTTGCTCTGACTATGAGTGGTTGCGCGGCAGGCGCACGCTGACACGCAGGCCACCGAGTGGCGACTCATCGAGGGCAATACTGCCCTGGTGCAGTTCCACCACGCGCCGCACGATGGACAGCCCGAGACCGGCGCCTTGACCTTCGCCAATGCGGAAGAAGCGTTCGAACAGGCGCTCGCGCAACTCCAGCGGCACACCGGGGCCGCTGTCGAGTACCTGTAATAGCAGCTCCTGAGCCGTGGCCTGCAACTGCACTTGAATGCAGCCGCCTGCCGGGGTGTATTGCACGGCATTGCTCACCAGGTTCTGCAGCAGGATGCCCAGGCTGGGCGCATCCGCCGGCAGGTGGTAATCAGCTGGCTCCTGGGCGTCGAGAATCAGCTCCTGGCCACGACTGAGCGCCAGCGGTGTCAGCTCGGCCAGTTCGCCACGCAGGAAGGCCAGCAGGTCCAGATCATCCATGTTCAGGCGAATGCCGTTGGGGTCCAGACGCGCCAGTGTCAGCAGTTGCGCCACCACGCGGGTGGCACGGTCGACACCGTTGCTCAACTGTCGCAGTGCTTCGTCACGATCACTGGCATCCGGTGCTTCCAATGCGTTCTGTGCATGGATACGCAACACCGCCAGGGGCGTGCGCAGCTCGTGGGCGGCATCGGCGATGAAACGTTTTTCCTGTTCCAGCAACTGCCTGACCTGCATCAACAGGCGATTGAGCGCAGCGGCCATCGGCTCCAATTCGTTTGGTAGCGGCGGAAAGACCAGCGGCGCCAGGTTGTCCGGCGCGCGGCCGCGAATGGCGTCGGCCATGCGCTTGAGTGGATACAGCCCCCAGCCGACGGTCAGCCACAGCAGCAGGCCGACGATGGGCAGGCCGATCAGCAGCGGTTGCAGGCTACGCCGGGCGATCTTGCCGATCAGCTCGCCGCGCACGTCTTCGCGCTCTCCCGCCAGTACCCAGTGATAATCGCGGCTGTCATGCAGCACGAACACGCGCCAGCGATGCTCGCCGATGCTCAGGGTGTGATAGCCAATCAGGTAGCGTGCCAGTTGTGCCAGGCGCTGCTGCATGGGTTGGTCGTTGTCCGGCAGCACCAGGCCGAGCTGGGTGATCATGTCGTTGAGCAGGCCAGGCGGAGCGCTGGCGGACTGAAACAGCAGCTCACCATCCTTGTCGAGCATCTGGAAGGCCAGCTTGCCCTCGTATTCGTGGCCCAGCAGGTTGTCCGGGTTGCGCGCGTTGTGCAGCAGCAGGGCTTCGTCGAGTACGGCCTGCATCTCGCGGCGTTCGCTGTCGCTCAGGTCATGGCGTACCAGGCCCATCAGCAGGCGCGCAGTCTGCGACAGCTGGGCGTCGAACAGCTCGCGCACTTCATGCACCGAGTCGTTGTAAATCTTGTGGCTGATCAGCCCGAAGCTGCCGGCGACCAGCAGCAGCAGAAGGGCGAGCAGACGGGTGCGGATGGAGCCGAAGGTTTTCAGCACGCTCATTTGTCCACCAGATAACCGACGCCGCGTACGGTGCGGATCAGCTCCGGGAAGAATTTCTTGCGCAGGTGGTGCACGTGCACTTCCAGGGCGTTGCTTTCCACTTCCTCGTCCCAGCCATACAGCGCCTGTTGCAGCTTGTCGCGGGTCAGTACGCGGCCAGGCTGGATCAGCAATTCGTGCAGCAGGAGAAATTCCTTGCGCGGCAGGTTGATGCTCTGGCCCTGGTATTCGACCAACTGGCTGGCCGGATCGAGGCGGATGCCACGGTATTCCAGTGCCGGTTGCGGGCGCTGGAAACTGCGGCGCAGCAGAGCACGCAGGCGCGCCTTGAGTTCTGCCACGTCGAAAGGTTTGATCAGGTAATCATCGGCGCCGGCATCGAGCCCGGCGATGCGGTCGCTGGTGGCGTCACGCGCGGTGAGCACCAGCACCGGTACCGGGTTGGCGTTGGCGCGCAACTGCTTGAGCACCTGCAGGCCATCCATGCGCGGCAGGCCGAGGTCGAGAATGGCCAGCTCGAAGCTTTCGTGGCTCAGAGCGTGCAGGGCACTGGCGCCATCCTGCAGCCAGTCGACGGTGTAGCCCTCGGGTTTCAGCGCGGTGCGAATGCCTTCGCCCAGCGCCGGGTCGTCTTCGACGAGAAGAATGCGCATGGCAACTCCTGTAAGCGGTTCGAGTTACTTGAGTTTACGCTCGACCTGCTGCAAAAGCGCCTGGGCTTCTGCGCGACGGCCCTTGTCGGCCAGTTCGCGGCCTGGGCGATCCTTGGCGGCCAGGGCTTTTTCCAGGGCGGCGCGGGCTTCCTCAAAGCGTTTCTGCCGTTGCAGGAAGTCGCCGTAGAAGTAGTTCGGGTCGATGCCATTCGGGTTGATCGCCAGCGCCTGCTTGAGCATCTTCTCGGCCTGTTCGTCATCGCCGAAACCGATGGGCCAGCCCGGTACCTGGTAGTAGAGGCTGCCGAGGCTGGTGTAGGCCGAGCCGCCCAGTGCCTGTGGGTCGATGGCCAGCGCTTGTTCCAGGTTTGTTTTGGCCTCCTTGACTAGGCTCAGTGCGCCGAGGCCACCCTTGGCGCCGGCCTCGGTGCTGAGGATGATGCCGCGCCAGATCAGCAACTCCGGCGCGTTTGGCTCGCTGGCCAGGGCTGCATCGGCTTGCGTGACGAGCTTGGCAAAGGCTTCCTCGCGCTGTTTTTCCGGCGTCTGGTAGTTGATTTCGGCCCAGCGTGTCTGCAGCTGGTGCAACTGCGCTTCGCCTCCTGCACTGAGGGCAAAGGCGGGCAGGGCGGCGAAGCCGAGTGCAACGATGATCAGGGTACGAAACAGGTTCACGGCAATCTCCTCAGTGCTTGTGACGGGCAAAGCGTTGAATGATCGGCAACTGCTTGCGCAGGGCCTGGTCGACCACGCGCGGCAGCAGACCGTTGAGGCGCACGAACAGGCGCTCGGGCCAGCCCAGGTGGCGTTCTTCCTGCTCGCGGCCAATGGCATCGAGCAACTGCTCGGCGACCTGCGCGGGATCGTCCATGGCCACACCCAGCTCATCGTTCATCGCCACCACGCTGGGGGCGTTCATCGCCGTGTGGGTGGCGCGTGGGGCGAAGTAGAGGACGCGCACATGGGTGTCGGCCAGCTCGCGGCGCAGCGCTTCGGAGAAACCGCGCAGGGCGAACTTGCTGGCGCAGTAGGCAGTAAAACCGGGGTAACCGATGGCGCCGAAGGTGGAGCCGACGTTGATCACCAGCGCGCGGTGCTGGGCACGTAGCAATGGCAGCAGGCGTTGGGTCAGTTGCAGCGTGGCGGTGACGTTGAGGCCGATCAGCTCGGCAATCTGCTGTTCGTCCTGCTGGTCGAGCAGGCCGAAATGATTGACCCCGGCGGCGTTGATCAGGCAGTTCAGCCCGCCGAAGTTCTGCGCGGCAGCAACCAGTGCATCACGTCCGCTGCGGCTGGCGATATCGGCCTGCACCAGTTTCACGTTCTGCGGAAAGCGTTGCAGCAAAGGCTGCAGAGGCTCCAGACGACGCCCAACCAGCAGTAAATGGGCGCCTGCACTGGCCAGGCGCTCGGCCAGGGCCAGGCCGATGCCGCCACTGGCGCCGGTGAGCAGCGTACGACAATCCGTGGGTTGCATGCGCTTACTCCTCGCCAGCCAGCGGCAGGCTGCGAAACATGTCGCCGTAGAGGCGGTAGACGACCTTGGCGGTATGCACCACGGCGACCTTGTCATCGTCGTTGTCCAGGCGGTTCATCAGCTTCTTGAAAAACTCGATGTGCTCCAGATCCAGGCTGCCGTGGGAGTTGAGATAGCTGAAGGCCTTGTTCGGCAACTGCAGCTTGTCCTGGATGATGCCGGCGGCCTGGGTAGCCAGGGCGATACTGGTACCTTCGAGGACGTTGACCATGCCGAAGAAGCCCACCGGGTTGTGCCGGGCGATGCGGTCGTAGACGTAGGCCACCATCAGCTCGGTGGCCATGTGCGGCGTGCCATGACGCACCGCTTCCTTGTCGGCGCCGCAGGCGGCGATGTCGTTGAGTACCCATTCCTGGTGGCCGGTTTCTTCCTCGATGTACTCGGCGATGGCTTCGCGCAGCCATTCCAGGCGTTCCGGCAGGCGCGCGCCGCAGGCCATCAGCAGTGGCACGGTGTGCTTGACGTGGTGGTAGGCCTCGGTGAGGAAGGCGATGTAGCTGTGCAGGGCGACCTGGCCGGTCATGGCCTGCTGGATGATCGGTGCGCCGAGCAGGTATTCGCGCTCGGCCTGGGTCTGCTCCAGCAGGGATTGGTAGAAGCTCATGCGTGTACTCCTTCTGCCATCAGCTCATCGATGGCGCTTTGATAATGGTTGAACAAGGCGGCGCGGCGCAGGCGACCGTTGGCCGTGGCCAGGTCGTTGCCCGTGCTGAAGGGGGCGTCGGCGCGTAGCCAGTGGTGAACGCGGGCGTAGTCCGGCAGACCGCGATTGACGGCGTCTACGGCCGCCTGCAACTGCTCGTCAGGGGTGTTGGGGAAGCGCGGCACCAGCACCGCGACGTTGGCCGGCAGCGCCTCGCCGTGCAGCCAGGCCTGGGCGATGGGCAACTGCTGCACCAGCTCGGACTCGACCCATTCCGGGTTGACGTTGCGCCCGTAGGCGGTGATGAACTGATGCTTCTTGCGCCCGTGCAGCACCAGAAAACCATCCTCGAAATGACCGAGATCGCCGCTGCCCAGCCATTCGCCCTGTGGCATCGGCTCACCGAGATAACCGAGCATGCGCGCGCCCTTGATCAGTACTTCGCCGTCGGCTGCCAACGCCACTTGCAGGTGGCCAAGCGGCTTGCCGGTGCTGCCGAGGCGGCGCTGCTCGGGTGTGTTCAGGCACACCACCGACGCGCATTCCGATAGCCCGTAACCCTCGAAGATCGGCAGACCCAAGGCGTCGGCGCGCTCGAGCAACTGAGCGGAAACCCGACCGCCACCGACGGCTACGAAGCGCAGCGAGTCCGGCACCGGCAGCTTGCGCTCGGCAGCGCTGACCAGTGTCAGCAAAAGCTGCGGCAGCAGAATCAGGCTGTGCGGCTGGGCAGCCTGCAATGCCTGGAGAAAGCGCATCAGGTCGAAGCCGCTGGCGCCCGTCAGACCGATCTGTGCCATGGGCATCAGCTCGACCCGGGCGCCGGCCAGCAGCGGCGCATAGATGCCGGCGATGTTCTCCAGCAGGGTCGCCAGCGGTAGCACACACAGATGGCGTTCGACGTTGCGGCTGGCGCTGGCCGCAACCAGGCTGCGCGCTACCGCCAGTTGCGTGTCCAGATCCAGGCATACGCCTTTGGGCTGGCCAGTGGTGCCGGAGGTGAAGGTGATCTTGCAGGTACCTGGATGCAGCTCGGCAGGTTGCACGACCGCGCGCCGATAAATTTCGTTCTCGACGCTGGCGAAGCCGTCGGCGCTGGCGCCGATCAGGCAGTCGATACCGGCGATGTCGAGCACGTGACGCTGCTGCTCCGCAGAGAAGAAGGCCGGCAGCGGTACGCAGACCAGGCCAGCATGCAGCGCCGCCAGATCCCACAGTACCCAGTCGATGCCATTGTCCAGAGCCAGCGCCACACGCTGCGCGCCCAGGGCACGCAGGTGTTTGCCACGACTGGCCACGGCGTCGAGCAGTTGCGCGTAGCTCAGCGTGCGTTCGCTCTCGATCAGCGCGATACGCTCGCCATGTTGGGCCAGGCGAGTGAAGAAGGGCTCAGCTGCAGACCACATCGGGCATGTCCTCCAGCGCATAGAGCGGTTGATGGCCGAGGCGCGGGTAGGCGCCAAGCTGCAACAGACGCTGGTGGCCGCCATGAATATCGCCGGCCATGACTAGCGGGCGGCTGTCGTAGTAACTGCCCCAGTCGGCCAGCTCTACGCCCATGCGCGTCGGATCGGCTTCGCCGAGGGCGATGGGCGTCAGGCCCAGGCGCTGGAAGCTGTTGAGCAGAGGCGGTGTACCGGTAAAAGTGACCCAGCGAAAGCCCAGCGCCACCAGCAGATCGGTCAGGGCGACGATCAACAGGCGTGCCGCACCGGGGCTGTCGGCGGCCAGGTTGCCGACTTCCACCAGCTCGCCACGGCCGGGCTGGCTCAGGCCCAGGCGGGCACCGATGGCCTGCTCGACCGGCTGATCCAGGTAGCGCTCGAGAAACAGCGGCCCGCTGCCGGCGCTACGCACGCCAACCGCACCGAGTAACTGCCCGGCCGGGTTTTCCAGGCCGAACAGACAGGGCATGAAATGGCGGATGCGCGCGCCGTGTTGCCGCCCGAAGCGCTGGCGGATAAAGCCCTCCAGAACAGCGCGACGTGCACTGCCGGGAGCGGCCAGATGAAGTTCGTAGGTGTCGCCGCGGCCGATACGGGCCACGGGACGATCATGCTGCGCCCAGGGTAGTTCCATGCTCGGAACCTCGGTAATGAACCTGGGGCGATTGTGTGAGGGGCTGGCTTAACGCTGTATTAAGGCTTTGCAGAATGTTTCGGGCGCCCGGTGGATAGGCGCCCGCATGTCCGGGGCAGTCAGCCGACCTGCGCCACCCAGTCGTTAAGGTTGTAGTAGTTGCTGATGCGCGCCACCTTGCCGTTCTTGATTTCGAAGAAGGCACCGGCCGGCAGCACGTAGGTCTGGCCGTTGGCCGGTGGCAGGCCTTCGTCGTCGGCCAGGTATTCGCCGTGCACCACGAATTCGGCGGCGGCGCGGTCGCCTGCAGCGTTCTGCATCACCACGATATCGGCCAGGCGCTCGCGGTAGCAGCGGTTCATCTTGTCCATGAAGGCGGCGAAGGTGGCCTTGCCAACTTGGCGCTCGCCCTGGTTGATGTCGTGCACCACGTCCTCGGCCAGCAGGTCGAGGAAGGCGGGCATGTCGCCGGCATTGAAAGCGGCGTAGTAGGCCTGTACCAGTTCGGTGGCGGTCATGGCTAAGTTCCTTTCGTAGCGTGGTTAGTGATGGGTTGGCTCGCATGATAAGTTCGCGCCTTCGAGCCGGCATAGCCGCCGGCGTCACCCTGCTGCTGGTGAACGACTCCAGATGGACATCGAATTGCTCCGGGGGCCGCAGATAGCGCCCCATATCGAAGACCTGGCGCATTTGCGGATCACGGTCTTCCGCGAATTCCCCTACCTCTACGACGGCAGCCTCGACTACGAGGCCGAGTACCTAGCCACCTATGTGCGCAGTGCCGATAGCTTGTGCGTGCTGGTACGTGATCAGGGGCAGGTAGTCGGCGCCTCCACGGCGCTGCCGTTGGCCGATGAAACCGTGGAATTCCAGCAGCCGTTCCTCTCGGCAGGCTGGGATCCCGCGCCCATCTTCTACTGCGCCGAGTCGGTGGTGTTGCCGGGCTGGCGTGGGCGTGGTCTGGGCGTGCGCTTCTTTGCCGAGCGCGAGGCCCATGCGCGCAAGCTGGGCCGTTTCGACTGGTGCGCCTTCTGCGCCGTGCAGCGCCCGGCCGATCACTCGCGCCGGCCCGCCGACTACCAGCCGCTGGACGCTTTCTGGGCGCGTCGCGGCTATCGCCATCATCCCGAACTGCACACCCAATATCATTGGCGCGATCTGGACGAAGCCGAGGAGTCGGCCAAGCCCATGTCGTTCTGGTTGAAGGAACTCGCTTCATGATCAAGGTTGCCGCCTGCCAATATCACATCGACCTGCTGACCAGTTGGGACGCCTACGCCGAGCACCTGACCGAGCTGTGCGAGGAGGCCGCCGGGCAGGGCGCCGAGTTGCTGCTGTTGCCGGAATACGCCGGCCTGGTGCTGACCGGGCAGTTGCCAGAGGCCCAGCGCAGCGACCTGCATGGCTCCATTGCCGGCATCCAGGCGCTGCTGCCGCGCTGGTTGGAACTGTGCGAGAGCCTGGCGAAGCGGCTGCGGATTTATCTGCAACCCGGTTCGGTGGCCGTGCTGGACGACGACGGCCTTTACCGCAACCGCGCCTGGCTGTTCGGCCCGCAGGGCTGCCTGGGCAGCCAGGACAAGCTGATGATGACCCGCTTCGAACTGGAGCAGTGGCAGATTGCCGCCGGCAGCGGGCTCAAGGTATTCGACACGCCGCTGGGCAAGCTGGGCATCCTGATCTGCTACGACAACGAATTCCCGTTGCTGGCGCACACCCTGGCCGAGGCCGGTGTCGACCTGATCCTGGCGCCCAGTTGCACCGATACCGAAGCGGGCTTTCATCGCGTGCGCATCGGCGCTCAGGCCCGTGCTCTGGAGAATCAGATCGCCGTGCTGCAGTCGCCTACCGTCGGCCTGGCACCCTGGTCGCCGGCGCTGGACGAGAACATCGGCCGCGCTGCGCTGTATGTGCCGTCGGACTACGGTATGCCGGCCAATGGCGTGATCGCCGAGAGCGCGGAGCTGTGCCCCACGCGCAGCCACTGGCTGATCGCCGAGCTGGATCTGGCCGAGGTACGCCGCGTGCGTGAGCAGGGCCAGGTGTTCACCCGACGCGACTGGCCAAAGCAGTTCGACGACAGCCGGTTGGTGCTGCGTTGAACGCGCCAGCGGCATTGCCGGATTCGCCGCTGGCGGCTTATGAACGGGCACTGGCAGGGGGCTTCGTCGTTGATGCCGCGCAGCGTCGCGCGGTACAGGCGTTGCAGAGTTGCTTCGAGGCTGTGCATCGCGGCGAATGCCCGCTCGGCGTATACCTCTGGGGGCCGGTCGGGCGCGGCAAGACCTGGCTGATGGACAGCTTCTACAGCAGCCTGCGTGTGCCGGCGCGGCGGCAACACTTTCATCACTTCATGCAGTGGGTGCATCGTCGCCAGTTTCAACTGACCGGCAATGCCGATCCGTTGCGTCTGCTGGCCGAGGAGCTGGGGCGCGAAGTGCGCGTGCTGTGTTTCGACGAGCTGTTCGTCAGCGACATCGGCGATGCCATGCTGCTCGGTCGCCTGCTCAGCCTGGTTGTGGAGCAGGGTGTGGTGCTGGTGGCCACGTCCAACCAGCCGCCGGATCAGCTCTACGCCGAGGGCTACAACCGCGAGCGTTTCCTGCCGGCCATCGCTGCGCTCCAGGCGCATATGCAGGTGGTGGCTGTGGACGGCGAGCAGGATCATCGCCTGCATCCCGGCGCCGAAATGCAGCGCTATTGGGTACAGCAGCCGCAGGCGCTGGCCGAGTTGTTCGCCCGCTTGAGCGAGGGCCAGTCGGTCAGCCGTGAGCCCGTTGCACTGAGCCATCGGCACATCGCCAACCTTGGTCACAGCCCGGCAGCGTTGTGTTGCCGCTTCAGCGATCTGTGCGAGCAGCCGCTGGCTGCAGCCGATTTTATCGAGCTGTGTGGGCGCTTCCCGGCCATCCTCCTCAGTGAGGTACCGCGCCTGGGTGGCGAGCCGCGCGAGGGCAGGATCGCCCGTGGCACCGAAGATGGTGCCGAGCGGGTCGACGCCGGGGATCGGCAACTGCCGGCGCTGGCGCGCAACGACGATGCGGTGCGGCGCTTCATCGCTCTGGTCGACGAGTGCTACGACCGCCGCGTGCCGCTGTATATCGAGGCCGAGGTGGCGCTGGATGAGCTGTACACCCAGGGCTACCTCGCGTTTGCCTTCCGCCGCACGCTCAGCCGTTTGCACGAGATGCAGCTGCAGCGCTTCGGCGCCAACTGATTCAGCCAGGCAGATACTGCTCGGTGGAAACGACCTGGGCATAGGCGAAGGCCAGTGCGGCCATGTTGGCGGCGTGCACCTGAGCAGCGTCGACGGTGATGCCGTCGAACGTCTGATCGTGAGTGGCGCAGGCGTCGTGAACGACCGTGGTCGCGTAACCGAAGTCGGCACTGGCGCGGGCTGCAGCGGCGATGCACATGTGGCTCATGGCGCCGACCAGGGTGACCTGCTCGATGGCGGCTGCATCGAGCTGCGCCTTGAGGTCGGTGCCAAGAAAGGCGTTGACCTGATGCTTGAGCACCACGGCTTCATCGGCCTGCGGCAGCACGCTGGCATGAGTGCGCGCGCCGTCGCTTCCCGGCGCGAAGAAGGGGGCATCCTCGGCCTCGAACTCATGACGCACATGGATCACCTTGTCACCGGCTGCACGCGCGGCAGCCAGTACCCGCGCGGCATTGGCGGCGGCAGTGTGCATGCCGGCGAGCGGCCACTTGCCGTCTGCGAAATAGTCGTTCTGGATATCGATCAGGATCAGGGCGCGCTTGCTCATGGTTGTCTCCGTGGGATGATGTGCGGCAAACCTTATCGCCCTGGCGCGCTTGCGAGGATGGGCGCGGCCGACAATCTGCAGGGAAAAACTGACAATGAGCGTGCGCTGTATGGAAATCGGTCTGTTGCGTTATCCCGGCGCCCAGTTGGCTGCCGTGCATGGCCTGGGTGACCTGTTCGAGGTGGCCAATCGCATGGCGGCTGATCAGGGACGCCAGGGTGTGACCCGGCTGCGTGTCAGTCACTGGCAGGCCGATGAGGCGGGGCAGTTGCAGCGCACCTTCGACAGCCTGTCGCAGACTGACGGTGCACCGCAGGTGGTGATTCTGCCGCCTTGTCTGGACGATACTGCCGAGCAGCCGCTTGCGGCCTGCTACCGTGACTGGCTGCGTGAACAGCACGCTGCCGGGGTATTGCTGGCGTCGGTCTGTGCTGGCGCCTTTGCGCTGGCCGAAGCCGGTCTGCTCGATGGCCGCACGGTGACCACCCACTGGGCGCTGGCGGCGCAGATGGCCGCACGTTTCCCGCAAGTACAGGTACAGCCAGAACGTATGGTGATCGACGACGGTGACTTTATCACCGCAGGTGGTCTGATGGCCTGGACCGATCTCGGCCTGGCCCTGGTAACGCGCCTGCTGGGGCCGACCATCGCTGCCGAGACCGCGCGCTTTCTGGTGGTGGACCTGAACCGCGAATCGCAGCGCCATTTCAGCAGTTTTGCGCCCATCCTCGATCATGGCGACGTCGCAGTGCTCGGCGTGCAGCGCTGGTTGCAGGCTGAGGGCGGCGCCGAGGCGAGCCTGACGGACATGGCCACCCGCGCCGGCTTGGGCGAGCGCACCTTTCTGCGCCGCTTTCGCGCCGCCACCGGGCTGAAGCCCACTGAATACTGCCAGCAGTTACGTGTGAGCAAGGCGCGCGAACTGCTTGAGTTCAGCCGCCAGAGTATCGAGCAGGTGGCCTGGCAGGTGGGTTACGCCGACAGCGGGGCGTTTCGCAAGGTATTCACCCGTTTGGTAGGGCTGTCGCCCGGCGATTATCGGCGGCGTTTCGGCACCGCTGCACGTTAGACAGAGTTTTCCGACGCCTTGCCAGCTGGATTGGCGCGAGTCGGCATGGCGAGAATCTCGGGCAGCACGGCGCGTGCAAAGACCCTGTGCAAACGGCGCAGTTCGGCCATTGGGTCGAGGTGATGGTCGACGCGAATATCCCACAGCGGGTACGCCTCCTGATCGACCACGTAGATCACTGCCGAGGATTCGCCATGTCGGTCGCCGCCGCAGCGATCGCCGGCGGCCAGGGCTTCGATCAGGCGCTCGATCAGCGGTTTCTTCTCGGTGTAGCGGAAGGTTTCGGCCACTGCATCGAGTACCTGTGGGCCGACCAGGCGATTGCCCTGTACGGAAAACTGCTCGCCACGCAGCGAGCCTGCCCAAGGCAGGCATTTGGCCCCAGTCCAGCACAGGCTATCGCCCTGCGCGTCGATCAGCGCGCACTGGCGCAGCTCCATGCAGGGATCGGTGCTTTTGAGTCGCTGCAGCGCTTCGTGTGCGGACAAACCCTGACGCAGCAAGGCCAGGCCATCCAGGCCGAGATAGGGATTGACCTGCGCCTGCGTGGCAACCGCTCCTGCACCGGCTGCGGCATGGCTGAGCAGCTTGCCGACAGCCGGTATGGCGGTGGTGGCGGCAACGCCGAACTGACCGCTGCGTGGGCAGCGGGCGATGATGGAAAAGGTCATGGCAACTCCTTGACGATTTCCGCGTTAGGCCGCGCTTGGGCGGGTATCGTTCCGCCTGGCTGAACCGCGCGCCTGCACAATGCCGGGGGCTGAAAATGCAGAAGCCCGGCGCTTGGCCGGGCTTTTTGCTTGGCTATGTCTGAGTTAACTGTTGCATATCCCTATACCCCAACGCCTCTTTCAAGCAAATCAATGGGTTGAGCTGTGTTTTGTAGCGCTCAAGCAGGCGGCGCCAGCCCAGGTAGTTCGTTAGGTACTTGGTGGCCACACCATGAAAAGGAATCATCCAGCTCTTGAGTCGGCTGTCGTAGGCATTCACGTTCTGGATGTGGAAAGCACCATCAACCCGTCGATTCTGGCTCGGGTTAATCGGTCGGTGAGTGATGCCTTCAACCTTGGCGAAATGGGCGTAGACACTTGCGCTGTCAGTACAGAGAATCGCATCCGCGTCTATCAGCGGGCGTAGCCGCTCCCCTATGTGCTGTGCATCCAGCTTTTCCAACTTGAAGTCTGCCTGCTGACCACTGCGATCTCTTACCACCAGCACAGGAATTTGCTCGGCAGACAGTCCGCGTCGTTTGGCGCTGCCACCGCGCCGACGAGGCGGTCGAGGCAGTTCGCGTTGCCCCTTGAAGGACTCCAGGAAGAAGGTTTCATCTGCTTCGACAATGCCTGACGCGTGCTGGGCCTGGTGATCGGCAATCCGAGAAAGAAACCTATGTCGCCACAGGAAAGCTGTGTTTTTGCTGACGCCACAATGAACGGCGGCCTTGCGCACGCTCAGGCTCTGGGTCAGTGCGTCCGCATAGTCTTGCCAGAGATGGCGCTTTCTCAGTCGCGCCATTGGGGTGCCCGTCAGGGCATTGCTGGTTTTGCCGCAAACCTTGCAGCGGTATCGCGGCAAGTCACCACTGGAACCCCAGGGGCGCAGTTCCCGCGATTGACAATGCGGGCAATGGCTTGGGGCCTTGATTGCGTCCTGCGAGTGCCTGGCAGCTGGCAAGAGCTTGGATCTCAACTGGTCGCGTTGCTCTGGGTTGAGGCTGGAGAGCTGTGCCATCCACCGCGAAAACTGAACCGCTTTCATGATAGATCCCTCATGCTGGGAAAGATCACGATTCAGTTTAGACCACTGCAACAGCTAACTCAGACAGAGCCTTTTGCTTTGCAGCGTTGACGCTTACTTCACTTCCACCGCCAGGCTTTCGGCGATCTTCTTGTTCCAGATCGCAGGTCCCGTGATGTGTACGGACTCTCCGTTGGTGTCGACCGCGACGGTCACCGGCATGTCCTTCACTTCGAACTCGTAGATGGCTTCCATACCGAGTTCTTCGAAGGCCAGCACCTTGGACTTCTTGATCGCCTGGGCCACCAGGTAGGCAGCGCCGCCGACAGCCATCAGGTACACGGCCTTGTTGTCCTTGATCGCGTCGATGGCGATGGGGCCGCGCTCGGACTTGCCGATCATGCCCAGCAGGCCGGTCTGCTCGAGGATCTGCCGGGTGAACTTGTCCATACGGGTGGCGGTAGTCGGGCCAGCCGGGCCAACCACTTCGTCACCGACCGGATCGACCGGGCCGACGTAGTAGATGAAGCGACCTTTCAGGTCCACCGGCAGTTGCTCGCCCTTGTTCAGCATGTCGACCATGCGCTTGTGCGCGGCGTCGCGTCCGGTGAGCATCTTGCCGTTGAGCAGGACGGTTTCGCCCGGCTTCCAGCTCTGCACTTCTTCCGGGGTCAGGGTGTCGAGGTTGACGCGGCGCGCGCTCGGGCCTGCTTCCCAGACGATTTCCGGGTAGGCGTCCAAATCCGGTGCTTCCAGCGAGGCCGGGCCGGAGCCGTCGAGTACGAAGTGGGCGTGACGGGTAGCGGCGCAGTTGGGGATCATGCACACCGGCAGGCTCGCGGCATGGGTCGGATAATCCATGATCTTCACATCGAGCACGGTGGTCAGGCCGCCCAGGCCCTGGGCGCCGATGCCCAGCTGGTTGACCTTCTCAAACAGCTCCAGGCGCAGCTCCTCGATGCGGTTCTGCGGGCCGCGGGCCTGCAGTTCGTGGATGTCGATGTGCTCCATCAGCACTTCCTTGGCCATTACCGCGGCCTTCTCGGCGGTGCCGCCGATGCCGATGCCGAGCATGCCGGGCGGGCACCAGCCGGCGCCCATGGTCGGCACGGTCTTCAGCACCCAGTCGACGATGGAGTCGGACGGGTTGAGCATGGCCATCTTCGACTTGTTCTCGGAGCCGCCGCCCTTGGCCGCGACGTCCACTTCCACCTTGTCGCCGGGGACGATGGAGTAGTGGATCACCGCCGGGGTGTTGTCCTTGGTGTTCTTGCGGGCACCTGCCGGGTCGGCCAGGATTGAGGCGCGCAGGACGTTTTCCGGCAGGTTGTAGGCGCGACGCACGCCTTCGTTGATCATGTCGTCGACGCTCATGGTGGCGCCGTCCCAGCGCACGTCCATGCCGACCTTGATGAACACGGTGACGATGCCGGTGTCCTGGCAGATCGGGCGGTGGCCGGTGGCACACATGCGCGAGTTGATCAGGATCTGCGCCATGGAGTCCTTCGCGGCCGGCGACTCTTCCTTCAGGTAGGCCTCATGCATGGCCTGGATGAAGTCGACGGGGTGGTAATAGGAGATGAACTGCAGGGCGTCGGCGACGCTCTGAATCAGGTCGTCCTGCTTGATCACGGTCATTGGCGCGCTCCTCTATCAGGGAACATCTACAAGGAAGCGCCGGACAACGACCCGGCGCAATGACGATTGGGACGTCTGCGCAATACCATCTCGGCGATATTTCCCGCAGCCGCCCAAAAAGGCGCGGCAGTATAGCGCACCCGCCCGCAGCGGGCACAGCAGCCGAAGGTCGATGCCTGAGGCAGTGTTCGGTTATCGATGTCCTAGGTTTTTTGTGGGCATACGGGTAGAGTACGGCAAGATGCCAGTATGGGACGGAGCCCATGAGCTCAATGACTCGCCGGGGAACGCAACGCAGTCTGCAGAGCCTTCTGCTCAAACGCTTCGCCATGGCCTTCGCGACCTACGTGATGATGGCGCTTGTCTGCTGGTTTGCCGTAATCAACGGTCATTCCCTGGGGACGATCAGCACCGCTGCCTGGCTCAGTCTTGGTGTATTTGGCAGCCAACTGGTGTTTCTTGGGCTGTTCTTGTCCGGCCGCAACCTGCGTTATGACGACCCCAGCCTGACCGAAGCCCAGGTACTGGTGGCATTGGCCTGGCAGCCACTGGTGCTGGCGCAGTTCGACAGCGCGCGCGGCGTGATGATGATCTTCTACATGCTGATCCTGCTGTTCGGCGTCTTCCAGCTGACGCCGAAGGTGTTCGTGCGCTGTGCCATTTTCGCTTTCTTCGGTTTTGCGGCCATGCTCCTGTTCGAGGCTTATCGCATGCCGATGCTGGACTCGAGCATGGCCTGGCTGCAGGTGTGGGTGCTGTTCATCTTGCTGGTCTGGTTGTGTCTGTTTTCCAGTTATGTGCAGGCCATGCGCAAACGCATGCGCCAGCGCCGTTTTGCCCTGCAGGCGCATCAGGACACGCTGCGCGGGATGATGCGCCAACTCGAGGATCTGGTGGCCACCGATGAGCTGACCGGGTTATTCAACCGTCGTCATTTCCTGCGTGTGGCCACGCGTGAGCTGGAGCATACGGCGCCCGGAGGGCAGCACGGCCTGGCGCTGATCGATCTGGATCATTTCAAGCGAATCAACGATGCTCATGGCCATGCGGCGGGGGACCGGGTATTGCAGACCTTCGCTGCCGTGGCCCGTGCCTGTCTGCGCGAGAGCGACATCATTGCCCGCTACGGCGGTGAGGAGTTCGTGTTGCTACTGCCCAATACCGATGCCGATCAGTTCACTGCCTGCTGCGAACGGCTGCGCGAGGCGTTCGCCAAGGCCGAGCCGGTGGGCGTGAAGGTGGACAATCTCAGTCTCTCCGCCGGCATGACGCTGCTGGTTGCCGGTGACGATCTCGATGAAGCCCTGCAGCGTGCCGATCAGGCGCTGTACCAGGCCAAGCGCGGCGGACGCAATCGTTGCGATGCCAGCTGGGAGAAGGCGGGTGCCTGAACTGCGTGTGGGTGCCCTGCAGTTGCAGGTCGCCCAACAAACCAACTTGCTCGATGCCTTGCTCGGCGGCGGTGTGGCGGTGCCCTACAGCTGTCGCGCCGGCAGTTGTCACGCCTGTCTGGTGCGCTGCGTAGCCGGTGAGCCGCTGGATGGTCAGCCCGAGGCACTGGCGGCCGACAAGCGTGCCGAGGGCTGGCGCCTGGCCTGTCAGTGTCTGGTGGTCGGCGATCTGCGGGTCGAGCCTTTCGACCCACAGCGTGATGGCCTGTCCGCCCGAGTGATCGCGGTGAGTTGGCCCAGCCCGCAGGTTCTGCGTCTGCGTTTGCAGCCGGCCAAGCCGTTGCGCTATAGCCCCGGCCAGCATCTGCTGTTGTGGCATGAACACGGCGTTGCCCGACCTTATTCGCTGGCCAGCGTACCAGGGGTGGATGACTGCCTGGAGTTTCATATCGATTGTCGCCAGCCCGGCGCATTCTGCGATGCCGCGCGGCGCCTGCAGGTCGGCGACACGCTGCGCCTCGGCGAGCTGCGCGGTGGCGCTCTGCACTACGACCCGGACTGGCAGACTCGGCCACTCTGGCTGCTGGCTGCCGGCACCGGGCTGGCGCCGCTCTACGGGGTGTTGCGTGAAGCCTTGCGACAGGAGCACCAGGGCACCATCCGCCTGCTGCATGTGGCGCCTGAAGCTGCCGAGCACTACCTGGCCGGCGAGCTTCAGGCCCTGGCGGCGCAGCACACCAACCTGCAGGTCGAGCTGCTGACGACGGCGCAGTTGCCGGCTGCTTTGGCCGAACTGCGCCTTGTTTCCCGGCAGACCCTCGCCTTACTCTGCGGCCATCCTTCCACGGTCGACAGCTTCGCTCGGCGCCTGTACATGGCCGGGCTGCCGCGCAGCCAGATGCTGGCCGACGTCTTTCTCACCCGCGCGTAGGCTGTGCCGGTCAGGCTCGATGACGGTGCATGCGACGCACCCAGTGGAGCCCAGGCATGAGCGAACACATACACAGCCAACGCGACGGCGGTCTGTTGACCCTGCGCATGCAGCGCCCGGACAAGAAAAATGCGCTGACCCGCGCCATGTACGCCGCTATGGCCGACAGGCTCGACGAGGCTGAGCGTGACCCAAGCGTGCGTGTGGTGCTGCTGACCGGTGGCGAGGACTGCTTCACCAGCGGCAACGATGTCGCCGACTTCATTCAGGCGCCGCCGACCGGGCTGAACAGCGAAGTGTTCCAGTTCATGCGCGCGCTGTTCGAATTTCCCAAACCCGTGGTGGCGGCGGTGGCCGGCCCGGCGGTGGGCATCGGCACGACCTTGCTGCTGCATTGCGATCTGGTCTACGTCAGCCGTGATGCGCAGTTGAAAATGCCCTTCGTTAATCTTGGTCTGTGCCCCGAATATGGCTCCAGCCTGATTCTGCCGCGCTTGCTCGGGCACGCGCGCGCCGCCGAGTTGCTGTTGCTGGGGCAGGCGTTCACGGGCGAGCAGGCCGCAGCCTGGGGCATCGCCAACCAGGCACTGGACGGCGGTGCGGCGACGTTGAGCAAGGCGCGTGAGATGGCGCAGCGTTTTCTCGAGCTGGCGCCATCGGCGGTTGTCGACAGCAAGCGCCTGATGCGCGCGCCGGGGCGCGAGGAGTTGCGCAAGGTGATCGAGGAGGAGGGCGCGCTGTTCGGCCAACGCCTGCGTTCGCCCGAGGCCATCGAGGCGTTGACCGCATTCATGCAGCGCAGAAAGCCGGATTTCTCGCGCTTCGCCTAGGCTGCGCCCGCCTCAGAAAACACAAGGCCGCTCATCGAGCGGCCTTGTGCGTTCATAGGTGGCTTACACCATTTGATCGCCGACGTGGAGGATCTTCATGGTGTTGGTACCGCCGGTGCCGTGGTAGCTGTCGCCCTTGGTCAGGATGACCCAGTCACCCGGCTCGACCACGCCGCGCTTGAGCAACTCGTCCACCGCCGCCTGGCTGACCTTGTTCGCCGGCAGCGAGGCCGGGTCGAACGGCACGGTGTAGACGCCACGGAACAGCGCCACGCGGGCCTGGGCTTCGCGGTGCGGGGTGAAGGCGAAGATCGGGATCGACGAGCGGATGCGCGACATGATCAGCGGGCTGTAGCCACTCTCGGTCAGGCTGATGATGGCCTTGACGCCCGGGAAGTGGTTGGCGGTGTACATGGTTGCCAGGGCCACGCTCTCGTCGCAACGCTGGAACTGGCGACCGATGCGGTGGCTGGACTGCTTGCTGGTCGGGTGCTTCTCGGCGCCCAGGCACACGCGGGCCATGGCCTGCACGGCTTCGACCGGGTATTCACCGGCGGCGCTTTCGGCCGAGAGCATCACCGCATCGGTGTAGTCCAGCGCGGCGTTGGCCACGTCGGAGACTTCGGCGCGGGTCGGCATCGGGCTGTGGATCATCGATTCCATCATCTGCGTGGCGGTGATCACCGCTTTGTTCAGGCGACGGGCGTGGGCGATGATCTTCTTCTGGATGCCGACCAGCTCGGCGTCGCCGATTTCCACGGCCAGGTCGCCACGGGCGACCATTACTGCGTCACTGGCGCGAATCAGGCCGTCGAGGGCTTCGTCATCGGCCACAGCTTCGGCGCGTTCGATCTTGGCCACCAGCCAGGCGCTGCCGCCGGCTTCGGTGAGCAGGCGACGGGCGTAGTCCATGTCGGCGGCATCGCGCGGGAAGGACACAGCCAGGTAATCCAGATCCATTTCGGCAGCGACCTTGATGTCGGCCTTGTCCTTCTCGGTCAGCGCCGGTGCGGTGAGGCCGCCGCCGCGGCGGTTGATACCCTTGTTGTCCGACAGCGGGCCGCCGATCACCACGCGGCAATGCAGCTCGTCGGCGCCCTTGAGCTCGACGCGCATGACCACGCGGCCATCATCGAGCAGCAGTTCGTCACCGACGTCGCAGTCCTGAATCAGCGCCGGGTAGTCGATACCGACCACTTCCTGGGTGCCGGCGGTGCGCGAGTGGCTGGAGGAGAGACGGAACAGGTCGCCTTCCTTGAGCTCGATGCGCTTGTTCTCGAACTTGGCGATACGGATCTTCGGGCCTTGCAGGTCGCCGAGCAGGGCGACATGGCGGCCGTGCTTGGCAGCCAGTTCGCGTACCAGGGCAGCGCGGGCCTTGTGGTCGTCCGGTGTGCCGTGGGAGAAGTTCAGACGGGCCACGTCGAGACCGGCGAGGATCAGTTGCTCCAGCACTTCCGGCGAGCTGCTGGCCGGGCCCAGGGTGGCGACGATTTTGGTGCGGCGAAAGGTCATGCACGAACTCCCTATTCAACGATGGAGAGCAGGCTACTACGGCCTTTCGCTGTAGTCATTGTTGCCGTGCACTACCCTTTGCCATCGGGTTTGATCACCAGCAGGTCGCACTCGATACGTTCCAGCACGCGCTCTGCGGTATGACCGATCAGCAGGCTGTCCAGATGGCCACGGGCGATGATGCCCATCAGCAACAGACCGACTTTGTGCTGACGCACGAAGCGCGGGATGACTTCTTCGGCAAAACCGTCCAGCAGGTGGGCCTGTGCAGGGGCGATGCTGTGCTGGGCGATCAACTGGTCGAAAGCCTGGCGATGTTCGCGGCTGCATTGGCTCATGTAGTCTTCATATTCCTGCGCTACCTCGGCACTGAACAGCAACGAACGCGGCAGCGGCGCTTGTGCGTGCAGATAATGCGCCTGCATGTCCAGGGCACCTTCCAGCACCTGGCTGGTGCGTATCAGTTGATGATCGAGGGCGGCGGGTTTGTCGGCACTGTGCAGTGGATCGAGTGCCGCGCACAGGTTCTGGCCCAGAGGCTCGGCATCCTGTACCAGCCACAGCGGTACCGGGCAACGACGAATCAATTGCCAGCTGGTATCGCTCAGCAACAGGCGGCGCAGTGCACTGCTGGGCTGCGTCGAGGTGAAGAGGATGTCGGGTTGCAGCACGGCGACGCGGGCCAGGATCTCTTCGTGGCGCCGCTTGCCCCAGCGCACATCCACCTCGATCCTGAACCCCTCATCGCTCAGATGAGCGACGCTGGCGCGCAGCGCTTCGTGGTTTTGCCGCAGGATGCTTTCACGGGCGCGGTTGAGCATGTGGCTATCCAGCAAGCCGCCATCCAGGCTCGGGTGATAGTCGATCTGCAGCAGGTGCAGTTCGGCGCCGGTCTTGCGCGCCACGTCGGCTGCACGTTGCAGGGCGGGTTGTTGCGGATGCTCGGCGTCGATGACGACCAGCAGTCGTTGCAGGTTCATGGCTGCGTCCTCGTCTGGAATCTGTATTCGTATTACAGACCCTGTTGCGCCTGGCGTCATTGATATAGATCAGCGCATGCCGCCCTGGTGCCGAGGCCACAACAGCGGGTTCAGTTTTGTCCGGTGCTGTCGATACACTGCTCACTGGAGGACTTGCCCATGCGTACCCTGATCATTCTGGCCGTGGCCCTGGCTGCCACGGGTTGTACCCGCGTCTCGCTCGACCATCATCTGAACAACGCCTATCGCGCCTACAACGAAGGCGATTGTGCGCAGGTCGCGCTGGAGCTGTCGCAGGCCGAGCGCAAGAGCCGTTCGCGCAGTTATCTGCAGCCGGAGATTTCCCTGTTGCGTGGCCAGTGTCTGGAGCGTGAGAGCCTGTTCGTCGATGCCGCGCAGACCTACCAGTTCATTATCACGCGCTATCCGGCCAGCGAGTATGCCTATCGCGCCCGTGCCCGGCTGCAGACCCTGGAGCAGTTGGGTCACCACAGCCCTGCGCCTGCGGCCAAAGTCAGCCCGGCCGCACTCTGAACCTTTTGTCGCGGATATTTCTCGCCAGTGCGGCGGGGTATAAGCTGGCGCGTGTCTCTCACGGAGGATGAACATGCGCTACTGGTTGCTGATCGTGGCGCTGCTGCCGACTCTGGCCGCAGCGGAAATCTATCGCTGGACGGATGAACAAGGCCGCGTGCATTTCGGCCAGCGCCCCGTGGCCGGTGCTGAGACCGTACAGGTCAGGCCTCAGGTGGTCGAGCGTGATGCGCATACGCTCGAGCGTGAGGCGCGCAGCCAGCGTTTTTATGAAGCCCGTCGTGAGGAGGCGCAGCAGGCGGCAGCCGCCGCGTCTGCGCAACGTGAAGAGCGCGCCAGCGAATGCGGTGATCTGCGTCGGCGCCTGGCACAGATGCCCGAGGGGTACAGTTATTACCGTACGGACGCCAATGGCGAACGTATCTACTACAGTGATGAGGAAACCGACGCCGCTCGTCGCCAACTGCGTGAGCGGATAGCCCAACGCTGTGCTTGAGGGTGGTTTAGTGGCCAGAGTGGGGCCATACTCGAATCCTTTTGTAGCGATATGCCATCATGCGTAGCCAGCGCCGAATCGAACGCCACCAGTTGCCCTACTACCTGAAGGTGTTCAACCGCATCACCGACAAGCCGATGGGCTTCATCGGCAATGTCTCGCTCGACGGTCTGATGCTCATCAGCCAGTTGCCGATGCTGGTGGGGGCGCGTTTCGACATGCGTCTGAAGATTCCGGGCCAGCCAGGCATGCACTTCATCGATTTTTCTGCCAACTGCCAGTGGTGCCGTGAAGACCTCACGCCCGGTGTCTACGATTCCGGCTTCGCGCTGGTGGCGCCGCCTGCCGATTACGTCGAGATGATCGACGCCTTGCGTTACTACTTCAGTTTTCACGGCCTGCCGGCTTCGGCCTGACCTTCCCTGCGATTCAATGCACCGCCGGCGTGCGTGCCAGCTTGCGCAGGCGCTCACTCAGCTTCAGGCGCAAGCCGTCTTCGTCGCAGAACAACAGTGCGTGCTCCAGGTCGTAGCGCTCGCCTTGCGGGCAGTCGAGTTGCCGATATACGTCGGCGCGGGCCAGATGGTCGGCCAGCGCCGCTGGGCCAAGCAGCAGGACGCGCTCGGCGTCCTTGAGTGCCGCATCCGGGGTATCGTGCTGCATGTGCAGCATGCGCAGATTACGTGACAGGCGCCGCAGCATGGCCTGGGCGTCGGCCGTTTGCAGATGTTCGGCACTGAGTTCGGCGCCCGGGCCCAGCTGGCGATAGAGCTGATCACGGCAATCGCGCGTATACAGGCGGCGCCCGCCGCAGGGGTCGAGCAGATGGTCGGCGCCGGGGACGCGCAGCATGAAATGGCCGGGGAAGTTAACACCCTGCAAAGGAATCTCCAGGCGTCGCGCCAACTCCAGGGCGATCAGCGCCAGCGCCAGCGGCTGGCCACGTCGGCGGCGCAGCACTTCATGCAGCAGGGCATGGCGTGGGCGGGAGAGGCCTGCGTCGTCCTCCTGAAAATCCAGTTCGGCCAGCCGGCGTAGCAGCGGCTGGGCCAGTTCGCGAGCCGGCAGGACGGGTAATCCGGCGCTGACCTGCAACTGCAAACCGTGCAGATCATTCAGCACCTGCGCGGGCTGAAGCTCGGGATCATGTTCGGCGGCGACCCACAGTGCCGCCTCGAACAGGGCGGGAGGATCGCGTTGCAGGCACTGCAGGCAGGCTTGGCGTGGGCTCATCGCATTCTCCACAGACTTGTGCTGTTTTTAGCCGCTGGCAGGATCGTCGTCCAGTGGGCCTCTCCTATACTGAGGCGTGACATCAGACCCGGAGCGCAGCCATGTTCAGCATGATGCAAGCCGCCCAGCTCGAAGCTCTGCACCTGGCCGAGGATCCGGCCAGCGGCCTCAGGGTCGTTATCGCCATTCACAATACCCGCTTCGGGCCAGCGCTCGGCGGTTGCCGCTACCTGGCCTATGCCGATGAACAGAGTGCCATTGCCGATGCCATTCGCCTGGCTCAGGGCATGAGCTACAAGGCGGCGCTGGCCGGCATCGATCATGGCGGCGGCAAGGCGGTGATCATCCGTCCTGCGCATGTACCCAGCCGTGCCGCTGTGTTCGAAGCTTTCGGGCGCTTTATCGAAACCTTCAATGGACGCTACATCACCGCCATCGACAGCGGCACCTCCAGTGCCGACATGGACTGCATCGCCCAGTACACCAATCATGTCACCAGCACGACCCGGGAAGGTGACCCGTCGCCGCATACGGCGCTGGGTGTTTTTGCCGGGATTCGCACCACGGCTCAGGCACGTCTGGGCAGTGACGACCTGGAAGGTTTGCGGGTGGGCATACAGGGGCTGGGCAATGTCGGCTTCGCCCTGGCCGAAGCGCTGCATGCTGCCGGGGCCGAACTGCTGGTCAGCGATCTTGATGCCGGGCGTGTGCAACTGGCTGTCGAGCAACTGGGCGCGCATCCGGTTGCCTGCGATGCACTGCTCAGCACGCCATGCGACATCCTCGCGCCTTGCGGTCTGGGTGGCGTGCTGAATGCGCAGACGGTCGCCCACCTGCGCTGCGCAGCGGTGGCAGGGGCTGCCAACAATCAGCTGGCCAGCCCCGATGTGGCCGATCAGTTGGAAGCGCGGGGTATTCTCTACGCGCCGGATTACGTGCTCAATGCGGGCGGGCTGATCTACGTGGCGCTGCGTCATCGCGGTGAGGCGCTGGCGGCGATCACGGCGCACCTGGCGCAAATCAGTCAGCGGCTCATGGAAATCTACGCCCACGCCCAGGCTGAAAAACGCTCCCCGGCGCGCGTTGCCGACTACCTCGCCGAGCGCCTGCTGTACGACGCGTAGTCGCTAGCCGAGGTTTGCGCGGTCAATGAGCGTCGAATTCGCCCTGATAGCACACCGGCGAACTCGGCGAATCATGGCGCAGTAGTTCCTCTTCGAGAAAATCGGCCAGCACGCGCGCGTTGTTGTGCGTTTCGTCGCGTGCCGCATAGAGCAGCGTCACCGTGCCCTGTGTGGCCCGGTGCAGCAGGCGCTGCCAGTGTTCGGGGTGGGCGCACAGTTCACGGCGGTAGGCCTTGCGAAAATCATCGAAAGCCTCGGGGCGATGGGCGAAGGACTTGCGCAGCTCGCTGGAAGGAGCGACCTCGGCTAGCCATTCATCGAGCGTCAGGGCCTCCCTGGACATACCGCGAGGCCAGAGGCGGTCGACCAGCACGCGCTGCCCGTCGCTGGCTTCGGCCTTGAGATAAACCCGCTTGCACTGGATCATGGAACTGCCTCCTGCGCCTGCGGCAATGTCGCACTTGGCGCGGTTTGCCGGCTCGATTAGCGTGTGTGGGGGAGGAGTCACCATGGACTATTTCATCATCGTCGTCACCACGGCTGCCGGCCTGTACTTTCACTGGTGGCTGTTTCGCCGTATTCGTCAGTGGACCGATCGTGACCTGGCGCTGTCCTTCGCCGAAGGTAACGAGCACAAGCGTCAGTACATGCTGGAACAGTTGGCCCGTGCCCGGCGTGAGGGGGTAAAGCGGCGAGACTTGCCGGTCTGGCTGGAGCAGGCCGCAGCGCAGTATCCCGTCAGTCACGCATAGGTCGAGGCCCCGTTGGAGGAACGGGGTCGCGGTTCCTGGTCATTCGCTGGCGGTGTCGATTTCCAGTTCGTCGAGCGCGTCCGGCTGGCTCTTGAACGCCTTGGCAAAGACGTCGCGATTCTTGGCCATGAAGATACCCAGCTCCTCGCCCTGTTCCTCGCTCAGGGATGGAACCGCCTTGTGCAGTACCTCGCTCAGGCGCTCGGCCAGTTCCAGCATCTTGTCGTAACGGTCGGCTTCGGCCTTATCCATGAACAAGCGCTCCGGATCGCGACTGCTGCGATACACCACTTCGACGGCCATTCATCACCTCATCTGCCTTCATGCGTGTCTGTTGGTAACTGTTTATTTATACAGTAATCCAAGCATAAAGAACTCGCTACCGTTTTGCCAGCAGCGAGTGTCGAGAATTCAGCGGTCGCTACGGATCGGGCTGAACTCGACGGGTACCCAGGCGTAGCCTTGGGCTTCCTTGCGTACGTGGCCCAGGCCGGGGAAGGGCAGGTGCGCACCAGCGACCCACAGCTTGTCTGTGGCCGCTTCGGCCAGGATGCGTTGGCGGGATTGCCTGGCCTGGTCGCTGTCGACATCGAACTCGATGACCACTTCAGGCTTGGCGAACTGCACGGCGTGGTTATGCAGAATGTCGCCCCATACCAGCAGGCTCTGTCCACCCGATTTGAACAGGTAAGAGGTATGTCCGGGCGTGTGTCCTGGGCTCGCTACCAGGCTGACGCCAGGCAACAATTCGCCTTCTGTCTTGTAGGGCTTGAGCTTGTTCATCTTGGCATAGGGTGCGACTGCCTGTTGCGCCATCTTGAACATGCCCTGCATGCCTTCGGGGGCCTTGGCCATGGTCGCCTCGTCTAGCCAGAATTCAGCCTCCGCCTGCGGCACCTCCACGGTCGCGTTGGGGTAGGCCGGGCTGCCGTCGGCGTTGACCAGGCCGCAGGCATGGTCCGGGTGCAGGTGGGTGAGCAGCACGGTATCCACCTGCTCCGGCTGGTAGCCGGATGCCTTGAGGTTGGTCTGCACCACGCCGAGAGTCGGGCCGAAGCACTTGGCGGCGCCGGTATCGATCAGCACCAGGTTGTCGCCGGTGTTGATCAGGTAGGCGTTGACTGCAGTCTGCACGCCTTTCTCGGACGCCACGAACATGCGTGCCAGCAGCGATTGCAGGTCCTTGTCATCGATGCCCTTGAGCAGGCTGGCAGGCAGGTCGACGTAGCCGTCATACAGAGCGGTGACTTCGAAGTCACCGAGTGCCATACGGTAGTAGCCCGGTACCTGGGTCTTCTGTTGTGCCGGTGCGGCCGCCTGCAGCGGCAGGCTGACCAGGGCGATCATGACGGACGACAATGCGGTGTTCAGCGAGAAAAGACGCATGGGGGATCCTTCATTGAGAGTGGCGATGCCGTAGTGTGCGACGTGTCGGGGTATCTTAGCGAGCCTGTGATGTCAGTTTCAGCCTCGTCGCGGTCGGCTGGAGCGCGCCAAATCGTCACATCGCAGCGGCATCCTCGGGCTGGTCTTTTTCCTGCATGATTGTTTCTTGCGAATACCCGAGGTGGGGATTCGGGGTGGTTTGCCAGGTCTCGTGGGGGAGTTGAAGGATGAATTGGGCTGAGCGCTTGCGCGAAAACATGCACGGTCTGGCGGAGTCGCTGGGCAATCTGCTGATGGAGGCCTTTCATTACCTGGCCTTGTTCGCCATTGGGGCGATCACGGCCTGGGCGGGGGTGATGACCTTCATCGGCATGCTGGAGAAGGGCCACATCACGGTCGATGACATTCTGCTGCTGTTCATCTATCTGGAGTTGGCGGCGATGGTGGGGATCTATTTCAAGACCAACCACATGCCGATCCGCTTCATGATCTACGTGGCGATCACCGCGCTGACCCGCTTGCTGATTTCCGACATCTCCCACACCCATAAGCCGAGCTGGGGCGTGGTGATGGTTTCCGGGGCGATCCTGCTGCTGGCTTTGGCGATTCTGGTGGTGCGCTACGCCTCGTCGCGCTTTCCGGCCGTGGCCGGCCCGCACCCCCGCAGCAAGGCGCGCAACCGTGAGGATGCCGAGGCCGAGCGCGACGATACGTCTGACTGAAACGTCGGGTGGAGCGATGATGGGCGCTCCAGCCAGTGAGGCCAGGTGTCAATCCAGCGGCGCGAACAGCGCCGCCAGGTCTTCTTCATCCAGTTGCCACTGGCCCTGACTGCCACCGTCGAGCACGCCTTTGGCCAGGTTGGCCTTGGCCTGCTGCAGTTGCTGGATCTTTTCCTCGACGCTGCCACGGGCGATCAGCTTGTAGACGAACACAGGTTTGTCCTGGCCGATGCGGTAGGCGCGGTCGCTGGCCTGGGCCTCGGCGGCCGGGTTCCACCAGGGATCGAAGTGGATCACGGTATCGGCGGCGGTCAGGTTGAGGCCGCTGCCGCCGGCCTTGAGGCTGATCAGAAACACCGGAAATTCGCCGGCCTGGAAGCGCTGCACCGGTGTGCGGCGGTCCTGGGTGCTGCCGGTGAGCTTGGCGTAGGCGATCTTGCGTGTCTGCAGTTCTACTTCGATCAGCGCCAGCATGGAGGTGAACTGGGAGAACAGCAGCACGCGGCGGCCTTCGTCGACCAGCTCCTGAAGCATATCCAGCAAGGCGCTGAGCTTGCCCGAATCACTGGCGCTCAGCTCGCCATTATCGTCACCTAGCAGGCGCAGGTCGCAGCAGCTCTGGCGCAGGCGCAGCAGGGCTTCGAGGATAACGATATGGCTGCGCGCCAGTCCCTGGCGGGTGATTTCCTCGCGCACCTTCTGGTCCATGGCCAGGCGCAGGGTTTCGTAGCGGTCGCGCTGCAGCTGGGTCAGCTCGACCCAGTGGGTGATCTCGGTCTTCGGTGGCAGCTCGCTGGCCACCTGTTCCTTGGTGCGGCGCAACAGGAAGGGGCGAATGCGCCCGTTCAGGTGATTGAGGCGCTGGACGTCGCCACGTTTCTCGATAGGCGTGCGGTAGTCACGGGTGAAGGCCTTGGCATCCCCCAGCCAGCCGGGCATGAGGAAATGGAACAGCGACCAGAGTTCGCCCAGGTGATTTTCCAGCGGGGTGCCGGTCAGGCACAGACGCAGGTCTGCCTGTACCTGTGCGGCGGCGGTGGCCGCCTTGCTGCGCGGGTTCTTGATATTCTGAGCTTCGTCGAGAATCAGCAGGCGATAGCGCTGCTGGTTCAGCGCCTTGAGGTCGCGTGGCAGCAGGGCGTAGGTGGTGAGGATCAGGTCGTGCTCGGCGATCTCTCCGAACAATGCCTTGCGCTTGTTGCCATGCAGGGCCAGCACACGTAACTGTGGAGTGAAGCGCGCTGCTTCGTCCTGCCAGTTGGGAATCAGGCTGGTGGGCATGACGATCAGCGCGGGCTTGTCGAGGCGTCCGGCCTGTTTCTCGCAGAGGATGTGCGCCAGGGTCTGCAGGGTCTTGCCCAGGCCCATGTCGTCGGCCAGTACGCCGCCGACGCGCAGCTCGGCCAGGGTCTGCATCCAGTTCAGGCCCTGCACCTGATAGGTGCGCAGTTCGGCCTGCAAACCCTCGGGTGGCGCAATCTCGCGCACGGCCAGGTTCTGCAGGCGCTGGGCGAAACCGCGCAGCTCATCGCCACCTTGCCAGCTCAGTTCAGGGCCCTGTGCCAGCTCAGCCAGGCGTGCGGCGTCGGCGCGGCCCAGGCGCAGCGGCAGGTGGTCTTCGCCAGGGTCGCGGAAATACAGCTCGCCGAGCGTAGCCAGCAGCGGCTTCAAGCGGGCGAAGGGTAGGGCGATGCGTTTGCCGCCCTGCGGCAGGCTGACCAGCAGGCGGTCTTCGTCGGCGCGCTGGGCCAGCGCTTCGGGCGCCAGCAGCCAGGGCGTGCGGCGGATGGCCTGGAGCAGGATCGGCAGCAGGCTCAGGCGCTGGCCTTCGACTTCGATGCCCAGCTCCAGGTCGAACCAGTTCTGCTGCGGATCTTCCTCGACCTCGGCGTACCAGTCGTCGACCTCGGCGAGGTTGTACTGGAAGTCCGGGCGCATGTGGATTTGCCAGCCTTCGGCGCGCAACTGCGGCAACTGTTGCTGGACGAAATCCAGCCAGTCGCGTTCGCGTTCCAGCTCGAACGGTTCGCCCGCTTCGGCCGGCAGCGCTTCGCTCTGGCGCAGGGCGACCTGCAGGCCGAGGTTCTCCAGGCGCTTGCGCAGCGCGGCTTCGGCGGCGCCGTCACGGATCAGGCGCAGGTTGTGCTCTGCATCCAGGCGCTTGACCAGGTCCCTGGCCGGCTTGCCGAATACCTTGTGTCCGGCATAGTCGAAGGCCAGCGCCGCGCGGTGTTGGGTCTGCTCCTGCATGCGCCCCTTGCGCGCATCGAAATGCACGCGTACCTGGCTGCCCAGGCTGAGGATGGCGGTAGGCGCGATACCTTCCAGGCGCGTTTCCGCCAGTTCCTTGTTGACCACGATGATGTCCGACAGGTCGCTACCTGCGCGCTGTTGCGCTTCCAGGGTGAGCAGGGCGGCGGCTACATGCTTGCAGTTGAAACCCACCGGGCAGGTGCAGTGCCCGGTCACGTTCCATTTGCGCCCATAGGGGTGCAGGGTAATGCGCTGCTGGTAGGTCTGCCCAGCGGAGCCACGGCAGTTGGCGAGCAGACTGTTGTCTTTGATGCTGAGCAGCTTGCTGCGTTTCTCCTCGGCGTAGCCGATGCCGCGACGCAGGTCACCGGCGCCGAATTCCGAGCGCCAGTCTTCCTGGCGGAGTTGGTGGATATCCAGGGGCATCAACGAAACCCCGAGGCAGAAATGAATGGGCGCATGACTGGGCCGTAGCAATGCAAAGCCGCAGATTTTCGCATAGCCGCGTGGCGATTAGCAGGCGTAGCCAGCAGATTGCCGACAGCAGGCGGTCGCCCGGCTCCTGCCAGTTGCAGGCTGCGCGGTTCACGGTCGAGCAGGGCCACCGCGCCGAGGGCGAACTGTTTCTGCTCGATGTAAAGGTGGGCGAGTTGAATCTCGCCATTGATGACCCAGGCCGACTGGTGTTCGGCCGGCAGGATGCACAGTTTGTCCGGCGCGCCCTTGTTGCCCGGCTGCTCGCGGCGAAAGGTGCCGGTGCCGCCGGCCAGATAGCAGGACAGCGTGTGATGACTGGGCGTAGGTAGTCGCGCGCATCATGGGCATTGCTCTAGCGCGCCAAGGCCATGCCATTACCCAGCTCGGCCAAGGCGTGCAGGCACGTGTTGGGCGAGCGACTCATGCTCTGGAATACCTGCAGACGTTCGAATTGCGCCATCACCTTCTCCCTGATGTGGCCATGCTACGCCTGCTGGCAGGCAAAACCAGTGATGCCATAAAAAGCGCAATTTTGCGCAAGGAGGGCTTCGTAATACCTGGCACACCGTTGAATGGCAGCGGTTTTTTGCATGGAGCCAAGGCGCGGTGCAAGGACTCGGAGTATCGTGGCGACCATTCAGACAATGACCTGTATCCAGGATGCCGCACCCGATGAAATACCTGCGCCAGTTCGCTCTCGTTTCTGCCCTGTTCGCCCCCAACTTGCTGGTCGCTGCGCCATCGATGGATGACAAGTCGGCTTTCATCGCCGACCTGGTAGGGCGCATGACTCTTGAGGAAAAGGTCGGCCAACTGCGCCTGATCAGCATCGGTGGCGACATGCCGCGCGAACGCATTCGCGAGGAAATGGCCGCGGGGCGCATCGGCGCCACCTTCAATTCGGTGGTGCGCCCGGAGAACCGTCCGATGCAGGAGGCTGCCTTGCGCAGCCGCCTGGGCATCCCGGTGTTCTTCGCCTACGACATCATCCATGGTCATCGCACCACCTTTCCCATCGGGCTGGGGGTGGCCTCGAGCTGGGACATTGCCGCCATCGAGAACAGTGCCCGGGTGGCGGCTTTCGAAGCCAGCGCCGACAGCCTGGACATGACCTTCGCGCCGACGGTGGACATTTCCCGCGATCCGCGCTGGGGGCGCACGTCCGAAGGCTTCGGTGAAGATCCCTACCTGGTGTCGCGTATTGCCGCAGCCATGGTGCGGGGTTACCAGGGGCAAGACCCCAGCGATCCGCAGCGCATCATGGCCAGCGTCAAACACTTTGCCCTGTACGGCGCGGTGGAGGGCGGGCGTGACTACAACGTGGTCGACATGAGCCCGATGCGCATGTACCAGGATTATCTGCCGCCTTATCGCGCCGCTATCGATGCCGGCGCGGGCGGGGTGATGGTCGCGCTCAACGCAATCAATGGCGTGCCGGCCTCGGCCAATACCTGGCTGCTGCGTGATCTGCTGCGCCGCGACTGGGGCTTCAAGGGCGTGGCGCTCAGCGACCATGGCGCGATCACCGAACTGCTGCGCCATGGTGTGGCTGCCGATGGTCGCGAGGCGGCCAAACTGGCGGTTACCGCAGGTGTCGGCATGAGCATGGCCGATACGCTCTACGATGAGGAACTGCCGGCGCTGGTGCGCAGCGGCGCGGTGCCGCAGCGCGTGCTGGATGAAGCCGTTACCCATGTGCTGAACACCAAGTACGACCTGGGGCTGTTCCATGATCCGTTCCGCCGCATCGGCCGCGCCGAGGACGATCCTGCTGATGTGAATGCCGAAAGCCGCCTGCACCGCGCCGATGCACGGGCCATGGCGCGTGACTCGCTGGTGCTGCTGGAAAACCATGGCGATACCCTGCCGCTGAGCAAGAACACCACCGTCGCGTTGATCGGGCCGCTGGCCGATTCGCCGGTGGATATGCTCGGCAGTTGGTCGGCGGTCGGTGTGGCTGAGCAGGCGGTAACGTTGCGCCAGGGTATGCAGGCCGCGCTCGAAGGCGAGGGCAAACTGCTCTATGTCCTGGGCGCCAACGTCACCGATGATGCCCATGTGATCAATTACCTCAACCAGCTCAACTGGGATCGCCCGGAAGTGGTGCTGGACAAGCGCACACCACAGGCGATGCTGGAAGAGGCTGTGCGTGTGGCTTCCCAGGCCGACGTCATCGTCGCGGCGGTGGGTGAGGCGCGGGGGATGTCCCACGAGTCGTCCAGCCGCACCCGCCTGGATCTGCCGGACAGCCAGCAGGCGCTGCTGCGTGCGCTCAAAGCCACCGGCAAACCGCTGGTGCTGGTGCTGATGAACGGCCGGCCGCTGGCATTGAGCTGGGAGAAGGACAACGCCGACGCGATGCTGGAAACCTGGTACAGCGGTATCGAAGGTGGTCATGCCATCGCTGATGTACTGTTCGGCGAGCACAACCCGTCGGGCAAGCTGCCGATCACCTTCCCGCGCTCGGTTGGGCAGATTCCCACCTACTACAATCATCTGCGCCTGGGCCGTCCGTATACACCCGGCACGCCGGGTAACTACACCTCGCAGTATTTCGAGGAGCCCAACGGCCCGCTGTATCCGTTTGGCTACGGTTTGAGTTACAGCGACTTCCAGCTGTCGGCACCGAAACTGTCTGCCGAACGCATGCACGCGGATGAGAAGATTCGCGTCAGCGTCACGCTGAAGAACACCGGGTCACGGGCTGGCGCCACCGTGGTGCAGCTGTATCTGCACGATGAGGCCGCGTCGGTGATCCGTCCGGTGAAGGAACTCAAGGATTTTCGCAGGGTCAAGCTTGAGGCAGGCGAAACGCGTGAGCTGAGTTTCGAGATCGACGAAGCCATGCTGCGTTTCTACAACGCCAGCCTGCAGCATGTCAGCGAGCCAGGTGCCTTCCGTGTTCAGCTCGGGCTGGATTCGCAGAGCGTGCAGGAGGCGCGTTTCGAACTGTTGCCACGCCAATGAGGGCGTGGCCCAAGGAGGCGAAAAATATACTCGCGCGAGCACCTGTGCCGGACTTCACGATCTGGTAATAATGCGCAGAAAGAATCCGCGCATGCGGGGATGTCGCCGTCCGGCTGACTACCTGTATCGCGCTCGCGTTGTCTTTGCATCATTCGCCTGATTTCAACTCGCGCAGCGACCGCCTGATGGGCTGGCCGCTGCCCGTCAGTACGTGTTGCCCTGGAGGTTGTGTGTCGATGAGTCGTTGTTCTGGAACCCGTATGGGCAAGGCCGGCAAGCTGGCCCTCTGCGTGCTCCCGCTGTTGTTCGCTGCCCAGAGCTGGGCCTTCGATCTGGATGATGTGGCGGTCAAGGCCAAGGCTTTGGCTGCAGAAGGCTACAGTGCCCCGCAAAGCCAGTTGCCCGCTTCGCTGCGTGAGCTGCCGTTCGCCGGCTATCAAAAGGTGCGCTTCCTCGAAGAGAAGGCACACTGGGCGGATGGCAAGACGCCGTTTCGGCTGTACTTCTTCCACCAGGGCATGCACTTCGATGTGCCGGTGAAGATCAATGAGGTGACCGCCGAGGGTACTCGCGAGATCAAGTACGACCCGTCGATGTTCGACTTCGGCGACCTCAATCTGAACCCGGACGACCTCAAGGATCTCGGTTTTGCCGGCTTCAAGGTCATCAACGAGATCAATGCCAAAGGTACGCACGACGAAGTGATGAGCGTGCTCGGCGCCAGCTACTTCCGCATCGTCGGCAAGGGGCAGGTGTTCGGTCTTTCCGCACGCGGTCTGGCCATCGACACGGCGCTGCCATCGGGTGAGGAATTTCCGCGTTTCACCGAATTCTGGATCGAAAAGCCACAGCCCGACCGCCGCAGCCTGGTGATCTACGCATTGCTTGACTCGCCACGGGCCACCGGCGCCTACCGCATGGAAATCAAACCGGGCCGCGACAGCGTGCTCGACGTGCAATCGAAGGTCTACCTGCGCGAGAACGTCGAGAAACTCGGCATCGCGCCGCTGACCAGCATGTACCTGTTCGGTGCCAACCAACCCTGGCCACGCCCCAACTACCGTCCGCAACTGCATGATTCCGAAGGCCTGGGGATTCATGCCGGCAACGGCGAGTGGATCTGGCGTCCGCTGAACAACCCGCAGCGCCTGAATGTCAGCAGCTACCGTATCGACAACCCGCGTGGTTTCGGCCTGATGCAGCGCAGTCGTGATTTCAGCCAGTATCAGGATCTCGATGATCGCTACGAGCTGCGGCCGAGCGGCTGGGTGGAGACCGTCGGTGATTGGGGTGCCGGCCATGTCGAGCTGGTGGAAATTCCCACCCCGGATGAAACCAACGACAACATCGTCGCCCTGTGGCGCCCGGAAAAGCTGCCTGCGCCGGGTGAGGCGCTGGATGTGGCCTATCGTCTGCATTTCAGTCGTGACGAGGCCAAACTGCACGACCCGCAACTGGCCATGGTCAGTCAGACCCGTCTGTCGGAGGGTGATATCAAGCAGGCCAACCTGATTCGCCAGGCCGATGGCAGCACCGCGCTGGTGATCGATTTTGTCGGTAAGGAACTGGCCAAGCGCTCGCCTGATGCGGCACCGCAGGTACAGGTCAGTGTCGATGACAACGCCGAGTTGCTGGAAGAGAACCTGCGTTACAACCCGGTGAGCAAAGGCTGGCGTCTGTTGCTGCGGGTCAAGATCAAGGACCCGGCGCAGCCGGTGGAGATGCGTGCCGCGCTGGTCGAGGACGGCAAGCCTGTGTCGGAAACCTGGAGCTATCAGCTGCCTTCTCATGAATAACAGCCTAGACGCTACTCAGATCCAGGATTACCTGGGCGAACTACCGCTCGATCATGAGCGCCGGCAAGCACTGGCTCATCGCCTGGAAGAGCAGGGCGGCGATTTTGCCACCCTGCATCGTGCCCTGCACGAGGACGACCTTGCGGCCGCCGAGCCTCAGGACGAAACCCGCGAGATGCTCGAGTCGGTGCCGGCCCGCCTGGCGCTGGGCTGGCCGGATGCACTTGAGCGTGGCTGCCGCATCGTCCGGGATCATCAGGGCCGGCCCACCATCGATTCGACGCCGCCGATCAAGCGCACGCGCATGGTGCCGGAGCCCTGGCAGATCAACATCCTCGATCGTGGCTGGCGTCGCTTGAAAGGCGAAAAGCCGGCACCACGACCCCGCACGCGCGAGAGCGAGGACTTTACCGAGGAGCGCTGGCGGCATGTCGCGGCGGTGCGCCGCACGGCGCTGTTGGTGCTGATGATCGCGCAGACCGTGGTCGCCACCTGGTACATGAAATCGGTACTGCCCTATCAGGGTTGGTCGCTGGTCGATCTGGGCCTGGTATTCGAGCAGCCGTTGCACGAGTCGGCGCGGCAGATTCTGCCTTATGTGGTGCAGACCAGCATTCTGGCGCTGTTCGCCCTGTTGTTCTGCTGGGTGTCGATGGGCTTCTGGACTGCGCTGATGGGCTTCTTCCAGTTGCTCAAGGGCCGCGATCGTTACAGCATCTCGGCCAGCAGCTGCGGTGATGAACCCATTTCACCCCGGGCGCGCACTGCGCTGGTCATGCCGATTGCCAACGAGCATGTCCCTCGGGTGTTTGCCGGTCTGCGGGCGACCTTCGAATCGCTCAAGGCTACCGGGCAACTGGAGCATTTCGATTTCTTCATCCTCAGTGACAGTAACGACCCGGATATCTGCGTCGCCGAACAGCAGGCCTGGATGGAGCTGTGCAGTGAGGTGGAAGGCTTCGACCATATCTTCTACCGCCGTCGTCGCCGTCGGGTGAAGCGCAAGAGCGGCAACATCGACGACTTCTGCCGGCGCTGGGGTAGCAACTACCGCTACATGGTGGTGCTCGATGCCGACAGCGTGATGAGCGGTGAATGCCTGACCCGCCTGGTGCGCCTGATGGAGGCCAACCCGGGTGCCGGCATCATCCAGACCGCGCCCAAGGCATCGGGCATGGACACCCTCTATGCGCGCCTGCAACAGTTTGCCACCAGCGTCTATGGGCCGCTGTTCACCGCCGGCCTCAACTTCTGGCAACTGGGTGAGTCGCACTACTGGGGCCACAACGCAATCATCCGGGTCAAACCCTTTATCGAGCACTGCGCCCTGGCGCCGCTGCCGGGCACCGGTTCCTTCGCTGGCGCGATCCTCTCCCACGACTTCGTCGAGGCCGCGCTGATGCGCCGCGCTGGCTGGGGTGTGTGGATCGCCTACGACCTGCCGGGCAGCTATGAAGAGTTGCCGCCGAACCTGCTCGACGAGCTCAAGCGCGACCGCCGCTGGTGCCATGGCAACCTGATGAACTTCCGCCTGTTCCTGGTGCGCGGCATGCATGCGGTGCATCGGGTGGTGTTCCTCACCGGGGTCATGTCGTACCTGTCGGCGCCGCTGTGGCTGCTGTTTCTGCTGCTCTCGACCTGCCTGCTGGCGATCCATACGCTGATGGTGCCGGAGTATTTCCTGCAGCCCAACCAGCTCTATCCGCTGTGGCCACGCTGGCAACCGGAAGAGGCAGTGGCGCTGTTCTCGGCGACCATGACCCTGCTGTTCCTGCCCAAGCTGCTCAGCGTGCTGCTGATCTGGATCAAGGGCGCCGAAGCCTACGGTGGGCGCACGCGGGTACTGTTGTCGATGCTGCTGGAGGCGTCCTGCTCGGTGCTGCTGGCGCCGGTGCGCATGCTGTTCCACAGCCTGTTCGTCACCGCTGCCTTCCTCGGTTGGTCGGTGCAGTGGAACTCGCCGCAGCGTGTGGATGATTCCACGCCCTGGAGCGAAGCCTTTCGTCGTCACGGCAGCCAGGTGCTGATCGGGATCAGCTGGACGGCACTGGTGGCCTGGCTCAACCCGGACTTCCTCTGGTGGCTGGCGCCCATCGTGGTGTCGCTGGTGCTGTCGCCGGTGGTCTCGGTGCTGACCAGCCGCACGGCACCGGGGCTGGCGGCACGGCGTAGCAAGCTGTTCCTGATTCCCGAAGAGCACAAGGTGCCAGTGGAGCTGAGCAACACTGCCGAGTACGAGCAATTGAACAGCTCGCGGGCTCTGCGCAAGGGCTTCCTGCGTGCAGTGGTCGACCCGCTGTACAACGCCCTGGTCTGCGCCATGGCCCGGGCGCGCCACGCCAAGGTGGTGCCGGCTGCCGAGGCGCTGCGTGATGAGCGTATCGAGGAAATCCTCAATGCCGGGCCGCAAGGCAAGGTCGAGGCGACCCGCTGGCGCCTGCTCAACGACCCCGACGGTATGGCGCGCCTGCATGCGCGCATCTGGCAGGAACCGCAATATCGCGCCTGGCGCGAAGCGCTACGCGATGCCTGATCAGTACGCCACGCCCGCAGTCGTCGGGGGCGTGGCGTGATGCCTTTCTGACATATCCGTTAACATCTGCAGGCGCAGTCTCGTGCTGCTGCACGGCACCATTGCGTCTGGAACGGGTCTTTGCCAACGATTGGTGGCCCGAACACCGTGTTCGGTGATGACATTGAAGAGGATCCACGATGTCGAATCTGCATGATTGCGCGCAGCGCTATGGCTCGGTTACACGCCTGCTGCACTGGGGGATGGCCATTGTGCTGGGGTGGCAGTTCGTCACCGTTCTGGCCCATGTCCTGCTGGAAGACAGCGCGCTGGATAAATTCCTCTGGGGGACGCACAAGGCGACCGGGCTGTTGCTCATGGTGCTGGTGGTGATTCGCCTGCTCTGGGCGCTGTACAACAGCAGCCGCCGGTCGGCCCCAGTCAGCACACTGGCACGCTTCGGCCATCTGGCGTTGTATGGCCTGCTGTTCGTGATTCCCTTTGTCGCGCTGCTGCGTCAGTACGGCTCGGGCCGTGAGTTCGTGGCATTCGGCATGACCGTCATGCCCGGTTTTGACGGCAAGATCGAGTGGATGATCGCTCCAGCCGGTCTGCTGCATGGCAACCTGGGCTGGCTGTTGCTGTTCATGGTGATTGGCCATGCCGCCATGGCCTTTGTCCATCGCCGCCAGGGCGGTGAGGATGTATTGGCGCGAATGATCGGTCGCTGAAGCAGTCGTCTATGGCGAATGTCTTACAGGCGATAACGGCAACCGCCGTTGCCCGCGCGGGCCGATCACTAATCTACACCCATCCCCTGCAGCGACGGATCGCTGAGGATTACGGAAGATGACCATGCCAGGAAGGCTGCCGACAGGATGTTGGATGGTTGAGAAGAAACCCGCTTCGGCGGTTTTTTTGTTGCCTGTAAAAAGTGCCAGGTCATAACGAGAGCCTGATCAATCGCCTAGCTCCAGCGTTTTAGGCGTGGCGCTGACCTGAAAAGCTTCGCCCCGAGGCGGGGCTCCTACGCCGGGCTGCTTTTGGTGCTTCAAGTGGACGAAGCCCGACGTCATGCCGCGAACCCGTAGGAGCGGCGCCTCGCCGCGAATCTGCGCGGCGCTGACGCCAACAGCTTCGCCCCGAGGCGGGGCTCCTACGCCAGACTGCTTTTGGTGCTGCAATTGGACGAAGCCCGACGTCATGCCGCGAACCCGTAGGAGCGGCGCCCCGCCGCGAATCTGCGCGGCGCTGACGCCAACAGCTTCGCCCCGAGGCGGGGCTCCTACGCCGGACTGCTTTTGGTGCTTCAATTGGACGAAGCCCGACGTCATGCCGCGATCCCGGAGCGGCGCCTCGCCGCGAATCTGCGCCGCGCTGACGCCAACAGCTTCGCTCCGGGGCGGGGCTCCTACGCCAGACTGCTTTGTGAGTCTCTTGGGCGCGGAGTATTCGCCGGGCGTTCTAGCTGGCCAGGCACTGCGTCGCACCCTGCGCCTTGCGCGTGTACCACAGCACCCGACTGACGCCACGGGTGATGGCCACGTAGGCCAGGCGCCGGGCTTCATCCTGCATGGCCTGGTCGTAGCTGCCGGCGAAGAAACCGCACCGGGCGTAGAGTGCGTTGCGCAGCGGGTGTTTCTCTGCCGGGAGGCAGTCGTCGAGGATGATCGCGACTTCGGCCTGCAGGCCCTTGGCGCGGTGGATGGTCATGGTTCGCACCGGTAGCGATTTATCGAGCTGCGCTCGCACCTGTTGCAGCGGCTCGTTGCGTCGGCTGAGCAGCAGTACGGCGGTGCGGTCGGCGTTCGGGCGGCTGGCGACATGAGTGCACTGTGCACTTATTTCCTCCAGCAGACGCGGCAGGCCGCTGGTCAGCTCGAAGCGCTGAATCAGTTTCACGCCATGGTCGCCCGGTTGCATCGCCTTGGCCGCAACGCAGGTCTTGGCCTGCTTGTTGCTGACGTCTGCCAGCACCTTTTCCCCATCGCGGATCACCGGCTCGATGCTGCGGTAGTTGGTGCCCAGCAGCAGGGTGGTGCTCTTGCCGCGTCCGCGACTGGGGAAGTGGCGGTCGAAATCGATGAACAGCTCCGGCGAACTGCCGCGCCAGCCGTAGATCGATTGCCAGTCGTCACCGATGGCCATCAGGCTGATGCGTTCGCCTGCTGCATGCAGGCGGCGGTGCACGGCCTGCAGCCACAGCACGATCTGCGGCGAAATGTCCTGAAATTCATCGATCAGCAGGTGACTCAGCGCGAGCAGGGCCGGGCCGGGTTTGCCGGCGTCGCTGCTCAGGCGCTCGCTGAGTTGCGCGAACGCACCGTTGAAGCTGATCAGCCCCTGACTCTTTAGCAAAGCGCTGAAGTGCTGGTGGAAACGCTGCATGGCCTCGATGAAATCGCGCTCGCGGGCTGCGCATTCCAGAGTTTTCACCTCCAGAAGGTCGAGGCGAATGCCCAGGCTCTCGGCGAAGTCGATCTGCCCGTGCAGCAGCTCGAACAGCGGCAGGGCGGCGAATTCGCCAGGCAGCTTGCAGGCACCCAGTGGCGCCTTGGCCTTACCCTGTGGCGGTTCCTTGGGGGCCGGCAGCTTGAGCAGGCGGTGAGTCAGGGCGCGAAAGCGCGCATCGTCTGCATAGGCATTTTGGTAGGCCTGCTTGAGCAGGCGCTGCTGTGCGGGGCGCAGGCGCCCGCCAGTCAGCGGGTTATCCGGCTCTGTGCCGGGTTCGTCCAGTTGCTCGAACCAGCGCGGATTGCCCAGGCTCTCCTTGGCCAGCGTGGCCATGGCCGCGTGGAAGGTGCGTACGCACTGGCGCGCATCGTGCGGGTAGTGCCAGAAGTCGAGCAGGCGCTGCAGGCGCTCACGCAACTCGGTGCAGGAGGCGTTGGTGAAGGAAATCACCGTCAGTCGCTTGGGGTCGACCTCCAGGTGGCAGAGCAGGAACACCACACGCAGCACCAGTGTGCTCGACTTGCCCGAGCCGGCGCCGGCGAAGATGCGTGCCAGCGGCGCGCGGCAGAGGATCATCGCCCACTGTTCGTCCGACGGTGTACCGGTCAGCCCGGCGTTCACCGCCTGCGCCACGCGCTCGCGCATGGCCTGCACCTGAGCATCGTCGATCTTCAGCCGGGTGGCAGGGTAGATGCCGGCGGGGCCAGGCTTGCCGCTGGCGCTCTTGCGACTGCCGGCTTTCTTGTTGTTGCCGGTGGATTTCTTCTTGCTCTGCTTGCGTACGGGCTTGCGCGGCTGCGCCGCTTCGCGCTCGGCGCGCAGGTAGGCGGTGGTGCGGGGGAAGTAGCGGGCGAGGGCGCTGGACAGCAGTTGTTTGTAGCGCGCGACGGCGGAAAGCATGCGGTGAGAATGACCTGACGAATAAAGCGCGCATGATAAAGCCTGCGGCGCGATGGCAGGCAGTGATGGCGCAGCGATAAATGCGCAACTTTGTGCAAGCGCCTGGCGCCTGTCGCTTCCAGACTGTACTCAGTCCTGGGAAATACTCGATGAACCTGTCGCTTTACCTGCTCACCGTACTGATCTGGGGCACGACCTGGATCGCCATCAAATTGCAGATGGGCGAGGTGGCTGTCGCCGCGTCCATCGCCTATCGCTTTGCCCTGGCTTCGGCCGTGCTGTTCGTCATGCTCTGGCTCAGTGGCCGTCTGCAGCCGCTGGATCGCCGTGCTCAGGGCGTTTGTCTGGTGCAGGGGCTGTGCCTGTTCTGCCTCAATTTCCTGTGCTTCTACACCGCCAGCCAGTGGATCCACAGTGGTCTGATCGCGGTTATCTTTTCCACCGCCACCCTGTGGAACGCGATCAATGCAAGGCTGTTTTTCAAGCAGCGTATCGCCGCCAACGTGCTGCTCGGTGGCGCGTTGGGGCTGGTCGGTCTGGGCTTATTGTTCTGGCCGGAGCTGGCTGGGCACCAAGCCAGCCGCGAAAGCCTGCTGGGCATCGGCCTGGCGCTGCTCGGCACGCTGTTCTTCTCTGCCGGCAACATGCTGTCCAGCCTGCAGCAGAAGGCCGGGCTCAAGCCGCTGACCACCAACGCCTGGGGCATGCTCTATGGCGCGCTGATGTTGGTGGGCATCTGCCTGGTCAGCGGCACGCCGTTCGCCTTCGAGTGGAATGCGCGCTATGTTGGCTCGCTGCTGTATCTGGCGATTCCCGGCTCGGTGATCGGCTTTACCGCCTACCTGACGCTGGTCGGGCGCATGGGCCCGGAGCGCGCCGCCTACTGCACGGTGCTGTTCCCGGTGGTGGCGCTGAACATCTCAGTGTTCGCCGAGGGCTATCAGTGGACGGCTCCCGCGCTATTCGGCCTGGGGATGGTGATGCTGGGTAACGTGCTGGTGTTTCGCAAGCCCAAGCCGGTACTCGCCGAGGCCAGGGCGTAATCGCACGGTCGTTTCGGTGCGCACTGCGCACCGTATCAGCTCCCGCGAATCAGCGTGCGCAGCATAAAGCGATTGGGGTGGCTGGCCTCGGCCACGTCGCGCGGTACGGGTAGCGGCTCGTTCTCCAGCCAGGCTACGATCAGCTCGCCCGACAGCGGCGCGGTAATCAAGCCGCGTGAGCCGTGGCCGCTATTGATGTACAGGCCGGGTAGCCAGGGGCAGGGCGTATCCGGCACTTGTCGGGCGTCCTTGGCCAATACCGCATAGGCTGCGTTGAAGGCCTGTTGCTCGGCCAATGGGCCTACCAATGGCAGGTAGTCCGGGCTGGTGCAGCGGAATGCCGCGCGGCCTTGCAGTGCGGCAGGGTCGAGCGTCTGCGCGTCCAGGCGTTCGGTGAGATCCGTGGAAATCTCACGCAGCAGTTCCAGGTTGCTGGCGTGCTCGGCCACGCTGGGCGTCACATCGTCGCTGTGGAAATCGAAGCTGGCGCCTAGGGTGTGTTCACTGCCGCGCGGCGGTGCGACATAACCATCGGCGCAGACTACGGTGCTTAGCGCACTGCTGGCCGCGTTGGCGGGCAGGCGGCTGATCTGCCCACGAATGCGCTTGAGTGGCAGGTTCGCCTCCGGCAGCAGGCGGGAAATTTCTGCGGCGCAGGCCAATACCAGCACCGGGGCTTCGGCCAGCACGCCGTTCTGTCCTTCGACGCGCCAGCGTTCGTCCTGTCGGTTCAGGCGCAGCGCCTCGTGATAGGGACGCAGTTCGATCAGCGGGTGTTGCAGCAGTTGCCGGCATAGCGCTGGTGGGTGTACCCAGCCGGCATCCGGGTAGAACAGGCCGCCGGCTGGCAGGCCGATGCCGGCGCGTTGCTCGGCCTCATCCTGGCTCAGCGCGTACAGCAGGTCGTTGGGGAAGGCTGTGGCCAGTTTGGCCTGGCGCTCGGCTTCCTTGGCATCGAAGGCCAGTTGCAGCACGCCGCAGGCATCCCAATCGACGCCACGCTGCAGGCGCTCCAGCAAGCGGCGGGTATGGCCGAAACCGGCGACGATCAGCCGCGACAGTGCCGTGCCGTGGGCCGAGAGTTTCAGGTAGAGCACACCCTGGGGGTTGCCTGATGCCTCGCGGGCAACATCGTCGTGGCGCTCTAGAACAGTCACGCGCCAGCCGCGTGCGGCCAGGCTGGCGGCGGTGGCGCAACCGGCCAGGCCGGCGCCGATTACCACGGCCTGGCGTTCGCCGGGTGGCAACTGCGGGCGGGCGAACCAGGGCGCCGTGCGCTGCATCTGCTGTGCCTGGAAGGGGCCGGCGAGCATCTCGCGTTTGTGGCCGAAGCCCTTGACCCGCACCACGGCAAAACCCGCCGCGATCAGCCCGCGCCGGACGAAACCGGCACTGGTGAAAGTGGCCAGGGTTGCTCCTGGCGCCGACAGCCGCGCCAGCTCGGCGAACAGCGCGTCCGTCCACATTTCCGGGTTCTTCGACGGAGCGAAACCGTCGAGGAACCAGGCATCGACCTGCGCGTCCAGCTGCGGCAGGCAGTCGAGCACATCGCCGATCATCAGCGTCAGCACCACGCGCCCGCCGTCGAGCAGCAGGCGCTGGAAGCCGGGATGGAGGGCGCGGTACTGCGCCAGCAGTTGCCCGGCGTAGGGCGCAAGCTCCGGCCACAAGGCCAGGGCGCGCTGCAGATCCGCCAGGGCCAGCGGGAATTTCTCCACGCTGACGAAGTGCAGCCGCGCGTCGCGCGGGGCGTGTTCGGCGAAGGCCTGCCAGGCGCAGAGGAAGTTGAGCCCGGTGCCGAAGCCGGTTTCGCCGATGACCAGGCGCCCGCCTGCCGGTAGCGCCTGGCAGCGCTCGATGATCTGGTTGTGGGCGAGGAAGACGTGACGAGTTTCCTCCAGACCGTTGGCGCGGGAGAAGTACACGTCGCCATAGCTGCGCGACAGTGGCTGGCCGTGTTCGTCCCAGTCGAGCTGGGCGTTGTGGGCGTCGGACATGGTGCGGTTCCAGATATAACAGGCGGCGATTCTAGCAGGCCGTTGCAAACTGCCTGCGTTGGCAATACTGCGTTGAAAACCACCATTTACAAGCGTGAAGCCGAGCGCGGCTCCGATCGGTGTTGTGGGACCATCATCGGTATGCTCGGGCCTTTCTCGCCTGTGTTTTCAACGGCTTGCCATCCTCTGCGTGCGGTTTACCCGGCACAGGTCAAACCCCGATGCCTCAATGTCAGGCAAAGTCGCGGCCGATCCATTACGCTTGAGCGATCATTACCGGGAGGCTTTTGCATGTTTGAGTCCGCCGAAATCGGCCGCAGTATCGACAAGGCCACGTTCGAAGCCGAGGAGCCGGCGCTGCGCGAGGCCTTGCTGGAGGCGCAGTACGAACTCAAGCAACAGGCGCGTTTCCCGGTGATCGTACTGATCAACGGCATCGAGGGCGCCGGCAAGGGTGAGACGGTCAAATTGCTCAACGAGTGGATGGATCCGCGGCTGATCCAGGTCATCACCTTCGATGTGCAGACCGATGAAGAGCTGGCGCGGCCGCCGGCCTGGCGCTACTGGCGACAACTGCCGCCGAAGGGGCGCATGGGGATCTTCTTCGGCAACTGGTACAGCCAGATGCTGCAGGAGCGGGTGCATGGCAAGTTCAAGGATGCAGTGCTGGATCAGGCCATCGATGCTGCCGAACACCTGGAGCGCATGCTCTGCGATGAGGGGGCGCTGATCTTCAAGTTCTGGTTCCACCTGTCCAAGCAACAGATGAAGACGCGCCTCGAAGCGCTCAAGGATGACCCGCTGCACAGTTGGCGCATCAGCCCGCTGGACTGGCAGCAGTCGAAGACCTACGACAAATTCGTGCGTTACGGCGAGCGCATCCTGCGCCGCACCAGCCGCGACTACGCGCCCTGGTACGTGGTCGAGGGCGTCGATCACTATTACCGCAGCCTGACCGTCGGGCGCATTCTGCTCGAAGGCTTGCAGGCGGCGCTGGCGCGGCAGCAAGGCATAGTGGGGCGACCACATGCTGCACCGGTTTCCGGGCAGAGCAGCGGCCTGTTGGCCAGCCTGGACATGACCCAGGCGCTGAGCAAGGACGACTACAAGGAGCAACTGGCCACCGAGCAGGCGCGCCTGTCCGGGCTGATGCGTGACAAGCGCATGCGCAAGCACGCCCTGATCGCTGCATTCGAGGGCAACGATGCCGCCGGTAAGGGCGGCGCCATCCGGCGCGTGACTGGCGCGCTCGATCCGCGCCAGTACCGCATCGTGCCGGTGGCGGCGCCGACCGAGGAAGAGCGCGCCCAGCCTTATCTGTGGCGCTTTTGGCGGCATATCCCGGCGCGCGGGCATTTCACCATCTTCGACCGTAGCTGGTACGGCCGCGTATTGGTCGAGCGTGTCGAAGGCTTCTGCAGCCAGGCCGACTGGCTGCGCGCCTATGGCGAGATCAACGACTTCGAAGAGCAGTTGACAAATGCCGGGGTGATCCTGGTGAAGTTCTGGCTGGCCATCGATCAGCAGACCCAGCTGAAGCGTTTCAAGGAGCGCGAGCGGATCCCCTTCAAGCGCTTCAAGATCACCGAAGAGGATTGGCGCAACCGTGAAAAGTGGGACGACTACACTGATGCGGTAGGCGATATGGTCGACCGTACCAGCACCGAGATCGCGCCCTGGACGCTGATCGAGGCCAACGACAAGCGCTTCGCCCGGGTCAAGGTGCTGCGCACCATCAATGAGGCCATCGAGGCAGCGTTTGCCAGGGATTGAAGCGCTACCTGTTCTGTAGGAGCGGCTTTAGCCGCGATGCTTTTGTGTCGATCCCAAAGCCCCGGATTGCATCCGGGCTACGCTCCGGCATCGCCTCGTATACGCCAGATCAATGATGGTCGCACCCTGGGATCGGCTGGATTTATCTTCACGTCATTCGCCATCCAATAACAACGAGGTGCGTCATGCGTGAAGTGGTGATCGTCGACAGCGTCCGGACCGGCCTGGCCAAGTCCTTCCGTGGCAAGTTCAACATGACCCGGCCGGACGACATGGCCGCGCATTGCGTCGATGCGCTGCTGGTGCGCAACGGCATCGACCCGAAGCTGGTCGATGACTGCATCGTCGGTGCCGGCTCCAACGAGGGCGCGCAGGGCATGAACATCGGCCGCAACGTCGCCGTGCTCTCGCGCCTGGGCAACCCGGTGGCGGGCATGACGCTGAACCGCTTTTGCTCCTCGGGCCTGCAGGCCATCGCCATCGCCGCCAACCAGGTGGTGTCCGGCTGCAGCGAGATCATCGTCGCCGGCGGCGTCGAGTCCATCACCATGACCCTGAAAAGCATGAACATGGACAACCTGTTCAACCCGCTGCTGCAGCAGGACAACCCCGGCATCTACTACCCCATGGGCAAGACCGCCGAGATCGTCGCCAACCGCTATGGCATCAGCCGCGAAGCCCAGGATGCCTATGCCCTGCAGAGCCAGCAGCGCACCGCGCGCGCCCAGGCCGAAGGCCTGTTCACCGACGAGATCGTGCCGATGGCGGTGAAGTACCAGGTCGAAGACAAGGCCAGCGGCGAGAAGAGGATTCTCGACGGCGTGGTCGAGGCCGATGACTGCAACCGCCCGGACACCACCCTGGAATCGCTGGCCAAGCTGCAACCGGCGTTCGACCCGGCAGGCAGCGTCACGGCCGGCAACGCCTCGCAACTGTCCGACGGCGCCTCCATGACCCTGGTGATGAGCCTGGAAAAGGCGCTGGAGCTGGGCCTCAAGCCCAAAGCCTATTTCCGCGGCTTCACCGTGGCCGGTTGCGAGCCAGATGAAATGGGCATCGGCCCGGTGTTCTCGGTACCCAGGCTGCTCAAGGCCAAGGGCCTGAGCGTCGACGACATCGACCTGTGGGAGCTCAACGAAGCATTCGCCTCGCAGTGCCTGTACTGCCGCGACAAGCTGGAGATCGACAACGACAAGTACAACGTCAATGGCGGCTCCATTTCCATCGGCCACCCCTTCGGCATGACCGGCTCGCGTCAGGTCGGCCATCTGGTGCGCGAGCTACAGCGCCGCGAGCTGCGCTACGGCATCGTCACCATGTGCGTCGGTGGTGGCATGGGGGCCACTGGGCTGTTCGAGGCGTATCGCGGCTAAATGACGTAGGGTGCGCCGCGCGCACCACCGGCAACACGCATCGGATGAACGAACCGCGGTGCGCACGGCGCACTCTACGGAATCGTTGGCCCCCACGACGGTCAGCGATGCGCTGTTTATACTCGCGCTCTGCCCTGTGAACGGAGCGCCTGCCAATGCCCTTTGCCGAAAACCTCATCGCCTTCACCCTGGCGGCCACGCTGCTGACCCTGACGCCAGGCATCGATACGGCGCTGGTGTTGCGCACCGCTGCGGTCGAAGGTCGACAGCAGGCGTTTCGCGCGGCGCTGGGCATCAATGCAGGCTGCCTGATTTGGGGCGCGGCGGTGGCCTTCGGCCTGGGCGCGCTGCTGGCGGTTTCCGAGTTCGGCTACAACCTGCTCAAGTATTGTGGTGCGGCCTATCTGGCCTGGCTCGGGCTGAATATGCTGCTGCGTCCGCGTACCTCGCTGGCGCCCGCGCAGGTGAACGGCACACCTGATGCCAACTGGTTTCTGCGTGGCTTGCTGGGCAATGTGCTCAATCCCAAGGTGGGTATCTTCTACCTGTCCTTCCTGCCGCAGTTCATTCCCCAGGGGCAGCCGCTGATCGCCTGGACATTCGGCCTGGTGGGCATTCATGTGGCGCTCAGTCTGATCTGGGCGCTGTTGCTGATTGGTGCCACTCAGCCGCTGGGCCACTGGCTGCGGCGCGAGACGGTGATCAGGTGGATGGATCGCAGCACGGGGCTGATCTTTCTGCTGTTCGCTGCGCGTCTGGCGTTGAGTCGGCGCTGAGGCACATCCCGTGCCTCGGCGGTCACGACACAGGCGGTGACGATGGATCGACTTCAGGAAATGAAAGTGCTGCTGGCGGTGACCGAAGCCGAGAGCTTTGCCGGCGGCGCGAAATTGCTGGGCATTTCGCCGCCCAGCGTGACTCGTACCGTGGCGGCCCTGGAGGCGCGCCAGGGTACGCTGCTATTGGCCCGTAGCACGCGCAGCCTGCGTCTGAGCGAAGCCGGCCAGCGCCAACGGTCTGCTCAGCCAGTGGCAGTTCGTCGGCGCCGAGGGTGTTTTCGGCTTCATGCCCGCGTCACGCTTCATCGTCAGCTCCAGCCAGGCAGCGATCTGCGCTGCACGCCTGGGCTGGGGCTACACCTGCACGCTGTCCTACCAGGTGGCCGAGGCGGTGGCGCGCGGCGAGCTTGAACTGGTGCTCGAAGCTTTCGAGCCACCGGCTGTGCCGGTCCACATCATTTATCAGGGGGGCGCCAGGTCTCGGCCAAGGTACGCACCTTCGTCGACTTTTGCGTCGAGAGCTTTCGTCTCGCCCCGGCACTGCGCGCGGTTGGGACGCCATCCACGCCATGAGCCAGCACCGTGAAATGCAGGTGTTCCTTGCCGTGGCGCAGGCGGGCAGTCTGGCGGCGGCTGCCAGGGTGCTGCAACTGTCGCAGGCCACGGTGACGCGCAGCGTGACCCGCCTGGAGCAGCGTCTGGACAGCACCCTGCTGCTGCGCGGGCCTCGTGGCGTGAGCCTGAGCCCGGCTGGCGCGCGCTTTGCTGATAGCTGCCGGCGCATTCTGCAGCGGCTGGTACTGGATCTGTGAGCGTTTCGCTGCGCCTGGTCGGCGTAAGTTGCCCGGGAACCTGGATGGCGAGCGTTGGTCTGTGCTGGCTGTGCCGCGAAGCTGTTGCCGTTTCGGCTGAAACGGCAACAGCCTCTGCTCACCCTTGCTGTTTCGAGGTTTCCAGCTCTTTGCGATAAGCGTTGGCTGCATCCCGGCTCGGGAAAATACCGACCAGTTCGCCATTCTGAATCACATCCCAGACCACGATGCCCATGGCACGAGCTTCCCGGGAAAGATGTTGGTTGTCACGCTCATGTACGGTCACGTTCATGACGAATCTCCTCGAATAATCGATGCGGCGATATGTTGCAATTCGTTTATACGCCTCGTCAGCAAGCTGATTAAACCGGGGTTTGGGCAAAGAACTGTTGCCTCGATGCAACGAACGCTGAACTGATACGTTTGCCGCTGCGCTTGCCTTGCTGTGTCCGCGCTGCTGCTTGCGGGCCTGTTTAGTGGGGTGATGTGCGCTGACTGTCGTATTGGCAGGCGCGTCTGCGCTCAGCCGCTGACCCAGCGCTGCCGCGCCCAGCCACTCAAGGCATCCACTGCCAGCACCAGCAGAAGCATGGCCAGGATCACCGTGGCTGCTTGCGCTTCCTGGAACAGGCTGAGCGACACGTAGAGCATCTGCCCAAGGCCGCCGGCGCCGACGAAGCCGAGCACGCTGGCCATGCGGATGTTGTTCTCCCAGCGGTACAGGGTGTACGCCACCAGTTGCGGCCAGACCCCGGGCAGGGTGCCGTAGCAGAAGGCGAGCATGCGCCCGCCGCCGCTTTCGCGGATGGCGTCGGCAGGCTCGCGCGGGGTGTTTTCCAGCGCTTCGGCGAACAGGCGGCCGAGCACGCCAGCGGTGTGCAGGGCCAGGGCCAGGGTGCCGGCGTTGGGGCCCAGGCCCGCGGCCAGCACCATCAGCGCCGCCCAGACCAGCTCGGGGATGGCGCGCAGGGCATTGAGCAGCAGGCGTGTGGCGTGCAGGGCGATAGCGCCGAAGCGCCCGGCGGCCGGCAGCGCCAGGGCCAGGCCGAGCAGGGCGGCGAGCAATGTGCCGATGGCGGACATGGCCAGGGTTTCCAGCGCGCCGCGGCCGATGGCCTGCAGGTGCGCGGCGGAGACGTCCGGTTGCAGGAAGCCGCTGGCGTATTGGCCCATCTGCGCCAGGCTGTCGCCGGCCACCAATGCGCCGAGGTCGATGCCCAGATAGAGGAACGAGGCGATCACCGCGGCGAGGAGGGCGGCGAACAGGATCAGATTGCCGGCTCTCATGTCAGCCTCGCGCGCAGCAGGCGGCTGAACTGGTCGGCCAGCAGTACCAGCAGCAGGAAGGTGAGCAGCATGCTGGCCACTTCGCCGCCGGCGAACATGCGCAGCGACAGGTCGATCTGCTGGCCCAGGCCGCCGGCGCCGACGAAGCCCATCACCACCGAGGCGCGGATGGCGCACTCCCAGCGGTACACGGTGTAGGAGAGCATTTCCCCGGCGGCATTGGGCAGCACGCCGTAGGCGAAGGCGCTCAGGCGGCCGCTGCCGGCACCCAGTAGCGCGCGGGTGGGGCGGGCATCGACCGATTCGAAGATTTCCGCATACACCTTGCCCAGCATGCCGGCGTAAGTGATGGCGATGGCCAGTACCCCGGCCGTTGGGCCGAGGCCGACGGCGCGGACAAACAGCAGCGCCCAGACGATCTCCGGTACGCTGCGCAGGAAGATCAGCAGCCCGCGCACCGGCCAGCGCGCCAGGTTCGCCCACCAGGCCGGGCGGCCACCGCGGTGCACGGCCGACAGCGACAGCGCGCGACTGGCCAGCAGTGCGGCGGGAACGGCGATCAGCAGCGCCAGGCTCATGCCGGCGGTGGCGATGGCCAGGGTTTCCAGGGTGGCGCGGCCGAGCAGGGCGAGGAATTCGCCATCATGCGCCGGCGGCCAGAAACCGGCGAGGAAGTTGCCCATGGCGCGGGTGTTGTCGCCATCGACCAGTACGGCCAGGTCCAGCTCGCTCAGGCTCAGGCCCGGCCACAACAACAGCAGCGCCAGCAGGGTGATCAGCAGGCGCGGCAGGGCGGCGGGGTCGCGTGGGGCGGTGGTCAGCATCGCGGGATATGCGTCGGCTGCGGCGGCACGGGTGAGCTGGGCGTGGCCTGCAGTTGCTCGTTGGCGTACAGCGCTTGCAGTTGCTCGGGCAGCACCTGCTCGGTGGGCAGGTCGAAGGCGATACGCCCGTCGCGAATACCGATAACCCGTGGGAAGTGCGCCAGCGCCAGGTCGACGGCGTGCAGGCTGGCCAGCAGGGTCATGCCGCGCTCGGCAGCCTCGCGGTTGAGCACGGCCAGAGTATGACCGGCCAGCACCGGGTCCATGGCCGAGACGGGTTCATCGGCGAGAATCAATTCCGGCGCCTGGTACAGCACGCGAGCGATGCCGACGCGCTGCAATTGGCCGCCAGAGAGCTGATCGCAGCGTTGGTAGAGTTTGTCGGCGATGTCCAGCCGCGCCAGGGCGGCCTGGGCACCGCTGGCATCCAGCGGATGCAGCAGGTTGAACAGGCCTTTGGCCAATGACCACTGGCCAAGCTTGCCGGCCAGCACGGCGGTGACCACGCGCTGGCGCGGTGGCAAAGGCGGTGCCTGGTGGATCAGGCCGATGCGCGCACGCAGGCGTTGGCGCTGGCGGGCAGCCAGGCGCCAGGGGTTGTGCTGCAGCAGGTCGATCTCACCCTGGGTGGGTTGCAGGCTGGTGGCCAGCAGGCGCAGCAGGGTGGTCTTGCCGGCGCCCGAGGGGCCGATGATCGCCACTCGTTCACCGGGGCTGACCTGCAGATCGATATCTTCGAGCGCGACCTTGCCGTTGGCGTGGGCCAGGCCCACGCCACGCAGGGCGATGCTCACTTCAACAGGCCAGCGGCGCGAGCGGCTTCTTCGATGCCTTGGTAGTTTTCAGGCTTGGTCTCGATGAAGCGGCTGGCGGCCTGCAGGTCGAGAATCGCCTTGTGCTCGGGCTTGGTCGGGTCGAGGGCGAGGAAGGCGCTCTTGATCTTCGCCTGCAGATCGGCGTCGAGGTTGCCGCGCACGGTCCAGTTGTAGTCGTAGTAGGTCGGGGTGGTGGCGAAGACCTTGACCTTGTCGGTGTCGACCTTGCCGGCGTCCACCAGCTTCTGCCACACCGAGGCGTTGAGCACGCCGCCGTCGGCCTTGCCGGCCTGCACCCAGGCCGCGGTGGCGTCGTGGGCGCCGGAGTAGGCCACGCGGCTGAAGAAGTCTTCCGGCTTGATGCCGTCCTGCAGCATGAAGTAGCGCGGCATCAGGCTGCCGGAGGTGGAGGACACCGAGCCGAACGCGAAGGTCTTGCCCTTGAGGTCCTGCAGCGATTTCACCGCCGGGTCGGAGGTGATGAACTTGCTGGTGAACTCGGCGTCCTGCTCACGCTGTACCAGCGGTACGGCGTTGCCGGTCTTCAGGTGTGCCTGGACGAAGGTGAAGCCGCCCAGCCAGGCCATGTCGATACGGTCGGCGGCCAGCGCCTCGACCACGGCGGCGTAGTCGGCCACCGGCACGAACTCCACCTTCATGCCCAGTTCCTGCTCCAGGTAGGCGCCCAGCGGCTTGAACTTGCGCAGCAGTTCGGTGGGGGCTTCGTCGGGGATGGCCGAGACCTTGAGGACGTCGGCGGCTTGCGCGAATACAGCGGATACGGACAGGGCGATGCCGGCGGCGAGCGCCAGGGTGTTCTTGAACATGTCGGATTCTCCGGTTCAATAGCGGGGAAGGCGCGCGGAGTATAGTGGCCCGGCGCTGCCGATGCAGCCCCGGCAGCACACAGCTGACTCCGGGGTTAAGATGCGCGCTGAAGACGAACTGCCTGGAGTTGATCGATGACTGCAACGCTGCCCGCCCTGGCCTTTGCCGGGATTGGTCTGATGGGCCTGCCGATGACCCGCCGCCTGCTCGCCGCAGGCTATCCGCTGACCCTCTGGAACCGCACGCCGGACAAGTGCGCGCCGCTGCTGGAGCTGGGTGCGCATCGCGTGGAGAACCCCGCCGAACTGTGCCGCGATGCCAGTGTGGTGATGCTCTGCCTGGCCAATACCGAGGTGGTGCGTGAGGTGGTGTTCGGCCCGGGTGGCATCGTCGAGGGCGCGCGGCCGGGGCAGTTGCTGGTGGATTTCTCCAGCCTGGAACCGGCGGCTACCCGTGAAATGGCCGCCGAACTGGAGGCGCGTACCGGCATGCGCTGGGTGGATGCGCCGGTCTCCGGTGGCACGCCCGGCGCCGAGGCCGGCACGCTGGCGATCATGGCCGGCGGCCGGGACGAAGACGTGGAGCGCGTGCGTCCGGTGCTGGCGCATCTGGGCCAGCGTCTGACGCGCATGGGCGAGGTGGGCGCCGGGCAGGTGACCAAGGTGTGCAACCAGATGATCGTCGCCTGCAACGCCCTGGTGATCGCCGAGGTAGTGGCGCTGGCCGAGCGCTCCGGCGTCGATGCCAGCCTGATCGCGCCGGCTTTGGCCGGTGGCTTCGCCGATTCCAAGCCGCTGCAGATCCTCGCGCCGCAGATGGCCGCCAGCCAGTTCGAACCGATCAAGTGGCACGTGCGCACGCTGCTCAAGGACCTCGACACCGCGGTGAAGCTGTCGCGCGAGCAGGGCAGCGCCACGCCCATGAGCGGCCTGGCCGCGCAACTGATGCGCCTGCACGGCAGCCAGGGCAACTTGGAGCGCGACCCGGCCACGCTGGTGGAACTGCTGCGCGAGCAATGCCCATGAAGATCGCCGCCAACCTGTCCATGCTGTTCACCGAGTTGCCGCTGCGCGAGCGCGTGCTGGCGGCGATGACGGCGGGTTTCGATGGCGTGGAAATCCAGTTTCCCTACGAGTTGCCGGCCGTCGCCCTGAAAGAAGTGCTGGAGTTGACCGCTTTGCCGCTGGTGCTGATCAATGTGCCGGTAGGCGATCTGATGAGCGGCGGACCCGGGCTTGCCAGCGTGCCGGCGCGCCAGGCCGAGTTCGACGCCGCCCTGCAGGAGGCGCTGACCTACGCTGCCATGGCGCGCCCGGCCTGCATTAATATATTGCCCGGGCGCCTGGCCGAAGGCGTGAGCCGCGAGCAGGCGCTGGACTGCCTGGCCGCCAACTTGCGCAAGAGTGCCGAGGCCTTCGCCACGCTGGGCATCCGCGTGCTGGTCGAAGCGATCAACCCCATCGATATGCCGGGCTTTCTGATCAATACGCCGGAGCATCTCGATGCGCTGCTGCGCGCCGTGGATCACCCCAATCTGGCCGCGCAGTACGACCTCTACCACATGGCCCGTCAGGGATTGGACGTGGCTGCCGGCATGCGCCTGCTGGCCGGACGCATTGGCCATGTGCAGTTCGCCGATGTGCCGGGTCGTGGCGCACCAGGCAGCGGCGAGCTGGCTTTCGCGCCGTTGCTGGGCACCCTGCGCGATAGCGGTTATGGCGGCTGGTTGGGCGCCGAATACAGGCCGGGCGAGGAGGGCACGCTGGCCAGCCTGGGCTGGTTGGCGCAGTGGCAGCAGCGCACCTGATGCATTCGTGCAGGGGCGGGCATGCTTATGCCCGCCCTGCCTACCGGGGTTGTGCCGGGTTCTTGCCCACGCGGGGCGGCTACTTGCCGTAGTCGTTGAGCGAGATAACCCGCGTTTTGCCGATACGGTGGCGGTAGCGTTTCGGCGTGGTGTTGGGGAACAGGTTGTTGAGGTGGGTCTTGAGGCGGTTCAGATCCATGTAGGACAGCTTGTAGTCCTTGGGCAGCGAGACGATGGACACCACCGAGGAGCAGTTCTTGAAGAAATGCAGCTCGCTCAGCTCCGTAGCGTCGTAGCCACTGGATTTGTACTGTTCCAGCGCCTGGCGATAGCGCTTGGATTCTATCGGCAGCAGGCTGATGCCTTCGACGGCCTGGGTGACCTTGTTGAAATGCGGCAGGTCGATGGAGCGGAAGAACAGGTCGTCGATGTTCAGCCGTGGCTGGCTCTGCTCCTTGTCCAGTACGCGGAATTTCTCCGACAGCTGGGCCTGCTGGTCGGGCACGACGGATTCGGCATAGGCCACGGCCACCGGGCCGGCCAGGCTCATGAACAGGTCGTTGGCGCCGAGGCGGATGGTCTCGCCGATGTCGATGCCGGCGCGGCGGAAGTAATTCTGGTCGTAGTCGCAGGTCACCGCCTGGGCGGTGAGGATGTTGAAGATCTGCTGCGAGATGTACTGGTTGGCGTGGCGCTCCATGGCGGTCACGTCGATGTTGTGGATGCTGCCGTCACCGCTTTGCTCGGCGTAGCGCATGATGTCGTTGGAGATCAGCATCATCGCGTTCCACGGACGGATGCGGCGCATCACGCTTTCGGCGCTGTTCTGCTCGTTGTCGAAGTTGTAGGAGAAGTCCCATTCCTCGGCCAGGTACTTGCACAGCAGGCGCCCGGCGTTGATGTGCAGCGCTTCGGACATCTCGCTGCGCTGGTCTGAGATGTTCGGCAGGGTGCAGATGCCGCTGGTGAAGATCGGCTCGAAGACGAAACCTCCGCGCTCGGCTTCGCCATCCTCCGGCGTCTTGTCGTCGAAGGTCTTGCTCATGTAGGCGAACTGCTGCGCCAGGCCGAATTCGGAGGCCATGCCCGAGCCGGTACCGCCACCGGCACTGAAGATATAGAAGTACTGGCGTGACTGGTTGGCCTTGATGCCGCAGGAGTCGATCAGGTAGCTGTGGATGAACTTCCAGTCTTCGTTGGAGAAGCGTTGGATGTCCTTGTTGAGGATGATCTTGGCCAGGTACTGATCGAGAAGATGCCCAATACCACTGGTTCTAGCACGGGATGATGCAAGTTGCCTTGTTTTGTGGCTGTCCGACGGCAATTGTTCGAAGGTACCAGAGCCAATGGATTGAGTGACGTTCTCGGCTTGCCTCGGCTTTGCTCGTTGAGGCCTGCTGGTTGCGTGAGGGCGAAGGTGAGCGGCAGACAGGCCAGCCGCTCAGCCTCAGACGATCAGGGCACCAGAAGGATCTTGCCGTCACGCTCGCCGCTGGCCGCCGCGGCGACAGCGTCCTTGATGTGTGCCAGGTCATAGGTGGCCGCAACGCGGGCCTTGAGCTTGCCACTGGCGATCAGTTGCACCAGCTCGCCGAACACCTTCATCTGTTGCGCCGGGCTGGCCTGCTGGAACCACTTGGCCAGCCAGAAGCCGCGCAGGGTCACGTCACGGAATACGAAGGAGGCCGGCGACACCTGGCAGGCCTGGCCGCTCATCATGCCGTAGTTCACCAGTACACCACCGTTGGCCAGTACAGCCGCCAGGTTGTCGGTACTGACGCCGCCGACTGCATCGATACCCAGGCGCACTTCGGCGCCGCCAGTGGCTGCACGCACGCGCTTGGCCAGGTCCGGGCCGTCTACCAGGACCAGATCACCGCCTTCGGCCTCGACAGCGGCGACCGCCGATTCGCGGCGCACCACGTTGATGGTCTTGAAGCCGCGCAGCTTGGCCAGTTGGATCAGGTAGCTGCCAACGCCTGAGTTGGCGGCGTTCTGGATCACCCAGTCGCCCGGCTTGAGGTTGACGAACTCACTGAGCAGCAGCGAAGCGGTCGGCGGGTTGACGGTGAGCATGGCCAACTGTTGTGGATCGGCGTCCGGCAACGGGATGAGCTTGTCCGCCGGCGCATTCAGGGCGGTGACCCAGGTACCGCAGCCCACCGGTAGCAGCACGGTCTGGCCGACCTTGAAATTGCTGACGCCTTCGCCGAGCGCTTCGACCTTGCCGACGCCCTCGTTGCCGCCGACTGCGGGCAGTGGCGGCAACATGCCGTAGGCGCCGGTCAGGGTCAGCACGTCGGACGGGTTGATCGGTGCAGCCAGGACCTTGACCCGTACCTGTCCGGCGGCAGGCTCGGGCAGGTGCAGGGGCACTGCGCTGATAACGTCCTGTGGCACCGGGCCACGTTGCTGGTATTCGGCTTTGAGCATGCTCTGATCTCCTGAAGTCGGGCGCAAAATGCGTGCAGCCAGTCTAGCCGCGATAGGGCAAAGCGGAATGAATCGACCGGCATCCACTCTGGTGATGAAGGCGTACAGGCGTCTATGCTCTGCTGGGTCCGATAATGGAGTAAACGATGTTCAGATGGTGGCTGGGATGCATGGTGGCATGCCTGAGCGCGACCGCAGTGGCAGAGGTGCTGCATGTCGGTTTCGGTACGCACAAGCCACCTTATGTGTTCGAGGGCGAACCACGTGGCCTGGAATACGACATCGTCGAGCGGGCTGCGCGTAATGCCGGTTTTGCCGTGACCGCCTATTACGCCCCGCTGGAACGGCTGCACCTGATGTTGCGGCGTGGCGACATCGATGCGATTGCCACCACCCATGAGCGCAGCGGGGTAGAGGCCTTTTACTCCGACGTCTATATCCACTACCACAATGCGGTCGTGGCACTGGCCGGGCGTGGCTATCGCATCGAACGTGTCGCCGATCTAGGGCAGTACTCCGTGAGTGCTTTCCAGCGTGCCCGTTTCCTGCTCGGCCCGGAGTTCGAACGCATGGCCATGAACAATCCGCGTTATCGCTAAGAGGCGTTGCAGATCAACCGCAACCGCCTGCTGTACAGCGGGCGCATCGATCTGGTGGTGGGTGACAAGAGGATCATTCAATACCTCAATCGTGATGTGGACGATCAGGTCGACGTCAGCCAGCCGCTGGCCTGGTTCGAACTCTTTGCAGCAACGCCTTACGGCGTGGGCTTTCGGCGCGACGACCAGCGTCAGCGTTTCGATGTAGGGCTGCGCATGCTCAGAGAAAGTGGCGAGTACCGGCGTATCGAACAGCGTTATCGCTCAGACTGAAACCTGAGGAAACTGTTGCAGGGCTGTCAGCGCCCGGCCGTTATTGCACCATGGCGGCTTGTCTGATCCATGGAGATGCCACGATGCCGCGCCTGAAATCTCTCGCAGCCCTTGGTCTGATCGCTCTGTTCGGTTATCAGCACAGCTTCGCCGAAGACCGCCAGTTGACCTCCGAGTTGGGGCCGGTGACTCTGCAAACCATTGCCGACGGGCTGACCAGCCCCTGGGCCGTGGCCTTTTTGCCGGATGCTCAGGGCTATCTGGTGACCGAGCGCCCGGGCACGTTGCGCCGGGTGAGTGCCGATGGCCAGGTCTCCGCGCCACTAAGCGGCGTGCCTGAGGTTTTCGCCGTGGGGCAGGGCGGTCTGCTCGATATCGCGCTGTCGCCGGATTTCGCCGAGGATCGTCTGGTCTATCTGTCCTACGCCGAAGAGGGCGACGGCGCCGCCGGGACGGCAGTCGGGCGCGGCAAACTGTCGGCCGATGCCACGGCGCTGGAGGATTTCGAGGTGATCTTCCGTCAGCAGCCCAAGTTGTCCAGTGGTACGCACTTCGGCTCGCGCCTGGTGTTCGACCGCGACGGCCACCTGTTCATCGCCCTGGGCGACAACAACAACCGACCCACAGCGCAGGATCTCGACAAGCTGCAGGGCAAGTTTGTGCGCATCTTCCCGGACGGGCGCATCCCCGAGGACAATCCCTTTATCAGCCGCGACGGTGCGCGCGAGGAAATCTGGTCCTACGGCCATCGCAACCAGCAGGGTGCAGCGCTCAATCCCTGGAGCGGCCGTTTGTGGACTCACGAGCATGGCCCTCGCGGTGGCGATGAAATCAACATTCCCGAAGCCGGCAAGAACTATGGCTGGCCGCTGGCCACGCATGGCGTCAACTACTCGATGCTGGCCATCCCCGAGGCCAAGGGTAAAACGCTCGAAGGCACCGAGGCGCCGTATCACGTCTGGGAGAGGTCACCGGCCATCAGCGGCATGGCGTTCTATGATGGCGAGCGTTTCCCCGCCTGGCAGCACAACCTGTTCATTGGCGCGCTGGCCGGCCAGGCGCTGATTCGCCTGCAACTGGACGGCGACAAGATCGTGCATGAGGAACGTTTGCTGGAGTCACTCCGGGCACGCATCCGCGATGTGCGGCAGGGGCCGGACGGCTATCTTTACGTGCTGACGGAGGCGCCGAAAGGGCAGTTGCTGCGTCTGGGGCTGACGAGCGAATAAACGCAGGTAGTTTCAAGAGGTGCCCTGAGTGGGGCTGGGTGCGCATGTCGCACCCACAGCGATCACTTCTTGCTGATGGTGATCTGGCGAGTGCCGCCGTAAGTCTGGCCGCTGACGCCCTTGGCGATCTGCTGGATCTCGCCGCCGCCCTGCAGGAAGGCAGCAATCTGCGCCTCGATCGACTCGCGGGTTTCCACGGCAGGGGCGGGTTTGCTGACTTTGCTGGAGGAGGATTTCACGCGCAGGGTGGCCATGACCTTGATCTCTTTCAGATGGGCGGCCGGCCATTATGCCTCAAGCAGCCCACTCCTGCTTGGTTTATCGCCGTGATGAATAGCGTAACGCTGCGCTCGCGCCACTTTTCGCAGCAACTTATGGCTTGTTTCCCAGGCACTTACGCCATCATTCGACCGGCCGTCGTTTTGTCATGCGGCCAGCCCGGTTGCGCGTCAACTCGGGTAAAATGTTCGGCTGTTTTGGTGAGGTGAAACGCGATGGCCTTGATTGGGCGGATGAATTCTTTGCAGGTGGTCAAACACACCGACTTCGGTCTGTACCTGGACGGTGGTGCGGATGGCGAAATCCTCCTGCCCAAGCGCTACATCCCCAAGGACACGCCGAGCGAAGTCGAGGACTGGCTCAATGTGTTCATCTACCTCGACAGCGAAGACAAGCTGATCGCCACTACGCTCAAGCCGAAGATCCAGCTCGGCGAGTTCGCCAGCCTCAAGGTGGTGGATATCAACCGCGTTGGCCTGTTCTTCGACTGGGGCCTGCCCAAGGATCTGTTGCTACCGCACTCCGAAGAGAAGCGCCCGCTGCAGATCGGTGATTACTGCGTGGTCTACCTCTATCTGGATAAACGCACCCGCCGCCTGACGGCCACCGCGCGCCTGGATCGCCACCTGGACAAGGTACCGGCCAACTACCAGGTCGGTCAGGAAGTCGATCTGCTGGTGGTCGAGCGTACCGACCTCGGCTTCAAGGCCATCATCGATGGCAAGCACTGGGGTCTGATCCACAAGAACGAGCTGTTCAAGTTCATCCGCAGCGGCATGCGCGAGAAGGGCTACATCAAGGAGCTGCGCGCCGACGGCAAGATCAGCCTGAGCCTGCAGCCTATCGGCCACGAGGCCGCCAGCGGCCTGGCCGAGCAGATCATCGAACGCCTGCGCGCCCACGGCGGCGTACTGGCCCTCGGCGACAAGAGCCCGCCCGAGCTGGTTGCCGCGCATTTCCGGGTCAGCAAGGGCAACTTCAAGAAAGCCATCGGCGGCCTTTACAAGCAGGGGTTGATCCGCATTCACGACGACCGTATCGAACTGCTCGGCAACTGAACCAACAGTGACTTGAGCGTCGGCGCGGCAACTCGCATAATGCCGGCGATTCCCGCCGGTGTAGCTCAGTCGGTAGAGCAGCGCACTCGTAACGCGAAGGTCGCAGGTTCGATTCCTGTCTCCGGCACCATGAAAACAGAAGGGTCAGCTTCGGCTGACCCTTTGTCGTTTCGGGCTGAAAATTCCCTCGCGCTGTTGTCAAAACCGGCGTGATGATGGTTTTCGGGTTTCAGGCGTGCGATGCCTGGCCCCGACTCAGATGCGAGGTACTCATGTTCATTCGTTCGATTGTGTTGGTCCTGGCTGCGATGTTCGTCGGTGCTGCGTTCGCCGATCAGCCGCAGACCATTCGCGTTATCCCCAAAACTTATGTCAGCCCCGGCGCCAGTGGCAGCGTTTCCGGCTCGTCGAGCTATGAGCAGCACAATCTCTACGGCGGTCAGCGTCTGCCGCAAGGCAGCGTGCGTCAGGAAAGCCGCTACGGTAGCCAGTCCATCGAGACGCGCGGCGGGATTCGCCAGAGCACCGAATATCCGGGCGGGCTGATCATCGAGCGTCAGCCCGGTAGCGGCAGTTATCAGCAGCAACGCAGCCGCTGATATTTCAACGGCCGGCGGCCGCTCTATGCGAGCTGCCCGGCGCGTCGGCGATCACCGCGCGATTGCGCCCCTCGCTCTTGGCCCGATACAGACATTCGTCGGCGCGCTGCAGCCAGCTTTCCCAATGTTCGCCGCTATGCAGGATTGCCCCGCCGATGGAAACGGTCACCGCGCCGCCCGGGCCGTGCAGGTCGTTGGCGACCTTGCTCAGCAGGTTCTGCGCAGCGGTGCGCAGGCCTTCCGCCTCGGTATTGGGCAGCAATAACAGAAATTCTTCGCCACCGAAGCGGAACAGGCGATCCTCCTTGCGGCAGCAGCGGGTGATCAGCTCGACGAATGCCACCAGTACCTGGTCGCCGACATGATGGCCAAAGCGATCGTTGATCTGCTTGAAGTGGTCCAGGTCCATCACCAGCAAGCCATAACTGTCGCTGTAGCGGCGATGGCTGGCCATGGCGATCTTCAGCTCTTCGTTCATCGCCCGGCGATTGCGCGCTCCGGTGAGTGGATCGTGTGTCGCCAGCAGCTGTAGCTGGTCGCGTTGGGTGCGCGTACGGAAGGCGAAGATGAAGCTGAGCACGCTGGCCATCATGCCGGTGACCAGAAAAGAGACCATCTGGTAGTGGCTCTCGAACACGCTGCCAGGCACCAGCAGCGCATAGCTGACCAGGCTGATCAGCACCAGGGCGGTGGCCAGTAATGCCTTGCCGGGGGTAACCATGAAGAAGTTGAAGAGGATCAGCGGATAGATCCAGAACAGGCCGTTGACCCCATGGTTGATGGCGATCAGCGTGGCACCGACGGAAAACACCGCGGCCAGGTAGATACCCGGTTTCACCGTATCGCGGGCTACCCAGGCATAGAGTACGGCGAATATCGTGGACAGAACGATGATGGTGTCGGCGATGCCGACCAGATAATTGCCATTGAGCAGGCGGTAGACGGCATAGGGCGAGATGCCGATGACCCCGAACAACCCCTCAGGGTGATGATCGAAAGCTGGAAGTCGTTGCGCAGGCGCTTCAGCAAGCGAGCGGTCTGGGTAGCAATAGCCTTTCTATTCGTTGTTATGGAACAAGCATGCAGAGCTTTGAACGCTAATGGCAAGGGGCATTGCGGAGCGAAATGGCGGTATTTTTGCCTGGGCGACGGGCTGTCTTTAATGAGCGCGCAGGGAGACTAAAGCCTTGCTGCGCTGATATCGGGCCAGTCGTTCGGCCAGTTCTGCCGGCAGGGGCTGGCCGGTTACGAAACCTTGGCGCTGGTAGAAGCCCTGCAGGTCGGGATGGCAGAACAGCCAGACCGCCTCTGGATGCATCGCCAGGCTGTGATCGAGCAAGGCGGTGGCTAAACCCTGTCGACGCAGCGCAGGGGCGACGAACAGGCCGGTGAGCCATTGCCCGCCTGCCACTGCACGCAGACTGAGGGCTGCGACGATTTCATCACCCCGCTCGGCGACCCAGATTTTGTCGCCGGCCTGGCTGCGCATGGGCGAGCGATGGCCGCGATAGAACTTGTCGACGAGAGGTCGCAACTGGGCGGGGAGGTGGCGAAAGCGCGGTGTGGGCATGGGGGCAGGCGGGAAGGATCTGACGACTTATTTAACCATCACATTTTGGTTAACGGTTGCGCATTTATGGCGTGGCGGGCGGTGACAGCCGGTTCGCCTCGCCGCATCATGGGCAATCGCCTGTCGCTCAAGGATTCGCCGCGTGTCTCAGCCTTCCTCTGTATCCGTGGTGTTCGCTGCGCAGAGCGTCGCCGGCCAGGTACGCATGCACAACGAGGATGCCCTGGTCTGCCGTCCCGATCTAGGGTTGTGGGCGCTGGCCGATGGCATGGGCGGACACGAGCGTGGCGAAGTGGCCAGTGCCCTGGCGCTGGAGGAACTGGTGGGCGCCGTGCAGCAGGGCGCGGAGTTGCCTGCAGCAGTGCATGCCGCCCACCTGGCGATCGCCGCGGCGGCGCAGCCCGCGGAGGGCGAGGCCGGCATGGGCAGTACCCTGGTTGCCGTGCGCCTGGACGGGGATGCGTTCGAGCTGGCCTGGGTCGGCGACAGCCGCGCCTATCGCATTGGCAGCGAACATATCGAGCAGCTCAGTCACGACCACAGCTGGGTCCAGGCCATGGTCGACGCGGGGCAGATGAGCACCGAGCAGGCGCGTGAGCACTCGCGCCGGAATGTGATCCTGCAATGCCTGGGGCAGGTCGGACAGGCGCCTGAAGTTGGGCTGATGCGTGCCCGACTGGCGCCGGACGAACTGCTGCTGCTGTGCAGCGACGGGCTGACCAACGAGCTGGACGACGCTGCCATCCAGCGCTGTTGCGCCGAAGCGGACACGCTGGAGGCGATGGTCGAACAACTGGTGGGGCAGGCTAATAGCCATGGCGGCAGAGACAATATCAGCTGCATCGTCCTGGGCCTTGGCCCGACTACCGAACCCCGCGAAGCGCCGACCCCCGGTCTGCTGCGCAAGCTGTTCAAATCCCTTCAACCCTGAGTGCCAGCCGAGCCGCATGAGTCAGCCTTCCATCAGCGTACCCGGTTACAACATTCATCACCGCCTGGGCAAGGCGGCATGGCCGAGGTCTATCTGGCTACCGAGCAGGCGCTGCAACGCCAGGTGGCGCTCAAGGTGCTGCTGCACAGCGATCATGCCGCCTTTACCCAGCGCTTCATCAAGGAAGGTCATACCGTCGCCTCCCTGCAGCATCCTTCGATCATTACCATCTACCGCATCGATCAACTGGACGACGGCCGCCACTTTCTCGCCATGGAGTACCTGGCGGGCGGTGATCTGGCTCAGTACAAGGGCCAGCGTCTGGAGCCGGCGCATGCGCTGCGTATCGTCCGGCAGATTGCCAGCGCCCTGGCACTGGTACACGACAAGGGCCTGGTGCACCGCGACATCAAGCCCGGCAATATCCTCTTTCGTGACGATGGCACCGCCGTGCTCAGCGACTTTGGTGTGGCCAAGGAGCTGCAGCTCGACAGCGAACTGACCCAGTCCGGCATAGCCGTCGGCAGCCCGGCCTACAGCAGCCCCGAGCAGGCACAGTGTCAGGCACTGGACGCACGCAGCGACATCTACAGCCTGGGCGTGATCCTGCTGGAAATGCTCAGCGGGCATAACCCCTTTCGCGGCGGCAATTACACCCAGACCCTGATGAATCAATTGCAGCTAGAGGCGCCGCCGCTTCCGGAGTCGCTGGGCGAGCTGCAGTGGTTACTCGACCGCATGCTGGCCAAGGACCCGGAAGATCGCTTCGCCGACTGCCACGTGCTGCTGGCCAGCCTCGATGAGCTGCAGGACGCCGATCAGGACCAGACCCGTCTGAGCCCGGCCGTCAGCCTGCCGCCTCGTCCCTCCCGGCGGCGCTGGCTGCCCTGGGCCGTGCTCGGTCTGTTGTTACTCGGCATGGGCAGCGTGGGCGGTTACTACTGGCAGCTGCAGCAACGCATCGCCGGGTTGCTCGCCCTGGCTGAAACGCGCTTGAGCGAGGGGCTCCTGCTGACCCCTGCGCAGGACAACGCCGACTACTATTTTCGCCAGACGCTGGCCCTGGACGAGGACAATCAGCAGGCCAACGAGGGTTTGCAGCGTGTGCTGCAGGCACGTATCCAGCAGTATCTCGACCTGGCCGAGCAGCGCCTCAGCGAGGGATTGCTGATCCTGCCCGAGGACGACAGCGCGGTGCATTACTTCCGCCAGGTGCTTGGCTGGGAACCGGATAACCTGTTGGCCCTGGCTGGTATCAACCGGGTGGCGCAGCGTTTCATTGAACAGAGCGAGGCGGCCTATGCGCGGCGTGAATACAACCTGGCGCTGGAACAGATCAAGCAGGGTCTCGAGGCCGAGCCCGACAACGAACGGCTGCTGGCGCTCTACGACGGTCACCAGCAGCGCGTGCGCAGCAGCCAGGCGGTGAGTCGGCCGCGCAGCGCTCCGCCGGTCCAGCAGAACCCGATCAAGCGCTTGCTGAACAATCTATTCGACTGACCCGAGACGATCACCATGCTCAGACTGCAGTTCCTGGATAACCGTCAAGCGCCGGTCTGGCTGACCGATGAGCGCCTGACCATCGGCCAGGACAGCCGCAACCAACTGGTGCTTGGCGATGCCGGAATCGCCAGCTTCCACGCCGAGATTCGTCAGGACCACGGTTATTACTACCTGAGCGATACCGGGCAGGGTGCCACCTGGGTCAATGACCAGCGCGTGGGTACACGCTTTCAGCTGCGCGACGGTGATCGCCTGCGCCTCGGTGGCGTCGAGTTGCTGCTGGTCGACCCGACGAAACGCGTGGCCAGGCCGGAAGCGGCGGCTCCGCGCTGGTTTCTGCAGGTGATCCAGGGCGAACACCAGGGGCGCAAGTTTCATATTCACGGCTCGATGACCTTCGGTCGTTCGAGCAAGTGCGAGCTGTGCTTCAGCGATCTGGAGCTGTCGCGCCGGCATTGCGAGTTCTTTCTCAAGGACGACGTACTGGAGGTCAAGGACCTTGCCTCGGCCAACGGCGTGCTGGTCAACCAGCAGAAGGTCCGGACCGCCGTGCTGCAACCGGGCGATCAGTTGAAGATGGGCTCGGTGACGCTGCTGGTGATCGGGCCGCAGGTGAGCGTGAGCGATGCGCCCGACGAGGATGCCACCCAGTTCATGCGTGTGGCGGACCTGCCGCCTGCATTGGCCGCCAGGGCGGCTGGCGGCGGCGCCACGCAGATCGCCCCGGCGCCGCAGGTAGCAGCGCGTGCCAGCGTCAGGGCAGCGCCGGCGGTAGCCAATCCGCTGCGAGCAGCTCAGGCCAAACCCGCGCCAGTTATCGCGCCAGCTACCAACAGTGCGGGCAAGCTGTGGCTGGGTGGGATCGTACTGCTGCTGATCGGCGTCGGCCTCGGTGCTGTTGCGGTGCGGCTATTGGGCTGAGGCGGGGCGCGTCGCACGATAGAGCCGCTGTGGCGGGTTGTGCCCGCCCTACGGGGTAGCGGTTGTGGCGTAGGGCGGAGGTATCCCGCCGTTGTGGTCCCGGTGGGTTGGTGCGCACCGAATGCCTCGAAACACGCTGAATCTCAGGCTGACGTCAGTTGGCGCCGCTCGGCGCGAATTTCCGGCAGGTCGCTGCGGCGCAGGTACACGCGCAACGGTTCGCTGAGATTGACTCGGTCATCGATGCGCTGCTCCTGCAGCCAGGCCAGGCGCTGGCGATCCAGGCGCATCAGTTCGCCTTCGTCGCTGCTCCACACGTACTCGCAGGTGGGGATGATGGTTTCGGCCGGTACATCGAGGCCGAAGCTGTCCTCTGAAAAGCGCAGCAGGTAGTGGCCGGTCTTGGCGTTGAAGCCGACGAAACCTTGCAACTGGTCGGCGGCCTGGCAGATCTGGGCGGACGTGATACTCATGGCAAACCTCGCGTTCTATGGGGTTTGCAGGCAAGGCGAATGGTTCTGTTTATCGGCGCAGCCTAATGGCTGGCGCCGTCGCTTGCGTTGTCGTGGATCAAGAAACTGCCGGGAGCCATTTTTGAGGTGGCGTGAGGCGGCTCTACAGACTGGCCGCAAGGGTGGGTAACACCTGTTCGCGCAGCAGTGGCGCCAGGTCATCGGGCAGGGGCTGAGTCATGTCGAGCCAGCGCAGTTCTTCCAACTCGGCGGCGGCTTGAACAGCGTGGGGCAGGGCGGCGCTGAAGATATCGGCCTGTAGCCAGGTGTCGGCCTCATTGGCGGCCGGCGCCTGGAACTGGCCGAGCGCTTGCAGTGCGCCTGCATCGAGCTGCAGTTCCAGTTCCTCGAACAGTTCGCGTTGCAGTGCAGGCAGCGCATCTTCGCCCGGTTCACGTTTGCCGCCCGGCAGCATGAAGAAACGCGTGTTGCGCTTGCGCACCAGCAGCAGACGGCCTTGTTCATCGAACAGGCAGGCTGCGGCGATATGCAGGGTGGTTTTCATGGGGCAGGCACTGAACGGATGGCGTCTCTGGCGAAACTGTACAACGCACGTTGCACAATTTCGCCCCGGGGCGGGGCTCCTACAGAGGGCGGAGGCCTTGCCTGATATGGGCGCCCCATTCAGGGCGCCCGGCGAGCATCAGCCGGCGAGGCCGACGTAGACGTTCTGCACGTCATCGTGGCCATCGATGGCTTCGAGGAAGGCTTCGACTTCTTCCATCTGTTCTAGTGTCAGGCTGGTTACCGGGTTCTTCGGGCGGTAGCCGAGCTTGGCCGAGTTGACGGTAAAGCCCTGCTCCGGCAGCGCCTTGCACACGGCATCGAGGTCGGTCGGGTCGGTGATGAACAGGGTGGCACCCTCGTCATCGGGGACGAAGTCCTGGGCGCCGGCTTCGATGGCGGCCAGTTCCGGGTCGGCATTCTCTTCGCTGCTGGCTTCGATCAGGCCAACGTGGTCGAAATCCCAGCTGACCGAGCCGGAAGCGCCGAGCTGGCCCTTGCGGAACAGCACGCGGATCTCGGCAACGGTGCGGTTGACGTTGTCGGTCAGGCACTCGACGATCACTGGCACCTGATGCGGGGCAAAGCCTTCGTAGAGGGTGCGCTCGTAGTTGATCACTTCACCGGACAGGCCTGCGCCTTTCTTGATGGCGCGCTCGAGGGTGTCCTTGGGCATCGAGGCTTTCTTGGCCTGATGCACGGCCAGGCGCAGCTTGGGGTTCATGTCCGGGTCGGCGCCGTTGCGCGCGGCGATCATGATTTCCTTCACCAGCTTGCCGAAGATCTTGCCTCGGGCATTGGCGGCGGCTTCTTTGGGTTTGGCTTTCCACTGGGCGCCCATCTGGGGTCTCCTGGCCGAGAAGTGAGTCGGCGTCAGGCTCTGGTACGCCTGACGATCGGATAGGCTGCGGATTCTAGTGCCTTGCGCGGCTATCGGCACCTGCAATTTCAGCCGGTGGGCTCAGAGGTAGCGCCAGATCAATTGCACGCCCGCCAGCAGAATGCCCAGCCGGGCGATGCGGTAGAACCACAGGTGGTTGACGCGTGATTACAGCCACAAGCCGCTCCAGACGCCCAGCGGGACGATGGGCGCGAGCATCAGGCTCAGTAGCAGATTCTCCTCGGTGAACTGGCCCAGCGCTGCGTAGGGCAGCAGCTTGGCGGCATTTGTGAGCAGGAAGAACAGGTTGATGGTGGCGACGAAGCGCACCTTGTCCAGTTGCTGCGGCAGCAGGTGCATCATCACCGGTGGGCCACCGGCGTGGGCGACGAAGCTGGTGAAGCCGGCCAGGCTCGACAGCAATGTGCCACGGCCTTTGTGCAGTGGACGTGGTGCCTGGTTGCCAGCCAGAAACCCAAGACCGACGAAAACGATGGCGATGGCGCCGATCAGCAGGCCAATGGCACGCTCGTCGAAGAAGCCGAAGGTCAGCGAACCGATGCCGATACCGATCACGGCACCCGGTAGCATGACTTTGAGGTTGGCCATATCCCACTTGCCCCAGTAGGCCTTCAGCCCGACCACGTCGGCCAGGCAGAGAATCGGCAGCATCACCGCCACGGCCTGTTTCGGCGACGTGGCCAGTGCCAGTAACGGCACGGCAATGCCGCCCAGGGCGCCGCCGAAGCCGCCCTTGGACAGCCCGGTGAGAAACACTGCCGGCAAGGCGAACAGAAGGAAATCGTGCAGGGTCATGGGCTTGGCGTAACGGCACTGAAGCGCGCAGGGTAGCAGCCGCCTGTGGCTGTGTGGCTTTTTTCCACGGCCTCTGTGTCTGTCTGCGTTTGGGCGAGGCTGCTCTAATGCCTGCTCATTCAAGGCGAGGCTCGTACCCATGACACCCAAGGATCTGCTGCTGGCGCTGCTGGTAATCGTCGTCTGGGGGCTGAACTTCGTGGTGATCAAGGTCGGCCTGCACGGCATGCCGCCTATGCTGATGGGCGCTCTGCGTTTCATGCTCGCGGCCTTTCCGGCGATTCTCTTCGTGCGCCGGCCGCAGGTGCCGCTGCGCTGGATGCTGGCCTATGGCATGACCATCTCGCTGGGGCAGTTCGCCTTCCTGTTCTATGCCATGTACGTCGGCATGCCGGCGGGCCTGGCCTCGCTGGTGCTGCAGTCGCAGGCGTTCTTCACCCTGTTCTTCGCCGCGCTGTTTCTCGGCGAGCGGTTGCGCGGCAGCAACCTGTTCGGCTTGCTGGTGGCGGCCAGCGGCCTGGTACTGATCGGTCTGCAGGGTGGGCAGGCGATGACTCTGGCCGGTTTTGCCCTGACCATCGCGGCGGCCTCGATGTGGGCGCTGGGTAATGTGGTGACGCGCAAGCTGGGCAAGGTCAATCTGGTCGGCCTGGTGGTCTGGGGCAGCCTGATTCCGCCGTTGCCGTTTCTGGCTCTGTCATTGTGGCTGGAGGGGCCGGAGTTGATCAGTCAGTCGCTGCGCACGCTCAGCCTGGATTCGCTGCTGGTGTTGGCCTACCTGGCATTCGGCGCCACCATTCTCGGCTACGGTCTGTGGAGCCGCCTGCTGTCGCGTTACCCGGCCAGCCAGGTGGCACCGTTCTCGCTGTTGGTGCCGGTGGTGGGTATCAGCTCCTCGGCGCTGCTGCTGGGCGAGCGTCTTGGCAGCATGCAGATGGCCGGCGCGGCGCTGGTCATGGTGGGGCTGCTGATCAACGTCTGGGGAGGGCGCCTGCTCGATGGTTGGCGGCAGCGGGCTCCAGGGGCTGTTTGACACGCTTGTTGCGGGTACGACAGGGCAGATTCTGTCGCATGCCAGTGAGTTAAGCGGAGAAGATGAGTGTGTAGGAGCCAGCTTGCTGGCGATCCGGTGTATGCAGCCCACTTACACAAAGCATCGCCGGCAAGCCGGCTCCTACGGACTTATAGCGCTGAGGGCGGTGTTTACGGAATCAACATTAGGCTTGCGGAGGCTGCTCCGGCAGGCGTTCGAGGATCTGGTCCAGGCGTTGCTGGATGCGTTGGTCGATCTTCTCGTGCAGGCGCATGATTTCCAGTTCGGCGCGCAGGTTCACCTCGAAGTCCAGGCGTGCAGCCAGGCGATCCTTCGCCGCCTGGCGGTTCTGGCTCATCATGATGATCGGCGCCTGGATGGCGGCCAGGGTCGACAGCATCAGGTTGAGAAAGATGTAGGGGTAAGGGTCGAAGGCCATGCCGAAGTGCGAGAGCACGTCGGTGTTGATCAGCATCCAGCCGAGCATGGTCAGCGAAAAACAGATGATGAAGGTCCAGGAACCGCCGACGGCCGCGACCCTGTCCGAGAGCCGTTCGCCGAAGCTCGACTGCTCATCCGACGCATCGGCAGCGTCGCGGCTGATGGGGCGGCGCTGGCGGATTCGTTCGAGCACATGGCTTTCTTCCGGCTCCAGTTCGTGGGGTGCTTTGCCGAGCAGGGTCTGGGCGAGTTTTTGCAGCGGGTGCGAGGTGTCGTTGCTCATCGTGACTGCTCATTTATGGCTGACAGTAGCAGGGATGCTGAATCTCTCCGGCCGACTTGTCACCTGTCCGCTGCATCCTGGCGTGCTGCACTTTCCAGGCGGTTGCGACCATTGGCCTTGGCCCGATACAGCGCCTGGTCCGCCGCGTCGATCAGGCTCAGGGCGCTTGTGGCGCTGTCCTGGGTAGCGGGGCTCAGGCTGGCCAGGCCGATGCTCACCGTAATTCTCTGGAATGGACTGTTCTCATGCGGCAGTGCGCTGTGCTGCAGGTTTGCCATGAACGCGAGAGCGATGGCTTCGGCGCCCTCGCTACTGGTGTTCGGCAGAATCACGGCCAGCTCTTCGCCGCCGTAGCGTGCCGCCAGGTCGCCGGGGCGACGCATGCAGCGCTGGAGCAGGTCGGCGACGCTGCGCAGGCATTCGTCACCCGCCAGGTGGCCGTAGTGATCGTTGTAGCGCTTGAACATGTCGATATCGAGCAGCATCAGGCTAAGGTCTGAACCCTGGCGCTGTGCACGGCGAATTTCCACTTCCAGCGCCTGGTCGAAGCTGCGACGGTTGGCCAGGCCAGTCAGGGCGTCCTGCGAAGCCAGTATTTCCAGGCGGGCATTGGCGTCGAGCAGTTCTTCCCGGGCGCTGAGCAGTTGGCGCTCGGCGCGCGAGCGACGGTGCATGTCGACAAGTAGCCACTGGCCGATGATGGCGACGGCGAGCAGCAGGATCAGAACCACCGTGGCGAACAGTCGTGCATCACGGCGCCAGGCCGTTAGCGCCTCATCGCGGCCCAGCGCGACCACGGTGATCAGGGGGAGGTTGCTGTTACGGCGGAACGCGTACAGGCGCTCGATGCCATCGATGCGGGAGACCTGTGTGGTCGTGGCCTGTTGCTGTGCGCGTACTATCTGAAAGATCGGCGAGCTCGACCAATCCAGGCCCACATCCTGTTCACGGAAAGGTTGGCGAAACAGCAGGGTGCCATCACTGGTTGAGAGGTTCATCGTGCCTTGCTGGCCCAGATCGAGGCTGCCGAACAGCTGGAGGAAATGCTCCACGCTCAACGTGATGGGCACCACGCCGGAGAAATTGCCGTCGGTATCGTTCAGGCGCCGGCTGACGGTGAATATCCACCCGTGCGCCAGGCGGCTCTTGATGGTCGGGCCGATGAACGTCTCGGGCGAGGGATTGTCGCGATGATGGATGAAGAACGCACGATCGGCGGCGTTCAGGCGCGCATTGATATCGCCCCGCGATACCAGCAGGAGGTCACCCTTGGCGTTGTAGATGATGATAGTGCTGGCCAGCTTGAACACCCGGCTCTGTTCCTGCACGACCTGCTGCAGGCGATCAAGATGTGCCCGACCCTTGCCTTCCTGCTCCAGGCGTTCTGCCAGCTCCACCAATATCAGCTCGGATTGGCGAATCACCCCTTCGCTGTAATTGTCCAGGGCACGCGCCAGGTTGAGATTGGCCACGTTCACCTGATGCAGGGCACGCTCGCGGGAGAACCAGATCTGCCAGGCCGTCAGCAATGCCAGCGACAGACATATGAATACCAGCAGGATGAAGGTGAGCCGGGTACCGCGTTTCATAAAGCCAGAGCCCTGTCGTGGGACTGAATAGCGTGGGCAACGGAAAAACCACCGGCGGGTTAATGCCGATCAGATAAGATTGCCAAAGCGGCCTTTCGTAGGAGCCCCGCCTCGGGGCGAAGCTTTTCAATTGCGCATCGCCCTGGTTCGCGGCGGGGCGCCGCTCCTACGTATTCGCAGCGGCGACGCTTAACTGACTGGCATTAACCGGCGGGTGGTTTTTCCATTGCGAGAGAATCAGTCCTGGCGGCTGGTGACTTCCAGCAGGTGATAACCGAACTGAGTCTTGACCGGGCCTTGCACCACGCCGACCGGTGCGCTGAACACCACGGTGTCGAATTCCTTGACCATCTGGCCCGGGCCGAAGGAACCCAGATCACCGCCGCTACGGCCGGACGGGCAGGAGGAGTTGTCGCGGGCCAGTTGGGCGAAATCGGCACCGCCCTCGATGGCGGCTTTCAGTTCGTTGCACTTGTCTTCGCTGGCAACCAGGATGTGGCGGGCAGTGGCACGGGCCATGGGAGTATCTCCTATCGAATTGAGGTGCAGAGCCTAGCGCAATCGTCTCGACATGCAAAACACAGCAGACAAACTGATGCGTTGCGGCAAGGTTTTGCCTGTGTGGGCCGTTGATTGCCATCAGCACAGGGCTGAACGATGTCATGGGCGCGTGATGGTCACCTGCTTCAGCGCTGCACAACGCTTGCGCCGCTCTGCCGGCAGATGATCCGGACGCTGAGGCTTGCCTGGGCTCGGGCATGTTCGGGAGAGGTACAAATGCCGGCCTGCTAGGTGAGCCTGTGCGGTGGCCTGCGGCAACTGGCCTGGAACCTGCATTGACGGCCGGACAGGTGCACAGGGAGATTGCCATGACCAACATTAACAACAGCATGCCCGCCATGCTCAGCTACTACGGCAGCCAGCTCAACAATCGCGCCAGCGCCGCCAGTGGCGAAGCCGACAGCCAGGCGAGCCAGGACCCGCTGGCCGATTTGCGGCGTTTTGCCCAGCAGGTGGTCGCGCGCAGTGAGGGCGGGCTGTTGCGTGCGATGAATGGCGGCGCGACGGCGAGCAGCAATGCCGTGCAGCGCAGCAGTAGCGATCCGGCTGCTATGCCTTCGGTGATCCAGCTGCCGGACGTGGCACAGCTCGATCGTGACGATGCCGCCACGCTGCTGCAGCAGGTGCAGAAGATGGTCGACGCCGGGCTCGATGGCAGCATGCGCATCGCTGGCCACAATGGCGACAGGCAGACCGACTCGCTGGAAACCTACCGCCAGTGGCTGCAGGAAAAGGGCGGGCTGAGCGTTTACGCCTGAGCAGTGGCCTGGGGCGTTTCGTCCCGGGCGATGACCTGATTGCGTCCGGCCCGTTTCGCCGCGTAGGTGCGCCGGTCAGCCGCCTGCATCAGCTCATGCAGCGACTGGCCGTCCGCCCCGAAGCCCGCCACCCCCGCACTCAGTGTCATGCACAGAGCATCGCCCTCGACTGGCAGCGGCGCTGCAACCAGGCGCTCGCGCAAGCTGTCGGCAATCGCGTAGGCCTGCGCAGCCGTGCTGCCGGGCAGCAAGACGGCAAATTCCTCACCCCTCAGGCGGCAGAACAGGTCATTGCTGCGCAAACACCGTGGCGAAGTGCACCAGGGCGTGGTCGCCGACTTCGTGACCGAAACGGTCATTGATCTGCTTGAAGTGGTCGATATCGATGAAGACCAGCGCTAGCGGCGTGCCATTGCGCAACGCATGGGCGCGCTCACGTTCGAAGACGTCGGCGAGCTTCAGTCTGTTCGGTAAACCTGTCAGGGCATCGGTGGGGTCAGGCGCTGCTCGTTGCGCAGGCGGCTGTGTTCATAGATGTGCGCGAAGATCATGACGGCCAGACTGGCCAGGCCGATATTGGCGATGATCTCGACGTGCTGCAGCAGCGCCTCGGAAGAGTAGCGCCGGCTAAAGGCGAACAAGCCGATGCTGACGAACAAAACCGAGAGGTACAGGCCCAGGCGCAGCCCCAATAACAGATAGCAAATGATCGGAATTGTCTGTATCCAGGCGAACACGGCAAAGGTGGTGTGGGTCTGAGCCAGCGCCACGATCATGATGCTGAAGAACGGCAGCAGGTAAATGGCGGTCAATAGCTGCAGGTAGCGCGTTCGCTCGAGAATGCTCAGCAGATAGAGTGAGACGCCGGCGTAGGCGATCTCCAGGCCAGCCAGCAGCCAGTTTTCGTGCAACAGATTGACCACCGAGAAGAACAAACCACCGCCCAGGGTGATCCAAAGCAGGGCCCTGAGGACCAGGCGACGGTGTTGCTCGTTCTTTGCGAAGTAACCAGGCATCAGTGTTCTCGAATGAGACTTGAGCCAAGTGCAGGGCATGGATGGCGATGGATGAAACCATGCAGGAAGCCTGCTGGGCGGCGCTACTGCCCGTGCATGCGCGCCTGCGACAGGGTGATAAGCCGGGCATGATCGAGTGCCGGAGATTACGTCAGATTGACGACGGTAGTTAAGGAAAGGGAGAGGGCGGTATGACAACGATGAACAAGCGCGGCGGCTACCGTTGCCTGCTGGTGCTGCTGATGATGATGGCCGGGCAGGGTATTGCTCGGGCATCCGAGGATCTCGCCTTGATCGAAACGATCAATGCCTATCGGGGTGAGATGCAGCGCTGTGGCGTGCAGGTATCCGAGCCGCTGCCGCCACTGAGCAACGATCCGCGCCTGATATTGCCGGCCAATGGCACTGGCGATCTGCAGGACTCGCTCAGCGCTGCCGGCTATCCCCTGGTCAATGTGCAGGCCATCACCCTCTCTGGCCCACGCAATGCAGAGGCGGCCATGCAGGCGTTGAGCGAGAGCTTCTGTCGTGTGCTGCTCGACCCGCAGTTCATCGACATCGGTGTCAGCCAGCAGGATCGTGACTGGCGCATCGTCCTGGCACGGCCGCTGCTCAGTGGGCGCCTGCAAACCTGGCAGACCGAGGGCGAGAGTCTTCTGCAACAGATCAATGCGGCCCGCGCACAGGCGCGTCAGTGCGGTGGCCAGGCCTTTGCCGCTGCCGCACCGCTGGTGTGGAGTGCCGAGTTGGGCAGTGCCGCCGAGAGCCACAGCCGGGCCATGGCCAACGGCAATTTCTTCGCCCACCAGGGGCCAGATGGGCTGACGCCTGGGGATCGCGCCGAACTGGCCGGCTATGAGGGCGGCAAGGTGGGCGAGAACATCGCCGCTGCACTGGATAGCACCGCCAAGGTGGTAGAGGGCTGGCTGGCCAGCCCCGGGCACTGCGCCAATATCATGAACCCTGAGTTCAGCGAGCTGGGCGCTGCCTACGCCAACGACCCGCAGAGCGACGCCGGCATCTACTGGACGGCGCTGTTCGGCGGGCAATGAGCCGCGGCTTCAGGCGACGCCGAACACCCGGGCCAGGTGCTGCTCGTAGCGCGCCACGTCGCGCTCGATGTCCGGCATCTTCATCACGTCGTTGCAGATGAAGGTGGGCAGGGCGCTCATGCCGAGGAATTCGTTGGCCTTGTGGAAGGGGAAGTACACCGCGTCCACGCCCTTGCCTTCGAAGAAGTCGCTCGGGTCCTCGAAGGCCTGTACTGGGGCGTTCCAGGTCAGCGACAGCATGTATTGCTTGCCCTGGATCAACCCGCCGCTGCCGTACTTCTGCGAGGCATCGGAGCGCGTGCGACCGTCGTTGGCGTAGAGGCTGCCGTGACCGGCGGTGAACACCTCGTCGAGGTACTTCTTCACCGTCCAGGGTGCGCCCATCCACCAGCCGGGCATCTGGTAGATCACCACGTCGGCCCAGAGGATTTTCTGCACTTCTTCGTCGATGTCGTAGCCGCCGTCGATGAAGGTGGTCTTGATATCGAAGCCGGCGCGGTCGAGGAAGGCCACTGCGGCGTCGTGCAGAGTGGCGTTGTACTGGCCTTGGGAGTGGGCGAACTGTTTGCCGCCGTTGAGCAGAAGGATCTTTTTCATCGGGGTTCTCCAAAAAAGTGGCGGCAGGTTATCCAGCCCCGCGCGTGCGAAACACCCCGAAACGGTCAAATCATTATTGACTGAAAGTCATGAATTTCAATTTGAGACGTGCTTTATGGTAAGGCAGTACGTTATCAGGAGCCTTCCCATATGCATGCCTTCATCCTCCACGCCCATACCCGACCCGAGCAGGCCGAAGCCTTCGAGAAACTGTTCCGTGCTTACGTCGAGCCCAGCCGCGCCGAACCCGGCTGCATCGAATATCACATGCTGCGTGACGCCCAGGACCCGACCCTGTTCATCTTCTACGAGGTGTGGGCATCACGAGAGGCGCTGGCCGAGCACACGGCCCTGCCGCACATGCGCGAGTTCCATAACCAGCGCATGGACTACCTGCGTCGTGATTTCGAGATTCGCGAGATCGAGATGCTCAGCCCGGGGAGTACAGCGCGGCCCTGATTCGCGATCCGTAGGAGCTTGCTGGCGATGGTTGTTGTAGCCCGGATGCAATCCGGGACATACAGGCGCATGCCCCCGGATTGCATCCGGGCTACCGGTAACAGGCGAGGCTGGGCTCAGTGGCTATAGCCCGGCTTCTGGCGGATGGTCTTGAGCAGGTCGTCCGGGCTGATGTGGCCGACCACCTGGGCGGCGGCGCTGCCCGGCTGCGGCAGGTCGAGGATGTGGCCCTTCATCTTGCCGATCACGTGCATCTCGCACGGCTTGCAGTCGAACTTCAGGGTCAGCACTTCATCGCCGTGCACCAACTGCATCGGTGCGACCTTGGTGCGTACGCCGGTCACACCCTTGGCCTGTTTCGGGCACAGATTGAAGGAAAAACGCAGGCAGTGCTTGGTGATCATCACCGGCACTTCGCCGGTTTCCTCGTGGGCCTCGTAGGCCGCATCGATCAGTTGCACGCCATGGCGATGGTAGAAGTCGCGCGCTTTCTGGTTGTAGACGTTGTAGAGGAAGCTCAGGTGCGATTCCGGGTACACCGGTGCCGGGTCGGTCTCGGCCTTGCGGCTGCCGCGTGGATGAGCGGCGACGCGCGCTGCGGTCAGTGCTTCGATGGCGTCGCGGCGCAGCGCCTTGAGCTGCGAATTGGGCACGAAGAAGGCCTTAGGGGCATCCAGCGTCACGCTCTGGGCGTGGTAGATGGTGGTGCCGAGCTGGGTGAGCAGGTCGCGCAGGCCATCGAGCGCCTGTTCCGGTTTGTTGGCTACGCCGAACGGGCCGGGCAGGGCGACCTCGACGCTGATGCCTTCCTCGCTGGTGGCGGTGAGCTTGAGCGCGTCTTCACGCAGCACGGCCTTCCAGCTCACGCCAATACGGCGCTCGGCGCTGGTGCGTTGCAGCGCCTGCTGCCAGTTGTGGTCGAGGTTGCGGCTCAGCGGGTGATTCGGGCGCAGGCGCAGCAGCCCTTCGGGCATCTCGTTGGGCTCGACGCGGTAGCGATAGCGCTTCTCGCCGTCCTCTTCGAACTCGCCCTTGAGTTCGCAGATGTTGGCGCGGAAACCCACCACCTCGCGCTTGACCAGCACGTTGAGGCCGTCGCCATTGGACAGTGGCTCGTGGGTGACGGCGATCAGGTCGCGCTTGTTCACTTTCTCCACCTGGCCGACGGGCAGCCCGGTGAAGGTCGGCGAGTCGAAGGCGCCGATGTCCACCTTGCGCTCGGTGACGAAGTAGTCGGTGCTGCCACGGTGGAAGGTCTTGTCCGGGTCGGGCACGAAGAAGTGCGCGGTACGGCCGCTGGAAGCGCGGGCCAGATCCGGGCGGTCTTCGAGGATGGCGTCGAGCTCGCGGCGGTAGTGGGCGGTGATGTTCTTCACGTAGGCCACATCCTTGTAGCGGCCCTCGATCTTGAACGAGCGCACGCCGGCCTCGACCAGGGCGCGCAGGTTGGCGCTCTGGTTGTTGTCCTTCATCGACAGCAGGTGTTTCTCGTAGGCGATCACGCCGCCTTTTTCATCCTTGAGGGTGTAGGGCAGGCGGCAGGCCTGCGAGCAGTCGCCGCGGTTGGCGCTGCGCCCGGTCTGCGCATGGGAGATGTTGCACTGGCCGGAGAAGGCCACGCACAGCGCGCCATGGATGAAGAATTCGATGGCCGCGTCGGTGGCATCGGCAATCTGGCGGATTTCCTGCAGGTTCAGCTCGCGCGCCAGCACCAGTTGGGAGAAGCCGGCCTGGTCGAGAAACTTGGCCCGCTCAAGGGTACGGATGTCGGTCTGGGTGCTGGCATGCAGCTCGATGGGCGGAATATCCAGCTCCATCACCCCCATGTCCTGCACGATCAGCGCATCGACGCCGGCGTCGTAGAGCTGGTGGATCAGTGTGCGCACCTGCTCCAGTTCGTCGTCGTGGAAGATGGTGTTGAGCGTGGTGAACACCCGTGCATGGTAGCGCCGGGCGAATTCCACCAGCCTGGCGATATCGCTCACTTCATTGCAGGCGTTATGCCGCGCGCCGAAGCTGGGGCCGCCGATATAGATGGCGTCGGCGCCATGGAGGATGGCCTCGCGGGCGATCTCGACGTCGCGCGCAGGGCTGAGCAGTTCCAGGTGGTGTTTGGGCAGGGACATGGTGGTTTCTTTTATCAGGCTGACACACGGGCAAGGCGCGCATTGTACCGGGCTGTGGCCCGCTGGGCACTCGCCAGATGCCGGACGGCTGGCAATACGCGCCGATGCAGGTACAGTACCGGCCTTTTTCAGGCGGAGGCGTGGCGATGGACAACAGAGGGTTGGAGAAGCTCGATCAGTGGCTGCTCAAGTACGGCAACGATGACTCGATCCTCTCGGCCAGCGAGCTGGATGGCTTCTTCGCCGCCATCGTCTCCGCGCCGCGCCAGGTCGCGCCGGCCGTGTGGTACTCGGCGATCTGGGCCGATCAGCCGCCACAATGGCCGAGCGACAAGGATGGCGAACGTTTCATGAAGCTGGCCGTCGAGCTGATGAGCGAGGCTGCCTACATGCTCGCCGAAGAGCCGGACGACTACGAAGCGATCTTCCTGGCCGACAACAACGGCAAGGGTGAGAAGCTGATCGTCTCGGAGTGGTGCGCGGGTTACCTGCGCGGCGCTGCAGTGGCCGGCTGGCTCGATGCATCGCTGCCGGAGTCGGTGGCGGCAGCGCTGAAGCTGATCACCCTGCATGGCGATGAAAGCGGCAGCGCGGCGCTCAAGGCCATGTCCGATGCCGAATACGACGCCAGCACGGCGCTGCTCGAACCCGCCGCCGTCGAGCTTTTCCAGTATTGGCAGGAGAACCTGGACCCGCTGCTGCCGGTGCGCCGCGAGGAGGCTAAAGTCGGGCGTAACGACCCCTGCACCTGCGGCAGTGGCAAGAAGTACAAGCAGTGCTGCATGCGCTGAGTCGTGACCCGCTGTACATGCATGCCGGTGCGCGTCTGCATCGGCTGCGCGTCGTTTTGGCGGCGCTTGGGATATGATGCGCACCTCTCGATTCAGCGGCGGTTCAACATGCCTGGCAATGCGCTCTACACCGACCTGTCAGGCTATTACGACCTGATGTGCGCGGACATCGACTACGCCGCGCAAAGCCATTGCGTGCAGCGTGTGCAGCAGTTGTTCGGCAATGGCGGCAGGCGTCATCTCGACCTGGCCTGCGGTACCGGCCCACATGTGCGTCACTTTCTCGATGCCGGCTATGCCAGCAGCGGCCTGGACATCAACCAGCCAATGCTCGACCGCGCCGCCCAGCGCTGCCCCGAGGCGCATTTTGCCCTGCAGGACATGTGCGCCTTTGAGGTCGACGCACCGCTGGATCTGATCACCTGCTTTCTCTACTCCATCCACTACAGCGCCAGCATCGAACGGCTCAAGGCCTGCATCGCCAGCGTGCACGGCGCCCTGGCCGCTGGCGGGGTGTTCTGCTTCAACGCCGTGGACAAGCGGCGCATCGACAACGCCTTATTCGTCTCTCACAGCGCACGGCATGAGCACGCGCAGTTTCGCTTCAGCTCCGGCTGGTACTACCGGGGGGAAGGTGAACAGCAGGCGCTGCGTCTGCGTATCGAGCGCAGCGTGGCGGAGCAGACCGAGGTCTGGCACGACGAGCACCCGATGGTGGCGGTGAGCTTTGCCGAACTGCAAAGCCTGCTGACGCCGTACTTCGAGGTGCAGGTGCTGGAGCACGACTACCAGCGACTACTGCCCTGGGATGGTCAGTCGGGCAATGCACTGTGGGCCTGCGTCAAGCGCTAGGCCGGCCAAGGTTGTCGGCATCAGTACCCAGCAAGCACTGATATTTCGCATTTTGCATGCGTCCCGGCAGAGCCTCGATGCAGGTAAATAAATACTTCTAAATATTAAATGAAAAGAATTATCATGCGCGCCCGCTAATGACTCGCTAATGACTGGATGCGTGCCGAGATGTTCTTCCTTTCGCGACTAACCCCCATTTCGCTGGGCTTTTCCGTTCTACTGACAAGCGGCTTTGCCTGCGCTGCACCGGCCAACCTGCCCGAGACCGTGGTCTACGGTGAGGCCGACGAGGAGGCCGATAGTCCACGGGTCAAGGAAGTCAGCACCGCCACCCGCACGGCTACCCCGGTGCGTGATGTGCCGCAGGCCATCGACGCACTGAAGACCAGCAATGTGCTCAACTATGGCACCAATGATCTGGGCAAGGCGCTCAGCGGCCTGCCCAACGTCAGCAGCGGGGCGGATACCCGTTTCGACAGCCTGCGCATCCGAGGCTTCGATGCCAGCAACGACTTCTACCTCGACGGCGTGCGTGACGACAGCCAGTACGTGCGCGACCTGCACAACATCGAGCGCATCGAAGTGCTCAAGGGGCCGGCAGCCGTGCTCTACGGGCGTGGCAGCCAGGGCGGTATCGTCAACCGCATCAGCAAGGCGCCCGAAGCCGGGCGCCGCTCCACGCTCGAGGCGCAAGGTAGCAGTGAAGACCTGCGCAGCCTGTATGCCGACCTCAGCGCCGACCCCACCGACACCATCAGCCTGCGCCTGAACATGGGCAACGAGGACAGTAACAGCTTCCGTGACGGCGTCTCCAGCCATCGCCAACTGTTCGCGCCGTCCATGAGCTGGCAACTGACGCCTGCGCTGAACTGGCTGGTGCAGTACGAATACAGCCGCTTCGACCGCACCCCGGATCGTGGTATTCCCGGTGTTGGCGGGCGCCCGGCGGACGTCAAGCGCGGCACCACCTACGGCGATGACCGCGATTTCATCGACGACACCACGCAATCACTGCGCTCCAGGCTCACCTACGAATTGAATGACAACTGGCAACTGCGTCATACCGCCAGCCTGTTCAAGCTCGACAGCGACTTCGACAACACCTACCTGACCGGCTTCAACGCTGCGACCCAGCGCGTGACCCGCCAGCGCTGGCAGCAGGATCTGCGTACTCAAAACCTGTTCAACAACCTGGAGGCCGAAGGCAGCGTCGACACCTTCGGCTTCGAGCATCGTCTGCTGACCGGTGTGGAAATCGGCAGCCAGCGTCGTGACCCGAAACTTTACAGCGCGCTCGCCGTCAACCAGGGCGGCCAGGCCGTACCCACGCTCGACCTGTACAACCCGGATCGCAGCCAGAGCCACCGGGGCGCCATGACCCTTTCCAGCAACAACCACACCGAAGTCGAAAGCCGTGGCCTCTACGTGCAGGATCAACTGCGTATCAATGACCAATGGCAACTGCTGGCCGGCCTGCGTTACGACGAGTTCGAGGTGGCCACCACCAACAAGCTGCGCAACCTCAAGGAAGACCGCAACAGCTACGGCCTCAGCCCCCGCGCCGGTATCGTCTGGACGCCGCTGCAGCATCACGCCTTCTACGCCTCCTGGAGCAAGACCTTCTCCCCGGTCGGCGGTGGCCTGATCGGCATCACCCCGGGCGCCTCGGGCAATGGCAACGAACTCGAGCCCGAACAGACCCGGCAGAAGGAAGTCGGTATCAAGAGCGACTGGCTGGACGAGCGCCTGAGCACCACCCTGGCCATCTACGAGCTGGAACTGTACAACCGCCGCACCACTGACCCGAACGACCCGACCCTGACCATCCTCACCGGCCTGCAGCGCTCGCGCGGCATCGAATTGACTGCCACCGGCCGACTGGTCGGCAACTGGTACGTGCGTGGCGGCATCGGCCTGCAGGACGCCAGCATCGTCAAGGACAAAAACGGCCTGGAAGGCAACCGCGTCAGCAACGTTGCCAAGCGCAATGGCAGCCTGTTCATCACCTGGAAGCCCGAGCTGGGCTGGTACGCCGAAACCGGCGTGACCCTGGTTGGCCAGCGCTTTGCCGACAACCAGAACACCACCGTACTGCCTGGCTATGGCGCCTGGGACGCGCTGGCCGGCTACCGCCACAAGGACTGGGACGTGCGCGCGGCGCTGAACAACATCACCAACCGCACCTACTACAGCTCCGCCACCAGCGCCGGGCAGATCCGCCTGGGCGAGCCACGTAACCTGGTGGTCAGCGCCAGCTACTCGTTCTGACCAGGCCAGAGCCCCTGTCGTAATGCTCTATCAGCGTTGGCGGGCGTTCAACGTCCGCTCACTGCGCGTGTGCATGCGCGGTGTCGGTTGACCGCCGCAGGTGATGGCGCCCGCTGTTTCGTGAAGCCCCCATGCCTGGCGTGGGGCATCGCCTCAATGCAGCGCGCGTGAAGGCAGGCGCTCGTCGACCAACTGCTGAGCCTGCAGGGCGAGCGCGTCGAGGTGCGCGTCACGCTGTTTTTCCGCCTGCTGCATGGCGCGCTGGCCGTGCTGCTTGAGCAGGTAGGCGTGAATCTGCCTGACCTCGGTGGAGGCAAACACCGGCGCCAGGTCGGCGACCGCGACCATGCCGCTGGAGCGATAGTCACGGCTGTTCATCACCACCAGCGCACCTTGAGCGGCCAGCACCTGCAAGCCCAGAGCCTCGAACAGCGGCACCTTGGCTGCCACGCAGGCCAGCTCCAGATGCGGACGATGCGCTAGCACGCGCTGCAGCAGTGCGCGGCCGATGCCCTTACGGCGGTGTGCGGCATCTACCGCCATATAGGCGAGGGTGCAGGCGGCCGCATCGTCCGGGCTCGGCAGATACAGGGCAAACCCCAGCACACGGGCCGGGTCTTCATCGTCCAGCGCCAGTAGCAACTGCACGGGGCCTTCGGCCTCGCCGTTCATGGTCTGCAGGTGCAGATGCAGCTCATAGCCGATCACATACTGGTACAGCTGATACAGCGGGTTGCTCGGCAGTAGCGGTACCGCGCTGACATCGGCGAAGTAGTCCACCACCCTCTGCTGCACCTGGCTCTTCAGGGACTCGGGCGACGGGCTGCTGAGGTGGGCAAGGGTGAACATCGGTATAGGGTCCGCTGGAGAATGCGTAGGCCGTGGATTGTAACCTGCGGCGGTGTTGTTCGACCTCGAGCCATCTGCTGCCTCTGGCCGTTGAGCGCCTCGGGTAACATGGCGGCGCAGCGAACTCAGACCCAGAAGAACCTTATGCCATCGCCGAAACGAAAATATTCAGCCATCGAGCGCGAGCTGATCCGCATGCTGACCACAGCATGTGAAACGGCGAAAAGCGAAATCGTCGGCTTCCAGTGGCTGACCCATGACGTGGACTACGAGCGGTTTCCGCAAAGCTTGCGCGTGACCTGGATGTTCGATAGCGAGGCGAGCAGGGCGCGCGCACTCGCCAGCCCGGACAAGGCGCGAATGCTGGCACTGACGCAGGCGGCGTTCGATGAAGTGGGCATCAGCGTTTCCAGCATCGCCGACCACGTGGCGTTTTCGGTCGAACGACCGGCAAGGGGCAAGCGTGGCCAAGGACATTGAGAATCCCTGCGTGTCGCTGTGTCAGCTCAGCAGCGAGCTGTGCGTCAGTTGCGGGCGCACGCGCGAGGAGATCCGCAAATGGCGGGGCATGAAACGGCCCGAGAAGATGGCCACCGTGCAGAAGGCGGCGGCGCGGGTGAAGGCGATTGCCAGGAAGAAGGGTAAAAGCTAACGACCAATGATCGTTCCCACGCTCCGCGTGGGAATGCAGCCAGTGACGCTCCGGGTCACGAATACCAGTGCTCGATCTCGCCTGATCGTTCCCGCGCTCTGATGATCGTTCCCACGCTCCGCGTGGGAATGCAGCCAGTGACGCTCAGCGTCACGAATACCAGCGGTCAACCTCAATCAATCCCGCTTGCCCTGCATAGTCCCGAGCGCTGGAGTAACGCCAGTGCTCTGCCAGATCCACATAACCACGTTTGACCGGGTTGTGATGGATGTAGTCGAGCTTCTGCCGCATCACCTCCGCACTACACACCAGCTCCGCATGCGATCCCTCCTGCCAGAGCTGGTAAACGCGATCAGTCTTGTGTGCCCGCTTGGCAAAACGTAGCCGCTGCAGTAAACGCTCCGCCCCTTTAGCTTGCAGGTGATCAATGATCTTGCGTGCAGTAAATGACTTGAAGCTGTGGACGCATTTGGCCAGGTCAGGCGCTTGTGCGACGAAGTGCAGATGGTTTTCCAAAATCACGTAGCCGTAGAGGCGTAAACCCTGGTTAGCCTGCTGATAACGCCAGCAGTCCAGCAGGATATCGACCAGGGTAGGGCGAGTGAACAGTGGCAGCCATTCCAGTACCGTGCAGGTCAGGAAGTGTGGTTTGTCGGGTTCGGTGATGACGTAACGGCTGCGGCCCATTGGATTCTTCCCTGAATCGATTGGTGGCGGACTGATGGTGCTTTGGCCTGGAAGTGTAGGCCGCGAACTGGCCTGGCTCCAGCACACCGATAGCTCGCACGCTCCGGCGTGGTAGCCCGCCCGCAGTATTCGGGGTGGTTAGCCGCCTTCGGCTTGGACGCTGGAGCGTCCGGGACAGCATTACTGATCGTTCCCACGCTCTGCGTGGTAACGCCTTTGGGGACGCTCCGCGTCCTGCTTCTGGCTGGCGGCAGAGATCAGCTGAAGCGTCGTGTCCGGAAGCGGTCGACGCAGAGCGTCGAGGGCTGCGTCCCCACGCTCCGCGTGGGAATGCAGCAGCTGAAGCGTCGTATCTGGCATTGATCGACGCAGAGCGTCGAGGGCTACATTCCCACGCGGAGCGTGGGAACGATCAAGCGCGGACAGTTCAGGCGACTTGGTTTCCGAATCCCGTCAGGAGGCCGAGTGGAGGTGCTGTGGAGAGGGGCGTTTGGCATGGATGCCAAACGAGGAACGATGGGCCAGGGATGGCCCACCGTGACGACCCTCGGAACAGCGCCGGAGCGAGGGAAGTTTCGCGAAGCGAAACCCGGATGTCGGGCGCGCTTTCTCTTTGGTTACTTTCTCTTTCGCGCGAGCAAAGAGAAAGTGACTCGCCGTAAGGGCGAAACCAGTAGAGGAGGGTGGCGTTGAAAATAAATCTGTCCCCCCAATATCTTTCAAACCTTACTCAGGACGGGGCAAGATATACAAAAGCCCCAGCATAAATGCTGGGGCTCCGGCCCACTCAGTTCGGGGTCGAACGGTAGTGTTCAGGCACTTTGATGGTTTTGCCGTCAGAAGTTTTACGGGTATGAGCAGGTACATGTACCTTCTTCTTACCTTCTTGGGTCTTGGCCATTGGCTAGTCCTCGTTTGTCGCTAACCGCTTGACGGTGGCAGATTCACAAGTAGACTGCGCCGTGTTGTAGAGGGCAGTCATCTGTCCACACTCTTTCGACGATGGTTGCTTGTCGTTAAGGAGATTTAACACCCAGAGCCGCAAACTCTGGGTGTTTTCATTTCTACAGTGCTTTCTTGCGTCTAGAACCACTCCCGTCCTTGGGAGTGTCAAAGTCTCCAATTCTTAATCCCAGCTCAACGCCCCACCCGTCTGATACTCGATCACTCGCGTCTCGAAGAAGTTCTTCTCCTTCTTCAGGTCCATGATCTCGCTCATCCAGGGGAAGGGGTTGGTGGTGCCCGGGTACTCTTCCTTCAGGCCGATCTGGGTCAGGCGGCGGTTGGCGATGAATTTGAGGTAGTCCTCCATCATCGCGGCGTTCATGCCCAGTACGCCGCGCGGCATGGTGTCACGCGCGTATTCGATCTCCAGCTGGGTGCCCTGCAGGATCATCTGGGTCGCTTCGTCCTTCATCTGGGCATCCCATAGGTGCGGGTTCTCGATCTTGATCTGGTTGATCACGTCGATGCCGAAGTTCAGGTGCATGGACTCGTCACGCAGGATGTACTGGAACTGCTCGGCGGTGCCGGTCATCTTGTTGCGGCGGCCCATGGAGAGGATCTGGGTGAAGCCGCAATAGAAGAAGATGCCTTCCAGTACGCAGTAGTAGGCGATCAGGTTCTTGAGGAACTGACGGTCGGTTTCCGGGGTGCCGGTGTTGAAGTTCGGGTCGGAGATCGAGCGAGTGTACTTCAGGCCCCAGGAGGCTTTCTTCGCGACGCTCGGGATCTCGTGGTACATGTTGAAGATCTCGCCTTCATCCATGCCCAGCGACTCGATGCAGTACTGGTAGGCATGAGTGTGGATCGCTTCCTCGAAGGCCTGGCGCAGGATGTACTGGCGGCACTCGGGGTTGGTGATCAGGCGGTACACGGCCAGCACCAAGTTGTTGGCCACCAGGCTGTCGGCGGTGGAGAAGAAGCCGAGGTTACGCATGACGATGCGGCGCTCGTCTTCGGTGAGGCCGTCAGCGCTCTTCCACAGGGCGATGTCGGCGTTCATGTTCACTTCCTGCGGCATCCAGTGGTTGGCGCAACCATCCAGATACTTCTGCCAGGCCCAGTCGTACTTGAAGGGTACGAGTTGGTTGAGGTCGGCGCGGGCGTTGATCATCTGCTTGTCGCCGACCTGTACGCGCGCGGAGGCGCCTTCGAGGTCGTCCAGGCCCTCTTGGATGTCGAGGTCGTTCAGGGCTTTCTTGGCGCGGGCGACGGCGTCGGAGTCGTTGGCGTCGACGGCGCGGGCCTGCTCGACCGAGCCGGCAGCTTCGCTGTCGAGCTTGTCGAAATGGGTGCCGGCGTTTTGTACGTTGGCGTTTTGTGCGACGGCGGCTTCTGCACCGTCTTCCTTGTCGAATTCATCCCAGCTCAGCATGGCTTGGCTCCTGCGTGAGGGCCGGTGAATAAACCGGCCTGTATGGATATACAGATAATTTGAATTATGTTCCGTTGCGTAATGCGCGCAAGGGTAAACGGGTACCACTGGTCAGCAGGCGGTGGATTGCTGGCTGACCCTTGCCCTCGACCCGGAGGAGGAGGGGCGGGAATTTGTGAGAGGGGCAAGGCTCGGGTAGGAGCGGATTTATCCGCGATTTTCGCGGCTGAAGCCGCTCCTACGGAAAAGCCTTCCCTCTCCCAGGTTCGATCTGCGTGTTGCTCTAGCTTTTTATCCAACCCTTCGAGCGTGCAGCTGAGTGAGTAGTCGCAAGGCACCTGCTGGAGTAGAGCCCCTGAGCGTACGCATGTACGTGATGGGGGCCGCTCTAGCAGGTAACGCCGCGAATGCCGCTCAGATCCACGCGTCAGCCTTACGATTACTGGCAAGCTTCGCAGTCGGGTTCGTCGATGGCACAGGCCTTTGGTACGGGCGCCGGCGCCGGGGCGGCCTGCTGGACAGGGGCCTGGGCCTTGGCCGAGTAGCCTTCGTCGCCACCCGCAGAAACAGCATTGAGCTTGCCGGTGTTGATGGTGGACTTCTCGGTGCTGGTGGCGGCCAGGGCACGGAGGTAGTAGGTGGTTTTCAGACCACGGTACCAGGCCATGCGGTAGGTCACGTCCAGCTTCTTGCCCGAGGCGCCGGCGATGTACAGGTTCAGCGACTGAGCCTGGTCGATCCACTTCTGGCGACGGCTGGCAGCGTCGACGATCCACTTGGTTTCCACTTCGAACGCGGTGGCGTACAGGTCTTTCAGGTCCTGCGGGATGCGCTCGATCTGCTGCACGGAACCGTCGTAGTACTTCAGGTCGTTGACCATGACGCTGTCCCACAGGCCGCGGTTCTTCAGGTCGCGCACCAGGTAGGGGTTGATCACGGTGAATTCGCCGGAGAGGTTCGATTTCACGTACAGGTTCTGGTAGGTCGGCTCGATGGACTGCGACACGCCAATGATGTTGGAGATGGTCGCGGTCGGCGCGATGGCCATGATGTTAGAGTTGCGAATACCTTTCTTCACGCGCTCGCGGATCGGCGCCCAGTCCAGCGACTCGGACAGGTCGACGTCGATGTACTTCTGGCCGCGGGCTTCGATCAGAATCTGCTGCGAGTCCAGCGGCAGGATGCCCTTGCTCCACAGCGAACCTTCGAAGGTGCTGTAGCTGCCGCGCTCTTCGGCCAGGTCACAGGAAGCCTGGATGGCGTAGTAGCTGATGGCTTCCATCGACTTGTCGGCGAACTCGACGGCAGCGTCGGAGCCGTAAGGGATGTGCTGCAGGTACAGGGCGTCCTGGAAGCCCATCAGGCCGAGGCCGACCGGACGGTGCTTGAGGTTGGAGTTGCGCGCCTGCGGCACCGAGTAGTAATTGATGTCGATGACGTTATCGAGCATGCGCACAGCGGTCTTCACGGTGCGGCCGAGTTTCTCGGTGTCCAGTTTGCCGTCCACGATGTGGTTGACCAGGTTGACCGAACCCAGGTTGCAGACGGCGATCTCGTCCTTGTTGGTGTTCAGGGTGATCTCGGTGCACAGGTTGGAGCTGTGTACCACGCCCACGTGCTGCTGCGGGCTGCGCAGGTTGCACGGGTCCTTGAAGGTCAGCCACGGGTGGCCGGTCTCGAACAGCATCGAGAGCATCTTGCGCCACAGGTCCTTGGCCTGGATGGTCTTGTACAGCTTGATCTTGCCGTACTCGATCAGGGCTTCGTAGTACTCGTAGCGCTCTTCGAAGGCCTTGCCGGTCAGGTCGTGCAGGTCCGGTACTTCGCTCGGGCTGAACAGGGTCCACTTGCCGTCTTCGAAGACGCGCTTCATGAACAGATCTGGAATCCAGTTGGCGGTGTTCATGTCGTGGGTACGGCGACGGTCGTCACCGGTGTTCTTGCGCAGCTCGAGGAATTCCTCGATGTCCATGTGCCAGGTTTCCAGGTAGGCGCAGACCGCGCCCTTGCGCTTGCCGCCCTGGTTAACTGCAACAGCGGTGTCGTTGACCACTTTGAGGAAGGGCACGACGCCCTGGGATTTGCCGTTGGTGCCCTTGATGTAGGAGCCCAGCGCGCGCACCGGGGTCCAGTCGTTGCCCAGGCCGCCGGCGAATTTCGACAGCATGGCGTTGTCGTGGATGGCGCCGTAGATGCCCGACAGGTCGTCCGGCACGGTGGTCAGGTAGCAGGACGACAGCTGCGGACGCAGGGTGCCGGCGTTGAACAGGGTCGGGGTCGACGCCATGTAGTCGAACGAGGACAGCAGGTTGTAGAACTCGATGGCGCGGTCTTCGCGGTTCTTCGGCTCTTCGATGGCCAGGCCCATGGCCACGCGCATGAAGAACACCTGCGGCAGTTCGAAGCGGATGCCGTCCTTGTGAATGAAGTAGCGGTCGTACAGGGTCTGCAGGCCCAGGTAGGTGAACTGCTGGTCACGCTCGTGGTTCAGCGCCTTACCCAGTTTCTCCAGGTCGTACTCTTTGAGTTTCGGGTCGAGCAGCTCGTACTCGGCGCCTTTTTCCACGTAGGCCGGCAGGGCCTTGGCGTACAGCTCGGCCATCTCGTGGTGGGTGGCGCTGGCGGTGATGTTGAGGAAGCTCAGGGCCTCGGCGCGGATGTTGTCCATCAGCAGGCGGGCGGTGACGTAGCTGTAGTTCGGCTCACGCTCGACCAGGGTACGGGCGGTCATCACCAGGGCGGTGTTGACGTCCTTCTCGGCCACGCCGTCGTAGAGGTTCTTCAGGGTTTCGCGCTCGATCAGGGCGCTGTCGACCTCGGCCAGGCCTTCGCAGGCTTCCTTGATGATGGTTTGCAGGCGGCCCATGTCCAGCGGCTGCAGTTCACCGCCGGCGGTGGTGATGCGGATGCTCGGGTGCGGCTGGGCGATGTCGCTGCCGGCGCTGGCCTTGCGCTTGTTGGCCTGGGCTTCACGGTAGATCACGTAGTCACGGGCAACCTTCTGCTCGCCGGCACGCATCAGGGCCAGTTCGACCTGGTCCTGGATTTCTTCGATATGAATGGTGCCGCCGGACGGCATGCGACGCTTGAAAGTGGCGGTGACCTGCTCGGTCAGGCGCGCGACGGTGTCGTGGATGCGCGACGAAGCGGCGGCGGTGCCGCCTTCTACTGCGAGGAAGGCCTTGGTGATGGCGACGGTGATCTTGTCATCGGTATAGGGGACGACAGTGCCGTTGCGCTTGATCACTCGCAGTTGGCCGGGGGCGGTGGCAGCCAGATCCTGGGCGGATTCAGCGGCCTGCGGCGCCACGGCCTGCGGGTTCTCGCGAGTAGTGTCGGTGTGCATGGAGATCTCCGTGTTCTGTAATTTTAGGTGGGACGACACGCGTGCTTGTCGTGCTCTGTCCGCCATTCATTCCATCAACAACTCGGGCCGTGCGCGGCAACGACGCCGGGTACGGGGTGTTGCAAGAGCGGGCAGGGTGGGCACGACTTCAAGTGCCGTCCTGGCGCATCAGTCACTGCGGGGCATTACCACACCCCGCCTACTACATATAGTGGTCGACTGGCGGATAAGACCGCTGTCTGACCGGCTTACGCACAACGTCGGACGTTGCTGCGTGGTTGTGACCCAAGGCAGGCCTGGATCAGGTCGAAACCTTTGGCCGGAGCCTCTGAAAAACCCTGTGGAAAGGGCTTGCACGATTGGCTCTGGTAGTGTCCGGTTTTTAGCTTTGACCCAATATCTGGTGGGTGCCGTGCGATGGGGGTACAAGATAGTGCGCTGTTGGAGGCATTGCAAGGCGCCGGAAGAAGAACAACCTGTGGATAAGGTGTGGGCGTCTTGTGGGTGTGAACGGTGTAGCCCGCATGGTCTCTGGCTCTGGCTGCTAATGACCGTTCGTCGCCCCTGGAGGAAGGATTTCCGCGAGTTGGCGAAGCTGTTTGGCGGTGCACAGACTACCACTATATATAGTGCTTTTGGCATGTGCTGTGCTTGACCCGCGGGTGCGCTGCAGCTACGGGTTTGCTGCTCGCGCCAAGCGCCTGTGCCCCCTAGAATGACGGCCGTGTTTGCGGCGCTTGCCGGTATGCAAAGGGGAGAGGGTGTGGAACAAGAAGCGTGGCAGATTCTGATCGTCGAGGATGACCAGCGCCTGGCGCAGTTGACCCGCGAGTATCTTGAAGGCAATGGCCTGCGTGTGGCCATCGAGGCCGACGGTGCCCGTGCGGCGGCGCGGATTCTCGCCGAGCAGCCGGATCTGGTGATACTCGACCTGATGCTGCCGGGCGAGGATGGCCTGAGCATTTGCCGCAAGGTGCGCAGCGGTTACAAGGGGCCGATTCTCATGCTCACCGCGCGTACCGAAGACATGGACCAGGTGCTGGGGCTGGAGATGGGCGCTGATGACTACGTGTGCAAGCCGGTGCGCCCGCGTGTGCTGCTGGCGCGTATTCGTGCATTGTTGCGCCGCCGTGAGGGCAGCGACAGCGAGCGTGATGAAGGTCAGCCGCGTCGCTTGCAATTTGGCCCGCTGGTCATCGACAGCGCCATGCGTGAGGCCTGGCTGGGTGAGCAGGGCATCGAGCTGACCAGTGCCGAGTTCGACCTGCTGTGGCTGCTGGCAGCCAACGCCGGGCGCATCCTCTCGCGCGAGGAAATCTTCAATGCCTTGCGCGGTATCGAGTATGACGGTCAGGACCGTTCCATCGACGTGCGCATCTCGCGTATCCGTCCGAAGATCGGTGATGACCCGATGCATCCACGGCTGATCAAGACGGTGCGCAGCAAGGGCTATCTGTTCGTCGCCGAAGCCGCCGAAGCCTTGCCGGCGGGTGATGCAGCGCCGAGCCTGGGCGGTTGATGCGGCGGCCATGAACTCGATCTTCCTGCGTATCTATGGCGGCATGCTCGCCGCGCTGGTGCTGGTGGCGTTGCTGGGCGTCGGTACCTTGCACCTGGTCAACGAGGTGCGCGGTGATCAATACCGCGAAGGCCTGGCGCGCGGGACCTTCCGCCTGATGGCCGACAACCTGCTGCCAATGACCGAGGTGGAGCGCAAGCGTGCCCTGGTGGTGTGGTCGCGTCTGCTCGGCATTCCGCTGGAGTTGCAGGCGCTGAGCGCCGTGCCGCTGGACAGTAGCGAGCGCAACCGCCTGCAGCGCGGTCATGTGCTGGTGCGGCAGACTGGCCCGCATTCGGCCAAGGTCTATGGCCTGCTCGATGACAAGCAGCCGCTGCTGCTGACGGGCGAGATTCAGCAGATCAGCGAGCAGTTGGCGCGGGCGACCAACTACCTGCTGATCGATGAGCTGGTGCGCTACCCGGTGCATGAGCAGCCGCAGCGTCTGGCAGAATTGAAGGCAGCCAAGCAGTTCGGCTTCAATCTGCAACTGGTGCGGCTGGAAGACGCCACCCTCGACCTCGACCAGCGTCGCCGCATCGACGAGGGCGATACGGTGATGGCGCTGGGCAAGGGTGGCGACTCCATCTACGTGTTCTCCGGCATCGTCGATACGCCCTGGGTGCTGGAAATCGGCCCGCTGTACCAGATGAACCCCTATCCGCCGCAACTGCTGGTGCTGATCGGTGCGCTGGGTCTGAGCCTGATCGGCCTGATCGTCTACCTGCTGGTGCGCTCGCTGGAGCAGCGCCTGCGTGCCCTGGAAAGCGCGGCCACGCATATCGCCAGCGGTCGCCTGGATGCCCGCGTGCCGACGCGCGGCGCGGATTCGGTCGGGCGCCTGGCCAGCAGCTTCAATGCCATGGCCGAGCATCTGCAGACGTCCCTGAGCACGCAGCGCGAGCTGGTGCGTGCGGTGTCCCATGAACTGCGCACGCCGGTGGCGCGCCTGCGTTTCGGCCTGGAGATGATTGCCGACGCGCCGAACGAAAGTGCCCGGCGCAAGTACATGGACGGCATGGATAGCGATATTCAGGATCTCGACAAGTTGGTCGACGAGATGCTGACCTACGCGCGCCTGGAGCAGGGTTCGCCGGCGCTGAACTTCCAGCAGGTGGAACTCAAGGCGCTGATCGATCAGGTGATCGACGAGCTGGCGCCGCTGAGCAACAAGGTGCGCGTGGAATGTGGCGCGGTGCTCAGTGTGCAGGGGGATGGCGCCTGCTGGGTCGAGGCCGAGCCGCGCTACCTGCACCGCGCGTTACAGAATCTGGTGAGCAACGCCATGCGCTACGCCGAAGGCAAGGTGCTGATCAGTTGCGAGGTGGGCTACAAGCGCTGCCGTATCGATGTCGAAGATGATGGGCCTGGCGTGCCGGAGGAGGCCTGGGAGCGTCTGTTCAGCCCCTTCCTGCGCCTTGATGACAGCCGTACGCGGGCCTCTGGTGGGCATGGTCTGGGACTGTCCATCGTGCGCCGCATCATTTACTGGCATGGCGGACGGGCGCAGATCAGCCGCAGCGACAGCCTGGGTGGTGCGCGTTTCAGCCTGGTGTGGCCGCGACAGCAGGGAGAGTAGGGCGCTATTGCGTGTTGGACCCGGTGCGCATGGCGCACGCCCGCGATCCGTATGGTGCACCGTGCGCACCGGATTTTTGCCCGCTCTGTAGCCCGGATGCAATCCGGGGCTGGCCGGCGACCTGTTCGCGGATTTCATCCGGGCTACGCCGCGACCGCCGCCTGCTTTGTAGGGGGCGCTGCGCGCACCGAGTTATCCACGTATCGCGGGGCGCGTGGTCATGCCGCCACGGCCACCAGGCTCAGCACCTTGTTATCGAACAGCGCGAATTGGCCATCCAGCTCGGTGCCCGTTCGCCAGTCCGGGTGCAGGTCGATCAGCAGGCGCAGGCGCACGCTGTCCTGGTCGATGTCCAGCAGTTCGGCATCATGGAAATAGAAGCGTGTCAGGGTCAGCGGATAGAGCGCCTTGAGCAGGCTTTCCTTGAGCGAGAAGCTCAGGCTGATGCGCAGGGCGCGGGCGTTTTCGTCGAGGTCTTGCAGGCGTTGCAGCTCGGCGGGGGTGAGGATTTCGCCCTGCAGGCGTTGGGCGCGTTCGGCCGGTAGCAGGCGCTCGACGTCCAGGCCCAGGGCGCGCCATTGCTCACGCTGGGCGACCAGCGCCGCTGCCCAGTTGTCGCCGTGGGTGATGGAGCCGACCACGCCGAGCGGCCACTGCGGCGCGCGGCCTTCACCGACGGCCGGCACGCCGGGTTGGCCGGTCACGCGGCGCAGGGCCTCGCGGGCACACAGGCGTCCGGCCAGGTATTCGGCCTGACGCTTGGCCACGCCGCGCACCGGGGCGATATCGCAGCGCGTGAAATCCTCGTCGGCGAGCAGGTCGGGGGTGAAACGGGTGCTGATCAACTGCGCGCCGGCAGGCGCGTTTGGCAGCGGATTGTGCGTATCCAGAGGGCTGCAGCAGGCGGGGTGATAGGCATTCATGAGCGAGATTGTGCCGCGCGGCGGACTGTGCAGTCATCCATCGTTTACATTTCTTTGCAGGCAGGTAACAAAGCTAAACGGACGCTGGTTCTGGCTTTTGCCAGACTTCGCCTGCATTCCCCAGGGAGTGCAGGTGAGGTTGTAGTCAGCGCGAGAGTGCTGACGTTTTCTCCGAGTTCGAGAACGGTAGCCCGATTGGGCTGCCGTTTTTTTTCGTCTTTTATTGGCTGCTGTGGCTATGGGCCTGGTGAGCGGTCGGCGCCTGAGGCGTCGTCGGCTCCTGCTGCAGCCTTTGTTTGGCAACGCGTTACGCCGAGGACGCGGCGGCATCCGGCGCACCCTGCGCGACGCTCGCAGCCCTTCGTGTAATCGCCAAGGCGTTCGCATTTGCCCTGTGGCTTTCGTGGGGGGATTTACAGTCAAATGCCTGTGCGGGCAAAAACCGACTCCCGCGAGGACCATGGACGATGACCCAACAATCGCAATTCGCCTTGCTCGGCAAGAAGCGATTCTTGCCGTTTTTTCTGACGCAATTGCTCGGCGCCTTCAACGACAACATCTTCAAGCAGTCGCTGATTCTCGCCATCCTCTTCAAGCTCAACACTGGCGCCGACCGCGATCTGCTGGTCAACCTCTGCGCCTTGCTGTTCATCCTGCCGTTCTTTCTGTTCTCCGCCCTCGGTGGCCAGTTCGGTGAGAAATTCGCCAAGGACTCGCTGATTCGTAAGATCAAGTTCGCCGAGATCCTGATCATGCTCGCCGGTGCCGTCGGGGTGCTGCTGGACAACCTGCCGCTGATGCTTGTCGTGTTGTTCGCCATGGGCACGCAGTCGGCGCTGTTCGGCCCGGTGAAGTATTCGATTCTGCCGCAGCACCTCAGGGAGCAGGAGCTGGTGGGCGGCAACGCCCTGGTGGAAATGGGCACCTTTCTGGCGATTCTGGCTGGCACCATCGGCGCCGGGATCATGATGGCCAGCAGCAGTTATGCACCCATCGTCGCCGGTTCGGTGGTGGCTGTGGCGCTGCTTGGCTACCTGGCCAGCCTGGGTATTCCCAGGGCGTCGGCGGCGATGCCTGAGTTGCCGCTGGACTGGAACATCTTCCGCCAGTCCTGGGTGATCATGAAGCTCGGCCTGGGCCAGTGTCCGGCGGTGTCGCGCTCGCTGGTGGGCAACTCCTGGTTCTGGTTTCTCGGCGCTATCTACCTGACGCAGATTCCGGCCTATGCCAAGGAATGGCTGCATGGCGACGAGAGCGTGGTGACGCTGATTCTCACCGTGTTCTCGCTGGGGATCGGCCTGGGTTCGATGCTCTGCGAGCGCATGAGCGGACACAAGGTGGAGATCGGCCTGGTGCCGTTCGGCTCCATCGGCCTGACCCTGTTCGGCATGCTGCTGTGGTGGTTCTCCGGCGGTTTCCCACAGGGCGCTGCGCCGCATGACTGGCTGGCGCTGCTGGGCCATGGCCAGGCCTGGTGGATTCTCGGCTGCATTCTCGGCATCGGTCTGTTCGGTGGCTTCTATATCGTGCCGCTGTATGCACTGATCCAGTCGCGCACCGCCGAGCACGAGCGGGCACGGGTGATTGCCGCCAACAACATCCTCAACGCGCTGTTCATGGTCGCCTCGGCCATCGTCGCGATTCTCTTTCTCAGCGTCGCCGGGCTGTCGATTCCGCAGCTGTTCCTGGCCATCTCGCTGATGAACGTGGCGGTCAACAGCTACATCTTCAAGATCGTCCCCGAATTCAGCATGCGCTTTCTCATCTGGCTGCTGGGGCATTCGATGTACCGGGTCGAGCACAAGGGGCTCGATGCCATTCCCGACGAGGGCGAGGCGGTGCTGGTGTGCAACCACGTGTCCTTCGTCGATGCGCTGCTGATCGGCGGCGCGGTGCGGCGGCCGGTGCGCTTCGTCATGTACTACAAGATCTACGATCTGCCGGTACTCAACTTCGTCTTCCGCACTGCTGGCACCGTGCCGATCGCAGGGCGCAACGAGGACCTGCTGATCTACGACGCGGCGTTCAAGAAGATCGCCGAGTACCTGCGCAACGGCGAGCTGGTATGCATCTTCCCCGAGGGCAAGCTGACCGGCGATGGTGAGATCAACGAGTTCAAGGCCGGGGTCGAGCGCATTCTCGAGGAGAACCCGGTGCCGGTGATCCCCATGGCGCTGCAGGGCCTGTGGGGCAGTTTCTTCAGCCGCGATCCGCACAAGGGGCTGTTCAAGCGTTTCTGGTCGCGGGTGTGCCTGGTGGCCGGTGCGCCGGTAGCCCCGGAGCAAGCCAAGCGAGACGTGCTGCAGGCGCAGGTGGCTGAGTTGCGCGGCGGCTGGCGATAGCGAACGGTCGTGTGGGAGGGGCTTTCGGCTCGGGCATCCTGCTTCGCTCTACCTCCTGCATCCCTGCAGTTGCAGTCGCGATTCGCCGCTGAAGCGCCTCCCACCAAGCTGGATTCTGGCTTTCTCAGTGGCTCAACTTGAGCCCGATCAGCCCGCAGACGATCAGCGCGACGCTGATCAGGCGCAGCAGCGCCATGGATTCACCGAACAGTATGATGCCGGCGATCACCGTGCCCACGGCGCCTACGCCGGTCCAGATGGCGTAGGCGGTGCCCAGCGGCAATTCCTTCATGGCCAGGCCGAGCAGGCCCAGGCTGACCAGCATGGCGCAGACGGTCAGCAGCGTTGGCAGGGGGCGGGTGAAGCCTTCGGTGTACTTCAGGCCGATGGCCCAGCCGACCTCGAACAGGCCGGCGAGAAACAGAATGATCCAGGACATGGTCACCTCCAGAGGTTGAAGGGGCCGTCCCCGGTTGAGCCACCCCGAGCTCAGGGAGTGGAGGTCGTCCTCGCATGCACCGTTATTGTGCACATTGACGAGCTCGGGGCAAGGCGCCCCAGATCAGCGGAACTTGTTGATTCAGCTGGAACTTTTCTCTGAATCCTGACTCATTCGACGATAAATGGTCGCCAGTAGCGGGCCGGACAGGTTGTGCCAGACGCTGAACAAGGCGCTGGGCACGGCGGCCAGCGGGCTGAAGTGTGCGCTGGCCAGGGCGGCGCCGAGGCCGGAGTTCTGCATGCCGACTTCGATCGACAGCGTCTTGCGCTGCGCCAGCGACATGCCGAACAGGCGCCCGGCCAGGTAACCCAGGCCCAGGCCGATGCCGTTGTGCAGGATCACCACGGCCATGATCAGCAGGCCGGATTCGGCGATCTTGCCCTGGCTGGCGGCGACGACCGCAGCGACGATGGCGACGATGCTCACCACGGAAATCAGCGGCAGCACCTCGACCGCGGTCTTAACTCGTTCGCCGAGCAGGCGCTGGGCGATCAGACCCAGGGCGATGGGCAGCAGCACCATCTTGAGGATGGAGATGAACATGGCGCTGAACGATACTGGCAGCCATTCCGAGGCCAGCATCCAGATCAGCGCCGGGGTGACGATGGGGGCGAGCAGGGTGGTGACGGCGGTGATCGAGACTGACAGCGCCAGGTCGCCACGGGCGAACCAGGTGATCACGTTGGAGGCGGTACCGCCTGGGCAGCAGCCCACCAGAATCACGCCCACGGCGATTTCCGGCGGCAGGGCGAATGCCTGGCACAACAGCCAGGCGGTGCCGGGCATGATGATGAACTGAGCCAGCACGCCAAGCAGCACGGCCAGCGGGCGGCGGGCGACTTCCTGGAAGTCCGCGCCTTTGAGGGTCAGGCCCATGCCGAACATGATCAGCCCGAGCAGCGGGACGATCCAGGCGGTCAGTGGCAGGAACCAGCTGGGTTGGAAGAAGGCCATGACGGCGAACAGCAACACCCAGACGGCGAAGGTGTTGCCGATAAAACGGCTGAGGGCGATCAGTGCTTGCATGGCGGATTTCCTGGCAGGTTCGGAAAAGCCGGCAAGCCTACCAGAAGCGTCCAGCGCACCAGAACTGTAGGAGCCGGCTTGCCGGCGATGCTTTTCCAAGGAATGTCGATAGAACCGATCGCCAGCAAGCTGGCTCCTACAAAAGCCCTAGAGCGGCTCTTCATCCGCCGGATAACGGCTGGCGCCGAGGCTCTCCTTGATCCTGCGCAGGTGCGGCTGGAAGTCCACGCCACGGCGCAGGGTAACGCCGGTGGCGAGTACGTCGAGCACGGTGAGCTGGATGATGCGCGAGGTCATCGGCATGTAGATGTCGGTGTCTTCCGGCAGTGGAATGTCCAGGCTCAGGGTGCTGGCCCTGGCCAGCGGCGAGCCGGCAGCGGTGAGGCCGAGCACCGAGGCGCCGTTCTCACGTGCCAGGCGTGCCACTTCCACCAGCTCGCGGGTGCGCCCGGTGTAGGAAATGATCACGAACAGGTCGCCGGTATGCGCTACCGAGGCGATCATGCGCTGCATCAGTACGTCGGAATGCGCCGACACTGCCAGGTTGAAGCGAAAGAACTTGTGCTGCGCGTCGAGCGCCACCGAGGCCGAGGCGCCGAGGCCGAAGAAATGGATCTGCCGCGCCTGGATCAGCAGGTCGACCGCGCGGCTGACGTGCTGCGGGTCGAGGCTCTGGCAGGCGCTGTCCAGCGAGGCGATGGTGCTGCCGAAGATCTTGCGGGTGTAGGCCTCGGGGCCGTCGTCCGCCGATACCGCGCGGCTGACGTAGGCGGCGCCGCTGGCCAGGCTCTGTGCCAGTTGCATCTTCAGTTCCGGGTAGCCGTTGGCGCCGAACGAGCGGCAGAAACGGTTGACCGTCGGCTCACTGACGGCGGCGGCCTGGGCTAGCGCGGCGATGCTGAAGCGCGTGGCCTGCTGCGGATCATGCAGGATCACTTCGGCGACCTTGCGTTCGGCCTTGTTCAGATCGTCCAGGCGGCTCTGGATTTGTTCCAGCAGGTTGCGCACGCGATCCATAGGGAGCTCCTAACAGGCGGTTGAACGGGCTTGGCAGCAGGGCAATGGCTAGCCAAACGGCCGGCCTATCCTACTGATGACGCCCGATGGCCACCACTGCTTATCCGGATAATGGATAAATGTTGTTGTTATTACAACATTTATCTTGATAAAACCGCTTCTACCCGGTATTTCTAGTGCATCTTGATAAAAGAACGAACATCATGGCCGCGATAAAGCTTGAATCCTGCACCTTTGCCCTGTTCGGCGCCCTCGGCGATCTGGCTCTGCGCAAGCTGTTTCCTGCGCTTTACCAGCTCGATCGCGCCGGTTTGCTGCACGACGACACCCGCATCCTCGCCCTGGCCCGCGAAGCCGGTGAGCCGCAGCGCCACCTGGCCGCCATCGAGCAGGCGCTGCGCCTGCACGTGCCGGCCAAGGAGCTGGAGGAGGGCGCGCTGGCGCGTTTCCAGGCGCGCCTGCACTACCTGACCATGGATTTTCTTCAGGCCGAGGACTACCTGGCCCTGGCCGAGCTGGCCGGCGCACAGGACCAGCTGGTCGCCTACTTCGCCACCCCGGCATCGGTGTATGGCGGCATCTGCGCCAACCTGGCCGCCGTCGGGCTGGCCGAGGGCACGCGGGTGGTGCTGGAGAAACCGATCGGCCACGATCTGGCATCCTCGCGGGCGGTCAACGATGCCGTGGCCCAGGTGTTCCCGGAGAACCGCGTCTATCGCATCGACCATTACCTGGGCAAGGAGACGGTGCAGAACCTGATTGCCCTGCGTTTTGCCAACAGCCTGCTCGAAACCCAGTGGAACCAGAACCACATCTCCCACGTGGAAATCACCGTGGCCGAGAAGGTCGGCATCGAGGGGCGCTGGGGCTACTTCGATCAGGCCGGGCAACTGCGCGACATGATCCAGAACCACCTGCTGCAGCTGCTTTGCCTGATCGCCATGGACCCGCCCAGCGACCTGTCCGCCGACAGCATTCGCGATGAGAAGGTCAAGGTGCTCAAGGCGCTGGAACCGATCAGCGTCGAGCAGCTCGGCCAGCGCGTGGTGCGTGGCCAGTACGTCGCTGGCAGCAGCGATGGACGGCCGGTACCGGGCTATCTGGAGGAAGAGAACTCCAATACCCAGAGCGACACCGAAACCTTCGTCGCCCTGCGTGCCGACATCCGCAACTGGCGCTGGGCCGGCGTGCCCTTCTACCTGCGCACCGGCAAGCGCATGCCGCAGAAGCTGTCGCAGATCGTCATCCACTTCAAGGCGCCGCCGCACTACATCTTCGCCCCTGAGCAGCGCCAGCTGATCGGCAACAAGCTGATCATCCGCCTGCAGCCGGACGAGGGCATCGCCCTGCAGGTGCTGACCAAGGATCAGGGCCTGGATAAGGGCATGCAGCTGCGCAGCGGCCCGCTGCAGCTGAGCTTCTCCGATACCTACCGCAGCGCGCGGATTCCCGATGCCTACGAACGTCTGCTGCTGGAAGTGATGCGCGGCAACCAGAACCTGTTCGTGCGCAAGGACGAAATCGAATACGCCTGGCAGTGGTGCGACCAGCTGATCGCCGGCTGGAAGCAGCTCGGCGAGGCGCCGAAACCCTATACCGCCGGTAGCTGGGGCCCGATGGCCTCGGTGGCGTTGATCACTCGCGACGGGAGGAGCTGGTATGGCGATCTCTGATCTCGACCTGCCGCCGGGCGTGCTTGCCCGCAGCCACGCCGCGGCCGAGCAACTGGCCGACGCCCTGGCCCTGCGCGTGGCCGACGCCCTGCGCCAGGCCATCGACAACCGCGGCAGCGCCACCCTGGTGGTGTCCGGCGGGCGCAGCCCGGTGGCCTTCTTCGAGGCCCTGGCGCAGCAGGCGCTGCCCTGGGCGCAGGTGCTGGTGAGCCTGGCCGACGAGCGCTGGGTGCCGGTCAACCACGCCAGCAGCAACGAGGCGCTGGCGCGTCGTCATCTGCTGCGTGGCGCGGCCTCCGAGGCGAAGTTCCTCGGCCTGTACCGGGTTGCCGGCAGCCTGGAGCAGGCGGCGGAGCTGGCCGATGCGGCCTTTGCCGAATTGCCGCCGATCGACGTGCTGGTGCTCGGCATGGGCGACGACGGCCACACCGCCTCGCTGTTCCCGGACAGTCCCAATCTCGACCAGGCGCTGCGCGCCGACTGCCCGCGCCGGGTGCTGCCGATGCAGGCGCCGAGCCAGCCGGCGCAGCGCCTGACCCTGACCCTGCCGCTGCTGGCGAGCGCGCGTTTGCCGCTGCTGGCGATCCAGGGCCAGGCGAAATTGAACGTCCTGACTACGGCGCTGATGCCCGGCGACATCGCCCAACTGCCGATCCGCGCCTTCCTCAATTCTCCTCTTGAAATCCATTGGTGCCCCTGACATGACCAGCCTCGACCAAGGCCAGCGCGCGCGCATGGCCGACAAAATCGCCGAGATCGACCGCATCTGCGCCCAGGCGCGGATCATGCCGGTGATCACCATCGCCCGCGAGGCGGACATCCTGCCGCTGGCCGACGCCCTGGCCGCCGGCGGCCTGCGCGTGCTGGAGGTGACCCTGCGTTCCGAGCATGGCCTGGAGGCGATCCGTCGCCTGCGTGCCGAGCGTCCCGAGCTGTGCGTCGGCGCCGGCACCGTGCTCGACGAGCAGATGCTGGCCGCCGCCGTCGCTGCGGGGGCGCAGTTCATCGTCACCCCGGGCAGCACCCGCGAGCTGCTGCTGGCCGCCCTGGACAGCCCGGTGCCGCTGCTACCGGGGGTGAGCAGCGCCTCCGAGCTGATGATCGGCTACGCCCTCGGCTACCGCCGCTTCAAGCTGTTCCCGGCCGAGGTCTGCGGCGGCGTCGCCGCGCTCAAGGCGCTGGCCGGCCCGTTCGGCGGCGTGCGTTTCTGCCCCACCGGCGGCATCACCCCGGACAACCTGCAGCGCTACATGGCCCAGCCCAACGTGATGTGCGTCGGCGGCACCTGGATGTTCCAGCGCGAATGGGTCGAGCAGGGCGACTGGGCGCGTATCCGGCAGTGCAGCGCCGAGGCCTTGCAGCTGCTGGATTGATAGGGCCGCAGCGCGGACTCGACCGGCAATGGTCGATTTCATGCGCCGTCCGCCGGCTCTGTTGGTGCGCACGGCGCACCCTACGGGATGGCGGCAAATCCGTAGGGTGCGCTGTGCGCACCACCAATTACTTGGACTCCTCCCATGACTAGCTTTCCGCTCCGCCAGCCGCTGCTGCTGGGCATGATGCGCCTGCTCGACTATCCCGAGCTGGCCGCGCCGCAGGCGCTGCTCGGTTTTGTCGAGCGCTGCGTGGAGCGCGGGCTGAACGGTTTCGATCACGCCGATATCTACGGCCTGGGCGAGTGCGAGGCGCGCTTCGGCGCCGCCCTGCGCCTGCGTCCGGCGCTGCGCCAGCGCCTGCAGCTGATCAGCAAGGCCGACATAGTGCCGGCGGCGCAGGACGTCTCGCGCTGGCGGGTCAAGCACTACGACAGCAGCGCCCGCTACCTGACCCGGGCGGTGGAGGCCTCGCTGCAGCGCCTGGGCGTCGAGCGGCTGGACGGCTTCCTGCTGCATCGGCCCGATCCGCTGCTGCAGCTGGACGAGGTGACGCGGGCGCTGCAGGCGCTGGTCGCGGCCGGCAAGGTCGGCTGGCTCGGCCTGTCCAATGCCGAGCCGCTGCACTGGCAGGTGCTCGGCCGCGAGCTGCCACTGCGCTGCAATCAGATCGAGCTGTCGTTGAATGCTCAACAGGCGGCCTGGGATGGCCGTCTGCAGGCGCTGCAGGCCGACGGCCTGCAGGTGCTGGCCTGGTCGCCGCTGGCCGGCGGGCAGTTCGCGGCGGCCCTGCAGCAGGCGCTGGACGAGGTGGCCGCGGCGCTGCAGGCCACCCCGACTCAGGTCGCCCTGGCCTGGCTGCGCCGTTTGCCGGGTCAGCCGCTGCCGATTCTCGGCAGCCTGCGCGAGACGCGCATCGACGAGGCCCTGGCCGGCGCCGAACTGCAACTGGATGCGCCGACCTGGTTCCATCTCAGCGAGGCGGCGCGCGGCATGCGCGCGCCCTGAGCGGCTAGGCGCGATGCCGCGGCAGCCCCAGCGAGATCAGCGCGGCGGCCAGCACGAAGGCGCTCGACAGCCACAGGCAGGCCGCCAGGCCCCAGCTCTGGAACACCCAGCCGGAGAGCAGGGTGCCGAGCAATCGGCCGAGGGCGTTGGACATGTAGTAGAAGCCGACGTCCAGCGACACGCCGTCTTCCTGGGCGTAGCTGACGATTAGGTAGCTGTGCAGCGAGGAGTTGACCGCGAACAGCACGCCGAACGCCAGCAGGCCGCCGATCAGCACCGCCTGCGCCGGTAGTGCGCTGCCCAGGCCGAGGGCGATGGCCGCCGGCAGGCCGGCCAGTAGCGCGGCCCAGACGAAAGCGGCGCGGCCGTCCGGCACCTGGCCGCTGCGCATGCCGGTGATCGCCGGGGCCAGGCTCTGGACGATGCCATAGCCGATGATCCAGACGGCGAGGAAGCCGCCGACCCACCAGAAGTCCCAGCCGAACACAGTGGCCAGGTACACCGGCAGGGCCACCACGAACCACAGGTCGCGCGCGCCGAACAGAAACAGGCGGGCGGCCGAGAGGATATTGATCGCCCGGCTCTTGGACAGCAGGTCGCGGAACTTGGGTTTGGCCTTGGCCTTGCCCAGGTCCTTCTTCAGCAGCGCCAGGCTGGCCAGCCAGATTGCGCCGAGCGCCAGGGCCATGGCCAGCACCGCGCCGGCGAAGCCGAGCAGGCTGAGCAGGGCGCCGCCGAGAAAGAAACCGACGCCCTTGAGCGCGTTCTTCGAGCCGGTCAGGCGCGCGACCCAGGCGTACAGGGTGGCCTGCCGGTCGCCGGGCACCAAGAGCTTGATCGAGCTCTTGGCGCTCATCTTGTTGAGATCCTTGGCGATGCCCGACAGCGCCTGCGCGCCCATCACCCAGGGTACCGTGAGCATAGCCGCCGGCACGCTGAGCATCAGCAGGGCCAGCACCTGCAGCGCCAGGCCCAGGTTCATGGTGCGGTTCAGGCCGATGCGCGCGCCCAGCCAGCCGCCCACCAGGTTGGTGACCACGCCGAAGATCTCGTAGAACAGAAACAGCGCGGCGATCTGCAGCGGCGTGTAGCCCAAGCTGTGGAAATGCAGCACCACCAGCATGCGCAGCGCGCCGTCGGTGAGGGTGAAGGCCCAGTAGTTGCCGGTGACCAGCAGGTACTGGCGCACTTCGGGGGCCAGGCGGGATAAGGCGAGCATATCGATTCTTCTTGGGAGCTTATCTGGCAGCAGGTGCGATCAGTGGGAGGGGCTTTAGCCGCGACTGGGATTACACCGTTCGCGGCTAAAGCCCCTCCCACAAAGGTGCGGCGGTTGGTGCGCACGGCCTAGGCGGCCCCGCGACACCCTACGATAGGCTGGCCATCCCGACCATCCGCGCCAGCTCCACCGCGCGGTTGGCGTAGCCCCATTCGTTGTCGTACCAGGCGTAGATCTTCACCTGGGTGCCGGCCACCACCAGGGTCGACAGCGCATCGACGATGGAGGAGCGCGGGTCGCTGCGGTAGTCGATGGACACCAGCGGGCGTTCCTCGTAACCCAGGATGCCCTTGAGCGGCCCCTCGGCGGCGGCCTTGAGCAGGGCGTTGACCTCCTCGGCCGTGGTCGCGCGCTCGACCTCGAACACGCAGTCGGTCAGCGAGGCGTTGGCCAGCGGCACGCGCACGGCGTGGCCGTTGAGCTTGCCGCGCAGCTCGGGGAAGATCTCGGCGATCGCCGTGGCCGAGCCGGTGGTGGTCGGGATCAGGCTCATGCCGGAGGCGCGCGCCCGGCGCAGGTCCTTGTGCGGTTGGTCGAGGATGCTCTGGGTATTGGTCAGGTCGTGGATGGTGGTGATCGAGCCGTGACGGATGCCCAGTGCCTCGTGGATCACCTTGACCACCGGCGCCAGGCAGTTGGTGGTGCAGGAGGCGGCGGTGACGATGCGGTGCCGCGCCGGGTCGAACAGCTGCTGGTTGACCCCCATCACCACGTTCAGCGCGCCGGCCTGCTTGACCGGCGCGCAGACCACCACGCGCTTCACGCCCTGGTCCAGATAAGCCTGCAGCACCTCGACCGTCTTCATCTTGCCGCTGGCCTCGAGCACCAGGTCGCAGTCGCTCCAGCCGGTGTCGGCGATGGCCTTGTTGGCCGTCACCTGGATGCGCTGGCCGCCCACCACTACGCAGTCGCCGTCGCTGCCCGCCTCGTGCTGCCAGCGGCCGTGCACCGAGTCGAAATTCAGCAGGTGGGCGTGGCTGGCGGCGTCGCCGGCCGGGTCGTTGATCCGTACGAACTGCAGCTGCGGCCAGTCCCAGGCGGCGCGCAGGGCCAGGCGGCCGATGCGGCCGAATCCGTTGATACCGACTTTGATGCTCATGGCCTTGGCCTCGTTCAGCAGGTGGGAAATTCAGCAGCAGGCGGCGCTGCGTTGCGGGCGCTCGCCCATGGCGGCCAGGCGCTTGCTGTCCGGGTTCAGCCAGTGGCTGTTGGCCGCCAGCGTGGCGTCGAGCACGGCGATCACCCAGTCCGGCAGGTGCGGGTGCAGGCGGTAGTAGACCCACTGGCCCTGGCGGCGGTCGGCCAGCAGGCCGCCGCTGCGCAACTGCGCCAGGTGGCGCGAGACCTTGGGCTGGTTCTCGCCGAGGGCGCAGGTCAGTTCGCAGACGCACAGCTCCTCCTCGCGGGCGATCAGCAGCATCAGGCGCACCCGGGTGTCGTCGGCCAGGCACTTGAAGACGGTGGTGGGGGTCAGCAGTTCGGCCATGACGGCGTCCGCGGGTTGAATGTCGGGCCATGGCATATGCGGGTATCCGTATATTTGAAACCCGCCGATATCCCCCGCAATCGGCGTGGGCTGGATCAGCCGTGCCGAAGGTAGACAAGCCGGAATATTCGAAAGAGAAGATGCAACGAGTGACACCATACCGGCGCGTCTGGGGAGGCAGCCGCAGGCATTGCTCAGCCGCTAATAGAGCGCGATTGCGGCGCACGAGCGCAGGCTGTGCCATACGCACCAGCAGAGCCGGCAGCCTTGAACCCGGCCCGGGATCGCCAAAAAAAAGAGCGGCCGAGGCCGCCCGAATTTCCCTGGAGGGGATTGGAGAGTGGGGTCGCTCAGGATGGCCCCGCCGCGGAGTCGGCAGTCGGGTAGTGGCGACGGCGCCAGGCCTGCACCTCGCCGGCGGCGCGCAGGCGTTGGGCGATCTCTTCCAGGGTGGCGGCGATCGGCTTCTCGCCCTTGAACATGGCGCCCAGACGAGAGTTGAACAGAGCCCAGAAGCGCTTCATCTCCGGGATGTCCGGCATGATCTCGCCGCTGGCGGCGGACTCGTAGGTGTGTTCGATCAGCGGGTCGTGGCGCAGCGCGGCCATGACCTCGTGGTTGGCCACCGCGCCCAGCGGTTTGTCGGCGTTGAGGCTGTGCAGGCCCTCGGCGCTGCTCAGGTAGTTCTCGACAAAGCGCTGTGCCTGCGTCTTGTGCGGGCTGTTGGCGTTGATCGCGGCGGCGAGGATGCCGACGAAGGGCCTGCCCCGGCGCGCGTCGTCGATGCCCGGTACATAGTCGATGGCGAAGTCGAGTCCGGCGTCGCGCAGCTCGTTCCACACCCAGGGGCCGTTGACGATCATGGCGATGCGGCCCTGCTTGAAGCCGTCCAGGGCGCTGGCGTAATCGTCGCCGGGTTCCAGCACGCCGTCGTCGAGCAGTTGCTTGAGCGCTTGCATGCCGGTGATGGCGCCAGGGGTGGCGACGCCGACATCGGCCAGGTCGTAGATGCCGCTCTGCTTGTGCAGGCTGTAGCCGCCGGCACCGGCGATGATCGGCCAGGAGAAGTACAGGTTGTTGTAGTCCCAGGCGATGGCGCGCTTGCCCTGCGTGCGCAGGCGCCGGTCCAGTGCGGTGACCTCGGCGAGGCTGCGCGGCGCGCTGGCAACCAACTCGCGGTTGTAGAGCAGGCTGACCACCTCGGTGGCCAGGGGATAGCCGAAACGCTGGGTACCCACGGTCAGCGCTTCCCAGGCGAAGCCGGGGGCGCGCTGCAGGGCCTCTGCGCTGGGCTGGAGCGGCTCGAGCAGGCCGTTGTTGATCCACGAGCCGAAGCGATCATGGGCGAAGATGACGATATCCGGGCCCTTGGTGGTGGCGGCGAACTTGTCGTACTGGACGGCGAGGTCGTCCGGGGTGGCGACCCTGACCGGCATGCCGCTGTCGGCGGTGAAGCGCTGGCCGATCTCGGCGAGGGCGTTGAAGCCCTTGTCCTGGCCGATCCAGACGGTCAGCACGTTCTTCTCGAAGGCCAGGGCTGGCCAGGGGGCGGTGCACAGCAGAATCAGTGTCGCGAGCCTTATTGTTGTTCTCATATCGACCTCTGGTTGGGCGGTCAGTCGTCAAGCCTGCCCGCCTCTGTAGGAGCCGCGCCCCGCGGCGAATGCGCGGGACGGCAACCCGGAGCCAGCACAGCTTCCCCCGGGGCGGGGCTCCTACGGCTGCGGCGGTGGCGCCGGCTAGGTCACCCCGGGGCGATCGTTTCAGCGGATCTGGATACGTTCGAGCAGGTAGGCCTTGGCGCTGTCGTCGCCGACCCGGCCCGCTTCGTCGGCCAGGCGCAGGGCGCGCTCCAGATCCTTGCCGGCGAGGGCGGCGTCGATGCCCTGGCGGTAGTAGGCCTGGGTCTCCGGCAGCACGGCCGGGGCCGGTACGCTGGGCAGCTGGTTGCCCATCTCGCGGCCGATGCTGAACGGCGGCACGTAGCTGTTGGCCTGCTGGCCGGCCACTTGGTCCTCGATCAGCACCATCTTGATCACCCCCACCGGCGCATGCTGGGCCACCGGGTCGGGAATGTTCGGCGCCTCGTTGCCGAGGGCGCGGGCGAAGGCCTTGGCCGGGTGCTCGATGACGGTCTGGCCGCGCATCTGCGCCTCGCTGGTGTAGAGCACCAGGTAGTGTTCGTTGCCGGGGTTGTCCGGGTACAGGCGGTCGACGCGCAGGCGCGCGTCCAGGCTGTCGCCCTTGAAGCCGGAAGCCGGGGCGTAGACGAAATCCTCGGCGCCGAGCAGGCGGGTGACGCGGAACCGGCTGTCGAGCAGCATGGCGTTGGGCGCCAGCACCGTGTCGCCGGCCTGGCTGTACAGGCGGATCTCGAACGACTTGCTGGAGGCCGGCAGCTGGAAGGCGCGGAAAAAACTCTTGCCGCTGTCGAAGGCGAAGGCGGGCGCGCTGGTGTCGATGCGCACCTCGCCGCTGAAGTTCACCGGGATCGGCTGGTAGGGCAGCTCGCGCAGCGAGGCGCAGCAGGATGACGCGGCGGCCAGGGCCTGTTCGGCGCTGCCGGCGGAGGTCTGCAGGGGCGCCGGGCTGGCGCTCAGGGCATCGATGCGGCGTAGCGGCTCGCTGGCGCAGCCGGTTAACAGAACGGTGAGCAGCGCGAGGCTGGCGATCTTGAACGGTGGCATGGTTATTTCCTCTTTTTATGTCACGCCTGGTAAAAGGCCCCGGCCTATTGCAGAACCGGGGCAAGGACCACAGGAGCAGCGTTACGGTATTGCCGGGCAGCCGGATGCAACGGATGCCCGACTGCTTACCACCAGGCTTCAGCCTGGACGCCAAAGGTGAGGCCGTTGTCGTCGCCGGCATCGATGGATTCGCTGGCGGCGTTGTACTTGCCGCCGTCCCACATGGCGTAGGTGGCGAACACACGGATCTGCGGACGTGCCCAGAAGCTGCGGCCGGCCGACCACTGCTGGGCCAGGGTGACTTTCTTCAGGTCGCGGGACTTCTCGCCCTTGGCCTGCGGGTCGATATGGTCGTAGCCGAACTCCAGCGCGGTGCTCATGGTGTTGGTCCACTTGTACACCGGGCGCACGCCGAACGAGGTCCAGGTCTGCCCCGAGTCGTTGTCGAAGTCCTTATCCTCGTAGATCTGCACGTACATCATCTCGATGTCGTCGGTCAGGCCGACCACGCCCTGGTTGACCAGACGGAACATCTTGCCGTCGCTGTTGCCGGTGCTGTTGCGCCCGGTGCTGCCGATGATGCCGTCGGTGCCGTACTGCAGGGCGAGCTTGTTGAAGCCGCCGAACCAGTTGCCCTGGATGTGCTGTACGGTGACCAGATGACCCTTCTGGTTGGTGTAGCCGGGGTCCTTCTCCTGGAGGTCGCTCAGGTTGGCCTTGCCATAGTCGTAGCCGAGCTCCAGCTTGGCGTCGGTGTTGAAGTCGATGTCGGTCAGGCGCAGGTCGAGGGTGTCGTTGGCCACGTTGGTACCGGTGCCGGTGCCTTCGTAGACGTAGTCGCCATCGTTGTTGCGCATCCAGGCCACGTGCGCCTTGGCGAAGCCCAGGTCGATGTCCTCGATACCGGCGCCGGGGCCGGAGACGTCCCAGTAGTAGTAATCGTTGATGTGCACGTCGTTGCGCTTGTAGTAGCGCTTGCCGGCCCACAGGGTGGCGCCGGGCAGGGCCGGCAGGAAGTTCTTGGCCTGCACGTTGAACTGGCGGATCGAGCTGGTGCCGTTGTTGAAGGCACTTCCGCCTTCGCTGTCGGTGGCTTCCCAGTCGTTCGCCTGGTCCGACTTGTAGGCGATCATGCTGTCGAGATAGAAGCTCTGCTCGCCTTCCTTCCAGACCTCGTGGCCGAGACCGATCTCGGCGTAGGTTTCGCATTCGTTGCCGAGGCGGTACTTGGCCGGTGCGCCGGCCGCCTGGAAGCAGGCCTGGTCGCCGCCGCCGGCGGTGGCACCGATGCCGGAACGCATGTAGCCATGGAAGTCCAGTGCCAGGGCCGGGGTGGCCAGCAGCATGGCGGCGAACAGGGCGCTGGGACGCAGCAGCTGGGCGGGTTGCTTGGTATTCATCGTGGGTCCTTCTTTCTTGTTGGATTCGGTGTCGGACTGACTGGGCGCGACAGGGCAGGCAGTCGGCCCGGTGGCGCTTCGGGCAAGAGTCGGGCAAGGCAAGGCGCCACCACATCCTCCCCGGGGCGCTTTTTTCGAGGCGGAGCGGCAGGGCGTAGCGAAGCGGCGGGGGTATGGCTGGCAGGCGGAATTTCTCCGCCTGCGCCCTACGCCTGCAGAAAGTGCGCGGGGGAGGTTTGGCGGCGCGGCCAGGCGCGGCAGGCTGCCGTGATCGGGTCGCCCGCGCGCGGCCCGATCAGTCCATCCGGGGGCTGCCCCCCGTAGTCGGATGCTCACAACAATGACAAGAACGGAGCTTCAAGATGAACCGATACCTGCGACTGGCCGGCCTGGTGCTGGCCATGGCCCCGCTCGCCTACCCCTGGGGCAACCTGGTCAGGGCGGCCGACGCGCCGGGCAAGACCGCCAGCGGCGTGCGCTATCACGGCGGCGACGAGATCATCCTCCAGGGCTTTCACTGGAACACCGTGCGGACCTCGAGCAACTGGTACGCGACCCTGGCCAGCATGGCGCCGACCCTGGCCGCCGATGGCTTCAGTGCGATCTGGATGCCGGTGCCCTGGCGCGACTTCTCCAGCTGGAGCGACCCCGGCAACGGCACCTCGGGCGGTGGCGAAGGCTACTTCTGGCACGACTTCAACAAGAACGGCCGCTATGGCAGCGACAGCCTGCTCAGACAGGCCGCCGGCGCGCTCAATGCGGCCGGGGTCAAACCCATCTACGACGTGGTGCCCAACCATATGAACCGCGGCTACCCGGACAAGGAGATCAACCTGCCGGCCGGCCAGGGGCTGTGGCGCCACGACTGCAATGACCCGGGCAACCATGCCAACGACTGCGACGACGGCGACCGTTTCATGGGCGGCGACGCCGACCTCAATACCGGCCACCCGCAGAACTACGCGATGTTCCGCGACGAGTTCGCCAGGCTGCGCAGCCAGTATGGCGCCGGGGGCTTTCGCTTCGACTTCGTCCGCGGCTACGCCGGCGAGCGGGTCGCCAGCTGGATGAGCGATGCCCACGACAACGGCTTCTGCCTCGGCGAGCTGTGGAAGGCGCCGGGCGAGTACCCGAGCTGGGACTGGCGCAACGGCGCCAGCTGGCAGCAGATCCTCAAGGACTGGTCCGATCGGGCCAAGTGCACGGTGTTCGACTTCGCCCTCAAGGAGCGCATGCAGAACGGCGGCATCGCCGACTGGCGCCACGGTCTGAACGGCAATCCCGATGCGCGCTGGCGCGAGGTGGCGGTGACCTTCGTCGACAACCACGACACCGGCTACTCGCCCGGCCCCAACGGCGGCCAGCACCACTGGCCGTTGCCGGACGCGCGGCTGAAGCAGGCCTACGCCTACATCCTCAGCAGCCCGGGCACGCCGGTGGTGTACTGGCCGCACATGTACGACTGGGGCCATGGCGACTTCATCCGCCAGCTGATCCAGATCCGCCGCGCCGCCGGGGTCAAGGCCGCCTCGGCGATCCAGTTCCATTCGGGTTATTCCGGCCTGGTGGCGACGGTCGGCGGCAGCCAGCAGCAATTGCTGATCGCCCTGGACTCCAACCTGGACTCGCCCGGCCAGGTGGCCAGCGGCGACTTCACCGAGGCGCTCAACGCCGACAACGGCGCGATCCGTATCTGGCGCAGCGGCCAGGGTGACGATGAAGATCAGGGCGAGCTGGTCAGCGTCAACTTCCGCTGCGACAACGGCGTGACTCAGTGGGGCGACAGCGTCTATGCGGTGGGTAACGTCGCCCAGCTGGGCAACTGGAGCGCGGCCGGCGCCGTGCGCCTGAGCGACACCAGCGCCTACCCGACCTGGAAGGGCAGCATCGCCCTGCCGGCCGGCCAGCAGCTGGAGTGGAAATGCATCATCCGTAACGAGAGCGACCCGGCGCAGGTCAAGACCTGGCAGCCGGGAGGCAACAATAGCCTGACGGTTACGGCCGGGGCCACCACCAGCGGCGGCTTCTGAGTCTGCCGGGCCGCCGCGCCGTTCCCGGCGGCCCGGTCTCTATCGACAGGAGAGATCGATGTTGTCCCCTCTTGTAAACCGGCTGACCGCCTTCAAGGTCGGCTTCCTGCCGCGGCTGTACCTGCTGATCGCGGCGCTGGCCCTGCTGCTGGTGCTGCTCGGCGGCAGCAGCCTGAGCGCCATCGGCGAGCTGCAGGGCTCGGGCGAACGCATCGCCCACAGCGCCGCGCGGCTGCAGGCCAGCCAGAGCTTCTTCAGTGCCCTGCAGGGCCTGACCCAGAACCTGTCCGATGCCCTCGGCGCCGAACGCGCCGAGGAACTCGAGGCCTTCGCCACCGCGCATGGGCAGCATGCCGAACGGGTCGACGCCCGCCTGGACGTCATGCTGACCCTGGGGAACGGCGCCGAACAGGCCGAGCTGGTGCGGCTGGGGCAGTTGCTGCCGCAGCTGGACGCGCAGAGCCGCGAACTGCTGGAGGCGCAGCGCCAGGTGCTGGCGCGGGTCGAGCGCACTGCGGTGACGCTGCGCAACCTGCAGCTGCAACTGTCGCGCTTCAAGCAGGACCTGCTCAGGGTGCAGGCGGTCACCAAGGACGACTACGTCGCCTACTCGCTCAAGCAGTTCATCATTCCGCTGGAGCAGGTCGAGGCACTGGTCTTCGACGCGGTCGGCAGCGCCTCGCCGCAGCGCCTGCAGCAGGCCGAGGCCAAGGTCAGGGAACGCCTGCCCAATCTGCATGACAAGCTGGGGCGGGTTCTGGACGACCTACTGCCCCACCAGGACAGTCGCACCGACTATGTGCATACCTATCGGGGCGAGTTCGCCGAGATCAAGCGCAACCTGCTGCTCGACGGCCAGGGCGCGCTGGCCCAGTACGCCGGCTGGCTCGCCGACAAGCAGGCTAACCAGGAGCGCAAGCGCCAGCTGCAGGCGTTGCAGGCGCAGGTGGGCGAGCAGGTCGGGCAACTGATCGAGGCGAGCGAGCGCGACGCCCGGGCGCAGCTCGAACAGGCGCGCCTGACCTATCGGCGCGGCTTCGATCGCCTGCTGTGGCTGGCCGCGCTGTCGCTCGGCATCGCCCTGAGCATGGGCGTTTGGCTCAGCCGCACCATGCGCCGGGCGCTGGGAGCGGTGTCCGGCGCGCTGAACCGGTTGGCCGAGGGCGATCTGCGCGGCCGCTGCGATTACCAGCGGGCAGACGAGTTCGGCCGGGTCGCGGCGGACGTCAATCGGGTCGCCGGCAACCTGCGCGACGCCCTGGCGCAGCTGGGCCGCGCCGCCGACCAGCAGGACGCCATCGCCCGTGGCAATGCCGATTCCTGCGCCGACGCGCGCCAGGGCCTGGATCGGCAGCGCTCGAGCATCGGTGCGCTGGCCGCCAGCCTGACCCAGATGGAATCGAGCTTCGCCGAGGTGGCGGTGCATGCCGAGCAGACCGCGCGGCGGGTCGACAGCGTCGGCGCCTGCGTCGACAGCGGCAGCCAGATCATGGCCGGCACCATCCGCAGCACCCGGGCGCTGGCGCAGCAGCTGCAGGGCAGCGTGGCCGAGATCGCCGAGGTCGAGGTCGGCGGGCAGCGCATCGGCCAGATCCTCGCGGTGATCCGCAGCATCGCCGAGCAGACCAACCTGCTGGCCCTCAACGCGGCCATCGAGGCGGCGCGTGCCGGCGAGCAGGGCCGCGGCTTCGCCGTGGTCGCCGACGAGGTGCGCAGCCTGGCCTTGCGCACGGCCAGCTCCACCGGCGAGATCCAGTCCCATATCGACGGTCTGCTGCAGGGCATCCAGGCGGCGGTACAGTCGCTGGAGCTGAGCCGCCAGCACATGCAGGCCAACCTGGCCCAGGTCGGCGAGGCCGATCAGGCGATGCAGCGGATCCACGAGCAGGTCGGCGCCATCGCCGGCATGTCGCGGCAGATCAGCCAGGCCACCGCCCAGCAGCGCCTGGCTGCCGAAGACGTGACGCGCAGCATGCACGACATCCACGCGGTGGCCGAGGACAACATGCAGCGCATCGTCGGTATCACCGAGAGCAGTGAGCGCCAGGCGGCCATGGTGGCCGAGCAGCAGGCGCTGTGCGCCCGCTACCTGACCTGAGCGATCGGTGCCTGCTGCGCGAAGGCGTGTATCCGGCGGATTGGGGCGGGGTGGCGGAGGATGAGAGGGCGTTCGGCGAGTGACCAGGGATAAACGCCGATCTGCCAGGCCGGCGCCTATTCCCGGTCCGGTCGAGTTGTCGCCGCTGGATGGGGTATGCAGAAAGAGCCACCGAGGCCGCGGTGCTCCGCGGCGCACCCTGAGAACACGGCAGGCCTTTGTAGGGGGCGCGCGGGGCCGCCTAGCAGGCTGTTGAAAAACTATCTGCGTTGCCACTGCTGCGTTAAAAACAGGCTCAAAATGCTCATTTACAGCTCGTAAACTCCGCTTTTTCGCCTATTTTTGCCTTGCATTGGCTGCCTCGCCTACGTTTTTCAACGGCCTGCTAGCTCTGCCTATTCACCAACCTGCCACTCATGCGCCTGCTGCAGCGCCTGTTCCAGCTCGGCGCGCCAGGCGTCCGGGGTGCGGCCTTCGAGCAGTTCCAGGCGCCGCAGCTGGGCGCCGCATTCGTCCAGGCAGCGTTGCAGCCAGGCGATGCGCTGCAGGGTCAGCGGCGTGCAGGTCTGGCCGCCGAGGTCGTCCTCCAGATCGCTCAGGTGCGAGCGCCAGGCCTCGCGCAGGTACAGGCCGTCGAGGCCGCCGCCCAGCGCGTCCTGCCACTGGTCGATGATGCGTTGCAGCCAGGCCAGTACCGTGGCGCTGGCGCCGCGTCCAGCCAGATGGCTGCGCAGGCGCCGGTAGCACTCCAGGGCGATGCGCTTTTCCAGTTCCAGCGCGGCCAGCGCGGCGCTCTGTCCGCGCTCGCGTTCCAGGTGCAGCAGGTGGGCGTAGTAGCAGCGCGTTTCGAAGCGTTCGGCGGCGTGGCACTGCGGGGTCAGCTGGCCGTTGCTGTTGAAGCTGTGCAGCGGCTCGAAGCGGTACATATAGCCGAAGTCGAACAGGCGGATGCGGCCGTCGTCGAGCAGGTTGCCGGGGCACAGGTCCCACTCGAAGAAGCCCAGCTGCAGCAGCGCCAGCAGCGTATCGAACAGCTGCAGCAGGCGCCGCTCGTCCCATTCGCCGATCGCCTCGCCGGCGATCCAGGGCGACAGCAGCAGGCCCTGGCGGTAGCTGGCGTAACGCGTCTCGACGATGCCGGCCAGGGCCTCGCCCCAGGCCGGCTGCTGTTTCAAGGCCTGCAGCTCGGCGCGGCGCTGCACCTCGTTGAGAAAGGAGGTCTGGCCGTCGGGGTTGCGCACCTTGCACGGGTTGCGCGCGCGCTTGAGCGTCCACAGCTGGCCGCCGGCCTCCAGCTGGTAGACCTCGGCGGTCAGGCCACCGGAGAAATGGCGACGTACCCAGGGGCTGGCGGGGCGGGTGGCCAGCAGTTGGTCGAGGGGCAGCGGGCAACCTGCGGGCGAGCCCACTTCGAGTTCGGCGCCGCTGGCGGCGAAGGCCAGCTGGCTTTGGTGGCGTTGCTGTTCTGGTGTCATGGCAGTACCGGGTAGCAGGTGGTGCGCGCGGCGCGCACCCTACGGGTTGGCGTTTGTTCGGGGGGCATGTCGGGTACCTGTTGGTGCGGCGTTGGCGTAGGGTGCGCCGTGCGCACCGAGGTATTTACCGTCCCTGCACTATCACCACCCGGTCTTTGCCCAGGGTGCGAGCGAAGGCGTAGGGCTGGGTGGACAGCTGCTGGTGGCGGCCGGCGCCGATGGCCGGGTGGCGCGCGCGGAACTGGCCGAGCAGGCGCCAGTGCGCCAGCAGTTCGGCGATGGGCGCCTGCTGCTGGGCGTCCCAGTTCATCGACGAGCGCGTGCCCTGGTGCGGGTCCGAACCCGTGGGCCCGAGCGGGCGCGCGCTTTCGTCGCCGTAGTAGATCTGCACCGCGCCGGGTGCCAGCAGCAGGGCTCCGGCCAGGCCGCGCTGGCGCGCCAGCTGCTCGCCCTGTTCGGCGAAGAACAGCGAGGTGTCGTGGGACGAGGCATAGCTCATAAAGTTGTGCCCCAGGTTTTTGGCCAGCAGCTCGGCGTAGTCGCGGTAGCCGTCCTCGATCTGGCGCAGGCACTCGCTGCCCCTGGCGGCCAGCTCGCCCTGGAAGTCGAAGTTGATCAGCGCGTCGAAGCCGTGGTCCTGGTAAACGCTGGCCTGCGGGCCGTGGCCGAACACCTCGCCGACCATCCAGAACGGGCTGCCGCTCATGGGATCAGCGGGGTTGGCCGCCGACCACTCGGCGCGCGCCTTGTCGGCTGCCTGGCGCAGCGCCGCCCAGCTCTCCAGTTCGACGTGCTTGACGGTATCGGCACGAAAGCCGTCGACGCCGAATTCGCGCACCCAGAAGCTCAGCCATTCCACCAGGTAGTCGCGCACCCGGTAGCCCTCGCGTGGCACGGCGCGGGTGTCGGCCTTGCGCAGCAGGAAGGGCGGCAGGGACACCGGCTGCTGACTCTCGGTCTTGAAGTCGGGGAGGAAGGCCAGCGAGCCTTGGCGCGGGTCGACCAGCACGCTGGGCGGGCTGTCATAGTCGGCGATGTCGGCGCGTACCCAGTCCTTGCCCCACCACTGGCGCCAGGCGTCGTGCTGGTAGTCGATCAGGTTGTGGTAGGCGTGCAGGTTCTCGAAGCTCTCCGGCTGCCAGTCGCTCCAGCGCGGCGGCAGGTACTGCTGCATGCCGCCGCGCAGCGCGCCGAAGCCGAGCGCCTGCATGTCGGCCAGGGTCGAATAGCCGGGGTGGTTGAGCACCACGTCGAACAGCACGCGGATGCCGCGGGCGTGAGCCTGGGCGATCAGCTCGCGCAGCTCGTCTTCCGTCCCCATGTTGGCGTCCAGGCGGGTGAAGTCCAGGGCGTAGTAACCGTGGTAGGCGTAGTGGCGGAAATCGCCCTTGTCGCCGCCGCCGACCCAGCCGTGGATCTGCTCGAAGGGTGCGCTGATCCACAGCGCATTGACCCCCAACTGCTGCAGGTAGTCGAGCTTGCCGGTCAGGCCGCGCAGGTCGCCACCGTGGAAGGTGCCGATCTCCTGCTCGCCGTCGGGCTGACGGCCGTAGCTGCGGTCGTTGTCGGGATCGCCATTGGCGAAGCGGTCGGTGAGGACGAAGTACACCGTGGCGTTGCGCCAGTCGTGCCCGGCCGCTGCGCTCGCCCCGGCCGCCTCGAGCAGCAGCAGGCCGTCGCTATGCGCCGCCGGGGTCAGCTGCACGCGACCATTCGCCACCGTCGCCCGCTGGCCACTGTAGGCGTCGCGCAACACCTCGCCGTCGGCGAACACCTGGCTGACGTCTACGCTCAGCGCCTCGCCCTGCCAGGGCCGACAACTGCCGCGCGCGGCCTCCTGGCGCACCGGCAGCAGGCGCAGGTGGGGCTGTTCGTCGTCCTGAAACAGCAGGCGATAGCGCCCGGGCGTGGCGATCTGCAGGCTCAGCTGGCTGTCTGCGTGCCAGTCCTGGCGCTGGTGCAGCGCCAGCGGCTGGTCGCCGTCGGCCGCGGCCGGGGCTTGCAGGCGCAACAGCCCGGCTTGCAATTCCAGTTCGACGCTGTAGCGTTGGGGGGCGGGGTTGGTCCATGCCAGGGGCAGCGCCTGCTGGTCCAGCCAGGCCTGCAGTTGCGGCTCGGCGCTGGCAAACTGGCTGAACAGGCCGAGGGTCAGGGCGGTCATAAGCGGGTTCGATGACGATGGGCGGCGCATGGGGTTCTCCCTGTTTGATCCGGACACTCAGTAGAGCTGTCCGGCGCCGCTGGCAACAGGCGCAGAAGGGGTGGGGAGGCGCGTTGCGCTTGTCCGACAATGGCGGTCTACGCCCCCGGCCCTACGCCCCCAGCTGGAGAGGCCGGGGAGGATGTGGCGCTTGCCGTTCTGGTCGAGGATGACCGGGCTGGCAGAGCGCTCACCGGCTCGCCGCGGTTGTGGATCAAAAACAAGAAGCCACGAGGAAAACAAGACATGAACAAGACGCTGCTCAGCGCAGTCGCCATCGGCCTCGCCGCCACCCTGAGCCATTCCCTGCCGGCCCAGGCCGCCATCGAGGAGGGCAAGCTGGTCATCTGGATCAACGGCGACAAGGGTTACAAGGGCTTGGCCAAGGTCGGCGAGCGCTTCACCGCCGACACCGGCATCGCCGTCGAGGTGGCCCATCCGGACAGCGCCACCGACAAGTTCCAGCAGGCCGCCGCCACCGGCAACGGCCCGGACATCTTCATCTGGGCCCACGACCGCCTCGGCGAATGGGCGCAGAGCGGGCTGATCTCGCCGATCACCCCCAGCGCCAAGGCTCAGGGCGAGATCGAGGACTTCGCCTGGGAGGCGGTGACCTACGGCGGCAAGCTGTGGGGCTACCCGATGGCGGTCGAGGCCATCGGCCTGCTCTACAACAAGGCGCTGGTGCCGACCCCGCCGGCCAGCTTCGACGAGGTGCTGGCGCTCAACGCCGAGCTGGCCAAGTCCGGCAAGCGCGCCATCCTCTGGGACTACAACAACACCTACTTCACCTGGCCGCTGCTGGCCGCCAACGGCGGCTATGCCTTCGCCGCCGCCGAGGAGGGCGGCTACGACACCAGTCGCACCGGGGTCAACAACGCCGGCGCCAAGCAGGGCGCGCAGACCCTCAAGGCGCTGATCGACGCCGGGGTGATGCCCAAGGGCGCCGACTACAGCGTCGCCGAGGCCGCCTTCAACAAGGGCCAATCGGCCATGTTCATCAGCGGGCCCTGGGCCTGGGCCAACGCCAAGAAGAGCGGCATCGACTTCGGCGTGGCGCCGATTCCCGCGGTCGGCGACGCGCCGAGCCGGCCCTTCAGCGGGGTGATGGCCGCCGCGCTGAACGCAGCCAGCCCCAACCAGGCGCTGGCCGTGGAGTTCCTCGAGAACTACCTGCTGCAGGTCGAGGGGCTCAAGACCGTGAGCGCCGACGTGCCGCTCGGCGCCGTGCCGAACAAGGCCTATATGGCCGAGCTGGCCAGCGACCCGCTGATCAAGGCCACCTTCGACAACGCCCAGCTCGGCCAGCCGATGCCCAACGTGCCGGAGATGGGCGCCTTCTGGTCGGCCATGGCGCCGGCGCTGAGCAACATCACCTCCGGTCGGCAGACCGTGGACGCCGCGCTGGACGACGCCGCCAAGCGCATCGCCAAGTGAAATCCGGCCGCCGTCGACGCCTGGCGTCGCGGCGGCCCCGCTCCGAGGCTATAAACCTGATGTCCGTCGTCAATCTTTCCGCCGCCGTGGCCGCTACGCCCATGAAGCTGTTTTCTCTGCCATCCCTGCGTGCCGGTCTGCGTTGGAGCCTGTGGGGCCTGTTCAACGCCCTGGCGCTGTACCTGGTGGTGGCGCTTTACGCCCAGCAGCAGCTGGCCTTCGCCCTGCTCGGGCTGGTGGTCACCGGCATCGCCAGTTATGTGTTCATCAGTCGTCGCGCCTACGCCCATCGCTATATCTACCCGGCGCTGGCGGGCATGCTGGTGTTCGTCATCTTCCCGCTGCTGTACACCGTGGGCATCGGCTTCACCAACTACAGCGGCAGCAACCTGCTGAGCTTCGAGCAGGTGCAGCGCTATCACCTGCGCCAGACCTACCTGGCCGGCGAGCGCTACGCCTTCAGCCTGCACCGCGATGAGGCCGGCGAGCTGCGTTTGCGCGTCGACAAGGGTGAGCGCGGCGCGTTCGTCTCGCCGCCTCTCGTTGGGGATGCGACCGGCGACGCGGCCGGCGAGCCGCTGGCGCTCAGGGCCGAACGCGAACCCGGCGGGCTGGGCGCGGCGCTGGCGCTGCGCGAGGTGATCCAGCGCCGCGCCGAGCTGGAGCAGTGGGTGCTGCGCGGCAGCGACGGCGAGCTGCTGCGTCTGTACGGCCTGCGCGAGGTGGCGGCGGTCAAGCCGCTGTACCGCCTGCTGGAAAACGGCGACCTGCTCAACACGCGTAGCAACGAGCGCCTGGAGCCCGACCATACCACCGGCTTCTACCTCGACAGCCACGGCAACCAGGTGGCGCCGGGCTTCACCGTGTTCGCCGGCACCAGCAACTTCGCCAAGGTACTGACCGACCCGAGCATTCGTGGCCCGTTCCTCGAGATCTTCGTCTGGACCGTGGCCTTCGCCGGCCTCACCGTACTCTTCACCCTGGCCGTGGGCCTGGTGCTGGCCAGCCTACTGCAGTGGGATCTGGTACGCGGCAAGGCGTTCTACCGGCTGATGCTGATCCTGCCCTACGCGGTGCCGGCCTTTATCTCCATCCTGGTGTTCCGCGGCCTGTTCAACCAGAACTTCGGCGAGATCAACCTGCTGCTCGACGGCCTGTTCGGCCTGCGCCCGGACTGGTTCAGCGACCCGACCCTGGCCCGCTCGATGATCCTGATGGTCAATACCTGGCTCGGCTACCCCTACATGCTGCTGCTGTGCATGGGCCTGCTGCAGGCCATCCCGCGCGACCTCTACGAGGCCTCGGCGATGGACGGCGCCACGCCTTTGGACAACCTGCTGAAGATCACCCTGCCGCTGTTGATCAAGCCGCTGGCGCCGCTGCTGATCGCCAGCTTCGCCTTCAACTTCAACAACTTCGTGCTGATCACCCTGCTGACCCGCGGCGGCCCGGACATCATCGGCGCCACCACCCCGGCCGGCACCACCGATCTGCTGGTGAGCTACACCTACCGCATCGCCTTCCAGGACTCCGGGCAGAACTTCGCCCTGGCGGCGGCCATCGCCACGCTGATCTTCCTGGTGGTGGGCGCGCTGGCCTGGCTCAACCTGAAACTGTCGAAAGTCAAAGTCTGAGGAACCCGCCATGGCGATGGTGCAACCGAAATCCGTGAAATACCGCCTGTGGCTGACCCATGCCGGTCTGCTCGGCTTCATCGCGCTGATCGTCTTCCCGCTGCTGATGGTGGTGTCGATCAGCTTCCGCGACGGCAATTTCGCCACCGGCAGCCTGCTGCCGGACAACCCGACCCTGGAGCACTGGTCGCTGGCCCTCGGCATTCCCTACCAGCATGCCGACGGCTCGGTGACCCAGCCGCCGTTCCCGGTGCTGACCTGGCTGTGGAACTCGGTGAAGATCGCCTTTATCAGCTCGGCGCTGATCCTGCTGCTGTCGACCACCAGCGCCTATGCCTTCGCCCGTATGCGCTTCGCCGGCAAGGGGCCGATCCTCAAGGGCATGCTGATCTTCCAGATGTTCCCGCCGGTGTTGTCGCTGGTGGCCATCTACGCCCTGTTCGACCAGCTCGGCAAGCACGCCGGCTGGCTCGGGGTGAACAGCCACGGCGCGGTGATAGTCGCCTCGCTCGGCGGCATGGCCCTGCATATCTGGACCATCAAGGGCTACTTCGAGAGCATCGACGCCTCGCTGGAGGAGGCCGCCATAGTCGACGGTGCCACCACCTGGCAGGCCTTCGTGCACATCCTGCTGCCGATGAGCGTGCCGATCCTCGCCGTGGTGTTCATCCTCGCCTTCATCACCAGTATCACCGAATACCCCATGGCCTCGGTGCTGCTGCTGGACGTGGACAAGCTAACCCTGTCAGTCGGCGCGCAGCAGTACCTCTACGAGCAGAACTACCTGTGGGGCGACTTCGCCGCCGCCGCGGTGCTCTCCGGCCTGCCGATCACCCTGGTGTTCCTCTATTGCCAGAAGTGGATAGTCGGTGGGCTGACCGCAGGAGGCGTGAAGGGGTAGGGCAACGTAGGGTAGGGTGTGCTGTGCGCACCAGGATAACCATGTTATTTGGTGCGCACGGCGCACCCTACAGTTAGGCGTGATTAGCCGCAGGGCGGGGAAACCCGCCGCCCCGATACCGATGTAAGATTCGCCAAAACCCGGACAACGATAAAAAACGGGAGAGGATCATGACCACAGCGGCCCGCCCGCCACTGCCTTTGATACCGGCCAAGCTGGCCGCGCCGTCCATTCATCCCGGCCTGCTGCCGCGGCCGCGCTTCGACGAGTGGCTGCAGCGTCTGCCCCAGGTGCGCCTGGCCGTGCTGCAGGCGCCCAGCGGCTTCGGCAAGACCGTGCTGGCCAGCCAGTGGGCCGCGGCCTTCGCCGGCGCCGTGGCCTGGCTCAATCTCGACGGCAACGACAACAGCCCGCGGCAGTTCGGCCGCTACCTGCTCAATGCCCTGCATCGCCAGCTCGAGGGCGGTTGTCCGCAGTGCGTCAATCGCGCCGAGCAGGGCGACGACGGCCTCGACGGTCTGCTCACCCGCCTGCTCGCCGAACTGCCGGCCGAGCACCCGCCGCTGTTGCTGGTGCTCGACGAGTTCGAGGCGCTGCGCAACCGCGAGGTGATCGCCGCGCTGCGCTTCTTCCTGCGCAACACGCCGCCCTGGCTGACCATGTTGGTGTGCAGCCGCGGCCTGCCGGACCTGGGCGTGGCCGAGCTGCGGGTCAAGCGTCAGCTGCTGGCGCTGGACGCCAGCCACCTGGCCTTCGAGCTGGACGAAGTGCAGGCGCTACTGGATCTGGGCTTGCCGATCGCCATCAACCGCGAGCAGGTCGAGCGCCTCAACCGGCGCATCGGCGGCTGGCCCTGCGCGCTGCAGCTGACCCTGCAGGAGGTGCAGACCGGGCGCGGCATGGACCTGTTTCTCGAGGCGCTGCAACTCGGCCATCCCTACGTGCGCGACTATTTCCGTGAGCAGGTGCTCTACGGCCTGGACGGCGCCACCCAGGATTTTCTGCAGTCCACATGCCTGCTCGAGCGCTTCAGCGCGCCGCTGGCCGACCGCCTGACCGACAGCTGCAACGGCCGCGAGATGCTGGAAAACCTCGAACGCAGCGGCCTGTTCATCCAGGCGGTGGACCCGTTGCGTCAGTGGTTCGCCTACCACCCGCTGTTCGCCAGCTTCCTGCGCAACGAGCTGTCCACCCATCATCCGCAGCGCATGGGCGAACTGCACCTGCGCGCCGCCGAGGCGCTGCTCGAGGAGAAGATGGCCGAGGAGGCCGCCCGCCATGCGCTGCTGGCGCATGATCCGCAGCGAGTGGCGCAGATTCTCGAGACCCACGGCCGTCACTTCTATCGCCAGGGGCGTCTGGAGCTGCTGCAGCGCTGCCTGGCCGTGCTGCCGGAGAGCCGTGTGGCCGAGTCGCCGCTGTTCACCCTGTTGCAGGCCTGGGCCTCGCAGAACCAGTACCAGAGCGATCAGGTCGAACGCTGGCTGCAGGCCGGCGAGGCGGTGCAGCGCGAGCAGTTCAGTGCCGAGCAGTGGCAGCGCATCGAGGCCGAATACCAGGCGGTGCGCGCCCAGGTGGCGATCAACCAGGGCGACCAGCAGCGTGCCATGGCCTTCGCCCGCCAGGCACTGGCGCTCGAGCCGCTGACCATGCGCACCTCCCGCGTCGCGGCGCTGTCGGTGCTGGCCGAGTCGCACTTCGTCCAGGGCGATCTGGCCAAGGCCCAGCATCAGCACGAGGAAAACGTGCGCCGCGCGCAGCAGATCAACGCCTCGCACCCGGTGCTGTGGAGCCTCGGCCAGCTGTCGGAGATCGCCGTCGCCCAGGGCCACCTGCAAAAGGCCTACAACCTGCAGGAGCGGGCGCTGCAGTACATCGAGCAGGAAAAGCTGCCGGTCACCCCGATCATGGAATTCATCAATCGCGTGCGCGGCCAGGTGCTGCTGGAGTGGCACCACCTCGATGCCGCCGAGCAGTGCGCCCTGCAGGGGCTGGAGATACTCGATACGGTGGGCGACCACTGGTTCCTGCAGTGCTACGTGCTGCTCGCCCGCGTTGCCCATGCGCGCGGCCAGCAGAACCAGTGTGCCGACTACATCGGCCGGCTCAAGACGCTGCTGGCCGGCGACGACTACCACATCGACTGGCAGGCCAACGCCCACGCGGTGATGCTCACCTACTGGGACTCGACCCAGGACAAGGACAGCATCCGCCAGTGGCTTGCCACCGCGCCGCCGCTCAAGCCGGGGGCCAACCACTTCGCCCAGGGCAACGCGCGCAACCATGTGCGCGCCTACCTGGCGCTGAACCAGGGCGACCGCGCGCTGCCGATCCTGCGTCAGCTACAGCTCGATGCCGAGCGCCACCAGCTGGTGATGGACCAGAACCGCAACCATATCCTCCAGGCGCTGGCCTACTGGCAGCGCGAGGAACGCCAGAGCAGCCTCGACCATCTGCACCAGGCGCTGACCCTGGCCAGCGGTACCGGCGCCATCGGCAGCTTCCTGCGCCTGGGCAAGCCGCTGATCGCCATGCTCAAGGCACTGCAGCACGAGCGTCGCCTCGACGAGCTGGAACACCAGCGCGCCGAGCGCCTGATCCAGCTGGCCCAGCAGCAGCGCGACTTCAGCCGGGCGATCCGCATCACCCTGGACGAGGCGGTGATTCAGGACATCATCAACCGCCCCGACGTGCCCGAGCTGATCCGCCATTCGCCGTTGACCCGGCGCGAATGGCAGGTGCTCAGCCTGATTCACGCCGGGCTGTCCAACGAGCAGATCTCCGAACACCTCAACGTCGCCCCGACCACCATCAAGACGCATATCCGCAGCATCTACCAGAAGCTCGCCATCACCCAGCGCAGCGAAGCGGTGCAGCTGGCGCGCAGCCTGTTGAGCAAGATCCAGGGGGAGTAGGGGGATACCCAACCGTAGGGTGCGCCGTGCGCACCGCTGCGGGGTCGGGTGTCTGACGAATATGTTGATGCCTCGATAGGCGCGGGTTGGTGCGCACAGCGCACCCTACGGCCCGGCTTCGCGCGCACGATCTCCACCCCCAAAACTCCTCCCCCTTGCCCGCCACCAGCTACGCCGTCGAAAACCCCGGCGGGGAGGATGTGACGCCTTGCCCTCTTGCCTAGAGTGGAGCTGTCATCACGAACAACAAAAGGCTTGCTGTATGGCTGTTATTCGCAAGGACTGGTGGCGCGGCGGCGTCATCTACCAGGTCTACCCACGCAGTTTTCTCGACAGCAACGACGACGGCGTCGGCGACCTGCCCGGCGTAATCGCCAAGCTCGACTACATCGCCAGCCTCAACGTCGACGCCATCTGGCTGTCGCCGTTCTTCACCTCGCCGATGAAGGATTTCGGCTACGACGTTTCCGACTACCGCGGCGTCGACCCGATCTTCGGCACCCTCGACGATTTCCGCACGCTGGTCGCGGCCGCCCACGAGCGCGGCCTGCGCATCATCATCGACCAGGTGCTCAACCACTGCTCCGACCAGCATCCCTGGTTCGCCGAGAGCCGTTCGAGCCGCAGCAACGACAAGGCCGACTGGTTCGTCTGGGCCGACCCCAACCCGGACGGCACGCCGCCGAACAACTGGCTGTCGGTGTTCGGCGGTTCGGCCTGGACCTGGGAGGGCCGGCGCAAGCAGTACTACCTGCACAACTTCCTGGCCAGCCAGCCGGACCTCAACTTCCACTGCGAGGCGGTGCAGCAGCAGCTGCTCGACGACATGCAGTTCTGGCTGGAGCTGGGCGTCGACGGCTTCCGCCTGGACGCTGCCAATTTCTACTTCCACGACCAGGCGCTGCGCAGCAACCCGCCAAACCCGGACATCCGCGAGGGCGGCATCGGCGTGCGCGCCGACAACCCCTACGCCTACCAGCGCCACCTGTACGACAAGACCCAGCCGCAGAACCTCGACTTCCTGCGCCGCCTGCGCGCGCTGCTGGAGCGCTACCCCGGCACCGCCACGGTGGCGGAGATCGGCTGCGACGACTCGCTGCGCACCATGGCCGCCTACACCAGCGGCGGCGATACCCTGCACATGGCCTATTCCTTCGACCTGCTCACCGCCCAGTGCAGCCCGGCGTTCATCCGCCACACCATCGAGAGCATCGAGCGCGAACTCAGCGACGGCTGGCCCTGCTGGTCGGTGGGCAACCACGATGTGGTGCGGGTGATGAGCCGCTGGGCCCTGGCCGGCGAAGAGAGCCCGGCGCGCGGTCGCCTGCTGATGGCGCTGCTGCTGTCGCTGCGCGGCAGCGTGTGCCTGTACCAGGGCGAGGAGCTGGGCCTGCCGGAGGCCGAGCTGGCTTACGAGGATCTGGTCGACCCCTACGGCATCCGCTTCTGGCCCGAGTTCAAGGGCCGCGACGGTTGCCGCACGCCGATGCCCTGGAGCCGCGACGGCGCCCACGCCGGCTTCTCCAGTGAGCGGCCCTGGCTGCCGCTGGACGAACGCCACCGCGCCCTGGCGGTGGACGTGCAGGAGGCCGACGCGGCCTCGATGCTCAACAGCTACCGGCGCTTCCTCGCCTGGCGCCAGGAGCAGCCGCTGCTGATCGACGGCGATATCCAGGTGCGCTACCACGACGACGACCTGCTGGTGTTCGAACGGCGTCTGGGCGAGCAGGCCTGGCTGTGCCTGTTCAATCTGGGCGACCGCGAGCGCCGCTACGACCTGCCGCTGATGGTCGAGCCGCTGGAGGGCGTGCCGTCCAGCACGGCCGAGTTCCTCGGCAGTTGGGTACACTTGCCGGCCCATGGGTTCGGCTTCGCCCGGCTGCTGGGCTAGTGCCGCGACATGCATGAAGTGTTGGTTGATCGCGGTCTTACCCAGCTACTGCGATCCCCCGTAGGGTGGGTTAGCCGCATACCGCCATTAACCGGCATCAGCGCATAAGTGACGCGGCGTAACCCACCATCGGCGCAACGCGGTCAATCGCTTGGTGGGTTACGCGGCGCGCCACCCTGGGAGTGTCCGAGCGTTCGGCGGTTGGCGCCGCTAACCCACCCTACAGCGATCTACATCTCATGGTTGTCGCGACACTAGGCCCCTTGCGTTTGCAGGAGCCTGTCCGGCTCCTGCAGGTTCTTAAGCTTTCCGGCCGGGCCCAATCCATAGGTTCCCGGCCCCGTTCGAGAGGTATCCCATGGCCAGCGTTACCCTGCGCAACATCTGCAAGCACTACGACGGCACCGCCATCACCCGCAACATCGACCTGGACATCGAGGACGGCGAATTCGTGGTTTTCGTTGGGCCGTCCGGCTGCGGCAAGTCCACCCTGTTGCGGCTGATCGCCGGGCTGGAGGAGATCAGCTCCGGCGAGCTGCTGATCGACGGTCAGCGGGTCAACGACCTGCCGCCCAAGGATCGCTCGGTGGGCATGGTGTTCCAGTCCTACGCCCTCTACCCGCACATGACGGTGGCGGAGAACATGGCCTTCGGCCTCAAGCTGGCGAAGATCGGCAAGGCGCAGGTCCGCAGCAAGGTGGAGGAGGTTTCGCGCATCCTGCAACTCGATGCGCTGCTCGAACGCAAGCCCAAGGACCTTTCCGGCGGCCAGCGTCAGCGTGTGGCCATCGGCCGTACCCTGGTGCGCGAGCCCAAGGTGTTCCTGTTCGACGAGCCGCTGTCGAACCTCGATGCCTTCCTGCGCGTGCAGATGCGCATCGAGATCTCGCGCCTGCACCAGCGCCTGAAGTCCACCATGATCTACGTTACCCACGACCAGGTCGAAGCCATGACCATGGCCGACAAGATCGTCGTGCTCGAGGCCGGGCGCATCGCCCAGGTCGGTGCGCCGCTGGAGCTCTACCACTACCCGCGCAACCGCTTCGTCGCCGGCTTCCTCGGCTCGCCGCAGATGAACTTCCTCCAGGTGCGCGCGCTCAGCGCCAGCAGCGAGGCGGTGGAGATCGAGATGCCCGGCGGCTACCGCATGCGAGTGCTGGTCGACGGCACCGGCGTCGAGCCCGGCGAGGAGTTGACCCTGGGCGTGCGCCCGGAGCACTTCGTCGCCGCCGAGCAGGCCGACTTCGCCTTCTACGGGCAGATCAGCGTGGCCGAGCGCCTGGGCGACCACAACCTGATCTACCTGAGCCTGGAAGGGGTGGAGGAGATCATCACCCTGCGCAGCGATGGTGACCGCCGCGTGGCAGTGGGCGAAACCTTCGCCGCGGGCCTGATGGCCAGCAAGTGCCACCTGTTCCGCGCCGATGGCCAGGCCTGTCCGCGGCATTATCGCGAGCCGGCGATCTACGGCTGATCACGGCGTGTGGCGTACCGAGCCGGCGCTGGCGGCTGCCTCTACGCTGCCGAGCCCAAAAAGGTGGGCTTCGCGGGTTCAGGGGAAAGTGCGGGTTGACCCCGGACTGGCAATTACGTGTTAGCTGTCGATGACTTGGCACTATCCCTTAGCGTGTCGTCTGATCTGCTGGGTTTCGCCCCTTACGGGCGACTCACTTGACTCGCTACGCTCACCCTTCGGGCCAGCCTGCGGCTGTTACTGCGCTTCGCTACGTTTCTTTGCTTGTGCAAAGAAAGTAAGCAAAGAAACACACCCCTGCATCCGAGCTAGGCGCCCCCGCCCTGCTGCGCCGGGGTTCCCTCGCTCCATCACCGCTCCAGGGGCACGCTGCGAAGGGCCATCCCTGGCCCATCGCAGCTCTCGCGACATCCATGTCGCTCAACCCCTTCCACGGTGATTCCACTCGGCCTCCTGAAGGGGACTTGGGCGTCGTCTGTTCCATCGCAGTTGAAGAGCAAAGGCAAAAGCCAGACGCCGCCAATTTCAACTTCGCAAAGATTATGCAAGCTCGCGCCTCGGTCCCGTCAGGAGGCCGAAACGTAGCGCAGCGGAGTGACAGCCGCAGGCAGGCCCGAAGGGTGAGCGCAGCGAATCAAGGTGTGGCGCCCGTAAGGGGCGCAACCCAAAACGTTCAGCCGACGCGGTAGTGTAGGGTGCTAAGCCAGTAAGCGATACGCACACAAACTTGCCAGTCCGGTATCAAGCGTGTCCTCCCCGCGAGAATACGAAGAACCAAAATAGGTGGCACTTCGACGATACGCCGGACCTCGAAAGAGACAGGTTCGTCGTCATCGGAGTCCTTATACCTCATCTGCCATCACGCACCTGGATCTGCGCCCTGGTCGGTATCGCCGTCGCGCTCGGCACCTTCGAAGCCACGCGTCGCTATCGGCAACTGGCGAGCGCGCCGGCGCTGAGCGACACCAGTCGCGCCCTGGGCATCGACGGTCATCATGTTCAGGCCGGCCCCTGGCGGCTGTTCACCCGCAGTGTCGGCGCTGCCGATGCACCGGTGGTGGTGCTGGTGCACGGGCTGGTCATCTCCAGTCGCTACATGGAGCCGCTGGCCAGGGCGCTGGCCGACAACGGCTACCGCGTGCTGGCGCCGGACCTGCCGGGCTACGGCGAGAGCGCGACGGGCACGCCACGGCGCGTGCTGAGCGTCGAGCAACTGGCCGATGTGCTCGACCTCTGGCTCAGCGCCTGCGCCATCGACAAGGCCACCTTCATCGGCAATTCCTACGGCTGCCAGATCCTCACGGCCCTGGCCGTGCGCCACCCCGAGCGGGTGGAGCGCCTGGTGCTGCAGGGGCCGACTGTCGACCCGGCAGCGCGCAGCCTGCTGCCCCAGCTCTGGCGTGCCGTGCGCAATGGCCGTCGCGAACGCCAGCGCTCCAGTGCCGCCATCGGCCGCATCGATTACGCCAAGGCCGGCGTCTGGCGGGTGCTGGGCCGGCGTGCCCTTCTACCTGCGCACCGGCAAGCGCATGCCGCAGAAGCTGTCGCAGATCGTCATCCACTTCAAGGCGCCGCCGCACTACATCTTCGCCCCGGAGCAGCGCCAACTGATCGGTAACAAGCTGATCATCCGCCTGCAGCCGGACGAGGGCATCGCGCTGCAGGTGCTGACCAAGGATCAGGGCCTGGACAAGGGCATGCAGCTACGCAGTGGTCCGCTGCAGCTGAGTTTTTCCGATACCTACCGTAGTGCGCGTATCCCCGATGCCTACGAGCGTCTGCTGCTGGAAGTGATACGCGGCAATCAGAACCTGTTCGTGCGCAAGGACGAGATCGAGTACGCCTGGCAGTGGTGCGATCAGTTGATCGACGGCTGGCGTCGTCTCGGCGAGGCGCCGAAACCCTACACCGCCGGCAGTTGGGACCCCATGGCGTCGGTTGCCTTGATCACCCGTGATGGCAGGAGCTGGTATGGCGATCTCTGAACTGCAACTGCCGCCAGGCGTCCGGACCTGTACGCATGACGCTGCCGGACAAATGGCTCAGGCGCTGGCCGTGCGCGTGGCTGATGCCTTGCGTGAGGCCATCGCCAATCGCGGTCAGGTTACCCTGGTGGTGTCCGGCGGGCGCAGCCCGGTGCCGTTCTTCGAAGCGCTGGCGCAGCAGGATCTGCCCTGGGCACAGGTGCGGGTCAGCCTGGCCGACGAGCGTTGGGTGCCGGTCAACCATGCCGCCAGCAACGAGGCGCTGGTGCGCCGTCACCTGTTGCGTGGCCCAGCCGCTGAAGCGCGTTTTCTCAGCCTTTACCAGGTCGCTGGCAATCTCGAACAGGCGGCTGAGCTGGCCGATGCGGCGGTCGCCGAACTGGCGCCGATCGACGTGCTGGTCTTGGGCATGGGCGACGATGGGCATACCGCCTCGCTGTTCCCCAATAGCCCTAATCTGAGCCAGGCGCTGCAACCTGGCTGCGCACGTCGCGTGCTGCCGATGCTCGCCCCCAATGAGCCGGCGCAACGCCTGAGCCTGACCCTGCCCGTGCTGGCCAGCGCACGCCTGCCGCTGCTGGCGATCCAGGGCCAGACAAAACTGAACATACTCAACGCAGCTTTGCAGCCTGGTGAAATCACCGAACTGCCGATTCGTGCGTTCCTGCATTCCCCCCTCGAAATCCACTGGTGCCTCTGACATGACCCGCCTCGACCAGAGCCAGCGCGTGCGCATGGCTGACAAAATCGCCGAGATCGACCGCATCTGCGCCCAGGCGCGGATCATGCCGGTGATCACCATCGCCCGCGAGGCGGACATCCTGCCGCTGGCCGGCGCCCTGGCCGCCGGCGGCCTGCGCGTGCTGGAGGTGACCCTGCGTTCCGAGCATGGCCTGGAGGCGATCCGTCGCCTGCGCGCCGAGCGCCCCGAGCTGTGCGTCGGCGCCGGCACCGTGCTCGACGAGCAGATGCTGGCCGCCGCCGTCGCTGCTGGGGCGCAGTTCATCGTCACCCCGGGCAGTACCCGCGAGCTGCTGCTGGCCGCGCTGGACAATCCACTGCCATTGTTGCCGGGCATCAGTAGTGCGTCGGAGATCATGATCGGCTACGCCCTGGGTTATCGCCGCTTCAAGCTGTTCCCCGCCGAGGTGTGCGGTGGTGTGGCGGCGCTCAAGGCGCTGGCCGGGCCGTTCGCTGGCGTGCGGTTTTGCCCGACCGGCGGTATCACCGCGGATAACCTGCAGCGCTACATGGCGCAGCCCAACGTCATGTGCGTCGGCGGTACCTGGATGTTCCAGCGTGAATGGGTGCAAAACAGTGATTGGGCGCGCATCCAGCAATGCAGCGCCGAGGCACTGCAGCTGTTGGACTGAAACGCGTCGCTGCCGATTGTCGGGTCGACTTAAAATTTGTGCCGCGTTGGACGCCTGTGACGTCAGGTAGTGTCATTGTGCTGGCGTCAATAAAAACAATTCTCCAGCTAAACTTGAAACATCCGCAGTTGGAGAATTTTTATGAACACCTGGTTCGCTAATCTCAGCGTGACCCGCAAGCTTGCTCTCGGCTTCGGCCTGGTGCTGGCGTTGACCCTAGCGCTGGCCTGGACTGCCTGGAGCGGCCTGGGCAGCGTTATCCAGCGCAGCAGCTGGATGAGCGAAATCACGCAACTGAACGCCACGCTGACCAATCTGCGGATCGCCCGTCTGCAGTTCATGCTGGCCAAGGGCGATGCCCCCAGCACCGAGCGTTTGCTGAACAACCTCGACATCTATCTGCAGCAGCAGAAAAAATTGCTCGGCACCTTCACCAATCCAGTGAACGTCAAGCTGCTGCAGGAGCAGGACCGCTATAACCAGGACTACCAGCGTTCACTGGCGGGTATGCGCGCCGCTTATGCGGCGGCGGCCAAGGTGCGTGATCAGGCCGCTGTCGAAGACCAGCAATTGAGTGAGCTGCTGGCCACGATGCGGCGCAGTATCGAACTGCTGCCGGAATACGATGCCAATCGCTTCCCGCAACTGCAGTCGCTGACCGCTACGCATGGCGAATTGTTGCGCCTGCGCTATCTGCTTGAACGTTATGACAGCGCCCCCGATGCCCAAACCGAACAGGCGCTGTCCGAGCGTATCGCCATGGCCCGTGCCAGCCTGGATACCCTGGAGCAGGTTTTTGGTAGCACCCAGCAAGAAGCCGTACGCCGTATCGAGGCGGCCCTGGCGCAGTTCGAGCAGACCGTGCAGGCCTTCAAGGGCGCCACGGCCGATATCGCCCGCACCCGTCAGGAAATGACCGACCAGCAGGGCGAGATCGTTCGCATCAGCGATACCCTGTACAAGTTCCAGATCGAGCGTATGGCCATCGAGAGCGCCGAAGCGCGTACCTGGCAGATCGCCGCCGTGCTGTTGGCGCTGCTGTTCGGTGTGCTGGCGGCCTGGCTGATCACGCGCCAGATCACGCGTCCGCTGCAGGACACCCTGGGCGCCGTGCAGCGTATTGCCGATGGCGACCTGACCGAGTCGGCGCGCATCACTCGTCGTGACGAGCTGGGCATGTTGCAGCAGGGCATCGCGCAGATGGCCGGCACCCTGCGAGAGCTGATCAGTGGCATTCGCGATGGCGTGGCGCAGATCGCCAGCGCTGCCGAGCAGCTTTCCGCCGTGACCGAGCAGACCAGCGCGGGTGCCAATCATCAGCGCCAGGAAACCGATCAGGTGGCCACGGCCATGCATGAAATGTCCGCCACCGTGCAGGAAGTGGCGCGCAATGCCGAGCAAGCCTCCGATGCCGCGACCGCTGCCGATGCCGAAGCGCGTCAGGGTGATCAGGTGGTGGCTCAGGTGGTGTCGCAGATCGAGCGTCTGGCTGCCGAAGTGGGGCGTTCCTCCGAGGCCATGACTGGCCTGCAGCAGGAAAGCGACAAGATCGGCAGCGTGATGGACGTGATCAAGTCGGTGGCCGAGCAGACCAACCTGCTGGCGCTCAACGCTGCCATCGAGGCGGCGCGGGCCGGTGAGGCCGGTCGTGGGTTTGCCGTGGTGGCCGATGAAGTGCGCGGCCTGGCCCAGCGTACGCAGAAGTCCACTGAGGAAATCGAAGCGCTGATCGCCGGCTTGCAGAGTGGTACTCAGCAGGTGGCAGCGGCGATGCGCACCAGTCGCGACATCACCGACAGCAGCGTCGAACTGACCCGCAAGGCCGGTGTGTCGCTGACCAGCATCACCCAGGCGGTGTCCAACATCCAGTCGATGAACCAGCAGATCGCGGCGGCCGCCGAAGAGCAGAGCGCCGTGGCCGAGGAGATCAGCCGCAGCGTGATCAGCGTGCGTGACATCTCAGAACAAACTGCCAGCGCCAGCGAAGAAACCGCTGCCTCCAGCGCCGAACTGGCCCGTCTGGGCGGTCAGTTGCAGGCCATGGTCAGCCGCTTCCGCGTCTGACCCAGACCCGCGCACCCTACATCAGTCACGTAGGGTGCGCGGCGCGCATCGCCTGTCCGAACTCAACTGGCCAAGGTCAGCGGTTCTGGCTCTTGCTGCATTTGTACGCCGGCGAGGAAATCCTCACCCCAACGGCGAATGTCGTTGAAGCAGACGATATCGAACAGTTCGCGCAGGCGCGCCTGGGCTTCGCTCTTGGGCAGGTTCAGCGCCAGGTAGCAGGTCTGCGCCAGGTCGGCCGGGTCGTGCGGGTTGGTCAGCAGGGCGCCCTTGAGTTCGGCTGCCGCGCCGGCGAACTCCGACAGCACCAGCACACCACGCCCGCCGAGCAGGCCTTGCGCTGCGACGAACTCCTTGGCCACCAGGTTGAGCCCGTCGCGCAGCGGGGTGATCCACATGACGTCGGCCATGGCGTACCAGGCGCTGACTTCCTCGAAGGGCAGGCTGCGGAAGAAGAACTGCAGCGGCGTCCAGCCGATGCGGGCGAAACGGCCGTTGATGCGACCGACTGCCTGTTCGATCTGCGTTTGCAGTTCGTCGTACACCCTCATCTCGCGCGCTGCCGGTACGCACACGGTGACCAGGGTGACCTTGCCGATCAGCTCGGGGTTATCGGCCAGCAGGCGCTCGTAGGCGTTGAGCTTTTCCAGAATGCCCTTGGTGTAGTCGAGGCGCTCGACCGAGAGGATCAGCTTCACGCCTTTCATTTCCTCGCGCAGCTGGCCCATCAGCTCCTTGATCTTCGGCGCTTCCAGCGCATTGCGTACGCGGTCGATATCCAGCCCGACCGGGTGCGCGCCGAGCTTGACCTGGCGCGTGCCGGTGTCCAGCGCGGTGGTCATGCGCTCCAGGCCCACGGCGCAGCCATAGGTGATGAAGCGCGGCGCGCAGCTCTGCCGCTCCAGGGTCTTGAGCGGGAACACACCACGGGCGACGTCGACGAAGTTCTCCACCTGACGCGGAATATGAAAGCCGATGTAGTCGCACTGCAGCAGGCTGCCGACGATCTGCCGGCGCCAGGGCAGCACGTTGAACACGTCGGCCGAGGGGAAGTAGGTGTGGTGGAAGAAGGCGATGCGCAGGTCCGGGCGCAGCTCGCGCAGGTAGGCCGGCACCATCCACAGGTTGTAGTCGTGCAGCCAGACGATGGCGCCTTCGGCGGCCTCCAGCGCGGTGCGTTCGGCGAAGGCGCGGTTGACCTTGAGGAATACCTGCCAGTCGTCCTCGTTGAAGGTGGCGCGTTCCCAGAACGTATGCAGGGTCGGCCAGAAGGCTTCCTTGGAGAAGCGCTTGTAGAAGATGTCGACTTCTTCCTTGCTCAGCTTGACCCGCGCGGCGGTGAGCTTGGGGTAACGCTCGGCGTCCACCGTGGTGTGGCTGTCGAACGGCTCGTCACCGTCCTCGTGCACGGCCCAGGCCACCCAGGAGCCGGGACGGCCGTCGCCGAAGAAGCTGAGCAGGGTGGGAATGATGCCGTTGGGTGAGGTCGGGCGGCGACGCTGCAGCTTGCCGGCGGCATTGCGGTATTCCTCATAAGGCAGGCGGTGATAGACCATCACCAGCTCGGCCTTGCCTGGTTGCGCGGCCTGGCGGCGTTCGGCAGCGATGCCGTGCTCGCCGAGAAAGCCGAAATGGGCGAAGGCTTCGAGAATGCCACCGCAGCCAGGGCGGCTGGCATGCAGAGTGCGCGAGTGGTTGGCGGTGGCTTCCAACAGTGCGGTTTCCGACTGACCGACGCATACACCGTGGAAGCTGGCGCTGAGCATGGACAGGTCGTTGAGCGTATCGCCGGCTGCCAGTACCTGATCGTGGCTCAGCTCCAGCCAGTCGGCCAGGGCCTGCAGGCTGCTGCCCTTGTTCACGCCCTTGGGCAGGAAGTCCAGGTACAGCTCGGCGGAGTACAGCAGGTCGCAACCCAGCTCGTCGGCGATCTTGCGCAGCTGTGGGTTGGCCGCTTGTTCGGGCGTGCAGAAGTAGGAGCAGCGCCGCGCCTGCGGCACGTCCTGGCGCTCCAGGCCGAATGGCTCGATGGCACTGGCCACCTGGGTTTCGCCGGGCCAGCGGGCATCCACCGTGCTTTGCAGCGGCTGGATCGGCTGCAGACTGTCGCCATGCACCAGGGTCGCGCCGACGTCGGCGATGATGAAATCCGGCTGTGGCAGGGTCGGGTCGGCCAGCAGCGGCAGCACCGCTTCCAGGCTGCGCCCGGTGACGTAGGCGAGCTTGATCTCGGGGTGGGCGGCGATGGTTTGATAAAGGCTCAGGCGATCTTCGGGGTGGCCAGCGAGAAAGGTTCCATCCAGGTCGGTAGCTAATAGCATCGTTGTTTCTCCAGAAGTGGCCGTTGCGGCTGTGCTCGGGGATGAGCGACCGCCAGGCCGGGTTTCTGGCTGCTTGGGGTAGGCTCGAGGCCTTGCCGAAACAGCCGGTTCACGTCTTCAGGACGCTGGGTTCAGGTCGTCCTCCATCTGTTCGTGGTCTTGCGTTGGTGCATCGGGCATCAGCTCCAGTACCGTGGGGCTGGTGCGCAGCATGGGTACGAAGTGCGCGGCGTCGCCGCTGACCAGGTCACTGACATGGCGCAGCCGGTAGAAGGTGTAGGCAGCCAGCAGGCCGAGGGTGCTGGCGAAGTACAGCGGCAGTGCGCGGGCGCCCAGTTGTTCCATCAACACGCCGGCCAGCAGCGGCCCGCACACCGAGCCGATGCCGTTGACCATCAGCAGGCTGGCGGAGCCGGAGAGAATCTCGTCGCTGTGCAACTGGTCGATCAGCTGCGCCACGGCGATGGGGTAGATGGCGAAGGCCAGGCCGCCCCAGATGAAGATCGCGCCGAGCAGCCAGGGGCCTGCCGGCAGCAGGCTCATGATCAGTGCCAGGGCGACCGCCAGTATCACCACCCAGAGCAGCACCTGGCGGCGGTCGTGGCGGTCCGAATAGATACCGATGGGCCATTGCAGCAGGGCGCCGCCGAGAATGGTCGCGGTCATCAGCAGGCCGACGCCCGGCGTATCGAAACCGGCCAGGCTGGCATAGACCGGCGCCATGCCCCAGAAGGCGCCGAGCGCCAGGCCGGACAAACCGGCAGCGACGATGGCCAGCGGTGCGATGCTCCACAGGTGGCGCAGGTTGGTCGGCGGCGACTCGGGCAGCGTCGGTTGTGCCTGACGGGTAAGGGTGATGGGCATCAGCGCGGCGCTGATGAGGATGGCAGCGATGGCGAATAGGGTGAACTGCACCGGATCAGCCAGGTGCAGCAGTTGCTGGGCCAGGGCCAGGGCGCCGAGGTTGACCGCCATGTACAGGGCGAACACCTGGCCACGCTTTTCGTTGGGCGCCTGGGCGTTGAGCCAGCTTTCGATGACCATGTACAGCGTTACCAGTGCCAGGCCATAGAGCACGCGCAGCAGCAGCCAGACCCACGGATCGATCAGCAGCAGATGGAGCAGGGCGGCGATGGCGGCCAGCGCGGCACAACAGGCGAACGCGCGGATATGTCCGATGCGCCGAACCAGCGGCGTCGCCAGCCAGGTACCGAGGAGGAACCCGACGAAGTACCCGGACATGATCAGGCCGAGCATCGTGGTGGAGTAGCCTTCAGCGACGCCACGCAGGGTCAGGAGGGTGTTGAGTAGGCCATTGCCGAGCAGGAGCAGAGCCACGCCGCTCAGCAACGAGCTGATGGGGGCAATGAGAGACAACATGCAAACTACCCTATGGAACTATGCCGCTGATGGCAAGCATGAAACAGGCCAGCGCCTGCCGGGTTTTTTGTTTAAGTTATTGATTTATAAGGTTTATTTTTATCGATAAACGGTAGTTGAGTATTATCTGAGTCGCTACGCTGCGCGCTGCCGGTGCGCCGGAACCTGTGCGTGCACCGATTCCGGCCCGTCGCGTTGGTTGCATCAAAGGCTGACCTGGGCGATGGCGCTGGCCAACTGGTCGAGCCGTGTGGCGTCCAGTCCGGCGACGTTGGCGCGGCCACTGCCGACCATGTAGACGCTGAATTCCTCGCGCAGACGTTTGACCTGCAGCGGCGACAAACCGGTGTAGGAGAACATGCCACGCTGCTCGGCGATGTACGCGAAACGCTCGCTCAGCCCATGTGGCGCCAGTGCCTCGACCAGGCCACGGCGCAGGCTGGCGACGCGCAGGCGCATACCCTCCAGCTCGCCCTGCCAGAGGCCTTTCAGCTCGTCGTCGCCGAGTATCTGCGCCACCACTGCAGCGCCATGGGCGGGCGGCGTCGACCACAGGTTGCGGGCGAGGGAGGCCAGCTGGCTGCGGATGTCGATGAGTTTCTCGGCGTCGCCGGCGCAGACGAGCAGCGCGCCTGTGCGCTCGCGATACAGGCCGAAATTCTTCGAGCAGGAGCTGGTGATCAGCAACTCCGGCAGCTCGGCGGCGAACAGGCGCACGGCCCAGGCATCTTCTTCCAGGCCATCGCCAAAGCCCTGGTAGGCGAAGTCGATCAGTGGCAGCAGTTCACGCGCCTTGACCACCTCCAGCACACGTTTCCAGTCGCGCGGAGCGAGGTCGAAGCCGGTGGGGTTGTGGCAGCAGGCATGCAGCAGCACCACGTCGCCCTTGGGCAGGTGGGTGAGGGCGGCGATCATGGCCTCCACGTCGAGGCGGTTGTCGGCGCCGACGTAGGGATAGTGGCCGACCTTGAGCCCGGCTTCGGCGAACAGGGTTTCGTGGATCGGCCAGGTCGGATCGCTCAGCCAGATGCCGCGCCCCGGCAGGCAGTGGCGGATGAAATCGCCCGCCAGGCGCAGCGCGCCGGTACCACCCGGTGTCTGCGTGGCGCCGGCGCGCTGCTCGGTCAGCAACGGCGAGTTGGCCCCCAGCACCAGCTGGTTCAAAAGCGTGCCGAAGGCCGCATCGCCGTGGCCGCCGACGTAGGTCTTGGTCAGTTCGCTGTCGATCAGGCGCTGCTCGGCCAGCTTCACCGCGTGGGGGATTGGCGTCAGCCCCTGGGCGTCCTTGTACACGCCGACGCCAAGGTCCAGGCGCGCCGGGTTGCTGTCGAGGCGATAGGCTTCCATCAGGCTGAGGATGGGATCACCCGGGACGCGGGCGATCTGGGCGAAATGCTTCACTTGCGGCCCTCGGCGCTGGCGGCCAGTACGTCAGTGCGTGCGGCCATGATGAAGTCGTTGCGGTGCAGGCCGCGCATCTCGTGGCTCCACCAGGTCACGGTGACCTTGCCCCATTCGGTGAGCAGGGCAGGGTGATGACCCACTTCCTCGGCAATGGCGCCCACGGCGTTGGTGAAGGCCAGGGCATGGCGAAAGTTCTTGAACAGGTACACGCGCTCCAGCTCCATATGGTCGCCGCGTACCTCGATGTTCCAGTCGGGGATCTCGCGGATCAGCTCGGCCAGTTCTTCATCGGTCACTTTCGGCGCATCGGCGCGGCAGGCTTCGCATTGGGCTTGGGCAAGGCTCATTGGGGTTCTCCTGGGTAAACAATGTAATGACAGTAGTTGATCATCGAGTGTAGGAGCCGCGCCCTCGCGGCGAATCGCGGGGGCAACGCCGATAAGGGAGTCAGGCCACAATCGTTTCGCGCCGGGGGCGGCGCTCCTACAGGGCGATGCATCGCACCAAGGTGTAGGAGTCGCGCCCTCGCGGCAAATCGAGCGGGCAACGCCATTCGTCTGTAATGGAAGTCACGGTCTACGCGGCTTTCGGCGGAAATTTCGGTGCGTGCAGACCCAACTGCATGGCCTGCTGCACCAGCGCCATGATGTCTTCCTGAGCCAGCTCGAACAGGCGCTTGAGCTCGGGCAGGACGAAGTACACCGGCTGCAGGATATCGATGCGATACGGCGTGCGCATCGCTTCCAGTGCATCGAAGGGCTGGTGCTCGGGCACGTCGGACAGCGCGTAGAGGGTTTCCTTCGGCGAGGATAGGATGCCGCCGCCGTAGATGCGCCGGCCGGCCGGGGTGTCGAGCAGGCCGAATTCGATGGTCAGCCAGTACAGCCGCGCCAGGTAGACGCGCTGCTCTTTCGTGGCCTTGAGGCCGAGCTTGCCGTAGGTGTGGGTGAATTCGGCGAACCAGGGGTTGGTCAGCAGCGGGCAGTGGCCAAAGATCTCATGGAAGATATCCGGCTCCTGCAGGTAGTCCAGCTCCTCGGGCGTGCGGATGAAGGTGGCCACCGGAAACTGCTTGCTGGCCAGCAGCTCGAAGAAAGTCTGGAAGGGAATCAGCGCCGGCACTCGTGCCACGCGCCAGCCAGTGGTGGCTTCGAGCACACGGTTGATCTCGTCGAGCTGTGGAATGCGCTCCAGCGGCAGACCGAGTTGCTCGATACCGTCCAGGTACTCCTGGCAGGCGCGGTTCTGGATCACCTCCAGCTGGCGGGTGATCAGGGTATTCCACACCCGATGCTCGCTTTCCGGGTAATGGATAAAGCCACTCTCGTCCGGTTCCCGGGCCAGGTACTGCGTACTCTTCATCGCTGCCTCCTTCTGGGGGCTGTTGTTCTTGTCTTGACCCGAGCATGCCGCTGATTGCTCGGGTTGAAAGCAGGCAGGTGAGAGGCGGTGCCTTGCGCAGCGCCCAGAAACTGTAAAATTTTGATTACGATTTTGCTGGAATGGCGAATATCCAGCTTGCTGGTTGGTTTTGCTGTCACATATTCTTGACGAAAATTATGCCGCCATCGTCGATTTCTGTGACCGGCGGTGGCCACAACAATAAGACCAAGACGCTATTCACGGCCTCGCGAGCTAGAGCGATACAAGGCGAAAACAAGAGAGGAGCGGCCGGGGTCGCGGGCGACTGTACTTTTGTACATGAGCATTCCGACCGGGCTGGCGATCCAGCTTGTTTTTAACGCAGTAGCGCCGACGCGCAGCAGGCCGTGGATGGCGTCTAACAAGAGCCTGAGCCATGCGTATCAAGGTCCACTGCCAGAACCGTGTTGGCATCCTGCGCGACATCCTCAACCTGCTGGTCGATTACGGCATCAACGTCGCCCGTGGCGAGGTCGGCGGCGAGCAGGGCAACGCCATCTACTTGCACTGCCCGAACCTGATCAACCTGCAGTTCCAGTCGCTGCGGCCCAAATTCGAGGCCATCCCCGGGGTGTTCGGGGTCAAGCGCGTCGGGCTGATGCCCAGCGAGCGGCGTCACCTGGAGCTCAACGCGCTTCTCGGTGCGCTGGATTTCCCTGTGCTGTCCATCGACATGGGCGGCAGCATAGTCGCCGCCAACCGCAGCGCCGCGCAGCTGCTCGGCGTGCGCGTCGACGAGGTGCCGGGCATGGCGCTGTCGCGTTATGCCGAGGACTTCGACCTGCCCGAGCTGGTGCGCGCCAACAAGGCGCGGATCAATGGGCTGCGGGTGAAGATCAAGGGCGACGTGTTCCTCGCCGATATCGCCCCGCTGCAGAACGAGCACGACGACAGCGAGGCGCTGGCTGGCGCTGTGCTGACCCTGCACCGCGCCGATCGGGTCGGCGAGCGCATCTACCACGTGCGCAAGCAGGAGCTGCGCGGCTTCGACTCGATCTTCCAGAGCTCCAAGGTGATGGCGGCGGTGGTCAAGGAGGCGCGGCGCATGGCGCCGCTGGATGCGCCGCTGCTGATCGAGGGTGAAACCGGCACCGGCAAGGAATTGCTGGCGCGTGCCTGTCATCTGGCCAGCCCGCGTGGGCAGTCGCCGTTCATGGCACTGAACTGCGCCGGCTTGCCCGAATCCATGGCCGAGACCGAGTTGTTCGGCTACGGCCCCGGCGCCTTCGAGGGCGCCCGCCCGGAAGGCAAGCTTGGCCTGCTGGAGCTGACTGCTGGCGGCACGCTGTTTCTCGACGGCGTCGGCGAGATGAGCCCGCGTCTGCAGGCCAAGCTGCTGCGCTTTCTGCAGGATGGTTGCTTCCGCCGTGTGGGCAGCGACGAGGAGGTGTACCTGGACGTGCGAGTGATCTGCGCCACCCAGGTCGATCTGTCCGAACTTTGCGCCCATGGCGAGTTTCGTCAGGATCTCTACCACCGCCTTAACGTGCTCAGCCTGCATATCCCGCCGCTGCGCGAATGCCTCGACGGCCTGGCACCTTTGGTCGAGCACTTTCTCGATTCCGCCAGCCGGCAGATCGGCTGTGCGCTGCCGAAACTGGCCCCGCAGGCCTTCGAGCGCATGGCCCATTACCACTGGCCGGGCAACGTGCGCCAGCTGGAGAACGTGCTGTTCCAGGCGGTGTCGCTGTGTGACGGCGGTACGGTGAAGGCCGAGCATATCCGCTTGCCGGATTACGGCGCGCCGCAGCCGTTGGGCGAGTTCTCGGTGGAAGGTAGCCTCGACGATATTCTCGGCCGCTTCGAGAAGGCGGTGCTGGAGCGGCTGTTCCGCGATCATCCCAGCAGCCGCCAGTTGGGCAAACGCCTCGGTGTTTCCCATACCACCATCGCCAACAAGCTACGGCAGCACGGGCTGGGCAAGGACTAGGCGTAGGGTGCGCCGCGCGCACCAATGCTCCGCTGGCCCTGGCTGATGCCTGCAATTTTCGGTGCGCACGGCGCACCCTACGGTTTTCAACGACCGCCGCGCCAGGCCGCAACCACGCGCTCGCGCATCGCCCGGCGGTCCTGCAGGCGCTCGATCAGTTGCTCGGCCAGGTCGAGCCAGTAGGGATCGGCCTTGGCCTGAACCACCGAAAGGCCGGAGGCGAGGTTGGCCCAGGCTGGTGGTAGGCGGCCGTGACGTAGGGCGAAGCCGCCATCGCGGTCGCGTGCCAGGTAGCGTACGCGGGTGATGCCGGCCAGCAGGATACGGCCGTAGCACATCAGGCAGGGCTCGAGGCTGACGTAGAGGGTCAGATCTCGGCGGTCGACCTGCGCATGTTCGCTTTCGAGCTGGTCGAGCACCCGCATCTCGGCGTGGGCGGCGCTGGCATAGGCCGGGGCGAACACCTGATTTCGACCGTTGCACAGCAGTTCACCTGCGCCATCCACCAGCAAGGCGCCGACCGCATAACAGCCTTCCTCGACTGCCAGCAGGGCCTGTTCGCAACAGAGCCTGGCCCAGGTGTCATCGGCATGAGTGCTGGCTGGCGCCTGCTGCAACAGGGCGAGGTGTTCCGGGTGCATGAGTACCTCCAAGGCCAAAAAGGCGTCTCGGGAGTATGGCTTGCCATGTGACTGGTGCCCTAGGGTCTGTACGAAAAGTCGTCGAGCGAAGGTCAGGCAAGGCAAAAACAGGCGAAGAAGCGGAGTTTACGAGCTGTAAATGAGCATTCTGAGCCTGTTTTTAACGCAGCATCACCGAGCGCAGGCACTTTTCGCACAGACCCTACGACCTTGGTGCAATAGGCAGGTTAGGCACCGGCGGCGACACTGAGGCCGTCCCGATCATCCTGCGTGATTTGGGTGCAAGCGTTTCCGCATTCGTCTCGGGGAATGCCTTGAATGGGCGGGCGACCAATTTGGTCGCCCTTTTTTTGTCCGCGTTTATCCCCGGCGTATCGCTCGCTTGCTGATCCCCTGGCCTGCTGCCTCTTTCATATGATCCCGCGCTCGCGCAGGCCGGCGACCTGTTCCTCGCTCAGGCCAAGGCCAGCGAGGATGTCGTCGTTGTGCTCGCCCAGTTGCGGGCCACCCGTGCCGATGCGGCCTGGCGTGCGGCTGAGCTTGGGTAGCACGCCCGGTACCTTGAGCGGGCCGACGCTGGTCTGCACCTGCTCGATCATCTGCCGCGCCAGGTAGTGCGGGTCCTGCACGATATCGGCGGCGGTGTAGGGGTAGCCGGCCGGTACGCGGGCGCCCTTGAGCGCTTCGATCACCTCATCGCGGCCACGCTGCGTGGTCCATTCGGCGATGGCGCCGTCAATCAGCTCGGCATGCTGGCTGCGTCCGTCGTTCTGCGCCAGGCGCGGGTCGTTGCCCAGGTCGTCACGGCCGATCAGGCTCATCAGGCGCTTGTAGATGCTGTCGCCATTGCCGGCGATCAGCACGTAGCTGCCGTCGTTGCAGGGGTAGGAGTTGGACGGCGTGATGCCGGGCAGGGCGCTGCCGGCCGGCTCGCGGACGTAGCCGAAGGCGTCGTATTCGGGGATCAGGCTTTCCATCATGGCGAATACCGACTCGTACAGTGCCACGTCGATTTCCTGGCCTTCGCCGCTGCGCGCACGCTCCTGCAGGGCCAGCAGCACGCCAATCACACCGTACAGCGAGGACAGCGAGTCGCCGATGCTGATGCCCACGCGCACCGGTGCCTGGCCGGGGTAGCCGGAAAGGTGGCGCAGGCCGCCCATGGCTTCGCCGATCACGCCGAAGCCGGGCAGGTCGCGGTAGGGGCCGGTCTGCCCGTAGCCGGAGATGCGCAGCATGATCAGCCGCGGGTTGATCGCTTTCAGCGCCTCGTAGCTCAGGCCCCAGCCTTCCAGCGTGCCGGGGCGGAAGTTCTCCACCAGCACGTCGGCCTCACTCACCAACTTACGCACGATCTCCTGGGCTTCGGTTTGCTTCAGGTCGAGGGTCAGCGAGCGCTTGTTGCGCGACTGCACGTGCCACCAGAGCGAGGTGCCGTCCTTGATCTTGCGCCACTTGCGCAGCGGGTCGCCGACGCCCGGCGGCTCGATCTTGATCACGTCGGCGCCGAATTCGCCGAGCAGCTTGCTGGCGAAGGGACCGGCGATGAGCTGGCCCATCTCGATGACCTTGAGGCCCTCGAGTGCCATGGCGTTTAACGCTGTCATTGAACCCTCTCCCTGCATTGTGAAGCCTGCGAGCATGGCGCAGCGCTGCCTCTGCGGCAATCGTTGCAGCTCTTCGCATGCAGCGGGAATGGCTGCGTCGACCATGGTCTTAGCCTGGTAAGACCATGGTCGAATGGCCTCACGAAGGGGCGGGGGATACAAAAGGCACCATACAAAAACAACTCCCCGTCGAGGTGATTCCATGAGTGCTGCGTCTCTTTACCCTGTGCGTCCCGAGGTGGCCGCACGGACCCTCACTGACGAGGCCACCTACAAGGCCATGTACCAACAGTCCGTGGTCAACCCCGAGGGTTTCTGGCGCGAGCAGGGCAAGCGGATCGACTGGATCAAGCCCTACACCAAGGTCAAGCAAACCTCGTTCGACGATCACCACGTCGATATCAAGTGGTACGCCGACGGTACCCTGAACGTCTCCTACAACTGCCTCGACCGTCACCTGGAAACGCGCGGTGATCAGATTGCGATCATCTGGGAAGGCGACGATCCGTCCGAGCACAAGGAAATCACCTACCGTGAGCTGCACGAGCAAGTGTGCAAGTTCGCCAACGCTCTGCGCGGCCAGGACATTCACCGTGGCGACGTGGTGACCATCTACATGCCGATGATCCCGGAAGCCGTGGTGGCCATGCTCGCCTGTGCGCGCATTGGCGCCATCCATTCCGTGGTATTCGGCGGCTTCTCCCCCGAGGCGCTGGCTGGCCGCATCATCGACTGCAAGTCCAAGGTGGTGATCACCGCCGACGAAGGCGTGCGCGGTGGCAAGAAGGTGCCGCTCAAAGCCAACGTCGATGACGCGCTGACCAACCCGGAAACCCACAGCGTGCAGAAGATCATCGTGGTCAATCGCACCGGTGGCAGCATCAAATGGAACCAGCATCGCGACATCTGGTACGAAGACCTGATGAAAGTGGCTGGCAGCGTGTGCGCACCGAAGGAAATGGGGGCTGAAGAAGCGCTGTTTATCCTCTACACCTCCGGTTCCACCGGTAAGCCCAAAGGTGTGCTGCACACCACCGGCGGCTACCTGACCTATGCCTCGCTGACCCATGAGCGCGTGTTCGACTACCGTCCGGGCGACGTCTTCTGGTGCACCGCCGACATCGGCTGGGTCACCGGTCACACCTATCTGGTTTACGGGCCGCTGGCCAACGGCGCCACCACCGTGATGTTCGAAGGTGTGCCGAACTACCCGGACGTCACCCGTGTGGCGAAGATCGTCGACAAGCACAAGGTCAACATCCTCTACACCGCACCGACTGCCATTCGCGCCATGATGGCCGAGGGCAAGGCTGCAGTCGAAGGCGCCGATGGCTCCAGCCTGCGTCTGCTCGGTTCGGTCGGCGAGCCGATCAACCCGGAAGCCTGGCAGTGGTACTACGAAAACGTCGGCCAGAGCCGTTGCCCGATCGTCGACACCTGGTGGCAGACCGAAACCGGCGCCTGCCTGATGACTCCGCTGCCGGGCGCTCATGGTCTCAAGCCGGGCTCCGCTGCACGTCCGTTCTTCGGCGTACAGCCGGCACTGGTGGACAACCTGGGCAACATCATCGAAGGCGCTGCCGAAGGCAACCTGGTGATCATCGACTCCTGGCCGGGCCAGGCGCGTACCCTGTTCGGCGATCACGACCGCTTCGTCGACACCTACTTCAAGACTTTCCGTGGCATGTACTTCACCGGTGACGGTGCGCGCCGCGACGAAGACGGCTACTGGTGGATCACCGGCCGTGTCGACGACGTGCTCAACGTCTCCGGTCACCGCATGGGTACCGCCGAAGTGGAAAGCGCCATGGTCGCCCACCCGAAAGTGGCCGAGGCCGCGGTGGTCGGTGTACCGCACGACATCAAAGGGCAGGGCATCTACGTCTACGTCACCCTGAATGCGGGCGAAGAAGCATCGGAACAACTGCGTCAGGAACTGCGCAACTGGGTGCGTAAGGAGATCGGCCCGATCGCCACGCCGGACGTGATTCAGTGGGCTCCGGGCCTGCCGAAGACCCGCTCGGGCAAGATCATGCGCCGTATCCTGCGCAAGATCGCTACCGCCGAATACGATTCTCTCGGCGACATCTCCACGCTGGCCGATCCTGGCGTGGTGCAGCACCTCATCGACACGCATCGTCAGATGCAAGCCGCCTGCGCCTGATCGGCAACGGCAACCGAAAGCCCCGCCCGGCCACAAGCCCGGCGGGGCTTTTTCATGGCTGCCAGGCATGGTGCGCTTGTACATAATATTTTATTTGTACAATTATTGTATCGCTTCGCATAATGGCGTACTGCCAGTAGGTGCGGTTGGATGACGCCCCTCTGTCCGTTCATTTCTGACGAATCAGAGGTTTTCCCCATGTTTGCCAATCTCAGTATTTCGCAAAAGTTGTATGCGGGGTTCGCTGTCATTCTGCTGATCATTCTGGTGCTGGTGCTTTCTACCTGGCGCGGCTTCGATCAGGTCGACAGCTCGGTGCGCCTGAATATCCACACCTATGAAGTGATCAACGAATCGTCCGAATTGTTGGGCAGCCTGCTGAACATCGAAACCGGGGCGCGGGGGTTCGTCATCACCGGGCGTGACCAGTTTCTCGGCCCCTTCGAGGCTGGCGAGCGCGAGTTTCAGTCGAAATTGGCACAGCTGCGCGAGCTCACCCGTGACAACCCCGTGCAACAGCGCCGTCTTGGCGAACTACAGGCATTGCATGACCAGTGGTTGGGTGAAGATATCACCGGCAATATTGAGTTGCGCCGCCAGGTGAGTGCAGGCACGCAGCCTTTCGATGCCTTGATTGAGCGGGTCTCGGCAGGGGGCGCCAAACTCAAGATGGATGCCATGCGCCGCATTCTGAGCGAGATTCAGCGTGAGGAGAGCGCCTTGCTGGAACAGCGCACGGCCTCCATGAACGCAGCCAAATCCTTGTCACTGACGATCCTGCTGGTGGGTGGCCTTATCGCTACGGTACTCGCCATCAGTGTGGCCTTCATGCTCTCGCGCAGTATTGCCGGGCGTTTGCAGCAGGTGGTCGAGGTGGCGCGCAATGTCGCCCAGGGGCGTCTTGATTCGAACATCGAGCGGGCCGGCAGTGACGAGATCGGCACGCTACTCGATGCCTTCGCCACCATGCAGGAACGCTTGCGCGAGATGATCGGGCAGATCCGCGCCGGAGCCGTGCAGTTGGTCAGCGCTGCGCAAAATATCTCCAGTGCCTCGACACAGTTGTCGGTGTCCACCCAGGAGCAGTCGCAGGCCGCATCGAGCATGGCGGCGACGGTGGAGGAGCTGACCGTGAGCATCAATCACGTGGCCGATAACGCCAATGAAGCGCATGGCTTGTCCAGCGATTCAGGTCGGCAGTCGGCGGAAGGCGGCGCCGTGATTCAGGAAACCCTGGTCAGCATGCAGCGCATCGCCGATACCGTGCAGGGCGCCGCAGTGCAGATCGCCGAACTGGGCCAGCACTCGGATCAGATTTCCTCGATCGTCAATGTGATCAAGGAAATCGCTGACCAGACCAACCTGCTGGCGCTCAATGCAGCCATCGAGGCGGCGCGTGCCGGCGAGCAGGGGCGTGGTTTCGCGGTGGTGGCCGATGAGGTACGCTTGCTGGCGCAGCGCACGGCCAACTCGACTCAGGAGATCACCGAGATGATCAAGAAAATTCAGCAGGGTACGCGCAGCGCGGTCAGCAATATGGAAATCGGTGTGCAGCAGGTCAGCAGTGGGGTGGAGCAAGCCAGCCAGGCCGGTGAGGCCATCGTCACCATTCGTCAGGCATCTGCCAGTGTGGTCAGCGTGGTCGATCAGATTTCCCTGGCATTGCGTGAACAGACGGTCGCCAGTCAGGACGTTGCGCGTAATGTCGAGCGCATCGCTCAGATGTCGATGGAAAACAGCGAGGCTGTGGCAGATACCTCGCGTACGGCCCAGGGGCTGCAACAGCTGGCGGTATCGCTGGAAAAACACGTGGCTTCCTTTCGTTTTTGACTAGGCTGACAATAGGGCATCAACACGTCTTGTCATGATAAGGAAGCGGCAATGGATATTTCCAGCCAGAGCATCTTTCCTCAGCCGTTTCGGGCTGTGGGCTGCGCCGAGTGTCGAAACGCCGAAGCGCTGGGGTTCGATTTCACCATGGCGTTTCAATTGATCGTCGATATCGAGGAGCAGCGGCCTTTCGCTTATGAGGCGCTGGTGCGTGGCATAAATGGTGAGTCAGCAGGCGAGGTGCTGTGCCGAGTCAACGACAGCAATCGCTACCGGTTCGACCAGGCTTGCCGGGTCAAGGCCATCGAGCAGGCCTCCAAACTGGGCTTGCTCGATATCCCGGACTGTCTGCTCAGCATCAACTTTCTACCCAATGCGGTGTATCGCGCCGAGACCTGCATTCGTGCAACCCTCGAGGCGGCAAGGCGTTTCGATTTTCCTCAGCAACGGCTGATGTTCGAGGTCACCGAAGGCGAGCAGATTCATGACGCCGAGCACCTCAAGCGGATCTTCGCCGAGTACGGCAAGCAGGGCTTCACCACGGCCATCGATGATTTTGGCGCCGGTTACTCCGGGCTCAATCTGCTGGCTGAGTTCCAGCCCCATCTGCTCAAGCTGGATATGGCATTGACCCGGGGTATCGATCTGGATCCGGTGCGTCAGGCGATCGTCGCCGGTATCGTGCTGGTGTCCCGGCGTCTGGGTATTCGCATCATTGCCGAGGGTATTGAAACCGCCGGTGAACGCGATGCCCTGAAAGAGCTGGGTATCCGCTACATGCAGGGCTTCTTGTTCGCCCGGCCAGCGCAGGACAGGCTCTGCCTGCCCTGAGTGCCAACGCACCACTGTTGGGGGCCGTTAAGCGCTGACGTCGCGAATGTGAGCGGCTCCCTGCCGCGAATCAGGGCAGCGTGCAATGGCAGAAACCGGATAACCCGCAGGCCACATCACTCCGTAGGAGCCGCGCCTGGCGGCGAATCGAAAGATCAGCGCAAGGCCAAAGGCTTCGCCCCGGGGCGGTGCTCCTACGCAGGCTGCGTCTGGGGTTTTTCTCAGAGTGCCCCGAAGACTTTCTTCGCCAGGCTGGTGGCGGCGCCGGCCGGGTTCTGGCGGATGCCGGCCTCCTGCTTGGCGATCATCTCGAACAGGCCATCGAGTGCCTGTTCGGTCACGTAGCTTTCCACCGTGCTGCTCTTGGCGTCGACCACACCGAAACTGGCGGCCTGGCCGGCGAAGGCGTTGTACTGCTGGGCCAGGCCGACCTGGTCGGTGGCCTGCTTGACGATGGGCAGGAACTTGGCGCGGATCTGCTCACGGCTGCTCTTGTTCAGGTACTGCGTGGCCGAGTCCTGCGGGCCGCTGAGAATAGCCTTGGCGTCGGCCACGGTCATCTTTTTCACCGCATCGACCAGCAGCGCCTGGGCTTGTGGCACTGCCGCCTCGGCGGCCTTGTTCATGCTCGCTTCGAGCTGATCGACCTGGGCGCCCATGCCCATCATCTTCATGGTCTTGGCGGCTTTGCCGAGTTTGCCGGGCAGCTCGATGCGCACGTCCGGGTTGTTGCTGAAGCCGCCGGGCGTGCCCAGTTGTTTGACGGCCACCTGGGCGCCCTGGATCAGCGCGTCCTTGAGGCCGCCACTGGCGTCCTGCTGGCTCAGGTCGGAGAGGGACAGGGCGAAGACGTTGGCCGAAAGCAGCAGGCCAGCGGCGAACGTGGTGAGGCGCAGCATGGTGTTCTTCCTTGTATCGGGGGGAAATGCTGTGAGCTTAACGGAGTCTGCGGCGCTGACAAGCCAGGCGATGGGCGTGGATGGGCAGCGCGCATGGCTATGGCTATGATCGGGTTCATGAATTCACCATTGCCCCTGCGTAATCCCTGCCCACCGGGCGCTTGCGACTGTCAGCGCGAGGAGTTGCTGGGCAGCGCCGTCGCCGACACGCGCATACTGCTGCTGACCCGCCAGGAGGAGCAGCGCCTGCTCGAACGCCTCGAGAACCTGCAGAGTATCGAAGAGCTCGAGCGCCTGCAGCAGCGCATGTACGAGCAGTTGGGCATTCGCCTGCATATCGAGCCAGCCCATGGCGAGGTGCGCAGCATGCGCGGCATCCACATGCGTTTCGACGCGCATCCGGGCCTGTGCCGCAAGACGCGGCAGAACATTCCGGCGGCAATCCGTCGGGCGATGGAGAAAAGGCCGGAAATCGCCTGGCGCCTGCTCGATTCCTTCGATCTGTTCGGGGGGCTGTGATCAGCCGCTACCAGGGCAGCTGCTGCCCATCGTAGGCGTGGAAGCTGCCACTGTGCTCGGCGCCGAGGCCGTCGATCACCCGCAGCATCTCGGCCGCCGCCTGTTCGGCCGGGCGTGCAGCCGCGGCGCCGCGAAATGGTTGCGACAAGGGCGAGATCACCGTGCCGGGATGCAGGGCGAGCAGGCGTGCCCTGGGCTTGCTGCGGGCCAGTTCGATGGCGGCGGTCTTGATCAGCATGTTCAGCGCAGCCTTGGACGATCTGTAGGCATACCAGCCGCCCAGACGGTTATCACCGATGCTGCCGACCTTGGCCGACAGCATGGCCATGGCGCCCTGCTTGTCGAGCAGTGGCAGGAAGTGACGCAGCACCAGCGCTGGCCCCAATGCGTTGACCTGGAATACCGCCTGCAGCGCATCGGCTTCGATGGCAGCCAGGCTCTTCTCCGGGGCGATCCCGTCGCGGTGCAATAGCCCGGCCGTGTGCAGAATCAACTGATAAGGCCCCTCATCCGCCAATGCCGTTGCGGCCTCGGCGATGCTGCCCGGCACCTCCAAGTCGAGTGACGGCGAGCTGGTGCGGCTCAGTTCGCGCACACTGGCGCAATTGGGATCAGCACGCAGTAATGCACTGAATGCCTGGCCAAGGGTGCCGCTGGCGCCGATGACCAGTGCCCTGTAGCCGCTACCGAAGCTGTTGAGGGTCATGGCGTGGCAGCGCCGCGACGGAAGAAGAGGGTGACCTGACCCAGCTCGATACCGAATTTGCTCATGACCGAGCGGTTGATCAGGGTGTCGTCATCCATCAGGTACATCCAGTCGTCGAAGTAAACGACATAGGTCGTATCGTCCACTGGCAGGTTGAGGTGATAGCGCCAGCGCAGGGCATTGCCGGCGACTTCGCCGATGGCTTCGCCAACCACGTCGTCAGCGGTGCCGATCCAGCGTGCTTCACCATCCGGGGTCAGCGTCCAGACCCGGCGCTGGCGGGTGCCGTCGCTGTACAGGAAGCGCTCGTCGAGAATCAGTTTTTCGCCGTCGCGGCGGCTCTGGATGTCGACGTGAAAACGCTTGATCACTTCACCGGAGCGATCCTGAAACATGCCCCAGGCCTGCACTGGCCCAGAGAAATAGGTGGGCAGATCCAGCACAGGTTTCTCGTTGGCATAACGCTCCACCGGAACCTGGCCACAGCTGATCAGCAACAGGCTGGTCAGCACAATCAACAGGGTTTTCATGCAACACCTCAGGGATTAAGGCCGAGCAATTCCGAGCGCAATTTGGGGCTGCGGGTTTGCGGGTCGAGCCAGATGGAAAAAAAGGCGCGGGCGAACTCCGGATCATCGATGACGTGTTGCAGTTGACCGTCGACATAGAAGCGGCAGCCCTGCTCGGGCAGGAAAACACCGGTAATACGCGTACCGTCCTTGACGTCGACAAAGGCCTGGCCCATCTGCTCTGTCCAGGCGGACTGCTGTTCCGGGTCCAGCGGTTGGCCGTTGATCCTGCGGATTTCGTCGAGACTGGTGTCGACCAGGGTTTCCCGGCTGATGGTGCGGCGGTAGGTCAGTTCGAGAGCAAAGGGCTGGGTGAAGTCAACTGGACTGCTCGGGCTCCACAGTTTGGCGTTGTAGACGGAGAAACCGAACCAGCTGAAGTCGCCACTGCCAATCAGCGTCGCTTGTGGCAGTTGTTCGCGCCAACCGCTCGGGCTATTGGCCTGTGCCGCTCCAGCAGCGAGTGCCAGCGATAGCAGCAGGACTGAACAGAGGCGTGATCTCGGGGTTGCCATGGCTCATCGCTCCGCAGTTGAATGTGACTGCGGCCAGTCACTGGCCGCAGGTGAAGAATAAAAAAATCCGACAACCAAAAGGGGGGAAGTGGGTTGCCGGATTGCGCAGCTTGTCGACGCTGCCTGTAATCAGGCAGCGAACTCCTCATCAGTGAAGGCCATCAGTGTCGCCTTGCCAGCCTTGATTTCGCTGAGCAGGGCATCGGTTTCCGGCAGGATGCGCGCCATGAAGAAGTCGGCAGACTTGACCTTGGCTGCATAGAAATGGGTTTCCGAGGTGCCAGCATCGAGGTGCCGCTGGGCCAGTTGGGCTTGCTGCGACCACAGCCACGCCAGACTGGCCAGGCCGAACAGGCGCAGGTAAGGGGTAGCCGCGGCGGCGGCCTGCTCCGGATCCTTGCTGCCTTCGCTGGCCAGCCATAGGGTGGCTTGCTGCAGTTGCTTCAGTGCCTGGGTGACCGCCGCCGCGTGCGGGGCATCGGCATTGCTCTTGAGCCAGCCTTCGACCAGGGCGAAATAGGCGCGCACGGCACGGCCGCCCCCCAAGGCCAGTTTGCGGCCCACCAGGTCCAGCGCCTGGATGCCGTTGGTGCCTTCGTAGATACGGGTAATGCGGCTGTCGCGCACCAGTTGCTCGATGCCCCAGTCTTCGGTGAAGCCCGAGCCGCCAAGCACCTGCAGGCCTTCGTTGGCGCAGGTGAAGCCTTCATCGGTGAGGAAGGCCTTGACCACAGGAGTGAGCAGCTGCACCAGGTCATCGGCGCGGCTGCGCGTTTCGGCATCCTCGGCGCCATGCGCGATGTCCTGTTGCAGGCCGGCGAAGTAGGCGAGGGCACGGCAGCCCTCGATAATCACCTTCTGCCGCAGCAGCATGCGCCGCACGTCCGGGTGCACCATGATCGGGTCGGCCGGTTTGTCGGCTGCTTTGGGCCCTGAGATCGAGCGGCTCTGCAGGCGCTCGCGGGCGAAGCCGAGGGCGATCTGGTAGGCGCTTTCGGCCACGCCCAGACCCTGCATGCCGACCATCAGGCGCGCCGAGTTCATCATGGTGAACATGCAGCTCAGGCCCTTGTTCGGTTCGCCGATCAGCCAGCCTCTGGCGCCCTCGAAATTCATCACGCAGGTGGCCGAGCCCTTGATGCCCATCTTGTGTTCCAAGCCGCCACAGAACACCGGGTTGCGGCTGCCATCCTCGAGGAACTTGGGCACCAGGAACAGGGAGATGCCTTTGACGCTGTCGGGTGCGTCCGGCAGCTTGGCCAGCACCAGATGGACGATGTTGTCGACCAGGTCGTGTTCACCGCCGGTGATCCAGATCTTGGTGCCGGTGATGGCGTAGCTGCCGTCGGCCTGCGGCACGGCGCGGGTGCGGATCAGGCCGAGATCGGTACCGCATTGCGGTTCGGTCAGGCACATGGTGCCGGTCCACTCGCCGCTGATCAGGCGCGGCAGGTATTGCGCCTGCTGTTCAGGGGTGCCGTGGCTGGTCAGGGCGTTGATGGCGCCGTGGGTCAGGCCCGGGTACATGCCCAGTGACAGGTTGGCCGAACAGGTCATTTCCTCGACCAGCATGTTCAGTACATGTGGCAGACCCTGGCCACCAAACTCGGGTGTACAGGCCAGGGCTGTCCAGCCCCCTTCAGCAAACTGCTTATAGGCGGCCTTGAAGCCATCCGGGGTGCGTACGCTGCGGCTCTGCGGGTCGTACTGGCAGCCTTGCTTGTCGCCTGGGCCGTTCAGCGGTGCCAGCACGTTCTCGGCCAGCTTGGCAGCTTCTTCGAGAATCGCACCGCCAAGGTCAGCGCTGAGTTCACGGTGTTCGGGCAGGTTTTGCAGCTGGGTGTAGGCGTCGAGCAGTTCTTCGAACACGAAGTGCATGTCACGCAGCGGAGCACGGTAGGACGGCATATCGATTTACCTAAAGCTGTACAAGGATTTGTTGTGTACAGCTTTTGTATAGCTGTTTTTCTTCCTTTGCAAGCCCTTTTGAGCACGTTCGTGCAATGACTGCTGCGTCACGCATGGGGTTGTGCAGGCTGTACAGGTTTTGCCCGTCTCGAGGCGATAGTGCCCGACAGCGTCTCAGGTGTGCCCGGGCTCCCGGGGCGTGAGTGTGATCACCAACCACTGGCAGGTACTCGTTAAGCGTCCCGATTCCAGCCCCGCCATGCAGTACAGGGTTTCAAGGCCGGCGCCTCTCGCTAGTCAGGGCACGTTGCTACTCAGCTCCATGCGGCTGTCATCTGGCCGTTGAGGAAGGCACGATGGCATCGTCGTTAACCCCGTATCCCGGCTCGAGACATCACTGCGTCACGCGGATTGTCGATATCCCTGTCATGGGCCAAGGCATGGTTCTGCATGCCCAGGAGACCGCAGCAATTGATTGATTGTCGGGCTGCGTGCCAGAACAACGCGCAGCTGTGGATTAAAAGCTGCGCCAGAAACTTGCATTCGGCCAGCCAGCTTCAAGAATGAAGGGACCGGATCAGGATTTCAGCATGCGATCACTCTCGAGCTTCGGCAGACGCTTTCGCCAACTCTGGCAGGGGGCTGACCTCGCGCTGGTCGGCCAGCGCCGTGAGCGACGCATGCGCATGCTGGCCAGCCTGGTGATGATCGCGATGGGCTTGCTCTGGGGCGTGTTCTTTTCCTCGCGCGGCTACTGGGCGATTGTTGTCATGGATGTTGGGATCATTCTCAGTGGTGTTGCGGTCTTCGCCCTGACCCTTGGCAACCGGGCACGCAGGGCCAACCTGATCCTGTTCAGCGCGCTGATTCTGGTGGTCGTCGCCTCGACCCTGTTGCTCGATCCCCCGACACTCACGGCGCCGCGTGCCACGCACCTGTATCTGCTGCCGGTGGCCGTGGGTGCCCTGATGGCTTTTCGTGACGATCCACTGTGGCTGCGGTACGGCGTCTCGCTGCTCTGTCTGCTGCTATTCGTCGCGTTGGCGGCGTCGAACTGGCGGCCAACCGATCTTTACGCATTGCCCGATGATGTAAGGCGCATTGGCTCATGGTTGCAGGCAGGCGTAGCCATGGCGCTGTTCTTCCTGCTTTTGCACATTCTGCAGAGTGATACCGCCGAGCGTTCCGAACTGGACCGTGACTTGCGCGCCGCCATTCGCGAGCAGCAGTTCGTGCTGTATTACCAGCCCCAGCTCAATGCTGCCGGGCAGGTCATTGGTGCGGAAACGTTGATCCGCTGGCAGCATCCGCAGCGCGGGCTGCTGGCGCCTGGCGAGTTTATCGATCACGCCGAGAATACCGGGCTGATCATCCCCATCGGTCAGTGGGTGCTGGAACAGACGGCCGCGCGCCTGCGACAGTGGCGAGAGGATGTGCTGTTCGGCGACCTGAGTCTGGCGGTCAACATCAGCCAGCGACAGTTTTCTCAGGGCAGTTTCGTGGCCGAGATTCTTGGCCTGATCGAGCGCCACGGCATCGATGCGCAGCGGCTGGAACTGGAACTGACCGAGACGCTGATCGTGCGTGACATGGAAGATCTGACGCGCAAGATGAGCGCCCTCGTCGAGCAGGGCGTGCGTTTCTCGCTGGATGACTTCGGCACCGGCTTTTCTTCCCTGAGTCACCTCAAGCGCCTGCCACTGAGCAAGCTGAAGATCGACCGTTCATTCATCTGCGATGTGCTCACCGATACCAATAGTGAGACCATCGTGCGTACGGTCATCGCCCTGGGCCAGAGCATGGGCATGACGGTGATCGCCGAAGGCGTGGAAACCGAGGCGCAACGGCGCTTTCTGGCGAACAACGGCTGCAGCCAGTTCCAGGGTTACCTGCTCGGTCGGCCGATGCCGTTGACGGATTTCTGCGCCTTCGTGCAGCGCCACAACGGCTGAATCGATCCTCCGTCCATCCAGCGCCATTGCTTCGAGTGAACTCCGGACAATGGCGCAATGTCTGTCTGCTGTCGGCCCGTACCGACAGGAATAGATGGCTATTGGCCGCTACTGTGGCGTCTTCGTCGCTGAACCTGTCTGGATCATGCTCATGCATGGGGTCGTCATCGTTCATCCCGTTCGCCGGGTTCGTCTGACTGCCATGTGAAGATCGCCCCATGTTCTTATCTCCTTACGCTCCACTTCAATCCCGCTTTCTCGGCGCCTGCCTGCTGCTCGGTGGCCTGCTCGGCGGCGCACAATCGACCCTTGCTGAAGAGGCCGCCAGTAACCAGCGCTGGGTCAGTGACAGCCTCAATACCTACGTGCGCAGCGGCCCTACCGATGGCTACCGGATTGTCGGCACCCTGGTGTCCGGGGAAAAAGTCGAGCTGTTGCGCACCCAGGGCGACTACAGCCAGGTGCGTGGCGCCAGCGGCAGTACGGTATGGATTCCCAGTCGCGACCTGCAATCGGTACCCGGTCAGGCCGAGCGACTGCCGCAACTGGAGCAGAAAGTCGCCGACCTCACGGCTGAACTCAAAGGCATCGACGATGCCTGGAAGGCGCGTGTGCAAGGCATGCAGGAAACCCTCGACACCCGCAAGAAGCTTATCGATGAACTGCAGGCCGCGCGTGGCGCGCTGGATGCCGAACTGACCACCACCCGTTCGCAACTGCGCGATGCCCAGGCGCAACTGGGTGAAGAACAGCAGCAGGTGCTGATGCGCTACATGGCCTATGGCGGCAGCATCGCCGGTGCCGGGTTGCTGCTTGGGTTGATTCTGCCGACCATGCTGCGGGTCAAGCGCAAGCGTAACGATCAGTGGGTGTGATTCATCCGGTGCGTGCCGTCAGATGCCGGGCAATGCCCTTCTTCAGTGGCAGCAGGCCCTGCGCTACGCGCAGCCCGGCGCCGCGCAGCAGGCGGGCGGGCAGGTGATCGCTGGTGTACAGCTCCACCAGCAGGTTGGTGGCCTGATACAGCGGCCAGGTGGCCAGTCGCAACTGGCGCTCGTAGCGCGCCAGCGGCGCGCCTGCGCCGATGTCCTGGCCTTTGCCATGCGCGGCGAGCAGCGTGTCGCTGAGCAACTGCACGCCGGTCAGGCCGAAGTTGAAGCCATGCGCGGTGACCGGATGCATGCCGACCGCAGCATCGCCGAGCAGGGCGCTGCGGTTGCCGACCATGCGCCGCGCGTAGGCACCTACCAGCGGATAGGCGTGGCGGCTGCTGACCAGCTGCATGGCGCCCAGGCGGCGCTCGAAGCGCCGTTCCATCTCGCGGGCGAAGATCGCTGCGTCCAGTTGCTGCAGGCGTTCGATCTCGCGCGGCGGCAGAGTCAGCACCACCGAGGATTGCCGGCCATTGAGCGGCAGCAGGGCCAGGGTCTGGCCGTAGCCGAACCATTCCCAGGCCACCTGCTGGTGGTCGTGCTCGTGCTGCATGCGGCACACCAGCATGGTCTTGCCGAAGTCCTTGAGCTGCGCGCCGATGCCGAGCTGGCGGCGCGTCTCCGAGAAACGGCTGTCGGCAGCGACCAGCAGGCGCGGTTGCAGCACCTGGCCGTCCTGCAGCACCAGTTTCACCTCGTTCTGGCGTTGCTCGATGGCGCGCACGCTGGTTTCGCACAGCAATTGCACATCGGCGCAGTCGCTGACCGCCTGACAGGCGGCGCGGCGAATGGCCTGGTTGGCCACCAGATGGCCGAGTCGCTCGGCACCGGCCTGTTCGGCGCGAATCTTCAGGGCGAACAGCGAAGGGCCGTTGAACACCTGGGCGTCGCGCAGCACGGCGATGTCTTCGCCGGGCAAGCGTGCCCACAGGCCGAGGCGTTCGAGCAGGGCCTGCGAGCCATGGGTGAGGGCGATCTCGCGGCCGTCGAACGCCGGTTCGGCCAGGGCCTGCTCGGCCTGACGCTCCAGCACGACGATGGACAGACCCTGCCCGGACAGGGCGCGGGCCAGGCACAGGCCGGCTGGGCCTGCGCCGACGATGACGATATCGGGTGACATGCTGCAGCTCTCCATGCGGATGACCAGTAGGGCGGGTGAAACCCGCCATGCGCCGGTGCGAGTCTAGGTCGCAGCAACGCCGCCGATATTGTCCGGGATCATGCCGAGGGCTGAATCTGTTGTGCGGGTCGAGGGCTATGGGTTGGCATTAAATATTGTTGTTATTACAACTTTTGCTGGCTTGATAGGCGTTATTTTCGGGTTTAATGTGGTGCGCGTTGTCTGAAATACAAAAATAATTCGGGTTTGGAGTCGATGCCATGCATCCTCACTTTTCTGCAGTTGCCGATCAGCGAACGGCCTTCGCTCAGGAGACATTCTCATGAAACTGGCTCTGGTCGGCGATATCGGTGGTACCAACGCACGCTTTGCCCTGTGGCGTGACGAGCAACTGGAGGCGGTGCAGGTTCTGCCGACCGCCGATTTCGCAGGGCCGGAACAGGCCATCGTCGCCTATCTGCAGGCCCATGGGCTGCCGCTGGGTTCCATCGGTTCAGTGTGCCTGGCCTGCGCCGGGCCGGTCAGCGGTGATCTGTTTCGTTTCACCAACAATCACTGGCGTATCGACCGCATGGCGTTCTGCGAGGCGTTGCAGATCGACCGCTTGCTGATGATCAACGACTTCTCAGCCATGGCCCTGGGCATGACCCGTCTGGCCGAGCATGAGCGAGTGCCGGTATGCCCAGGCGAGGCGCAGGCAGACCGTCCGGTGCTGGTAATCGGTGCCGGTACCGGCCTGGGTGTTGGAACGTTGCTGGAGCAGGCTGACGGGCGTTGGCTGGTGTTGCCGGGCGAGGGTGGGCATGTCGACCTGCCCATCGGCAGCCCGCGTGAGGCCGAGCTTTGGCAGATTCTTTATCGGCAACTGGGCCATGTACGCGCCGAGGACGTGCTCAGCGGCAATGGCCTGCTGGTGCTGTATCGGGCCATCTGTGAGCTGGATGGGCAGCCGCCGCAGCACGATACGCCGGCTGCGGTCAGTGCTGCCGGCCTGGCCGGCGAGCCGGTGGCTGCCGAGGTGCTGGAGCAGTTCAGCGTCTGGCTCGGGCGCGTTGCCGGCAACAATGTGCTGACGCTGGGCGCGCGTGGCGGCGTCTACATCGTCGGCGGTGTGGTGCCGCGTTTTGCCGAGCGTTTTCTCGCCAGTGGTTTTGCCAAGAGTTTGCGCGACAAGGGCTGCATGAGCCATTACCTTGACGGCATTCCGGTGTGGCTGGTGACGGCCGAGTACCCCGGCCTGATCGGCGCCGGCGTGGCTTTGCAACAGGCGTCGGAGCGTTGGCCGGATGCAATCCGGGAGAACCCTTGATAGACCCCCCGGATTTCATCCGGGCTGCACAGCCATAACAACAAAGGTGGCGGACCATGAGCCTGCCCGGCAAATCGATTCTGTTGGTCGATGACGACCAGGAGATTCGCGAACTGCTCGAGACCTACCTGAGCCGCGTCGGCTTTCAGGTGCGCGCCGTGGCCGACGGCGCCGCCTTCCGCCAGAGCCTGTGTGCGGAATCGGCCGACCTGGTCATCCTCGACGTGATGCTGCCCGACGAGGACGGCTTCAGCCTGTGCCGCTGGGTGCGTGAACACCAGCGCTTCGCCCAGGTGCCGGTGATCATGCTCACCGCCAGCTCCGACGAGGCCGACCGCGTGATCGGCCTGGAGCTGGGTGCCGATGACTACCTCGGCAAGCCGTTCAGCCCGCGCGAATTGCTGGCGCGGATCAAGGCCTTGCTGCGCCGCGCGCAATTCACTCAGGAGCGCAGCGGCGAGGTGCTGGCCTTCGACGACTGGCGTCTGGACATGGTCAGTCACCGGCTGTTTCACCGTGACGGCGAGGAGGTGATCCTGTCCGGCGCCGACTTCGCCTTGCTCAAGCTGTTTCTCGATCACCCGCAGCAGATTCTCGACCGTGACACCATCGGCAATGCCACCCGTGGCCCTGAGGTGATGCCGCTGGAGCGCATCGTCGACATGGCGGTGAGCCGTCTGCGTTAGCGCCTGCGTGACACCGACAAGCCGCCACGGCTGATTCGCACCGTGCGCGGCAGCGGCTATCAACTGGCGGCCACGGTCAGCCTGCAGGCCGGCGATGGGCGTTAACCCGCGGCGCTGGCTGCCGCGCTCGCTGCTGGGGCGCATGCTGCTGCTCACCCTGCTGGCGATCCTCGCGGCGCAGACCCTGTCCAGCGTCATCTGGCTGTCGCAACTGCGCGCCACCCAGCTCGAAGGCCTGGTGACCACGGCGCGCAGCCTGGCGCATTCGATGTCGGCCAGCGTGCGTTACTTCCGTTCGCTGCCAGTGAATTATCGGCCGCTGGTGCTCGACCAGTTGCGCAGCATGGGCGGTACGCGCTTCGTAGTCAGCCTCAACGACCGACCGCTGCAGATGAAGTTGCTGCCGACCACGCCGCGCAAGCAGGCGGTGACCGAATCGGTGACCGAGGTGCTGCGCCAGGCGCTGGGCAATGCCGCCGACATTTCGGTGACCTTCGTCAGCCCGGATGATCTGCGCATCTTTAACGGCGGCCTGAAGCTCGACGAACTGCCACGTTCCTGGGCGCACTATGCGCTGACCCTGGAGCCGGTCAATCCTCCGGTGCTGGTGACGCAGATCCAGCTGGCACCCGGGGAGTGGCTGTACATCGCCTCGCTGCTGCCGGAGCCTTACACCAGTCTGGAGGAACCCATCCTGCCTGCCCAGCAGCTGTGGTTCATTCTCCTGACCACGGCCTTCCTGCTGCTGTTCATCGGCTTGCTGGTGCACCTGCAGAGTCGCCCGCTCAAGCGCCTGGCACGCACCGCGCGGCACCTGTCGCTGGGCGCCGAGGTGGAGCCGGTGGCCGAGGGCGGCGGTCGCGAGGTGGTAGAGGTGGCCCGCGCGTTCAACGCCATGCGCGAACGCATCAGCCGCTACCTGACCGAGCGCAGCCAGTTGTTCAGCGCCATTTCCCATGACCTGCGCACACCCATCACGCGCTTGCGCCTGCGTGTCGAACTGCTCGACGACGAAAGCCTGCAAAGCAAGTTCGGCCGCGACCTGGACGATCTGGAGCTGCTGGTCAAAGGCGCGCTGCAATGCGTGAAGGACACCGACATCCACGAGAACATCGAGCCGGTTGACCTCAACCACCTGCTGCATGGGTTGACCGAACCCTACCTCAGCTCGGGCCGGGTCACCCTCGACGGCGCAGCGCGTGATCTGTATCCCGGCAAGCCGCTGTATCGGCAACCTGCTGGACAACGCCCTGAAGTACGGCGAGCGCGCACACCTGCACATCGAGGACGACGCCGAGGCGTTCGTCCTGCATGTCGATGACGAGGGGCCGGGCGTGCCCGAGCAGAAGCTCGAACAGGTGTTCGAACCGCATTTTCGCCTGGCCAGCCAGCAGCAGGGCTACGGCATGGGGCTCGGCATTGCACGCAACCTGGCGCACAGCCACGGCGGCGAGCTGAGCCTGCGTAACCTGCGCGATGGAGGGCTGCGCGTCACCCTCTGGCTGCCGCGCCAGAGCCGTTGAGAACCTATTCACGATCTGCTGCGCGTCGGCTCTGCTGCGTTAAAAACAGGCTCGGACTGCTCATTTACAGCGCGTAAACTCCGCGTCCTCGCCTGTTTTTGCCTTGCATAGCTCTAGCTCGCGAGATCGTGAACAGGCTCTGCGCGCACCCGTGAGCACTGCGGCCAAAGCGCAGCGCGCGCCGCTGCGCTGCATGTCACCGGCTCGCGGCGCTTTGTAACGACCTGGTGACTTTCCAATACCCTTTGTTACCCCTGCCACATTGGGGGCTGGGTAGACTCGTTCGCAATGCAAGCACCACGACTTGCTCGCAAATAACAACAACAAGGTATCCGTTCCCATGAAAGCGATCTCTCGCCTGACCACTGCCGTTTCCCTTGCCGCCCTGTTGCCCCTGTCCGCCACTGCCGGTGAAGTCGAAGTGCTGCACTGGTGGACCTCCGGTGGTGAAAAACGCGCTGCCGATACCCTGCAAAAACTGGTCGAAACCCAGGGCCACAAATGGAAGGATTTCGCCGTGGCCGGTGGTGGCGGTGAAGCGGCCATGACCGTGCTGAAGACCCGCGCCGTATCCGGCAACCCGCCCGCCGCGGCGCAGATCAAGGGCCCGGATATCCAGGAGTGGGGCGAACTGGGCCTGCTCGCCGATCTCAACGACATCGCTGCCGAGCAGAACTGGGACGGCCTGCTGCTGCCGCAGGTGATCGAAGTCATGAAGTACCAGGGCGACTACGTGGCGGTGCCGGTCAACGTGCACCGGGTCAACTGGTTGTGGATCAACCCACAAGTGTTCGAAAAGGCTGGCGCCACGCCGCTGACCACCCTCGACGAATTCTTCGCTGCCGCCGACAAGCTCAAGGCGGCCGGCTTCATCGCCATCGCCCATGGCGGGCAGCCCTGGCAGGACGGCACCGTGTTCGAAGACCTGGCCATCAGCATTCTCGGCCCCGAGGGCTTTCGCAAGGCCTTCGTCGAGCAGGATCGCGCCACCCTGACCGGCGACAAGATGGTCGAGGTATTCGCCGCCCTGCAGAAACTGCGTGGCTATATCGATGCCGACGCCGCCGGGCGCGACTGGAACAGCGCCACCGGCCTGGTGATCGACGGCAAGGCCGGCATGCAGATCATGGGCGACTGGGCCAAGAGCGAGTGGACCGCCGCCGGCAAGGTCGCCGGCAAGGACTACGAATGCCTGGCCTTCCCCGGCACCCAGGGCAGCTTCGCCTTCAACATCGACTCGCTGGCGATGTTCAAGCTGAACGACGCCGACAACCGCAAGGCCCAGGAAGACCTGGCGCGCACGGTGATGGGCAACGAGTTCCAGGAATTTTTCAACCAGAACAAGGGTTCGATCCCGGTGCGCATGGACCAGGACATGAGCAGCTTCGACGCCTGCGCGCAGAAGTCCATGGCCGACTTCAAGGAGGCCGCCGCCGATGGCGGTCTGCAGCCGAGCCTGGCCCACGGCATGGCCGCGTCCAGCTACGTGCAGGGTGCGGTGTTCGACGTGGTGACCAACTTCTTCAACGACCCCAAGGCCGACCCCAAGCGCGCCGCCCAGCAACTGGCGGCGGCGATTCAGGCGGTGCAGTGAGTGACGAGGCCGCATAGCCGGCCCTTACCGTAGGGCGGGGCAACCCGCCGCTTTCAAGCCTTCTATCCCTGGCGCATGCCCTTAGCTTGAAAATCGCGCAGCGATGCCCTCCTTGATGCCTTCTCCCTTCGGGAGAAGGTGGCGCGAAGCGCCGGATGAGGGCGGCCTGCGCCACGGGATCGGCCGCACCGCGCTTTTCTCCCCTCTCCCTTTGGGAGACGACTGCATGGATGCAGGAGGTAGGGCGACGCAGGATGCCAAAGCCGAGGGGCCGGGGGTGAGGGATACGGGCAACTCGGATTTTTCGGTGCGCCGCTGCCCCTCACCCCAACCCTCTCCCGAGGGAGAGGGGGCCGACCATGCAACCCGTAACAACGGAGTCAACCATGAGTTCAAACGCAGTCATCACCAAAGCCTCACCGCTGGATGTCCTGCAGCGCTGGCTGCCCAAGCTGGTGCTGGCGCCGAGCATGGTCATCGTGCTGGTGGGCTTCTACGGCTATATCGGCTGGACCTTCCTGCTGGCATTCACCAACTCGCGCTTCATGCCCAGCTACAACTTCGTCGGGCTGCAGCAGTACGCGCGGCTGTGGGACAACGACCGCTGGTGGGTGGCGAGCCAGAACCTGCTGGTGTTCGGTGGGCTGTTCATCGCCATCAGCCTGGCCATCGGCGTGCTGCTGGCGGTGCTGCTGGACCAGCGCATCCGCCGCGAAGGCTTTATCCGCACCATCTTTCTCTACCCCATGGCACTGTCGATGATTGTCACCGGCACCGCCTGGAAGTGGCTGCTCAACCCCGGTCTGGGTCTGGACAAGCTGCTGCGCGACTGGGGCTGGGAAGGCTTTCGCTTCGACTGGCTGGTGGACCCGGATCGCGTCGTCTACTGCCTGGTGATGGCCGCCGTGTGGCAGTCCTCGGGCTTCGTCATGGCGCTGTTCCTCGCCGGGCTGCGCAGCGTCGATCAGTCGATCATCCGCGCCGCCCAGGTCGATGGCGCCAGCCTGCCGAGCATCTACCTGCGCATCGTGCTGCCGAGCCTGGGCCCGGTGTTCTTCAGCGCGCTGATGATCCTCGCCCATATCGCCATCAAGAGCTTCGACCTGGTCGCCTCGATGACCGCCGGCGGCCCCGGCTACGCCTCCGACCTGCCGGCGATGTTCATGTACGCCCACACCTTTACCCGTGGCCAGATGGGCCTCGGCGCCGCCAGCGCGATGCTGATGCTCGGCGCGGTGCTGGCGATCCTGGTGCCGTATCTGTATTCCGAACTGCGAGGCAAACGCCATGAATGATGCAAGCGTCGCGCAGCGACGATCTGCCGATGTCCTTCTCCCCCTGGGAGAAGGTGGCGCGAAGCGCCGGATGAGGGCATTCAGCTTCAGCCGTATAGCCATCTACACCACCCTGATCCTGGCATGCGCGGTGTACCTGGTGCCGCTGCTGGTGATGCTGCTGACCAGCTTCAAGACCCCCGACGACATCCGCAGCGGCAACCTGCTGTCGATCCCGGATGTGTTCACCGTCATCGGCTGGGTCAAGGCCTGGGACGGCGTCGGCGGCTATTTCTGGAACTCGGTGAAGATCACCATTCCGGCCGTGCTGATCTCCACGCTGCTCGGCGCGCTGAACGGCTACGTGCTGGCCATGTGGCGTTTTCGCGGCTCGCAGCTGTTCTTCGGCCTGCTGCTGTTCGGCTGCTTCCTCCGTTCCAGGTGATCCTGTTGCCGGCGTCCTTCCCCCTCGGCCAGCTCGGCCTGGCCAATACCACTGAAGGCCTGGTGCTGGTGCACGTGGTCTATGGCCTGGCCTTCACCACGCTGTTCTTCCGCTACTTCTACGTGAGCATTCCCGAGGCGCTGGTGCGCGCGGCGCGTCTGGATGGCGCCGGCTTCTTCACCATCTTCGGACGCATCCTGCTGCCGATGTCGGTGCCGATCATCATGGTCTGCCTGATCTGGCAGTTCACCCAGATCTGGAACGACTTCCTGTTCGGCGTGGTGTTCGCCAGCGGCGACACCCAGCCAATAACCGTGGCGCTGAACAACCTGGTCAACACCAGCACCGGGGCCAAGGAATACAACGTCGACATGGCCGCGTCGATGATCGCCGGGCTGCCCACGCTGCTGGTCTACATCCTGGCCGGCAAATATTTTCTGCGCGGTCTCACCGCCGGCGCCGTCAAAGGTTGAGGTAATAACCATGGCTATCCTCGAACTGCGCAACGTCAACAAATCCTACGGCAGCGGCCTGGCGGACACCCTGAAGAACATCGAACTGGCCATCGACTCCGGCGAGTTCCTGATCCTGGTCGGCCCCTCCGGCTGCGGCAAGTCCACCCTGATGAACTGCATCGCCGGCTTGGAGGACATCAGCGGCGGGGCGATTCTGGTGGACGGCGCCGACATCAGCGGCATGAGCCCGAAGGATCGCGACATCGCCATGGTGTTCCAGTCCTACGCGCTGTACCCGACCATGACGGTGAAGGACAACATCGCCTTCGGCCTGAAGATGCGCAAGCTGCCGCCTGCCGAGATCGAGGCCGAGGTGGCGCGCGTGGCCAAGCTGCTGCAGATCGAGCATCTGCTGTCGCGCAAGCCCGGCCAGCTCTCCGGTGGCCAGCAGCAGCGCGTGGCCATGGGCCGGGCGTTGGCGCGGCGACCGAAGATCTACCTGTTCGACGAGCCGCTGTCGAACCTCGACGCCAAGCTGCGCGTGGAGATGCGCACCGAAATCAAGCTGATGCACCAGCGCCTGAAGACCACCACGGTGTACGTCACCCACGACCAGATCGAGGCCATGACCCTGGGCGACAAGGTGGCGGTGATGAAGGACGGCATCATTCAGCAGTTCGGCACCCCGCAGGAAATCTACAACGACCCGGCCAACCAGTTTGTCGCCAGCTTTATCGGTTCGCCGCCGATGAACTTCATCCCGCTGCGCACGCAGGTACGCGATGGCCAGTGCTTCGGTTTGCTCGACTCCGGGCAGGCGCGCTGCGAGCTGCCGCTTGGCGCGGCGGCGGAGCTGGAAGGGCGTGAGCTGATCCTCGGCGTGCGTCCCGAGCAGATCCAGCTGGCCGGCGCCGGCTTGACGCTGCCGAGCCTGCGTGCCGAGGTCGAGGTGGTCGAGCCCACCGGCCCGGAGACCCTGGTGTTCGTCAGCCTCAACCAGACCAAGGTGTGCTGCCGCCTGGCCCCGGACGCCGCGCCGCAGGCTGGCAGCAGCCTCGACCTGCAGTTCGATCCGGCGCGCGTGCTGCTGTTCGACGCCACCAGCGGCGAGCGCCTGCGCCCGGGAAAGCGCCAGGCCACTGACAACAAGGTGGCCCAGTTCAAGCTCGGTTAGCCGCGAAGCCCGGATGAAATCCGGGGGCTGCCCAATACCCCCTCGGATTGCTTCCGAGCTACAGGGTGCATCAAGGCAATGAAAACAACCGTCGCTGCGGCGGTTATCGGTAGGGTCTGTTGCCGTTTCGCGCTAACCAATTGATTTATAAGAGCAAGCTCGTATCGTTGAAGCTCTAACCCGACATCGATACGAGCTTGCAATGCCCCGATTACTACTCAACGACGAGCATTGGTCGAAGCTGCGGGAAATTCTCCTGCACAAGGCCATCTACAACAAGCGTGATCTACGAATGACCGTGGAGGGCATGCTGTACCGCATGCGCACGGGATGTCCCTGGAGAGACCTGCCCAAGGAGTTTGGTAACTGGAATAAGGTCTACAAACGCTTCAACGCATGGTCTGCTGCCGGCAAATGGTTCAAGGTCTTCAAGATGCTGGTGGAGGAGCCCGACATGGAGTGGGTGTTCATTGATGGCAGCTATGCCAAGGCTCACCAGCACAGCGCAGGTGCTGCCAGCGCAAACGATGAAGCTATAGGGAAAAGCCGAGCCGGCAATACCAGCAAGATTCATCTGGCGGTGGACGCCCATGGCTTGCCCATCGAGTTTGAAATCACGGGAGGCCAAATCAATGACTGCACTCAGGCACCCGCATTGATTTCCAAGCTCCCAGCGGCAGAAACCATCGTTGCGGATAAGGGCTATGACAGCGAGAGAATCCGAGAGCAAGTTGAGCGACAAGGGGCCAAGGCCGTGATCCCGAGGAAGCGTAACTCTGTGAAAGGCAACGCGAATCTGGACAGAGGTCTGTACCGCAATCGCCACCTGGTGGAAAACGCTTTCGCCCGGCTGAAGCACTACCGGGCGGTGGCCTCTCGATTCGACAAGCTCAAGAGAAATTACGAGAGCGTGGTGGCCATGGCCTGCGCCTTCCTATGGTTGCCCATGTAAAACGGCAACAGGCCCTAGCATCGCTCAATAAAAACAATCAGGAGCAACGATGAAGACCACACAGCAAACCCTCACCTGTTCTGTCGGCGTTCCCTGCCTGCTGGCACTGGCACTGGCACTGGCTTTGGCCACGCCGCAGGCGCAGGCCTTGGAGTTCAGCGGCTACGTGCGCAGCGGTATCGGCGGGGCGGATACCGGCGGCACGCAGCAGTGCTTCCAGTTGCCGGGCGCGCAGTCCAAGTACCGCCTGGGTAACGAGTGCGAGCAGTACATCGAACTGGACCTGCGCCAGGACCTGTTTCGCCTGGATGATGGCTCGGTGATCAGCGTCGAGGGCATGGCCCAGCTCTACAACCAGTACGACCGCACGCCCAAGTTCACCGGCGACTATGGCTTCGCGCGGATGAACCAGATGTATGCGGAGTGGAGCAACATGCCGGCACTCAACGGCGGCTCGCTGTGGGCCGGACGGCGTTTCTACAAGCGGAACGACATCCACATCACCGACTTCTACTACTGGAACCAGAGCGCCACTGGTTTTGGTATCGACGAGATGAAGATCGGCGACCTCAAGTACAGCTACGTGTTCTCGCGCAAGGACAACTACGACCAGGAACCCTACATCAACCGCCACGATTTCAACGTCGGCGGTTTCCAGGTCAACCCCGGCGGCGAGCTGGAAGTGGGTGTCAGCTACATCGACAAGCCCGACAGCACCGACGCCAATAGCGGCTGGGCGGTGAGCGCACAACACAAACAGCAGGACTTCCTCGGCGGGGTCAACACCGTTGCCCTGCAATATGGGCGAGGGCCAGGTACCGGCCTGGGTTATACCGGTGATCCGACTCTCGACAGCAGCAATCGCAGCTGGCGCCTGGTGGAATATTTCGACTTCCAGATGACCCCGCGTCTCGGCGGCCAGGTGCAGCTGGTCTACCAGAAGGACAAGCGCCCGGACGGTGCGGACCAGAACTGGCTGTCCATCGGCGGGCGTACCAGCTATGCCTTCACCGAGCAGTTCAAGCTGGTCGGCGAGATCGGCCGCGACCAGGTCGAGGCGCCCGGTGGTACGCGCAAGCTGACCAAGTTCACCATCGCGCCGACCTGGTCGCCCTCAGGTCCTGGCTTCTGGGAACGACCGGAAATCCGCCTGTACTACACCTACGCCAGCTGGAACCGCGCCGCGCAACAGGCCGCCAACCTGCTGGCCGATGGCTCGGCGCTGTCCGAGAACGGCGCCTTCGGCAGCGCACGCAACGGCTCCAACTTCGGCGTGCAGGTGGAGTATTGGTGGAAGTAGTCTGAAGGTAGGGTGCGTCGCCGTGCGCACCAAGACCGTAGCCCGGATGCAATCCGGGGCGATTGCTGCACCTGCCCCGGATTTCATCCGGGCTACAACAGCGCGTAAGGTGCGCTGTGCGCACCGGGCGTCAGAGCAATCCCGCAACCAAGCGCCCGAACACTTCCATAGCCTGTTCGCTGCGCGGGCTGCATGGGTGGCCGTAGGCCGTAGCCCGGATGCAATCCGGGGCGATTCCCGCTCCGGCTCCCGGATTTCATCCGGGCTACAACAACCCCGCCACCAGGCGCCCGAGCACTTCCATGGCCTGCTCGCTGCGCGGGTTCCACGGATGGCCGTAGTTCAGTCGCGCGCAGTGGCGAAAGCCTTGGCTGGCGGAGAAAATCGGCCCCGGCGCCAGGCTGATGCCCTGGGCCAGCGCCAGGCGCAGCAGTTGCAGAGAGTCCAGGCGCTCGGGGAACTCGAACCAGAGGAAATAGCCGCCCGAAGGCCTTGTGACCCGCGTGCTGGCGGGAAAGTGTCGGGCGGCGGAGGCGAGCATCGCGCTCTGCTGCATTTCCAGGGCGTGGCGCAGTTTGCGCAGGTGACGGTCATAGCCGCCGTGCTGCAGGTAGTCGGCCAGCGCCGCCTGGGCTGGCACCGACGGGGAGATGGTGGTCATCAGCTTCAGTCGGGCGATCTGCTCGGCATAGCGCCCGCCGGCCACCCAGCCGATGCGATAGCCCGGCGCCAGGCTCTTGGAGAAGGAGCTGCAATGCATCACCAGCCCCTCACGGTCAAAGCTCTTCACCGGCTTGGGTGGGTGGCTGCCGAAGTACAGCTCGGCGTACACGTCGTCTTCGATCAACGGCACCTGATGTTCGACCAGCAGGTCGTACAGCGCCTGCTTCTTGGTCTCGCTCATGCTGGCGCCGAGCGGGTTCTGCAGGCTGCTCATGAACCAGCAGGCCTTGATCGGCAGTTGCTTCAGACTCGCCGACAGGGCGCCCAGGTCGATGCCTTCGCGCGGGTGCACGGGGATTTCCACCGCCTTGAGCTGCAAGCGCTCCAGCACCTGCAGGCAGGCGTAGAAGGTCGGTGACTCGATGGCCACCAGGTCGCCTGGTTGAGTCACGCACTGCAGGCAGAGGTTGAGCGCCTCCATGGCGCCGTTGCTGATCACCAGCTCCTCCATCGGCAGCATCACGCCGCTGACCATGTAGCGCAGGGCGATCTGCCGGCGCAGGTCGGCGTTGCCGGCGGTCATGTCGGCGATGATCTCGTGCGGCGAGAGCATGCGCAGCGCGTGCGCCATGCTCTTGGCCAGACGCGGTAGCGGGAACAGGTCGGGGCTGGGGAACGCCGAGCCGAAGGGCACGGTATGCGGGTCCTTCAGCGAGGCGAGTACCGAGAACACCAGCTCGCTGACGTCGACCTCGGTGGTTTGCGCCGCGTGGGTGGTCAGCTCCGGTTCGTGCAGCGGGCGTTTGGCGTGTTCGCGCACGAAATAGCCGGAGCGCGCGCGTGCCTGGATCAGGCCGCGATCCTCCAGCAGGTAGTAGGCCTGGAACACGGTGGAGGGGCTGACGCCATAGGTGCGGCTGGCATGGCGCACCGAGGGCACCTTCTCGCCGGGGCCGAGCACGCCGGTACGGATCAGCTCGGCGATCTCGTCGGCAAATTTTTCGTAGCGTTTCATCCTGTCCTGGTTCACCGCCGCAAAGGGTACGGGCGAATACTTTACGGGGTGAGCGGCAGACATGGCAGTGCCTCGTGAATTGTTCAGGGGGGACCTGACTCATGTAGCCCGGATGAAATCCGGGGAACGACCTCGAACCGCCCCGGATTGCATCCGGGCTACGGCTCTGGTGGCCCATTCGCCGCGGGGCGCGGCTCCTACACGGATTTGAGAGCAACTGTAGGAGCCCCGCCTCGGGGCGAAGCGCTAGCGCAGCGGCGCCAGGAAGGTGCTCTGGGTGCTGACGCGGCTGCCCGCATCGGCCTGGTCGCGTACCTCGAAATGCAGGGTTTGCGGGCCGGCAGCGTTGTGCGAAGCCGTCAGCGCGACGCTGACCGGCAGGTCACGAATCTCGCCCGGTGCCAGGTTCAGCGTGCGTGGGCCATGCAGCTCGAAGTCGCCGGGCTCGACCAGGCTGATGGCGTAGCTGCGCGCTTGTTGGGTCTTGTTGATGATCTTCAGGCTGTAGATGTTCTCGATCTGGCCCAGGGCATTCTCGCGGAACAGGCCACGGTCACGGGTTACGTCCAGGGAGATCAGCGGGCGTTCGGCCAGCGCCCAGACGAAGGCGCCGATCATCACTGCCAGCATCGCCGCGTAGCCGATCAGGCGCGGGCGCAACCAGTGGGTCTTGCCGCCGGCCAGCTCGTTCTCCGAGGTGTAGCGCACCAGACCACGGTCATAGCCGAGCTTGTCCATGATGCTGTCACAGGCATCGACGCAGGCGCCGCAGCCGATGCACTCCAGTTGCAGGCCGTCGCGGATGTCGATTCCAGTGGGGCAGACCTGCACGCACATGGTGCAGTCGATGCAATCGCCCAGGCCTTCGGCCTTGTAGTCGGCGTCCTTGCGGCGCGGGCCACGGTTCTCGCCGCGGGCGGCGTCGTAGGAGATGACCAGCGTATCGCTGTCGAACATCACGCTCTGGAAGCGCGAGTAGGGGCACATGTCGCGGCACACCTTCTCGCGCAGCCAGCCGGCGTTGATATAGGTGGCGGCAGTGAAGAACAGCACCCAGAACGCAGTGGTGGCGCCGACTTCGAAGGTCGCCAGGTCCACCGTCAACTGGCGCACCGGGGTGAAGTAGCCGACGAAGGCCAGCGCGGTGACCAGGCTCACCGCCAGCCAAAGGCCGTGCTTGGCGCTGCGCCGGGCCAGTTTCTGCAGCGACCAGGGCGCGGCATCGAGCTTGATGCGCTGGCCACGGTCGCCTTCAGTGATCTGCTCCACACGCATGAAGATCCAGGTCCACACGCTCTGCGGGCAGGCGTAGCCACACCATACCCGGCCGGCCAGCACGGTGATGAAGAACAGGCCGAAGGCGGCGATGATCAGGATCGCCGAGAGCAGGATGAAATCCTGTGGCCAGAAGGTCGCGCCGAAGATATGGAACTGGCGATTCTCCAGGTCCCAAAGCACGGCCTGGCGGCCGTTCCAATCGATCCAGGCGGTGCCGAAGAACAGCAGAAACAGCAGGCCGGCACCGAGCAGGCGCAGGTTACGAAAGCGCCCGGTGAAGCTGCGTGTGTGGATCGGGCCGCCGGCCTGGGCCGGTGTCAGGTGGATGGGCTTGGCCGGGTCGATGCTCTCGACGGCGCGCACGGGGATCAGATCGGTCATGTCGTTGCCCTCATCAGGCGTTTATTCAGGCTGGCGGCATGATCCGAGTGGGGCTGTTTACAAAACAGACTCAGGTTTTCGATAAAAAAGCGAATCAGATGATTACGTCGAACGCAGGGAGAAGTGCCACGCAGGCCGCCAGGCCGCGCCATTTCTGAGGTCATGAGCCTTCATGTCGAGCGATCCAGATACCGCCCTGCGACATCGCGCCACGCCAATCAGTGTCCTGTGCAGGACACTGTCGTACCTATCTGATCCGGTTTTTTAAGGCTTTTCTGGCGCTGTTTTCGGTGCACGCCCGGCAGGCATAGTCGACGCCCCGTGATCAGGAGGCCTGCCGGCATGTACCAATACGACGATTATGACCGCGCGCTGGTGCGCGAGCGCGTCGCCCAGTTCCGCGACCAGGTCCAGCGGCGCCTGGCTGGTGAACTGAGCGAAGAGGAGTTCCTGCCGCTGCGCCTGCAGAACGGCCTTTACCTGCAGAAGCATGCCTACATGCTGCGTGTGGCGATCCCCTACGGCACCCTGTCGGCCAAGCAGATGCGCGCCCTGGCGCATATCGCCCGCGAGTACGACCGTGGTTACGGGCACTTCACCACACGACAGAACATCCAGTTCAACTGGGTCGAGCTCGAACGCGTGCCGGACATCCTCGACTGGCTGGCCGAGCACGATATGCATGCCATCCAGACTTCGGGTAACTGCGTGCGCAACATCACCACCGAGGCTTTCGCCGGGGTCGCCGCCGACGAGTACCTCGATCCGCGTCCGCTGGCCGAGATCCTGCGCCAGTGGTCGACGGTCAACCCGGAATTCCTCTTCCTGCCGCGCAAGTTCAAGATCGCCCTGTGCGCCGCCGAGCAGGATCGCGCTGCGGTGCAGGTGCATGACATCGGCCTGCAGCTGTACCGTGACGAAGCAGGCGAGTTGCGCCTGCGTGTGCTGGTCGGCGGCGGCCTGGGGCGCACGCCGATCATCGCCCAGACCCTGCGCGAGGGCCTGCACTGGCAGGACTGCCTGCCCTACGTCGAGGCCATCCTGCGCGTGTACAACCGCCATGGTCGGCGCGACAACAAGTACAAGGCGCGCATCAAGATCCTGGTCAAGGCCCTCGGCATCGAGGCCTTCGCGGCCGAGGTGGAGCGCGAGTGGCAGCCGATCAAGGACGGCCCGGCGCAACTGACCGAGGACGAGTACCAGCGTGTGGCCGCCTCCTTCCACAAGCCTGCCTACGTGCCGCAGGACGCCCTCGATCTCGACTTCGGCACCCACCTGGCGCGCGACGAGGCCTTCGCCCGCTGGGTGTCGCGCAACGTCATGGCACATCAGGTGCCCGGTTACCTCAGCGTGGTGCTGTCGACCAAGCCGGGCATCAGTGCGCCACCCGGCGACGTCACTGCCGAGCAGATGGAGGCGCTGGCGGACTGGAGCGAGCGCTATGGCTTCGGCGAGATTCGCGTAGCCCACGAGCAGAACCTGGTACTGCCCGATGTACGCAAGGCCGACATCTACGCGCTATGGCGGGAGGCCGAAGCGGCTGGGTTGGGCACGGCCAACGCCGGCCTGCTAACCGACATCATCGCCTGCCCCGGTGGCGACTTCTGCGCGCTGGCCAACGCCAAGTCGATCCCCATCGCCCAGGCCATCCAGCAGCGTTTCGACGATCTCGACTACCTGCACGATCTGGGTGAGCTGAGCCTGAACATCTCTGGCTGCATGAACGCCTGCGGCCACCACCATATCGGCAACATCGGCATCCTCGGCGTCGACAAGAACGGCAGTGAGTGGTACCAGCTCACCCTCGGCGGCAGCCAGGGCCAGCAGGCGGCGCTGGGCAAGGTGATCGGCCCGTCGTTCGCTGCCGAGCAGGTGCCCGAGGTGATCGAGCGCATCGTGCGCACCTATGTCGATCAGCGGGAGGTCAATGAAGGCTTTCTCGACACCTTTCAGCGCATCGGCCTGGAGCCATTCAAGGCGAGCGTGTACAGCCGCGAGGAGGTGGCATGAACAACCTGATTCGCCTGGTCGAGGGCCAGGCCTGCATCGTCAGTGATGATCCCTGGCAACTCGACGCTGAAGGGGACGCGCCGCTGATCCTGCCACTGACGGCCTGGCGCGAGCGGCAGCCTGCTGCGGTGCTGGAGGGCAGGGCGATGAGTGCCGACGGCCTGCTGTTGCAGGTGGATGACGAGCCGGAGGCGCTGCAGCCGTTTCTCGCCAGCCTGCCGCTGATCGCCATCGACTTCCCCAGCTTTCGCGATGGCCGTGGCTACAGCCAGGCCTACCTGCTGCGTACCCGACTGGGCTGGCGCGGTGAGTTGCGTGCGGTGGGCGATGTGCTGCGCGACCAGTTGGCGCACATGCGCCAGTGCGGCTTCGATGCCTTCGCCGTGCGCGCCGACAAATCGCTGGACGATGCACTCAAGGGCCTGCAAGGGCTCAGTGTGTTGTATGGTCGCTCGGTTATCGAGCCGCGCCCGCTGTTTCGTCGGGGACGCCATAAGGAGGAGTCGAGATCATGATGGTGCGTGGCCTGTTCTGGCTGGTATTGCTGCAGTTGTTTGGCGTGGCGCTCAATCACTGGCTGTTGCCGATGCTGCCGGCCTCGATCATTGGCCTGCTGCTGCTCTCGGTCTGGCTGATGTGGCGCGGCGCCGTGCCTGAGCCGCTGCAGCAGGCCGCCGGTGGTTTACTGCCGTATCTGCCGCTGCTGCTGGCCGTGCCGGCCTCGGGGATCATGACCAGCAGCGATTTGCTGCTCGGTGAGCTGCCGGTGATCGCCACGGCGCTGGTGCTGTCGCTGCTGGTTACCGTGCCCTTCTGCGGCTGGTTGCTGCAGACGCTGATCCGCCGTCAGGAGCGCAAGGGATGACGCTGCTGACTCATCATCCGCTGTTCGCCATCGCCCTGACGCTGGCCGCTTTTCTGATCGCCGCCTGGCTCTATCGCCGCAGCGGCTGGCTGCTGCTGCAGCCGGTGCTGGTATCGGTAACGCTGATCGTCGCCACCTTGCTGCTGTGCGGGGTGGATTACGCCACCTACCGCGCCGGCGCCGAGCCCGTTGCCTGGCTGCTGGGGCCGGCCACCGTCGCCCTGGCGGTGCCGCTGCAGCACAACATCAAGCGCATCCGCCAGTTGTTCTGGCCGGTGATGATCACCCTCACGGCCGGCGGCGTGCTGTCGGTGGCGCTGACCCTGGCCATCGGCTGGGCGCTGGGCGCCGACTGGAGCGTGGTGATGAGCCTGGCGCCGAAGTTCGTGACCATGCCGATTGCCATGCCGGTGGCCGAGCAGATCGGCGGCGTCGCTTCGCTGGCGGCGGTGATGGTGATGCTCACCGGTGTGATTGGTACGGCCATGGGGCCGCTGCTGCTGCGCTGGGCGGGTGTCGATCACCCCGCGGCCCGTGGCCTGAGCTACGGCATCAATGCCCATGCCATCGGCACCGCGCATGCCTTGCAGGAAGGTGAGGAGTGCGGCGCCTTCGCCGCCCTGGCGATGAGCCTGCTGGGCATCGGCACCGCCTTGCTGCTGCCATTGTTGCTGGCCTGAGGCGGGCGGGATCCCGCCACTTCCTCCGGCCTGCTCGCCGCCATCTGGCGAGTTTCCGCCAGCCCTTGATCTCTATGTGTGGCAGAAAGCCGCATAAGGGCTGCTGAATCCTTTCAGCGGCACGCATATTGCCTTGCCCGCGGCGCGATCGGAATACGCCCGCCAAGAGGCCTGGAAATACCCTTCCTCCCGCCGCGCCGCAGATCTGCGGCTATCGCCCATATGCGCCCCAAACGGCCGCTGCCCGAAACCTTGCCTGCACGGCTGTTGTCGTCGTGCGATGAACTGGACTATCCCATGAAAAAAATCCTGCTGACGCTGCTTTGTCTCAGCGTGATCGGTTGCTCCAAGCCCCGCGAGCCCGAGAAAACCGTCGACGTGCTGCTGATCGGCGCTGGCGTGATGAGCGCCACCCTCGGCACCTACCTCCACGAGCTGCAGCCGGACTGGAGCATCGAAATCTACGAGCGCCTCGACCAGGTAGCCGCCGAAAGCTCCAATGGCTGGAACAATGCCGGCACCGGCCACTCGGCCTTCTGCGAGCTGAACTACACCCCGGAAACCGCCGACGGTGGCATCGACATCAGCAAGGCGATCGCGATCAACGAGTCGTTCGAGATCTCCAAGCAGTTCTGGGCCACCCAGGTCGAGCGCGAGGTGCTGAGCAAGCCCAAGAGCTTCATCAACATCACCCCGCACATGAGCTTCGTCTGGGGCGACGACAACGTCGAATACCTGCGCAAGCGCCATGCTGCGCTGCAGCACAGCAACCTGTTCCGCGGCATGGAGTTCACCGAGGACCACACGCAGATCGCCCAGTGGGTACCGCTGGTCATGCAAGGTCGTGATCCGCAGCAGAAGGTCGCCGCCACCCGCATGGCCATCGGCACCGACGTCAACTTCGGCGAGATCACCCGTCAATTGATCGACTCGCTGATCGGCAAGGAGCAGGCCAGCCTGCACCTGGAACACGAAGTTCGCGACCTCAAGCGCAACGATGACGGCACCTGGCGGGTGATCGTCGCCGACCTGGCCAAGGACGGCGCCGAGCAGAGCATCAACGCGCGCTTCGTCTTCATCGGCGCTGGTGGTGGCGCGCTCAAGCTGTTGCAGAAATCCGGTATCGAAGAAGCCAAGGGCTACGCCGGCTTCCCGGTCGGTGGCCAGTTCCTCATGACCCGCAACCAAGACGTGGTTGCCCAGCACCTGGCCAAGGTCTACGGCAAGGCGTCGGTCGGCTCGCCGCCCATGTCCGTGCCGCACCTGGACACTCGCGTGATCGACGGCGAGAACGTGCTGCTGTTCGGCCCGTTCGCCACCTTCTCCACCAAGTACCTGAAGAACGGCTCGCTGCTCGATATGTTCAGCAGCATGACCACAGACAACTTCATGCCGATGGTCAACGCCGGCATGGACAACTGGTCGCTAAGCACCTACCTGATGGGCCAGCTGATGCTCAGTCAGGAAGACCGCATGGCCTCGCTGCGCGAGTACTTCCCGCAGGCGCAGGACGCCGATTGGGAGCTGATCAATGCTGGCCAGCGCGTGCAGATCATCAAGAAGGATGCCGAGAAGGGCGGCGTACTGCAGTTCGGTACCGAGGTGGTGACCGCTGCCGATGGCAGCATCAGCGCGCTGCTGGGCGCCTCGCCGGGTGCTTCCACCGCTGCACCGATCATGCTGCACCTGATCGAGAAGGCCTTCGCCGACAAGGTCGCCACCCCGGAGTGGCAGGAGCGCCTGAGGGAGATCATCCCGTCCTACGGGCAGAAGCTGAACGACGACCTGGCGCTGACCAACCGCATTCGCCAGTGGAGCAGCGAGCGTCTCGAGCTACAGCACATCGAAGTGGCGCCGGACGTGGAAATGGCCGCCGAGCCCGAGCCGGCTGCCGTGACCCTGTAAGGCTGAGCCGCGTTAGAGAAACCCGCCCTGCGTGATGCGCACGGCGGGTTTTTTCATCTGGCTGCATCATCCATGTGCAACACCTCTCGTCCGGCAATCACGGCGCTGCTGGCTCATCCTCGTTGCGATCCAGCGCCACCTGGCGGATAGACAGGCGAATCTCGGCCGGCAGCACGCGCTTGGCAGCGCCTTCGGCCAGCTCGCTGAGCAGCGGGTGATGGCTGAGCTTGCCAGCTTCGTCCTGGCGCAGCACGCCCTGATCCAAGAGGCTCTGGATGAAGTGGCGGAACAGGCTCTTGTCGAAGAACTCCGGCGCATTCAGGCCATGCAGGATCGACAGGCGCTGGGCCATGACCGTACACAGGTCTTCCAACTCCTCGGCGCTGATCGCGTTCTGCCCGGCGTTGAGCAGCAGGGCGATGGCCATGTAGAAGCGCTGCAGGGTCTGCGCCACCGAGCGCGACAGCAAGGTCAGCAGCACGAACTGGCGCGAGCTGGGCGCCGGGCGCACGTACACGTCGCCCTCGACCTTGAGCAGGCCCTGTTCGACGAAGGCCGCCAGCCACTGGTCGATCACGCCTTGCAGCTCGCTCTGCTCCCAGCGGATGAACAGCTCGGACTGCAGATAGGGATAAAGCGCACCGGCGTAGCGCAGGATCTGCTCGCGGCTGATCCGCGCGCTGCTCTGGAAGAAGCTGGCCAGCAGCGCCGGCAGGGCGAAGATGTGCAGCACGTTGTTGCGGTAGTAGGTCATCAGGACGGCGTTCTGCTCGTCCAGATAGAGAATCTTGCCCAGCGCGTCCTTCTGCTCGGCCAGCAGGTCCATGCCCTTGACGTGCTCGATCAGCGCCGCGCCGTCGCCTTCCGGCAATGTGGTGTGCGGCGAGTAGGGCACGGCGCGCAGCAGGGCCAGGTACAGATCGAGCACACGGGCCAAGGCGCGGTCGTCCAGCGCCAGCTTGCTGGTGGACAGCAGCGCCAGGGCCACCAGGTTGACCGGGTTGATTGACGCCGCCTCGTTGATGTGACGCGCCACGCGCTCGCCGAGGCGATTGGTGGTTTCATTGAGCCAGGCCGGGCGGTACTGCGGGGCCAGCTCCTGCTGGCGCCAGCCGGGCTGCTGCTGGTCGAGGAATTCCGCCAGCTTGATCGGCTCGCCGAAGTTCACCGAGACCTGGCCAAAGCGCTGCTTGAGCGCGCCGAGCACCTTGAACAGGTCGAAGATCGACTCCTTCTTCTTGCTCGCGCCACGCAGTTCGCCCAGGTAGGTGCGGCCTTCCAGCACGCGCTCGTAGCCGATGTACACCGGCACGAAGACGATGGGCAGGCGATTGCTGCGCAGGAAGCTGCGCAGGGTGATGGCCAGCATGCCGGTCTTCGGCCGCAGCATGCGCCCGGTGCGCGAGCGGCCGCCCTCGACGAAGTACTCGACCGGGAAGCCCTTGCTGAACAGGGTGTGCAGGTATTCGTTGAACACCGCCGTATACAGCGGGTTGCCCTTGAAGGTGCGGCGCATGAAGAAGGCGCCGCCACGGCGCAGCAGGCCGCCAATCACCGGCATGTTGAGGTTGATGCCGGCGGCGATGTGCGGCGGCGTCAGGCCATTGCGGAACAGCAGGTAGGACAGCAGCAGGTAGTCGATGTGGCTGCGGTGACAGGGCACGTAGATCACCTCGTGGCCCTGGGCGATGTCACGCACGCCTTCGACGTTGTGCACCTTTATGCCGTCGTAGATTTTGTTCCAGAACCAGCTCAGCACCAGTTCGAGGAAGCGGATCACCGTGTAGGTGTAGTCCGAGGCGATCTCGTTGCCGTAGCGCAGCGCCTGGGCTTCGGCTTTTTCCAGACTGATCTTCTCGCGCTCGGCTTCCTCGGCAATCGCCTGGCGCACCATCGGGTCGTGCACCAGGCCCTTGACCAGGTTGCGTCGGTGTGACACGTCCGGGCCGATCACCGCGGCCTTCTGGTTGCGGAAGTGCACACGCAGGATGCGGTGCACCATGCGCAGGGTGCGCTCCTGGCCCTTGTCCTGCTCGACCAGTTCGCGCAGGTGAATCGGCGTGGAGAACTGCACGCGGGTCTTGCGCCCGAGAATCAGGATGCTGATCAGCCGGCGCAGGCGCCCGGTTACCGCCCAACTGTCGGCGAACAGCAGCTTCCAGGCGCTGGTCTCGCGATCCGGCGATTGGCCCCAGAATACGCTGACTGGCACGATCTGCGCGTCGTCCACAGCATGCTGGCTGAGGGCTCTGACCACGCGATCGAGCGTCGGCGAAATGCCGCGCTTATCCTGCCGGCCGAACCAGTCCGGCTCCGGCGTCAGGTAGAAGAAGGCAGCGGGTTCGATGTGTTCCCCGACCGCTACCGGCAACACCGGGCGCGGCAGGCCGGCCTTGGTGCACTCGCGGTCGACCACCGCCAAGTCGCTCACCGAGGGCTGCTGCAGCACGTAGAACACCGGCTTGCTGCGGTCGAGCTTGAGGGTGAAGGCGGACTGGTTGATGGTTTCCGAGCGTACCCAGAGGTACAGCAGGCGGCGCAGCGCGCTAAAGGCCATGCGGCGGAAGGGGGAGCGGGTCATACGGACTCTTGAACAGTTAAACGAGCGGATGCTCGGGAAGGGCGCTAGTGTGCCGCAAGCCGCATATGGCGGGCAAAAAACTTCCGGCTCCAGGCGCTCAGCTCGACCAGCATGCTTGCGGCGTATGACGAAAAAACGGTCAGTGACTCCGCCCCCGTTGCTAAGCAGAACTGCAAACCGGGCCTAGGGTTCCCGAACGGAATACCGAGTCAGCTTCGAGGGGGCTTGCCGGGCACAGTCACGTAGGGTGGGCTTCAGCCCACCACCTGCTCCAACACGCCCCCTCACGCCAACTTCATTACCACCACGCCGGATGCGATCACCACGCACGCCACCAGGGCGTAGGGTGGGCTTCAGCCCACCACCTGTGCCACCGCAATCCCTTACGCCAACGTATCCGCTCCATAACCCCCACCTACCCATAGCCCGCAGATCATTGGAAGCTGATCTCCCGTTTTCACCGGAGTTCATCCCATGATGCGTCCCGACGCCAAGGTGCAGAAGGTCTATCTCTACCTAAAGCCCGTCGATTTCCGCAAATCCATCAACGGCCTGGCCGCTCTGGTCGAGCTGGACATCAAGGTGGAAGTGTTCAACCCCGTGCTGTTCGTGTTCCTCAATCGCACCCGCAGCCAGGTCAAGATCCTCTACTGGGAGCGCAATGGCTTCTGCCTGTGGTTCAAGCGCCTGGAGGCCGAGCGCTTCAAGACCAAGCCCGATGCTGGCGACGAGGCCATCGAACTGACGGTCAATGAACTGAACTGGCTGCTCGACGGCTTCTGCTCCTGCTTCCTGAAAATAAATCCCGTCCTGGCGGGGTTTATGACTGACTGCCAGCCTGGGCGCTGCACTGCTGAGTTACATGGCGTTCACTGCCCACGCCGCCAGCAACCCCTCCGCTACGCAGGAGCTGGCCAGCGGCTACAGCCTGGCCGCTGCCGAGAATGCGCAGGAAGGCTCCTTTGTCGAAGGCACGTGCAGTGGCGATAAGAACGAGTAAAGGCGACGGGAGGACTGATATGCCATTGGCAAACCTTACCGGCGCCGGCCGTGGCTGCGCCGTGGCGCTTTTCATCAGCGGGGCAGGGCGATTGTTTGGCGGCGATTACTGGCGGGAACGACGTTTCCGGCCATATCGCGCTAGCCCAGCGGATTGTCCCGGCGCCGGCTCTCGCGAAACTCGCCCGGCGTCTGCCCGGTCCAGCTCTTGAAACTGCGGTGAAACGAGCGTGATTCGGTGAAGCCCAGGTAGCAGGCGATGTCCTGGATCGCCAGGTCGCTGCGCAGCAGGTAGTGCTCGGCCAGTTCCTGGCGCAGCTCGTCGAGAATCTGCTGGTAGCTGGTGCCGGCCTGCTGCAGGTGGCGCTGCAGGGTGCGCACGGTCATGTCGAACTTCTCCGCCACCCGTTCCTTGCGTGGCAGGCCGTCCTTGAGCAGCAGGCGCAGGGCGTTCTTGACCCGGCGCGGCAGCGGCTCGTCCTCGTCCAGCCCGGCCATCAGCGCCAGAGCGTGCTCCTCCAGGGTGCGCAGCAGGTTCGCATCGGCCTGGCGCAGCGGCACGCCGAGGTAGTCCAGCGGCACCAGCAGGGCGTTGCAGCTTTGTTCGAATCGCACCGGGCAGCCAAACAGTTGCTGGTATTCGGCCTGTTCGGTGCCTGCCGGTTGCGCATGCTCGAACCACACCTCACGCGGTGAATGTTCGGAGTCGGCGATCCAGCGGGCGTACAGCAGCCAGGAGGCGAGCACGTTCTCGACCATATGGCGGCGCACGTCCGGCGCTTGATGGCGGCAGCTCCAGATCAGCCGCACGTGATCTTCGGCTGCTTCGATACGGCTGGTGCCCATGTCGCCCACCAGCTTCTCGTAAGGCACGATGCGGCCCATGGCTTCGCCGAGGGTGGCGCAGTTCATGGCGATATAGCCGAGCACGCTCCACGAGCCGGGCTGGACGAAACGCGCCGAGTGCAGGCCGAACAGCGGGTCGCCGGACACCTCGATCAGATGCGCCAGCAGGCGCTCATGTACTTCGCTGGGCATGCGCTTGCCGTTGTCGGCCAGGTCCTGCGCCTGGATACCGGCTGCCGCGAGCGCGCGGTCGATATCCAGGCCGAGCTGTTCGGCCTGGCGCAGGTACTTGAGCAGGGCGGGAACCGAGGTATAGCCGAGGTTTTCCATGGATTCTTCTTGTTCGGGGGTGCCTGTCTTGATTGGCGATAGCGCCTGTCTCGATTCGACAGTGACGGAAATCGGCGGCTGGCTAGTATAGGCAGCCATAAGTGCTGATCGGAATGGGGGATGCGATGCGACGCTGGAACGGATGGGGTGACGAGGCGACCGAAGTGGAACTGCCGGCTCATGGCGAGGCCTTTCTCGCCGAGCTGGTCGGGCCGGGTCAGCGTTTGGCCGACGCCAGCCTGCAGGATGTGCTGGCGCGTGTGCCGGCCTCGCGCCTGGCCCCCAACCCGCTGATCAGCCAGGATGCCGAAGTGCGCGTGCGCCATGCCCGTGGTCAGAGCCTGCCGGACTGGCTGGCGATGCGCTCCGGTGACTTCGGCCTGTTTCCCGATGGCGTCGCCTGCCCGGAAAGTGCCGAGCAGATCCGCGAGCTGCTGGCCTGGGCGCAACAGCATGACGTGACCCTGATCCCCTACGGCGGCGGCACCTCGGTGGCCGGCCATATCAACCCGCAAGTTGGCCAGCGCCCGGTGCTGACCCTGTCGCTGGAGCGCATGACGCGCCTGCTGGATATCGACGAGGACAGCCTGATCGCCACCTTCGGCCCTGGCGCCAATGGCCCGCAGGTGGAAAGCCAGCTGCGCGCGCGTGGCTATACGCTTGGCCATTTTCCGCAGTCCTGGGAGCTGTCGACCCTCGGTGGCTGGGTCGCCAGCCGCTCCAGCGGCCAGCAGTCGCTGCGCTACGGGCGCATCGAGCAACTGTTCGCCGGCGGCAAGCTGGAAACTTTCGCCGGTACCCTGGAGATTCCCACCTTCCCGGCGTCGGCCGCCGGGCCCGACCTGCGCGAGCTGGTAATGGGTTCGGAAGGGCGCTTCGGGGTGATCTCCGAGGTGCGCGTGCGCATCAGTCGCCTGGCCGAGCAGGAGCGTTTCTATGCGGTGTTTTTGCCCAACTGGCAGCAGGCGCTGAGCGCCATTCGCAGCCTGGCCCAGGCGCGCGTGCCGCTGTCCATGCTGCGCCTGTCCAACGCCATCGAAACCCGTACCCAACTGGCCCTGGCCGGTCACCCGCAGCAGATCGAGCTGCTGGAAAAATACCTGGCCCTGCGCGGCGCCCGCGACGGCAAGTGCATGCTGACGTTCGGCGTTACTGGCAGCCGGGTGCAGAACGCCGCCTCGCTGAAACAGGCGCGGCGCCTGCTCAAAGGCTTTGGCGGCGTGTTCACCGGCACCCTGCTGGGCAAGAAATGGGAGCGCAACCGTTTCCGTTTCCCCTATCTGCGTCACGGTCTGTGGGAGCGCGGCTACCTGGTGGACACCCTGGAAACCGCCACTGACTGGTCCAACGTCGATAACCTGCTGAACAAGGTCGAGGCCAGCCTGCGTGACGAACTGGCCGCCGACGGCGAGCGGGTGCACGTGTTCACCCACCTGTCGCACGTTTACGGCGAAGGTTCGAGCATCTACACCACCTACGTATTCCGCCCCGGCAGCGACTACGCTGAGGCCATGGCGCGCTGGCAGCGCTTGAAGGCAGCGGCCAGCCGCACCATCGCTGAGAATCGCGGCACCATCAGCCACCAACACGGTGTGGGTCGCGACCATGCGCCTTACCTAGCCGCAGAGAAGGGCGAGTTGGGCATGGCCACGCTGCGCAGCCTGGCCACGCATTTCGACCCCGACCAGCGCCTGGCGCCTGGCGTGTTGCTGCAGGACTGAGCATGGAACCCTGGAACGCCACCTGGCGCGCACGCGCGCTGCCTGATTTGGCCGCGCGCGACTGGGATCTGCTAGTGATAGGCGGCGGCATCTGCGGCGCCGGCATCCTGCGTGAGGCGGCGCGGCGTGGTTGGCGCTGCCTGTTGCTGGAGCAACGCGACTTCGCCTGGGGTACATCCAGCCGCTCGTCGAAGATGGTGCATGGCGGCCTGCGCTACGTTGCCAAGGGCCAACTGGGGCTGACCCGCGACTCGGTGCGCGAGCGCCAGCGCCTGCTCGGCGAGGCACCGGGGTTGGTGGAACCGCTGAGTTTCGTTATGCCGCATTACCGGGGTGGCTTCCCTGGACCCAAGGTTTTCGGCGGCTTGCTCAGCCTGTACGACGCGCTGGCCGGCAAGCGCAATCACCTGTTCTATCCGCTGCAGCAACTGCGTTACCTGGCGCCCGGTATTCGCGAGGATGGCCTGCTCGGAGGCACGCGCTTCTTCGATGCAGTGACCGACGATGCCCGCCTGGTGCAGCGCGTGCTGGGCGAAGCACGCGCCGATGGCGGCGAGGCGCTCAATGGCATGCGCGTGGTCGAGTTGTTGCGCGAGGCGGGGCAGGTGGTCGGTGTGCTTGCCGAGGATGTGGAAACGGGCGAGCAATACCGCCTACGCAGCTGCGCCGTGGCGCAAGCCACTGGTGCCTGGGCCGATCGCCTGCGCCAGCCTGGCAATGGTCGCATCCGCCCGCTGCGTGGCAGCCATCTGCTGCTGCCGAGCTGGCGCCTGCCGGTGGCACATGCCTTCAGTTTTATGCACGCGGCCGATGGGCGGCCGGTGTTCGTCTTCCCCTGGGAAGGCGCAACGGTGATCGGCACCACCGATCTGGATCATGCGGACGACCTGGACACCGAGGCGGCGATCAGTAACGAGGAGGTCGACTATCTGCTGGCCGCCTGTGCCCAGCAATTTCCGTGCGCCGAAGTGATGCGCGGCGATGTGCTGTCGACCTGGGCCGGCGTGCGCCCTGTGGTGAGCGATGGTGGCAGTGCACTGAAACCCTCCGACGAGAAGCGCGAGCATGCGCTGTGGATCGAGCCGGGCAGCGTGACCCTGGCCGGCGGCAAGCTGACCACCTTTCGTCTGCTGGCGCTGGAGGTGCTGCGAGCCTGTGCCGGGTTCGTCGGCAAGCCGGTGGATGATCAGGGCGGTGCGGTCTTCGCTTCAAATATGCCGACACCGATGCCGACCTTGAGCCCGGCGCAGCAACGCCGTCTGGCCGGGCGCCATGGTCGCCAGTTGGGCGAGGTGCTGCGCGTGATCGGCGAGGTGGGCAGCGATTGCGTCGCGGGTACGAACACCTTCTGGGCCGAGCTGGCCTGGGCCGCCGAGGGCGAGCTGGTGTTGCATCTGGACGACCTGTTGCTACGCCGCACGCGCCTGGGTCTGCTGCTGGCCGAAGGCGGCCGCGCCGAACTGTCGCGTATCCGCGTGCTGTGCCAACCGCGCATGGGCTGGAGCGATGCGCGCTGGCTGCAGGAGGAGACGGATTACCTGGCGTTGTGGCGGCGCTGTTACAGCCTGCCATGACCCGGATCGCACTCCCCGTAGGGTGCGCCGCGCGCATCAGCAATCCCTCGATACTCAGGTCTGCCAGTTGTCGCCCGGATGTAATCCGGGGATGAGTGAAGATGCCGCTCCCGGATTTCATCTGATGGGATGGACTCCTCCTCCCACGGACGGCATCGCAATGTGCCAGATTGTCTATACCTGAGAAGGGTCACCGACAAACGCTGTAGAGAGGAGGAGTCCGCCATGAATCGTAGCGCACCTACCCACTGTCCGTTGTATTGCGTGGATCTGGCCAAGCATAAATTTCAGGTTCATGGTTATTCGGCCGACGGCCATCGCCAACAATGCCTGACGCTGAGTCGCAGCCAGTTCGACAGGCTATTTTGTGAAGAGTCCAATAGTGATTGCCTTGTGGTGATGGAAGCCTGCGCCAGCAGCAATTATTGGTGCCGACGTCTTTTGGCGTTGGGTTATCGGGTTAAACGAGTTCCCGCTCAATTTGTCGACAAACAGCGCATCGGCAACAAGACCGATGGCAATGATGCCGATGCGATCTTTGCCGTCCACCAGGATCGGCGAGTAGGTGCTGTTGCGGTCAAAACGGTTGAGCAGCAGGATTTGTGCGCTCAGCACCGGCTGCGGGAACTGCTGGTTGGTCAGCGCACCCAGTTACTCAATCAGGCCCGGAGTCTGCTGGCCGAGCGTGGTCAGATAGCGCCACAGGGGCGTGTTGCGCTGGAGGCGTTGATCCGCCTGGTATGCCAGGAGGAGCCCAATCAAGAGGTGAGCGCCGGCCTGATCGAGCTACTTGAACAGATCACATGCCAAGTCGCCGGTATCGACGCGCAGATCCAGAGCATCGAAGGCCGACTCAAAGCTGCCAGCCAAGCATCCGTCTTGATTCGGCAGGTACAGAGCATCCACGGTGTGGGGCTGATCACTGCCACAGCAGTGGTTGCCGAGTACGGTAACAACATCAGCCACTTTGCCGATGCCCGTCAGTTCGCCGCGAGCTTGGGGGTGACCCCCAGTGAGCGCTCTTCAGGTCAGCAGCGACGATTGGGGGGGATCACTCGGCGTGGCAATCCCTACCTGCGAACGCTGCTGGTACAGGGTGCCCAATCGGTGCTCAATCACTGCCAGAGACGTGAGGATGCCATTAGCCAGGTGGCTCGACGCTTGCTGGAGAGTAAACGACGCACGGTAGCCGTTATCGCCATAGCCAACCGTTTGGCGCGGATCATCTATGCCGTGATCAAACACAACACCCCTTATCGGGCTCAGCCACAGCAGGCCTGAGCCTTAACCCAACAAGGAGGTACAACCGACAGCGCAACGGAAGATGGAATAAGGATCAGATCCGGCTGGAGAAAAGCCGAGTAGCCCGCAGCCCCATGATAGGGTCGCTCATCCGATAGGCACTCCAGCAGCGAACGCCCCATCTAGGCTCGGGAGCAACGGCTCCCTTTACGAAGTCGAATATACGGTCGCGTTGATCACCATCTTGCTACTTGCGCCAGAGGAGGAGTCCATATACGGGCTACGCATGGGCATAGGTATAACAAGAAGGATCACACCTTGAGCGAACCAAGCTACCTGCTGAGCATCGACAACGGCACCCAGAGCGTCCGAGCGCTGCTGTTCGATACCAACGGCAACCTGCTGGCCAAGGGCAAGGTCGAGCTGGACCCCGAGTACTACTGGGCCAGTCTCGGCGAGGCCTGCCGTCTGCTGTGGCAGCAGGTGGATATCGACCGCAGCCAGATCAAAGGCGTTGCCGTCACCACCCAGCGCGGCAGCATCATTCATGTCGACGAGCAGGGCGCGCCGCTGCGCCCGGCGATTCTCTGGCTCGATCAGCGTCGTGCCGAGGTGGTAGGGCGGATCAAGGGGCTGTGGGGCTGGCTGTTCAAACTGGCGCGTGCCGAAGAGGCGGTCGATCACTTTCGTGGTCAGGCCGAAGTCAACTGGGTTGCCCAGCACCAACCGGACATTGCGGCACGCACGCACAAGGTGCTGTTGCTTTCGGGTTTTCTCACCCATCGCCTGTGTGGTCGCTTCGTCGATTCGACCAGCAGTTGCGTGGCCTACCTGCCGTTCGACTACAAGCGCCTGCGCTGGGCGGCGCCGGGCGACTGGAAATGGCAAGCGCTTAAGGTGCGCCGTGAGCAACTGCCCGAGCTGTTCAAACCGGGGGAACGACTGGGTCAGATCAGCGCCGAGGCCAGCCGCCATACCGGTATTCCTGAAGGTCTGCCGCTGATTGCTGCTGGCGCCGACAAGGCCTGCGAGGTGCTGGGTTCTGGCGCACTGCAGCCTGGCACGGCCTGTCTGTCCTACGGCACCACCGCGACCATCAACACCACGCGCAGCCGTTATCTGGAAACCATCCCGCTGATTCCGCCCTATCCGGCGGCGCTGCCGGATCACTTCAATACCGAAGTGATGATCTACCGCGGTTTCTGGATGGTCAGTTGGTTCAAGCGCGAGTTCGGCCTACGCGAGATGCAGCGTGCCGAGGCGCTGGGTGTAGCGCCCGAGGTGCTGTTCGACGAGCTGGTCAACGCCGTGCCGCCTGGCTCCATGGGGCTGATGCTGCAGCCGTATTGGACGCCGGGCATTCGAGAGCCGGGCCTGGAGGCCAAGGGCTCGATTATCGGTTTTGGCGACGTGCACACCCGCGCGCATCTGTATCGGGCGATTCTCGAAGGCCTGGCGTATGCGTTGCGTCAGGGTAAGGAACGCATCGAAAAACGCTCCGGTACGCGCATCGAGCGTCTACGTGTTTCCGGTGGCGGGTCACAAAGCGATGCGGCGATGCAACTGACGGCCGACATTTTCGGCTTGCCGGCTGAGCGACCGCACCTGTACGAAACCAGCGGGCTGGGGGCTGCGATCAACTGCGCGGTAGGTCTGGGCTTGCACCCGGATTACCCGAGCGCCATCGCCGCCATGACTCGGGTTGGTCAGGTGTTCCAGCCGAACCCAGAGGCCCAGCGCGTTTATCAGCAGCTCTACGGGCAGGTCTATCAGCGCATGTACCGCCAGCTAAAGCCGCTGTACCAGCGCATTCGCAAGATCACCGGCTATCCGGCGTAGGGTGCCAATTTGTAGCCCGGATGAAATCCGGGGCAGCGTATCCAGCTTTCCCGGATTTCATCCGGGCTACTTCATACGGAAACCAGTCGCCCTCCAGAGCGGAGGGCGACTGGTTTGTGTATCAGGAGACGTCTACCAGCACGATCTCGCTGTCTTCTGTTGCCTCGATACGGATCAGCGCTTCATCGGCAATGGCCACGCCATCGCGGGCCTTGGCCGCTACGCCGTTGACCGTGAAGGCGCCGGTGGCGCCCACCAGATAGGCCTTGCGACCGGGCTGCAGCGCATACTCGGCGCTTTGCCCAGCCTTGACCGTAGCGGCCACCAGGCGTGCATCGGTACGGATACGCAATGCATCGACATCCTCCTCGTAACCGCTGGCCAGGGTGACGAAAGCCCCGGCGCGATCCCCTTTGGGGAACGGTTTGGCGCCCCAGGACGGCGGCAGGCCGGCCTGGTTCGGCTGAATCCAGATCTGGAAGATCTTGGTGGTTGCGTCCTCCAGGTTGTACTCGCTGTGGGCGATGCCGGTGCCGGCGCTCATCACCTGCACATCGCCGGCCTCGGTACGGCCCTTGTTGCCCAGGTTGTCCTCATGGCTGATGGCCCCTTCGCGAACGTAGGTGATGATCTCCATGTCACGATGCGGGTGCGGCGGGAAGCCCGAATGTGGGGCGATCTCGTCGTCGTTCCAGACGCGCAGGCGGCCCCAGTTCATCCGCTTGGCGTCATGGTAGTCGGCGAAGGAAAAATGGTGGCGCGCGTTGAGCCAGCCGTGGTGGGCACTGCCGAGTTGTTCGAACGGACGTACATCGATCATGGTCAATTCTCCTGTCGTGCAGGGGCTCAGTCCCGTGCAGCATCGATGTGCGCATGATTCATGTGGTCTGATCGATTTAAAAGCGCAATATTTTTGAATTTAATATCTATTTATTTGATTAATTTTTGCGAGGGCCACGCACTAGGCTTTCGCGGGTTCGTTTCAAGGAGCACTGCAATGCGCGAACGCAAAGCCTGGCTGATACTGCATGGCAAGCAGGCGCTGAACGCTGATGTGAGGGCCGCCGTGAACCGCCTGCGCGAGCACGGCTGGGAGCTGGCCGTGCGCTTGACCTGGGAGGGCGGTGATGCCGAACGGCTGGTGCATGAGGGGCTGGCAGCCGGTTATCCGACGCTGATCGCCGGCGGCGGCGATGGCACCCTGCGTGATGTGGTCGAGGCCATGGTCAAGGCCCGCAGCGACGCCAGCCTGGCACTGCTGCCGCTGGGGACGGCCAATGACTTTGCGCACGCGGCAGGTGTGCCGCTGACCCCGGCTGCCGCACTGGCATTGCTCGAGACGCAAGCGCATGCGGTGGATATCGGCATGGCCGGCGAGCGTGCTTTCCTCAATATGGCGACGGGAGGTTTTGGTTCCAGCGTCACGGCCAATACGTCGGAAGACCTCAAGAAAGTCCTCGGTGGCGCCGCCTATCTGCTGACCGGGCTCAGCCGCTTTGCCGAAGTGCGCGCGGCAGCCGGTCATTTTCATGGGCCTGGCTTCGAGTGGCAGGGGGAATTTCTTGCCCTTGGTATTGGCAATGGCCGCCAGGCCGGCGGCGGGCATGTGCTGTGTCCGAATGCCGTCATCAATGATGGCCTGCTCGATGTCTGTATCGTGCCCGCCGCGCAGGATGTGGTGGGCACCTTGGGCACGCTGTTGTCTGGCGGTATGCTGGGTTTGCAGAGCGTGGCCATCACTGCACGGCTGTCCTGGCTGGAAGTCGAGGCGTTGGAGGGGCTGGATCTGAATCTCGACGGCGAACCCATGGCAAGCACGCGCCTGCGTTTCTGCGCCGAGCCGGCTTGCTTGCGCCTGCATCTGCCGGCGCACTCGCCCTTGCTCGCTGGCCAGGGGCATGGGGCTGATGCATGATGGCGCGATAATGGCAGGCTTCAGTTTGCCTACCCTGTGCCGATAGAGCAGGCAGAACCAAGTCCGTCTGACGTTTTGCAACACCGTACAACGAGCGCTGGCACTTCCTATAGATGGCCTAGACTCAATACATACACCCTGGAGTACATGATGGCCAGCATCCTCGATTCAGTAGATCAACGTACGCAACTGGTCGGCGAGAACCGCCTGGAAATTCTCATGTTCCGCCTGGTCGGCCGGCAGTTGTTCGCCATCAACGTGTTCAAGGTGCAGGAAGTGCTGCAGATGCCCAAGCTGACGCTGATGCCGCAGCGTCACCGCTTCGTCTGCGGTGTGGTCAACCTGCGTGGTCAGACCCTGCCAGTGATCGACCTGTCCCAGGCCATCGGCATGCGTCCGCTGGTACCGGATGAGCGCAGCACCATCATCGTCACCGAGTACAACCGCTCCGTGCAGGCCTTTCTGGTCGGCAGCGTCGACCGCATCCTCAACCTCAACTGGGAGTCGATCCAGCCACCCCCCGGTGGCGCCGGGCGTCAGCATTACCTGACCGCCATCACCAAGGTCGACGAGCAGATCGTCGAGGTCATCGATGTGGAAAAAGTCCTGGCCGAGATCGTGCCGATGAGCACCAAGGTCTCCGAGGAAAAACTCGCCGATCCGCTGCTGGAGAGGGCGCGCGGCCGTGAAGTGCTGCTGGTGGACGACTCCAGCGTGGCGCTGACTCAATTACGCGACACCCTCTCGCAACTGGGTATTCGCCCTCATATGGCCAGTGACGGCCTGAAGGCACTCAACCTGCTGAAAAGCTGGGCTGATACCGGCGAGGTGATGACCGACAAGCTGTTGATGATCTTCACCGATGCCGAAATGCCCGAGATGGACGGTTATCGCCTGACCAGCGAGATTCGCAACGACCCGCGCCTCGAGGACCTCCACGTCGTCCTGCATACCTCGCTGTCGGGCAGCTTCAACGAGGCCATGGTGAAGAAAGTCGGTTGCGACAACTTTCTCTCCAAGTTTCAGCCGGACAAGCTGGTTGACGTGGTGCGGCAGCGTCTGGCTCTGGACGAACCCAGCTAACCCCATCATCCCGAGTGCTTGTGAGCATCACCATCAGCTCGTATAACGGCATTTTGCCGACAGGAAGCTGACCCATGCCGAGTCTCTCGGGGCTGTACCGTTATCCGCTCAAGTCTGGCCGTGGCGAGATTCTGCAGCGCAGCGCCGTCGATGGCCTAGGCCTGCAGGGCGACAGGCGCTGGATGCTGGTCGATACCGACAGTGGGCGCTTCATCACCCAGCGCCTGTTGCCGCAGATGAGCCAGTTGAGCGCGCTGTACGATGCGCGTGGTGGCCTGACGCTCAGCGCACCTGGCCGTGACGATTTGTCCGTGGCGCTGCCTGACCCCGAGCAAAACCTGCGTGGCGTCATCGTCTGGCGCGACACCCTGCGCGTGCCGGATGCCGGTGATGAAGCCGCTGAGTGGCTCAGTGCTCTGCTCGGCAAGCCCTGTCGTCTGGTGCAGGTGCCGGAAGGGCGTACCCGCCAGGTCGATACTGCCTATGCCCGGCCCGGTGACCGCGTGGCCTTTGCCGATGGCTTCCCGTTGTTGCTGATCAGCCAGGCCTCGCTGGACGATCTGTCTCAGCGTGTGGGGCAGCCGCTGTCAATGCTGCGTTTCCGCCCCAACCTGGTCGTCACCGGCACCGAGCCCTATGCCGAAGACAACTGGCAGCGCATTCGCATCGGTGACGTGGAGTTCGAGGTGGCCAAAGGCTGCTCGCGTTGCATCCTCACCACCATCGACCCACAGACCGGCGAGCGCAACGCCGAGCGCGAGCCGTTGGCCACGCTCAAGACCTATCGGGAACGCGACGGTGATGTGTTTTTCGGACAGAACCTGTTGCCGCGCGGTGTCGGCGAGTTGCAGCTGGGCATGACGGTGGAAGTGCTGGAATAGCGGGGCGGATTTCATAGAAAGCCCCGATCAGACGCTGTCTGATCGGGGCTTTCGTTTTACTGGTCGTCGAAGAAACGCTCGTTCCACGCCACCAGCGGATGGGGTGCGCCCAGCTTCTGGCTGTAGATCACCGAGTAGGACAGCACGTTCTGCACGTACTGGCGGGTTTCGTCGAAGGGAATGTTTTCCACCCAGACGTCGTAACTCAGGTGATTGGCGCCGCGTAGCCACTGGCGCACACGACCGGGGCCGGCGTTGTAGGCAGCCGAGGCGAGCACGCGGTTGCCGTTGAACTGGCCGTATACCTGGCTCAGGTAGGCGGCGCCCAGCTGGATGTTGGTGTCCGGGTTGAGCGCCTGCTGCGGTGAGGCCAGGGGAATGCCGAACCTGCGTGCAGTTTCCTTGGCGGTGGCTGGCATCAGTTGCATCAGGCCCATGGCGCCGGCATGCGAGCGTGCGTCGGCCATGAAGGCACTTTCCTGGCGGGTGATGGCGAACACCCAGCTCGAGTGCAGATCACGGCGCTTGGCTTCGCGCACCAGCTCGTTGCGGTGGGCCATGGGGAAGCGCACTTCCAGATCGTCCCAGTACTGGGCCTGGCTGATGGTGCGGATAGCCGGGAAATACCACTCCATTTCGTAAGCCAGGCGCGCCTGGGCGACCAGTTCGTCACGGCTGAACAGGCGGCTGACGTGATACCACTCGCGGCGCCCGTCGACGATCTGGCCACGTGCGTGAAACTCCATGGCGCGCTTGATGCCGGCGGTATTACGGACTTTTTGCACCACCCTGGAATCGAGGGCCAGAGGCTGGTTGTTCAGTGCATAAGGCGCATTGACCTTGTCAGCCGCCATGAAGCCGTAGAAGTCTCGCTCCTTGGCCAGCGCCTGGAACAGCGCCGCCGGCTGCTGACTGTTGGGTTGCGCCAGTTGCAGGCTACGTGCATTCCAGTAGCGCCAGCGGTTGCTGCTGGCCAGGTCGGCAGGCATGCGTTGGGTCAGCTGATGGGCTTCATCCCAGCGGCCATGGCGCAGCAACAGACGCGCACGCCACTCGCTGACGGTGTTGTCACGCAACTGCGGGTCATACTTGGCCATGACCTGCAAGCCGCGCAGGTCGAAGCGCTGTGCCAGGCGCAGGCCGATCTGGCGGGCAATGGCGACTTGTTCATCCGCAGAAAACTGCATGCGCTGGGCATAGCCATCGAGCAGGGCCAGAGCATCTTCCGGGCTCTGCCGGGCCAGGCGACGCAGACCCAGGCCGACCACGTCGCTCATGGCCGCATCGGCGGGCGCGAAGCGTGCGGTGTTTTTCAGCAGTTGCGGCTTCTGCGCCACTTCGACCATCAGCTTGCCGCGTTCAGCGAGCGTCGGCATGCCTTTGATCAGGAAGTTGGCCAGGCCGTAGTTGCCGCTTTCCACCGCCAGCTTGGTGCGTTGCCAGCGACGCTGCTCGGTAAGCTGGCCATTGGCGGCCCAGCGTTCGAACAACGGATCACAGGCATTGGGCTGGGACTTGCCAACCAGCCAGAGCTTTTCGGCAGTGGCGTTGCCTTCGGCGGTCAGGCCGTGACTCATCTGATACTGACCATACAGGCAGTCCAGTTCGGTGAAGTTGAGCGCCGGGTCGTAATGGTCGAGAAAGGGTTTCCATTCGCCACGCTCGGCCAGCCAGCGTAGCCAACGCAGTTTCATCCAGTTGGCCTGGGGCAGGTCGCCATGCTCGGCAAGAAACTTCTCGATTTCGGCGTTGCTGGCCGACTTGAGACGGTTGGTCAACTCGTCGTAGGCCAGATGTGGAGTCAGCGGGTAGTCGCGCAGGGCGCTGGCGTACTGGCGGTAAGGGCCGCTATCGCCCTTGGCCAGGGCACGCTTGGCCTCATCGTAGTACTGACGCTGTTGGGCGAGGCTGGCGGCTTCGACACTGGTGATACCGGTGGCGGTAAGAATCAGGCAGGAAACTACAGAGAGAAAGCGACTACGCATGGCATTTCCAAGAGAAGCAGAGGTAAGGGGCAACACGATCCGTGTCGTTGCATACCTCTAGCTTAGCCCTTCACAAGGGCGCGGTGAATGCCGTCGGAGCAGATGGACACATGCGGCAAAAATGCGCCTGCCTGCACCGATGGGGGTGTTGGCGCTGCACCTGCTGCCTCGGCGGAAACGGCAACAGCCGGTTTGCATCTCGGGTAGAATGCGCCGCCTGTTTCCGGAGATGCCCATGACCCTGCTCAAGTTTGCCGATGTTTCCCTCGCCTATGGCGCCATGCCCCTGCTCGATGGAGTGTCCTGGCAGATCGCACGGGGTGAGCGGGTGTGCATCATCGGCCGCAATGGCACCGGTAAATCGAGCATGCTCAAGCTGGTCAAGGGCGAGCAGATGGCCGATGACGGCGAAATCTGGCGTGCGCCCGGGCTGAAGATCGGTGAGTTGCCGCAGGAACTGCCGCGTGCCGACGAGCGCACCGTATTCGACGTGGTGGCCGAAGGCCTGGCTGGTGTTGGCGAGTTGCTGGCGCGCTATCACCACCTGGCGCAGAACATTCACGGCGATGATGACCTCGAACAACTGATGCACGTGCAGCAGGAGCTGGAAGCTAAAGACGGCTGGCGCCTGCAGCAACTGGTCGACAGCACCCTCAGTCGCCTGCAGTTGCCGGCCGACAAGACCCTGGCCGAACTCTCCGGGGGCTGGCGCCGCCGCGTGCTGCTGGCTCAGGCGCTGGTGTCCGAGCCGGATTTGCTGCTGCTCGATGAGCCCACCAACCACCTGGACATCGGTGCCATCGCCTGGCTGGAAGAGGCGCTGAAGGACTTTGGCGGCGCCGTGCTGTTCATCACCCACGACCGCTCCTTCCTGCAGAACCTGGCCACGCGCATCCTCGAACTGGATCGCGGCGGCCTGATCGACTGGAACGGCGACTACGCCAGCTTCCTGGTGCACAAGGAGCAGCAACTGGCTGCCGAGGAAACTGCCAACGCCTTGTTCGACAAGCGTCTGGCCCAGGAAGAAGTGTGGATTCGTCAGGGCATCAAGGCCCGTCGCACCCGTAACGAAGGGCGCGTACGCGCGCTCAAGGCCATGCGCGCCGAACGTGCCGAGCGCCGTGAACGCCAGGGCAAGGCGACCATCGCCCTGGAAACCGCGGACAAGTCCGGCAAGCAGGTGATGGTGGCAGAGAACGTCAGCTTCGCTCACGCCGGTGGCCCCTTCCTGGTCAAGGACTTCTCCATGGTCCTGCAGCGTGGTGACCGTATCGGCCTGCTTGGCGCCAACGGTACCGGCAAGACCACCCTGCTCAAGCTGTTGCTCGGTGACCTGCAGCCCACCAGCGGCAGCATCGAGGTGGGCACCAAACTGGAAGTGGCGTATTTCGACCAATTACGTCACCAGCTCGAGCCGGAAAAGACAGTGATCGACAACGTCGCCGAAGGCCGCGATTTCATCACTATCGACGGCCAGAACCGTCATGTACTGAGCTATCTGGGCGATTTCCTGTTCAGCCCGCAGCGTGCGCGTACACCGGTCAAGGCGCTGTCCGGCGGAGAGCGGGCACGACTATTGCTCGCCAAGTTGTTCAGCAAGCCGGCCAACCTGCTGGTGCTGGACGAACCGACCAACGACCTGGACGTAGAAACCTTAGAACTGCTCGAAGAGGTGCTGCTCAACTTCCCTGGCACCGTGCTGATGGTCAGCCACGACCGTGCCTTCCTCGACAACGTGGTCACCAGTACGCTGGTCTTCGAGGGTGACGGCAAGGTGCGCGAGTATGTCGGCGGTTATCAGGACTGGCTGCGCCAGGGCGGTTCGCCGCGCCTGCTCGGCGTGGGTGAGAGCAAATCCGGCAAGGCCGAGCTGGCCACGGCCATCGTCGAAGTGCCGGCCCCGGCCGCAGTGGCTCCCGTTCAGGAGAACGCAGAGCCTGCGAAGAAGAAACTAAGCTACAAGCTGCAGCGCGAACTGGAAGCGATCCCAGGGCAGATCGATGCCCTGGAGCAGGAAATGGCCTCGGTACAGGAGCAGGTGTCCGATCCTGCCTTCTATCAGCAGCCGGTGCAGGTCACCACGCAAGTATTGGCGCGTCTCGAGCGCTTGCAGAAGGAAATGGACGCGTTGCTCGAGCGCTGGGCAGAGCTGGAAGACTGACGAAGGAACGACCGGGCAATGGCCATCGAGTACCGCATTACTCTCGACGACAATCATCAGTTCAGCTACCGGATCGAGCTGAATCGCGAATATGACCCCGCGCAGGCGCAACAGGCTCCGGCCTGGACGCGCCTCGGGCATCAGCAATGCAGCAATTGTCCGCTGAGCCGCGAGCAGTTCAGCCATTGTCCGGCTGCTGTGGATCTGCATCGGGTAATCGAGGATTTTCGTGGCTTGCCGGCGTTCAAGAAAGCCAGCGTCTGGGTGCGCACGCCAGAGCGTGAGTACACCAAGCATGTCGGTCTGGAAGAGGGGCTGCGTGCGCTGCTCGGAGTGATCATGGCTACCAGCGCCTGCCCGGTGCTGGCACGCCTGAAACCCATGGCGCAGCAGCATCTGCCGTTTGCCAATAATCAGGAATTCATCCTGCGTGCAGTGTCGCTGTATCTCACACGACAGTATTTCAACATGCGTGAGGGGCGCTTGGCCGATTGGGAGTTGAAGGGACTGGTACGTCTGTTTCAGCAACTGAAGCTGGTCAATCAGGCTTTCTGGCAGCGCATTCACGATACCTGTGAAGGCGACTCCAATCTCAAGGCCTTTCTCACCTTCTTTTCGATGTCGTCGAGCATGACGGTGTCGCTGGAGACCCAGCTGCAGAAGATTCGCCCGCAAGTCATGAGCGCGGGCGATTCCTTCGAGTAAGACAATGGCGACCTGCGCAGGGGCGCCGTGCGCAGGGAGTCGCCAGGCTGCCCGTGCCCTGTCCGGTGCGTTTGGCTTTTAAACGCCTTTCTTCAGGCGTACTGCGAGCACATCGCAGGGCGCGCCGTGCAGTACGTCATTGGCGGTCGAGCCCAGCAACAGCGCCAGGCCGTGGCGGCCATGGCTGCCGACCACGATCAGGTCGCAACCCTGTTCTTCGGTCAGTCGGTGAATTTCCTGGCGCGGTTGCCCGTAGGCCAGGTGACGCTGATCAGCGGTGAGTTCCGGGTACTTGTCGGTAAAGCTGTCCAGGCGCTCGCGTGCCTGCTCGAACTGTTGTTGCTGCAGCATCGACAGATCCATCGGCACGTCACCACCGAAGGCCATGGCCATGGGTTCGACGATATGCACCAGAGACATCTTGGCGCCACTGGCCTTCGCCAGCTTCTGCGCACGTGTCACGACAGGGTCGCATTCCTCGGTCAGGTCGACGGCGACCAGAATGTGCTGGTAGGGCATGGGGAACTCCTCCTTAAGGGGGCAAATGGCTCTGTCTCAAGTATGGCCCCATTGTGTGGGATAGGGCGACTGGTCGTGAAAAAGGCAAAGAAAAGCCCGGTGCTAGCACCGGGCAAGAGTTGGGCCAGGCAGGCCGGAAACATGGAGCATCAGTGTTGGTTGGTGGCGTACTGGGCGGCAACGGCTTCCAGGCCTTCGATGATGCTGTCGGAATACTTGCTGATCAGGAAAGGTACGGTGTTTTCGTTGTAGTTGCGCAGGGATTTCTCGATGTAACGCCATTTGGTGCCGATGGAGTTCAGGGCCGCATTGATCTCCGGGGTGTTCTGCTGGGCGGCGCTGAGGTTGTTCAGCTTGCTGGCGAATTCGCCGGCAAGCTCGTCGATGGCGCGTTCTTCACCGCCGCCGAAGAAGCTGGCGCCGACCGAGGCACTGCGTGAAGCGTAGTCCAGAGCGATATTCTGCATCAGCAGGCTCTGCTCACGGCTCTTCTGCGTCAGCTGCGGTACGCTGAAACCGCTTTCTTGCTGAATCTTCTGATACAGCTCCTGACCAATGGCCATGATGCGTTGGTTGTTCTCGGCCAGATCGGCGACGGGTTGCAGGTCGGTGAAGCCCTGGCTGCGCATGGCTTCCATCAGTGCCTGGAGCCCGCTGCGATAACTTTGCCAATTGGTTTGCAGCTGCGCGCGTAGCGCCTTGCTTGCATCGCCGGGCATTTCGCCCAGGCCGTCCAGGTGCGATTGGCCTTCCTGAAGGGACTCGCTAATCATTCGTGCGTAGCGCTGATCGCCTTCCATGCCGTTATACATGTAGAAGTGGCCCAGGCTTTTCTGGGTTGCCAGGCGCAGTTGGTGCAGACGCAGCAGATCATCGGCTGGCGCAGCGCTGAGCAAGGTGGAGGAGAGCGACGTGAAGACGAAAAGGAGCAGGGCGCTCAGGGGAAATGCAAGCGAACGGCGGCTCGACATTGGCGACTCCGTGTGGCCCATCGTGGGGCTCGATTTGTTTTTGTATTGCCTTCAGGTGGCGCTGTGCCAGCTGAAAGTGAGACGACTGTACCCGCAGCGGGGCGATTTGGCTAGGCGCCTTGGCGTGTCTATACCAAGCAGGAAGACCCTCGCAATGGTGCGTTATTGACGCTGTTTATCGGATCCTGCTGGAGGCCACGAATGACCGGGCCTGCAGAAAAAGTCGGGAAATCGACGAAAAGAGGCTAATTGACAAGCGCAGGGTTTTCCCTGAAGGTGTGCACACCCAAATCAAACGGGCGTATGAATTGAGCGTTTGCCTTGTTAGGCGCGCCATTACAGCCCGAATATCGCGTCGGTGGGTGTGTCGTACCGATTGGGGCTATGCTTGTGCGGCGCTGCCGCGGGCTGGCCTGCCGGTTGGCTCCGATGTGTACTGTTCAGCTTCCATACCGTGGAGATCAGTTGATGATTTACGAAGGTAAAGCCATCACGGTTAAGGCTCTTGAGAGCGGCATCGTCGAATTGAATTTCGACCTCAAGGGTGAGTCCGTCAACAAATTCAACCGTCTTACCCTCAACGAGCTGCGCGCCTCCGTCGACGCGATCAAGGCTGACGGTTCGATCAAGGGCGTGATTGTCACCAGTGGCAAGGACGTGTTCATCGTCGGCGCCGATATCACCGAGTTCGTCGACAACTTCAAGCTGCCCGACGCAGAGCTGGTGGCTGGCAACCTGGAAGCCAACAAGATCTTCAGTGATTTCGAAGACCTCGCCGTGCCGACCGTCGTTGCCATCAACGGCATCGCCCTGGGTGGCGGTTTCGAGATGTGCCTGGCTGCCGACTACCGCGTCATGAGCGCCAGCGCCAAGATCGGTCTGCCGGAAGTCAAGCTGGGCATCTACCCGGGCTTCGGCGGTACCGTGCGTCTGCCGCGTGTGATCGGTACCGACAACGCTATCGAGTGGATCGCCTCCGGCAAGGAAAACCGTGCCGAAGACGCGCTGAAAGTGGGCGCCGTCGATGCCGTGGTCAGCGCAGATAAACTGCAGGCCGCTGCGCTGGATCTGGTCAAGCGCGCCATTTCCGGCGAGCTGGACTACAAGGCCAAGCGCCAGCCCAAGCTGGAAAAGCTCAAGCTCAACGCCATCGAGCAGATGATGTGCTTCGAGACCGCCAAGGGCTTCGTCGCTGGTCAGGCCGGCCCGAACTACCCGGCGCCGGTCGAGGCGATCAAGACCATTCAGAAAGCCGCCAACTTCGGCCGTGACAAGGCGCTGGAAGTCGAAGCTGCCGGCTTCGTCAAACTGGCCAAGACTTCGGTTGCCGAGAGCCTGATCGGCCTGTTCCTCAACGATCAGGAGCTGAAAAAGAAAGCCAAGCACCACGACGAAATCGCCCGCGACGTGAAACTGGCTGCCGTGCTCGGCGCCGGCATCATGGGTGGTGGTATCGCCTACCAGTCGGCTTCCAAAGGTACGCCGATCCTGATGAAGGATATCCGTGAAGAGGGTATCCAGATGGGCTTGAACGAGGCTTCCAAGCTGCTCGGCAAGCGCGTCGAGAAGGGTCGCATGACCCCGGCGAAGATGGCTGAAGCCCTCAACGCCATCCGTCCGACCATGTCCTACGGTGATTTCGGCAACGTCGACATCGTCGTCGAAGCCGTGGTCGAGAACCCCAAGGTCAAGCAGATCGTGCTGGCCGAAGTGGAAGAAGTCGTGCGTGAAGACGCCATCCTGGCCTCCAACACCTCGACCATCTCCATCTCCCTGCTGGCCCAGGCGCTCAAGCGTCCGGAAAACTTCGTCGGCATGCACTTCTTCAACCCGGTACACATGATGCCGCTGGTGGAAGTCATTCGTGGCGAGAAGTCCAGCGAAGTGGCCGTGGCCACTACCGTTGCCTACGCCAAGAAAATGGGCAAGAACCCGATCGTGGTCAACGACTGCCCGGGCTTTTTGGTCAACCGCGTGCTGTTCCCGTACTTCGGCGGCTTCTCCAAGCTGCTGGGCTTCGGCGTCGACTTCGTGCGCATCGACAAGGTCATGGAGAAGTTCGGCTGGCCCATGGGCCCGGCTTATCTGTCCGACGTGGTCGGCATCGACACCGGCCACCACGGCCGTGACGTGATGGCCGAAGGCTTCCCGGATCGCATGGCCGTGGAAGGCAAGACCGCCGTCGACGTGATGTACGAAGCCAACCGCCTGGGCCAGAAGAATGGCAAAGGCTTCTACGCCTACGAAACCGACAAGCGCGGCAAGCCGAAGAAGGTCTCCGACCCGGCGGCTTATGAGCTGCTCAAGTCCATCGTGGTCGAAGAGCGCGAAGTCACCGACGAGGACATCATCAACTTCATGATGATCCCGCTGTGCATGGAAACCGTTCGTTGCCTGGAAGACGGCATCGTCGAAACCGCAGCCGAGGCCGACATGGGCCTGATCTACGGTATCGGCTTCCCTCCCTTCCGTGGCGGTGCGCTGCGCTACATCGATTCCATCGGTGTGGCTGAATTCGTCGCCCTGGCTGACAAGTATGCCGAGCTGGGCGCCCTGTACCACCCGACCGCAAAACTTCGCGAAATGGCCGCCAAGGGCCAGAAGTTCTTCGGTTAATCGTGCAGCGAACAGAGCGAGAGTAGAAATATGAGCCTGAATCCTAGAGATGCAGTGATCGTCGACTTCGGTCGTACCCCGATGGGTCGTTCCAAGGGCGGCATGCACCGCAATACCCGCGCCGAGACCATGTCCGCGCACCTGATCAGCAAAGTGCTGGAGCGCAACGCCAAGATCGACCCGGCTGAAGTCGAGGACGTGATCTGGGGCTGCGTCAACCAGACCCTGGAGCAGGGCTGGAACATCGCGCGCATGGCGTCGCTGATGACCCAGATCCCGCACACCAGTGCCGGCCAGACCGTCAGCCGCCTGTGCGGCTCGTCGATGAGCGCCCTGCACACTGCCGTGCAGGCGATCCAGACCGGCAACGGCGATGTGTTCGTCGTCGGCGGTGTGGAGCACATGGGCCACGTCGGCATGATGCACGGTGTCGACCCGAACCCGCACCTGTCGCTGTACGCCGCCAAGGCGTCCGGCATGATGGGTCTGACCGCAGAAATGCTGGGCAAGATGCATGGCATCAGCCGTGAGGCGCAGGACGCCTTCGGTGAGCGTTCGCACCGTCTGGCGCACAAGGCCACCGTCGAAGGCAAGTTCAAGGATGAAATCATCCCGGTGCAGGGCTACGACGAGAACGGCTTCCTGAAGATGTTCGATTTCGACGAAACCATTCGTCCGGAAACCACCCTGGAAAGCCTGGCTGCGCTGAAGCCTGCCTTCAACCCGAAAGGCGGCACCGTGACTGCAGGCACTTCCTCGCAGATCACCGACGGCGCTTCCTGCATGATCGTCATGAGCGCCCAGCGTGCTCAGGATCTGGGCATCCAGCCGATGGCCGTGGTTCGCGCCATGGCGGTGGCCGGTGTCGATCCGGCAATCATGGGCTACGGCCCGGTGCCGTCCACGCAGAAGGCGCTCAAGCGTGCCGGTCTGAGCATGGCTGACATCGATTTCGTCGAACTCAACGAAGCCTTCGCCGCCCAGGCTCTGCCGGTGCTGAAGGACCTGAAGCTGCTCGACAAGATGGAAGAGAAGGTCAACCTGCACGGCGGCGCGATTGCCCTGGGTCACCCCTTCGGTTGTTCCGGTGCCCGTATCTCCGGTACCCTGCTCAACGTCATGAAGCAAAACGGTGGCACTTTCGGTGTCTCCACCATGTGCGTGGGCCTTGGCCAAGGCATCACCACTGTCTTCGAACGCGTTTAAGCGTCAGCGGACAGAAACCGGGGCCCAGTGCCCCGGTTTTGCTTTTTACGGCTTTTTATATCGGGAACCGCTCATGCAGTTGCAGCCAGGACTCTATCGTCACTACAAAGGCCCGCAGTACCGTGTATTCGGTGTTGCACGCCATTCCGAGAATGAAGAAGAGGTAGTGGTCTATCAGGCGCTGTATGGCGAGTTTGGCTTATGGGTACGGCCACTCGGCATGTTCTGCGAAGAGGTCGAGGTGGACGGCAAGCGCGTTCCGCGCTTTGCTTTGATTCAGGCCGAAGTCAGCCCTATCGGCGGTTCGCACGCCTGACTGCGCAGCCCCCTGCGCTTGACCTTCGCTTGGTCACCACTATATATAGCGGGGCCTCAAGGCTTTCCGCCTTCTATATTTCGCAATTTTTAGGAATTCTCTGATCCATGGGCAAATCGCTGGTCATCGTGGAATCCCCGGCCAAGGCCAAGACCATCAACAAGTACCTGGGCAGCCAGTACGTGGTGAAGTCGAGCATCGGCCACATCCGTGACCTGCCTACCAGCGGCTCGGCAAGTGCCAGCAAGGAACCGGCCAAACGCGGCAAGGCCGCTGCCGAGGCGCCTGCACTGTCGCCCAAGGAAAAGGCCAAGCGTCAGCTATTCGCGCGCATGGGTGTCGATCCCGAGCACGGCTGGAAAGCCAAGTACGAGATCCTGCCCGGCAAGGAAAAGGTGATCGAAGAGCTGCGCCGTCTGGCCAAGGATGCCGACACCATCTATCTCGCAACCGACTTGGATCGCGAAGGGGAAGCCATTGCCTGGCACCTGCGCGAATCCATCGGCGGTGATGACAGCCGCTACAAGCGCGTGGTGTTCAACGAGATCACCAAGAAGGCGATTCAGGAAGCCTTCTCCAAACCCGGTGAACTGGACATCAACCGCGTCAACGCACAGCAGGCGCGGCGTTTTCTCGATCGTGTGGTGGGCTACATGGTCTCGCCGCTGCTGTGGGCGAAGATCGCTCGCGGGCTGTCTGCCGGTCGCGTGCAGTCGGTGGCGGTGAAGCTGGTCGTTGCGCGTGAGAAAGAAATCCGCGCCTTCGTCCCGGAAGAATACTGGGAAGTGCACGCCGACCTCGGCACCGCGAAGAACGCCAAGGTGCGCTTCGAGGTGGTGCGCGAGGGCGGTGCTGCCTTCAAGCCGGTCAACGAAGCACAGGCCATGGCGGCGCTGGAGAAGCTCAAGGCGTCCAGCTACAGCGTGGTCAAGCGTGAAGACCGCCCGACCAGCAGCAAGCCTTCGGCGCCTTTCATTACCTCCACCCTGCAGCAGGCCGCGAGCAACCGCCTGGGCTTCGGCGTGAAGAAAACCATGATGATGGCCCAGCGTCTCTACGAGGCCGGCTACATCACCTATATGCGTACCGACTCGACCAACCTGTCCAGCGACGCGGTGGAGATGGTGCGTGGTTTCATCGGCAGTGAGTACGGCGACCAGTACCTGCCGGGCAAGCCGAATCAGTATTCGAGCAAGGAAGGCGCGCAGGAGGCGCACGAAGCGATTCGTCCGTCCGACGTCAACCTGCGTCCGACCCAGCTGTCCGGCATGGAACGTGACGCCGAGCGCCTGTATGACCTGATCTGGCGCCAGTTCGTCGCTTGCCAGATGCCACCGGCCGAATACCTGTCCACCAGTGTCACCGTGGCCGCGGGCGATTTCGAGCTGCGCGTCAAGGGGCGCATCCTCAAGTTCGACGGTTACACCCGCGTGCTGCCGCAGCAGAGCAAGCCAGGCGAGGACGACGTCCTCCCGGAAATGAAGGAAGGCGAGGGCCTCAAGCTGATCCAGCTCGACCCCAGCCAGCACTTCACCAAGCCGCCGGCGCGCTACTCCGAAGCCAGCCTGGTCAAGGAACTGGAAAAGCGCGGCATCGGTCGCCCGTCCACCTACGCGGCGATCATCTCCACCATCCAGGATCGCGGCTACGTCACGGTGCACAACCGCCGTTTCTATGCCGAGAAAATGGGCGAGATCGTCACCGAGCGTCTCGACGAGAGCTTCGCCAACCTGATGGACTACAGCTTCACCGCCACCATGGAAGAGCATCTCGATGATGTGGCCCAAGGCGAGCGTGAGTGGAAGCACCTGCTCGATGAGTTCTACGGCGACTTCAAGAAGAAGCTTGAGGCTGCCGAAGCAGGCGAGGGCGGCATGCGCGCCAACCAGCCGACCCTGACCGATATTCCCTGCCGCGACTGCGGCCGGCCGATGATGATTCGTACCGCCTCCACTGGCGTGTTCCTCGGCTGCTCCGGCTATGCGCTGCCGCCGAAGGAGCGCTGCAAGGCCACCATCAACCTGGTGCCGGGCGATGAGATCGCCGCCGATGACGAGGGTGAGTCCGAGTCTCTGGTACTGCTCGGCAAGCATCGCTGCCCGATCTGTTCCACGGCCATGGATGCCTACCTGCTGGACGAAACTCGCAAGCTACACATATGCGGCAATAACCCGGACTGCACCGGCTACGAGATCGAGCAGGGCCAGTACCGCATCAAGGGCTACGAAGGGCCGAGCCTGGAGTGCGACAAGTGCGGCAGTCAGATGCAGCTCAAGACCGGCCGTTTCGGCAAGTTCTTTGGTTGCACCAATGCCAGCTGCAAGAACACCCGCAAGTTGCTCAAGAACGGTGAAGCGGCGCCGCCGAAGATGGACAAGGTGGAAATGCCAGAGCTCAAGTGCGAGAAGGTGGATGACACCTACGTGCTGCGCGACGGCGCATCGGGCTTGTTCCTCGCTGCCAGCCAGTTCCCCAAGAACCGTGAGACGCGTGCGCCGCTGGTACTGGAAATCGTCCCGCACAAGCATGAGATCGATCCCAAGTACCACTTCCTCTGCGATGCCCCGCAGAAGGATCCGGATGGGCGTCCGGCCGTGATTCGCTACAGCCGCAAGACCAAGGACCAGTACGTGCAGTCCGAGGTCGATGGCAAGCCGACCGGCTGGCGCGCGTTCTACGATGGCAGCAAGTGGAAGGTCGAAGACAAGCGTTGATCTCGGCGCTCTGACGAGATGCGCGTCTGACTTTGGTGCGATGCGCGTATCATGACCCGGTCTGCTGTGGAGGTCGCCGTAATGGCCAAAGAAATCTACACCCGTACCAATCAGAAGATCTTCTTCGCCGGTATTGCCCTGGATAACTGGCGCAAGGCCGAGGCTTCCAGCGCATTCAATGTGCAGGCGCTGGTGCAGGCCGAGCGCGAGGCTGCGCTGTTTCACCTGTACGGTGGGCTGCTCGGGCTGTGTCATGAGATCGCCGGCTACTACCGCATGAGCGATGCCGCGCCTTCGCGTGTCGAGGCCTACGTGCAGCAGGCGGTTCTCGAGGGCTCGCCCAGCCCTGAGCTGGCTGAACTGGTGGAGTTGGCGCAGCAGCGTGAGACCTGGCTGGCCGAGTTACTGGCCGCCTATGCTGCGCTGTTCCAGCCGCCGCGCGAGGAGCGCAAGGCCAAGGTCGACCCATCCATGCCCTTGATCACGGCCGTCAGTGTTGGCGAGGAGCCAGTCGAGCTGAGCCTCGATGATATCGATGCCTGGCGCCAGCAGCTCAAGGCCCTGGTATTGCGCTTCCGTGAGGGGCTCAGCGAGTGCTGATTGGATTTAACTGGACCAGTGGGCTGGGGATGACCTCGGCGGGCTGTTACAATGTCGTGTTTTTGCACAGAGACTGAGCCATGCCTACATCCTTTCTGGAAATCGTCGAACTGCCCGATGGACGTATTGCCCTGCGCCGTGCAGAGGATGAAGAGGCACTGGTGACTCTGGACTTCTCCGCCGATGCCAAGGCCTTCCTGCAGGGCCAGCATATTGAAGTGGCCAAGGCCATGCTCAATGTCGGCGTGCAGATGGCCGGCCGCATGGCTGAAGGTGATTTCAGCAGCGAGGAAGAAGGGCCGCGCGTCCTGCACTGACGTTGCTACGGCACAAAGCAAAACGGGGCTCCAGTGGAGCCCCGTTTTCATTTGCGAGAATGCACTTTTAGCCCAGGCTGATATTCAGGCTTTGCGCGCTGCCGAGATTTGCGGCGTGCGCCAGGCGTTGGCGCGTGCTGTGCTCGACCGGGTGCAGCCAACTGACCACAGTATGGCTGCGGCCCAGTTTGAGTGCCTCCTCAGCCAGCTCCAGAGCGCTTTGCCCTTGTCGCGGCTGCAGCAGTAGGATGCGTTCACGATTCAGGCCGGCATCGCGCAGCCAGCTTTGTGTGAGGCTGGCAGGTGGCGCCACCAGGGTCAACCAGCGTGCATCCTGATTCTGGCTCAGCTCACGCAGAATCGGCGCCAGCAGGTGCAGGCAGTGGCCGGCGGCGCCGCGCAGAGCCAATTCGCTGAAAGCCTGATCATCCTCGCTGTGGGCGATGCCATCGGCAATCAGTGGCTCGCTCGACGCGCCAGCAAGGAAGGCGTCGAAAAGTGGGAGTTGTGGGCGCTCGAACGACTGCTGCACTTGCATGGCGTTTCCTCAGCGGCGGATTACACCGACACTCAAACCTTCGATGACCAGATCCTGATGTTCCAGATCCACTTCGATCGGGGCGAACTCAGGGTTCTCGGCGATCAGCCAGACCTTGTTGCCCTCGCGCTTGAAGCGCTTGACCGTCACTTCATCGTCGATACGCGCGACGACGATCTGGCCGTTGCGTGCTTCGCGGGTGGTATGTACGGCGAGCAGATCACCATCGAAAATACCGATGTCCTTCATGCTCATGCCGCGCACGCGCAGCAGATAGTCGGCCTTGGGCTGAAAGAACGCCGGGTTGATCTGGCAGGATTCCTCGACATGTTGCTGTGCAAGGATAGGGGCACCCGCTGCGACACGGCCGATCACCGGCAGGCCTTCATCCTCGTTCGCCGCGCCAGCTTCGAAGCCGGGAATACGGATGCCGCGCGAAGCGCCTGGCGTCATCTCGATGGCACCCTTGCGGGCGAGGGCCTTGAGGTGTTCTTCTGCGGCGTTGGGCGACTTGAACCCCAGTTCCTGAGCGATTTCCGCACGGGTGGGAGGGTAGCCGTTGTCTTCCAGGCAGCGTTTGATGAAAGCGAGAATCTCGGCTTGGCGTGGCGTCAGTTTCAGCATGGCTGGGCTCTGTCTTTTTATACAGTGACTGGGATTATATACAGTAAAGAGTGCTTGGCAACGACCATTTTTCAAGCCTATGCCGTTTACTGTGTTACCTGTTGCGGCTAATCGGCGTCTTTGCTTGCTGTAAGCTGTGACCGGCCAGCCAAAAGACGGCTCATGCGGCTTGACAATCAAGCAGGCTGAAACGTATGTTTCAAACAAGTGTTTGTCAGGTGAGAACTCATGGCCCAGTCGGAAACCGTTGAACGCATTCTCGATGCTGCGGAACAGCTGTTCGCGGAAAAAGGCTTCGCCGAGACCTCGCTGCGTCTGATTACCAGCAAGGCTGGGGTCAATCTGGCAGCCGTCAATTACCACTTCGGTTCGAAGAAGGCGCTGATTCAGGCAGTCTTCTCGCGTTTTCTCGGGCCATTTTGCGCCAGCCTGGAAAAGGAACTCGATCGTCGTCAGGCCAAGTCCGACACGCAGTTCTCTCTGGAGGAGTTGCTCGAGTTGCTGGTCGAGCAGGCGCTGGCGGTGAAGCCGCGCAGTGGCAACGATCTGTCCATCTTCATGCGCTTGCTGGGTCTGGCCTTCAGTCAGAGTCAGGGGCACCTGCGCAAGTACCTCGAAGAGGTGTATGGCAAGGTTTTCCGCCGTTACATGCTGCTGGTACACGACGCCGCGCCGCGTATTCCTCCGCTTGAGCTGTTCTGGCGCGTGCACTTCATGCTCGGCGCTGCAGCATTCAGCATGTCCGGCATCAAGGCTCTGCGTGCGATGTCCGAAACCGATTTTGGCGTCAACACCTCGATCGAGCAGGTGATGCGCATGATGGTGCCGTTCCTGGCAGCCGGTATGCGTTCGGAAACCGGGGTCAACGACCCGGCGCTGGCCACTGCGCAACTCAAGCCGCGTAGCAAGACGCCAGGCACGGTGCCCAAGGTCTGAGCGATCAGCCGGTGGGCTTGGGTGCAGCCTTCGGCTAAGCTAGCGGCCCATGGCCGAACTCGATCTCCTGCATATCTCCATCGCCGATCAGACGCTCTACGGTTTCACTGGCGGGCAACTGGTGCTGCGCTTGTCCGTATCCACCGCACGTAACGGCGCGGGCGAGCGCAATGGCTCGGGTTGCACTCCGCGTGGACTGCATCAGGTGCGCGCAAAGGTCGGCGCTGGCTTGCCGCTGGCTGCGGTGCTGCGCGGCCGTCGCTGGACGGGCGAGGTCTGGTCGCCGCAGTTGCACGAGCAGTTTCCAGGCCGCGACTGGATTCTCACCCGCATTCTCTGGTTAAGCGGTCTCGAGCCCGGGCGCAACCGTATGGGTGAGGTCGATACCTTCCGCCGCTACATCTATCTGCATGGCACGCCGGATACGGAACCCATGGGCGAGCCGTTGTCCCATGGCTGCATTCGTTTGCGTAACGCGGACATGCTGGCGCTCTTCGAGCGCGTCCCGCATCACTGCAAGGTGCGCATCGATGAGGCGCCGTGTCCGCAGTGGGCGGCAAACCAGGATTTCAAATAAGGAATAGCTTCATGCAAGGCTCTTTGATGATGGACATCGCCGGTACCTGGCTGACTGCCGAGGATCGCCAGATGCTGCGCCAGCCCGAAGTGGGCGGTCTGATCATTTTTGCCCGCAATATCGAATCGCCGCGCCAGGTGCGCGAGCTGTGCCAGAGCATTCGCGCCGTGCGCCCGGATCTGCTGCTGGCGGTGGATCAGGAGGGCGGCCGAGTGCAGCGGCTGCGTCAGGGTTTTCTGCGGCTGCCGGCGATGCGCGCGATTGCTGACAACCACAATGCCGAAGCGCTGGCCGAGCAGTGCGGCTGGCTGATGGCGACCGAGGTGCTGGCGGTTGGGCTGGATCTGAGTTTCGCCCCGGTGCTGGATCTCGACCACCAGCGCAGTGCGGTGGTTGGCAGCCGCGCCTTCGAGGGTGATCCGCAGCGGGCCACCACGCTGGCTGCCGCGTTCATTCGTGGCATGCATCAGGCGGGTATGGCGGCGACCGGCAAGCACTTCCCTGGGCATGGTTGGGCCGAGGCCGATTCCCACGTGGCCATTCCGGTCGACGAGCGCAGTCTCGATGAGATTCGTGCCAGCGACATGCTGCCATTCAAGCGCCTGGCGAGCATGCTCGATGCGGTGATGCCGGCGCATGTCATCTATCCGCAGGTCGATGAGCAGCCAGCGGGCTTCTCCCGTCGCTGGCTGCAGGACATCCTGCGCGGTGAGTTGGGTTTCGACGGCGTGATCTTCAGCGATGACCTGTCCATGGCTGGAGCGCATGTGGCCGGCGATGCCGGCAAGCGTATCGAGGCGGCCCTTGCAGCCGGCTGTGACATGGGCCTGGTGTGCAACGATCGCGCTGCCGCCGAGCTGGCCCTCAGCGCACTGCAGCGCCTGCAGGTCAGGCCAGCTGAGCGTCTGCAGCGCATGCGCGGGCGTGGTCATGCCTGTACTGATTACCGCCAGGCACCGCGCTGGTCGGCGGCTGTGGCGGCGCTCAGAGCTGCGCAGCTGATCGACTGAGGGGCAAGGGATGCCCTGCGGCCCGCTCAAAGCGGGCTGATACGTACCAGTGCGCCCAGGCTGCCATGATCCAGATAGGTCAGGCTGTTGTCCTTCAGGCGCTGGGCGACTTTCATGTGCTCGCTGCTTTCCAGCAGGCCGTCAGCGCTGAAGCGATTGATCCACAGTTCCAGATCCAGATCGGCGAAGCGATCCTGGGTGAAGGTGAGGGTGCCTTCGACCGGATAGTGGCCCAGGTGCGCCTCGCCACTACTGACCGCGACGCGGCTTGGCGTGCTGCTCAGTGTCTGGCTCCAGGCCTTGTGCAGCAGCACCTGATAGCCGTTGCCCGGATTGAGTTTGGCCGCTTCATTGTCGAGGCTGGTGGGGCGTTCGCTGCCGGCGATTGGCAGTGCCGTGCCGGCCCAGTCGTCCGGGGCGATTTTCGGCGCAATGACCGCATCCCCGGCCTGGCGGAATACCAGCAGTTCGACCTGGTACAGGCGTTCGGCGAAGGCGCTCGGGGCGAGCAGGCAAAGCAGCAGGGCGATCAGGTGCAATGGGCGCGTCATGGGAGAGTCCTTCAGGTGGTGGGCGCGAGGCGCTCGAACAGGGCTTCCAGGGTGTTGAAGCGTTCTTCCGCGCGCTCCATCGGTACCTGGATCTTGAAGACGGTGGCGCCTTCGAACTTGTAGCGTTTCGGCTGGGCCTGGATCAGCTTGATCAGCGTCAGCGGGTCGACGCAGGTTTCTGCGGCGAACTCGATGCGCCCGCCCTGCGGGCCGGCGTCGACCTTGGTGATGCCCAGCTTGTCCGCCTGCAGCTTGAGCAGGGTCAGGCGCATCAGGTTTTTGGTTGGCTCCGGCAGCAAGCCGAAGCGGTCGATCATCTCGACCTGCAGCTCCTTCAGGCCATCCTCGTCGCTGGCGTTGGCGATGCGTTTGTAGAGAATCAGGCGCGCATGCACGTCGGGCAGGTAGTCCTCGGGGATCAGTGCCGGCACGCGCAGGTTGATCTCCGGGCCGCCGCCCAGCGGCTGGTCGAGGTTGGGTTGTTCGCCTTTCTGGATGGCCTTGACCGCGCGCTCGAGCATTTCCATGTACAGGGTGAAGCCGACGGCCTGGATCTGCCCGCTCTGGCCGTCACCGAGCAATTCGCCGGCGCCGCGGATTTCCAGGTCATGGGTGGCGAGGATGAAGCCGGCGCCGAGATCCTGCGCGCCGGCAATCGCCTCCAGGCGCTTCTGTGCATCTTCGGTCATGCTCTTGCGTGGCGGCGTGAGCAGGTAAGCGTAGGCTTGGTGGTGGCTACGGCCGACGCGGCCGCGCAGTTGGTGCAACTGGGCCAGGCCGAACTTGTCGGCGCGCTCGATGATGATGGTGTTGGCGCTGGGCACGTCGATACCGGTTTCGATGATGGTCGAGGCCACCAGCACGTTGAAACGCTTGTGGTAGAAGTCGCTCATCACCTGTTCGAGATCGCGCTCGCGCATCTGCCCGTGGCCAATACCGATGCGTGCCTCGGGCACCAGTTCGGCCAGATCGGCGGCGCATTTCTCGATGGTCTTCACGTCGTTGTGCAGGTAATACACCTGGCCGCCACGCAACAGCTCGCGCAGCAGCGCTTCCTTGATGGTCGGCTTGTTTTCTTCCATGACGAAGGTGCGCACCGACAGGCGCCGCGCCGGTGGCGTGGCGATGATCGACAGGTCGCGCATGCCGGCCACGGCCATGTTCAGGGTGCGCGGGATCGGCGTAGCGGTGAGGGTGAGGATGTCCACCTCGCTGCGCAGCGCCTTGAGCTGCTCCTTCTGGCGTACGCCGAAGCGGTGTTCCTCGTCGATGATCACCAGGCCCAGGTTGTGGAACTTGACGTCCTCCTGCAGCAGCTTGTGCGTGCCGATGACGATGTCCACCTTGCCTTCTGCCAGTTGCTGCACGGCGCCTTCGACTTCCTTGGCGCTCTTGAAGCGGCTCATCACCTCGACCTTCACCGGCCAGTCGGCGAAGCGGTCGCGGAAGCTGTTGTAGTGCTGCTGGGCGAGCAGGGTGGTGGGCACCAGCACTGCCACCTGCTTGCCGCTGTGTACGGCGATGAAGGCGGCGCGCATGGCCACTTCGGTCTTGCCGAAACCGACGTCGCCGCATACCAGGCGATCCATCGGCTTGCCGGCGAGCATATCGCTGCGCACGGCATCGATGGCGGCCTGCTGGTCCGGGGTTTCCTCGAAGGGGAAGCCGGCACTGAAGGTGGCGTAGTCCACGGCCGGGTCCTGGAAGGCGAAGCCTTCGCGGGCGGCGCGGCGGGCGTAGATGTCGAGCAGTTCGGCGGCGACGTCGCGCACCTGTTCGGCGGCCTTGCGTTTGGCCTTCTGCCAGGTTTCCGAGCCGAGCCGGTGCAGCGGCGCCAGGGCGTCGTCGCTGCCGCTGTAGCGGGCGATCAGGTGCAGGCTGGCCACCGGCACGTAGAGCTTGGCCTCGTCGGCGTACTGCAGCGCGAGGAACTCGGCCGCCTGGCCGTCGAACTCCATGGTCACCAGGCCCAGGTAGCGGCCGACACCGTGATCGATATGCACCACCGGCGCGCCTTCGCGCAGTTCGGTGAGGTTCTTGATCACGTTGTCGCCGCCGTCACGACCCTTCTCGCGCCGACGACGCTGCATCACGCGCTGGCCGAACAGCGGGTTTTCCGGGATGAGCGCCAGGTCATCGAGCAGCAGGCCTTCATCCAGGGGCGCGATGCAGATGTTCAGGCGTTCGCCGCTTTCGACGAACGCCGGCCAGCCGTCGACCTCCTTCGGCTTGAGCTTGAGGCGGGCGAGCAGTTCCAGCAGCACTTCGCGGCGACCGGCGGATTCGGCGCAGAACAGCACGCGGCCCTGGTAGTCCTCGATGAAGCGGCGTAGCGCCGCCAGCGGCTCGCCGGCCTTGGCCTGGATCGCCAGGTCGGGCAAGGCGCGCGCATCGAAACGGGTCTGGCCGACGCCGGGTTCGATATCCGCCTGATTGACCACCACACGCGGCCAGCTCTTCAGGCGGGCGAAGCAGTCTTCCACCGGCAGGAAAATATCCGCAGGTGGCAGCAGCGGACGCTCGGGGTCGACTCGGCGGTCTTCATAACGGTTGCGCGCATCCAGCCAGAACTGCTCGGCGGCCTTTTCGATGCCGGGCAGGGAAAATACCTGGGTATCGCCCGGCAGGTAGTCGAACAGGGTGCCGGTTTCCTCGAAAAACAGCGGCAGGTAGTACTCGATGCCGGCCGGGGTGATGCCCGAGGACAGGTCCTGATAGATCGGGCAGCGGCGGAAATCCACGTCGAAGCGCTCGCGAAAGCGCCCGCGGAAATCGGTGACGGCCTTCTTCTCTAGGGGGAACTCGCGTGCCGGCAGCAGGCGTATCGACTCCACCTTGTCCACCGAGCGCTGGGTTTCCGGGTCGAAGGTGCGCAGGGTTTCGATCTCGTCATCGAACAGGTCGATGCGGTAGGGCGTGTCGCTGCCCATGGGGAACAGGTCGATCAGCGCGCCGCGCACGGCGAACTCACCGTGCTCGTACACCGTATCGACGCAGCGATAGCCGGCCGCTTCCAGGCGCGTGCGCATCTGTTCCACATCAAGCGTCTGGCCGACATCCAGCACCAGGCTGCTGCCGAGCAGAAAGCGTTTCGGCGCCAGGCGGTGTAGGGCCGTGGCGATGGGCACTACGAGAATGCCACGGCTCAGTTGCGGCAGTTGGTAAAGGGCCGCGATGCGTTGGGAAATGATGTCCTGGTGTGGCGAGAACACGTCGTAGGGCAGGGTTTCCCAGTCGGGAAAATGCAGTACGGGCAGGTTCGGGGCAAAGAAGGCCAGCTCTTCCTGCAGGCGTTCCGCGCTCTGGCTGCCCTCGGTCAGAACCAGGGTGAAACGCCCGGCATTGCTGGCTGCTTCGGCGATGGCCAGGGACAGGGCAGCACTGGGCAAGTTGCCCCATTGCTGTTTGCCGGCGTTGGCCGGCAGAGACGGAAGACGCAGTACGGACACGGGCGGCTCACGGTCGTGAAGGGAGGCCGTGAATTGTAGCGGGGCTTGCTGGTCAATGTCAGTCGCGACAGGCGCGCATTGCTCATGCTCGCGCGCACCGTCATAATGTAGCCCCTTTTTTCAGCCCCTACATGTGGAAGGTACTGCCCGTGACTCAGAAGCCCGACCAGTGTCTCGGTGAATGGATCGATCGTGAAGCCCTTGCGGAAGCAATGATTCCGCTGATTGGTCAGCTCTATCGCAACAACAATGTGGTGACCTCGATCTACGGCCGTGGCCTGATCAACCGTTCGGTCATCGACATCCTCAAGGCTCACCGTTTTGCCCGTCACCGCCTGGCTGACGAAACCGAGCTGTCGGTGCACGACACCTTCCCCATGCTTAAGGCCATGAGCGAGCTCAAGCTGGGCGCTGCCTCCGTGGATCTGGGCAAGCTGGTTGCCAAGTTCAAGGCTGAAGGCGCAGGTCGCGGCGTCGAGCAGTTCGTCAAGGACGAGCTGGCCGATGTGGTTGGCAAGCAGAATGGTTCGGCCCGTGAAGGCACTGACGTGGTGCTGTACGGTTTCGGTCGTATCGGCCGCCTGCTGGCGCGCATCCTGATCGAGAAGACCGGTGGCGGTGACGGCCTGCGTCTGCGTGCCATCGTCGTGCGCAAGGGCGCCAGCAATGACCTGGTCAAGCGTGCCAGCCTGTTGCGCCGTGACTCGGTGCATGGCAAGTTCAACGGCACCATCACCATCGATGAAGAGAACAACACCCTGACGGCCAACGGCAACCTGATCCAGGTGATCTATGCCAAGGATCCGAAGGAAGTCGACTACACCCAGTACGGCATCAAGAACGCACTGCTGGTGGACAACACCGGTGTGTGGCGTGATGCCGAGGGTCTGGGTCAGCACCTGGCCTGCCCGGGCGTCGATCGTGTCGTGCTCACCGCACCTGGCAAGGGCGCGCTGAAGAATATCGTGCACGGCATCAACCACAGTGAAATCACCGCCGAGGACAAGATCATCTCTGCGGCTTCCTGCACCACCAACGCCATCGTGCCGGTGCTCAAGGCGGTCAATGATCAGTACGGCATCGTCAACGGTCACGTCGAGACCGTTCACTCCTACACCAACGACCAGAACCTGATCGACAACTTCCACAAGGGCAGTCGTCGTGGTCGTAGTGCCGCGCTGAACATGGTCATCACCGAAACCGGCGCGGCTACCGCTGCGGCCAAGGCGCTGCCGGTGCTGAAGGGCAAGCTGACCGGCAACGCCATTCGTGTGCCGACGCCGAACGTGTCCATGGCCATCCTCAATCTGAACCTGGAGAAGGCCACCACCCGCGAAGAGATCAACGAGTACCTGCGCCAGATGGCCATGCACTCGGATCTGCAGAAGCAGATCGACTTCGTCAGCTCGCAGGAAGTGGTATCGACCGACTTCGTCGGCTCGCGTCACGCCGGTGTGGTCGATGCCGAAGCCACCATCGCCAACGATAACCGCGTCGTGCTGTACGTCTGGTACGACAACGAGTTCGGTTACAGCTGCCAGGTGGTGCGCGTGATGGAAGACATGGCTGGGGTCAACCCGCCGGCGTTCCCGCGTTAAGCGTCGGGTTTGCATGCAAAGCGGGAGCTTCGGCTCCCGTTTTTTAGTGCGCCCGGCACGGGCGCACTCCTGGAGGTGCAAGTCCTCCCGTGAGCTGGCCACAGCGAACGGAGCGAAGCGCAACTGCGGAAGGGCGACCGACCGTGGGGAGGAAGCGTGGAGCGTAAACCGTGAGCCGATGAACAAGAATCGGATACGAGGCACTGCCAAGCAGGGCGAGCGGGCTAGAAGCCGCGAAGCTCTTGTGGCCAAGGCGAGGTGGTGTAAATCCGGCGGTTGTGCGGTGAAGGAGTGTGTTCTTACCCGGGGAGATCTCGCCTCATGCCTGAAAGGGCGACGTGGAAGCACGGAGCGAGAAGTCAGCAGAAGCCATAGTAGCTGCTTGGTCAGGGCGAAGGGCTGAACGAGAAGGAGCGTCAAACGCCTTGTCGATGAGCGCTGTAACGCATCAGATGCCCGCGCCAGCGGGGCGGGTCGCGGAACGGGAAGGTGAAGCCTTACCGAATGCGATCAGCGATGAAACAGGGCTCCCGCGGCGAGAACCGGAGGGCGCAGGGCGAAGCCTGCTTGAGCAGGCGTTCGCACGAGAGAATATGCAGCGGGCATGGAAGCGCGTGAAGTCCAACAAGGGATCGGCAGGTGTGGACGGGCTGGATATTGCCCAGACTGCCGAACACCTGCGATGGGTGTGGCCGGAGCTTCGCCAGCAACTGCTGAGCGGCTCCTACCAACCACAACCCGTTCGTCGGGTAGGCATCCCGAAACCGGACGGCAGTGAGCGGGAACTGGGTATCCCCACCGTCACCGACCGTCTGATTCAACAGGCACTGCTGCAAGTGCTGCAACCTCTGATTGATCCCACCTTCAGCGAGCACAGCCACGGCTTCCGCCCGGGCCGCCGGGCCCACGATGCGGTGTTGGCTGCGCAACGCTATGCCCAACAGGGCCGCCACATCGTGGTGGATGTCGACCTATCGAAGTTCTTCGACCGGGTTAACCACGACATCCTGATCGACCGCCTGAAGAGGCGCATAAACGATCCTGGAGTCATCCGGCTGGTTCGTGCGTACCTGAACGCGGGCATCATGGACGGCGGTGTGGTCATGGATCGGCATGAGGGCACGCCGCAAGGCGGGCCGCTCTCGCCGTTGCTGGCCAACGTTCTGCTGGACGAGGTGGATAAAGAGCTGGAACGTCGGGGGCACTGCTTCGCCCGTTACGCTGATGACTGCAACGTTTACGTTCGCAGTGAGAAGGCGGGAGAACGGGTGATGCGCCTGCTACGCCGGTGTTACAACAAACTGCGCTTGGTGATCAACGAATCCAAAAGTGCAGTCGCCAGCGTGTTCGGTCGCCAGTTCCTCGGTTATGCCCTGTGGCAGACGAGGGAGGGAGAGGTCCGACGCGCGGTATCAACGAAGGCGTTACAGGCGTTCAAGCTCCGGATCAGGCAACTGACCCGGGGGTCAGGTGGTCGCAGCATGGCACAGGTGGTGGAGAAGCTCCGCAGTTACCTGCTCGGCTGGAAAGGGTACTTCAGGCTGGCACAAACGCCACGCATCTGGCGATCACTGGATGAGTGGATACGTCGCCGCCTGAGAATGCTCCACCTCCGGCACTGGCGACGGGGCAAGACGATCTACCGGGAGCTGATCCGCTTAGGCGCGAGTTCCTGGGTTGCGGAATCCGTGGCGGCGCTGAGCCGTCGCTGGTGGCATAACAGTCGATCTGCCATCCATAATGTGCTGACCATTGCCTACTTCGATCGGTTGGGAGTGCCGAGACTCTCGTGAAACCTCAACTTCTCGAACCGCCCGGTGCGGACCCGCATGCCGGGTGGTGTGGGAGGGGCGGAACTTATTGGTTCCCCCCTATCCCGATTGTCTGGAATTTGCCCTGACGAGGTTGCCGAGTTGATCTTGGGCGGCACCGAGTGTGTTGCGTTCTGTTGCCGAAAGGCCAAAAAAAGCAAGCGCTTGGGTGGTCAGTGCAGGGGGGGGGCTTTATAATCAAACGGATTTTTTACCCAGGTTTGGCACCTTCCTCCACGCCCATATCGTATCGGTGTGGTCGGGTCTATTAGACCTTCGGTAGTGTCGCCTGTCCTATAAAAAGCTTTCTAAATCAGTGGTTAGGCAAACCTATGATCAAATTAAAGCATGGGCTCGATTTGCCCATAACGGGTGCGCCGGCACAGCGTATCGAGGCCGCCAGGCCCGTGCGCAGTGTCGCCGTCATCGGCTTCGACTATCACGGGATGAAGCCGACGATGGAAGTGCAGGTCGGTGACCGGGTCAAGCTCGGGCAATTGCTGTTTACCGACAAGAAGACACCCGGCGTGCGCTACACCGCCCCCGCTGCTGGTGTGATCAGCGCCATTCACCGCGGTGAGAAGCGTGTTCTGCAATCCGTAGTCATCGATCTCGATGGCGACGAGCAGGAAACCTTCGCCCAGTACGCTGCCGACCAGCTCGAGGCACTGACTGATGAACAGGTTCGCGAGAACCTGCAGCAGTCCGGTCTGTGGACTGCCCTGCGTACGCGTCCGTTCAGCAAGGTACCGGCGCTTGATGCCGTACCCCGGTCGATCTTCGTCACGGCCATCGATACCCATCCGCTTGCCGCCGATCCTGCGGTGATCATCGGCGAACATGCCACTGATTTCGAAAATGGTCTGAAGGTGCTCGGTAACCTGGCCAAGATCTTCCTGTGCAAGGCCGACGGCGCCAATCTGCCTGGCGAGAAACTGGCCAAGGTACAGAGCGAAGCCTTTGCCGGCCCGCACCCGGCAGGCCTGCCGGGCACGCACATCCACTTTCTCGATCCGGTCAGCACCAGCAAGAGTGTCTGGCAAATCGGTTATCAGGACGTGATCGCGGTGGGCAAACTGTTCACCACCGGTCAGCTGTTCGTCGAGCGTGTGGTTGCGCTGGGCGGTCCGGTCGTCGAGCAGCCGCGTCTGCTGCGCACTCGTCTGGGCGCCAACCTGGAAGAACTTACCGCCGGTGAGCTCAAGCCAGGTTTCAATCGTGTGATTTCCGGCTCGGTGTTCGGCGGTCGTACCGCTCAGGGTGCCTTCGCCTTCCTCGGCCGTTACCACAATCAGGTGTCTTGCCTGGTGGAAGGCAACGACCGCGAGATGATGCATTACCTGCGTGCCGGCGTGAACAAGCACTCGGTATTGAACATCTTCGTCTCCAAGCTGGCCGGCGCCAAGCTGTTCAACTTCACCACCACCACCAACGGCAGCCCGCGCGCCATGGTGCCGGTGGGCAACTACGAAGCCGTGATGCCGCTGGATATCCTGCCGACTCAACTGCTGCGCTATCTGATCGTTGGCGACACCGAGATGGCTCAGAAACTGGGTTGCCTGGAACTCGACGAAGAAGACCTGGCGCTTTGCACCTATGTGTGCGCCGGCAAGTATGAATATGGCCCGATCCTGCGGGACAACCTCACCCGCATCGAGAAGGAGGGTTAATCCGTGGGCATTCGTGCATTCCTCGACAAGATCGAGCACAACTTCGAAAAGGGCGGCAAGTACGAGAAGTGGTATGCCCTCTACGAGGCCATCGACACCTTCTTCTATCGTCCTGGCAGCGTGACCAAGACCACCGCTCACGTGCGCGACGGCATCGACCTCAAGCGCATGATGATCACCGTGTGGCTGTGCACCTTCCCGGCCATGTTCTTCGGCATGTGGAACACCGGCTACCAGGCCAACCTGATCTTCGCTCAGAGCCCCGAGCTGCTGGCGAGCCAGGAAGGCTGGCGTTTCGCCCTGATCGGCTCGCTGGCCGGTTTCGATCCGAACAGCCTGTGGGACAACTTCATCCAGGGCGCAGCCTACTTTCTGCCCGTCTACGCGGTGACCTTCATCGTCGGCGGCTTCTGGGAAGTGCTGTTCGCTTCGATCCGCAAGCATGAAGTCAACGAAGGTTTCTTCGTCACCTCCGTGCTGTTTGCCCTGATCCTGCCGCCGAGCATTCCGCTGTGGCAGGTCGCGCTGGGTATCAGCTTCGGTGTGGTGATCGGCAAGGAAGTGTTCGGCGGTACCGGCAAGAACTTCCTCAACCCGGCGCTGACCGGCCGTGCCTTCCTGTTCTTCGCCTACCCGGCGCAGATGTCCGGTGATGCGGTATGGACTGCAGTGGACGGCTTTGCCGGTGCCACTTCGCTGAGCCTCGCCGCTTCCGGTGGCATCGAGAACGTGATCAACAACGGCATCACCTGGATGGACGCTTTCTTCGGCACCATTCATGGTTCGATGGGTGAGACCAGCACCCTGGCCATCGCCATCGGCGGCCTGGTACTGCTGATCACCAAGATCGCCTCGTGGCGCATCGTGGCCGGTGTGATGCTGGGTATGATCGGCCTGAGCCTGCTGTTCAACCTGATCGGCTCCACTACCAACCCCATGTTCGCCATGCCCTGGTACTGGCATCTGGTCGTCGGTGGTTTTGCCTTCGGCATGTTCTTCATGGCCACCGACCCGGTGTCGGCGTCGATGACCAATACCGGCAAGTGGATCTTCGGTGCCCTGATCGGCGTGATGGTGGTGCTGATCCGTGTGGTCAACCCGGCCTTCCCCGAGGGCATGATGCTGGCGATTCTGTTCGCCAACCTGTTTGCACCGCTGATCGACCACTTCGTCGTTCAGGCCAATATCAAGCGGAGGCTGGCACGTAATGTCTAGTCAAAAAGAATCCACCGTTCGTACGCTGACGGTGGCCCTGTTGGTGTGTCTGGTGTGCTCGGTGTTCGTCGCCGGTGCCGCCATCGCACTGAAGCCAACCCAGGTGGAAAACCGAATGCTGGACAAGCAGCGCAGCATCCTGGCCATTGCCGGCCTGGGTGAGGCGGGTATGTCCGGTGCCAAGGTCAAGGAGCTGTTCGACAGCACCATCACTGCCAAACTGGTAGATCTGCAGAGTGGCAAGTTCTCCGATGCGTTCGATCCGATCACCTTCGACCCGCTGAAGGCGTCGAAGGATCCGCAGATTTCTCAGGTGCTCAAGGGCAGCGAGGATATCGCCGGGATCAAGCGTCAGGAGCGTTACACCACCGTTTATATGGTGGAGAAGGATGGCGAAGTCGAAATCCTGATCCTGCCGGTGCGTGGCTACGGCCTGTGGTCGACCCTGCACGGCTTTATCGCGGTCAAGGGTGATCTCAATACCGTAGTGGGTATGGGCTTCTACCAGCATGGCGAAACGCCGGGCCTGGGGGGCGAGGTAGACAATCCGAAGTGGACCGGCCAGTGGCCAGGCAAGACCCTGTTCGATGAAAACGGCGAGTTGGCTGTAGAAGTTGTCAAGGGTGGTGTCGACCCGCAAAGTCCGAAAGCCGTGCACCAGGTCGACGGCCTTGCCGGCGCTACCTTGACTGGCAACGGCGTGGATAACCTGCTGAAGTTCTGGCTGGGCCAGAACGGCTTCGGTCCGTTTATCGCTAACCTGCGTGCAGGGGAGGCCTGATCATGTCGCAGCCAACCATTAAAGAAGTCCTGCTCAACCCGATCTTCAACAACAACCCCATCGGCCTGCAGATCCTTGGCATCTGCTCGGCGCTGGCGGTCACCTCGAACTTGCAGACTGCGCTGGTAATGTCCGCCGCGCTGACACTGGTGTGTGGTTTCTCCAACCTGTTCATCTCGATGATCCGCAGCCAGATCCCCAGCTCGATCCGCATGATCGTGCAGATGGTGATCATCGCCTCGCTGGTTATCGTGGTGGATCAGTTGCTCAAGGCCTACGCCTTCAGCCTGTCCAAGCAGCTGTCGGTGTTCGTCGGTCTGATCATCACCAATTGCATCGTGATGGGCCGTGCCGAAGCCTTCGCCATGCAGAACCCGCCTGTACTGTCTTTCTTCGACGGTATCGGTAACGGTCTGGGCTACAGCGCCTTCCTGATCGCTCTGGGCATCATTCGTGAGCTGTTCGGTGCGGGTAAGCTGATGGGCTACGAAGTGCTGCCGGTGATCAATGACGGTGGTTGGTATCAGCCCAACGGAATGTTGTTGCTGCCGCCTTCGGCGTTCTTCCTGATCGGCCTGTTCATTTGGGCAGTGCGTAGCTGGAAGAAGGATCAGGTCGAGGCCAATGCCTACAAGATGGCGCCTCAGGTATCCAGCAAGGAGGCCTATTAATGGAACATTACATCAGCCTGTTCGTCCGTGCGGTGTTCGTCGAGAACATGGCGCTGGCGTTCTTCCTCGGCATGTGTACCTTCATCGCCATCTCCAAGAAGGTGGAAACCGCCATCGGTCTCGGTATCGCCGTGGTCGTGGTGCTGGGTATCACCATGCCGGTGAACAACCTGATCTACGCCAACATCCTCAAGGATGGTGCGCTGGCCTGGGCCGGTCTGCCTGAGGTGGATCTGTCGTTCCTCGGTCTGCTGACCTTCATCGGGGTGATCGCTGCACTGGTACAGATCCTCGAGATGGCCCTGGATAAGTACGTGCCGTCGCTGTACAACGCCCTCGGCGTGTTCCTGCCGCTGATCACCGTGAACTGCGCCATCATGGGTGGCTCGCTGTTCATGGTCGAGCGCGACTACAACCTGGCCGAAAGCACCGTCTACGGCGTCGGCGCAGGCGTGTCCTGGGCACTGGCCATCGCCGCGCTGGCCGGTATCCGCGAGAAGCTCAAGTACAGCGATGTACCGGCTGGTCTACAGGGTCTGGGCATCACCTTCATCACCATCGGTCTGATGTCGCTGGGCTTCATGTCCTTCTCCGGCGTGCAGCTGTAAGGAAAGGATGAACAGATGAATTACGAAATCTTCCTCGCCATCGGCATGTTCACCGCCATCGTTCTCGCGCTGGTGCTGATCATTCTCGCTGCGCGCGCCAAGCTGGTCTCCAGCGGCGACGTGAGCATCGAAATCAACGGCGAAAAAACCATCGTGGTGCCGGCTGGCGGCAAGCTGCTGCAAACCCTGGCCGACAACGGCATCTTCCTGTCCTCCGCGTGCGGCGGCGGCGGTACCTGCGCCCAGTGCAAGTGCATCATCGAGTCCGGCGGTGGCGAGATGCTCTCCACCGAAGAGTCGCACTTCACCAAGCGTGAGGCCCGCGAAGGCTGGCGCCTGTCCTGCCAGGCCGCGGTCAAGCAGGACATGAAAATCAAAGTGCCGGAAGAAGTCTTCGGCGTGAAGAAGTGGGAATGCACGGTGGAGTCCAACCCCAACGTCGCCACCTTCATCAAGGAGCTGACGCTGAAGCTGCCGGAAGGTGAAAACGTCGACTTCCGCGCCGGTGGCTACGTGCAGCTGGAATGTCCGCCGCATACCGTGTACTACAAGGACTTCGATATCCAGGAGGAGTATCGCGGCGACTGGGACAAGTTCAACCTGTGGAAGTACGTGTCCAAGGTCGATGAGACCGTGATCCGTGCCTATTCCATGGCCAACTATCCGGAAGAGCGCGGTCTGGTGAAGTTCAACATCCGTATCGCCTCGCCGCCCCCCGGCAAGGACGATCTGCCGCCGGGCAAGATGTCGTCCTACGTGTTCAGCCTCAAGCCGGGCGACAAGATCACCGTGTACGGGCCCTTCGGTGAGTTCTTCGCCAAGGACACCGACGCCGAGATGGTCTTCATCGGTGGTGGTGCCGGCATGGCGCCGATGCGTTCGCACATCTTCGACCAGCTCAAGCGCCTGAAATCCAAGCGCAAGATCAGCTTCTGGTACGGTGCGCGTTCCTTGCGCGAGTCGTTCTACAACGAAGAGTACGATCAGCTGGCAGCGGAGAACCCGAACTTCGAATGGCACCTGGCGTTGTCCGACCCACAGCCGGAAGACAACTGGACCGGCCTTACTGGCTTCATCCACAACGTGTTGTACGAGAACTACCTGAAGGACCACCCGGCTCCGGAAGATTGCGAGTTCTACATGTGCGGCCCACCCATGATGAACGCCGCGGTGATCAAGATGCTCACCGACCTGGGCGTCGAGCCGGAGAACATCCTCCTCGACGACTTCGGCGGCTAACGCATGAGGTCTGCTGTACTCCAGCCCGTTATCGCTGTCGCCCTGGCGGCAGCCCTAACGGGCTGCTTGCATTCTGAACGGATCGAAGAGTTCGGTGGCCCAACCATGGGCAGCACCTATTCGGTCAAATATGTCCGCAGTGAAGGTGTTGCGCCGCAAGCCGAACTCAAGGCGGCGACCGAGGCGATCCTCGCCGAGATCGATCTGCAGATGTCCACCTATCGCGATGATTCGCTGATCGAGCAATTCAACCGTGCGCCAGCTGGTACCTGCCAGGCCATGCCCAAGGGCGTGCTGGATCTGGTGCGTGCCGGCGATCGTCTGCACCAGGAGAGTCAGGGTTATTTCGACCTGACGCTGGAACCCTTGCTCGACCTCTGGGGCTTCGGCCCCAAAGGGAAGGGCGAGGCAGTACCGGATGCCGAGCGTCTGGCCGAAGTGCGTCAGCGCGTTGGTCAGCAGCACCTGAAGATCGACGGCGAGCAGCTGTGCAAGGATGCTGATGTTCAGGTCGATTTCAACAGCATCGCGGCCGGTTACGCCGTCGATCTAATCGTCGAGCGTCTGGGCGAACTGGGCGTCACCAGTTATCTGGTCGAGGCCACCGGTGAGCTCAAGGCGGCCGGTTTCAAGCCCGACGGCAGCCACTGGCGCATCGGCCTGGAAGCCCCGCGCGACGACCAGCGGGTGGCCCAACGCATTTTGCAGCTCGATGGTTACGGTATCTCCACTTCAGGTGACTACCGCAACTACTTCGAAGAGAACGGCCAGCGCTACTCGCATACGCTCGATCCGCTGAGCGGCAAGCCGGTCAACCACAAGCTGGCGGCGGTGACGGTGGCCGATCCATCGACCTTGCGCGCCGATGGCTTGTCTACCCTATTGATGGTGCTCGGTCCGGATGCCGGCATGGCCTTCGCCGAGCGCAACGGTATCGCGGCGTTTTTCGTGACGCGTGAGGGCGAGGGCTTCGTCACACAGGGCACGACCGCATTTGAGCAGCTATTCGCTGCAGGAGATGAGCAATGACGTTTCTGGTGGTATTTCTGACCATGATCCTGGTCGTCGGCATGATGGCCGTTGGCGTGATCATGGGGCGCAAACCCATCGCCGGTTCCTGCGGTGGCATCGCCAACCTGGGTATCGAGAAGGAGTGCTCGATCTGTGGCGGTAGCCGTGAGAAGTGCGAAGAGGTCAATCGCGACAAGAGCGAAGCGCCCAACACCGACCTGGCTTACGACGCGAGCAAGCGCTAAGCCGGCTGGTAGCTTTGATAGCCGGCAGATGTAATCCACTGCCGGCCCTGCCGAGGGTGCGCCACAAGCGCTCCGGCCTGATCTGAAGGAGTAAACATGGCGGTCTACAACTACGATGTGGTGGTGCTTGGCTCCGGCCCGGCGGGCGAGGGCGCGGCGATGAACGCGGCCAAGGCCGGGCGCAAGGTGGCCGTGGTGGACAACCGTCCGCTGGTCGGCGGCAACTGCACCCACCTGGGCACCATTCCGTCCAAGGCGCTGCGCCACTCGGTGCGGCAGATCATGCAGTTCAACACCAATCCGATGTTCCGCCAGATCGGCGAGCCACGCTGGTTTTCCTTCCCCGATGTGTTGAAAAGCGCGGAGAAGGTGATCGCCAAGCAGGTCACTTCGCGTACCGGCTACTACGCGCGTAACCGCATCGACACCTATTTCGGCACCGCCAGCTTCGCTGACGAGCAGACGGTCGAAGTGGTCTGCCTCAATGGCGTGGTGGAAAAGCTGGTGGCCAAGCAGATCGTCATCGCCACCGGTTCGCGTCCGTACCGCCCGGCCGATGTCGATTTCCGCCACCCGCGTATCTACGATAGCGACACCATTCTCAGCCTGGGTCACACACCGCGTCGTCTGATCATCTACGGAGCGGGGGTGATCGGTTGCGAGTACGCCTCGATCTTCAGTGGCCTGGGTGTGCTGGTCGACTTGATCGACAACCGCGATCAGTTGCTCAGCTTCCTCGACTCGGAAATTTCCGATGCGCTTTCCTACCACCTGCGCAACAACAACGTGCTGATTCGTCACAACGAAGAATACGAGCGCATCGAGGGCGTGGAAAACGGCGTGGTGCTGCACCTGAAATCGGGCAAGAAGATCAAGGCCGACGCCCTGCTGTGGTGTAACGGCCGCACGGGCAATACCGATCAGTTGGGGCTGGAGAACATTGGTATCGCGGTCAATAGCCGCGGGCAGATCCAGGTCGACGAGTACTATCGCACCGAGGTAAGCAATATCTACGCCGCCGGTGACGTGATCGGTTGGCCGAGCCTGGCCAGCGCCGCGGCTGACCAGGGCCGTTCCGCGGCCGGCAGCATCGTCGAAAACGGCAGCTGGCGTTTCGTCGATGACGTGCCGACCGGCATCTACACCATTCCGGAGATCAGCTCGATCGGCAAGACCGAGCGTGAACTGACCCAGGCCAAGGTGCCCTATGAAGTGGGCAAGGCCTTCTTCAAGGGCATGGCCCGTGCGCAGATCTCGGTCGAGCCGGTTGGGATGCTGAAGATTCTCTTCCATCGTGAAACCCTGGAAGTGCTGGGCGTGCACTGCTTCGGCTATCAGGCTTCGGAGATCGTCCACATCGGTCAGGCGATCATGAACCAGAAGGGCGAAGCCAACAGCATCAAATACTTCATCAACACCACCTTCAACTACCCGACCATGGCCGAGGCCTATCGGGTTGCCGCGTTCGACGGCCTCAACCGGCTTTTTTGAGCGGCTCCGGCCGGCGGCCTGAGCCGGTCGGGGAGACAGGCTGGGTAGTGGCTTCCGAGTGGCGCTGGCCGAATCGGGAGAGCTTCTAGCGTCTCAGGCGGCAGCAAAGGACAAAACCGGCCTAGTGCCGGTTTTGTCGTTGTTGGGCGCTGTATTCGTAGCTCGGATGCAATCCGGGGACATCCTCGCTCCAGCTCCCGGATTGCATCCGGGCTACGCGGCGGGATCGCGGATAAATCCGCTCCTACGGAAGGTGAGTGCCTCAGCGGCGCAGCGTCTGCACCGCGATGCCGGGGAAGTCGGTGATGAGGCTGTCGACACCAAAGTCGGCCAGGCGGCGCATCAGCGCCGGCTCGTTGACCGTCCAGACCGAGACATGCAGCCCCTGGTTCTGCGCCTTTAGCAGACGCTCCGGGGTGCACAGTGTCCAGTTCAATGCGAGTAGATGGCACTGGTAGTGCGCTGCCACTTTCAACGGGTCGAGCCAGGCGTACTCGGCCACCAGGCCCAGTTGCAATTGCGGGGTCAGCTCGCGTGCGGCCTTGAGCACTTCGCGCGAGCTGGAGGTGATGGTGATCTGCTCGCGCAGACCGAAGCGCTCGACCAGTTCGGCAATGGCCAGCACGGTGCGTGCGGCGCGCACTTTCGAGGCGCTTTTAACTTCCAGCTGCCAGTGCTCGAACTGGCACTGCTCGAACAGGTCCTGCAGGCGCGGAATGGGGCAGGGCCTTATCCAGCCCGGGCCACCCTTGCGCGCGTCGTACTTGATCAGCTCGGCTGCATCGTGTTCGACCACCTTGCCGCGCAATCCAGTGGTGCGCTTGAGGGTTGGGTCGTGAATCACCATCAGTTCGCCGTCGCGCGACAGGTGCAGATCCAGCTCGCAGCGATTGACGCCGTGCTCCAGGCAACGCTGGAAGCTGGCGAGGGTGTTTTCCGGGGCTTCGCCTTTGGCGCCGCGATGGCCGTAGATAAGGGTCACTGTTGCTCCTTGACGGTGTCGAGGTGGCGTGAGCGGTGATGGCGCACGCTGTTGATCACGTGATCGTATTCGAAATAGACGCTGAATTCGCGGTAGTCCCAGCGCGTGATCGGCGGCTGGCCGACGGGTTTGTGCTCTTCATCGGCCAGGCCGAAACGCTCCAGTACCGAACGTTTGGACTGCCCCTTCTGGGGCAGGTTGCCGGCATCGAGATCCGCGCCCTGGCTGCCTAGTGGAATACTCAGGGTCTCGGCAAGCGAGGGCAGGGGCATCAGCAGGGCAAGTAGCAGGGCGAGTCGATACATGGCAATTCCTTGGCAGAGGTCATTCACGAGCCTGGCGACGTTCCAGAGCCTGTTTCTGCAGGATATGCCGAGCCAGTAACTGGCGCTGTGCGTCGGTCAACGCTTCGAACTCGGTACCGACTTCATATTGGCCATCTGCACGCTGGCTGCAATGCACGACCTTGGCCCGTAGCAGCAGACCGAGCGCCTGCGGCATCAAGACCATCTTGATCGCCAGATGGCTGCCCGGCGCCACGGCCTGGGCATTATTGAAGCTGATGCCGCCTTCGGACAGCGACACCTGACGCGGTGCGCCGATATCGCGCAGCAGGCTCTGGGCGACCGCCTGACCGAGCAGGTCGATGCGCTTGTTGATTACCTTCAGGTAGTTGGCCAGGGTGCGGTCACGCTCGCTGATGTGGCGCAGCAGATGCTGCGACTCGAAGTCCATCAGGTGCAGATCGCTGAGCAGATTGAATAGCGGCGACGGGTCGTGAAGTACGTCGCTGGCATAGGCTTCGGCCCCGGACAGCAGGCTGAATTCCAGTGCGATCGTATCCTCGATACGATAGTATTCGCGGCGATCATCTACATCGTTAGTCGACATGGCGAACCCATGAAAGCAGTGGTGGTCGAAGACCCTGTTGAAAGCCTCGTGAACGCCATGCGTGCCCGTGCCGGCCATAACTGCCTGGCAGACGCCGGTTACGAATGGTAAAGGCGTAATACTCGCATCGCCCGCTCCATTGGCGTCACACTGCAATGTGTCAGCCACTGGTGGCTTTCCAGGTGTTTTAACGCAGCAGGCCCGTTGCACAGCAAGCGTTGATTTGCCTGTGAGTGTAAGGCTGCTGATCCGGCCCTGCCACAAGGACGTTTTTCTTTCCTCCGAATCTCTCCGACATGTTCAGACCTCTGTTCGTATTCATCGGTACGCGCTACACGCGGGCCAAGCGTCGCAACCACTTCGTCTCCTTCATTTCCCTGACGTCCATGCTCGGCCTCACCCTGGGGGTGATGGTGATGATCCTGGTGCTGTCGGTGATGAATGGCTTCGATCACGAGATGCGCACCCGTGTGCTGGGCATGATTCCGCATGCCACGGTCGAGTCGGCCACCCCGGTCAGCGACTGGCCGGCACTGGCGCGTCAGGTCGAACGTCATCCGCGCGTCGAGGCGCTGGCCCCCTTCACCCAGATGCAGGGCTTGCTGACGCACGACGGCAAGGTGCAGAAGGTGCTGATCAATGCCATCGATCCCGAGCAGGAACGCAAGGTCTCGATCATCGATGGCTTCTTCCAGCAAGGCGGGCTCGACAGCCTGCAGCCCGGTGATTTCGCCATGATCATCGGTGACAAGGCAGCGGCCAAATTGGGCGTCAAGCTCGGAGACAAGGTCACCTTCGTCGCCCCCGAGGTCACCGTGACCCCGGCCGGAATGTTTCCGCGCCTCAAACGTTTTACCGTGACCGGTATCTTTCATGTCGGCGCCGGTGAGATCGACGGTGCCCTGGCGCTGGCCAATATCAGCGACCTGGCGCGTCTGCAGCGCTGGCAGCCGGATCAGGTACAGGGCCTGCGCCTGAAGTTCGATGACCTGTTCCAGGCACCGCGCAGCGCCTGGGAAATCGCCCAGACCCTCGACGGCGATTTCTACGCCCGCGACTGGACCCGCACGCATGGCAATCTGTATCAGGCCATTCGCATGGAGAAGACCATGATCGGCCTGCTACTGCTGCTGATCGTTGCGGTAGCCGCCTTCAACATCATCTCCACCCTGGTGATGGTGGTGACCGACAAGAAGGGCGATATCGCCATCCTGCGCACCCTTGGCGCCACGCCGCGGCAGATCATGGCCATCTTCATGGTGCAGGGCACCGTGATCGGCGTAGTCGGCACCTTCATTGGCGCCGTCCTGGGGATTCTCGCCGCGCTGAACATCAGCAGCCTGATTGCCGGCATCGAGCGGCTGCTGGGCATCAAGTTTCTCAATGCCGATGTCTATTTCATCGATTACCTGCCCTCGCAATTGCAGACCGCCGACGTGGTCATGGTCTGCAGCGCAGCACTGCTGCTGAGCTTCTTTGCCACCCTGTACCCTGCCTGGCGTGCTTCGTGTACCCAGCCTGCCGAGGCCCTGCGTTATGAGTGAGTCCATGAACCCGAACGCCATGAAACAGCACAATGCCGTGCTCAGCTGCCGCAACCTGAGCAAGCGTTACGACGAAGGCCCCGAGTCGGTGGTGGTGCTCGACGGGCTCGAACTGGAACTGCTGCCCGGTGAGCGCGTGGCCATCGTCGGCAGCTCCGGCTCCGGCAAGAGCACCCTGCTGAACATGCTCGGCGGCCTGGATACGCCCAGTGCAGGCAGCGTGTGGCTGGCCGGCGAGCAACTGTCGGCGCTGAGCGAAACCGCCCGTGGCCTGTTGCGCAACCGTGCACTGGGCTTCGTTTATCAGTTTCATCATCTGCTGGCCGAATTTACCGCGCTGGAAAATGCCTGCATGCCGCTGCTGATCGGCAAGACGCCGATTGCCGAAGCGCGCCAGCGTGCGACCGCTCTGCTGGAGCGAGTCGGCCTGGGCCATCGCCTGCACCACAAACCGGCTGAACTGTCCGGTGGTGAGCGTCAGCGCGTAGCCATTGCCCGTGCCCTGGTCAACCGCCCCGGGCTGGTGCTGCTCGATGAGCCCACCGGCAACCTCGATCAGCACACTGCCGAAGGCATTCAGGAGCTGATGCGCGAACTGAGCCGCGACTCCAATACCGCATTTCTGGTGGTGACTCACGACATGCAGCTGGCGCGCCAGATGGATCGCGTGCTCAGCCTGCAGGACGGCAAGCTGGTGGCCCTCTGATGTTTCGTCCGCTGAGTATCTTCATCGGCGCTCGCTACACACGGGCCAAGCGCCGCAACCATTTCATCTCCTTCATTTCGCTGACTTCGATGATCGGTCTGGCACTCGGCGTGCTGGCGATGATCGTGGTGCTGTCGGTGATGAACGGCTTCCAGAAGGAAATGAGCTCGCGCATTCTCGGCATGGTGCCGCACGCCATGCTCTATGGTGCCGAGCCGGTTGCCGACTGGCGCGCCCTGGCGGCAAAGGCCATGGCCAATCCGCAGGTGCAGGCAGCTGCGCCTTATGCCGAGCTGGAGGGCATGCTTTCGCATCGCGGCACGATGCAGCCGATCCAGATCCACGGTATTGATCCGGCCGAGGAGGGCAAGGTGTCGATCCTGCCCGAGCATATCCGTCAGGGCAGCCTGAACAATCTGCAGCCCGGTGAGTTCGGCGTGGTGATCGGTGATATCACCGCGCGTCGTTTTGGCCTGCAGGTGGGCGATAAGCTGACGCTGATCATTCCCGAGTTGAGCAGTGCACCTGGTGGCGTCACCCCGCGCATGCAGCGGCTGAACGTGGCAGCGGTATTCAAGGTCGGCGCCGAGTTGGACAGCTCGCTGGCGCTGATCAACGTCGCCGATGCGGCAGCGATGCAGCGCCTGCCGGAGGGCACTGTGCCGGGCATTCGTCTGGCGCTGAAGGATCTTTACCAGGCGCCGCAGGTATCCAAGGCGCTGGTCGCCGAACTGGGCGCAGGGTATCGCGCCGACGACTGGACCCACACCCAGGGCAGCCTGTTCAGCGCGATGAAGATGGAGAAGACCATGATCGGTCTGCTGCTCTTGCTGATCGTCGCGGTGGCAGCCTTCAATATCATCGCCACGCTGATCATGGTGGTCGCCGACAAGGGCGGCGATATCGCCATCCTGCGTACGCTGGGCGCCACACCACGTCAGATCATGGCCATCTTCATGGTGCAGGGCTCGGTGATCGGCCTCGTCGGCACCCTGATCGGCACGGTATTCGGCGTGCTTGCGGCGCTGAATGTCAGTGCACTGGTGGCCTGGCTGGAATCCTTCGCCGGACAGCAGGTGCTGAGCTCCGACGTGTACTTCATCAGCAGCCTGCCATCGGACCTGCAGTGGCTGGATGTGGTGCTGATCTGTTCGGCGGCATTGATTCTGAGCTTCCTCGCCACGCTCTACCCATCCTGGCGGGCAGCGCAAGTACAGCCAGCCGAAGCGCTACGTTACGAGTAAGCATAAAAAAGCCGTCGATTTCGACGGCTTTTTTTCAGTGACGTTGTTGGTGAAGCTTTTCCTGGCGCTTGCGCCAGCTGCGCTGGACCCACCAGCGCCAGTAGAGCATGGTCAGGACGTAGCCCAGTGCCGCGAGGATGATTCCCGCGACGAAGGAGCCCAGGTACAGTGGTTTCCACAGCACTGCCGCCTCGGCCGCGATCCATTCCAGACTCAGGGTTTGCGGCATGCGCACCGGCGGCGTCTGCATGATCCACGCGCCCAGTTTGTAGGTGCAATAGAAAATAGGCGGCATGGTGATGGGGTTGGTCAGCCAGACCAGACCGATGGAGATCGGCAGGTTGGCGCGCAGCGGAATGGCGACGGCGGCGGCGGCCAGCATCTGCATCGGCATTGGGATCATCGCCCAGAACAGTCCGATGGCCATGCCGCGTGCTACCGAGTGACGATTGAGATGCCACAGGTTGGGATCGTGAATCAGCTTGCCGAGAAAACGCAGGGACTTGTTAGTCTTGATGCTGTCGGGGTCGGGCATGTAGCGTTTGAATAAGCGACGCGGCATGAAGAGTCTCTGAGCAGGCAAAAGCGCCGCTATTATGCATGCTTTGCGCATGAGCGGCGTTTCCATATTGTGACCGGAGGTGAGCGTCGGACGCGCCCGCCGTAGCTCGATGAGCAGGGAGGATGGATGCGAACAGGGATGTTGGCGCTGGCCCTGGGCTTGCTCACGCTGCGTTTTTTGCCGGCTTTGCCGCCAGGCTGGCTGTTAGCGATTGCAGCCTGTGCCGGCCTGGCACTGTTGCTATCGCGCCTTTATCCGCTGGGTTTCTTTCTGCTCGGGCTGGCCTGGGCGTGCAGTTCGGCGCAATCGGCGCTGGATGATCGCCTCGCTGCACAACTCGATGGTCGTACCCTATGGCTGGAGGGGCGGGTGGTGGGCTTACCCGAAGTCTCCGAGGGTGTCGTGCGCTTTTTGCTGGAGGAGGCCCACTCGCGACGTGCCGAGTTGCCGCAAAGGCTGCGCGTGGCCTGGTATGGCGGGCCGACGGTGCAAGGCGGCGAGCGCTGGCGGCTGGCGGTCAATCTCAAGCGCCCGCACGGTCTTGTCAATCCGCAGCGTTTCGACTATGAGGCCTGGTTGTTGGCGCAGCGGATCGGCGCTACGGGTACGATCAAGTCAGGTGAGCGCCTGTCATCCGCGACAGGATTGGGCAGTTGGCGTGACAGCTTGCGTCAGCAATTGCTGGCTGTGCCGGCCTTTGAGCGGCAGGGCGCCATTGCGGCGCTGGTTCTGGGCGATGGTTCGGGTCTGAGCACAACAGACTGGCGCCTGCTTCAGCACACCGGAACGGTGCATCTGATGGTTATCTCGGGGCAGCACATCGCGCTGCTGGCCGGGTTTCTCTATGGCCTGGTGGCACTGCTGGCGAAGCTCGGTGCCTGGCCCAGGCGCCTGCCCTGGCTGCCCTGTGCTTGTGCCTTAGCCCTGAGTGGAGCCTTGCTCTACGGTTTTCTGGCCGGTTTCGAGGTGCCGGTGCGCCGAGCCTGTGTGATGGTCGCGCTGGTGCTGCTATGGCGTATGCGTTTTCGCCATCTGGGTGCCTGGTGGCCGCTGCTGCTGGCCTTGATCGTGGTTCTGCTGCTGGAACCACTGGCGTCCTTGCAGCCGGGGTTCTGGTTGTCGTTTTCGGCAGTGGCGATTCTGGTGCTGGTATTCGCTGGTCGTCTCGGCCTCTGGGGGTGGTGGCGTGGCCTGACGCGCGCACAGTGGACCATGGCCATCGGCCTGTTGCCGATGATGTTGATCCTCGGTCTGCCGGTGAGCAGTAGCGGGCCACTGGCCAATCTGATTGCCGTGCCCTGGGTCGGCATGCTGGTTGTGCCTCTGGCGTTGTTGGGTACTTTGCTGTTGCCTGTCCCGTGGCTGGGTGAAGGTGTGCTGTGGCTGGCCGGTGGTGCATTGCACCTGTTGTTCGAACTGCTCGGCGCCATTGCTGCCTGGCTACCGGCCTGGCTGCCCAGCAACCTGCCGCTGTGGGCCTGGCTATTGGCTGCGGCTGGCGCGTTGCTGCTTTTGCTGCCGGCTGGTGTGCCCTTGCGCTGGCCCGGCATCGCGCTGCTATTGCCGGCATTGTTTCTGCCGGCGCCGCAGTTGGACGACGGGCGTGCCGACATCTGGGTGCTGGATGTCGGGCAGGGGCTGGCCGTGCTGGTGCGCACCCGGGAGCACGCATTGCTTTACGATGCCGGGCCGCGTTTTGGCGATTTCGATACCGGTGAGCGTATTGTCCTGCCCTCGTTGCGGGCGCTGAACCTCAGGCAGCTCGACGTGATGCTGCTCAGCCATGCCGATAACGATCATGCCGGTGGTGCGGCCGCGATCAAGGCCGGGATGCCGGTATCGAGGGTTGTCAGCGGTGAGCCGCAAAGGCTGGCCGATGCCCTCGGCGCCGAAGCGTGCGCGTCGGGGCAGAGCTGGCAATGGAACGAGGTGACCTTCAGGCTGTGGCAGTGGCAACGGGCCGGCTCCGGTAACCAGTTGTCTTGTGTACTACAGATAGAGGCGGCGGGCGAACGCCTGCTGTTGACCGGCGATATCGACGTACAGGCCGAGCGGGCGCTGATGCAGGCTGACTTGCCCCTGGCCTCGCAGTGGCTACTGGCTCCCCACCACGGCAGCCGCACGTCATCCAGCCAGGCGTTCATCGATGCCGTCGCAGCGCAGCATGTGCTGATCACCCGCAGTCGCCACAACGCCTTCGGCCATCCTCACCCGCAGGTGCTTGCACGCTATCGTGCTGCGGGTGTCGAGGTACATGACACGGCGTTGCACGGCGCCCTGCATATTCGCCTGGGGCAACATGGCACGGCGCGAGGGTTGCGAAGCGAGCCACGTTTCTGGCGGGAAAAATGAGAACGGCGGCGCCCTATGCTAGAGTGGCGCGACTTTTTCGAGGGGGATTCTCTACCGTGTGGGAACTGGTCAAAGCTGGCGGCTGGATGATGCTGCCGATCATTCTCTGTTCCATCGCTGCTGCCGGTATCGTCGCTGAGCGCCTGTGGACCCTGCGGCCCGCCCGCGTCACCCCGGCCAATCTGCTGGCCCAGGTGTGGCGCTGGATCAAGGACAAGAAACTCAACAACCAGAAGCTCAAGGAGCTGCGCGAGCATTCGCCGCTGGGGCAGATACTCGCTGCCGGCCTGGCCAACTCCAAGCATGGTCGCGAAATCATGAAGGAGTGCATCGAGGAGGCTGCCGCGCGCGTCATCCACGAGCTGGAGCGTTATCTCAATGCGCTCGGCACCATTGCCGGCATCGCGCCGCTGCTGGGCCTGCTTGGCACCGTGCTGGGCATGATTGAAATCTTCAGCTCCTTCATGGGCTCGGGCATGGCTAACGCTTCCATGCTCGCCAGCGGTATCGCCAAGGCGCTGATCACCACGGCAGCCGGCCTGATGGTGGCGATCCCAGCGCTGTTTTTCCACCGCTACCTGCAGCGCCGCGTCGACGAGTTGGTGGTGGGCATGGAGCAGGAAGCGATCAAGTTGGTGGAGATGGTGCAGGGTGATCGCGATGTCGACCTGGGCGAGGGCAAGGCGTGAAATTCCGGCGTAAACCGCGGGAGAACGTCGAGATCAACCTGGCCTCGTTGATCGACGTGGTGTTCATCCTGTTGCTGTTCTTCGTGGTCACCACTACCTTCACCCGCGAGACCCAGCTCAAGGTCGACCTGCCGGAGGCCGCCAGCGGCACGCCGCCGGAGCAGACCGAGCTGAAGCAGCTGGAAGTGTTGATCGCTGCCGACGGTGCGTTTTCGCTCAATGGCAAGGCGCTGCTGGAAAGCAACCTGAGCAGTCTCATGGCTGCCTTGCAGAAAGAGTCCGACGGCGACAACAGCCTGCCGCTGATCATCAGCGCCGATGGCAAGGCCCCGCACCAGGCGGTGATCACCGCCATGGACGCCGCCGGCAAGCTGGGCTTCGCGCATTTGCGCATCACCACGGTGGAAGCACAGGAAACGCCCTGAGTGAGCGCTGCCGATCACCTGCTCGAGGCCTGGTATCGCGGTCATCCGGCGCTGGCGCTGCTGCGCCCGCTGGAGTGGCTGTACCGTCGCGTGGTGCAGGGCAAGCGCGCGCGCTTCCTGGCGGGCGAGGGCGCTATCTACCGCGCCCCGGTGCCGGTGCTGGTGGTGGGCAACATCACCGTCGGCGGCACCGGCAAAACGCCGCTGATCCTCTTTCTCATCGAACATTGTCGCGCCCGTGGCCTCAAGGTCGGTGTGGTCAGCCGTGGCTATGGCGCCACGCCGCCCAGCCTGCCCTGGCGCGTGCGCGCGGAGCAGCCGGCGACGCAGGCCGGTGACGAACCGCTGCTGATCGTCCAGCGTACGGGCGTGCCCTTGAAGATCGATCCAGACCGCAGCCGCGCCGTGCGTGCGCTGCTGGCCGAAGAACCACTGGATCTGATCCTCTGCGACGACGGCCTGCAGCACTACCGCCTGGCGCGTGATCTGGAGCTGGTACTGATCGACGCCGCCCGTGGCCTGGGCAATGGGCGCTGCCTGCCTGCCGGGCCGTTGCGCGAGCCAGTCGAGCGTCTGGCCGAGGTGGATGCCGTGTTGTTCAACGGCGCCGAAGCCGATAGTGCCGAGGGCTACGCCTTTCGCCTGCAGCCAACCGCGCTGGTCAACGTTGCCAGTGGTGAGCGCGTCGGCCTCGAGCACTTCCCACCCGGTCAGGCGGTGCATGCAGTGGCCGGCATCGGCAACCCGCAACGTTTCTTCAATACCCTCGAAGCGCTAAACTGGCGTCCGGTTCCGCATCCCTTCGCCGACCATGCCCAGTACAGCGCCGCGCAGCTCGCTTTCGAGCCGCCGTTGCCCCTGCTGATGACGGAGAAGGATGCGGTGAAATGCCGGGCCTTCGCTGCCGCCGACTGGTGGTACCTGGCCGTCGATGCCGTGCCCACGCAGGCGTTCGTCGACTGGCTGGATGGCGCGCTGGCCCGCCTCATACCGGGGTCCTAATGGCCCCAGCAAGGATTCCACCATGGATCTTAAACTGCTCGATATTCTCGCCTGCCCGATCTGCAAGGGCCCGCTGCAGCTTTCCGAAGACAAGACCGAGCTGATCAGCAAGGGCGCCGGCGTGGCTTACCCGATCCGCGACGGCATCCCGGTGATGCTGGAAAGCGAAGCCCGCACCCTGACCACTGACGAGCGTCTGGACAAGTAAATGAGCGCAGCCTTCACCGTCGTCATTCCTGCCCGTTACGCCTCCACCCGCCTGCCCGGCAAGCCGCTGCAGGACATCGCCGGCAAACCCATGGTGCAGCACGTCTGGGAGCAGGCGAAAAAAAGCTCGGCCAGCCGCGTGGTGGTCGCCACCGACGACGCGCGCATCGTCGAGGCCTGCCAGGCCTTTGGCGCCGAGGTGCTGCTGACTCGCGAGGATCACAACTCCGGCACCGATCGCCTGGCTGAAGTGGCCACCCAGCTCGGCTTGCCGGCCGATGCCATCGTGGTCAACGTGCAGGGCGATGAGCCGCTGATTCCGCCTGCGATCATCGATCAGGTGGCGGCTAATCTGGCGGCCAATCCGCAGGCGGGCATCGCCACCCTGGCCGAGCCCATTGAGGACGTCACCGCGCTGTTCAACCCCAATGTGGTCAAGGTGGTCACCGACAAGAACGGCCTGGCCCTGACCTTCAGCCGCGCACCGTTGGCCTGGGCGCGCGATGCCTTCGCCCAGAGCCGCGACGTGCTGCCGACCGGCGTGCCTTATCGCCGTCATATCGGCATCTACGCCTACCGAGCCGGTTTCCTGCATGACTTCGTCGCCTGGGGGCCGTGCTGGCTGGAAGACACCGAATGCCTGGAGCAACTGCGCGCGCTGTACAACGGCGTGCGTATCCATGTTGCCGATGCGCTGGAGGCACCGGCGGCTGGCGTGGATACCGCCGAAGACCTGGAGCGGGTACGTCACCTGCTGGGGGCCTGATGAAGGTTCTGTTCGTGTGCCTGGGCAACATCTGCCGCTCGCCCACGGCCGAGGGCGTGCTGCGCCACAAGCTGCGTGCGGCAGGGATGGATGATCGCGTACAGGTGGATTCCGCCGGCACTGGTGATTGGCACGTCGGCAAGGCGTCGGACAGTCGCACCCGTCAGGCCGCGTTGCGCCGTGGTTATGACCTGTCGGCGCAGCGTGCACGCCAGGTCGAGGCTGCCGACTTTCAGCGCTTCGACCTGATCCTGGCCATGGACCAGAGCAATCTGCGCAACCTCAAGGCGCTGCGCCCGAGCGATGCCTGCGCCGACCTCGATCTCTATCTGCGCCGATATGGACTGGCGCTGGACGAGGTGCCCGACCCTTACTACGGCGGCGAGGATGGCTTCGAGCAGGTGCTGGATCTGATCGAACAGGCCAGTGATGCGTTGCTGGTGGAAATCAAGGGGCGCCTGTGAGCCTGAATCTGCAAAGTGATGTATCGCTCAAGGCTTTCAACAGCTTTGGCGTCGAGGTGTGTGCCCGGCATTTCGCTGCAGCCCACAACGATGACGAAGTGCGCGAGGCGCTGCGCCTGGCCGAGCAGCAGGGCTTGCCGCTGCTGGTGATCGGTGGTGGCAGCAACCTGTTGCTGACCCGCGATATCGAGGCACTGGTGCTGCGCATGGCCAGCCGTGGCATTCGCATCCTCGAAGACGACGGTGAGCGGATACTGGTGGAAGCCGAAGCTGGCGAGCCCTGGCATCCCTTCGTGCAGTGGAGCCTGGCGCAGGGGCTCAATGGTCTGGAAAACCTCAGCCTGATCCCCGGCACCGTCGGTGCCGCGCCGATGCAGAACATCGGCGCCTATGGCGTGGAGATCAAGGATCTGTTCGCCGGCCTGACCGCCCTGGATCGGCACAGCGGCGAATTACGAGACTTCGGCCTGGAGGAATGCGCTTTCGCTTACCGCGACAGCCTGTTCAAGCGCGAAGCCGGGCGCTGGCTGATCCTGCGTGTGCGTTTCCACTTGTGCCGTCTGGCTGCGCTGCGTCTTGACTACGGCCCGGTGCGCCAGCGTCTCGCCGAGATGGGCGTGGAAGCGCCGACCGCCAGCGACGTCAGCCAGGCCATCTGCGCCATTCGCAGCGAAAAACTGCCAGATCCTGCCGAGCTGGGTAACGCTGGCAGTTTCTTCAAGAATCCACTGGTGTCGTTCGAGCTGGCCGAGCGCATTCGCGCCGAGCATGCTGATCTGGTCAGTTATCCGGCGGGTGATGGTCTGGTCAAACTGGCGGCTGGCTGGTTGATCGAGCGGGCAGGGTGGAAGGGCTTTCGCGAGGGCGACGCCGGCGTGCATCGTTTGCAGGCGCTGGTGCTGGTCAATTATGGCAAGGCCACGGGGGCGCAACTGCTGCAGCTGGCGCAGCGTATCCAGGCCGATGTGTTCGAGCGCTTCGCTGTCGGGCTGGAGATCGAGCCCAATGTGCTTTGATTTGACCGTCTTGGTGCTGCCCCGGATTGCATCCGGGCTACGCATCTGAAACGGGATATGCGGACATGAAAAAGGGGATGCCTAAGCATCCCCTTTTTCGTACCTCCAGAAGGATCAAGCCTGAGGCTTGACCTCTTCCTTGTCGACGTCTTGCACGTCTTCTTCCGGTTGCGCTTGCTTTACCGCTTCGCTCGCACTTTGCTCGCTGGCGACAGGGGGGGCTTCGGCTTCAGCGACCGGCTCGACTACAGGAGCTGTTTCGACTGCAGCAGCTTCGGCTTCTACCGGGGCGCTTGCTTCAGCGACCGGAGCGGTGTCGACTACTGGCGCAGCTTCTACAGCCGGGGCTGCAGGGGCGGCCTGTGCGGCTTCGCGGGCCAGGCGCTCGGCTTCACGCTGGCGACGACGTACTTCGCGCGGGTCGTTCGGCGCACGGCCAGTGGCATTGGCTGGGACCGGTGCCGGAGCAGGTGCTTGTTCGACCGCAGCCGGAGCTGGCTGCTCGGCGACTTCAATAACCGGTTCTGCTTGAACAGCAGGCTCGGCGACTGGGGCTTCAGCGACAACCGGCGCTTCGACTGCGGTGGCAGGTTTTGCTTGCGTCACATTCTCCGCGACCGGAGCGCTTTCGACTGCCGCGCTTACGACAGGCTCTGCCTGTACGTCGACCGACTGAACAGCAGGGGCTTCTTCAGCCTGAGTGGTCGGAGCTTCGACGACCGCAGCTTCGCTGGCAACGGCTTCGCTGTTTTCAACGCTTTCAGCAACCACGGTGGCAGCAGAGGCTACCGCAGCGGTGACAGCCGCTTGTGCTTCTTGACCGGCAGCTTCGCTGTTCTCGGCGCTTTCGATCAGATTGCCATCGGCATCACGCTGACGCTCGCGACGATTGCTGCGGCGACGCTGGCCACGCGAACGACGACGCGGACGCTCGCCGTCGTTGTTGTCCTGCTCGTCGTCCTGCAGCTGCTCCTCGTTCGGCAGTGCTTCGTCCTGCACAGCTTCGGCCTGTTCGGCGCGCGGCTGGCGCTCTTCGCGCGGCGGACGCTGACGCTCCTGACGCTCGGCGCGGGGCTGACGCTCGGCACCCTCTTCGCGTTGTTCGCTGCCGGCAGCGTCCAGCGGCTCACGCAGTTCGCGCACGCGCTCTTCACGCGGGGTACGCTCTTCGCGCGGCTTGCGCTCGCGGCGGTTTTCCTGGCCTTCACGCGGCTCGCGCGGAGTGCGTTCTTCACGCGGGGCACGCTCTTCACGTGGTTGGCGCTCTTCGCGTGGCTCGCGGGCCTGACGCTCTTCACGCGGGGCGCGTTCTTCGCGTGGCTTGCGTTCTTCATCGCGACGACCGCCGCGGTTGCGGCTCTGCTGACGACCGTTGCGGCGTTCTTCACGCGGCGGACGCTCGTTGCTTTTCTTCTCGACGACTGCGGGCTTGGCTTCTTCTTCCTTGCCGGAGAACAGGCTGACCAGCGACTTCACCAGGCCTTTGAACAGGCTTGGCTCGGGTGCCTTGCTCGGTGCCAGCGGAGCCGGTTGTGGCTCGGCAGCGACCGGAGCGCTGCTGCGCGGTGCGGCCTTGATCGCGGCTTCCTGGCGAACCAGGGTGCGCGTGGCGGCACTTGGATGCGCAGTCGCTTCTTCGTGTTCTGCGGTGGCAGCGATTTCGTAGCTGCTCTGGCCGCTCAGCGCTTCCGGGCTGTCGTCACGCAGGCGCTGCACTTCGAAATGCGGGGTTTCCAAGTGATCGTTGGGCAGGATGACGATGCGCGAACGGGTGCGCAGTTCGATCTTGGTGATCGAGTTGCGCTTCTCGTTGAGCAGGAAGGCGGCGACCGGGATCGGCACCTGGGCACGGACTTCGGCGGTGCGATCTTTCAGCGCTTCTTCTTCGATCAGGCGCAGGATGGCCAGCGAGAGGGATTCGACGTCACGGATGATGCCTTGGCCGTTGCAGCGCGGGCAGACAATACCGCTGGTCTCGCCCAGCGACGGACGCAGGCGCTGACGGGACATTTCCAGCAGACCGAAGCGCGAGATACGGCCGACCTGGACGCGGGCGCGGTCAGCTTCCAGGGCTTCACGCACCTTCTCTTCCACGGCACGCTGGTTTTTGGCCGGGGTCATGTCGATGAAGTCGATGACGATCAGGCCGCCGATGTCACGCAGGCGCAGTTGGCGGGCGATTTCTTCGGCCGCTTCCAGGTTGGTCTGCAGCGCGGTTTCCTCGATGTCGCTGCCTTTGGTGGCGCGCGCCGAGTTGATGTCGATGGACACCAGGGCTTCGGTCGGGTCGATGACGATGGAACCGCCGGACGGCAGCTTCACTTCGCGCTGGAAGGCGGTTTCGATCTGGCTTTCGATCTGGAAGCGGTTGAACAGCGGCACGCTGTCTTCGTACAGCTTGATCTTGCTGGCGTACTGCGGCATCACCTGCTGGATGAAGCTCAGAGCTTCTTCCTGGGCTTCGACGCTGTCGACCAGCACCTCGCCGATGTCCTGGCGCAGGTAGTCGCGGATGGCGCGGATGATGACGTTGGATTCCTGATAGATCAGGAACGGGGCAGGGCGGCTGGTGGAAGCTTCCTTGATGGCGCTCCACAGTTGCAGCAGGTAATCGAGGTCCCACTGCATTTCTTCGCTGCTGCGACCGAGACCGGCAGTGCGCACGATCAGGCCCATGTCGGCCGGTGCGTTGAGGCCGTTCAGCGCTTCGCGCAGTTCGTTGCGCTCTTCGCCTTCGATGCGGCGGCTGATGCCACCAGCACGTGGATTGTTCGGCATCAGTACCAGGTAACGACCGGCGAGGCTGATGAAGGTGGTCAGGGCTGCGCCCTTGTTGCCGCGTTCTTCCTTCTCGACCTGGACGATGACTTCCTGGCCTTCCTTGAGCACGTCCTTGATGTTGACGCGGCCGCCTTCAGGGGCTTTGGAGAAGTATTCGCGGGAGATTTCTTTGAGAGGGAGGAAGCCGTGGCGTTCGGAACCGAAATCGACGAAAGCGGCTTCAAGGCTGGGTTCAACGCGGGTGATGCGGCCTTTGTAGATATTGGCCTTTTTCTGTTCGCGGGCGCCGGACTCGATGTCCAGATCGTAGAGTTTTTGGCCATCTACCAGGGCGACACGCAACTCTTCGGGCTGAGTTGCGTTAATGAGCATTCTTTTCATGTGGTACCAATGGGTTCCGGGCTAGCGGAAGCCACGTTAGGCACACACGACTCTCAGGGTCGGTGTCAGGCGCGTCAGAAACGGTCGTAAATCGTTCCACTGTCGAGCGACGGTCAGCCAATACCAGGCTGCGGTCGCGACGGACGTCTCCTGCTTGCTGTGGTGACAGAAAGCACTCAGTCAGGAAGAGGAATCAACTGGCGGTAGCGGACGAGATGAGGCGTCTTTGATCAAGCGATGTGCTACGCAGTCCGACAGTTGTACATCTCCACCCTACACGTATCGCTGAAAATCGGGTGCCGCGCGCGGATTCCGCAGCGGTTGTCATTTATCGCGACCGCCCGGCGGGCGAATCGCGCATCATACTCAAGGCTTTATTTCCGAAGTCTTCGTAGCCAATGGTGGCCTTTCTAAGCTGAAGAATCCGTCGGACGGCCTCACGTCCCAAAAGGTTTGCGCGGGCAGGGGATGGCAAGTTTGGCGATCATCCGCAAGCCAGGCCGCTTTTGGCGGCGTTCGCGACTATAGCAGCAATGATTAAGTGCTTCAATTCCATAAAAAATTGTTATGATTGCGCGATGACTACTCCTGCCTCTCCAACCTCCGGCGTTCAGCTGATCGAGGTTGCACCGGAACTCGCCGGCCAACGCATCGACAACTTCCTTCGGGCACAGCTCAAGGGCGTGCCCAAGACCCTGATCTACCGCATCCTGCGCAAGGGCGAAGTACGGGTGAACAAGGGGCGGATCAAGCCCGAATACAAGCTCCAGGCCGGTGACGTGGTGCGTGTGCCGCCGCTGCGCATTGCTGAGCGCGATGAGCCCGAGCCGCTGGCGCAGGGGCTGCTTGAGCGTCTTGAGGCGGCCATCGTCTACGAGGACAAGGCGCTGATCGTGCTGAACAAGCCGGCCGGTATCGCCGTACACGGTGGCAGTGGCTTGAGCTACGGGGTTATCGAGGCCTTCCGTCAATTGCGCCCCGATGCCAAGGATCTGGAGCTGGTGCATCGCCTTGATCGTGATACGTCCGGCCTGCTGATGATCGCCAAGAAGCGCAGCATGCTCCGACACCTGCACGAAGCGCTGCGTGGTGACGGCGTCGACAAGCGCTACATGGCCTTGGTCCGTGGGCACTGGGCAACCGCCAAGAAGCAGATCGCCGCGCCGCTGCTGAAAAGCAATCTGCGTTCCGGCGAGCGCATGGTCGAGGTCAATCCCGAGGGCAAGGAGGCGCTGACGGTGTTTCGCGTGCTGCGCCGCTTCGGTGAGTTCGCCACACTGGTCGAGGCCCGGCCGATCACCGGGCGCACCCACCAGATTCGTGTGCACGCCCAGTATGCGGGGCATGGTATCGCTGGTGACAGCAAATACGGCGATGACGACTTCTCTCGCGAGATTCGTGAGCTGGGCGGCAAGCGCCTGTTTCTGCATGCCTATGAGCTGCATGTGCCGCTGCCCGATGGCGGGGTTCTCAAGCTCAAGGCGCCGGTGGACGAGATGTGGGCCGAGACCCTGGAGCGGCTGAGTGCCTGACTATCAACTGCTGATCTTCGATTGGGATGGCACGCTGGTGGATTCCATCGGCCGTATCGTCGAAGCTATGCACCGTGCTGCCGATGTGGTGGGTGTGCCACGCTGCTCCGATGTCGCGGTGCGCGGCATCATTGGTTTGGAGTTGGGGGTGGCGATTCGCACCCTTTATCCGGAGCTCACTGAGCCGCTGCTGATCGAAGCCATCCGGCGCGCCTACAGTGAGCAGTACCTGGCGCTGGAAACCGAGCCGTCGCCGTTGTTCGAGGGTGTGCGCGAGTCGCTCGACGCCTTTCGCGATCAGGGGTATCGATTGGCGGTCGCGACCGGGAAGGGGCGCAGGGGGTTGCATCGCGTGCTGGCTGACAAGGGGTGGCTGGATTACTTCGATATCACCCGTTGCGCTGACGAGACGGCAAGCAAGCCCGATCCCCTGATGCTGCATGAGATTCTTGCGCACTGCCGGGTGCAGTCTGGGCGGGCGCTGATGGTGGGTGATTCGACCTTCGATCTGTTGATGGCGCGTAATGCCGGGATGGATGCCGTGGCGGTGGGTTTCGGTGCGCAGCCGTTATCGGTGCTGCGTGAGTGCTCGCCGCGTTTGGCGATCAATGAATTCAATGAGCTGCGTACATGGCTGGAAGGTCATCGTGCGGTGCGTTCTGCAGAGGTGAGTGAGCATGTCGGATGAGTGGAAGTCATCGTCTTCGTCTACCGAGGATGCCAAAAGCTGGAAGCTGCTGGAAAAGGCGCTGTTGTCCAGTGTTCAGGAGCAGCGCCGTTCGCGTCGCTGGGGCATTTTTTTCAAGTTGCTGACCTTTGTTTACCTGTTCGGTGCGCTGGCGCTGGTATTGCCGGTCCTTGATCTGAAATCGACCTCGACTACCACTGCGCATACGGCGCTTATCGAGATTCGCGGCATGATCGCCGACCGTGAGGAGGCCAGTGCCGACAAGGTCGTGGGCAGTCTGCGTGCGGCTTTCGAGGATGCCAATACCAAGGGCGTGATCCTGCGCATCAACAGCCCGGGCGGCAGTCCCGTGCAGTCCGGTTACATCTATGACGAGATCCGTCGTCTGCGCGGCGAGTACCCGCAGATCAAGGTCTATGCAGTGATCAGTGATCTGGGTGCCTCCGGTGCCTACTACATTGCCAGCGCAGCCGATGAAATCTATGCCGACAAGGCCAGTCTGGTTGGCTCCATTGGTGTGACTGCGGCCAGCTTTGGTTTTGTCGAGGCGATGGAAAAGCTCGGTGTCGAGCGTCGCGTGTACACCTCGGGTGAGCACAAGGCCTTCCTCGATCCGTTCCAGCCGCAGAAGGAAGAAGAAACTCGTTTCTGGAAATCCGTGCTCGATACCACCCATCGCCAGTTCATCGATAGCGTGAAAAAGGGGCGCGGTGATCGTCTCAAAGCGGATGAGCATCCCGAGTTGTTCTCCGGGTTGGTCTGGTCGGGCGAGCAGGCGCTACAGCTTGGCTTGGTAGATGCGTTGGGTAGTGCCAGCTATGTGGCGCGCGAGGTGATTGGTCAGAAAGAGATGGTCGACTTCACTCAGCGTGATACGCCATTCGATCGCTTCGCCAAGCGCCTGGGTACCAGTGTGGCGGATCGAATCGCGTTGTGGATGGGCTTTCAGGGGCCGACGCTGCGCTGACAGGTAAAAGGAAGGCCCGCTGAGCGGGCCTTCTTCGTTGAGGGCTCAAGGGACTTCGATTCCCTCGTTCAGCAGCATGTCCACCAGGCGAATCAGTGGCAGGCCGATCAGGCTGCTGGTGTCTTCGCCTTCGGTGCTGCGGAACAGGCTGATGCCCAGGCCTTCTGACTTGAAGCTGCCGGCGCAATCGAATGGCTGCTCGCGTTGCAGGTAACGCAGAATCTGTGCGTCGCTGAGTGAGCGGAAGTGTACAGTGAATGGCACGCAGTCGACCTGGCATTGGCCGGTGTTCGAGTTGAGCAGTGCCAGGCCGGTGAGGAAGGTGACGCTGCTGCCGCTGGCTGCGCGCAGTTGTTGCTGGGCTCTCGCCAGATCGTGGGGTTTGCCGAGTATTTGCCCATCGCCGAGTACGGCGACCTGATCCGAGCCGATGATCAGATGATCGGGGTGGCTGTCGGCGAGGGCACGGGCTTTTTCTTCGGCCAGGCGCTTGACCAGGTCGGTGGCAGATTCGTCCTCGTGTCGGCTTTCATCGATGCTCGGTGATTGCCAGGAGAAGTGCAGTTGCAGGCGACCGAGCAGCTCGCGACGGTAGGGTGAGCTGGAGGCGAGCAGCAGCGCGGGCATGTTCTCTTCCTTTATATAGGTGGGCGAGAAATTCTACTGATCGTCGCCATTTGAAAACAGGCCGAATTTCCTTTGACAGGGGCAGGGTGCATCCCTAGAATGCTGCGCCTATGTTGAATGGGCCGATTCCACCTCACGTTGATCCGCGCAAGCTCGCCGACCGCGAAGCTGCCCTCGAAGGGCAGCTCGAACTGGCCAGCCTGCAGCGTCTCTGCGACCCGCTTGCCGAAACGGCTGGCACGGTGCAGGCGAAATTTCATTTCGCGCGTGACGAGCAGAAAACTGTGGTTATCCGCAGTGAGCTTGAGGTTGAGGTCAAAATGGTCTGCCAGCGTTGTCTGGAGCTGGTCGCGCTACCCATCCGCAGCGAATGTGAATACGCGGTGGTTCGGGTTGGAGCGAACACTCAGTCCTTGCCGAAGGGCTACGACGTGCTGGAAGTGGGTGAGGAGCCGCTGGAGCTGCTTGGTCTGGTTGAGGATGAATTACTCCTCGCCCTACCGATCGTTCCTGCTCATGCCCCAGGTGATTGCCAGCAGCCGGACGGTCTCGATGAGCCCGAGCCGGGCGAGGACGAGGTATCGCGGTCCAACCCGTTCAGTGTATTGGCGCAGTTAAAGCGTGACCCAAACGTTTAGGAGTTAATGAGTTATGGCTGTTCAGCAGAACAAAAAATCCCGTTCCGCCCGCGACATGCGTCGTTCGCACGATGCTCTCGAGGCCAGCACCCTGTCCGTAGAGAAGAGCACCGGTGAAGTTCACCTGCGCCACCACGTTTCTCCGGAAGGCGTGTACCGCGGTCGCAAAGTGATCGACAAGGGCGCTGACGAGTAATCCTTGTCCGCCTCGATCATCGCGATTGATGCAATGGGTGGGGACTTCGGTCCCCACTGCATTGTTCCGGCCTGCATTTCTGCGCTGGCCAAATTCCCCTCGCTGCATCTGGTCCTCGTCGGCCAAGCTCCCCTTATCGAAGAACAGCTCGCTCGCCAGTCCGGCGTCGATCGCTCGCGTCTGCAGGTTCATCACGCCAGTGAAGTCATCGCCATGGACGAACGTCCGGCGCAGGCCCTGCGTGGCAAGCCCGATGCCTCGATGCGCGTGGCGCTGGAGCTGGTGCGTCAGCGTCAGGCGCATGCCTGCGTCAGTGCCGGCAATACCGGGGCGCTGATGGCGCTCTCGCGTTATGTGCTGAAGACGCTGCCGGGGATCGATCGGCCGGCCATGGTCAGCCCGATTCCGACCGAGCGCGGCCATTGCTACCTGTTGGATCTGGGCGCCAACGTCGATTGCAGTGCCGAGCACCTCTATCAGTTCGCGATCATGGGCGCCGTCGCCGCGGAAACGCTGGGCATCAGTAGGCCTCGGGTCGCCTTGCTCAATGTCGGCACCGAGGACATCAAGGGCAATCAGCAGGTCAAGCTGGCGGCCAATATGCTGCAGCAGGCCCATGGGCTGAACTTCGTCGGCTACATCGAAGGCGACGGCGTGTATCGCGGTGAAGCCGACGTGGTGGTGTGCGACGGCTTCGTCGGCAACATCCTGCTCAAGTCCAGCGAAGGCCTGGCGAAGATGATCACTGGTCGGGTCGAGACGCTGTTCAATGATGGTCTGTTCGCTCAGGCCATCGGTGCGTTGGCGATGCCTTTGTTGCGCCGTCTCAAGGCCGACCTGGCGCCGGCCCGGCATAACGGTGCGAGCTTTCTCGGGCTGCAGGGCATCGTGGTCAAGAGTCACGGCGCGGCGGGGCAGGAGAGCTTTCAGAGCGCGATACGCTGCGCACTGCGCGAGGTGCAGGAGAATCTGCCGCAGCGACTGCATGGTCGACTTGAGGACCTGTTGCTGTAGACTCGTCGCGTTTTCAGGGGGTGACCGGCGGTGGAATGTGACCGCGGCACATCGCCTGTCATCCAACTGTCAGTTTGCTGCGCCAGGCTCGCCTGGCGCTGGTTTTTCGACTCAAGGGACTTATTCATGTCTGCATCCCTCGCATTCGTCTTTCCCGGTCAGGGTTCGCAAGCCCTGGCCATGCTCGCCGATCACGGTGCCCAGCAGAAGCTGGTGCTCGATACCTTCGGCGAGGCTTCCGAAGCGCTCGGTTACGACCTCTGGGCACTGACCCAGCAAGGCCCGGAAGAGCAACTGAACCAGACCGACAAGACTCAGCCGGCCATTCTTACCGCCTCCATCGCCCTGTGGCGTCTGTGGCAGGCCGAGGGTGGCGCCAAGCCGGCGTTCGTCGCCGGCCACAGCCTGGGTGAGTACTCCGCGCTGGTCGCTGCTGGCAGCATCGGCTTTGCCGACGCCGTGAAGCTGGTGGAGCGTCGTGGTCAACTGATGCAGCAGGCCGTTCCGGCCGGGCAGGGTGGCATGGCCGCCATCCTCGGTCTGGAAGATGCCGACGTGCTGGCTGCCTGTGCCGAAGCCGCGCAGGGTGATGTGGTTAGTGCGGTGAACTTCAATGCCCCCGGTCAGGTGGTGATCGCCGGTAGCGCCGCTGCCGTCGAGCGCGCCATCGAGGCGTGCAAGGCGCGTGGTGCCAAGCGCGCCATCGCGCTGCCGGTCAGCGTGCCTTCGCACTGCGCGCTGATGAAGCCGGCTGCCGAGCGTTTCGCCGAATCGGTCGAGGCACTGAACTGGCAGGCCCCGCAGATCCCGCTGGTGCAGAACGTCAGCGCCGCCGTGGTGTCCGACCTGGCCACCCTGAAGGCTGACCTGCTGGCGCAGCTGTACAGCCCGGTTCGCTGGGTCGAATCCATGGTGCGTCTGTCCGAGCAGGGCGTAACCGATCTGGTCGAGTGCGGTCCTGGAAAGGTGCTAAGCGGCCTGAACAAGCGCTGCGTCAAAGGCATCAACACCCACAATCTGGATACCCCCGACGCTTTCGCCGCTGCTCGTGCTGCGTTGGCTTGAGAAAGGAGAACGAACATGAGTCTGCAAGGTAAGGTCGCGCTGGTCACTGGCGCCAGCCGTGGTATCGGTCAGGCAATTGCCCTGGAGCTGGGCCGTCAGGGCGCCATCGTTATCGGCACTGCGACTTCGGCATCCGGTGCCGAGCGTATCGCTGCCACGCTGAAAGAGCACGGCATCAGCGGTACCGGTATGGAGCTGAACGTGACCAGTGCCGAGTCCGTCGAGGCCGTGCTGGGTGCCATCGCCGAGCAGTTCGGTGCGCCGGCGATTCTGGTCAACAACGCTGGTATCACCCGCGACAACCTGATGCTGCGCATGAAAGACGACGAGTGGTTCGACGTCATCGAAACCAACCTCAACAGCCTCTATCGCCTGTCCAAGGGCGTGCTGCGCGGCATGACCAAGGCGCGCTTCGGCCGGATCATCAACATCGGTTCCGTGGTCGGTGCCATGGGCAATGCCGGGCAGGCCAACTACGCGGCCGCCAAGGCCGGTCTTGAAGGTTTCAGCCGCGCGCTGGCGCGTGAAGTCGGTTCGCGCGGCATTACCGTCAACTCGGTGGCCCCTGGTTTCATCGATACCGACATGACTCGCGAGCTGCCGGAAGCACAGCGCGACGCGCTGCTGACGCAGATTCCGCTGGGTCGTCTGGGTCAGGCCGAAGAGATCGCCAAGGTCGTCGGTTTCCTGGCTTCCGATGGCGCAGGCTACGTCACTGGGGCTACTATTCCGGTGAACGGCGGTATGTACATGAGCTAAAAAGAGCGCCTCTGTACATCCGGAGGCTCTCGAATGTGACGCGAGCCATCAGAAAACTGTCATAGTGGCTGTCTAAAATCCGTTATAAAGCTGCAACAGGTTTATAGACAGATCGTTGAAGTGTTCCTGGGGGCTCCCCGGCATTCAGCTTGAAATGCTAAAAACCCTTTCTATACACTTGGCCGCTACCAGCTGCCTGGATTTGTCCAATAGGAGTGAAAACAAGGTATGAGCACCATCGAAGAACGCGTCAAGAAAATCGTTGCCGAGCAACTTGGCGTCAAGGAAGAGGAAGTGACCAACAGCGCTTCCTTCGTTGAAGACCTGGGTGCCGACTCTCTTGACACCGTTGAGCTGGTGATGGCTCTCGAGGAAGAATTCGAGACCGAGATCCCGGACGAGCAAGCCGAGAAGATCACCACCGTTCAGGAAGCCATCGACTACGTGACTGCCCACGCGCAATAAGTCACAGTCAGCTTTCTGGCCGAGAAAAGCCGCACTGCCCTAATCAGGCGTGCGGCTTTTCTTTACGTGCAAGGCGCATGTGGCGCCTGAGTAGAACAAGAGGAGATTGCTGTGTCGCGTAGACGCGTCGTGGTTACCGGTTTGGGCATGCTGTCGCCGCTGGGTAACGATGTGCCGAGCAGCTGGCAGGGCATTTTGGCCGGGCGCAGTGGCATCGGCCTGATCGAGCATATGGACCTGTCGGCCTACTCCACCCGTTTTGGCGGGTCGCTCAAGGGCTTCAACGTCGAGGAGTACCTCTCTGCGAAAGAGGCGCGCAAGCTCGACCTGTTCATCCAGTACGGTCTCGCTGCCTGCTTCCAGGCCGTGCGTGATTCCGGGCTGGACATCACCGACACCAACCGTGAGCGGATCGGTGTGGCCATGGGCTCCGGCATCGGTGGCCTGACCAATATCGAGAATAACTGCAAATCGCTGTTTGATCAGGGACCGCGGCGTATTTCGCCGTTCTTCGTGCCGGGCTCGATCATCAACATGATTTCCGGTTTCCTGTCGATCCACCTGGGTCTGCAGGGGCCGAACTACGCCATCGCCACGGCGTGCACCACCGGCACACACTGCATCGGCATGGCTGCACGCAACATCGCCTATGGCGAAGCTGACGTGATGGTCGCCGGCGGCGCCGAGATGGCAGCCTGCGGCCTGGGCATGGGTGGCTTCGGTGCGGCGCGTGCGCTGTCGACGCGCAACGACGAGCCGACCAAGGCCAGCCGTCCGTGGGACAAGGGCCGTGACGGCTTCGTCCTGTCCGATGGCTCCGGTGCCCTGGTGCTGGAAGAGCTGGAGCACGCCAAGGCGCGTGGCGCCACCATCTACGCCGAGCTGATCGGCTTCGGCATGAGCGGTGATGCCTTCCACATGACTTCGCCACCCGATGATGGTGCCGGTGCGGCGCGCTGCATGGCGGCTGCTTTGCGCGATGCTGGTATCAACGCCGATCAGGTGCAGTACATCAACGCCCACGGCACCTCGACTCCGGCCGGCGACGTTGCCGAAGCCGCAGCGGTGAAAAGCGTGTTCGGCGATCACGCCTACAAACTGGCGGTCAGTTCGACCAAGTCGATGACCGGTCACCTGCTCGGTGCTGCCGGCGCAGTGGAGGCGATCTTCAGTGTGCTGGCGATCCGCGACCAGGTCGCACCACCGACCATCAACCTGGACGAGCCGGACGAAGGCTGCGACCTGGACTTCGTGCCGCATCAGGCCAAGGCCATGCCGATCGAGATCGCGCTGTCGAACTCCTTCGGCTTCGGCGGTACCAACGGCTCGTTGCTGTTCCGTCGGTACCACGGCTGATGCTGAGCTGGGTCAACGGCGCGCCCGGCGAGCAGTTGTCGGTTCGTGACCGTGGCCTGGCTTACGGCGATGGTCTGTTCGAGACCATCGCCGTGCGTGGTGGGCGCATTCCGCTGCTGGCGCGGCATATGGCGCGCCTGGCCGAGGGCTGTCGGCGCCTGTCCATCCCCCTCGATCTGCTTCTCATTGAGCACGAGCTGCGGACGTTCGCTGAGCAGTTGGGCGAGGGTGTGGCCAAGCTGATCGTCACCCGCGGTGAGGGCCAGCGCGGCTATGTGCCGCCGCAGCCCTGCCAGCCGCTGCGCATCCTGCAGGCGGCACCGTTGCCACAGTATCCTGCTGCGCATGCCGAGCAGGGTGTGCGGCTTTTTCCCTGCAAGACGCGTCTGGCCGAGCAGCCGCTGCTGGCCGGGCTCAAGCACCTCAACCGCCTGGAGCAGGTGCTGGCGCGTGCTGAATGGCAGGATGCCGAGTGCGCCGAGGGTCTGATGCGTGACAGCCATGGCCGGGTCATCGAAGGCGTGTACAGCAACCTGTTTCTGGTCATCGAAGGCGGGCTGGTCACGGCCGATCTGTCACGCTGTGGCGTGGCCGGGGTGATGCGTGCCGAAATCCTGCAGCAGGCGCAGATGCTCGGAATGGCTTTCGCGTTACGTGATGTTTCCTTCGACGAACTGCTGAGTGCCGATGAAGTCTTTCTCTGCAACAGCCTTTACGGCATCTGGCCTGTACGGGCGCTGCAAGAGCGACACTGGTCGGTCGGGCCGCTCACCCGTAAACTGCAGGCCATCGTCTGCGACCTACTGAGTAAATAACTGGTGCTACGCAAGATTTTGGTGCTGCTTGAGTGCGGCGTGCTATTGGCTGCGCTGCTAGTCGTCGGTGCCGCCTGGCAGCAGCACAGAGCGCTGGAGCAGCCTCTGCAACTGACTGAAGAAATGCTCCTGGAAGTGCCGTCTGGTGCTACGCCGAGCGGCCTGCTCAATCGGCTTGAAGCCGAGGGTGTGATCGACAACGCCTTGTGGCTGCGTCTGTATTGGCGCTTCAACCTGCGTGCGCCGGCCATGCACAGCGGCGAATATCGCCTGCTGCCCGAGCACAGTGCCCGGGACATGCTCGCTCTGTGGCAGCGCGGCGAAGTGGTGCAGTACAGCCTGACCCTGGTCGAAGGCTGGAACTTTCGTCAGGTGCGTGCGGCTCTGGGGCGTCAGGAACGTCTGGAGCAGCGCCTGGCCGATCTCACCGATGCCCAGTTGATGGAGCGTCTGGGCCTGGCCGGACAGAATCCGGAAGGGCGCTTCTTTCCCGATACCTATCGCTACGTGCGCGGCATGAGCGACGAAGACCTGCTCAAACAGGCCAATGCTCGCCTTGAAGCCGTACTCGCCGAAGAGTGGCAGCAGCGCGCCGAAGGCTTGCCCTATCGCGAGCCTTACGAGGCGCTGATCATGGCCTCGATGATCGAGAAGGAAACCGGCGTGCCCGAGGAGCGCGGCGAGATCGCCGGGGTGTTCGTGCGTCGTCTGCGCATCGGCATGCGTCTGCAGACCGACCCCACCGTGATCTACGGCATGGGCGAGCGTTATAACGGCCGTATCACCCGCGCCGATCTGCGCACGCCGACACCCTACAACACCTATACCATCGACGGGATGCCGCCAACGCCGATTGCCATGGTCGGCCGTGAGGCGATTCATGCCGCGCTCAACCCGCGCGATGGCACCACCCTGTATTTTGTCGCGCGAGGCGACGGCAGCCATGTGTTCTCCAGCACCCTGGCCGAGCACAACCGCGCGGTGCGCGAATACCAGCTCAAGCGTCGTGCCGACTACCGCTCCAGCCCCGCGCCCCGTGCGGCGGCCGAAACCGAATAAGGGCAATCCGTGACCGGTCTGTTTATTACCCTGGAAGGCCCGGAAGGCGCCGGCAAAAGTACCAACCGCGAATACCTGGCTGAGCGCCTGCGCGAGCAGGGCATCGATGTACTGCTGACCCGCGAGCCCGGCGGTACGCCCCTGGCCGAGCGCATCCGCGAGCTGCTGCTCGACCCGAGCGATGAGCCGATGGCGGCCGATACCGAGTTGCTGCTGGTGTTCGCCGCCCGCGCCCAGCACCTGCAACAGGTGATTCGTCCGGCCCTGGCCAGGGGCTGTGTGGTGCTGTGTGATCGTTTCACCGACGCCACCTACGCCTATCAGGGCGGCGGCCGGGGGCTGTCCGTCGAGCGCATCGCGCAACTGGAGCAGTTCGTCCAGGGTGAACTGCGCCCGGATCTGACGCTGATTTTCGACCTGCCGGTGGAGATCGGCCTGGCGCGTGCTGCCGCTCGCGGTCGTCTGGATCGTTTCGAGCAGGAAGGCCGCGGTTTCTTCGAGGCGGTGCGTGAGGCCTATCTGCAGCGCGCTGCGCAGGCGCCGCAGCGTTATCGCGTGCTCGATGCCGGGCAGAGCCTGGCGCAGGTGCAGGCCGATATCGACACCTTGCTGCCGACGCTGCTGGAGGCGTGCCGTGGCTGAGGTTTATCCCTGGCAGCAAGCGCTCTGGCAACAACTGGCCGGGCGTAGCCAGCACGCCCATGCGTATCTGCTGCATGGCCCGGCCGGCATCGGCAAGCGCGCGCTGGCCGAGCGCCTGATGGCGCGCCTGCTGTGCCAGAGCCCCAATGGTCTGGATGCCTGCGGCAACTGCAAATCCTGTCATCTGCTGGCTGCCGGTACTCACCCGGACAACTACGTGCTGGAGCCCGAAGAGGCTGACAAGCCGATCAAGGTCGACCAGGTGCGTGAGCTGGTCGATTTCGTGGTGCAGACCGCGCAGCTTGGAGGGCGCAAGGTGGTGCTGCTGGAGCCGGCCGAGGCGATGAACCTCAATGCCGCCAACGCGCTGCTCAAGAGCCTGGAAGAGCCGTCCGGCAATACTGTGCTGCTGCTTATCAGCCACCAGCCCAGCCGCCTGTTGCCGACCATCAAGAGCCGCTGCGTGCAACAGGCCTGCCCCCTGCCGAGCGAGGCATTGAGCATGGCCTGGTTGGCGCAGGCGCTGCCTGAACTGGGCGAGGATGAGCGCGCCGATTTGCTGACTCTGGCGGCGGGTTCGCCACTGGCCGCCGTGCGTTTGCAGGCGCAGGGTGTACGCGAGCAGCGCGCGCAGGCGGTGGAGGGGGTGAAGAAGCTGCTCAAGCAGCAGGTTTCGCCGAGCCAGTTGGCGGAAAGCTGGAACGCGCTGCCGCTGAATCTGCTGTTCGACTGGTTCTGCGATTGGGCGCAACTGATGCTGCGTTACCAGTTGACCCAGGACGAGGAAGGCCTGGGCCAGGCCGATATGCGCAAGGTGGTGCAGTACCTGGCAGACAAGAGTGCGCAGGCCAAGGTCTTGGCCATTCAGGAATGGCTCCTTGCGCAAAGGCAGAAGGTGATCGGCAAGGCCAACCTCAATCGTGTACTGCTGCTCGAAGCCTTGTTGGTACAGTGGGCCGCACTGCCTGCGCAGGAGCGTCGCTGAGCGCCAGGGTGGCGGATTCGGCAGGGTGTCACATTCTGCTGGTTGCATGCCGCTCGGTGGTTTGCGCATGAGCATGAACAAGCCCTAGAATCAGCCATTAAGCAATAAATGCCAGGAATGTGCTGATGAGCTTGCCACCCAATCTGGGGCCCCGTAACGGAATTCTGTCCCTGACCATCAAGGACAAGTCCGTGCTGTACGCGGCCTACATGCCTTTCATCAAGAATGGCGGGCTCTTCATTCCCACCAACAAGAGCTACAAGCTCGGTGACGAAGTGTTCATGTTGCTCAACCTGATGGATGAGCCGGAGAAAATCCCGGTGGCCGGCAAGGTGGTGTGGATCACCCCGAAAGGTGCCCAGGGCAACCGCGCTGCCGGTGTCGGCGTGCAGTTCAACGACGGCGACAACACCGCGCGCAACAAGATCGAAACCTACCTCGCCGGCGCGCTGAAGTCCGACCGCCCGACGCACACCATGTAACAGCTGGCCGCGATTATGCTGTCCTCGCGGTCGTAGTATCGTCCCCAGAGCGTCCAGGCATCGGCCGCTTTCGATTACAATTCGGGCTTTCCCTTTGCCCGAGTTCTCCTGCTGTGCTGATCGACTCCCATTGCCACCTTGATCGTCTCGACCTCGCTGCCCATGGCGGCTCGCTGGATGCTGCCCTGGATGCGGCGCGCGCCGCTGGCGTCGGCCACTTCCTGTGTATTGGCGTCAGTGCCGACAACGCCGCCATGGTCAAGGGCCTGGCCGAGCGCTACTCGGATGTCGATTGCTCGGTAGGCGTGCATCCACTGGATCTGGAACCAGGCGCCGAGCCGGCGCTGGACTGGCTACTCGGTGAGCTGGCGCACCCGAAGGTGGTGGCCATTGGTGAAACCGGTCTGGATTACCACTACGAGCCGGAATCCGCTGCGTTGCAGCAGGCCTCTTTCCGTCTGCACCTGGAGGCGGCGCGCATCACGGGTAAGCCGGTAATCGTGCATACCCGCGAGGCCCGCGCCGACACCCTGGCGTTGTTGCGCGAAGCGGCGCTGCCGCAGGCTGGCGTGCTGCACTGCTTCACCGAAGACTGGGAGATGGCCAAGGCCGCGCTGGATATCGGCTTCTATATCTCGTTGTCCGGCATCGTCACCTTCCGCAATGCTGAGGCGTTGCGCGACGTGGCGCGTCAGGTGCCGGCTGACCGTCTGCTGGTGGAAACCGACTCGCCTTACCTGGCGCCCGTGCCGCATCGCGGCAAGCCCAACCTGCCGCAATACGTGCGCGAAGTGGCCGAATACCTGGCGGTGCTGCGTGGGGTGAGTTACGAAGCGCTGGCCGAGCAGACCTCGAACAACTTCAAGCGTCTGTTCCCGCTGGCGGCTGTGGCCTGAAAGCATGGCGTGGCCCGGGTGCAGTCCGGGGGGCGTCGGTAACCATTTCCCGGATTGCATCCGGGCTACGGTTCGCACTTCTGTCATCAGACCAGGCAAAAAAAACCCGGACTCTGGGGGATGAATCCGGGTTAAGACCATTAGGAGTAAATCAAGGTACGCGGTCCACGGTACCTTGGCTGGCGGGGCACTTGGGGGGAGATGCCGCACACCAGTAAGTTCCAGTATTGGTCATGATCAGCGAGCGTCCAGGCCAAAGCCTGAGTTTTTTAAACGGATTTGGAATACTGCGGACGCTGCTGAGTCCTCACCCTTTTGCCAGCTGGGTTAGCAGGCTCAGCGTTTCCTCGATCACCTGCTCGCGGGTGTAAAAATGTGGTGACAGGCGCACGCCTGGTCCGCGTTGCACGCAGATCACCTGTTCCTCGCGCAGACGTTGATACAGCGCAGCGTTGTCCCAGCCTGCCAGGCTGAAGTTGAGGATGCCGGCACGGCGCGCCGGGTCGAGCGGGCTATGAATCACCGCACCGGGTAATGCGCGAATGCCGTCGTCGAGGCGCTGAATCCGTTCCTCCAGCAAGGCGCCGACCCGCTCCATACCCACGTCTTCGAGCAACGACAAACTCGCCTCCAGGGCGAAGGCGCCGAGCATGTTCGGGCTGCCGCATTCGAAGCGCCGCGCACTGCGGGCCGGTTGCCAGTCCCGACGGGTGTAATCGCCGGCGTGCTCGAGCATGTGCCAGCCATACTCATGCAGTTTCAGCTGATCGCGTACCGCACTGCGGCAATAGAATACGCCCAGACCTTCCGGGCCGAGCATCCACTTGTGGCCGTCGGCCATGGCGAAGTCGCAGTCATAGGCCTGGACGTCGAAGGGCAGGGCGCCCAGTTGCTGGATGGCATCGATACAGAACAGCACGCCATGCTGGCGGCAACCGCGGCCGAGACGCGGCAGATCCAGGCGCAGGCCGCTGGCGAACTGCACGGCGCTGATCGACAGCAGGCGTGTTCGCGGGGTGAAGGCGGCGAGCAGGGCAGCCTCCGGGTCATCGCCCTTGAGGCTGACTTCGACCACCTCCACACCCTGGGCCGCCAGTGCCAGCCAGACGATGCGGTTGGACGGAAATTCCTCATCGCTGATGATCACCTGGTCGCCGGCTCGCCAGTCCAGGCCGAAGGCCACGAAGGACAGTGCTTCGGATGTATTCTTGACCAGTGCGATATCGCCGGTGCTGGGTGCGTTCATCAGGCGCGTCAGGCGTTCGCGCAGGCAGCGCTCCAGTTTCAGCCAGTCCGAATAGTCACGTGCGCCACTGCTCACGTTCACCTCGGAGAACCTCCGCACCGCTTCAGCACTGCGTTTTGGCCAGGGAGCGACCGCTGCGTGGTTCAGGTAGCGCAGTCCGTTTTCTTGGGAAAACTCATCATGAAACACGTACATGGTCGGATGATCCGTGCAATTTGGCCGCATTTGGGCATAATAGTCGGCTTCGATTTTTGACCCCGTAGTCCCTTTATGCAGAAAGAACCCCGTAAGGTCCGCGAATTCCGTCGCCGCGAGCAAGAAATTCTCGATACCGCGCTGAAACTCTTCCTCGAGCAGGGAGAAGACAGTGTGACCGTCGAGATGATCGCTGATGCGGTCGGTATCGGCAAAGGCACTATCTACAAGCACTTCAAGTCCAAGGCGGAGATTTACCTGCGCCTGATGCTCGACTACGAGCGCGATCTCAACGAGCTGCTGCATTCGGCCGACGTGGATCGGGACAAGGAAGCGCTGTCGCGTGCGTACTTCGAATTCCGCATGCGCGATCCGCAGCGTTATCGCCTGTTCGACCGCCTGGAAGAGAAGGTGGTCAAGGGTAATCAGGTGCCGGAACTGGTCGAGCAACTGCACAAGATCCGTGCCTCCAACTTCGAGCGCCTGACCCAGCTGATCAAGGGCCGTATCGCTGAAGGCAAGCTGGAAGACGTGCCTCCGTACTTCCACTATTGCGCCGCCTGGGCGCTGGTACATGGCGCCGTGGCGCTGTATCACTCGCCGTTCTGGAGCAATGTGCTCGAGGATCAGGAAGGCTTCTTCCAGTTTCTCATGGACATCGGCGTGCGCATGGGTAACAAGCGCAAGCGCGACGCCTGATGCCAGGCATGTCGGCCGCTACACTACTAAGGCTGATGATCGTTTCGCTCCACCTCCAGCAAGTGGGCTTTAGCCCATCTTCAGCATCAATGCGCTGAAGCAGGGCTTCGCTGCGCCAGGCCTCAGCGCAAACCGATTGCGGTCAAGGTGTTGAGGTTCAATGGCTCGGCAGTCATGTTTGGCACGGCTACACTGCCGCTGCGTCAATCAATCGAGCGTTCCTAGCCATGCCCGCCACCTTTCCCATTGCTTATATCGAGCCAGTGTTTCGTCCGCCAAGTGAGGCGCAGTCGCTGATTCTGCCGGTTACCAACGGTTGCTCCTGGAACCAGTGCACCTTCTGCGTTGGATGTACACCGCGCCGCAGAAGAAATTCCGCGCCCGCGACGAGGCACTCGTGCTGGAGGAGATCCGTCGCGCCGGTGAGCAGTTGATTGTCAACCGCGTCTTTCTTGCCGATGGTGACGCGCTGGTCTTGCCGACCCGGCGCCTGCTGTCGATTCTGCAAGCCATTCGCGAATACATGCCCGAGGTTCGTCGAGTGTCCAGCTACTGCCTGCCGCGCAACCTGCGCAAAAAATCGGTGGGTGAGCTCAAGGAACTGGCCGATGCCGGGTTGAAAATGGCCTATGTCGGCTGCGAGTCGGGCGACGATGAAGTGCTGGCGCGGGTCAACAAGGGGGAAACCTTCGATTCCAGCCTCAGTGCTCTGGACAAGCTCGGTCAGGCCGGGATCACCCGCTCGGTGATGATTCTCAATGGGCTCGGCGGCCAGGCGCTCAGCGCTCAGTATGCGGATAATTCGGCACGATTGATGAACGAGGCTCAGCCCGAATATCTGTCTACGCTGGTGGTCAGTTTCCCCATGGGTGAGGCACGTTTTCGCCAGCAGTTCGCCGATTACCAGCCGCTGACGCAGCTGCAGTTGTTCACTGAAGTCGAGCGTCTGCTGCAGGGGCTCGAACTGCAGCAAACGGTGTTTCGCAGCGATCATGCCTCCAATTATCTGGTGCTCAAGGGTAACCTCGGGCGTGATAAAGCACGCCTTCTGGCTCAGGTGCGTAGTGCCATCGAGCGGCCGCAACAGGCGAACCTGCGTCAGGAATGGCAGCGTGGGCTTTGACCTGGCTGGCGCAGAATCTGCATCTTTTTCTCATCCGCCGGATTTCCGTCACCGGCGAGGAGGATCGATTCATGCGTAACCTGCTTCTACTGGTGGCGCTGCTGGGGCTGGCTGGCTGCATGAAGGTCAGTGATCTGGCCAGCGGCGCCGAATATCATCTGCGCGATGCCGGTGTGCTCGACCATGGCCGCACCGAGCGCATGGCGTCGCGGCGTCTGCAGCAGGACTCTTTCATCTACATCGCCCAGGGCCATTTCGTGCCACCTGGTCACGGTTATCCGCGCCCCAATGTGGTGGCCGAAGAGGCCTTCAAGGGCTTCGTCGAATACTTCCCGCTGGTACGCCGCGCACGTCAGCCGGCAGGGCTGGATGAAGCCATGGCTGAAGCACGCAGCGCTGGCGCGCATTACCTGCTGTATGCGCGCTTTGCCTACAGTGACGACCGTATCGGCACCCTGGAAGAATGGGAGGATCAGGAGGCTGTGGATCGTCTCGGTACCGACCGGGCATCGATTCAGTTGATGCTGATCGAAACCAATACCCGCTTTCTGGTGGACACCGCACGGATCCGCAGCCGTGGCGGATTCCTGACGTTTTACGATGCCCAGCCGCAGGATCTGATCGGCCCACCCCTGCACGACTATGCACGCAGCCTGATCGGCGTCGGGCGTTAAGAACGCTCTTAGACGGTAGGTGAAGGTCATTGCGTCTGGATGATGCCCTTCCGGGCTGGCGCAAGCACTGTTCAGCGATGAAGCCCGATTTTAGGCGCGCGGCCCTTTAGTCGCGACAGGCGCCACGGTGTATCCTTTTCGGCTGGCAGTGACGTGGACGAGGACAGAGCATGAGTGATCCAGGCAAGGCCGGCGACCTGCTGGCGCAGATCCCCAAGGCTGAAGGCAAGGGCCTGCCCCCTGTGCACCTGTGGAACCCGGATTTCTGTGGCGATATCGATATGCGTATCGCCCGCGATGGTACCTGGTACTACCTGGGCACGCCCATCGGCCGCAAACCCATGGTGCGGCTGTTTTCCACCATCATCCGTCGTGACGGCGACGACTACTTCCTGATCACGCCGGTGGAAAAGGTCGGCATCCAGGTCGAGGACGCGCCCTTCGTCGCGGTGACCCTGCAGGTTGACGGTGAGGGCGAGGCGCAGGTGCTGCGTTTCACCACCAACGTCGAGGATGAAGTGGTGGCTGGCGCCGAGCATCCTCTTCGCGTCGAGATCGACCCTGCGACACTCGAACCTTCGCCCTACATTCGGGTGCGGCATAACCTCGATGCGTTGATCCATCGCAACGTGTTCTATCAGCTGGTGGAGCTGGCGGTGGAACGCGAGATCGACGGAGAGCCCTGGCTGGGCGTCTGGAGCAGTGGAGTGTTCTACCCCATCGGGCCTTCCCCGGCCTGAGCCGGCGATGTTCAGGTCGCGCCGGTGCGCACGGTACATCCTGTGGACGCGACCTGCGTTGCTCATCTGCCTCGGTTCAGTCGATGGCGTCAGCAGGTTGCGAATCCAGTGGTTCCAGCCAGTGCAAAGAGGCAGTGAGGGGCGTTTCATCACGCAGCCTCTTCTGCGTGGCTGCTTATGGCTATTACGGCGCTGTTGCACTGTGCTGGGTTTAAGCGCTGGTTCAGGCGCAGGTGCATGGGCTTTATGTGAAAGGTTATAGTATTGCGTTTATTTTCCATCGAAAGGTTAAAACCACCGGCTTTCAGCCGGTGAGCTTTAGCGCCACCATGCGGGGCTGGAGGGCAAGCGCATGGATTACAGATACGGCAGTCATACGGTCTACCAGATCGAGTATCACTTTGTTTGGGTGACTAAGTACCGATACAAGGTGCTCAGCGGTGAGGTTGCTGAGCGAGTGCGAGAGCTGGTGAGACAGACGTGCGAAGCATTTGAAATTCGGATTGTGAAAGGTGTGGTGAGCAAGGATCACGTGCATATTCTGGTGAGCAGTCCGCCGAATTTGGCGCCGAGTGAGATCATGAGGCGGATCAAGGGGCGTACGGCGAGCAAGCTTTTCGAGGAGTTTCCCCATCTGAAAAAACGCTATTGGGGGCAGCATTTTTGGGGTCGCGGGTACTTTTGCGCGACGGTTGGGCAGATGACGGAAGAGATGATCAAGCAGTATCTGGAGCATCATTTTGAGCCGAGCCCGAACGATAATTTCAGGATGGAGCCTGACTGATCCGACGCGTCGTTCAGTCGACGCGTATCCGGACTTTCAGTCCGTAAGTCACTAACCCACCGACTTCAGTCGGTGGTTGTTGAGTGCTGCTGGCCTATTTCGAGCGCCGCAATGACGGGCGCATGGTGCGCACGCTGGCGGTATTCGGCAGTGCGCCGATGTTCTTCTACCTGCTGCACCTGTATGTGCTGAAGCTGCTCTATGTCACCGCTTTCGCCATCTGGGGCGCCAACCAGGGACATTACTTCGGTTTCGAGACGATGGGCTGGATTTGGGCGGCGACCTTGGCTCTGGCCGTGCTGTTGTTCCCGCCTACGCAATGGTTCGCCCGGCTCAAGGCGCGGCGTCGGGATATACGTTGGTTGAAGTATTTCTGATTCGTGGTCATGCCACGAATGAAGCGTCCAGCGCTGTCTTATGTGGGAGCCCCGCCTCGGGGCGAAACGTAGCGAGGCCGTGCTGGCCAGATTCGCGGCGGGGCGCCGCTCCTACAACATTGTAGGAGGTGTGGAGCAAGGCGAAACCCGTCAGGTGATCCCGGGTTTCGCTGTGCTCAACCCAGGCTAACTGCTGAGTCGTGGCCATGCTACGAATGAAGCGTCCAGCGCTGTCTTGTGTGGGAGCCCCGCTTCGGGGCGAAATGTTGCGAGGCCGTGCTGGCCAGATTCGCGGCGGGGCGCCGCTCCTACAACATTGTAGGAGGTGTGGAGCAAGGCGAAACCCGTCAGGTGATCCCGGGTTTCGCTGTGCTCAACCCAGGCTAACTGCTGAGTCGTGGCCATGCTACGAATGAAGCGTCTAGCGCTGTCTTATGTGGGAGCCCCGCTTCGGGGCGAAATGTTGCGAGGCCGTGCTGGCCAGATTCGCGGCGGGGCGCCGCTCCTACAGCATCGCAGGAGGCGTGGAGCAAGGCGAAACCCGTCTGATGTTCTCGGGTTTCGCTGTGCTCAACTCAGGCTACACGCCTGACGCACAGCATGCGCGTAGGAGCCCGCTTGCGGGCGATGGGCGGCGGACGTGATCGCCGGCAAGCCGGCTCCTACAGGTTGTGTTGCGCTACAGCTTCATGTTCACCGACACATAGGCCGAGCGGCCCGGCGCGGGGGAGAACATCGGTTGTTCATCGCCAGCGGCCCAGAAGAAGTTGTCGAACCACACGTACTCATACTCGCGATCGGTCAGGTTCTTCATCTGCAGGTCGAGGCTGGTGGTGGCTGAAACCTGATAGCGCACGTTGGCATCGAGCACCGCGAAGCCGCCGTACTTGCCTTGCTCGTTCAGCTCGTCGATGTAGTAATCGCCCTGCGCGCGCGCCGACAGGCCGAAGCGCCAGGCGTCGTTGAACTGGTAGTCGACCCCGGCATTGCTGATGTAGCGCGGGGTGGAGAACACTTCCTTGCCGGCCAGCGACTGCCCACCAGCGGTGAAGGCGCTGACGACCTTGGCTTCCTGAATGGCGTGCGAGCCCCACACCGTCCACTGCTCGTTCAGTTGCGCAGTGAGCTGCATGTCAATGCCGCGACGTCGAGTTTCGCCGAGGCCGACCGTGGTACCGGTCGCGGGCATATTGGAAACCTCGTCGGTGGCGTCCTGCTGCCATACGGCAATACGCGCTTCCGAGCCGGCGAACGGCTTGAATTTCACCCCCACTTCCTTGCCGGTGTTGATCGACGGTTTGTACGACGCCTGGCCGGCGGTCAGGTAGGCCGGTGCGGTCGACCCGGTGAGGATCTGGAAGGTACGCCCCCAGTTGGCGTAGAGGTTGACGTCCGGGGTGAGGCTGTACACCACGCTGAGCTTGGGCTGCTCGATCCAGCCGTAATCTTGCAGCGAACCCTTGTCGGTGGTGGTGACACCATTGTTAGTGCTCGATATATGGGTATTGCCACTGAAGGTGTCGACCCGATACGCCGGGATGATCTTCAGCTGCTCGATAGGTTGGATGATCGCCTGGGCGTATGCGCCGGTGTTGTACAGCGTGTAGCTGTCGTCGTTCTGCGTACGTGCCGGCGGCGCGTCGAAGTCGGTGGGGATACCGAAGTTGTAGCGATAACGGCGGTATTCGTTGTTCTGCTGCTCGTAGTTGACGCCACCATCGAGGGTGAGCATGTCGTGGGCGCGCCAGGTCAGGTTGCTGAGCATGCCGATCTGCCGCTCCTGCCATTGGCGACGCTGGCGCGGAGCGTTGCCGGCCGGGTTGTCGGTGAAGGTCACGGTACGGTCATCGTCGTAGCTGTTGTAGTACAGCTTGTTGCTCAGACTCAGGTCATCGCTGAGTTGAAAATCGGCATGGCCACTGAGGTGCTTCATGTCGCGGTCGTCACCATCGTTGGCATTCTTGGCCGGCGACTGGGTGCGGCTGGCGGCCAATTGCCGGGCGGTGAGAAAACCCGGCTCCTCGGCCTCGTGGTGGTAGAGGCGGGCGACCACGCCGAGCTTCATGGTCTGCTCGTCATCGCTGACGAACCATTTGCCGCCCAGGGAATACTTGTTGGAGTCGCTGTGGTCGCGGAAGCCGTCGGAGTCCTGTTTGGCCAGGAAATAGTTCTGCGCGAAATTGCCTTCCTCATGGCCGACCGCCAACTGCAATTCGCGGGTATTGAAGCTGCCGTAGGTCAGGCGGCCATCGGTGTAGTTGCCGCCCTGACGGGTGACGAAGTTGATGTTGCCGCCGATGTTGTGCAGGCCGTAGCGTGGGTCGTTGGTACCGCGCACCACCTTGATGTAGTCGATGTCCAGCGGGAAGACCATGTCGATGAAGCGCTGGTTGCCGCTGTTGACGTTGCTCGGCACGCCGTCGATCAGGGTCTTGATGCCATTGATGTAGCCCTCGCCATTGAACGCGCGGAAGGTCACCTTGCCGGACTCGGCGCCCATGCGCGTCTCGGTCAGCTGGATGCCGGGCATCTGGCCCACCAGCTCCCAGCTGTTCATCACGGTTTTGTCCTCGATCTTGTCGCTGCCCATGATGTCGACTTACGTCAGGATGCTGTCGGTACGCAGCGTGCCGCTGGCCTCCGGTGTGACGTAGACCGAGCCGAGCGAAACGGTGGAGTTGCCGGATGAGGCAGCGTGAATCTGAGGCGTGACCAGGGCGGTCATGACGGCGAGGGAGGCCGAGGTGGCTTTCATGGGTATTCCTAATGTTGCGTTGTCTGAGAGTCGGGAGGTGGTTGTGTTGGCTGGCCAGAGAGCGTTTCGCCCATGACAGGCAGTGGCGGATTGGTCTCGATAAAGATGTTATATCATAACAATTATTTGGTGATCGACCAGCCTGGAGCGTGCGTAGTGAGGCTGGCGAGTGACTGCCTGAAGTGCCTGCTGATCCCCCATGCTGTGCAACGGCCTGCTGGTATGGCTTCAGCGCGGCATGCACGATTAGACGTCAGCCTGACAATGGCGTATCAATATCACGCGTCTTTCGCGTTTCTATCCCGGCAGAATCACTATGCAGTCCCTGTGTTCAGTCAATGCGCCCGGCAGCGCCAACGATGAGCGGCTCGAAGCCCTGCTGCGTCTGCTTGGCCGGTATTTCCATGCGGTCGCCGTACTGAGTTCCGGCACTGGCGCATCGCGGCGCATCTGGGCCAGCCATGCGCTGAGCGATGGGCAGCGGACGGCGATTGACCAAGCCGGCACGCTTGCCTGGCCATTGCCGACGCACGAGGGCAGGTCGCTCGGCACGCTATACCTCGTGGGCGAGCAGCCGCTCGAGCTTGACGCCCGAGCGCGTGAAGCACTGCAGGATTTTGCCAACCTGGCTCACGACCTGTTGGCATGCGCCGCAGATCAGGCCTTTCAGCAGCATGAGATCGCCGCCCTGCGCGACAGTGAACGGCGCATGGCGCTGGCCATCGCGGGCAGCGGTACCGGCATCTGGGATCGAAACATCAGCACTGGCGAGATTCATTACTCCAGCAGCTGGAAGGCGCTGCTCGGCTATGCCGACCACGAGATCGGCAATCGCATCGAAGAGAGCTACGGCCGTGTGCATCCGGCTGACCTCGATTACGTGCGGGCCACCATCCAGGCGCATCTGGATCAGCGCACGGCGGCCTACGAAGTCGAGCACCGCCTGCGCTGCCGCGACGGCCAGTACAAATGGGTGTGCAGTCGCGGCAAGGTGGTCGAGCGCGACAGGCAGGGTAAGCCGCTGCGCATGGTTGGCACCACGACCGACATTACCGCCATGCGACGGTTATCCGAGCAGGTGCAGCAGACCGCCGCCCTGATGACCGACCTGACCACCGAAATTCCCGGCATGGTCTTCCAGTACCGCAGGCCAGCCGATGGAGAGTCGGCCTTCACCTACGTCAGCGCTGGCGCGCAAGCCATCTGCGGCCTCAGCGCAATGCAACTGATGGCCGATGCCAGGACGCTCACAGAGGCTGTCCATCCGGATGACCGCATGGCCTTCATCGACTCCTTCGAGCTGTCGGCTGAAGAGCTGACGCTCTGGCATCTGGAATTTCGCGTACAGATCGCGGGGCAGGAAATCTGGTGCCTGGGTGAGGCCCGCCCGCGTCGTGAAGAGGACGGCAGCGTGATCTGGCACGGCTTCATGACCGATGTGACAACGCGCAAACAGATCGAGGCCGAGCTACAGGCTTTTGCCACCACCGATTTTCTTACTCAGCTCGCCAACCGTCGGCACTTCATGCGGCAGCTCGAGGCGGAGCTGGCCCGCCTGCAACGCAACCCCGGGCAGAGTGCAGCGGTTCTGATGTTCGACCTGGACTACTTCAAGGTCATCAACGACCGCTGGGGGCACAACGTCGGTGACCAGGCCTTGCGTCACTTTGCGGACATTCTCAGAGGTCAGTTGCGCAAGACCGACACTGCTGGCCGCCTGGGTGGCGAGGAATTCGCGGTGGTGCTCAGCGAAGCGAATCTGGACAAGGCCATGTACTTCGCCACACGCATCCAGAGCGAACTGGCCCGCACGCCCGTCCCGCATGCAGGCGAGCCGATCTTCCTGGCAGTGAGCGTCGGCATCTCCTCGCTCGATGCCAGCGATGCCAGCGTCGAGGCTGCCCTGTCGCGCAGTGACAGCGCCCTGTACTGTGCCAAGCGCGGCGGGCGCAATCGCATCGAGCATCACTGAAACCCGGCCACCAGGAAGGGCAGAACTCATGGATGAACGCCAGTGACTGCAACGTGATGGTTATGTCCTGCTGCGCCAGGCCATTGCGCCCGAATGGCTCGCTGGCCTGCGCAGCGCGTTCGATACCGGCGTCAAACCCGCAGACCAATGGCCCGTACCGCGAGGCATGGATTACCGCCACTCGTTGCTGGACGACAATCCGAGCGTGCAGGCGGTGTGCCGTTTGCCGCAGGTATTGGCGGCGGTGGAGGCGTTGATCGGCGAGGTCTCCTTCCTGGTGCAAGTGGAAGGCCGCGAGCCTCTGCCGGGGCGTGGTCACCAGCGCCTGCACCGCGATCTTTCCATGCGCCGACCGGGGGATATCGCCAACGCCATGGCTTACTTTCACGACTATGGCCCCGACAATGGAGCGACCCGCCTCGTGCCCGGCAGCCATCGTCCGCAAACGGCTGCGCCGGCGTTCGATTTCGACGATGAATCGGCTGTCGTTCAGTTATCGAGCCGCGTGGTCGACATCCTGATATTCGATGTCGACCTGGTGCATGCCGGCAGCCTCAACCCCAGCGGTGCGCGGCGCCGCAGCATCCTGATCAGCTATTTCGCCGCGAGCCTGTATGAGGTACATCTACAGAGCATGGCCCTGCGCGGTGTACGGATGGACACCCGCGAGCGCTTCGACCCCGCGAACATCATCTGGCCTTGAGCGGGTCGCTGCGCGACGAGCATGCCTGCTCAACCCTTGGCTGGCACTTCATCAGGCGTAAGTGCAGAACTTCATTGAAGTCAGGCCACTGCACTCGCGGCCAGCACTGCCCTGAGTGGGCCCTGGTAACAGTTACGGCGCAGCTTGCCGTGCGATGATTGCCGCCTGTCTCGACGGGTGCGGTGTACACCTGTGGCCCACTGATTCACCCATTGGCCTGCATGCCAGGCAAACCTGCAGGGAACGCCTGTGAAATTTCTGAAAAAACTGTTTGGACTCTCAGCCAAAGCGACCCCCGAGATCGAACAAGCGCCGGCCTCCGCGATGCCCATGGCTGAAGGCTATGACCCCAACGCAGCCGCCAACCAGGCTGGCCACTGGCAAATGCCTTGATCGACACTGGCAAACCGTCGGCCGCGTTGAGCGTGATGTGCTGACGTACCTCATCAGCCAGGCCTTCTCCGGTGGTGCGCAGTGGCCCTCGACACGCCAGGCGTACCGCATCGTACGCCGGGGTGAAGCCATCATCCTGGCGACCGAAGGCCTGTGCAATCCGTTCGACGATGTGCAGGGCATGGGCAACGGCTTCGAAATGGAACTGTTTCTGGAAAGCGCGGATATCCCCGAGCATGCCCGTGGCAAACCTGGCGAGGTCGACCCGCTAAAGGGCAGTTGGGCTTTCGAGCTGATCGAACATGTGGCCGCTACCGTGGCTGACGCTGGCGGCATCGGCCGGCAGATCGAGCAAGGCAGCTTGCACTGTGATGCGATCAAAACCTGCCACCTGGCGGGCGACAAAGCCGTAGTCGACCGGGTTGTCGACGAACACCTCGGACAATGCCGACCACAGTCGGATGCGTTCTGCGCGGGTCATGAGTCCTGATCCTGTATGCCGTGCCGCGACTGTATAGGCGCGTGCGCTGACTGGCCATCGTCATTGGCTGCTGTGAAGTCGTGGCGGCATGTATCATCGTCGCCATGGCTGCGCGGCGCTGTGCGCGCGAGCAGTGTTTTCGTATCCGGGCCGCTTCAGGCAGGCCCGCTCTCTGCGAGTGATGACACGATGATCGAGGTAACCGAAGTTTCCATTGCCGAGCTGCGCGCCGCGCTGGAGTCCGGCCGCACCACGGCGGTCGAGCTGGTCAAGGCCTACCTGGCACGTATTGACGCCTATGACGGCCCGGATACGCCGACCCGGCTCAACGCGGTGGTGGTGCGCAACCCCGATGCGCTGAAAGAGGCCGAAGCCTCTGATGCGCGCCGCGCCCGTGGCGAGACGCTGAGTCCGCTTGATGGCATCCCTTACACCGCCAAGGACAGCTACCTGGTCAAGGGTATGACGGCTGCCTCGGGCAGCCCGGCATTCAAGGATCTGGTGGCGCAGCGCGATGCCTTCACCATCGAGCGCCTGCGCGCGGCCGGCGCCATCTGCCTGGGCAAGACCAATATGCCGCCGATGGCCAATGGCGGCATGCAGCGCGGCGTCTATGGCCGTGCGGAAAGCCCCTACAACGCCGATTACCTGACCGCGCCGTTTGCTTCCGGCTCGTCCAATGGCGCCGGCACCGCTACCGCTGCCAGCTTCTGTGCCTTCGGCCTGGCCGAGGAAACCTGGTCCAGCGGGCGCGGCCCGGCCTCGAACAACGGCCTGTGCGCCTACACGCCGTCGCGCGGGGTGATCTCGGTGCGTGGCAACTGGCCGCTGACACCGACCATGGATGTGGTGGTGCCCTATGCCCGCAGCATGGCCGATCTGCTGGAAGTGCTGGATGTGGTGGTGGCCGATGATCCGGATACGCGTGGCGACCTCTGGCGCATGCAGCCCTGGGTGCCGATTCCGCGCCCGTCCGAGGTACGACCGCAGTCCTACCTGACGCTGGCTGCTCAGCCCGCAGCGTTGGCAGGTAAACGCCTGGGCGTGCCGCGCATGTACATCAACAAGGACGCGCTGGCCGGCACCAGCGAAAAGCCTGGCATTGGCGGGCCAACCGGGCAGCGCATCCAGACCCGAGCCTCGGTGATCGAGCTGTGGGAGCAGGCGCGTGCTGCGCTGGAAAAGGCCGGCGCTACGGTGATCGAGGTGGACTTTCCGCTGGTGTCCAACTGCGAAGGTGATCGCCCCGGTGCGCCGACCGTTTACAACCGAGGCCTGGTACCCCACCAGTTCCTGCTCGACGAACTGGGTGAGCTGACGGCCTGGGCCCTGGATGATTTCCTGCGTGCCAATGGTGACCCGAAACTCAATTGCCTGGCCGATGTCGACGGCCCACAAATTTTCCCCCATGAGCCGGGTACCTTGCCCAACCGTGAGGATGACCTGGCCTTTGGCATGGACGAGTATGTGCGCATGGCACAGCGTGGCCTCAGGCTGTGGAGTGAAATCCCCAGCGTACCGGATGGTATGCGTGCCCTGGAGCACACGCGCAAGCTGGATCTGGAAGACTGGATGGATGAGCTCAGGCTCGATGCGGTGCTGTTCCCCACCGTGGCCGATGTCGGGCCAGCGGATGCCGACGTCAACCCAGTGTCCGCCGATATTGCCTGGAGTAACGGCGTGTGGGTGGCCAACGGCAATTTGGCGATCCGCCATCAGGGCGTGCCGACCGTCACCGTGCCGATGGGGGTGATGGCCGATATCGGTATGCCGGTGGGGCTGACCTTTGCCGGCCGTGCCTACGACGATTCAGCACTGCTGCAATTGGCTGCAGCCTTTGAGTCCACCGGCAACAAGCGTCTGGTGCCGCCGCGCACGCCGGCGTTGTGAGCTGAATGCCCGGCAAGGCCTGTCGGTGTCACGCCCTCGCTGCTAAGGCCCGGCCGGCCGTTGTGCTGGCGTGAGTGTCGCTGGGGAAGTGCCTTCGCGCGCGGGGCGCGTTCCCGGCAACTGCGGCTGACGTCGCCAGGTCGCCCGAGCCGGGGATGGTGTTCGTAGCGGTAACATCGCGCACCATAATGAGCACATAGGGAACGCAGGTGTGCTGTTTGGGTGCCATTTTTAGCTCTGGTCAAAGGTGCGAGAGGCTTTGAGGCCAATGAAATCGGCTTTTGCTGATTCATGGCCTGACTCTTGCTGAAATTATCTGTTTATCCTTTCTGCTTGATCACTCCTTTTTCAAGCTGTCAATATCTGCGTCCGGCGCATCCAGTGCTTCTGTAATTAGTTGTCGCATTGAGGAAATATCGCCTCATTGCCTGCCGCTAGAATGCCGCACACCCAGCCAAGGCCCCCTTGCCGCCCTCCACACGACGGCGCAGCATCGCCTTCTACAACCCATAAAAGGCCCGGGCCCCTCACTGCCATCGATGCCATACCCAATTCGAAGGAGCAAAGAATGAAGAAGATCGCACTGCTCGGCGCCCTGGCGCTGTCCTTGATGTCGCCGCTGGCCCTGGCTGAAAAACCGCTGCGCATCGGTATCGAGGCGGCCTATCCGCCCTTCGCATTCAAAACGCCCGATGGCCAGATTGCCGGTTTCGACTACGACATCGGCGTCGCCCTGTGCGAAGAGATGAAGGTCGAGTGCAAGTGGATCGAGCAGGAGTTCGACGGCCTGATCCCAGCCCTGAAAGTGCGCAAGTTCGACGCCGTGCTGTCGTCCATGTCAATCACTGAAGACCGCAAGAAGTCCGTGGACTTCACCGGCAAGTACTACGCCACCCCCGCCAAGCTGGCGATGAAAGCCGGTACCGAGCTCAAGGACCCGCTGGCCGACCTGAAAGGCAAGAAGATCGGTGTGCAGCGCTCGTCCGTGTATGACCGTTACGCCACCGACATCTTCGCCCCGGCCGGGGCCGAGATCGTGCGTTACAGCTCGCAGAACGAAGTGTTCCTGGATATGCAGTCCGGTCGCCTTGATGCCACCCTGGCCGATTCGGTGAATATCGATGACGGGTTCCTCAAGACTGACGGCGGCAAGGGCTTTGCCTTCGTAGGCCCGGATTTCACCGATGTGAAGTACTTCGGTGAAGGCCAGGGCATTGCTGTGCGCAAGGGCGACAAGGCGCTGGCCGACAAGATCAGTGCGGCCATCCTGGCCATTCGCGCCAACGGTAAGTACAAGGAAGTGCAGGACAAGTACTTCGACTTCGACGTTTACGGCGAGTAAACGCTCCGAGGCAGATTGAAGTGGCACTAACCTTTACCGAGGTTGTGCCACTTTTTTCTTGGTTCATCCTGTAGGTCGGCTGCCGCTTCGCCTGTGTGGGCGTTCGGACTTTGTACGTCGCTGCGGCGACATTCATTTTCTTTGTGCTACAAGGCGCCATCGGGGTGCCTGAGAGGTATTGGCGCATGCTTCAAGGCTACGGCTCGACCATTCTCGACGGTGCCTGGCTTACCGTGCAGTTGGCGCTGCTGTCGATGGCGGTCGCTGTCACGCTCGGCCTGCTCGGTGCAGCGTTTCGCCTGTCGCCGGTGAAATGGCTGGCGCTGCTGGGCGAGACCTATGCCACGGTGATTCGCGGTATTCCCGAGTTGGTGTTGATCCTGCTGATCTTCTTCGGTGGTCAGGATCTGGTGAATCGTGTCGCTCCGTTGCTGGGGCATGAGGATTACATTGATATCAATCCCTTCGTGGCAGGCGTTGGCACCTTGGGCTTCATTTACGGCGCCTATCTGTCGGAGACCTTTCGTGGCGCCTTCATGGCGATCCCGAAAGGGCAGGGCGAAGCGGGTCTGGCTTATGGCATGAGCCCGTTGAGGGTGTTCTTGCGCATTCTCGTGCCGCAGATGATCCGCCTGGCGATTCCCGGTATCACCAACAACTGGCTGGTGCTGGTCAAGGCCACCGCGCTGATTTCCCTGGTCGGCCTGCAGGACATGATGGCCCGCGCCAAGAGCGCCGGTGATGCGACCCGTGAGCCGTTCACCTACATCCTGCTGGCGGCGGCGGTGTACCTGGCGATCACCAGCGTGTCGCTGCTGGTGTTGCGCTATCTCGAACGGCGCTATTCGGTCGGCGTGAAAGCCGCCGAACTCTGAGGGAGTGACCATGCTTTTCGATTACAACGTGGTGCTCGACAGCCTGCCGCTGTACCTCGGTGGCGTACTGGTGACCCTCAAGCTGCTGATCATCGCGCTGGCTGTGGGCCTGCTGCTGGCCGTTCCGCTGGCGATCATGCGGGTGTCCAGGCAACAGCTGATCAACTTCCCGGCATGGCTCTACACCTACGTGATCCGTGGTACGCCGATGCTGGTGCAGTTATACCTGCTGTACTACGGCCTGGCCCAGTTCGAGGCCGTGCGCGAAAGCTTCATGTGGCCCTACCTGTCCAGCGCCACCTTCTGTGCCTGTCTGGCCTTTGCCATCAATACCAGTGCCTACACCGCTGAAATCCTCGCGGGCAGCCTCAAGGCCACGCCGCCCGGCGAGATCGAGGCGGCCAAGGCCATGGGCATGTCGCGCAGCAAGCTGTATCGGCGCATTCTGCTGCCGTCGGCGTTGCGCCGTGCGCTGCCGCAGTACAGCAATGAGGTGATCATGATGTTGCACACCACCAGCCTGGCCTCGGTGGTGACCCTGATCGACATCACCGGCGCGGCCAAGACCGTCAGCTCGCAGTACTACCTGCCGTTCGAGGCCTACGTCACTGCCGGCCTGTTCTACCTGGCACTCACCTTCATCCTGGTGCGCCTGTTCAAACTGGCCGAACGCCGCTGGCTAGCTTATCTGGCACCACGCAAGGCCTGATGCCATGACGATTGAAGAGAACCCGAACATGTACAAACTCGAAGTTCAGGACCTGCACAAGCGCTACGGCAGCCACGAGGTGATCAAGGGTGTGTCGATGGCGGCCAAGGCCGGCGACGTGATCAGCATCATCGGCTCCAGCGGCTCGGGCAAGAGCACCTTCCTGCGTTGCCTGAACCTGCTGGAACAGCCGCACGCCGGCAAGATCCTGCTCAACAGCGAAGAACTGAAGCTGGTGCCGGCCAAGGACGGTTCGCTGCGCGCCGCCGATGCCAGGCAGTTGCAACGCATGCGCTCGCGTCTGGCCATGGTGTTCCAGCACTTCAACCTGTGGTCGCACATGAGCGCCCTGGAGAACGTCATGGAAGCGCCGGTGCATGTGCTGGGTATGAACAAGGCTGAAGTCCTTGGCAAGGCCGAGCACTATCTGGCCAAGGTCGGCGTGGCGCACCGCAAGGACGCCTACCCGGCGCACATGAGCGGCGGCGAGCAGCAGCGCGTGGCCATTGCCCGCGCCCTGGCCATGGAGCCGGAAGTGATGCTGTTCGACGAACCGACTTCGGCACTCGATCCGGAGCTGGTCGGCGAAGTGCTCAAGGTGATGCAGGACCTGGCCGGTGAAGGCCGCACCATGGTGGTGGTGACCCACGAAATGGGTTTTGCCCGCGAGGTGTCGAACCAGTTGGTATTCCTGCACAAGGGGCTGGTGGAAGAGCGCGGTTGCCCCAGGGAAGTGCTGGCCAAACCGCAATCCGAGCGGCTCAAGCAGTTTCTTTCCGGCAGTCTCAAATAATAAGAAGCTAGACTGCGTTTCAAAGCCTGTTCAAAGTCTTGCGAGCTAGAGGCATGCAAGGCAAAAACAGGCGAGGAAGCGGAGTGTACTTTTGTACATGAGCATTCCGAGCCTGTTTTTAACGCAGCAGGCCCGACGCGCAGCAAACTGTGAACAGGCTTTCATGACCCCTCATCGAATCGGCTTTCTATACTGGCCCGGCACCAAGGCGCTGACGTTATCTCTGGCAGAAGAAGCCCTGCGTGTCGCCCAGCGTGTACACCCGGAAGTGGTCTACGAGCTGGTGTTTCTCCAGGCCGAGCCGCTGGCGGCCGGTGACTGGCGGCTGCCAGGCGAGCCTTGGGCCGGGCATATGGACGGCCTGGACAAGCTGTTCCTGCTGGCCGATGTGCCGCCGGCGCAGGTGTCTGCCGGGCTGGCCGCCGCACTCAAGCAGCAGGTACGCAGCGGTTGTGTGATTGGTGGCCTGTCTGCCGGGGTCTATCCGCTGGCTCAGCTCGGTCTGCTCGATGGTTACCGTGCGGCGGTGCACTGGCGCTGGCGGGACGATTTCGCCGAGCGTTTCCCCAAGGTCATCGCCACCAGCCATCTGTTCGACTGGGATCGTGATCGCCTGACCGCCTGCGGCGGCATGGCTGTGCTCGACCTGCTGCTGGCCGTGCTGGCGCGCGATCACGGCGCCGAATTGGCCGGTGCGGTGAGTGAGGAGTTGGTGGTTGAGCGTATTCGCGAAGGCGGGGAGCGCCAGCGCATTCCGCTGCAGAACCGCCTCGGCTCCAGCCACCCGAAGCTGACCCAGGCGGTGCTGCTGATGGAGGCCAACATCGAGGAGCCGCTGACCACCGACGAGATCGCTCAGCACGTGTGCGTATCGCGCCGGCAGCTGGAGCGCATCTTCAAGCAGTACCTCAATCGTGTGCCCAGTCAGTACTACCTGGAGCTGCGTCTGAACAAGGCGCGCCAGCTGCTGATGCAGACCAGCAAGTCGATCATCCAGATCGGTCTGTCCTGCGGCTTCTCCTCGGGGCCGCATTTCTCCAGCGCCTACCGCAACTTCTTCGGCGCCACCCCGCGTGATGATCGCAACCAGCGTCGTAGCAACAGCCCCTTCGAGTTGACCTCGACGCCAGTCGAGCGCGGCTGATCCAGCTCGCTTCCATGCTGCAGTAGCCCGTATATGGACTCCTCCTCTGGCGCAAGTAGCAAGATGGTGATCAACGCGACCGTATATTCGACTTCGTAAAGGGAGCCGTTGCTCCCGAGCCTAGATGGGGCGTTCGCTGCTGGAGTGCCTATCGGATGAGCGACCCTATCATGGGGCTGCGGGCTACTCGGCTTTTCTCCAGCCGGATCTGATCCTTATTCCATCTTCCGTTGCGCTGTCGGTTGTACCTCCTTGTTGGGTTAAGGCTCAGGCCTGCTGTGGCTGAGCCCGATAAGGGGTGTTGTGTTTGATCACGGCATAGATGATCCGCGCCAAACGGTTGGCTATGGCGATAACGGCTACCGTGCGTCGTTTACTCTCCAGCAAGCGTCGAGCCACCTGGCTAATGGCATCCTCACGTCTCTGGCAGTGATTGAGCACCGATTGGGCACCCTGTACCAGCAGCGTTCGCAGGTAGGGATTGCCACGCCGAGTGATCCCCCCCAATCGTCGCTGCTGACCTGAAGAGCGCTCACTGGGGGTCACCCCCAAGCTCGCGGCGAACTGACGGGCATCGGCAAAGTGGCTGATGTTGTTACCGTACTCGGCAACCACTGCTGTGGCAGTGATCAGCCCCACACCGTGGATGCTCTGTACCTGCCGAATCAAGACGGATGCTTGGCTGGCAGCTTTGAGTCGGCCTTCGATGCTCTGGATCTGCGCGTCGATACCGGCGACTTGGCATGTGATCTGTTCAAGTAGCTCGATCAGGCCGGCGCTCACCTCTTGATTGGGCTCCTCCTGGCATACCAGGCGGATCAACGCCTCCAGCGCAACACGCCCCTGTGGCGCTATCTGACCACGCTCGGCCAGCAGACTCCGGGCCTGATTGAGTAACTGGGTGCGCTGACCAACCAGCAGTTCCCGCAGCCGGTGCTGAGCGCACAAATCCTGCTGCTCAACCGTTTTGACCGCAACAGCACCTACTCGCCGATCCTGGTGGACGGCAAAGATCGCATCGGCATCATTGCCATCGGTCTTGTTGCCGATGCGCTGTTTGTCGACAAATTGAGCGGGAACTCGTTTAACCCGATAACCCAACGCCAAAAGACGTCGGCACCAATAATTGCTGCTGGCGCAGGCTTCCATCACCACAAGGCAATCACTATTGGACTCTTCACAAAATAGCCTGTCGAACTGGCTGCGACTCAGCGTCAGGCATTGTTGGCGATGGCCGTCGGCCGAATAACCATGAACCTGAAATTTATGCTTGGCCAGATCCACGCAATACAACGGACTGTGGGTAGGTGCGCTACGATTCATGGCGGACTCCTCCTCTCTACAGCGTTTGTCGGTGACCCTTCTCAGGTATAGACAATCTGGCACATTGCGATGCCGTCCGTGGGAGGAGGAGTCCATCCCATCAGATGAAATCCGGGGCGATCAGGTGCCGGCCCCGGATTTCATCCGGGCTACGCAATCACGGGTTTCGATACCGGCTGGTCAGCCTGCGGAGATTTTTTCCCGCGGCGTGCTCCAGGTGATGATCTGCGATTAAACTGCGCCTTTCCGACGCTTTCTGTCGCTTCGACGAAAACCCGTGGAAAACCCGGGGTGGCGCTGTAAGAAGTTGTCGCATGGCGACAATGCCAGCCCTGATTCAGTCCCTACAATCCTTGCATTCCCTGTCGTTTCGGGCGTTTCGTCGCCTGTCTGCGGCCGGTATTTCTCATCAGGAGAGCTTTGATGTCCGTTCAGCACGATGCGGTGCAACGCGCCGACTTCGACCAGTTCATGGTCCCCAACTACGCCCCTGCTGCCTTCGTTCCCGTGCGCGGCCTGGGTTCGCGAGTCTGGGATCAGAGCGGCCGAGAGCTGATCGACTTCGCCGGCGGCATCGCCGTCAACGTGCTGGGCCACTGCCACCCAGCGTTGGTCGCCGCGCTGACCGAGCAGGCCAACACCCTCTGGCACATCTCCAACGTGTTCACCAACGAGCCGGCCCTGCGCCTGGGCAAGAAGCTGGTCGAGGCGACCTTTGCCGAGCGCGTGTTCTTCTGCAACTCCGGCGCCGAGGCCAACGAGGCTGCGTTCAAGCTGGCGCGGCGCGTCGCTCATGACCGTTTTGGCCCGGACAAGCACGAGATCATCGCGGCCACCAACAGTTTCCATGGTCGTACCCTGTTCACCGTCAGCGTCGGCGGTCAGCCGAAGTACTCCGACGGTTTCGGGCCGAAGATTCAGGGCATCACCCATGTGCCGTACAACGATCTGGAGGCGCTGAAAGCCGCCATTTCCGACAAGACCTGCGCCGTGGTGCTGGAGCCGATTCAGGGCGAGGGTGGCGTGCTGCCTGCCGAGAAGGCCTACCTGGAAGGCGCCCGCGCGCTGTGCGATGCGCACAATGCGCTGCTGGTGTTCGATGAAGTGCAGAGCGGCATGGGCCGTAGTGGCGAGCTGTTCGCCTACATGCACTACGGCGTGGTGCCGGACATTCTCTCCAGCGCCAAGAGCCTGGGTGGCGGCTTCCCCATCGCGGCGATGCTCACCACCACCGATCTGGCCAAGCACTTCTCGCCCGGCACCCACGGCACCACCTACGGTGGTAACCCGTTGGCCTGTGCGGTCGGTGAGGCAGTGCTGGACATCGTCAACACCCGTCAGACGCTGGATGGTGTGAAAGCCAAGAGCGAGCGCTTCAAGACCCGCCTGCTGGCGCTGGGCAAGCAATACGGTCTGTTCGAGCAGGTACGCGGCATGGGCCTGCTGCTCGGCTGCGTGCTCAATGACGAGTGGCAGGGCAAGGCCAAGCAGGTGCTCGATGCAGCCACGGCCGAAGGCCTGATGATTCTGCAGGCGGGGCCGGACGTGCTGCGTTTCGCCCCGAGCCTGGTGGTCGAAGACGCCGATATCGACGAAGGCCTGGCCCGTTTCGAACGTGCGCTGAGCAAACTGATAGCGGCCTGAGTGTTTGCAGGCTATGGCAGGCTTCCTGCTGCTGTCAGCCTGACACTGGCCATAAACCTTTGAAGGAGTGACTCCATGCTGGTGATGCGCCCTGCGCAAATGGCAGACCTGGCTCATGTGCAGCGTCTGGCGGCTGACAGCCCGGTCGGCGTCACTTCGCTGCCCGATGACGCGGAGCGCCTGGGTGACAAGATCGTCGCATCGGAGTCGTCTTTCTCTGCCGAAGTCAGCTTCAACGGCGAGGAAACCTACTTCTTCGTCCTCGAGGACACGGCCAGCGGGCGATTGGTCGGCTGCTCCGGCATCGTCGCGTCCGCCGGTTATTCCGAGCCGTTCTACAGCTTTCGCAACGAAACCTTCGTGCATCATTCGCGCGAGTTGAAGATCCATAACAAGATTCACGTCTTGTCGCTGTGTCATGACCTCACCGGCAACAGCCTGCTCACCAGTTTCTATGTCGAGCGACCGCTGGTATCGACCGTGTTCGCCGAGCTCAATTCTCGTGGTCGCCTGCTGTTCATGGCCAGTCACCCTGAGCGTTTCGCCGACGCCGTGGTGGTGGAAATCGTCGGCCATAGCGACGAGAACGGTGATTCGCCGTTCTGGGACGCGGTGGGGCGCAATTTCTTCGACATGAACTATGCCGAGGCCGAACGCCTCTGCGGGCTGAAGAGTCGCACCTTCCTCGCCGAGCTGATGCCGCATTACCCGATTTATGTGCCGCTGCTCTCGGACGAGGCGCAGGAGGCCATGGGCCAGGTGCACCCGCGTGCGCAGATCACCTTTGACATCCTCATGCGCGAAGGCTTCGAGACCGATCACTACATCGACATCTTCGACGGTGGCCCGACCCTGCATGCGCGCACCTCGGGCATCCGCAGCATCGCGCAGAGCCGCCTGGTGCCGGTGCGAATCGGCGAGGCCGAAAGCGTGGGGCGCCAGTACCTGGTCAGCAATGGCCAATTGCAGGATTTTCGCGCCATCGTTGCCGATCTTGACTGGGTGCCGGGCAAGCCTGTGACCCTCAGTGCCGAAGCTGCCGAAATACTGGGCGTGGGCGAGGGCGGCAGTGTCAGGTTGGTGGCGGTTTGAATCCAGGCGACACGCTGCAACTGACAAGCCTTTGCGGCTGCTGACCTGTGGCTTGTGGCTTGATGCTAATAGCTGATCCGGAGGATCACATGATTGTTCGTCCCGTGCGCAGCGCCGACTTGCCGGCGCTGATCGACCTGGCTCGCAGCACCGGCGCCGGCCTGACCACGCTGCCGGCCAACGAGGAGCGCCTGGCGCAGCGGGTCGGCTGGGCGGAGAAGGCCTTTCGCGGCGAGGCCGAGCGTGCCGATGCCGACTACCTGTTCGTCCTCGAAGACGACGCCGGCAAGGTGGTGGGGATTTCCGCGGTGGCGGGCGCTGTCGGCCTGCGTGAGCCCTGGTACAACTACCGGGTCGGTTTGACTGTCACCGCCTCGCAGGAGCTGGAGATCCATCGGCAGATTCCGACCCTGTTCATGGCCAATGACCTGACCGGCAACAGCGAGCTGTGCTCGCTGTTCCTGCATGCCGATCACCGCAGCGGTCTCAACGGCCGCCTGCTGTCCAAGGCGCGCTTTCTGTTCATCGCCGAGTTTCGTGAGCTGTTCGGCGACAAGGTCATCGCCGAGATGCGCGGCATGTCCGATGAAAGCGGCCGTTCGCCGTTCTGGGAAAGCCTCGGCCGGCACTTCTTCAAGATGGAGTTCTCTCAGGCCGACTACCTCACCGGGGTTGGCAACAAGGCCTTCATCGCCGAGCTGATGCCCAAGTTCCCGCTCTACACCTGCTTCCTCTCCGAGGATGCGCGTGCGGTGATCGGGCGCGTGCATCCGGACACAGAGCCCGCATTGGCCATGCTCAAGGCCGAGGGTTTCAGCTATCAGGGTTATGTCGACATCTTCGATGCGGGGCCGGCGATCGAGGCGGAAACCGCGAAGATCCGTGCGGTACGTGACAGCCAGCAACTGGTGCTGGCCATCGGCACGCCAGGTGACGATGCCGTGCCCTATCTGGTGCATAACCGCAAATGCTACGACTGCCGCATCACTGCGGCGCCGGCGCGGGTAGCGGCCGGTACGCTGGTGGTCGCGCCGCAGACAGCCAAGCGCCTGCGTTTGTCCGCAGGTGACCTGGTGCGGGCCGTACCGTTGGCGGTCGGCCACTGAGAGATTGTGTAGCGAGCCGGTCAGCCTGCCGGCCGTAAGCGTGGAGTGAAAATTACAATGAGCACTCACTATATCGCCGGCCAATGGCTGGCAGGCCGTGGCGAGCCTCTGCAATCGCTCGACCCGGTCAGCCAGGCGGTGGTCTGGCAGGGGCGCGGCGCCGATGCTGCGCAGGTCGATGCGGCCGTGACTGCTGCACGCCAGGCCTTCTCGGCCTGGGTCGCGCAATCGCTGGATTCTCGTATCGCCGTGCTGGAACGTTTTGCCGTGTACCTCAAGGATCGTGCGCAGCAGTTGGCGCAGGCCATTGGTGAAGAGACCGGCAAGCCGCTGTGGGAAGCAGCCACCGAAGTGAACAGCATGGTGGGCAAGGTCGCCATTTCCATCCAGAGCTATCGCGAGCGCACTGGCGAGAAGAGCGGCCCGCTGGGCGACGCCACCGCCGTGCTGCGGCACAAACCGCATGGTGTGGTGGCAGTGTTCGGCCCCTACAACTTCCCTGGGCACCTGCCCAACGGCCATATCGTACCGGCGCTTTTGGCCGGCAACTGCGTGCTGTTCAAACCCAGCGAGCTGACGCCCAAGGTGGCCGAGCTGACCGTGCAATGCTGGATCGAGGCCGGCCTGCCCGAAGGTGTGCTCAGCCTGCTACAGGGTGGCCGTGAAACCGGCGTCGCCCTGGCCGGCCACTCCGGTATCGACGGGCTGTTCTTTACCGGTTCCAGCCGCACCGGCAACCTGCTGCACGCGCAGTTCGCCGGGCGTCCGGAGAAGATCCTGGCGCTGGAGATGGGGGGTAACAACCCGCTGATCGTCGATCAGGTGGCCGATGTCGACGCTGCCGTGTACACCATAATCCAGTCTGCGTTTATCTCAACTGGTCAACGCTGTACCTGCGCACGGCGCCTGCTGGTGCCGCAAGGGGTGTGGGGCGATGCGCTGCTGGCGCGTCTGGTGCAGGTCGCCGGACAGCTCAGGGTGGGGCGTTTCGATGAGCAGCCGGCGCCGTTCATGGGGTCGGTGATTTCCCTGCAGGCCGCCGCGCAGTTGATGCAGGCGCAGCAGGACTTGCTCGCCAAGGGCGCCACGGCCTTGCTGGCGATGACCCAACCGCAGGCAGGTGCTGCGCTGCTGACGCCCGGCATCCTCGATGTCACGGCCGTGCATGAGCGTCCTGATGAGGAGTTTTTCGGCCCACTGTTGCAGGTGATCCGCTACGCCAGCTTCGAGTCGGCCATCGCCGAGGCCAACGCCACGGTTTACGGGCTGGCGGCGGGTCTGCTGTCGGACTCCAGAGCGCGCTTCGAACAGTTCTGGCTGCATAGCCGCGCCGGCATCGTCAACTGGAACAAGCAGCTCACCGGCGCTGCCAGCACTGCGCCCTTCGGCGGTATCGGTGCCTCTGGCAACCACCGCGCCAGCGCCTACTACGCAGCGGATTACTGTGCCTACCCGGTGGCCGGGCTGGAGAGCGAAAGCCTGGTCCTGCCCGTGACCCTGACGCCGGGAGTGACCCTGTGATGGCCGCCTATGAAATGAATTTCGATGGCCTGGTCGGGCCGACGCATAACTACGGCGGCCTGTCCTACGGCAACGTCGCCTCGCAGAGCAACAGCCAGGCCGTGTCGAACCCCCGGGAAGCAGCCAGGCAGGGTTTGGCGAAAATGAAGGCGTTGATGGACATGGGCTTCAAGCAGGGCGTATTGGCCCCGCAGGAGCGTCCCGCCGTCGCTGAATTGCGGCGCCTGGGTTTTACCGGCAGCGATGCCGAGGTGATCCAGCGCGCTGCCCGCGAGGCCATGCCGCTGCTGGTGGCGAGCTGTTCGGCGTCGAGCATGTGGACGGCCAATTCCTGCACCGTCAGCCCCAGCGCCGATACGGCGGACGGGCGTGTGCACTTCACTGCCGCCAACCTCAACTGCAAGTTCCACCGCAGCATCGAGCACCCGACCACCAGCCGCGTGTTGCAGGCGATGTTCGCCAATAAGGCGCACTTTGCCCATCATCCGGCGCTGCCGGCGGTGATGCAGTTCGGTGACGAAGGGGCGGCCAACCACACGCGCTTCTGCAAAGGTTATGGCGATGCCGGCGTGGAGTTTTTCGTCTACGGGCGCAGCGCCTTCGATACCCGCTATCCGGCGCCGGCGCGCTACCCGGCGCGACAGACTTTGGAGGCCAGTCAGGCCGTGGCCCGCCTGCACGGGCTGAGCGAGGCGGGCGTGGTCTATGCCCAGCAGAACCCGGCGGTGATCGATCAGGGCGTGTTCCACAACGATGTGATCGCCGTGGGCAACGGTGAGGTACTGTTCTATCACCAGGACGCCTTCCTTGATAGCGACAAGGTGCTGGCCGAACTGGGCGACAAGCTGGCACGGCGTGGCGGCAACTTCCAGGCCGTGTGCGTGCCGGGCTCGGCCGTCAGCGTGCAGGACGCGGTGCGCTCCTACCTGTTCAACAGCCAACTGCTGACGCGCGCCGATGGCAGCATGTTGCTGATCGTGCCGGAAGAGTGCCGCAACAACGCCAGTGTCTGGCGCTACCTGCAGCAATTGACCGCCAGCGGCGGGCCGATCTGCGAAGTGCGTGTGTTCGACCTCAAGCAGAGCATGCAGAATGGCGGTGGCCCGGCTTGCCTGCGCCTGCGCGTGGCACTCAATGAACAGGAGCTGGCGGCGGTCAATCCAGGTGTGGTGATGAGCGACGCGTTGCACGACACCCTGGTGGCCTGGGTCGACAAGCATTACCGCGACCGCCTCAGCGAAGCCGATCTGGCCGACCCGCAATTGCTCACCGAATGCCGCACGGCATTGGATGAACTGACGCAGATCCTTAAACTGGGCTCGGTCTATCCTTTCCAGATAGCCTGAACCTGAACCGCGATTCCCGGAGATTTTATGAGCGACGCGCTGCAACTGATTCTTGAAGACACCGACGGCACCCAACTGGAAACCTCCTGCAGCCGCTTTGCCGTGGTCTGGCAGGGCAAGGAATTGTGGGTACAGGCCGTTGGCGATCAGTTGCTGATCGGTGTCGACGTGGAGGAGGGCGATACCGAGTACGCCAATTTGCTGCTGCGTCCGCAGGCCACCAATCTGGTCAGCCTGCAGCTGGAGATGGAGCCGGCGCTGGCCGATGAAAACGATCACGTTCATGGCCCGGACTGCAATCACTGATTGAAGCTTGCCGGGTGGGTCGTTGTTGGTGGGCTGAAGCGCAGCGCCGCCCGGCCCACCCTACGAAAATGCTGCGAACCAAGGAGTGCCCATGCTTGCCCTCGGCAAACTGCTTGAACTGACCCTGGCCGGCCATGAGCCGTCGGCGAAGATTCAACTGACGCCCGATGGCACGCGTCTTCGCTGGCTGGATGAAGGCGCGCTGGAGGTGACCCCGCCAGCCGCGCGCGACAACGGCCTCGACCTGCTGCTGTCGGCCGGCGTCCATGGCAACGAAACCGCTCCCATCGAACTGCTCGACCGCCTGTTGCGTGGCATTGCGCGCAACGAGCTGCATCCGGCTGCACGCATTCTCTTTCTGTTCGGCAACCCCGAGGCCATGCGCCGCGGTGAGCGCTATGTCGAGCAGGACCTTAACCGCCTGTTCAGCGGTCGTCACGAGCAATCCAGTGGCTTCGAGGCCATCAGGGCCTGCGATCTGGAGCATCTGGCCGTCAACTTCTTCGGCAAGGACACCGGCCGCACGCGCCTGCATTACGACCTGCATACCGCCATTCGTGCCTCGAAGATCGAGCAGTTCGCCCTCTATCCATGGCAGGAGGGCCGCGCGCATTCTCGCCGCGAGCTGGAGCGCCTGCGCGCTGCCGGTATCGAGGCGGTGCTGCTGCAGAACAAGGCCTCGACCACCTTCAGTGCCTACACCTACGCGCAGCTTGGTGCCGAAGCCTTCACCCTGGAGTTGGGCAAGGCCCGTGCCTTCGGACAGAACGAACTGGTCAATCTCGATCTATTGGAGAACGCGCTGCATGCGCTGATCGAAGGGCGCGAGGTGATCAGCGGCGAGCCCACGCTCGATGGCATGCAGCTGTTTGCGGTCTCGCGTGAAGTCATCAAGCACAGCGACAGCTTCCAGTTGCACCTGCCGGCGGATATCGAGAACTTCACCGAGCTGGCGCCCGGCTACCTGCTGGCTGAGGATATCGCCGATACCCGCTGGATCGTGGAGGAGCGGGGCGCGCGGATCATTTTCCCCAATCCCAAGGTCAGCAACGGCCTGCGCGCCGCGATCCTGATCGTCCCCGACGATGGCGCCGGTCTGGCGTAGCCCGGATGCAATCCGGGGATGACCGGCACATTTTCCCCGGATTGCATACGGGCTACGGTGTCGACAAGTGGCTTTATCGCGCAACTGTATCTTTCACCGCCCGAGCGACCTCATTAGCATGAGCCTTTCGCCAATTGCCGGGAAAGCCTGTCATGCACCTGATCGACCTGCGTAGCGACACCGTCACTCAACCTACCGCCGCCATGCGCGAGGCCATGCTGACGGCTGAACTGGGCGATGACGTGTATGGCGAAGACCCCACGGTCAATCATCTGGAATCCTGGCTGGCCAATGAGCTGGGTTTCGCGGCGGCGCTATTCGTGCCCACCGGCACCATGAGCAACCTACTCGGCCTGATGGCCCACTGCGAGCGCGGTGACGAGTACATCGTCGGCCAGCAGGCGCACACCTATAAATACGAAGGTGGCGGTGCCGCCGTGCTCGGTTCCATCCAGCCACAGCCAATCGAAGGCGAGGTCGACGGCTCGCTGGATCTGGCCAAGGTCGAAGCGGCGATCAAGCAGGACGACTTCCACTTCGCCCGTACTCGCCTGCTGGCGCTGGAAAACACCATGCAGGGCAAGGTGCTGCCGCTCGATTATCTGGCCGCCGCGCGTGAGTTGACGCAGCGCCGTGGTCTGAGCCTGCATCTGGATGGCGCACGTTTGTACAACGCAGCGGTCAAGCTCGGGGTGCCGGCGCGTGAGATCACCCAGTATTTCGACTCGGTGTCGGTGTGCCTGTCCAAGGGGCTCGGTGCGCCGGTCGGTTCGGTGCTGTGCGGCAGCGCGGCGCTGATCGGCAAGGCGCGTCGTCTGCGCAAGATGGTCGGCGGCGGTATGCGCCAGGCCGGGGTATTAGCGGCAGCGGGGCTGTATGCGCTGCAGCATCAGGTCGAGCGCCTGGCCGAGGATCACGCCAAGGCCGCGCATCTGGGCGAGGCGCTGGCCGGGCTGGGCTACAGCGTCGAGCCGGTGCAGACCAACATGGTCTACGTACAGCTCGGCGAGCGTGCCGGGCAGATCAAGGCCTTTATGGCCGAACGCGGCATCGTCGTCAGTGCGGCGCCGCGCCTGCGTCTGGTCACTCATCTGGACGTCAGCGCCGAGCAAATCGAGCAGGTGATCGAGGCGTTCGCCGCTTTCCGCTCTCATTGAGCAAGATGCCGGCAGTTCATAGCTGTCGGCTATCAACAAGGTACTAGCCGCAGGCGACAGGCCCGATATAATGCGGCCCTTTGCAGACTGCGTGAAAACTACTGCACTCGGTCATGCTGCGTTAAAAACCGGCTCGTGCGCGAGTCCGATCAGAATGCTCATTTACAACTCGTAAACTGCGCTTCCTCGCCGGTTTTTGCCTTGCCTGACCTTCGCTCGCTACGTTTTCACTTTGTCTGCTTCGCCGGCTTTGCCGTGGCCGCCTGATTCCGTGGATATCCCTATGAAAAGCGCAGAAATCCGTGAAGCCTTCCTGAGCTTCTTCGAAGAAAAAGGGCACACCCGTGTCGCTTCCAGCTCGCTGATTCCGGCGAACGACCCGACCCTGCTGTTCACCAACGCGGGTATGAACCAGTTCAAGGACTGCTTCCTCGGTTTGGAAAAGCGCGCCTATACCCGCGCCACCACCAGCCAGAAGTGCGTGCGTGCCGGCGGCAAGCACAACGACCTGGAAAACGTCGGCTACACCGCACGTCACCACACCTTCTTCGAAATGCTGGGCAACTTCAGCTTCGGCGACTATTTCAAACGTGATGCCATCCATTACGCCTGGGAATTCCTGACCTCCGAGAAGTGGCTGAACCTGCCCAAGGAAAAGCTCTGGGTCACCGTCTACGCAACCGATGACGAGGCCTACGATATCTGGACCAAGGAAGTCGGCATCCCCACCGAGCGCATGATCCGCATCGGCGACAACAAGGGCGCGCCCTATGCGTCCGACAACTTCTGGGCGATGGGCGACACTGGCCCGTGCGGCCCGTGCACCGAGATCTTCTTCGACCATGGCGAGCACATCTGGGGCGGCCCACCCGGCAGCCCGGAAGAAGATGGCGACCGCTACATCGAGATCTGGAACAACGTCTTCATGCAGTTCAACCGCACTGCGGACGGCGTATTGCACCCGCTGCCGGCGCCGAGCGTGGACACCGGTATGGGCCTTGAGCGCATCAGCGCCGTGCTGCAGCACGTCAACTCGAACTACGAGATCGACCTGTTCCAGAACCTGCTGGCCGCTTCGGCCAAGGCCATCGGTTGCGCCAATGAAGGTCAGGCCTCGCTGAAAGTGGTCGCCGACCATATCCGTTCCTGCAGCTTCCTGATCGCCGACGGCGTGACCCCGTCCAACGAAGGCCGTGGCTACGTGCTGCGCCGCATCGTGCGTCGCGCCTGCCGCCACGGCAACAAGCTGGGCGCCAAGGGCAGCTTCTTTTACCAGATCGTCGCTGCGCTGGTGGCCGAGATGGGCGAAGCTTTCCCTGAACTCAAGCAGCAGCAGGCGCACATCGAGCGCGTGCTGAAGACCGAAGAAGAGCAGTTCGCCAAGACCCTGGAGCAGGGCCTAAAGATCCTCGAGCAGGACCTGGCTGGCCTGCAGGGCTCGGTTATCCCGGGCGATGTCGTGTTCAAGCTGTACGACACTTACGGTTTCCCGGTCGACCTGACTGCCGACATCGCCCGCGAGCGCGAGCTGTCGGTGGATGAGGAAGGCTTCGAGCGTGAAATGGAAGCGCAGCGCGAGCGCGCCCGCTCCGCCAGCGCCTTCGGCATGGACTACAACGCCCTGGTCAAGGTCGACGCCGACACGCGCTTCCTCGGCTATGAAGGCACCAGCGGCAGCGGCAAGATCATTGCCCTGTTCAAGGCTGGCACTGCCGTCGACAGCCTCGCCGAAGGCGAGGAGGGCGTGGTGGTGCTGGATCAGACCCCGTTCTACGCCGAGTCCGGTGGCCAGATCGGCGACTGCGGCTATCTGGAAGGTGCAGGCGTGCGTTTCGACGTGCGCGATACCACCAAGGCTGGCGGCGCCTTCCTGCACCACGGCGTGGTCACCAAGGGCGGCCTCTCCGTCGGTACCAGCGTCAAGGCCGAGGTCGAGGCCGAGGTGCGCCAGGCTACTGCGCTGAACCACTCGGCGACTCACCTGCTGCACGCCGCGCTGCGTCAGGTGCTGGGCGATCACGTGCAGCAGAAGGGCTCGCTGGTCGACAGTCAGCGCCTGCGCTTCGACTTCAGCCACTTCGAGGCGATCAAGCCCGAGCAACTGAAGCAACTGGAAGACATCGTCAACGCCGAGATTCGCAAGAACTCCAAGGTCGAGACCGAAGAAACCGATATCGAAACCGCCAAGGCCAAGGGTGCCATGGCGCTGTTTGGCGAGAAGTACGGCGATCAGGTGCGCGTGCTGAGCATGGGCGGCGACTTCTCCGTCGAGTTGTGCGGCGGTACTCACGTCTCGCGTACCGGCGACATCGGTCTGTTCAAGATCGTCAGCGAAGGTGGCGTGGCGGCCGGCGTGCGTCGTATCGAGGCGGTCACCGGTGCAGCCGCGCTGGCTTACCTCAATGGCGCAGAAGAGCAGCTCAAGGAAGCCGCCTCTCTGGTCAAGGGCAACCGCGACAACGTACTCGACAAACTGTCTGCGCTGATCGAGCGTAACCGCCAACTGGAAAAAGAGCTGGAGCAGCTCAAGGCCAAGGCTGCCAGCGCCGCGGGTAACGACCTGGCCGGCTCGGCGGTGGACGTGAAGGGCACCAAGGTGCTGGCTGCGCGTCTCGATGGTCTGGATGGCAAGGCGCTGCTGGCGCTGGTCGATCAACTGAAGAACAAGCTGGGCAGCGCCGTGATTCTGCTTGGCGGCGTGTTCGACGAGAAGGTGGTGCTGGTCGCCGGTGTGACCCAGGATCTGACTGCCAAGCTCAAGGCTGGCGACCTGATGCGTCAGGCCGCTGCGGTGGTGGGCGGCAAGGGCGGCGGTCGCCCGGACATGGCTCAGGGCGGCGGCGTTGATGCCGGCAAACTGGATGAAGCCCTGGCTCTGGCCGCTACTCTGGTCGAGCAAGCTTCGTAACGAGCGAGAAAGCGGGGCCCGCAGTGCGTCCGGCGGGCCTTGGCAGTATGACCCGATGCGGGTTTAATGGGCGCCCTTCGAGGATTCAGGCGGCTTTTTGAAATGGCTTTGATCGTACAGAAGTTTGGGGGCACATCCGTCGGCACCATCGAGCGCATCGCGCAGGTGGCCGACAAGGTGAAGAAGTTCCGCGAGAACGGTGACGACATCGTCGTCGTGGTTTCCGCCATGAGCGGCGAAACCAACCGCCTGATCGATCTGGCCAAACAGATCACCGATGGCGAGCCGGTTGCACGTGAGCTGGATGTGATGGTGTCTACCGGTGAGCAGGTGACCATTGCCCTGTTGGCCATGGCGCTGATCAAGCGCGGTGTGCCGGCGGTGTCCTACACCGGCAACCAGGTGCGTATTCTCACCGACAGTGCGCACAACAAGGCGCGCATTCTGCAGATCGATGATCAGAAGATTCGCGCCGAGCTCAAGGCTGGTCGCGTCGTCGTGGTCGCCGGCTTCCAGGGCGTCGACGAGCACGGCAATATTACCACCCTCGGGCGCGGCGGCTCCGATACCACCGGCGTGGCTCTGGCTGCGGCGCTGAAAGCCGACGAGTGCCAGATCTACACCGATGTCGATGGCGTTTACACCACCGACCCGCGTGTGGTGCCCAAGGCTCAGCGCCTGGAAAAGATCACCTTCGAAGAGATGCTGGAAATGGCCAGCCTCGGTTCCAAGGTGTTGCAGATTCGTTCGGTCGAATTTGCCGGCAAGTACAACGTCCCGCTGCGCGTCCTGCACAGCTTTCAGGAGGGGCCGGGCACCCTCATTACCCTTGATGAAGAGGAATCCATGGAACAGCCGATCATTTCCGGCATCGCTTTCAACCGCGACGAAGCCAAGCTGACCATCCGTGGGGTACCGGATATCCCCGGCATCGCCTTCAAGATTCTCGGCCCGATCAGCGCCGCGAATATCGAAGTGGACATGATCGTGCAGAACGTCTCGCACGATAACACCACCGATTTTACCTTCACCGTGCACCGCAACGACTACAACAACGCCCTGGGCGTGCTGCAGAAGACCGCTGACGAGCTGGGTGCCCGTGAAGTCGTGGGCGATACCAACATCGCCAAGGTGTCCATCGTGGGTGTCGGCATGCGTTCCCACGCCGGTGTCGCCAGCCGCATGTTCGAAGCGCTGGCCAAGGAGACCATCAATATCCAGATGATCTCCACCTCCGAGATCAAGGTATCTGTGGTCATCGAAGAGAAGTATCTGGAGCTGGCGGTGCGCGCACTGCATACTGCCTTCGAGCTGGATGCCCCGGCCCGACAGGGCGACTGATTCGACTGATCCGAAAGGCGCGGCAGGTTCCGCGCCTTTCGTCTTTTTGACTGGTATGCGGGAACTTTCTTTCTACGCAGGCTGGTCAATACTTGGGTGGAGGCTTGCGGACTTGATAAAGGCGCAGGTCGGCACCATTTTTTTTTGCAGACTGTTGTCCTGAAAAATGTAATCCGTTGAGGAGAAAGGAATGCTTATTCTGACTCGCCGGGTCGGAGAGACCCTGATGGTCGGTGATGAAGTGACTGTCACCGTGTTGGGTGTGAAAGGTAACCAGGTGCGCATTGGCGTCAATGCGCCGAAAGAGGTTGCCGTACACCGTGAAGAAATCTACCAGCGCATCCAGAAAGAGAAGGGTGACGAACCAAGCCACTAATTTTTCTACAAATTTTTGTTTGCAAACGGGGAAAACATGGTTATCATGCGCCCCGTGTTGCGGAGAGGTGGCCGAGTGGCCGAAGGCGCTCCCCTGCTAAGGGAGTACACCTCAAAAGGGTGTCGGGGGTTCGAATCCCCCCTTCTCCGCCATTATTCAGCGAGCCGGGGTTACCCAGGCTGGCGAATCAACCAGAGGTGATCTGGTCTAAAAGCACCAAAGAGTGGACTCATAGCTCAGCTGGATAGAGTACTCGGCTACGAACCGAGCGGTCGGAGGTTCGAATCCTCCTGAGTCCGCCATATTCAATGGCTTGCATTGCTGCAAGCCATTTTGTTTCAGCCAGTGGTGGTCTGGTCTAAAAACACCATAAGATTGCACGCAAGGCGCTGCCTGGAGTGTGATCTGTAACGGACTCATAGCTCAGCTGGATAGAGTACTCGGCTACGAACCGAGCGGTCGGAGGTTCGAATCCTCCTGAGTCCGCCATATTAAATGGCATTGCAGCGATGCAGCGCCATGCTTCAACCAGCGGCGATCTGGTCTAAAAGCGCCATAAGATCGCACGAAAGCGTAGCGAGCGAAGGGTAGGCAAGGCGAAAGCGAACGATGAAGCGCAGTTTAGTTTTCTAAATGAGCATTTTGAGTTCGGTTTCAACGAAGCATAACCAAGCGCAGTAGCTTTCGAGTCATCTGTAACGGACTCATAGCTCAGCTGGATAGAGTACTCGGCTACGAACCGAGCGGTCGGAGGTTCGAATCCTCCTGAGTCCGCCATACCGAAAGGGCCTGCAGTGATGCAGGCCCTTTTTCTTTGTGGGTCATTTTTTCACGCAGCCGGCTGCGTCGAAGCTGATCTGCCGGCTGCTGCCGCCTTTGCGTTTTTCGCGGTAGTGATAGCGCTGCTGTCCATTGCTGCTCGTGACTCTGTCCGGCTTGCCCAGGCTGCTTTCCACGTCGGCGCGGCTGAGGCCTGCGCGGATTTCCTTGCGGATGATCGCCTGGCGTTTCTCGCTGCTGCTGAGCAAATTGCCGCAACCATCGTTCTGCTGGCCGACTATCACCAGTTCAGCCGAGCTCGCAGGTGCCGTTGCCTTGCGTCTGTCGGGAGTGGCCAGTGGGATGGCCTTGCCGCTGCTGGGGGTGTGGTTGCGTGCGTCCTGCAGGTGCTGTTGCTGATCGCTGGGGCAACCGTGACGGGTGAAGGTGACATGGCCTGTACCATCCACGCAGCGGAACACACTGCTGGCCGAGCTGTCCTGAATGGGGATGAGCAATGTGGCGGCGCACAGTGCTGTGAAGTGCAATCCTCGCATGAGTCGTCCTCCGTGACGGTGTATGTCTCAGGTTAGACCGTTTTTTCTCATGTGCCAGGGTGTCCTGGCGCATATGGCTGGCGTCGCATGATCAGGTTGCATGCGAGATTGAAGTTTGCGATGCAAGCAGTTGTTCTTGCCGCGCTTTTGTCACGTACAAAGCTGTATTGCGGTGTTATCATTCGCCGCGTCAGCCCCGCCGGGGCTTGTGGAATACCACCATGGACTTACCCAGTAGTTACTCAATACTCCCCTCGCACAATCGTGTAAGACCTGATTGATCCCCTTTGGCGTGCCCGCCAACTGGGGGTGGAGCGCGCTATGACTGAAGTAGAAGCCAAAAAGCCGCAAGAGAGCTTGCAGGATCGCCTGGCCCAGGTGATCGAACTGCTGCATCGGCACAAGTTGGTCGAAGATCTGACTCATCGTCAGGAAGGCCAGCATCACGACCGGGTAGAGAACCTGGTTCATCGGCAGAATCTCGCCGAGCTGCAGCGCAAGCTCGAAGACCTGCACCCTGCGGATATCGCCCATATCCTCGAAGCCCTGCCGCTCGATGAGCGTCTGACCGTCTGGCAACTGGTCAAGGCCGAGCGTGACGGCGACATCCTGCTGGAAGTCTCCGACGCGGTACGCGAAACCCTGATCGCCGACATGGACGATCATGAGATTCTCGCCGCGGCCAAGGATCTCGACGCGGACGAACTCGCTGACCTGGCGCCTGAGCTGCCGCGAGACGTCGTCCATGAGCTCATGGAAACGCTCGATGCTCAGCAGCGTGAGCGTGTGCGTTCTGCCCTGTCCTATGAGGAGGATCAGGTCGGTGCGCTGATGGACTTCGAGATGGTCACCATCCGTGAGGACGTCAGCCTGGAAGTGGTGCTGCGCTACCTGCGTCGTCTCAAGGAGCTGCCAGGGCATACCGACAAACTGTTCGTGGTCGATTACGACGGCGTGCTCAAAGGTGTGCTGCCGATCAAGCGTCTGCTGGTCAACGATCCGGAAAAGCAGGTCGGCGAGGTGATGGCCGATGATCCGGTGAGCTTCCACCCTGACGAGGACGCTTACGACGCCGCTCAGGCTTTCGAACGTTACGACCTGATTTCCGCCCCGGTAGTGGACAAGAACGGCAAGCTGATCGGCCGTCTGACCATCGACGAGATGGTCGACCTGATCCGTGAGGAAAGCGAAAGCGAAGTGTTGAACATGGCCGGTCTGCGCGAGGAGGAAGATATCTTCGCCTCGGTGTGGAAGTCGGTGCGCAACCGCTGGGCCTGGCTGGCGATCAACCTAGTCACCGCATTCCTCGCCTCGCGGGTGATCGGCCTGTTCGAGGGCTCGATCGAGAAGCTGGTGGCCCTGGCGGCGCTGATGCCCATCGTCGCCGGTATCGGTGGCAACTCCGGCAACCAGACCATCACCATGATCGTGCGCGCCATGGCGCTGGATCAGGTGGGCACGGGCAATACCAAACGCCTGCTGCGCAAGGAGCTTGGGGTTTCCCTGATCAACGGCATCCTCTGGGGTGGTGTGATCGGTGCCGTAGCCTACGGGCTTTACGGCAGCTGGTCGCTGGGTGTGGTGATGACCGCGGCGATGACCCTCAACCTGCTGCTGGCGGCGCTGATGGGGGTGTTGATTCCCATGACCCTGGCGCGCCTGGGGCGCGACCCGGCCATGGGGGCCAGTGTGATGATCACGGCCATGACCGACAGCGGTGGCTTCTTCATCTTCCTGGGGCTGGCGTCGATCTTCCTCCTCTAGATCACTCCATCAACTGCACCAGTCGCCAGGTATCGAGAAAGGCCGTGACCCGCGTGATCCGGCCATTCTCCAGTTGCATGTGCCAGGAGTAACTGTTTTCGTAGCGACTGCCGTCCTTGGCGGTCGCCTGGCCATCCCAATGCACGACCACGTGAGGCCCCTGCGCCACGATCTGGCGGACGGTGGGCACGATGGGCGTGGCCAGTTTGTCGGTGATGGGTTTGACTGCATCTTCCATGAACGCCTTGCGCGTGCGGTAAGTCCCGGAATACGGGCTGCTGCCGGCCACGACCCAGACGGCATCATCGGCTAGCAACTGGAAGATGCCGCCCTGGCCGGCGCGCCAATCATCGAAGGCTTTCTGAATCAGGGCCTGATTGGCCGCGGTGTTGTCACTTGCCCAGGTCGGCAGGCAGAGCGAGACGCTGAGCAGTAGCGCGGCGACAGTTTTTTGCATGTTCATAAGCTTCTTTCCTTGACTGGTGGGTTGCCTTACTCGTCAGTTGCAGTGCTCTTGCGGCGCAGCACCATGCCGCCGTGGTAGAGCACGTCGTCGATGAACTCGCCGTCAGCGGTAAAGCCGGTGTCGTCGACGTAATCGATGTGGTTGCCGGTGACTCGGTAGCTGCCCTGGTAGGCGCTTTCGCGGTTGCCACGTGCCTCGTCATAACGGCCGTTGGCCAATAGCTCATGGCGGACATGGCCATCGTCCGTTACCCACATGCCCACGTAGGGATGTGGGTTTCCCGCTTCCGCGCTGGCCGCGCCGGGTAGCAGGGCGCCGCTGATCAGCAGCGCCGCCAGGCTGTTCTTCGCTGGCATATTCACCTCCATCAATAAGGGCTGGCGGTCGGGCGCACGATGACTTCGCTGACGTCGACGTCGTCCGGCTGTTCGACTGCATAAGCCACCGCGCGGGCGATGGCATCCGGTGTGATGGCGATACGGCGGAAGGCCTGCATCGCATCGCGGGCGCTGGCATCGGTGATGCTGTCGGCCAGCTCGGACTCGACCACGCCCGGGCAGATGGTGGTGACGCGGATACGCTCGTTCTCCAGGCGCAGCCCCTCGGAAATGGCCCAGACCGCGTATTTGGTCGCGCAATAGACCGCGGCGGTCGGCGATACGGCATGGGCGCCGATCGAGGCGATATTGATCACCTGGCCGCGCCCGCGCGCCTGCATGCCCGGCAGCACGGCGGCGATACCGTGCAGCACGCCACGTATGTTCACGTCGATCATGCGGTTCCACTCATCCACCTTCAGGGCATCGAGCGGCGACAGCGGCATCACGCCGGCGTTGTTGATGATTACGTCGACGGCGCCGTGATGCGCTTCGGCATGCTCGATGAAAGCCTGCATGTCGTGCAGTTGGCTGACATCGAGAGTGCGGCAGGAGGCCTGTTGGCCCTGGGCCTGCAGTTCTTCTACCAGTGCCTGCAGGCGATCGATGCGCCGCGCTCCCAGTACGACTTTGTGGCCCAGGCTTGCGAGATGTCTGGCGATGGCTTCGCCGATGCCGCTGCTGGCACCGGTGATCAGGATGACCTTGCTCATGGCGATCTCCACTGTTGTTGGGAGACTCCATGCTAGGCGGGGGGTGGATGGTCGCTAAGTCCGGTTACTCTTTGGATATTGCCTGTTTCTATTGAATGCTTCTTAAATGCCCCAGTGTTCAGCCCGAGCCGATACCCGAGTCATGACAACGACACCCGAGAGCATGAAGCAGCGTATGGTCGAGTTGATGCTGCGGCTCGCACCTGAGGAGGGCTATACCGCGGCGCAGTTGGACGGGGTCACCTTCATGCGTTCCAACCGGCCGCTTCCCGTGACGCCTGCGCTGTATGAGCCGAGCATCGTCATCGTGATCCAGGGGCGCAAGCGCGGGCTGCACGATGGCACGCTCTACGTCTACGATGCGCAGCATTACCTGGTGCTGGCGCTGCCGTTGCCTTTTTCCATCGAAACCGAGGCCAGTGCCGAAGAGCCCATGCTGGGCGTAGCGCTGCGGGTCGATCCGCTGCTGGTGGCCGAGTTGGCGATGGAGCTGGACGAGCCTCAGGCTGCCGAGCCGGCAACGCTCTATTCCAGCCCCATGGATGCACGCCTGAGCGACGCCACGCTGCGTCTGCTGGAAGCGCTGGCCGACCCCGACGAGGTGCGTCTGCTCGGTCCATCGATCATGCGCGAGATTGTTTTTCGTGTGCTGCAGGGCGAGCAGGGCTGCGGCCTGCGTGCGACCCTGGCGCAGAACAGCCATTTCGGCCGTATTGCGCGGGTTCTGCAGCGAATTCACCGCGATTATCAGGAGTCGCTCGATGTGCCTTCGCTGGCGGAAATCGCCAGCATGAGCGTGCCGGCCTTCCATGTGCACTTCAAGGCGATGACCAGTCGCTCGCCCTTGCAGTACCTCAAGGCCATACGTCTGCATCAGGCGCGTCTGCTGATGATTCGCAACGACATGAGTGCGATCAGTGCGGCGCAGCGCGTCGGCTACGAGAGCCCGTCGCAGTTCAGCCGGGAATTCAAGCGGTTGTTCGGGCGCACTCCGGGCGATGAGACCCGTCATTTCAAGCAGCTTCTGGCGCTGGCACCCGCGGTTGATACCGGTGTGCGCTCGGCCTCCTGAGAGCCCTCTCGCAGAGCCATGCCCCTTCTTTGGTAGTGGTTGTGAAAAAGCCACTACATAAATGGTCGGTTCGAGCTGTTTGGTGTTTGCCTCAAACGCTTGTTTCAGGCTAAGGTTCGGCAGCTTTGCCCGGGCGCTGACCCTGGGCGCTCCTGATCAATAATGAATGCAGCCTGCGAGCTGCTGGCCAAAGGAGCCAAGATGACCCCCAGTGAACTGCTGCTCGAGGGTGTCGAACTCATGCTGTTCGGCATGGGTTTCGTATTTGTCTTTCTGGTGTTGCTGGTGGGTGTGGTCAGCCTGATGTCGCGCCTGATCGCGACTTTCGCCCCGCCTGTTCCAGCCCCTGCCATCTCCTCTCCAAGGTCCAGTACCCAGTCGGTCAGCCATGAGCCGGACGCCGAAACGCTGGCCGCCATCCAATCCGCTATTGCCCAGCACCGCGCGCGTCGCGGTTGATCAGGTTCAAAGGGAGTACCTGTATGACTGCCGTTAAACAAGCACTCGGGATCACCGATGTGGTGCTGCGTGACGCCCACCAATCCATCCTGGCCACCCGAGTGCGCCTGGAAGACATGCTGCCGATCGCGGCCAAGCTCGATCAGGTCGGCTTCTGGTCGGTGGAGTCCTGGGGCGGCGCCACCTTCGATGCCTGCATTCGTTATCTGGGCGAAGACCCCTGGGAGCGCATCCGCGAGCTGAAGAAGGCGATGCCCAACACCCGTCAGCAGATGCTGCTGCGTGGGCAGAACCTGCTGGGCTACCGGCACTACGCCGACGACGTGGTGGAGAAATTCGTCGAGCGTGCCGCGGTCAACGGCGTCGACGTGTTCCGCGTGTTCGATGCGATGAACGATCCGCGCAACCTGGGAACCGCGCTCAAGGCCGTCAAGCAGCAGGGCAAGCATGCCCAGGGCACCATTTCCTATACCACCAGCCCTGTGCATACCCTGGACATGTGGGTCGATCTGGCCAAGCAGATCGAAGACATGGGCGCCGACTCGGTGGCCATCAAGGACATGGCGGGTATCCTCACCCCGTACACCGCCTTCGAATTGGTCTCGCGCCTGAAGGCCAGCCTTGCCATTCCGATCCATATGCAATGCCACGCTACCGCGGGGCTGTCGTCCGTGGCGATTCTCAAGGCAGTGGAAGCCGGTATCGACAATGTCGACACCGCCATCTCCTCGCTGTCGATGACCTACGGTCATTCGCCGACCGAGTCGGTGGTGGCCATGTTCCAGGGCACCGAGCGCGACACCGGGCTCAACCTGGAGCTGCTGGAGGAAATCGCCGCGTACTTCCGCGAGGTGCGCAAGAAGTACGCGAAGTTCGAAGGCAACCTCAAGGGGGTCGATTCGCGCATCCTGGTCGCCCAGGTGCCGGGCGGCATGCTCACCAACATGGAAAGCCAGCTCAAAGAGCAGGGCGCCCAGGACAAGTTCGACCAGGTGCTGGCCGAGATCCCGCGCGTGCGCGAAGACCTCGGCTTCATCCCGCTGGTGACCCCGACCTCGCAGATCGTCGGCACCCAGGCGGTGATCAACGTGCTCACCGGCGAGCGCTACAAATCCATCACCAAGGAAACCGCCGGTGTGCTCAAGGGCGAGTACGGTGCCGCGCCCGCGCCATTCAATGCCGAGCTGCAGGCTCGTGTACTTGACGGCAGCGAAGCCATCACCTGCCGCCCCGCCGATCTGCTCGATGCCGAGATGGACAAGCTGACCGCCGAACTCAAGGGCATCGCCCAGGAGAAGGGCATCAAGCTGGCCGCCGACGAGATCGACGACGTGCTGACCTACGCGCTGTTCCCGCAGATCGGCCTGAAATTCCTGGAAAACCGTGGCAACCCGGCAGCCTTCGAGCCGGCGCCGACCGGCAAGGAAACTCCGGCTCGCGAGGCCGGCAAGCCCGAGGTTTATACCGTCGAAGTCAATGGCAAGTCGTTCGTCGTGCAGGTCAGCGAAGGTGGCGACATCGAAGGCATCAAGCCTGTCGGTGGCGCAGCGAGCGCCGCGCCGGCCGCGGCCCCGGTCGCAGCGGGCGGTGGCGAGCCGCAGGCGGCGCCGCTGGCCGGCAATATCTTCAAGGTACTGGTGCAGCCTGGCCAAGCCGTGGAGGAGGGCCAACTGGTGATCATCCTCGAAGCGATGAAGATGGAAACCGAGATCCGCGCCTTCAGGGCCGGTACCGTCGGCGCCGTCAACGTCAAGGTTGGTGATGCGGTGGCGGTGGGCGACAGCCTGCTGACCATCGGCTGAGGAGCGCACCATGGAAAAGCTGCTCAAGCTCTGGCAGAGCACCGGTCTGTACCATCTGGAGCCTGGCCAGGCGTTCATGATCGCGGTGTGCCTGCTGCTGATCTACCTGGCCATCAAAAAGGGCTTCGAACCCCTGCTGTTGGTGCCCATCGGGTTCGGTGGGCTGCTGTCGAACATCCCGGTGGCCAACATGGCCGAAGGTGCCGGCTTCCTGCACCTGATCTATGAGGTGGGCCTGCCGACCAGCATCTTCCCGTTGCTGATCTTCCTCGGCGTCGGCGCCATGACCGACTTCGGCCCGATGCTGGCCAATCCGAAGACGCTGCTGCTTGGCGCCGCTGCGCAGTTCGGCATTTTCGGCACTCTGCTCGGCGCGCTGGCGATCACCGCGCTGGGCATTCCCGGCATGGAGTTCACGCTCAAGGAGGCGGCGTCCATCGCCATCATCGGCGGTGCGGACGGGCCGACCTCGATTTTCGTCACCTCCAAGCTGGCGCCCGATCTGCTCGGCCCCATCGCCGTGGCGGCCTATGCCTATATGGCGCTGGTACCGCTGCTGCAACCGCCGATCATGCGTGCGCTGACCAGCAAGGAAGAACGCGCCATCGTCATGCAGCAACTGCGTCCGGTGGGGCAGACCGAGAAGATCATCTTCCCCATCGTGCTGTGCATCCTGGTCGGCCTGCTGCTGCCCGATGCCGCGCCACTGATCGGCATGTTCGCCCTCGGCAACCTGCTGCGTGAGGCTGGTGTGGTCGAGCGCCTGGCCGACACCTCGCGCAACGCGCTGATCAACATCGTCACCATCTTCCTCGGCCTGACCGTGGGCTCCAAGCTGTCGGCCGAGGCCTTCCTGCAGCTCAAGACCCTCGGCATCCTGATGCTGGGCATGGTGGCGTTCTGCGCCGGCACCGCAGCCGGGGTGCTGATGGCCAAGCTGATGAACCTGTTCAGCAGCAACAAGGTCAACCCGCTGATCGGTTCGGCAGGTGTATCGGCGGTGCCGATGGCGGCAAGGGTGTCGAACAAGGTCGGCCTGGAGGCCAACCCGCAGAATTTCCTGCTGATGCATGCCATGGGGCCGAACGTGGCCGGGGTGATCGGCTCTGCCGTAGCGGCGGGGGTACTGCTCAGCTTCGTTGGCTGACGAAGGCGCGGAGTTCGCTCCGCGCTTCGCCAATATTGCCCGGCAGTGCCGCTGGCAAATATGGCAGGAATAAAAAAACCGGCTCTAGGCCGGTTTTTTAATGGGCTCGCCTCAGGCTTCTTCGGCGGCCATTTCCACGTCGTGGGCGATCAGAGCAACCAGCGCGTTCTGCTGACGGCGCGACAACTGACGAAAACGCTGCAGCAATTCACGCTCATGGAGGCTCAGTTCGGGGCTGTCGAGACGCAGACTGAGGTCGTCATCCAGAGCACCTTCCTGAAGCATGCTCTGCTCCAGACGGGCGATGATTTCCGAATTCATACTGCGGTGATGGTTGCGTGCTACGTCAGCAATACGCTCACGCATGCCATCTGGCAAGCGAACGACAAATTTGTCAGCCGTACGGCTGGAGTAAATAGCCTGTTTCATAGGGCGCATACATTACCGGTTAGTTCAGGGAGCGATACTGGTAGTCAGTGTCGAGATTGTCACCGGTTTGACCGTCTTTCGCACTAGCCGTTCAACCAGTATCGCGTTCTGCGTCATTACGACCCGTGGGTCGTCTGAACAGTTCCTTGACGCCAAATACGTGGCAGATTGTGATCGATATAGGGGCGTTGTGCCAGCACCGATCGTCAGAAATGAGTAGCAATTGGCACTAGCGTCCACTTCGACGCCTGTCATCGGAAAAAATTCCAGCGCTTTCATCCAATCGTCACCTGCATTTAACCGCTCTGACATGGAACCTGCCTACCGTGGTCTACACCAGATGGCGGTCGCTTCGCCTTCTGATCATTGATGATAGTAGAGGGCCAGCATATGAGCGCAGCGATTCGAGTCGACCGTCTGAACAAGAGCTTCGGCCGTAAACAGGCGCTGTTCGACCTGGCGCTTTCGGTACAGCCGGGCGAGATGGTGGCGCTGATCGGCGCATCGGGCTCGGGCAAGTCGACCCTGCTGCGACATCTGGCCGGACTGGCCCGCGGCGATGCCGGCAGTATCGAAGTGCTCGGGCGCCAGGTCCAGGCTGATGGCCGCCTCAATGGCGACGTGCGTCGCCAGCGCGCCGATATCGGCTACATCTTCCAGCAGTTCAATCTGGTCGGTCGCCTCAGCGTGCTGCAGAACGTGCTGCTCGGTGGCCTGGGCCGCATGCCGCGCTGGCGCGGCAGTCTCAGCCTGTTCAACGCCGAGGAGAAACAGCGCGCCATGCAGGCGCTGGAGCGCGTCGGCCTGGCCGAGTTCGCTGCGCAGCGCGCCTCCACTCTGTCCGGCGGCCAGCAACAGCGCGTGGCCATCGCCCGCGCGCTGTGCCAGCAGGCCGAAGTGATCCTTGCCGACGAACCGATCGCCTCGCTCGACCCGGAGTCGGCGCGCAAGGTGATGGAAATTCTCGCCGACATTAATCGTCGCGATGGCAAGACCGTGGTGGTGACCCTGCATCAGGTCGACTACGCGGTGCGCTATTGCCAGCGCGCCGTGGCGCTCAAGGGCGGGCGCATTCATTTCGACGGCCCCACCGAAAGCTTCAATCCCGATTTCCTCAACGACCTCTACGGCGGTGATCTCGATATCAGCCTGCTGCTGCCGCAAGGGCAGCGCCCGCGTGCCGTGGAGCGTCCGCTGACGCTGGCCAAGGCCTGACGTCACTTTCCTCATTCGAAAAACCAACGCCAACTAGCAACAGGAGTGTGCTCCATGTTCAAACGCATCGGCCAGGTGCTGGCTGCCTCTGCGCTCGTTACCGGTTCCCTGCTGGGCTCGGTCCAGGCCGCCGAGGAACTCAACTTCGGCATCATCTCCACCGAGTCCTCGCAGAACCTCAAGGCCATGTGGGATCCCTTCCTGGCCGACATGAGCAAGCAGACCGGGGTGAAGATCAACGCCTTCTTCGCGCCTGACTATGCCGGGATCATCCAGGGCATGCGCTTCGACAAGGTCGATGTGGCCTGGTACGGCAACAAGTCGGCTATGGAAGCGGTGGACCGCGCCGGCGGCGAGATCTTCGCCCAGACCGTGGCGGCCAATGGCGCTCAGGGCTACTACAGCCTGCTGGTGGCGCACAAGGACAGCCCGATCGACTCGGTCGAGGACATGCTCAAGAACGCTTCGAGCCTGACCTTCGCCAACGGCGACCCCAACTCCACCTCCGGCTATCTGGTGCCCGGTTACTACGTGTTCGCCCAGAACAACGCCGACGCCGGCAAGATCTTCAAGCGCTCGCTCAACGGCAGCCATGAGGTCAACGCGCTGTCGGTGGCCAACAAGCAGGTCGATGTCGGCACCTTCAACAGCGAGGGCATGGAGCGTCTGGAAGTGACCGCGCCGGACAAGGCCGCGCAGCTCAAGGTGATCTGGCAATCGCCGCTGATCCCCTCCGATCCCATCGTCTGGCGCAAGAACCTGCCGCAGGAAACCCGCGACAAGCTGCGCAACTTCTTCATGACCTACGGCGCCAAGCCGGAAGAGAAGAAGGTGCTCGAGGGCCTGCAGTGGGGCCAGTTCAAGCCTTCGGACAACGACCAGCTGCTGCCGATTCGTCAGCTCGAGCTGTTCAAGAAGCGCACCGAAGTGGCCAACAACGACAAGCTCAAGGACGCCGACAAGCAGGCTCAGCTCAAGGAGCTGGACGCCGAGCTGGCCAAGCTCGAGCAGCGCATGGCAGAGCGTGAGAAGCAGGGCGGCGCCAGCGCCGGTTGATCCTGGCAGCCCCTCGGTATCGACCGAGGGGCTGACTGCAGTCGTTTTCCCCGAGATACCTTGATGACCACTTTGACCACCCATACCCCGACCGTCGATAGCAAACGCAGCTGGCTGCAACTGATCGGCTGGGGCCTGTTCTTCGCCGTGCTCGCCTGGTCCTGGCGGGGTGCGGAAATGAACCCGCTGGCGCTGGTGCGCGATGCCGGCAACATGGCCACTTTCGCCGCCGACTTCTTCCCGCCGGATTTCAGCAACTGGCGGCACTACCTCAAGGAAATGGTGGTCACCGTGCAGATCGCCCTGTGGGGCACGGTGCTGGCCATTCTCTGCGCCATTCCGCTGGGCATCCTCTGTTCCGAGAACATCGTGCCCTGGTGGGTGTACCAGCCGGTACGCCGGGTGATGGATGCCTGCCGTTCGATCAACGAAATGGTCTTCGCCATGCTCTTCGTCGTCGCGGTCGGGCTCGGTCCCTTCGCCGGCGTGCTGGCGCTGTTCATCAGCACCACGGGGGTGCTGGCCAAGCTGTTCGCCGAGGCGGTCGAGGCCATCGATCCGGGTCCGGTCGAGGGCGTGCGCGCCACCGGCGCCAGTGCCCTGCAGGAGGTGATCTTTGGCGTCATCCCGCAGGTGCTGCCGCTGTGGATTTCCTACTCGCTGTACCGCTTCGAGTCCAACGTGCGCTCGGCCACGGTGGTCGGCATGGTTGGCGCCGGCGGCATCGGGGTGATCCTCTGGGAGGCGATTCGCGGCTTCCAGTTCGCCCAGACCTGCGCCCTGCTGATCGTGATCATCCTGGTGGTGAGCGCCATCGACATCCTATCCCAGCGCCTGCGCAAGCTCTTTATCTGAAGGAGGAGGAGGGCGCCTGCGTGCGCCCTTTTCAAACGATGAACTTGTCTAGACAAAGCGAACCGCTGTACCGCGAGCTGGCCGCCGTGCTGCGCGAAGACGTGCAGCGCATGAGCCCGGGCGACTACCTGCCGGGCGAGATGCAACTGGCCGCGCGCTTTTCCGTCAACCGCCACACCCTGCGCCGCGCGGTGGACGAGCTGGTGCTCGAAGGCCGCCTGCTGCGCCGCCAGGGCAAGGGCACCCAGGTGCTGGCCAAGCCACTGGTGTACCCGGTGGAAGCGGGCAGTGCCTTCAGCCAGTCGCTGTCGGCGCTCGGCCACCGTGTCGAGGCCAGGCTGATCGAGCGCCTGCGCCGCACTGGCAGCACCGAGGAATGCCGCCACCTGCAACTGCCCGACGGCAGCGAGCTGATCGAGCTGACCACCCTGCGCCTGCTCGAGGGGCAGCCGCTGAGCCTGATCCGCCACCGCTTCTGCGCCAGCCTGGCACCACAGTTGGCTGACTACCAGGGCGGTTCGCTGCGCCAGCACCTGGCCGAGCGCGACCTGCCGCTGACGCGCACCTTCAGCCTGATCGGCGCGCGCCTTCCCAGCCGCGAAGAGGCGGCGCACTTGCTGATGCCACGCCACGCGCCGCTGCTCAGCGTGCTCACTTTGTCCCGCGATCCCGCTGGTCGGGCGGTAGAGCTGGCGCAGTCCAGCAGCCGCGCCGACCGCTTCCAGTACCAGGTAGCGACCTGATGGAGACCCGCATGAACGAAACCGACCCGAACATCGCCGCGCGCCAGCGCTGGATGGGCGTGCTGGCCCGTGCCGGCAGCGCCCTCGATGCCCACGAGGCGGCGCTGAAGGACAGCGCCTACCAGCTGATCCGCGCTCCCGAGGTGGGCATGACCCTGGTGCGCGGACGCATGGGCGGCACCGGCAGCGCCTTCAACCTGGGCGAGATGACCGTGACCCGCTGCGTGGTGCGCCTGGCCGACGGCCGCACCGGCTACAGCTACCTGGCCGGCCGCGACAAGCGCCGCGCCGAACTGGCCGCCCTGGCCGACGCCCACCTGCAGGGCAGCGACCAGGCGCGCTGGCTCAGTGAGCTGATCGAACCCATAGCTCGCCAGCAGCGCGAGCAGCGCCTGGCCCGGGCCGCGCGCAGCGCCACCACCCAGGTGGAATTCTTCACCCTGGTCAGAGGAGAGGATTGATGACTACGCCGCACAGCTCGCACTGGCTGCAACCGGCTTTCGACGACCCGGTGCTCGATGCCCAGGTCAGCTTCCGCGCCGCCCTCGGCGCCCTTGCCGAACCGGGTCTGCCACGCGCCATGGACCGCGCCCACGCCCTGGGCGACCTGGCCCCGGCCACCTATGGCCTGTGCCTGGCCTTTCTCGACAGCGACACGCCGCTATGGCTGGCGCCGCGCTTCGATACGCCGCTGATCCGCGCCAACCTGGCCTTCCACTGCGGCTGCCCGATCGTCGCCGAGCGCGAGATCGCCCTGTTCGCCCTGCTCGACGAGCGCGAGCTGGATGATCTGTCGGACTTCGACAATGGCAGCGAACGCTACCCGGATCAATCCTGCACGCTGCTGATCCAGTTGGCTGATCTGCACGCCGGCCCGGCCTTGCGCTGGCGCGGTCCGGGTATCAAGGACGTGCGCAGTGTCAGTCTGCCGCTGCCGGCCTCGTTCTGGCAGCAGCGCCAGGCGCGCAGCGCCTTTCCCCGTGGCCTGGACTGCTTCTTCGCCGCGGGCGGGGAAGTGATCGGCCTGCCGCGCAGCACCCGTGTGCTGATCGAAACCGAGGAGGCTGCCTGATGTATGTCGCCGTCAAGGGTGGCGAACGCGCCATCGACAATGCCCATCAGCTGCTGGCCAACCGTCGCCGCGGTGATACCGCCGTTGCCGAACTGGGCGTTGAGCAGATCCGCCAGCAGCTGCCGCTGGCCGTGGCCCGCGTCATGAGCGAGGGCTCGCTGTACGACGAGGAACTGGCCGCGCTGGCGATCAAGCAGGCGGCCGGTGACCTGATGGAAGCCATTTTCCTGCTGCGCGCCTACCGCACCACGCTGCCGCGTTTCGGCGCCAGCGAGCCGCTGGATACCACGGAGATGCAGCTGGAGCGGCGCATCTCTGCCACTTTCAAGGACCTGCCCGGCGGTCAACTGCTCGGCCCGACCTTCGACTACACCCACCGTCTGCTGGATTTCACCTTGCTGGCCGAGGGCGACTATCCGGCGCCGGAAGCGGCCGTTACCGATGAGTCCAAACCTTGTCCGCGGGTGCTGGATTTTCTTGCAGGCGAAGGCCTGATGGCCCGCGAAGTGGATGACGGCGCGCCAGTACCTGACATCACCCGCGAGCCGCTGGCCTTTCCCGCCAGCCGCGCCGAGCGCCTGCAGGCGCTGGCCCGTGGCGACGAGGGCTTCCTCCTGGCGCTGGGGTATTCCACCCAGCGTGGCTACGGACGCAACCACCCCTTCGCCGGGGAGATCCGTATCGGCGCCGCCGAGGTGTGGATGACGCCCGCCGAACTGGGTTTCGCCGTACCACTGGGCGACATCGAAATCACCGAGTGCGAGATGGTCAACCAGTTCGTCGGTGAAAGCGCCGAGCAGGCGCAGTTCACCCGCGGCTACGGCCTGGCCTTCGGTTACGCCGAGCGCAAGGCCATGGGCATGGCCCTGGTCGATCGTGCCCTGCGTGCCGGCGAGTACGGCGAGGAAGTGCAGGGCCCGGCGCAGGAGGAGGAGTTCGTGCTGATGCACTGCGACAACGTCGAGGCTGCCGGCTTCGTCTCGCACCTGAAGTTGCCGCATTACGTCGACTTTCAGGCCGAACTGGAACTGATCCGCAAGCTGCGCCGTCAGGCGTCGGCAGAGGAGAACCACTGATGAACCTTTCCACTGCAAGCGGCGCCCGCGAGGCGTCGGCCTACAACTTCGCCTACCTCGACGAGCAGACCAAACGCATGATCCGCCGCGGTCTGCTCAAGGCGGTGGCGATCCCCGGCTACCAGGTGCCTTTCGGCGGGCGTGAGATGCCGCTGCCCTACGGCTGGGGCACCGGTGGCATGCAGCTGACCGCCGCCATTCTCGGCCGTGATGACGTGCTCAAGGTGATCGACCAGGGCGCTGATGACACTACCAACGCGGTGTCTATCCGCCGCTTCTTCGCCCGCACCGCCGGCGTCGCCACCAGCGAACGCACGGTGGAGGCCAGCGTGATCCAGACCCGCCACCGCATCCCGGAAACCCCGCTGTCAGCCGGGCAGATCATGGTCTATCAGGTGCCTATCCCCGAGCCGCTGCGCTTTATCGAGCCCAGCGAGCAGGAGACGCGGACCATGCATGCGCTGGAGGATTACGGCGTGATGCACGTGAAGCTGTACGAGGACATCGCCACCTTCGGCCATATCGCCACCGCCTATGCCTACCCGGTGACGGTGGACGAGCGCTACGTGATGGACCCGTCGCCGATCCCGAAATTCGACAACCCCAAGCTGGACATGAGCCCGGCGCTGATGCTGTTCGGCGCCGGTCGTGAAAAGCGCCTGTACGCGGTGCCGCCCTTTACCCGGGTGGTCAGCCTGGACTTCGAGGATCACCCCTTCGCCGTGCAGCGCTGGGATGAGTGCTGCGCCTTCTGCGGCAGCACGGAATCCTTCCTCGACGAGCTGATCGTCGACGACGCCGGCAGTAAGCGCTACGTCTGCTCCGACACCGACTACTGCCGCCAGCGCACCGAGGAGAACCTGCAATGAGCGCCGCCGAACGTCTGCAACCTGCCGTGGCAGCGGCCGAGCCGCTGTTTTCGGCGCGAGACCTGACCCGCCTGTATGGCCCGGACAAGGGCTGCCAGGGGGTGAGCTTCGACCTCTATCCCGGCGAGGTGCTGGGCATCGTCGGCGAGTCCGGCTCGGGCAAGTCCACCTTGCTCAGCCTGCTCTCCGGGCGCTGCCCGCCGGATCGCGGCAGCGTGAGTTATCGCGCGCGCAGTGGTCAGTGGCTCGACCTGTACAGCGCCAGCGAGGCCGAGCGGCGCACGCTGCTGCGCACCGAGTGGGGCTTCGTCGAGCAGAACCCGCGCGACGGCCTGCGCATGGCGGTGTCGGCCGGCGCCAACATCGGCGAGCGGCTGATGGCCCAGGGCGTGCGCCACTACGGCGAGCTGCGCGCCGCCGGGCTCGACTGGCTGAGCCAGGTGGAGATCGACCCGGCGCGTATCGACGATCTGCCACGTACCTTCTCCGGTGGCATGCAGCAGCGCCTGCAGATCGCTCGCAACCTGGTCTCCGCGCCGCGCCTGGTATTCATGGACGAGCCAACTGGAGGGCTGGATGTGTCGGTGCAGGCGCGCCTGCTCGACCTGCTGCGCGGCCTGGTACGCGAGCTGGACCTGGCGGTGGTGATCGTCACCCACGACCTGGCGGTGGCGCGCCTGCTGGCCGACCGGCTGATGGTGATGCGCCGCTCGCGCGTGGTGGAGGCGGGGCTGACCGACCAGATTCTCGACGACCCGCAGCATCCCTATTCGCAGCTGCTGGTGTCGTCGGTGTTGCAACCCTGATGACGCCCCGCAATCGCCAACCCGTAGCCCGGATGCAATCCGGGAAAACCCTGCCAGCCACCCCCGGATTGCATCCGGGCTACAGCTGCCCGCTTGCGCATTACGCGGGATGTAGGGCGGGTGTAACCCGCCACGGCAATGGCGGGTTGCACCCGCCCTACGGCCTGCAACCGTCAACCCGTAGCCCGGATGAAATCCGGGAAGCCCGTGCCCGCCACCCCCGGATTGCATCCGGGCTACGACAGCAATCGAGGTGTGTATGAACAACCTGATCGAGGTCAGCGGCCTCAGCAAGACCTTCACCCTGCACCAGCAGAACGGCGTCGTCCTGCAGGTGCTGCGTGATCTGAATTTCGCCGTGCGCGGTGGCGAGTGCCTGGTGCTGCACGGCCAGTCCGGCGCCGGCAAGTCGACCCTGCTGCGCACCCTGTACGGCAACTACCTGGCGGCCGGCGGCAGCATCCGCATCCGTCACCAGGGCGCGCCAGTGGAGCTGGTCGGCGCCGAGCCGCGCCAGGTGCTGGCGGTGCGTCGGCAAAGCCTGGGCTATGTCAGCCAGTTCCTGCGGGTGATCCCGCGTGTCTCGACCCTGGACGTGGTGATGGAGCCGGCGCTGGCCCGTAGCTGGCCACGCAGCGACGCCGAGGCGCGGGCCAAGAGCCTGCTGAGTCGGCTGAATATTCCTGAGGCGCTGTGGCAACTGGCGCCGGGCACCTTCTCCGGCGGTGAGCAGCAGCGCGTCAATATTGCGCGCGGCTTCATGGTCGAGTGGCCGGTGCTGCTGCTCGACGAACCCACCGCCTCGCTGGACGACGCCAACCGCCAAGTGGTGCTTGAGCTGATCAATGAGGCCAAGGCCGCCGGCAGCGCGCTGATCGGCATCTTCCATGACCGCATCGCCCGCGAGGCGGTGGCTGACCGTTACCTCGACATGAGCGCCGCGGCGGCGCAACCGGAGTACGTCTATGTCGTCTGAACAGATTCTCAGCAACGCCCGTATCGTCACTGCCGAGCGCGAGTTCCTCGGCTCGCTGCTGCTGCGTGACGGGCTGATCGCCGCGGTGGATGAGGGCGCCAGCCGCCTGCCGCAGGCTCAGGACCTGGGCGGTGACTATCTGCTGCCGGGGTTGGTGGAGTTGCACACCGATAACCTGGAAAAGCATATGAGCCCCAGGCCCGGAGTCGATTGGCCTTCGGCCTCGGCGGTGCTGACCCACGATGCGCAGATCGTCGCCGCTGGCATCACCACGGTGTTCGATGCACTGTCCATCGGCGACATCAACCCGCGTGGCCGGCGCATGCAGCAATTGCCTACGATGATCGAGGCCATTGCCGCCAGCGAGGCAGCCGGGCAGACCCGCGCCGAGCACCGCCTGCACCTGCGTTGCGAGCTATGCCACCCCGATGCCCTGACCATCTACCGCGACCTGGTGGAGCACCCGTTGGTGGCGCTGGTGTCGGTAATGGACCACTCGCCCGGCCAGCGCCAGTTCGCCAAGGTGGAGAAGTACCGCGAGTACTACACGGGCAAGTACCACCTGAGCCCGGCGGAGATGGAGGAATTCCTTCAGGAGCAGATCGCCAATTCGCGCCAGTACAGCGACCGCCAGCGCCGCGCCATCGTCGAGGACTGCCACAGCCGGGGTATCTCGGTGGCCAGCCATGACGACGCGACCCTGGCCCACGTGCAGGAGTCGGCCAGCTTTGGCATGGCCATCGCCGAATTTCCCACCACCCTGGAAGCGGCTCGGGCCAGCCACGAGCTGGGGCTGAAGGTACTGATGGGCGCACCGAACATGGTGCGCGGCGGCTCGCACTCGGGCAATATCGCTGCCGCCGAACTGGCGCGCCACGGTGTGCTGGATATCCTCTCCAGCGACTACTACCCGGCCAGCCTGCTGCATGCGGCCTGGCTGCTGGCCGGGCAGGACAACGATTATGATCTGCCGGCGGCCATCGCCACTGTGAGCCGCGCACCGGCCAGGGCAGCGGGGATGGAGGATCGCGGCGAGATTCGCGTCGGCCTGCGTGCCGACCTGGTCCAGGCCAGAACTCATGGCCAGCAGCCGGTGATCCAGCAGGTGTGGCGCCAAGCACGAAGGGTATTCTGATGCAGGGCAGGTTGATCTATCTGATGGGGCCTTCTGGCTCGGGCAAGGACAGCCTGTTACAAGCTGCACGCGCGCCGCTGGAGGGGCACGGCTGCCGTCTCGCCCGGCGGGTGATCACCCGCAGCGCCGAGTCGGTGGGCGAAGACGCCGTGGGCGTCACCCCGGACGAGTTCGAGCGTCTGCAGTGCGAGGGCGCCTTCGCCCTGAGCTGGCGTGCCAACGGCCTGGCCTACGGCATCCCGCGCGAGATCGATGACTGGCTGAGCGTCGGCCAGGACGTGCTGATCAATGGCTCGCGCGGCCATCTCGAGGTGGCTCGTCAGCGTTACCCGCAGCTGCTGGCGATACTGCTGCAGGTCGACGAAGCGGTGCTGCGCCAGCGCCTGCTGGCTCGCGGCCGCGAGACGCCGGAGCAGATCGAGCAGCGCCTGGCGCGCAGCCGCGAACTGCAGGCTGGCGTTGCTTCCTCCCCTCTCCCGCTTGCGGGAGAGGGGCCGGGGGAGAGGGCTGGCCAGGCTGACACCGTCATCCTCGACAACTCTGGCCCCCTGCCGCACACCGTCAGCCGCCTGCTGCAGCTGCTCGACGAGATGCGCCGATGCGCCTGACTCTGCTCGGCACCGGCGATGCCCGTCAGGTGCCCGTGTACAACTGCAGCTGCCCGGCCTGCGATGCGGCGCGCGTGTATCCGGCGCGGCGCCGTGGTCCCTGCTGCGCGCAGATCGAATGCGGCGCGCAGCGCTGGCTGATCGACAGTGGCCTGACCGATCTCACCGAGCGCTTCGCGCCGCACAGCCTCAGCGGCATCCTGCAGACCCACTACCACGCCGACCACGCCCAGGGCCTGCTGCACCTGCGCTGGGGCCAGGGGCTGATCATCCCGGTCCATGGCCCGAACGACCCCGAAGGACTGGCCGATCTGTACAAGCACCCCGGCATTCTCGATTTCAGCCAGCCTTTCGTTGCTTTCGAGCGCCGTCAGCTGGGTGAGCTGAATGTCACCGCGCTGCCGCTGACGCATTCCAAGCCGACTTTTGGGTACTTGTTTGAAGGGCTGGGGTTCGAAGGGCAGGGCAGGCGTATCGCCTACTTGACCGACACGGTCGGCGTGCCCGAGGCCAGCTGCGCCGAGCTTGAGCGTGCGCCGCTGGATCTGCTGGTGCTCGATTGCTCCACCGCGCCACAGCCGGTGGCGCCGCGCAACCACAACGACCTGACCCGCGCGCTGGAGGTCGTCGAGCGATTGCAGCCGACGCAAGCGGTGCTGACCCATATCGGTCACAGTTTCGATGCCTGGCTGCTGGAGCATCCCGACGCCTTGCCGCCTGGTGTGACGCTGGCGCGCGATGGTCTGGTGCTGTGAGTCCGTATCGTCCGTAACCCTGAATTTCAGGCTAGCCTGGCCTGCCGTTACAGTGTCAGGCCTTCCGATTTTGTTTTCCGACAGCCAAGAGAACGCATGAACGCCCGCCGCATTACCCTGTTGCTGTGTACGGCCGAAACCCTGGGCATGGCCGGGTTTGCTCTGTTCGCCGCGCTGTTGCCGCAATTCCAGGCACTCTGGGGCTTGAGCAATACCGAGGCGGGCTGGATCGGCGGCGGCTTCTTTCTCGGCTATATGCTGGCGGTGCCGGTGCTCACCGGTCTGACCGACCGTTATGACGCCCGGCTGATCTACCTGTGGGCCATGCTGCTGACGGCTGTAGCCAGCGCCGGCTTCGTCTTCGCCGACGGTTTCTGGTCGGCGCTGCTCTGGCGCGTGCTGGCCGGCATCGGCCTGGCGGGCACCTACATGCCCGGGCTCAAGGCGCTGTCGGAGCGCATTGACGGCGCTTCGCAATCGCGTGCCATCGCCTTCTACACCGCCAGCTTCGGCCTCGGCACGGCGCTGTCCTTCACCCTGTCCGGTGAACTGGCCAAGCTCGGCGGCTGGCAGGTGCCGGCAATGCTCAGCGGCGCCTGCGCACTGCTGGCGTGGGCGTTGGTGTATTGGGGGCTGGCGCCGAAACCGGTGGCAGCACATGCACCGCGCAAGCTACTGGATCTGGCACCGCTGAAAAGCCGTGCGGTGTTGGCCTACTGCCTGGCCTACGCGATGCACAACCTGGAGTTGTTCGCCCTGCGCGCCTGGCTGGTGGCCTTCGTGGTGTTTTCTGGGCATTTTCAGGGCGTCGATCCCTGGCTGTCCGGTACCTGGGTGGCGATGCTGGCGACGCTGATCGGCATGCCGTCGAGCATTCTCGGCAATGAGCTGGCGCTGCGTTTCGGTCGGCAGCGCTGGTTGATTGGCGTGATGCTCGCTTCTGCGCTGCTGGCAGCCCTTGTCGGCCTGGGAGCGGCGCTGCCGTTCTGGTTGATGCTGGGGCTGGTTCTGCTCTACGCGGTGACCGTGACGGCCGACTCCGCCTCGCTGACCGCCGGGCTGGTCAGCGTCGCCCCACCCAGTCACCGCGGCGCAGCGATGGCGCTGTATTCCTGTACCGGTTTTACCGGCGCCTTTCTCGGTCCGCTGCTGTTCGGCATGACCCTCGATGCCCTGGGTGACCAGCAGTTGCTCGGCTGGTGGGCAGCGTTCGCGTTGATGGGGCTGTTGCTGACGCTAGGGCCGTTGGCGTTGTGGTGGGCGGGTAGGGGGCAAGAGGGCAGCACGCATCCGTAGAGAGGCGCCTGCCTCAGGTTCACGCCTTCGTTCCCAATGCTTCAGCCTTACGCAGCCAGCTCTGGCGCTGTTCCTCGCTGGACGGGCGCACTGGGGCGAATTCGGTCAGACGGCGGGTTTTGATGCCGCAGAAGCCGAGGATGGTACGCACCATCTGCCGATGTGCCGGCGCGCCGTAGATCCAGCGGAAATACCAGCGAGGCGTATCCATGGTCACCAGCAGGTCGGCGCTGCGCCCGCTGAGCAGTTTGTCCCAGAGCTGCGAGCGGTTGCGGTACCTGAAGGCGAAACCGGGCAGGAACACCCGGTCGAAGAAACCCTTGAGTAAAGCCGGTATGCCGCCCCACCACACGGGGTAGACGAACACCAGATGCTCCGCCCAGTGAATCAGACGCTGGGCCTCGAGCAGGTCCGGCTCAAGACTCTGGCTCTGTTCGTAGCCGTCGCGCAGTATCGGGTCGAACTGCATCTCACCCAGCCTGAGCTGACGCACCACGTGGCCCTTGCTGCGTGCGCCGTGGCTGTAAGCCTCGGCCAGAGCATGGCAGAGGCTGTTCTTCTTCGGTGTGCCAAGCACCAGCAGGATTCGTTTGCCATCGCCTTCCAGCGGTGTGGCGCCGCTCTTGCCTTCATTCATGCCGCCCGGCTCCGAGCATGTCCTGTGGTCTGACCCATTGATCGAACTCCTCTTCAGTCAGATAACCGAGTTGCAGTGCTGCCTGGCGCAGCGTGCTGCCTTCGGCGTAGGCCTTCTTGGCGATTTCGGCGGCCTTGTCGTAGCCGATGTGCGGGTTGAGCGCGGTCACCAGCATCAGACCGTTCTCCAGATGCGCGGCCATCTGCGCGGCGTCCGGTTGCAGCTCGGCCACGCAGTGCTGCTGGAAGTTGCGGCAGCCGTCGGCGAGCAGGCGGATCGACTGCAACAGGTTATGGATGATCACCGGCTTGAACACGTTGAGCTGCAAGTGCCCCTGGCTGGCGGCGAAGCTGATGGTGGCATCGTTGCCCAGCACCTGGCATGCAAGCATCGACAGTGCTTCGCACTGGGTCGGGTTGACCTTGCCGGGCATGATCGAGCTGCCCGGCTCGTTCGCCGGCAAGCGCACCTCGGCGAAGCCGGCGCGCGGGCCGGAACCGAGCAGGCGCAGGTCGTTGGCCAGTTTCATCAATGCCACGGCCAGTGTTTTCAGCGCCCCGGAGAGCTGTACCAGCGGTTCGTGGCCTGACAGTGCGGCGAACTTGTTCGGCGCGCTGGTCAGCGGCAGGCCGGACAGTGCGGCGAGCTCGGCGGCAATGGCCTCGGCGAAGCCTGCCGGGGCGTTGAGCCCGGTGCCGACGGCGGTGCCACCCTGGGCCAGCTCGCAGACGGCGGGCAGGGCGGCGCGGATCGCCGCTTCGGCATGGCCAAGCTGGGCGACGAAGGCGGACAGCTCCTGGCCGAAGGTAATGGGCGTGGCATCCATCATGTGGGTACGCCCGGTCTTGACCAGGTTGGCGTGGCGCTGCGCCTGCTCCTGCAGGCCGTCACGCAGCTCGGCCAGCGCCGGCAGCAGGCAATGACGTACGCCCTGGACGGCGGCGATATGCATGGCGGTGGGGAAGCAGTCGTTGGAGCTCTGCGCGCGGTTGACGTGGTCGTTGGGGTGTACCGGGTTCTTGCCGCCACGCTGGCCACCGGCCAGTTCGTTGGCGCGACCGGCGATCACCTCGTTGACATTCATGTTGCTTTGCGTGCCGCTACCGGTCTGCCAGACCACCAGGGGGAATTGCGAGTCGTGCTGGCCTTCGAGCACTTCATCTGCCGCCTGCTCGATCAGCCGGGCGATATCCGCCGGCAGTTCGCCGCTGCGGCTGTTGACCCGCGCAGCGGCCTTCTTGATCAAGGCCAGAGCATGTAGCACGGCCAACGGCATACGCTCCTGGCCGATAGCGAAGTTGATCAGCGAGCGCTGCGTCTGCGCCCCCCAGTAGGCGTCGTTGGGGACTTCAATGGGGCCGATGCTGTCGGTTTCGGTGCGGCTCATGGCGTTCTCCGGGCATATTCGAGGTTGCTGGCAGTTTAGGTCGCGCCGCCGGAGACTGGTTCCGCAACTTATCTATCGTGTCGATTACCAGCGGGCGCGGGTTTCCCCCAGCCACCCCAGCGCCCCGTCCACCGGCACACGCTCGCCCTTGGGGCCGCGCAGCACGCCATCGTACAGGCCGAAGCGCTGCATGGTGTTGGCGTGGAAGGGGCCGAACTTGGGACAGGCTCTGTGTAGCTGGCGGGGGGTGAAGCGCAGGGATACCTGATCATCCTCGCTGTCCAGGCGCCAGGGGGCCAGCGGCGCCTGTGAGCTGCGGACGATGTGCAGGGCGCTGTCGAGCTGTTGCACTTCACCGCCGAACCACAGGGCATTTTCCGAGAGACCGCTATGATCCAGCCAACCCGTGCCGAAGTTGCCGGCGATACCGCCTGCGGCAGCGAAGGCCGCTCGCTGCCAGTAACTGTTCAGCGGCCAGACACCCCGACCAAAGTCCAGCGCGGCGAAGCTTTGACCCGGCACGCAGCTGTACTGCTTGCTACCCAGTTGCAGGCTGCCGGCGGTGGGCAGGCCAAGCTGGCGACTGGTGGCATGAAAACCGCCCTTTTGCAGTGGCGCCACCAGGTTGACCGATTGCAGGTGGGCCGGGCGCTGAATGTCCAGGGCGATCTGCAGTGGCTGGCCGCCGATATCGGGCGCCGAGGCTGTAAGACGCAGGCGGCCCGGGTGCTCATCGATGCGCAGTTGCAGGCGGGAATGATTGAAGGCGTGGCTTTCCAGCGGCAGATCGGGCAGCTGGCAGCCCAGGGCAAAAGGACGGAACTGGGCCCGGGCAACCGACTTGCCGGACTCCAGATCGAGAAAGTAGGCGGCACCATAGCCGAGGTAGTCGAGGTCGGCCAGGGTCAGCGCAAGCATCCATTGCGGCGTGGTGATGCACCAGTGATTCCAGCGTTTGCGCCGTCCCAGGTGGCCGCGCAGGGCGCAGTCCACCAGCGGGCGGCTGGACCAGCCAATGGCTGCGTCTTGCAGGTGGCCCTTGCTGTCGCAAAGTGGCTGGAGCGGAAAGGTGGCATGTGAGGCTAGGCTGGTCATCGGGCACGTCCATGTATGTGCGCAGGCTGGCGATCAATTGCCGGGTCGGGGAAGTGCGCACGCCTTGATCAGAATGGCGAATAACACGCAGGATGCCGAGCTGGCCCAAGCATGGGCAAGTACTGGCAATTTGGCAACTGACCAGTGGGTGCACCAGTGTGCAGGGTGTCTGTGCGCTGGTGCACAACTCGTCTCGCTTGAGGGATTTTGGCGCAGGGCACAAAATGCTGCCTTCGTAGTCTACCCAGACTCATTCACAACCACTGGACGCTCTCCATGCTCCGTTTTTCCAAACTCTGCACCGCCGTTCTGCTCAGCGCGAGCGCATCCCTGGCCATGGCCGATGCTGCCAGCCACGCCGCCGATGCCGAGCGTTTTCTCAAACTGGCCCATGCCGACAAACTGACCGTCCCGGTGTACGGCCAGGTGCAGCAGATGTTTGCCCAGCGTTTCGCCGAGGCGCCGAATGGCAAGAAGGCCGTGCTGGAAAGCTATCAGGCCAAGGCCAATGCCGCGTTGGACAAGGCGGTGGGCTGGGACAAGCTCAAGCCTGACATGGTCAAGCTCTACACCAGCAACTTCAACGAGCAGGAGCTCAAGGACCTGATCGCCTTCTATGAGTCGCCGCTGGGGCAGAAGGTGCTGCAGAAGATGCCGACCCTGACCGCGCAATCCGCACAGATCACCCAGAGCAAGCTGGAAAGCGCCGTGCCCGAGGTGAACAAGCTGCTGGCGGACATGAGCAGCGAGCTCGGCCTGCCGAAACAACCCTGATGGAGCCCAAGATGTCCAAGCAAGACCTGATCACCGCCGCCCTGGCCGCGCTGCAACCCGAGCACCTGGAGGTGCTGGACGAAAGTCATATGCACAGCCGCGGCCTGGAGACCCACTACAAGGCAGTGATCGTCAGCCCGGCGTTCGCTGGGCTGAATGCGGTCAAGCGACATCAGAAGGTCTATGCCACCGTCGGCGAGCTGATGGGACAGATCCATGCCTTGGCCCTGCATACCTATACCCCGCAGGAATGGGCAGAGCAGGGCGTAGCTCCGGCCTCGCCGACCTGCCGCGGCGGGCATTGAGGTAGCCCGGATGCAATCCGGGGAAACCCCTCGGCAGTTCCCGGATTGCATCCGGGCTACGTGACAGGCTGTCGCGCCTTGTCGCCAACCCGCCCCGGCGATTCGCCGCTTTGTTACAATCCCCTCCGCGCCGGCCATGCCGGCGTTTTTCATGTCACGCCAGTCCGCCCTTTACGTGGGCGACTACTGAGAGAACATTCATGACCGACAAGATCGTCGTCGCGGCGCTGTATAAATTCGTCTCCCTGCCGGATTACCAGGCGCTACGCGAACCCCTGCTGCAAACCCTGCTCGACAACGGCATCAAGGGCACCCTGCTGCTCGCCGAAGAGGGCATCAACGGCACCGTGTCCGGCAGCCGCGCCGCTATCGACGCGCTGCTCGCCTGGTTCCGCCAGGACGCCCGCCTGGCCGATATTGACCACAAGGAATCCTATTGCGATGAGCAGCCGTTCTATCGCACCAAGGTCAAGCTGAAGAAGGAAATCGTCACCCTCGGCGTGCCGGGCGTCGATCCCAACCAGCGCGTCGGTACCTACGTCGAGCCGCAGGACTGGAACGCCCTGATCAGCGACCCCGAGGTGCTGCTGATCGACACGCGCAACGACTATGAGGTGGCCATCGGCACCTTCGAGGGCGCCATCGACCCCAAGACCAAGTCGTTCCGTGAGTTCCCCGAGTACATCAAGGCCCATTTCGATCCGAGCAAGCACAAGAAAGTGGCGATGTTCTGCACGGGTGGCATCCGTTGCGAGAAGGCCTCCAGCTACATGCTCGGCGAGGGATTCGAGGAGGTCTATCACCTCAAGGGCGGCATCCTCAAATACCTCGAGGAAGTGCCGCAGGAGCAGACCAAGTGGCGCGGCGACTGCTTCGTCTTCGATAACCGCGTGACCGTGCGCCACGACCTGTCCGAAGGTGACTACGATCAGTGCCACGCCTGTCGCAATCCGATTTCCGTGGAAGATCGCCAGTCCGAGTTCTACAGCCCCGGCGTCAGTTGCCCGCATTGCTGGGATTCGCTGCCGGAGAAGACCCGTGAAAGCGCCCGCGAGCGGCAGAAGCAGATCGAGCTGGCCCGTGCGCGCAACCAGCCGCACCCCATCGGCCGCGACCCCCGCCAACTGAACGAGGCCTGACCATGGCTAGCCGCCTGCTCTACGTGATGGACCCGATGTGCTCCTGGTGCTGGGGTTTCGCACCCGTGGTCGAAGCCCTGGCCGAGCAGGCGGCTGCGGCCGGCGTGCCGCTGCAGATCGTGGTAGGCGGCCTGCGCCGCGATCAGGTGGCGATCGATGCCGCAGCGCGGGTGCGTTACCTGGGCTACTGGCAGGCGGTCAACGCCAGCACCGGGCAGCTGTTCGACTTCGACCGCGGTCTGCCCGAGGGCATGGTGTACGACACCGAGCCGGCCTGCCGCGCGCTGGTCACCGCGCGCAACCTCGACGTGCCCAGCGCCTGGACCCTGCTCAAGCTGGTCCAGCGCGCTTTCTACGCGCAGGGCGCCGACGTTACCCAGGCCAGTGTGCTGGTTGAGCTGGCCGAGCGGGCCGGCATTCCGCGCATCGAATTCGCCGAGGCTTTCGACAGTCAGGCCATGCATGAGGCCACCGCCGCCGATTTCAGCTGGGTGCAGGATCTGGGCATCGCCGGTTTCCCCACCTTGCTGGCCGAGCGCGATGGTCAGCTGGCGCTGCTGACCAACGGCTATCAGCCGCTCGAGGCGCTTTCGCCGCTGCTGGGCCGCTGGCTGGAGCGCGCTGCCAATGCCTGATCGGTTGAGCTGGGCAGAAGTCCGTCGCCTGGCCCTGCGTCACAAGAAAGCGCTGATTCTGGCCAACCTGGTCGCCGTGCTGGCGACCCTGTGCAGCGTGCCGATCCCGTTGCTGTTGCCGCTGCTGGTGGACGAAGTGCTGCTGCACGATGGCGATGCGGCGCTCAAGGTGATGGACAATTTCCTGCCCGCCGACTGGGAAACCGCCGCCGGCTATATCGGCCTGATGCTGCTGCTGACCCTGCTGCTGCGGGGCTCGGCGCTGATCTTCAACGTGCTGCAGGCACGCCTGTTCGCCAGGCTGTCGAAGGACATCGTCTACCGCATCCGCATGCGCCTGATCGAACGGCTCAAGCGCATTTCCCTCGGCGAGTACGAGAGCCTGGGCGGCGGCACCGTGACCACCCACCTGGTCACCGATCTGGACACCTTGGACAAGTTCGTCGGCGAGACCCTCAGCCGCTTTTTGGTGGCGATTCTGACCCTGGTCGGCACCTCGGCCATCCTGATCTGGATGCACTGGCAGCTGGCCCTGCTGATCCTGCTGTTCAACCCGCTGGTGATCTACGCCACCGTGCTGTTGGGCAAGAAGGTCAAGCACCTGAAGAAGCTGGAGAACGACAGCACCTCGCGCTTCACCCAGGCGCTGACCGAGACGCTGGAGGCGATTCAGGAAGTGCGCGCCGGCAACCGCCAGGGCTACTTCCTCGGTCGCCTCGGCGGGCGTGCGCGAGAGGTGCGCGATTACGCCGTGGCTTCGCAGTGGAAGAGCGATGCGTCGAATCGTGCCAGCGGCCTGCTGTTCCAGTTCGGTATCGACGTGTTCCGCGCCGCGGCCATGCTCACCGTGCTGTTTTCCGACCTGTCGATCGGCCAGATGCTCGCGGTGTTCAGCTACCTGTGGTTCATGATCGGCCCGGTGGAGCAGCTGCTCAGCCTGCAGTACGCCTTCTATGCGGCCGGTGGCGCGCTGACGCGCATCAACGAGCTGCTGGCGCGCCAGGACGAGCCGCAGTATGCCGGGCGCGTCGATCCCTTCAAGGGGCGTGATACGGTGGGCATCGAGGTTCGCGGGCTGACCTTCGGCTATGGCGACGAGCCGGTGCTGGATCGTCTGGATCTGTCTATCGGTCCGGGCGAGAAAGTGGCGATCGTCGGCGCCTCCGGTGGTGGCAAGAGCACCCTGGTGCAGCTGCTGCTGGGACTGTACACACCACAGGCCGGCAGCATCCGCTTCGGCGGCAGCGCACTGGAGGCGATCGGCCTGGATTGCGTGCGCGACAACGTCGCGGTGGTGCTGCAGCACCCGGCACTGTTCAACGACACGGTGCGCGCCAACCTCACCATGGGCCGCGAGCGCAGCGACGAGGCCTGCTGGCAGGCGCTGCGCATCGCCCAGCTGCATGACTCTATTGCGCAACTACCGCAGGGCCTGGACAGCGTGGTCGGGCGCAGTGGCGTGCGCCTGTCCGGCGGCCAGCGCCAGCGCCTGGCCATCGCCCGCATGGTGCTGGCCGAGCCCAAGGTGGTGATCCTCGACGAAGCCACTTCGGCACTGGATGCGGCGACCGAGTACGCCCTGCACGAAGCGCTGGCGCAGTTTCTCGAAGGCCGCACCACGCTGATCATCGCCCACCGCCTGAGCGCCGTGAAGCAGGCCGATCGCGTGCTGGTGTTCGACGGCGGCAGCGTCGCCGAGGATGGCGACCATCAGCAACTGATTGCCGAAGGTGGGCTATACGCCAAGCTCTACGGGCATTTGCAGCAGGGCTGACTCCTAGGGTGCGCCGTGCGGAGCGCGGCGATCAGGATCTCGGGAAGTTCTTCGGCTGAAACGGAATGCCGCCCAGCCGCTCCTACGGGGAGCTAAGCATTTGTAGGAGGGGCTTCAGCCGCGATGCTCTTTTGCGCAGCCAAGGTTCCCGGATTGCATCCGGACTACACAGTTTCCTGGCCTGTCGCGGCTGAAGCTCCCCCCACATAGGGGGGCCGGCTGCTCTGCTTCTGCGGGAGGCGCTTTAGCGGCGACGCTTTGCTTTAGTCACTGTTCATCAAGGCCTTGCCCAGTTCCTCGAACAGCGTCTGCACCGAGCGCAAGGCCCGGCAATCCGGGCGGGTCAGCAGCCAGAGTTCGGTGTCGCAGCCGGTCAGCGGCGGGCCGAGTGCCTTGAGTTCGGGATGGGCGCGCAGCACGAAGTCGGGTAGGGCGGCCACGCCCAAGCCGGCGCGCGCCAGTTGCGCCACGGCGTACATGCTGCTGCAGCGGTAGTTGGGGGTGACGCCCGGCAGTTCGCGCAGACGCCAGAGTACCGTGGCGTGATCCGGCATCGCCTCGTCCGGGGTGATCCAGCTCTGCCGGGCCAGGTCGCTGCGGTCCTGGCCATCATCGCGGGCGCAAACCCGATACGACACCTTGGCCAGACGCCGGCCCACCAGATGCTCCGGCGGCTCGTTGGTCAGGCGCAGGGCCAGGTCGGCGTCGCGCCGGCTGAGGTTGGCGAAGTCGTTGGAAGTCACCAGCTCCAGCGCCAGGGCCGGGTAGTTGGGCATGAAGCGCGCCAGCGCCGGTAGCAGCAGGCTGCTCAGTACGGCGTCGGTACAGGTCAGGCGCACCGTGCCACTGACCACCTGTTTGCCTAGTTCCAGCGCCACACGCGCAGCATCCAGCGCCTGTTCGGCGCGTTCGGCCTGTTCCGCCAGGGCGCGGGCGGTCTCGCTGGGTTCGTAGCCGCGCCGGCTCTTCTCGAACAGCGCCACACCCAATGCCGCTTCGAGCCGGCGTACGGCGCGAAATACGGTGGATACGTCCACCTGCAGCAGTTCTGCAGCCCGCGCCAGGGAGCGGCCGCGCACCAGAGCGAGCACCAGGGACAGGTCTGTATGGTCGATTTGATATTGCACGGCTGCAATCTCTGCTTGTCTATTCGCCAATTATTATTGCGCGGGCGCCATCTTATAGTGGCAAGGAGGCTGCCATGCAAGTTGGAGGGAGAGCGTATGTACAGCAAGTGTCGAGTCAGGGTTGCGCTGGTGGGCGACTACAATGCGGCAATCACCGCGCACCGGGCCATCCCGGTGGCGTTGCGCCTGGCCAGCGAGGCATTGGGGGTGGCGGTGGAGCATGAATGGCTGGCCACCGACGGCATTGTCGATGACGCTGCCCTGATGGCCTATGACGGCATCTGGTGCGTGCCTGGCAGCCCCTATGCCGCCACCGAGGGCGCGCTACGCGCCATTCGTTTTGCTCGTGAGCAGGGCGTGCCGTTTCTCGGCACCTGTGGCGGCTTCCAGCATGCGCTGCTCGAATACGCGCGCAACCGCCTGGGCTGGACCGATGCCGAGCATGCCGAGCTGTCGCCGCAAGCGCCAACGCCGCTGATTGCGCCGCTGACCTGTGCGTTGCTGGATGTCAGCGAGCATGTGCATCTGGTCTCCGGCTCGCGCATTGCCGAGCTCTATGGCGTACGTGAGATCAGCGAGCAGTACCTGTGCCGCTACGGTCTCGTCGATGCCTTCGTCGAGCCGCTGATGGCTCAGGCGCTGAAGGCCTCCGGGCACGACAAAGCCGGTGCAGTGCGTGCCATCGAGCTTGAGGATCACCCTTTCTTCATCGCCACCCTGTTCCAGCCCGAGCGCGCGGCATTGGAGGGGCGTCTGCCGCCGGTTGTGGCCGGCCTGGTCGGCGCCTGTGCGGTGCAGTCGGTGCACGAAGCGCATCTGCAGGCAGCGGTTTGATCGCTAGAACGCCGGAGCCACCTTATTACGTGGTGATCTTCACCTCGCTGCGTACCGAGGTGGACGCCGGCTACGCCGAGGCGGCGCAACGCATGCTGGAACTGGCCGCACAGCAGCCGGGCTTTCTCGGTGTGGAGTCGGCGCGCAGCGATGGCCTGGGCATCACGCTGTCCTGCTGGCAGAGCGAGGAGGCCATCCGCGCGTGGCGTGAGCACGCTGAGCACAGCGCCGTGCGTGAGCAGGGGCGAGCCGATTGGTACGCCGCATTTGCCACGCGGGTGGCCAAGGTCGAGCGCGCCTACAGCTTCTCGCGCTCTGAGTGAGCGCCAGCGGCAAGCCGGCAGACCGGTCTGTAAGGTTTCTTTTACGCCAAGCAGGGCGTTGTCTGCATGAACGGCTTGGCGTAACGAAAATTTGCCGGTGCTGCCTTTGGCTACTGTGTTGAAGTGTCGCAAGTCATCTTGAGAGCGCCTCTGCGCTCGGTTGTCATGAGGTTGTCCGCAACGCATTCGTGCGGCTGCCATAACAATGACAATCAGGAGGCGAAATGACCGCCGTGGCCAAGATCGAGCAGCACAACCCCATCGGAACCGACGGTTTCGAGTTCGTCGAATTCACCGCACCGACCGCCGAAGGCATCGAACAACTGCGCCAGTTGTTCACCGCCATGGGTTTCACCGAGACCGCCAAGCACCGCTCGAAAGAGGTATGGCTGTTCCAGCAGAACGACATCAATATCGTGCTCAACGGCAGCCCCACCGGCCACGTGCGCTCCTTCGGCGAGAAGCATGGCCCCAGCGCCTGCGCCATGGCCTTCCGGGTGAAGAACGCCGCCCAGGCCGCGGCTTACGTCGAGCAGCAGGGCGCCAAGCTGGTGGGCAGCCACGCCAATTTCGGCGAGCTGAACATTCCCTGCGTCGAAGGCATCGGCGGCTCGCTGCTGTATCTCGTCGATCGCTATGGCGACAAGACCATCTACGACGTCGACTTCGAGTACATCGCAGGCCGCAGCCCCAATGACAACGCCGTCGGCCTGCAGTGCATCGACCACCTGACCCACAACGTGCGCCGCGGGCAGATGGACGTATGGTCCGGCTTCTACGAGCGCATCGCCAACTTCCGCGAGATCCGCTACTTCGATATCGAAGGCAAGCTAACCGGCCTGTTCTCCCGCGCCATGACCGCGCCCTGCGGCAAGATCCGCATTCCGATCAACGAGTCGGCCGACGACAAGTCGCAGATCGAGGAATTCATCCGCGAATACCACGGCGAAGGCATCCAGCACATCGCGCTGAGCACCGACGACATCTACGCCACCGTGCGCCAGTTGCGTGCCAACGGCGTGGACTTCATGACCACCCCGGACACTTATTACGAGAAGGTCGACACCCGCGTCGCCGGCCATGGCGAGCCGCTCGATCAACTGCGCGAGCTGAACCTGCTGATCGATGGTGCGCCGGGCGATGACGGCATCCTGCTGCAGATCTTCACCAACACGGTGATCGGCCCGATCTTCTTCGAGATCATCCAGCGCAAGGGCAATCAGGGTTTCGGCGAGGGCAACTTCAAGGCGTTGTTCGAGTCGATCGAGGAAGACCAGCTGCGTCGCGGTGTGATCAAGGCCGAGGAGTGACGCCATGAGCCGCCAATGGATCCGCTTTCCGCTGCGTGAAGGCGAGTGCTCGCGCCAGGCGCACTGCGACCTGCCGCAGGGTACCTACGAGCGCGAGATGGGCCGCGAGGGCTTCTTCGGCCCCACCGCGCACCTGCACCACAAGCATCCGCCCACCGGCTGGATCGACTGGGAAGGCCCGCTGCGCCCGCATGCGTTCAACTTCAACGACATCCCCAGCGAGCGCGACTGCCCGCTGGCGGCGCCGCTGACCCTGCACAATGCCGATGTGAAGTTGCGCGTGTGGCGCACCCACGGCGCCATGCGCCACCTGGTGCGCAACGCCGACGGTGACGAGTTGCTGTTCGTGCATGAAGGCAGTGGTCATTTCTACTGCGATTTCGGCCATCTGGAGTACCGCGACGGCGATTACCTGCTGATCCCGCGTGGCACCGCCTGGCGCATCGAGGCCAGCACACCGAGCTACTTCCTGCTGATCGAGAACAGCGACGGCGCCTACCAGTTGCCGGACAAGGGCCTGCTCGGGCCGCAGGCGATCTTCGATGCGGCGGTGCTGGAGCACCCGCATATCGACGACGCCTTCAAGGCGCAGCAGGACGAGAACACCTGGCAGATCCGCATCAAGCGGCGCGGCCAGATCAGCACCGTGACCTACCCCTACAACCCGCTGGATGTGGTCGGCTGGCATGGCGACAACACCGTGGTGCGCCTGAACTGGCGCGATATTCGCCCGTTGATCAGCCATCGCTACCACCTGCCGCCGTCGGTACACACCACCTTCGTCGCCAATGGTTTCGTGATCTGCACCTTCACCCCACGGCCGGTGGAATCCGATCCCGGTGCGCTCAAGGTGCCGTTCTTCCACAACAACGACGATTACGACGAAGTGCTGTTCTACCACCGTGGCAACTTCTTCAGCCGCGACAACATCGAGCAGGGCATGGTCACCCTGCACCCGTGCGGCTTCCCCCATGGGCCACACCCCAGGGCGCTGAAGAAGAGCCAGGAGGATCCGGCCACCTTCATCGACGAGGTGGCAGTGATGATCGACACCCGTCGTGCCCTGGAAGTGGCCGATGCCGCCGGCGCGGTGGACGTGGCCGAGTACGTCAACTCCTGGCGCGCGCCGGGTACCCAAGGTTGAACCTGTAGGAGCCGGCTTGCCGGCGATCAGCGATCCCCGGATCGCCGGCAAGCCGGCTCCTACGCCAAGAACGGAAATCGCATATGAAACTCGCATCACTGAACCAAGGCCGCGATGGCGTGCTGATCGTCGTTTCCCGCGATCTCACCCGCGCCGTGCTCGCGCCGCAGATCGCTTTCACCCTGCAGGCTGCGCTGGACGACTGGGCCGTGGCCCGGCCCAAGCTCGAAGCGGTCTATCAGCGTCTCAACGACGGCTTGGAAGAGGGCGCCTTCGCCTTCGATCAGGCCGCCTGCCACAGCCCGCTGCCGCGCGCCTACCACTGGGCCGACGGCAGCGCCTACGTCAATCATGTCGAGTTGGTGCGCAAGGCGCGCGGCGCGGAGATGCCGGAGTCGTTCTGGCACGACCCGCTGATGTACCAGGGCGGCGCCGATGCCTTTATCCCGCCGCACAGCCCGATCCGCCTGGCCGACGAAGCCTGGGGCATCGACCTGGAGGCGGAGCTGGCAGTGATCACCGACGACGTGCCGATGGGCGCCACGCCGGCCGAAGCGGCAGGCCATATCCGCCTGCTGATGCTGGTCAACGACGTCTCGCTGCGTAACCTGATACCTGGCGAGTTGGCCAAGGGCTTCGGCTTCTACCAGAGCAAGCCGTCGTCGAGCTTCTCGCCGGTGGCGGTGACGCCGGACGAGCTGGGCGACAGCTGGAAGGACGGCAAGGTGCACCGGCCGCTGGTGTCGCATATCAACGGCGCGCTGTTCGGCCAGCCGAACGCCGGCGTCGACATGACCTTCAACTTCCCAACCCTGGTCGCCCACGCCGCCAAGACCCGGCCGCTGGGCGCCGGCACCATCATTGGCTCCGGCACGGTGTCGAACTACGACCGCAGCGCCGGCTCCAGCTGCCTGGCGGAAAAACGCATGCTGGAGATCGTCGAGCAGGGCGAGGCGAAGACGCCGTTCCTCAAGTTCGGCGACCGGGTACGCATCGAGATGTTCGACGCAGCCGGGCAGAGCATTTTCGGCGCCATCGATCAGGTGGTGGAAAAGTACGACGCCCGCTGATTCGTAGGAGCGGCTTTAGCCGCGATTCGCCAGCAGTCGCTTAAAGCATCGCGGCTGAAGCCGCTCCTACGCAAGTCGCGTTTAGAAAGGAATCCGCAATGCTGAAACTCTACGGCTACTGGCGCTCCAGCGCCGCCTACCGCGTGCGTATCGCCCTGAACCTCAAGGGCCTGGCTTACCAGCAGGTGCCGGTGCACCTGGTCAAGGATGGCGGCCAGCAGCACGGCGCCGACTACCGCGCGCTGAACCCGCAGCAGTTGCTGCCGCTGCTGGTGGACGAGGAGAACGGCGGCGTGCGCATCGCCCAGTCGCTGGCGATCATCGAATACCTCGAAGAGATCTTCCCGGTGCCGGCGCTGTTGCCAGCCGATCCGGCCGAGCGTGCCCAGGTGCGGGCGCTGGCGCTGCATATCGCCTGCGATCTGCATCCGCTGAACAACCTGCGCGTGCTGCAGTACCTGTCCAGCGAACTGGGCGTCGCCGATGAGGCGAAAAACGCCTGGTACCGGCACTGGGTCGCGCTCGGTCTGGCCGCCGTGGAGGAGGGCCTGGCCGCGTTCGACGGGCGCCTGTCGCTCGGCGAGCGGCCTGGATATCTGGAAGCCTGCCTGATTCCGCAGCTGTATAATGCGCGGCGTTTTAACTGTGACCTTGCCGCGTACCCACGCATTGTCGCCATGGCGGCGCGCTGTGAACCCCTGGAGGCCTTCCAACTGGCCGCACCGGAGGTACAAGCCGACGCCCAGTGACATCCCCGGCTTCACCAAGCCTTGCATTCCGCTGCGCCACAAGCGCGGCGGGTCCGATTCCGTCACAGATAAAAACAAGCAGGTGACGCATGACCCGTGAAAAACCGAAGAACCTCTGGCTCTCGCGCTGGGGCTTCATCCTCGCTGCAACCGGCTCGGCCGTCGGCCTGGGCAATATCTGGAAATTCCCCTACATCACCGGTGAGTACGGCGGCGGCGCCTTCGTGCTGATGTACTTGGCGTGCATCCTGGCCATTGGCATTCCGGTGATGATGACCGAGATCGCCGTTGGCCGTCGCGGTCGCGGCAGCCCCATCGACGCCATCGGCCGCGTGGTACGCGAGAACGGCGGCAACCCGCTGTGGAAGGCGGTGGGCGGCATGGCCATGCTCGCCGGCTTCATGATCCTGTGCTTCTACGTGGTCGTCGCCGGCTGGGCCTTCGCCTATACGTGGAAGATGCTCGATGGCTCGCTGGCCGCCACCAGCGTCGAGGCGCTTGGCGGAGTGTTCGAGGCGCACAATGCCAACCCCTGGCAGCTTGGCGGCTGGAGCGTGCTGGTAGCGCTGCTGACCCTATGGATCGTGGCCAAGGGCGTGCAGAAAGGCATCGAGAATGCCGTGCGCTGGATGATGCCTGGCCTGGCCCTGATGCTGATCGTGCTGGTCGGCTACGCCTTCACCAGCGGCAGCTTCCAGGCCGGGTTCGATTTCCTGTTCCATTTCGATGCCTCGAAGATCACCGGCGAGGCGCTGTTGGCTGCCCTCGGCCACGCCTTCTTCACCCTCAGCCTCGCCTCGGGCGCCATCCTTACCTACGGCTCCTACATCCCCGACGGCCAGTCCATCGCCCGCACCACTTTCCTAGTTGCCATCTGCGATACCTGCGTGGCGCTGCTGGCGGGTCTGGCGATCTTCCCGATCATCTTCGCCAATGGCATGAGCCCTGAGGCTGGGCCTGGGTTGATCTTCATGAGCCTGCCGCTGGCCTTCCAGCAGATGCCCTTCGGTACCGCGTTCGGGGTGCTGTTCTTCGCCATGGTGTCGATCGCCGCACTGACCTCGGCCATCTCCATGATCGAAGCCACGGTGGCCTACCTTAACGAGAAACACGGTATCAGCCGTCTGCGTGCAGCGCTGGCTTCTGGCGCCGTGCTGTTGGTGATCAGCCTGCTGGCGATGCTCTCGTTCAACCTGCTGGCCGGCTGGACGCCGCTGGGCAAGAACTTCTTCGACTGGCTGGACTACCTCACCTCGCGCTGGATGATGCCGCTGGGCGGCATCTTCATGGTGGTGCTCGCCGGCTATGCGCTGCGCAGCGAAATCATGCGCGACGAGCTGGACCTGCCACCTGCAGGCTACGCCCTGTGGCTGTTCATGGTGCGCTATGTCAGCCCGGTGCTGATCATGGTGGTGTTCCTGCATGCGCTGGGTTGGCTGCTGTTCGACCCGGTCGCCCAGTGGTACTGGATAGCGGGCGCTATCGGCTTGCTGGCTATCGCCGGCGAAATGCTGCGGCCAAGGGTGATGCCGGCACTTGCCGGACGTTGAGCCCTCGTCAGGTCGAGCGGGCGCAGTTTCGTCAGAAACTGCGCCTTTTTTATAGTTCGCGTATCGGCAAGGCGCACAGATGGTCGGCGAGAAATCGCCGGTTTTTGTACGTCAATAAGCGGATAATTGCCGAATTTGCCCGTCTGTACGTAAGACCCTAGCTATCCTGCAAGTAATGCATTGGCTAAGTGCCAGCACTCAAGCGGTACCACTTTCCTGCCGATAGTCTGTAATCGATATGGCATAGCAGTTGCGTAGCCAGTCGATCAGGCCGCGCTCACGAGGCGCGGCTATATAAGAAAAATCTGGAGTCGCCGTTATGTTCAACTCTGCCACACGCCTTTTCGCCAATCTTGCCGTGGGCAAGAAACTCCTCATTGGTTTCGGTCTGGTGCTGTTGCTGACAGCAGCCATGACCGTCAGCGGCTATCTTGCCGTCCAGGCGGTATTGAAAGGACATGAGCAAGTCGGGGAACTGGCGCAGGTGAACCAGGAGATCCTCCAGGCACGTCGCCTCGAGCGCAATTTCGCCATCGAGCAGACTGAAGACAGCGCCGCGCGCGTGCGCGAGAGCCTGCTCAAGGTGCAGGGCATGCTGGAGCACCTGGGTCAGGATGTGGCCGAAAGCTCGCGCATTCAGACCATGCAGCAAGCCACCGCCGAGTACCTCAAGCAGTTCGATAACTATGTCGAGCAGCAGGGCAAGGCGCGCGAAGCCCGTCAGGATATGCGCACCGCAGCGGCAGAAGCTCGCGATCAGTTCGAGGTGATCGAACTGGACATGTACGACGCGGTACGCGAGCTGCGGCTACAGGGTGATCGCCTGCGTGGCAGTGACCCGCTGACCCTGGCAGAAACCGCGTCCGGCCTGAGCAAGCGCATGCTCGATCTGCGCAGCCAGGAAAGCCTCTACATCATCGACGGTTCTGCCGAGGCGCTGCAGGAGTGGGAGTACACCAGCGAAGACCTGCAGACCGTTGCCGGCAGCCTGAAGGTCTGGCTCGACGATGATCAGAAGGCGTCCATCGACACCGCCTTGCAGGCGTTGACCCTTTATCAGCGCTCCTTCCTCTACTATCAGCAGCTTCGCGAGCAGAACCAGGCGACCGAGAAGGCCATGATCGAGCGCGCGCGCTCGGTCGTCGATCTGGCCGAGTCGGCTCAGGCCAGCGCCGAGGCTCACATGCTCGCCGATACCCAGCGGGCACTGGTGATGCTTGGCATCATGGGCGTCGCTGCGGTGGTGCTGGGGCTGTTCGCCGCGCTGCTGATCACCCGTCTGATTGTCACGCCGCTGCGCCAGACCGTGGCCTTTGCCCAGCGTATCGCCGCTGGTGATCTCAGTCAGGACATACCGCAGGATCGCCGTGACGAAGTCGGACAGCTGCTCGCCGCCATGCAGGACATGACCGTCAGCCTGCGCAACCTGGTCGGTCGCATTGGTAGCGGCGTCGGGCAGATCGCCGCGGCTGCCGAGCAGCTCTCTTCGATCACCGCACAAACCAGCGCTGGTGTGCAGACGCAGAAACTGGAGACCGAACAGACTGCGACTGCCATGCATCAGATGGCGGCCACCGTGCAGGAAGTGGCGCAGAACGCCGAGCAGGCCTCGCTGGCGGCGCGTGACGCTGACCTGGAGGCGCAGCAGGGCAATCGCGTGGTGCAACAGGCGGTGGATCAGATCGACAGCCTGGCCAGCGAAGTGGAGCAGTCGGCCAAGGCCATAGCCGACCTGAATCAGGAGAGCGCGCGTATCGGCACTGTGCTGGAGGTGATTCGCAACGTCGCCGAGCAGACCAACCTGCTGGCGCTCAACGCTGCCATCGAGGCGGCCCGCGCGGGTGAGCAGGGCCGCGGTTTCGCCGTGGTCGCCGATGAGGTGCGAGCACTGGCCAAGCGTGCTCAGGACAGCACCGAGGAAATCGAAAGCCTGATTGCCGGCTTGCAGCGCATGGCCAAGGGCGCTGTGCAGCAGATGGACAGCAGTCGTGACCTGACCCGCCGTACCGTCGAACTGGCCGGTGAAGCCGGGGATGCCCTGGGTCGCATCACCCAGGCTGTCAGCACCATCGAACAGATGAACCAGCAGATCGCCGCCGCCGCCGAAGAGCAGAGCGCGGTGGCCGAGGCGATCAACGAGAGCGTGACCCGCGTGCGCGACATCGGCGAGCAGAGTGCCGCGGCCAGTGAGCAGACCGCCGCCTCTAGTGCCGAGCTGGCGCGTCTGGGCGTGGAACTGCAGGGGCTGGTGCGACAGTTCCGCACCTGACCCTCAGCCCAGGTGAAAGCCGCCGTCGATGGGGATGATGGCGCCGGTCATGTAGGCACCGGCGCTGCCGGCCAGGCTCAGCGCCAGCGCGGCCATCTCGTCCTCGCGACCCCAGCGCTTCATCGGGATCACCGCGGTATCGGCGGCCAGCGCTGCTTCGTCCTCGGCGATGAAGCGAGTCATCTTGCTCGGAAAGCGCCCCGGTGCGATCACGTTGACGTTGATGTGCTCGCCCACCAACTCCTTGGCCAGCATGCGTGATAGCTGATGCAGCGCCGCTTTGCTCGGGCCGTAGGCGTAGGCCTGCTCGCCCATGGCGCTGATACCGGCCACCGAACCGATATTGATGACCCGCGCCGGGCAGTCTGCCGAACCGGCCTTGCGCAGCAGCGGCAGCAGTTGCTGGATGCAACCGAACACCGAGGTGACGTTGAGCTGCATGACTTTCTCCCAGCCCTTGGCTGGATAGCTTTCCAGCGGCGCGCCCCAGGTGGTGCCGGCGTTGTTGACCAGAATATCCAGTCTGTCGATGCGCCCGCTTAGTTCGCCAGCCAGCGCCTGCACACCTTCCTCACTGGCCAGATTGGCGGCAATGCCGGTGCACTGACCCAGTGCCGAGAGGTCGGCGGCGGTCTGCGCACAGGCTTCGCTGTCACGGGCGCAGACGTAGACATGGGCGCCGGCCTCGACGAAGGCCCTGGCGATCATCAGGCCGATGCCACGGGTACCGCCAGTGACCAGGGCGGTGCGGCCGACAAGGGAAAAATACGGATGCATGAGAAGGCCTCTATGAATGGTGAGGTCTTCACCCTAGAACTTGGTGCCAGGTAAATCAGGCACTATTGCTGGTCGAAATGACGATTCATGCGTTTTGTCTTGCCGCGGCTAAAGCCCCTCCCACGGAGCATCGATTGTGTGGGAGGGGCTTTAGCCGCGACTCGCCATCTGCACATCCAGCACGCGAATACGCCCTGGTTGCGGGTAATGCCAGTGCACGTCCAGATCCCAGAAGCGCGCGCCGTAGCGCCGCTCCGGCTGGGGTTGCTGGTAGGCCGGGCGTGGATCCTGCGCCAGACATTGCTCGATCAGCGCCACCAGCGGTTCGTCCAAACGCAGCCCGTGACTGCGCGCAGCTGCCAGCGCGTCGTCCTGCCAGTCCACCGGAATCAGTGGCGGCGGGGCATCGGCCATCTCGTTGCGCGCGTCGGCCACAGCATCGGCATAGGGCACGTAAGGCTTGATATCCAGTACCGGCGTGCCGTCGAGCAGGTCGATGCCTGACAGGTGCAGGCGCCCCGGCTCCACGCGCTCCAGGCGCACCACCGACTGGCCGATGCCGTTGGGGCGATGGGTGGCGCGGGTACTGAATACGCCTACCGCCTGGTTACCGCCCAGGCGCGGCGGGCGCACCTTCAGGCGCGGCTTGTCTTCCAGCGCCTGGTGAAACAGAAACAGCAGCCAGACATGGCTGACCTGTTCCAGGCCCTGAACGGCCTCGCCCTGATCGAAGGGCGGTAGCAGTTCCAGCACGCCGCGCGCTGCGGGGGCCAGATGCGGCTGGCGGGGAATGGCGAACTTTTCCTTGAAGCAGGAGCGGACGATACCGACCGGGGAGACCAGATGCTGCATGGTGTGCTGCTTAGCGTCTGCTCACGGGGGCGTCGTACGGCACCCGGCAGCCTGCGTCGCGGAACGGCCCGGTGAAGGCGATCCAGCCCTCGCCGGGGCTGGTCTGGGCGCAGGTCAGGTGGCCGTCGACCTTGCTCTGCCAGAGGAAGAAGGGCGCCGGCGCAGCGAAGCTGGGCAGGCTCATGGCGAGCAGCGCGGTGAGGAGTAGGGTACGCATGATGGTGGTCTCCAGAGCGTGACGGACACAGCCTAACACGGCCTCAGAATCGTTCCTTGTCACCCAGATAGCGCCATTGCCCGACTGGCAGCTTGGCCATCGGCACGCCGCCGATACGAATACGCTTCATGCCCAGCACTTTCAGGCCCAGTGCCGCGCAGATCTGCCGCAGCAGGTCGGCTGGCGGATTCTTCAGGGCGAAGCGCAGGCGCTGTTCGCTCTGCCAGCTGGCCTTGCATGGCGGGAACTGCGTGCCCTTGTGCAGCAGGCCTTTCTTCAGGCGCTCCAGCGCACTGGTCGGCAGCTCTCCAGCGACATCGACCAGGTACTCCTGTTCCAGTTTGCTGCCGTCTTCGCGCAGCTTGCGCTGTGCACGCCAGTCCTGGCTGAGCACCACCAGGCCGCTGGCGCCGTTCTGCAGTGGCAGGCTTTGTTCCTGACGCAGGAAATGGCCATGCAGGACGCGCTGGGCGTGCGGATCTTCCTCCCAGTGCCGCTCGCGCACGAGCAGGTGCTGCAATTGCGCGGCGCTGCTGCCGGCCGGGCAATGCACCAGCAGGGTAACCGGTTCTACCGGCTCGAGGCTGGCGCCGGGCAGCAGCTCGACACGCTGTTCCTCGACCTTGAACTGCGGCGCCTCGACCACCTGGCCGTCCACCGTAACCCAGCCACCAGTGATGTACAGGTCAGCCTCGCGTCGGGAACAGCCGAACAGTTCGATGACGCGTTTGGACAGGCGGGTGGGTTCGCTCATGGTGGCGCTCGATAAAAAGAAAGACATTGTACCGGCAAGGCGTTGAGGAGGCTGGAAAGAAAAAGCCCCGCAGGCTGCGGGGCTCAACAGGAGAGGAGTGGATCAGACCAGCTCGCCCCACATGTCGTATTCATCGGCGTCGACGATGCGCACGCGTACCTTGTCACCCGGTTTGACGTCGGTGGAGTCGATGAACACGCTGCCGTCGATCTCCGGGGCGTCGGCCCAGGAGCGCGCCACGGCACCTTCGCCGTCCACTTCATCGACCAGCACGTCCATTTCCAGGCCGATCTTGGCCTGCAGGCGTGCCGAGCTGATCGCCTGCTGATGCGCCATGAAACGCTCCCAGCGTTCCTGCTTGACGTCATCCGGCACCGGCTCCAGGCCCAGATCGTTGGCCGGCGCGCCTTCAACCGGCGAGTACTGGAAGCAGCCGACGCGGTCGAGCTGCGCCTCGGTCAGCCAGTCCAGCAGGTACTGGAAGTCTTCTTCGGTCTCGCCGGGGAAGCCGACGATGAAGGTGGAACGGATGGTCAGCTCCGGGCAGATCTCGCGCCACTTCTTGATGCGCGCCAGGGTCTTGTCTTCGAAGGCCGGGCGTTTCATCGACTTGAGCACTTTCGGGCTGGCGTGCTGGAACGGGATATCCAGGTACGGCAGCAGCTTGCCGGCGGCCATCAGCGGGATCACGTCATCGACGTTGGGGTAGGGGTAGACGTAGTGCAGGCGCACCCACACGCCCATCGACGACAGCGCCTCGCACAGCTCGAGCATGCGCGTCTTCACCGGTTGGCCGTTCCAGAAGTCCAGCTTGTACTTCATGTCGACGCCGTAGGCGCTGGTGTCCTGGCTGATCACCAGCAACTCCTTGACCCCGGCCTTGACCAGGCGCTCGGCCTCGCTGAGCACATCGCCCACCGGGCGGCTGACCAGCTTGCCGCGCATCGACGGGATGATGCAGAAGCTGCAGGTATGGTTGCAGCCCTCGGAAATCTTCAGGTAGGCGTAGTGGCGTGGGGTGAGCTTGATGCCCTGTGGCGGCACCAGGTCGATCAGCGGGTTGTGCTCGGTCTTCGGCGGGATGACTTCGTGTACGGCGCTGACCACCTGCTCGTACTGCTGCGGGCCGGTGACGGCCAGTACGCTGGGGTGCACGTCGCGGATGCTGTCCTCGGCCACGCCCATGCAACCGGTGACGATTACCTTGCCGTTCTCCGCCAGTGCCTCGCCGATGGCGTCCAGCGACTCGGCCTTGGCGCTGTCGATGAAGCCACAGGTGTTGACCACCACCACGTCGGCATCCTGGTAGGTCGGTACGATCTCGTAACCTTCCATGCGCAGCTGGGTCAGGATGCGTTCGGAGTCGACAGTCGCTTTCGGGCAGCCGAGCGAGACGAAGCCGACTTTCGGGGTGGCGGTGGACATGCGGGCTAACCTCTAACGGGCACCTTGTGGGTGCCTCTGATCAAAAAGTGCGCAATTCTAGCGGCGCTTTGGGCGCTTTACCAGTAGCAAAATGGCCGGCAGCGCCGGGTGGTGTGGGTGCGTGCGCAAGCGCCAGCCCGCATGTGTGAGCTGCGCACATTTTTCCATGGTGTGCGTGTCAGGTAGCGCGACTGAAGTCGCTCCTGTGCAGGCTATATAGATAGCTATTGTAGGAGCGGCTTCAGCCGCGATCGCTCGTCGCCTGCGCCACCGGTGTGATCTGCGGCGCAAGAGGCAAGGTTGCCGATAACGCCTGTTTACCGCAGGATTGCCGCACCATGGTCGAAAGGTGTGGCTTGCAGCGCTGCTGCGTCGTCGATATCTCCTGACAATCCAAGATGTGCGCCGGTCCGCTTGAGGGCTCGGGTTATTTCGATGCTGGTGGCAGGTTTCAGCGTGCCACCGGCCAATTTGCTGATGAGGGATACAAGTTGATCATCCATCCTAAAGTTCGCGGTTTCATCTGCACCACCACCCACCCGGTTGGTTGCGAGCGCAACGTGCTCGAGCAGATCGAAGCCACCCGCGCACAGGGCGTGCGTGAAGATGGTCCGAAAAAAGTGCTGGTGATCGGCGCCTCCAGCGGTTACGGCCTGGCCGCCCGCATCACCGCGGCGTTCGGCTTCAAGGCCGACACCCTGGGCGTGTTCTTCGAGAAGCCGGGCACCGAAACCAAGCCGGGCACTGCCGGCTGGTACAACGCTGCAGCCTTCGACAAGTTCGCCAAGGCCGATGGCCTGTACAGCAAGTCGATCAATGGCGATGCCTTCTCCGACGAAGCCCGGGCCAAGGTCATCGAGCTGATCAAGAACGAAATGGGCGGCAAGGTCGACCTGGTCATCTACTCCCTGGCCTCGCCGGTACGCAAGCTGCCGCAGACCGGTGAAGTGGTGCGTTCGGCGCTCAAGCCGATCGGCCAGCCGTACAAGTCGACCGCCATCGACACCAACAAGGACGTGATCATCGAGGCGTCCATCGAGCCGGCCAGCGAGCAGGAAATCGCCGACACCGTCACCGTCATGGGCGGTCAGGACTGGGAGCTGTGGATCAACGCCCTGCAGCAGGCTGATGTGCTGGCCGAAGGCGCGCAGACTCAGGCCTTCAGCTACATCGGTACCGAAATCACCTGGCCGATCTACTGGCACGGTGCGTTGGGCAAGGCCAAGCAGGATCTGGACGAAACCGCTACCCGTCTCAATCAGCGTCTGCAGGGCATCAACGGCGGCGCCAACGTTGCCGTGCTGAAGTCGGTGGTCACCCAGGCCAGCTCGGCTATCCCGGTGATGCCGCTGTACCTGTCCATGGTCTTCAAGATCATGAAGGAACAAGGCGTGCACGAAGGCACCATCGAGCAGCTCAACCGCATGTTCCGTGACCGCCTCTACCGCACCGATGGCCAGCCGGCCGAAGTCGATAGCGAAGGCCGTCTGCGTCTGGACGACTGGGAGCTGCGTGACGAAGTGCAGGACGCCTGCAAGGCGCTGTGGCCGCAGGTCACGACTGAGAACCTGTTCGACCTGACCGACTACGCCGGTTACAAGCGCGAGTTTCTCAAGCTGTTCGGCTTCGAGCGTGATGATATCGACTACGACGCCGACGTTTCCGCCTTCGTCGAGTTCGACTGCGTCGAGCTGTAAGTAGCGCGCAGCCGCCACGGTGTTCGCCGTGGCGGCTGCGTTTCAGCTACTGGCGGTTGTCGCTGCGCATTCCTTCTCTTCGCGCATCCCGCTCTGGCAACGCCGTTTCCCTGTGTGACTCAAGCCATTCGCCTGTGGCTGGCGAGGTTGCCCCGTGCGCCTCAGCGGCGGCCGGGCAGCATGCGCAGCAGGGTGTTGTCGCGGCTGATGTAGTGGTGCGACAGGGCTGCGGCGGCGTGCAGGCCGATCAGCCAGTAACCGGCGACGCCGGCCAGTTCATGCCATTCCTTGATCTGTCCGGCCAGTGCCTTGTCCGGGCTGGTCAGTGCAGGCAGTTCCAGACCGAAGAACGGAATGGGTTTGCCCGCGGCGCTGAGAATCAGCCAGCCGGCGAGCGGCGCGCCGATCATCAGCGCATAAAGCGCGACATGCATCAGCTTTGCCGGCAGCGACTGCCAGGTCGGTAACGGCGGCTCGATTGCCGGAGTGGGGCTCAGCAGGCGTGCCAACAGGCGCAGCCAGACCAGAGCGAAAACAGCCAGGCCAAGCATGAAGTGCCAGTGCTTGAGCAGTTCTCGGGTGTCGCTGCCCTTGGCGAAGTTGCCCTTGAGCTCGATGCAGGCATAAACCGCAACGAGCAGCAGGGCCATCAGCCAGTGCAGGGCAATGGAAAGGGGTAAGTAGCGTTGGGTCTGGATGCGCGTCATCCGCTTGTCCTCATCGGTTAACCTGCTTCCATTGCAGGCGCAGTTGAGGATAGAGCGGCTAGCTTAAGAAAGTCTGAAGGGGATAAAGCGCGCAAACGAAAAAGGCCACTCGATTGAGTGGCCCTTTTCTGAATGTGGTTGCGGGAGCAGGATTTGAACCTACGACCTTCGGGTTATGAGCCCGACGAGCTACCAGACTGCTCCATCCCGCGTCGGCAATTCTACGCTTGCTTAAAGTGTTGTCAATCGATTTATTGCTTTTGATCGAAAATATTAATTTTCGCCCAAGCAAAAAGGCCACTCGATTGAGTGGCCTTTTCGTGAAGCTGGTTGCGGGAGCAGGATTTGAACCTACGACCTTCGGGTTATGAGCCCGACGAGCTACCAGACTGCTCCATCCCGCGTCTGTGGGGCGGCATTCTACAGCCAGATGCTCAGGTGTCAACCGCTATTTACAAGAAAAGTGTTTTCAACTCAGGTGCTTAGCGTTAAACAGCTGTTAGACTTTAGTGCTCCAGGCCAGGCCGGACAAGGCTTCCGAGGATGTTGTGCGCAAGATAATTCACGTTGACTGCGATTGCTTCTACGCCGCCATCGAGATGCGTGACGACCCGAGCCTGGCCAATCGTCCGCTGGCCGTCGGCGGTTCGGCGGACCGTCGCGGGGTAATTGCCACCTGCAATTACGAGGCGCGTGCCTACGGCGTGCGCTCGGCGATGTCGTCGCGGCATGCATTGAAGCTGTGTCCGGACCTGCTGATCGTCAAACCGCGCTTCGAGGTGTACCGCTCGGTGTCACGTGACATTCACGCCATCTTTCGCCAGTTCACCGATCTGATCGAGCCGCTGTCGCTGGATGAGGCCTATCTGGACGTCAGCGACTCGCCGCATTTCTCCGGCAGCGCCACGCGCATCGCTCAGGAGATTCGTCGGCGCGTGGCGCAGGAGCTGCACATCACGGTGTCGGCCGGGGTGGCGCCGAACAAGTTCCTGGCCAAGATCGCCAGCGACTGGCGCAAGCCCAATGGGCTGTTCGTCATCACGCCGGATCAGGTTGATGACTTCGTCGCGGAGTTGCCGGTGAGCAAGCTGCACGGGGTTGGCAAGGTCACGGCTGACAAGCTGACGCGCTTAGGGATTCGCACCTGCCTGGATCTGCGCGACTGGAACAAGCTGGCGCTGGTGCGCGAGTTCGGCAGTTTCGGTGAGCGCCTGTGGCGCCTTGCCCACGGCATCGACGAACGTGAAGTGAAGGTGGATAGCCGCCGCCAGTCGCTGAGCGTGGAGCATACCTATGATCAGGACCTGCCCGATCTGGAAGCCTGCCTGGAGAAGCTGCCGGCGCTGCTCGAGGAGATGAACGGCCGCCTGCAGCGCCTGGATGCCAGCTACCGGCCGGACAAGCCCTTCGTCAAGGTCAAGTTTCACGACTTTACCCAGACCACACTGGAGCAGGCGGGCGCCAGCCGGGATCTGGACAGTTACAGGCTATTGCTGAGCAATGCCTTTGCACGTGGTGACAAACCTGTGCGCTTGCTCGGAGTGGGGGTCAGGCTGCATGACTTGCGTGGACGGCAGGAGCAGCTGGAGCTGTTCGCCTAGTTGCCGTTGTGGGAGGGGCTTTAGCCGCGAGGGTTTATCGCGGCTTAAGCCGCTCCTACAGGAATATTGCGTAGCCCGGATGAAATCCGGGGTGTTCCTGAGCCTGGACCCGGATTGCATCCGGGCTACGGATGGTGCGTGTGTGAATGTGGGAGGCGCTTTAGCGGCGGGGTTTTATCGCGGCTGAAGCCGCTCCTACAGGAACAGCGTGCGTCCTGCAGGGCGAGCGTCGTGTCACTCCGCCCAGAGGCGAATCGGCTTGCCGCTGGCGGGCCACAGCTGCAGCTGGCCGATGCCGTTGAAGTTCCAGCGCTGTACCCCGCCGAGCGCTGCGAGGAAACGCTGCTCCTGTTCCATCAGGGCAGGGGCGCACATCTTGCGGGTGCTGCCGGCCGGCTCGAAGCTGAGCGTGTCGCCCTTGAGCGTATAGCCGGCGAACCAGTGATTGCAGCCCGCGTGGCCATGGGCGCGGCCGTCAGCAGCGAAGGTGACGGTCAGATGGCTGCGGTCGATCAGCGGGCGTTCGCCGATCCATTCCACACGATAGCTGCGCTCGGTTTCCAGTTGCGGTGCGTCGCTGGCGCAGCCGGCCAGTGCGGCGGCGAGCAGGACGAGGGGCAGGGTGCGGTTCATGGTGTCAGGCCTCCTGGCAGGTGCGGCATAGATGACGGCCGGCGTCGTTGCGCCAGCCCAGTTCGGCAATGCGGGCCTCGGCTGCCGGCGCCTGCGCGGCTTTGCCGAGGGCTGCATCGACGGCGAATTCGAAATCCAGCTGCTTGCCGCAGCCGTCGCAGTTCACCTGCCAGTTATGAATGGCCAGTTCCTTGAACTGCGGCCCTTTGCACACTGCCAGCCATTGGCCGGGCGGGTTGATCAGGTGGCGAACCTTTTCCACATCCAGACGCATGTGCAGGTCGCGGCTGCCCTTGAGGGTGACCAGCAGCGTGTCACCCGCCTGGATCGAACCGCCGTTGCCGGTGACCTGGTAACGGCCCGGCGCCAGGGCGCGGCATTCGGTGAGGGTGTGTTGCGGGTTGAGCAGGGAATAACGGAAATCGTGTTCGGCCATGGGTCCTCCGGATCAGCCGGCATGCTATCACGCGCCGGCCTTGACCTCATTGCTTGGCCGGCCGGCGAGCCAGGCCGAAATATTGTCCAGGGTGGTGCGGGCAATGGCGTCGAGCGCTTCGTGGGTGAGGAAGGCCTGGTGCGCGGTGACGATGACATTGGGAAAGGTCAGCAGGCGGGCCAGTGTGTCGTCCTGCAGTGGCAGGTCTGAGTGATCCTCGAAGAACAGCTCCGACTCCTCTTCATAGACGTCCAGGCCCATATAGCCGAGCTGGCCGCTTTTCAGCGCTTCGATCAGGGCGGGTGTATCGACCAGCGCACCGCGGCCGGTGTTGATCAGCATGACGCCGCGTTTCATCTGTCTCAGGCGGGCGGCGTCGATCAGGTGGTAGCTGGCATCGGTCAGTGGGCAATGCAGGCTGAGGATGTCGCTGCTGGTGATCACTTCGTCAAGTGGCGCCTGGTGTGCGCCGATTGCATCGATTCCGGCGAGCGGGAACGGGTCGTAGACCAGCACCTGGCAGCCGAAGCCATGCATGATGCGGGCGAACACCTGGCCGATCTTGCCGCCGCCTATCACCCCGACGGTCTTGCCGTGCAGGTCGAAACCAGTCAGACCGTGCAGGGAAAAATCACCTTCACGGGTGCGATTGAAGGCGCGATGAATGCGTCGGTTAAGCGCCATGACCAGTGCCACGGCGTGTTCGGCCACTGCATGCGGCGAGTAGGCCGGAACTCGCACCACCGGCAGACCCAGGCGCTGCGCGGCGACCAGGTCGACATGGTTGTAGCCGGCCGAGCGCAGGGCGATCAGACCAGTGCCGCCCGCGGCCAGGCGCTCCAGCACGGGCGCCGACAGGTCATCGTTGATGAATGCGCAGACCACCTCGCAGTCGTGAGCCAACGCGGCGCTGTCGAGGGTCAGGCGCGTCTCGTGGAATTGCAGATGCCAGTCCGATGGCCTGCCGGCTGCCAGGAACGACTGTTGATCGTAAGGTTTGCTGCTGAACAGGCAGATACGCATGGCTCTCCCTCAGGCACTCTGTGCGGCCGTTTCGGTGAGGCGCACGATGGCATCGTCCAGTTCGTCCAGCGCGCGTTGCGCCTCGGGATCATCCTGCTTGAGCAGCGTCTCGCTACGCTGGCAGGCGGCGCGCAGTTGCGGCACGCCACAGTAGCGGGTGGCGCCGTGCAGCCGATGAACCCGCTCGATCAGCGCGGTGCGCTCGCCGGCATCGCGCGCCTGGCGGATGGCCTGGCGGTCGCCCGGCAGGCCGGCCAGCAGCATGCTGAGCATGTCCGCCGCCAGGTCGGCCTTGCCGGCAGCCAGGCGCAGGCCTTCTTCGGCGTCGAGCACCTTGGGCTGCAACTGCGGTGGTGCAGCTGGTGCGATCCTGTGATTGGGCTGGTTGCGCAGGTTCAGGCCTGTCCACTTGAGCACCACCTGGGCCAGCTGGCGCTCATTGATCGGTTTGGTCAGGTAGTCGTCCATACCGCTTTGCAGCAGCGCACGCTTCTCGTTGGCCAGGGCGTGGGCGGTCAGGGCGATGATCGGCGTGGCACTGCGGCCTTCTTCACTTTCCCACTGGCGAATGTTTTCGGTGGCTTCGCGGCCATCCATGCCGGGCATCTGCACGTCCATGAATACCAGATCGAAGCTGCCCTGCTTAATGGCTTCTATCGCGGCGTAGCCGCTGTCCACCGCCTTGACCTGGGCCCCCAGGTCGTCCAGCAGGGTTTGCACCAGCAGCAGGTTGGCCGGGTTGTCATCGACGCAGAGGATCTGCGGTCGGCGCGTGTCGCCCATGGCGACGGGCTCGCTGGCCGAGCGCTGCGGGCTGACCATTTCCACCAGCGCCTTGTGCAGCTTGCGCGTGCAAGGGGGCTTGGCCTGCAGCTGGGTATAAGCATCTGGCAGCGATTCGTGGAACAGCCCCAGCTCGGTGGTCGGGCACAGCACCAGGGCCTTGCAGCCGAGCCGGTCGAGTTCGCGGATACGCTGGCCGAGTTCTTCGGGGGGCAGCTGGCTGGCGGTGATGCCCAGCACAGCCAGGCTCAAGGGTGGTTCGCGGTGCTGCTGGTCGTTCACCGCCTCGAAGAGCTGCTCGGGTGCAGCGAAGCTTTCCACCTCCAGGCCGCAGTCCTGGAGTTGGTGAGCCAGCGCCTGACGGGCCAGCTCATGGCCCTCCAGCACGGCCACGCGGCGACCCTGCAGAGCTGCGCGCGGCAGGTCCTCGGCGTCGTCGCGGGCCTTTGGCAGGGTCAGGGTGATCCAGAATTCCGAGCCTTCACCCGGCGTGCTGTCTACCCCGATCTCGCCGCCCATCTGTTCGATCAGGCGCTTGGAAATCACCAGGCCAAGGCCGGTGCCACCGGCCTGGCGGCTGAGCGAATTGTCGGCCTGGCTGAAGGCCTGGAACAGCGCGCGCAGGTCTTCGTCGGACAGGCCGATACCGGTGTCCATCACGCTGATGCGCAGCTGGGCACTATCGGCGCTCTCGTCCTCGACCATGGCGCGCATGACGATGGTGCCTTCGCGGGTGAACTTGATCGCGTTGCTCACCAGGTTGGTCAGCACCTGTTTCAGACGCAGCGGGTCGCCGCGCAGGGCCAGCGGCGTGTCGCGGTAGATCAGGCTGACCAGCTCCAGCTGTTTTTCGTGGGCGGCGGGCGCGAGGATGGTCAGGGTGTCCTGCAGCAGGTCACGCAGATTGAAGGGGATGGATTCGAGTACCAGCTTGCCGGCCTCGATCTTGGAGAAGTCGAGCACTTCATTGATGATGCCGAGCAGGCTGTCGGCGGATTTTTCGATGGTCGACAGGTAATCCTGCTGGCGCGGGCTGAGCTCGCTTTTCTGCAGCAGGTTGGTGAAACCGAGAATGCCATTGAGCGGGGTGCGAATCTCGTGGCTCATGTTGGCCAGGAATTCGGACTTGATGCGGCTGGCCTCCAGAGCCTCCTTGCGCGCGAAGTCCAGCTCGATGTTCTGGATCTCGATGGTCTCCAGGTTCTGCCGCACGTCTTCAGTGGCTTGCTCGATGCTGTGTTGCAGTTCTTCCTGGGCATTCTGCAACGCTTCGGCCATACGGTTGATGCCGGCGGCCAGCTCGTCCATCTCGTGGCTGCCCAGCGGCGGCAGGCGGGTTTGCAGATGGCCGTCCTTGAGTTGCGCGACCCCCGCTTTGATTTCACGCAGCGGGCCGTTGATGCTGCGGCTCATGCGCAGGGCAAGGAGGGCGGTGACGGCGAGGCCGCCGACGATCAGCAGCAGGCTGGCGAACAGGCTGCGATAGCCACTGAGCAACGTGCTCTGATGGGAAAGCTCCAACTCGACCCAGCCGAGTAGCTCCAGCGTGCGTTCGTCATCCAGCGCGTCATCGAGCACCAGGTGCTGGTCGTAAACCGGCAAAAGAAAGCGCGTGGCGTCCTGTCCGCTCAGCAGGCTGACGCCCGGCAGGCTGACCGGTGTGGGATTGAGCATGCTTGGCCCGGCGTGTGCCAGCGACTTGCGCTCGGGGGCGAGAAAACCTACCGCACGTACGTCCGGATGTTCCAGCGCCTGCTGGGCGATGCGCTCGAGCTTCTTCACGTCTTTCTGTTCCAGCGCCGGAGCCGCGAGCGGCGCCAGGTGTTCGACCAGCATCTCGCCGCGTTGCAGCAGCTGAGTCTGCAGACCCGAGAGCTGCACCCAGGTGAAGTAGCCACCGAGCACCAGAGCCAGCAGACTGGTGGGCAGCAGGGTGAGCAGCAGTACACGGCCCTTGATGCTTAAATCCTTGAACACGACCTTCCTCCTTCAGAACATCTGGGCAGTGTAGCGATTCGGCGCGCTGGAATCTGTAGATGAGCGATTGTCGTTTAGTAGGTAGAATTGTTCTCATTCTGCCTGCTTCGGTTTTTCACCATGATGATCTCCGCTCCTGCCTCGGCTCGAATCCTCGCGGTCGAGGACGATCCCCTGCTTGCCAGCCACCTGCAGTCCCATCTGGCGGGCTGTGGCTTCGATGTGACGCTCAGTCATGACGGCAGTGAAGGCTTGCAACTGGCTGAAAGCGAAGATTTCGACCTGATTCTTATGGATATCCTGCTGCCCGGCACCAATGGACTCGAAGCGCTGCAGCGTCTGCGCCGGCAGCGCAGCGTGCCGGTACTGCTGATGTCGGCGCTGGGCGACGAGCAGAACCGCATCGCCGGTTTCAGTCAGGGCGCCGATGACTATCTGCCCAAACCCTTCAGCCTGGGTGAGCTGAGCGTGCGGGTGGAGGCCATTTTGCGGCGTGTCGCCTATGAGCGCCGAGAGCCGCAACCGAGCGCCGAGGGCTGCGGCCTGCAGTTCGACGAAGGACGCAGCGACGTTGCCTTTCGTGGTCACTGGGTCGGCCTTACGCCCAGCGAATACCGCGTGCTGGAGCTACTCTGGCGGCACCCGGACGAGGCCTTGAGCAAGCCTTTTCTTTATCAGCAGGCCCTGCGCCGCGCCTACGCCCAGCATGACCGCAGCCTCGACATGCATGTCAGCCATATCCGTCGCAAGCTGCAGGCGGTGGGTTACGAGGCGATGCGGGTAGATACCGTCTGGGGCAAGGGCTACGTCCTGGTCAAGGCTTGCGCATGAGTCTTCCGCGTCGGCACTCGTTGCTCTGGCGCCTGGCTGGCGCGCTGGCTCTGTTCTGCCTGTTGCTGGTGAGCCTGCATGTGGACGTCGGCCGCGAGCTGATCGAGGCGACGTCTTATCTGCCCGAGTCCACCCGGCAGACGCTCAAGGGTTATGCCCGAGAAGCGGAAACGGCGTGGCAAGAGGAGGGCGCTGCGGGTGTCGATACCTTTCTCCAACGGTTGCAGGAGCGCGAGCGGATCTGGGCCGTGGTGGTCGATTCGCACAAGGACTCGCTGTCCTCGCAGCCTTTGAACCCCGAGCAGGAGCAGCGCCTGGACTTCGTCCGCAGGCTGGACTTCCCCGTGGGGCGACCTGGCAGCACGCCGACCTTCTATATTCCCTTCGCAAAAAGCGATGCCCGGCTGGTGATGGAGTTGCCGCAGCGCCTGAATCCGCGCAAGTACAACGAGCTATGGGAACTGCTGCTGCAGCGCTTGCTGCCGGCGATTCTGGCGATCGTCGTGGCGGTGCTGCTGTACCGTCTGCTGATCGCTCCGTTGGCGATCCTTCGGCGGCAGGCTGCCGCGCTCAGCGCTGGCGACCTTTCCGCCCGGTTGGGACCGCAGGTGACGAGGCGCAAGGATGAGTTGGGCGAGCTGGCGCGAACCCTCGATCATATGGCTGAGCGTCTGGAACGCACCGTGGCGTTCCAGCGCCAGCTGCTGCGTGACCTATCCCACGAACTGCGCACACCGCTGGCCCGCTTGCGCGTGGCGGGCGAGAACGAGCAGGACGGCGAGGCCCTGCGTCGGCGTCTGGCGCGAGAGGTCGAGGCAATGGAAAAGCTGGTCGGCGATGCGCTGGAGCTGGTCTGGCTGGACACTGAACGCCCCAGCTTGCCGCTGGAAGAGGTGGACATCGTCCGGCTCTGGGACGTGTTGCGCGAGAACGCCAGCTTCGAGACGGGTTGGCCTGTCGAACGCATGCCCTGCCAGCTGCCTGCAGACTGTCGGGTGCTGGGTAACCTCAACGGCCTGGCGCAGGCGTTGGAGAACATTCTGCGCAATGCCATTCGCCACTCGCCGGACGGTGGCGTGGTGCGCCTGGCCGGGCGGCGTGAGGGGGACCAGTGGTTGTTGTGGATCGAGGATCAGGGGACGGGGGTCGCCGAGGGCGAGTTGGAGACCATCTTCCGCCCCTTCACCCGGCTCAGTGCCGCCCGGCCTGGTGGCGATGGCTTCGGTCTGGGTCTGGCCATCGCCCGGAGCATGGTGGAGACGCAAAGTGGCCGCGTGTGGGCGCAGAATGGTGAGCCCGGGCTGCGCGTGCATATCCAGCTGCCGGCGACCTGAGCCTGCCGCGCAGCGCCGCGTTACGTTCGCCGGGGTGCTGCGGTCGCGGGTTCGGCGTATCATGACGCCCCTTCGCGTCAGTCTGGATTCGAGCGACCCATGACCCTGCAATTCCCCACCATCGCCGACTGCATCGGCAATACGCCCCTGGTGCGCCTGCAGCGCCTGGGCGGCGACACCAGCAACACCCTGCTGGTCAAGCTGGAAGGCAACAACCCGGCCGGCTCGGTCAAGGACCGGCCGGCGCTGTCGATGATCAACCGCGCCGAACTGCGCGGCGATATCCGCCCCGGCGATACCCTGATCGAAGCCACCAGCGGCAATACCGGTATCGCCCTGGCCATGGCGGCGGCGATCAAGGGCTACAAGATGATCCTGATCATGCCGGACAACTCCACCGCCGAACGCAAGTGGGCGATGACCGCCTACGGTGCCGAGCTGATCCTGGTCAGCAAGGAAGAGGGCATGGAAGGCGCGCGTGATCTGGCCGAGAAGCTGCAGGCCGAAGGGCGTGGCAAGGTGCTCGATCAGTTCGCCAATGGCGACAACCCCGAGGCGCACTACAGCGGCACCGGCCCGGAAATCTGGCGCCAGACCGGTGGGACCATCACCCATTTCATCAGCTCCATGGGCACCACCGGCACCATCATGGGCACCTCGCGCTACCTCAAGGAGCAGAACCCGGCGATCCAGATCGTCGGCCTGCAGCCGCAGGAAGGCTCGGCCATTCCCGGCATCCGCCGCTGGCCGCAGGAATACCTGCCGAAGATCTATCAGGCCGAACGGGTCGACCAGGTGATGGACATGGGCCAGGCCGAGGCCGAGCACGTCATGCGGCGTCTGGCGCGGGAAGAGGGCATCTTCTGCGGCGTGTCTTCCGGCGGCTCGGTGGCCGGCATGCTGCGTCTGTCACAGCAGGTGGAGAACGCGGTGCTGGTGGCGATCATCTGCGATCGCGGCGACCGCTACCTGTCCACCGGCGTTTACCAAGAACCGGCGCACTGATGGCCAGACGCAGCTCCAACCTGCGCTTTCAGCCCAGCGGCGGCAGTCGTGCGGCGCAGGTTCCGGTCGGCAAGAAGCAGAAACTCGCCATCGAGCGCCTGGCCGGCGACGGTCGCGGCATCGCCTTCGAAGGCGGGCGCACCTGGTTCGTCAGTGGCGCCCTGGCTGGCGAGCAGGTCGAGGCGCGGGTGCTCGGCGCCCGCAGCCAGACCGTCGAGGCGCGCGCCGAACGCATCATCGTCGCCAGCAGCGAGCGTCGCGAGGCGCCCTGCATTCATGCCGAGCGCTGCGGCGGTTGCAACCTGCAGCACATGCCGCATGCCGATCAGCTCGCCCTGAAACAGCGCACGCTCACCGAGCAGTTGTCACGTCTGGGTGGCGTGCAGCCGGATGAATGGGCGGCGCCCCTGGTCGGTCCCGAGTTCGGCTACCGCCGCCGCGCGCGCGTTGCCGTGCGCTGGGATGCCAAGGCGCGTCAGCTGCAGGTCGGTTTCCGCGCCGAAGCCAGCCAGGACATCGTCGCCATCGACGACTGCCCGGTACTGGTACAGCCCTTGCAGCCGATTTTCAGGGCATTGCCGGCAATGCTGCGCAGCCTGGACAAACCGCAGGCGGTTGGGCACGTCGAGCTGTTCAGCGGCACCGCCGAAGCCGTGCTGCTGCGCCATACCGCTGCGCTGACCGAAGCTGACCTCGAGCGTCTGCGCGCCTTCTGCGGCGAGCACCGCGCACAGCTGTGGCTGCAGGGCGACGGGCAGCCACTGGCGGACGATCCCTCCGCTGAGCTGGGGTTCGAGTTACAGCGCTGGCAACTGCAATTGGCCTATCGGCCGGGCGATTTCGTACAGGTCAATGGTCTGATCAACGAAGCGATGGTCGCTCAGGCGCTAGACTGGTTGGCAGTACAACCTGGCGAGCGGGTCCTGGATCTGTTCTGCGGTCTGGGCAATTTCGCCCTGCCGCTGGCGCGTCAGGCGGCTGAAGTGGTGGCTGTGGAAGGCGTCGCCGCGATGGTGCAGCGGGCCGCTGACAACGCGCGCCACAACGGCTTGGACAATGCGCACTTTTATCGCGCCGACCTGTCCAAGCCGCTGGTCAACGAGACCTGGGCGCGTGGCGGTTTTGCCGCTGTGCTGCTCGATCCGCCGCGTGACGGCGCGCTGGCGGCGGTACGTGGGATGAGCGAGCTGGGCGCGCAGCGCCTGGTCTATGTATCCTGCAACCCGACCACGCTGGCACGTGATGCGGCCGAGTTGCTGCGGCAGGGCTATCGCCTGCGCCGCGCCGGGATTCTCGACATGTTTGCGCAAACCGCGCATGTCGAGGCCATGGCTCTATTCGAGAAACCCGAGACTTAGGTCTTGGGCCAAAGCGGTACGTTCGGTACCGCGGGGATGCGCAGGACGCGCACCCTTTCAGTTAATCCGACCGGCTCAGAGAAGGCCGGCGACTGTTCGGTGCGACTCATGCGCACCGTAGGGAAGGTAAGACGATGGTTCAGGTGAGAGCGCATCAGCCAGTCAACGATGACGGCAGCATCAATCTCGAGGCCTGGTTGGAGCATGTCACTCGCGTCGATCCGGCACTGGATCGCCAGGCGCTGCAAGAGGCCTGCGAGTTCGCCCGCGATCTGGAGCAGCAGGCCAACACCACCCAGCATCACTGGAGCGAGAGCGCGTCGACATTCCGCGCCGGTCTCGACATCGCGGAAATCCTCGCCGATCTCAAGCTCGATCAGGATTCGCTGGTCGCGGCGATCATCTATCGCGGTGTGCGCGAGGGCAAGATCACCCTGGCTGCGGTGCACCAGCGTTTCGGCCCGGTGGTGGCCAAGCTGATCGAAGGCGTGCTGCGCATGGCGGCGATCAGCGCCAGTATCAACCCGCGTGAATCCGTGGTGCTCGGCTCGCAGACGCAGGTGGAGAACCTGCGCAAGATGCTGGTGGCCATGGTCGACGACGTGCGTGTGGCGCTGATCAAGCTGGCCGAACGCACCTGCGCCATCCGCGCGGTCAAGGAAGCCGACGAAGAGAAGCGCCAGCGCGTGGCGCGCGAAGTATTCGACATCTATGCACCACTGGCTCACCGCCTGGGCATCGGCCATATCAAGTGGGAGCTGGAAGACCTGTCCTTCCGTTACCTGGAGCCGGATCAATACAAGCAGATCGCCAAGCTGCTACACGAGCGTCGCCTCGACCGCGAGCAGTACATCAACGACGCCATGGCGAATCTGCGTCAGGAGCTGGAAGCCACCGGTATCAAGGCCGATATCAGCGGCCGGGCGAAACACATCTATTCGATCTGGCGCAAGATGCAGCGCAAGGGCCTGCAATTCAGCCAGATCTACGACGTGCGTGCGGTGCGTGTGCTGGTGCCGGAGGTGCGTGATTGCTACACCACCCTGGGCATCGTGCATACCCTGTGGCGGCACATTCCCAAGGAGTTCGACGACTACATCGCCAACCCCAAGGAGAACGGCTACCGCTCGTTGCACACCGCCGTGCTCGGGCCGGAAGGCAAGGTGCTGGAGGTGCAGATTCGCACCCACGCCATGCACGAAGAGGCCGAACTGGGTGTGTGCGCGCACTGGCGCTACAAGGGCACCGACGTCAAATCCGGCTCCAACCATTACGAAGAGAAGATTTCCTGGCTGCGTCAGGTCATCGAGTGGCACGAGGAGCTGGGCGATATCGGCGGCCTGGCCGAGCAACTGCGTGTGGATATCGAGCCGGATCGGGTCTACGTGTTCACCCCCGACGGCCACGCCATCGACCTGCCCAAGGGCGCCACACCGCTGGATTTCGCCTACCGCGTGCACACCGAGATCGGCCACAACTGCCGCGGTGCCAAGGTCAACGGGCGTATCGTGCCGCTGACCTACAGCCTGCAGACCGGCGAACAGGTGGAAATCATCACCAGCAAGCAGGGCGCCCCCAGTCGCGACTGGCTCAACCCCAACCTGGGTTATGTCACCACCAGCCGTGCGCGGGCGAAGATCGTCCACTGGTTCAAATTGCAGGATCGCGACCAGAACGTCGCCGCCGGCAAGCAGCTGCTCGAACGCGAGCTGGCACGCATGGCTCTGGTCGGTGCGGACTTCGACAAGCTGGCCGAGAAGGCCAACCTGAAAACCGCCGAGGACCTGTTCGCTGCCTTGGGCGCCGGCGACGTACGCCTGGCCCATGCGGTCAACCTGGCGCAGCAACTGGTCGAACCGGAGCGCGGCAACGAGCAGCTGGAACTGATCCCGCGCAAGGCGCAGGGGTTCAAGCCGGGCAAGCGCGGCGACATTCAGATCCAGGGCGTCGGCAACCTGCTGACGCAGATGGCCGGCTGCTGCCAGCCGCTGCCGGGCGACCCGATCGTCGGTTACATCACCCTCGGCCGTGGCGTCACCATCCACCGTCAGGACTGCCCGACGGCACTGCAGCAGACGGCGCGTGAGCCGGAGCGGATGATCCAGGTGAGCTGGGGCCCGGTGCCGGTGCAGACCTACCCGGTGGAGATCGTCATCAAGGCCTACGACCGTTCCGGTCTGCTGCGTGACGTCACCCAGGTACTGCTCAACGAAAAACTCAACGTGCTGGCGGTCAACACCCGCTCGAACAAGGAGGACAATACCGCCTCCATGTCGATCACCGTGGAGATCCCGGGGCTCGATGCGCTCGGGCGTCTGCTGGCGCGCATCGGCCAGTTGCCCAATATCATCGAGGCGCGTCGCCAGCGCGTCAGTTGAACGGCAAGCAATCGTAGCCCGATGCAATCCGGGGGTGCGTGACGAAGCATTCCCGGATTGCATCCGGGCTACGTTTCCAAGGAGTTCCATGTACCAACTCGACGATCTGCTGCACCTGATGGCGCGTCTGCGTGACCCGCAACACGGCTGCCCGTGGGATCTCAAGCAAAGCTACGCGAGCATCGTGCCTTACACCCTGGAAGAGGCCTACGAGGTGGCCGACGCCATCGAGCGTGGCGACTTCGAGCATCTGCCGGGTGAGCTGGGCGACCTGCTGTTTCAAGTGGTCTATTACAGCCAGCTGGCGCAGGAGGAGGGGCGTTTCGATTTTGCCCGCGTGGTCGATGGCATCACTGCCAAGCTGATCCGGCGCCACCCACATGTCTTCCCTGATGGCGATCTGTACGGCGCGCCGGATGCGGCCAAGCTGGAGGAGGCTGCGGTCAAGCAGCGTTGGGAAGAGCTCAAGGCCGAGGAGCGCGCCGAAAAAGCCGCTGCACCCGAGCAACTATCCCTGCTCGATGATGTACCGACGGCGCTGCCGGCGCTGTCGCGTGCGGCCAAGCTGCAGAAGCGTGCGGCCCAGGTCGGTTTCGACTGGCCCGAGGCACTGCCGGTGGTGGACAAGGTGCGCGAAGAGCTGGATGAAGTGCTCGAAGCCATGAGCGAGAACGACGCTGAGGCGGTAGCCGAGGAAATCGGCGATCTGCTGTTCGTCGTCAGCAACCTGGCACGGCACCTGAAGGTCGATCCTGAGGCTGCGCTACGGGCAGCCAATGGCAAGTTCGAGCGGCGCTTTCGCTTTATCGAACAGAGCGTGCGGGAGGCCGGGCGCAGCATGGAGGCTTGTTCGCTGGAGGAGCTGGACGCCCTCTGGGGCGAGGCGAAGAAGCAGGAAAAACAGGCTCCTGGCTAATGCCGATCAGATAAGGTTGCCAAGGCAGCCTTTCGTAGGAGCCCCGCCCCGGGGCGAAGCTTTTCAATTGCGCATCGCCCTGGTTCGCGGCGGGGCGCCGCTCCTACGCATTGGCAGCGTCGACGCTTGACTGACGGGCATAACGCAGCCTGGCTGCTGAATTGCTTTTCCCGGGGTGCATCCAGGCTGCGGGTTGGCTTCCGTGCTGGAGCCCAGGCGTCTTAGCCCTTATGCTGGGCATCTTTCATGGTGGTGCCGCTGGCGTCGCCTGGTCTGAATCAAGTGTGGGATCGTTAAGTTATGGGTCTTTCCCTGCGCGACCAGCTACTCAAAGCCGGTCTGGTCAATGAAAAGCAGGCCAAACAGGCCGGCAAGCAACAACAGAAGCAGCAGCGCCTGGCCAAGAAAGGCCAGGCCGAGCTGGACGACAGTGCCCGTCAGGCCGCACTGCAGGCTCAAGCCGAGAAGGCTGCACGCGATCAGGAGCTGAACCGCCAGCAGCAGGAGAAAGCCGAACAGAAAGCCCGTGCGGCGCAGATCAAACAACTGATCGAGCGTTCGCGCCTGCCCAAGCTTGATGGCGAGGATTACTACAACTTCGTCGACGACAAGAAGGTCAAGCGTCTGCCGGTCAACACGCTGGTGCGCAACAAACTGTCCAACGGCTGGCTGGCCATCGTGCGTCATGGCGGCGGCTATGAAATCATCCCGCGTGAGGCGGCAATGAAAATTCAGGAGCGCGATGCTTCGCGCATTGTCCTGCTCAATACCCATGTCGAAGAGCCGGATGCCGACGATCCTTACGCGGCCTATCAGATTCCCGATGATCTGATGTGGTAACGCTGCGTCACTGCACGCTCGCGTAGGCCGTCGCGTTCAGCAGCGATTACCGCTCAACAGCACCCGACCAAAGCTGGCGTCTGCATCCTGTGGGGTGATTGCCAGCAGGCGGTCCATGCGCAGGCGCTGCTCCCCATCGCTCGTGCGTATCAAGAGAAACTCCTCCTTGGCCGTGGTTTGCGTGGTCAGGGCCTGGCCCAGCAGGTGAGAGCCGTCGACCAGCTCGATAGCCAACTGATAGCGGTGCATGCAGGCGATCTCCAGGTAGTCATAGAGGTCACAGGCAAGGGGTTGGTAGTCGTCCATCGAATCGTCCTCCGCGCTGGTTGGAGACTAGCCGAGAAATGCCCCCGGCTGTTTTCCGTGGCGATAAAGAAACGCCGCAACCCGATACCGGTGTTGCGGCGTTTTCGTTTCGCGGACGCGCCTTACATCAACGGAATGGTGTAGCTGACGATCAGGCGGTTTTCGTCCAGATCGCCAATGCTCGCGTTGGAACGCACCATCGCGTTACGCCAGCGCACGCCAAGGTTCTTCAGTGGGCCTTGCTGGATGACGTAGCTGATATCGACGTCACGCTCCCATTCCTTGCCGCTTGCGCCACCCACGCCGTCGAAGCCGTCACCGGTCACGTAGCGCACGAACGCGGTCAGACCCGGAATACCGTAGCTGGCGAAGTTGACGTCATAACGTGCCTGCCAGGATTTCTCGTCCTTGCGGGTAAAGTCGAGAATCTGGATGTAGTTGACGATGTAGGGATCGGTCTCGGTCAGGAAAGGGAAGGCGTTGTCGCCGCCGACCTTCTGGTAGCCCAGGCGGAAAGTGTGCGCACCGATGCCGGCCCAGAGATTGACCGAGGTGAGGTCGTTATCCAGCTTGCCGCCGAGTTTGCGGCCGTTGTCCTGGGAGTCGAAGTAGGCCAGGTTGGCGCCCAGCTTCCAGTCGCCGATCGGCTGCACGTGGATCAGGTTGTACAGCTTCTGGTCATAGATATCTTCCAGTTCGCCGTACCACACGCCGACCGTGGTGTTGCCGCCATTGAACTTGTAGTCGCCGCCGGCGAAGTTGTAGCGGTCGCTTTCGCCGCCGACGTTGGTGGCGGTGATATCCACTCTGTCGGTAGAGGCGCGTTGGTTGACTTCACGCAGTTGACCGCCATTGAGGGTCAGTCCGTCGATTTCCTGCGAAGTGATCATGCCGCCGGTGAACACCTGCGGCAGCAGGCGCGAGTCGCCGGAGGAGACGATGGGCAGCTTGGGCATCAGCCCGCCCACCTTGCCGACGGTTTTCGAGATCCGTGCCTTGGCCGCCCCGCTGAATTCCGAATATTCGTCCGGCCCCTCGTTGCCGAAGCCGTTGGGCAGCAGAGCAGTGCCGGCACGCTCGTCAGACGAATCGAGTTTCAGGCCCAGGCCTGCATAGGCATCCAGACCAAAACCGACGGTACCCTCGGTGAAGCCGGACTCGGCCTTGAGAATGAAGCCCTGTGCCCATTCCTCGCGTTTGGACTGGGCCACACCCGGATCACGCAGGTCGCGATTCATATAGAAGTTGCGCAGTTCCAGCGTCGCTTTGCTGTCGCCGATGAAGTCAGCCTGTGCCAGGCTCGGTAGAGTCAGGCTGGCGCCCAGCGTGGCGAGGGCCACGGCGCGGGCGAGGGGAGTTTTGCTCATTATTGTTGTCTCCTCGTTGTTATTGGCAGGTCGGCCACGATGTAACCGACCAGTTACGGCGCGATGAAATAAAGCATCTGGCTCGCGAGTCGACTGTAAGACTTTAGTCTGGCGGGGGGTTCCGCGCTTTCGGGGTGGAGCTGTGCGTAGGCTCTAGCACGTGGTTATCGAGTGTTTTCAGTGAGAGCGCCGGCGGTCAGAAAAAAATCGACTGCGGGTGATCAGGCTGAGAAAAATCGATAACCGTTGGTCGATAAAGGTTAAAGCTTGCCTGTGTGCGGCCGCTAAGGTCGGCAGATAACCTATTCAGGTACCCGGCCATGAATCCTCTGAACTCACTCAACTCCGCCGCTTCCCGTGCCGCGCAGGCCAGCCAGCCCCAGGCGGCGCGCAACACTGCAGTCGATGCTCAGGCCACGCTGGCCAACCGTCTTGCCGAGAAGCTGGGTGTGCCGCCGGGCTCGCTTTCCGCTGCGCGCGATGACTACACGCCTGAAAAGGTCGCCGGGCGGATTCTCGGTTTCATCGAGCAGCGCCTGCAGAGTGAGGCTGCTGCCGGCGCTGATCCGGCCAAACTGGACAAGCTGCTGACCCGGGCGCGCGATGGTGTAGAGAAGGGCTTTGCCGAGGCACGCAAGATTCTCGATGGCATGGGGGCGCTCAAAGGTCAGGTGGCGAGTGATGTCGACGACACCTACAAACGCATTCAGGACGGCCTGGGCGACCTCGACAAGCGCTTCGGCAGTGCCGCTCCGAGCATTTCGGACGGGGTTGCCCTGGCCGGCTACAGCGAGCGTTTCAGTGCCCTGGCAGAGACCTTCGATCTGTCCGTCACCACCCGTGATGGCGACCGTCTGCGCATCTCTGTGGCACAGGCTTCGGCCAGTTGGTCGCAGAGCAGTTTTGCCGCCTCCAGCGATGGCAAGTCTGCGACCGTCGCCGCCAGCAGCCAGTCAGGCAGCATGCGCATCGGCGGTTGGCAAGTGCAGGTCGAGGGCGAGCTGGACGATGGCGAGGTCAAGGCGCTGGAGAAGCTCTTCAGCCAGGTGCAGGAACTTTCCGACACGTTCTACGCCGGTGATCTGGCTGGCGCCTTCGATCGTGCCATGGCGCTGGATATGGATGCTGATCAGTTGGCATCGATGTCGCTGCGTTTGACCCAGACCAGCGTGCGGCAGGTCACTGATGCTTATGGCGCGGTAGCCGGGCAGGGGGTCAGTGCAGTGAATCCGGGGCTGCAGGAATATGCCCAGGGGCTGCTCGATGCGCTGCGCACTGCCGGTGATCTGAGCCAGGATGCCGGTGACCTGCTCAGGGATCTGCTCAAGGGCGGCTTCTCGCTCGATGAGCGTTTCGATCAGCCGCGTCTGGACAAGGCCGAGAGCCTCAACCGCAGTCTGCTTGACGGCCTGCAGTCTCTGCTTGCCAATCAGGCAGGCGCTGCCGCTGGCGCGAGCTGATTCATCGTGGTGCTAAACTGCGCGCCTTGCTCGCAGTGAGGTGCGTACATGACGCCTGAATGTCAACTTTTCGGAACCATGGGTTGCCATCTCTGTGAGGTGGCGGAGGCGTTGTTGATGCCGTTCGTGGAGAACGGTCTGTTGGTCGAGTTGATCGACATTGCCGAGCACGAGGGCATGGTCGAGCAATACGGACTGCGTATTCCGGTGTTGCGCCGTTGCGATACGGGCAGCGAGCTGAATTGGCCGTTCGATGCCGAGCAGGTCGTTGAGTTTCTCAGTTGAAAACGTCTGAGATGATGAATCGCAGGCAATAAAACCGCCGTGACAGAGCGTGTGAAAACGCCCTGACCGTAGGCAAATCCAACGCCCCGACTGGTTCGGGGCGTTGGTGTTTTTGATGGCTGGAAATGGAAGGCGGGATTTATCCCAACAGTTCGATCAACTGACGGGCACCCAGCACATTGATGGCTCGTTTCAGGTTGTAGGCGTTGACCGCCAGGGCCATTTCCGTCCGCGCTCCCCGCAGTCAAAGGACAAGAAATCGCCCGCGATGCGGCTTGGTTTGGCAAAAGGAACCGTTTCTTTCGAAGACATCATCTACTTCAAAAGAGACGAGAACGACTAAGTCATTGATTTTAAAAGAAAAGATAAAGAAAAATCCCGGCACTGATGGCCAGGATTTTTCAGCACCTTAAGCGAACGGCTTGGCAAACCTGCGGGATTTTTATGGCCTTGAGTCGATGCCGCCAGCGGCATCGAGTTGTGCCCGGCGCAGTGCCGGGCGCAACTGTCACTCTTCCATGGCGCCCATGGCGGTGGTGTTGAAACCGCCGTCGACGTACATGATTTCACCGCTGATGCCCGAGGCCAGGTCGGAGCAGAGGAAAGCGCCGGCGTTGCCGACTTCCTCGATGGTGACGTTGCGGCGCAGCGGGGTCTGCTTCTCGTTGGCAGCCAGCATCTTGCGGAAGCTGGCGATGCCGCTGGCGGCCAGGGTACGGATCGGGCCGGCGGAAATGGCGTTGACGCGGGTGCCTTCCGGGCCGAGGCTGCCGGCCAGGTAGCGTACGCCGGCTTCCAGGCTGGCCTTGGCCATGCCCATGACGTTGTAGTTGGGCATGGTGCGCTCGGCGCCCAGGTAGGAGAGGGTGAGCAGGCTGCCGTTGCGGCCTTTCATCATCTCGCGACCGGCCTTGGCCAGAGCAACGAAGCTGTAGGCGCTGATGTCGTGGGCGATCTTGAAGCCTTCACGGGTGGTGACGTCGGTGAAGTCGCCATTGAGTTGGTCGCCCGGGGCGAAGCCGACCGAGTGGACGATGCAGTCCAGGCCGTCCCACTTCTTGCTCAGTGCGTCGAATACGGCGGCGATTTCCTCGTCGCTGGCCACATCGCAGGGGAAGCACAGGTCGGCGCTGGAGCCCCAGCCGGCGGCGAAGTCTTCGACGCGGCCCTTGAGCTTCTCGTTCTGGTAGGTGAAAGCCAGCTCGGCACCTTCGCGGTGCATGGCGGCGGCGATACCCGAGGCGATGGACAGTTTGCTGGCAACGCCAACGATGAGTACGCGCTTACCGGTTAGAAAACCCATTGTGCTATTCCTCTTCCTGTTTCAAGGATCAGTGAGCCGTTGCCGGGGCCAGAAAAGCGGCTTCCAGCAACTGCTGCGTATAAGGGTGTTGCGGTGCACTGAAGATCGACTCGGCAGACCCCTGTTCGACCACCTGGCCCTGCTTGACCACCATCAACTGGTGGCTCAGCGCTCTGACTACCGCCAGGTCATGGCTGATAAACAGATAGGTCAGGTTGTACTTGGCCTGCAAGCCGCGCAACAACTCCACCACCTGACGCTGCACCGTGCGGTCGAGCGCCGAAGTGGGCTCGTCCAGCAGGATCAGCGCCGGTTTCAACACCAGTGCCCGGGCAATGGCAATCCGCTGCCGTTGCCCGCCAGAAAACTCGTGGGGGTAGCGATGCCGTGTCTGCGGATCCAGCCCTACCTCCAAAAGCGCGTCGATGATCGCCTGTTCCTGCTCTGCCTCATTGCCCATACGGTGAATGCGCAGACCTTCACCGACGATCTGGCTCACCGACATGCGTGGGCTCAGGCTGCCGAAGGGGTCCTGAAACACCACCTGCATCTGCCGCCGCAGCGGGCGTACTTCCTGCTGGCTGAGGCCCTGCAGCTGTTGGCCCTGGAAGCGGATATCACCGCGGCTGGCGAGCAGTCGCAGGATGGCCATGCCCAGCGTGGACTTGCCGGAACCACTTTCGCCGACGATACCCAGGGTCTGGCCCTGAGGCAGGCTGAAGTTGATACCGTCCACCGCTTTGACATGATCCACCGTCCGGCGCAGCAGGCCCTTCTTGATCGGGAACCATACGCGCAGGTCGTCCACTTCCAGCAATGGCTGGCCTGCGGGGTTGGCCGCAGGTTCGCCACTGGGCTCGGCGCCGAGCAGTTCCTGGGTATAGGGGTGCTGCGGCGACCGGAACAATTGTTCACACGACGCCTGTTCGACGATGCGACCGCGCTGCATGACACATACGCGATGGGCAATTCTGCGAACCAGGTTGAGATCATGGCTGATCAGCAGCAGTGACATGCCCAGACGCGCCTGCAGATCCTTGAGCAATTCGAGGATTTTTAGCTGTACGGTGACGTCCAGCGCGGTGGTCGGCTCGTCGGCGATCAGCAGTTGCGGCTCGTTGGCCAGGGCCATGGCGATCATCACGCGTTGACGCTGGCCGCCGGAGAGTTCGTGCGGGTAGGCCTTCAGGCGTTTCTTCGGCTCGGGAATACCGACCAGCTCCAGCAGCTCCAGGGTACGCGCGCTGGCGGCCTGGCCACGCAGGCCCTTGTGCAGCGTAAGCACCTCGTTGATCTGCTTTTCGATGCTGTGCAGCGGGTTGAGCGAGGTCATCGGCTCCTGGAAGACCATGGCGATGCGGTTGCCACGGATGCCACGCAGGCGGCCTTCGCTGAGCTTGAGCAGGTCTTCACCCGCGTACTCGATGCTGCCGTGTGGATGGCGGGCGAGGGGGTAGGGCAACAGACGCAGGATCGAATGTGCGGTAACCGACTTGCCCGAGCCGCTTTCACCGACCAGGGCCAGTGTCTCGCCTTTGCGGATGTCGAAGCTGACCCCCTCGACCACGCGCTGGCAGTTCTCGCCCGTGACGAACTCGACGGCCAGGTCGCGAACTTGCAGCAGGGTTTCGTTCTGGCTCATGTCATTTCCTCGGGTCGAAGGCATCGCGGGCGGCTTCGCCGATGAACACCAGCAGGCTCAGCATGATCGCCAATACGGCGAAGGCACTGATGCCCAGCCAGGGTGCCTGCAGGTTGCTCTTGCCCTGGGCGACCAGTTCGCCGAGTGAGGGCGCGCCGGGCGGCAGACCGAAGCCGAGGAAGTCCAGCGCAGTGAGGGTACCAATGGCGCCGGTGAGGATGAAGGGCATGAAGGTCATGGTCGAGACCATGGCGTTGGGCAGGATATGGCGGAACATGATGGCGCCGTTGCCCATGCCCAGCGCCCGCGCAGCGCGTACGTACTCGAGGTTGCGTCCGCGCAGGAATTCGGCGCGTACCACGTCCACCAGGCTCATCCAGGAGAACAGCAGCATGATGCCCAGCAGCCACCAGAAGTTCGGCTGGACGAAGCTGGCGAGGATGATCAGCAGGTAGAGCACCGGCAGGCCCGACCAGATTTCCAGAAAGCGTTGGCCAATCAGGTCGACCCAGCCGCCGTAGAAGCCCTGCAGGGCGCCGGCGATCACGCCGATCACCGAACTGGCCAGGGTCAGGGTCAGGGCAAACAGTACCGAGATGCGAAAGCCGTAGATCACTCGTGCCAGTACGTCACGGCCCTGATCGTCGGTACCCAGCCAGTTCTGCGCCGAGGGCGGCGCCGGAGCGGGCACCTCCAGGTCGTAGTTGATGCTCGAATAGCTGAAGGGAATCGGTGGCCAGATCATCCAGCCGTCCTTCGCCGCGATCAGTTCCTGGATATAGGGGCTCTTGTAGTTGGCTTGCAGCGGAAACTCACCGCCGAACACGGTTTCCGGGTAGCGCTTGAGTACCGGGAAGTACCACTGGCCGTCGTAGCGCACGGCCAGCGGCTTGTCGTTGGCGATCAGCTCGGCGCCGAGGCTCAGGCCGAACAGGATGAGAAACAGCCACAATGACCACCAGCCGCGTTTGTGCGCCTTGAAACGGTCGAAGCGGCGCTGGTTGAGAGGGGAGAGTTTCATGCTCAACCCTCCCGGCTTTCGAAGTCGATACGCGGATCGACCAGGGTGTAGGTGATGTCACCGATCAATTTCACGATCAGCCCCAGCAAGGTGAAGATGAACAGGGTGCCGAACACCACCGGATAATCGCGGTTGATCGCTGCCTCGAAGCTCATCAGACCCAGGCCATCGAGGGAGAAGATCACCTCGATCAGCAGGGAGCCGGTGAAGAATATGCCGATGAAGGCGGCGGGGAAGCCGGCGATGATCAGCAGCATGGCGTTGCGGAAGATGTGACCGTAGAGCACGCGAGTGTTGCTCAGGCCCTTGGCGCGGGCAGTCACCACATACTGTTTGTTGATCTCGTCGAGAAAGCTGTTCTTGGTCAGCAGGGTCAGGGTGGCGAAGTTGCCGATGACCAGGGCGGTGACCGGTAGCACTAGGTGCCAGAGATAATCGAGAATCTTGCCGCCGAGGCTGAGTTCTTCGAAATTGTTCGAGGTCAGCCCGCGTAGCGGGAACCAGTCCCAGTAGCTGCCACCGGCGAACAGCACGATCAGCAGGATGGCGAAGAGGAAGGCCGGGATGGCGTAGCCGACGATGATCGCCGAGCTGGTCCAGACGTCGAAGGCGCTACCATGCCGGGTGGCCTTGGCGATGCCCAGCGGGATGGACACCAGATACGTGATCAGCGTGCTCCATAGCCCCAGCGAGATCGACACCGGCATCTTCTCAATAATCAGGTCGATGACCTGGGCATCACGAAAGAAGCTGGAGCCGAAATCCAGCTGCGCATAACTCTTGAGCATGATCCAGAAGCGTTCCGGCGCCGACTTGTCGAAGCCGTACATCTTCTCGATCTCGGCGATCAGTTGTGGGTCGAGGCCCTGGGCGCCGCGATAGTTGGAGCCGGCCACCGACACTTCGGCGCCGCCACCACCGATGCGCCCCGTGGCGCCGCCGGCGGCTGCATCGAAACCTTCCAGCTTGGCGATCATCTGCTCGACCGGGCCGCCGGGCGCAGCCTGGATGATGATGAAGTTGATGACCAGAATGCCGAACAGGGTCGGGATGATCAGCAGCAGGCGGCGAAAGATATAGGCCAGCATGTTATGGCTTCGCCTCTTCGGTCGCTTGCTCTGCGGCTTGCTGCTGAGCGTCGCTCGGCTGCTCCAGGCCTGGGCGCACCCACCAGGTGTGCAGGCCGATATCGTAGAGCGGCGTCACCTTGGGATGCTCGAAGCGGTTCCAGTAGGCCACGCGCCAGGTTTTGATGTGCCAGTTGGGGATCACGTAGTAGCCCCACAGCAGGACGCGGTCGAGGGCGCGGGTATGGGCGATCAGGCTTTGCCGCGAGTCGGCATTGATCAGCCCTTCGACGATCCGGTCGATGGCCGGATCCTTCAGACCGATGAAATTGCGGCTGCCAGGGTTGTCGGCGCTGGAGGAGTGCCAGTATTCGCGTTGCTCGTTACCGGGCGAGTTGGACTGGCCGAAGCCGCCGACGATCATGTCGAAGTCACGCGAGCGCAAACGGTTGATGTATTGCGAAACGTCGACGCGGCGAATCACCATCTCGATGCCGAGGTCGGCCAGGTTGCGCTTGAAGGGCAGCAGCACACGCTCGAATTCGGTTTGCGCCAGCAGGAACTCGAAGCGCACGGGCTGGCCGCTGGCATCGAGCATGCGGTCGCCTTCGATGCGCCAGCCGGCCTGCTGCAGTAGCTGATAGGCGCGGCGCTGTTGTTCACGAATGATGCCGCTGCCGTCGGTGACCGGTACGTGGAATTCTTCGTTGAACACCTCGGCCGGAATCTTGCCGCGCAGCGGTTCGAGAATCGCCAGTTCGTCCTCGCCTGGCAGCCCCTGCGAGGCCAGTTCGGAGTTGTCGAAATAGCTGCGGGTGCGGAAGTAGGCGCCGTTGAACAGGCGTTTATTGGCCCATTCGAAGTCATACAGCAGGCCCAGGGCTTCACGCACGCGGCGATCCTGGAACTGCGGACGGCGGGTGTTGAAGATGAAACCCTGCATGCCGGTCGGGTTGCGGTTCTGGATCTCTTCCTTGATCAGCTGGCCGTTGGCGACTGCCGGGGTGTTGTAGGCGGTGGCCCAGTTCTTCGCGCTGGTTTCCAGCCAGTAGTCGAACTGGCCTGCCTTGAGCGCTTCCAGGGCTACGGTGTTGTCGCGGTAGTAGTCGATCTGGATGGTGTCGAAGTTGTAGAAACCGCGGCTCACCGGCAGGTCCATGGCCCACCAGTCCTTGACGCGCTCGTAGCGGATGCTGCGCCCGGCCTGGACCCGGCCGACCCTGTACGGGCCGCTGCCCAGCGGGGCTTCGAGATTGCCCTTGGTGAAGTCGCGCTCGGCCCACCAGTGTTTGGGCAGCACCGGCAGCTGTCCCAGGATCAGCGGCAGCTCGCGATTGCCGGCGTGCTTGAACACAAAGCGTACGCTATGCGGCGACTCTACTTCGACCTGGTCGACATCGGCGTAGTAGCCGCGGTAGGTCGGCGAGCCTTTCTCCATCAGCGTATCGAAGGTGAATTTGACGTCTTCAGCGGTGATCGGTGTACCGTCATGAAAGCGCGCCTCCCTGCGCAGCACAAAGCGCACCCAGGCATTGTCGGGGGCTTTCTCGATCGTTTCCGCGACCAGACCATAGGCGCTGAACGGCTCGTCCAGGCTCTGCACAGTGAGGGTGGCGTAGATCAGGCCGATGTTGTCGGCGGCGACCCCCTTGCTGATAAAGGGGTTGAGGCTATCGAAGCTACCGAAACCGGCTTCACGAAAGGTACCGCCTTTGGGGGCGTCGGGGTTGGTGTATTCGAAGTGGGTGAAGTCGGCGGGGTACTTGGGCGCCTCGTCATACAGGGTGACGGCATGCTTGGGGGCGGCGAAGGCGATGCCGGCCAGGCCGAGCAGGATGAGGCTGCTACCGTGAAGCAGGAAACTGCGCAGCGGGTGGGTCATCGAGCGTTCTCCGTGGGCTTCAGCCACCAGGTGCGCAGGCCCAGGGTGTAGGGTGGCGTGGTGACGAAGGCGAACCGGTTGCGGTACGCCAGGCGGTGATAATTGATGTACCAGTTGGGAATGCTGTAGTGCTGCCAGAGCAGAACCCGATCCAGGGCGCGGGTGGCGGCGATCTGTTCGTCGCGGGTCTGCGCCGAAAGCAGCTTGTCGATCATCTCGTCGACCACTGGGTCGTTGACGCCTGCATAGTTCTTGCCGCCCTTGACGTTCACCTGGCTGGAGTGGAAATACAACGATTGCTCCAGGCCCGGGCTGAGGGTTTGCGGCAGGGTCAGCAGAATCATGTCGTAGTCGAACTGATCGAGGCGTTGCTTGTATTGCGCGCGGTCGACGGTGCGCAGGTTGGCGCTGATGCCGAGGCTGGCGAGGTTGGCGACGTAAGGCTGGAGAATGCGTTCCAGGCTGGGGTTGACCAGCATGATCTCGAACGCCAGGCGCTGACCGCGCGCATTGCGCAGTTCCTGGCCCGTGGTCTTCCAGCCGGCGTCGGCCAATAGACCGAGGGCGCGGCGCAAGGTTTCCCGGGGGATACCGCGGCCATCGGTTACCGGTTGTGTCGGCGCCTCGGTGAACAGACGGGCCGGCAGCTTGTCGCGGTGCGGTGAAAGCAGCAGCCATTCGGCGCCTTCGGGCTTGCCGGTGGCCGAGAAATCGCTGTTGGGGTAGTAGCTGGCGGCGCGCACGTAGGCGTTGTTGAACAGGGTGCGGTTGGTCCACTCGAAATCGAACATCAGCCCCAGCGCTTCGCGCACGCGGCGGTCGCTGAACAGGGCGCGGCGGGTGTTCATGAACAGCGCCTGGGTCTGCGTCGGGATCTGGTGGGGTATCTCGGCGCGGACCACATCGCCGCGGGTCACGGCCGGGAAGCGATAGCCGTTGCTCCAGTTCTTCGCCTGATTCTCGATATAGAAGTCGAATTCGCCGGCCTTGAAGGCCTCGAAGGCGACATGGTTGTCGCGGTAGAACTCCACTTCGACGCGGTCGAAGTTGTACTTGCCGCGATTGACCGGCAGGTCCTTGCCCCACCAGTCCTTGACCCGCTCGAACACCAGGCGTCGGCCCGGTACCACCTGAACGATGCGATAGGGACCACTGCCCAGCGGCGCCTCGAAGGTGGTGCTCTTGAAGTCGCGGTCTTTCCAGTAGTGCTGCGGCAGCACCGGCAGTTCGCCCAGGCGCAGGATCAGCAGAGGATTGCCGGCGCGCTTGAAAACGAAACGGATGCGGTGACGACCGAGGATGTCGACGCGCTTCACTTCCTGCAGATTGGTGCGGTACTGCGGATGGCCATCATTGCGCAGCAGGCGATAGGAGAAGGCCACATCATAGGCGGTGATCGGCTTGCCATCGTGAAAGCGCGCTTCCGGGCGCAGGTTGAACACCACCCAGCTGCGATCCTCGCTGTACTCGACGCTCCTGGCGATCAGGCCATAGCTGGAGGCGGGCTCGTCGCCTGACGGGTCGTAGGCACCGGTGCCGACCATCAGGGGTTCGTTCAGCTCGTTGGCGCCGTATTGCAGAAAGTGCGCGGTCGAGATCGGGCTGCTGCCCTTGAGCGTGTAGGGGTTGAGCGTATCGAAAGTGCCGGACGCCATGATGCGCAACGTGCCGCCTTTGGGCGCGTCGGGGTTGACCCAGTCAAAATGACTGAAGCTGGCAGGGTACTTGAGTGTCCCGAACTGGGCGTAGCCGTGGCTCTCGCTGATAGTCGCAGAGGCGGGAAAGCTCAAGGCCAGGCTGAGGAACAGCAGGAGGAGGGGACGCATCGGGCGTGAGATCCGATCCTTGGCGGCGTTTGGGCTTCTGGGGCCGTACAGTAACAGCTTGTCTGGGCAGGAAAAAGAGCACGGTGGCCGGTGAGCAGTAGCGGCACTTTGGCATACACTTCACAGACACGCCATGAGGGTACGAAATTGTCGGAACGAAGCCATGGTCTGCAGTCATGGATCGATCGCCTGAACCAAGCCGAACTGCCCGCACTGGCTGCCGTGGTGCAGGATCTGCAGCGCCTTGCGCAGCAGGATTCTGCTTCGGTGCAACAACTGGCTGATGTGTTGCTGCGTGATGCAGCGCTGACCAGCAAGGTGCTGCGGGTCGGCAACAGCGTCTACTACAACCCGTCCCAGGAAACCATCAAGACCATCTCGCGAGCCATCGTGCTGATCGGCTTCGACAACGTGCGTCTGATTGGCCTGTCGGTCAGCCTGATCGACGGACTGCTCACCCGTGCTCCGCGCGAGCAGCTGCAGGAGTTGCTCGCGCGCTCCTTCCACGCCGCCGTGCAGGCGCGCAACATCGCCGGGTACGTGCTCTCCAAGCATGCCGAAGAGGTGTTCATCGCCGCCTTGCTCCATCATCTGGGCGAGCTGGCGTTCTGGGGCTGTGGCGGCGAGCAGGCGGACGAGCTGGCTGCAGCCCTGGCGCAACCCGGAATAGAGGCCGATGAGGCGGTACGCGAGGTCCTCGGCACCAGCTTCCGCCAGCTGACCCAAGGGCTGGTGAAAAGCTGGAACCTCGGTGAGACGGTCAGCCTCGCCCATGCCGGCGCCAACCAGCACGACCCGGCGGCATACGCCGTGCAGCTGGGCGTGCGCATCAGCGAGGCCGCGCTGCAGGGTTGGGAGTCGCCGGAGATGGAAGCGGTGCTGGCGAAGATGGCGGCATTCGTCGACCTCAGTGCCGAGGACGCGCTGCAGCAGGTGTTGGCCAGCGCCGAGGAGGCGGTCAAGGTGGCCTCGACCTTCGGTGCCAGCAAGCTGTGCCGGCTGATTCCCAATACCGACCCCGAGCAGATCCGTCTGCAGCAGGAAGAACGCAAGGCGCGTCTGTTGCAGCCTGACTTGTTGGTGATGCAGCAGGCGCTGCAGGACCTCGGCCTGATGATCAGTGCGCGTGCCGATGTCGGCCTGGTGCTCGATACGCTGCTCAAGGGCTTGCATCGTGGCGCAGGGCTGGAACGGGTAATGCTCACGGTGCTGGCCGATGGGCAAAGCCGCTTTCGCGCCAAGCGCGTGATCGGCGACAAGAGCGAGCAGTGGTTGCAGGATTTCGTCTTGCCGGCCGAGCAGGCGGAGCAGCCGCACATCTTCAGCTATGCGCTGCGCCATCGTGAAGCGATCTGGATGGGCGTGCCTGCCAGCTACAACCTCGCCGAACTGGTGACCCAGCCGATCCGCCGCATTCTGGGCAATGGCATGTTCTTCATCGCACCGATCATCGCCGGCACGCGGGAGATCGGTGTGCTGTACGCCGACAGTCGATTGTCCGGGCGGGCACTACGGCATGAGCAATTCGTCGCCTTTCAACGCTTTACGCAGTTGACGGGGCGCTGCCTGGAGGCCATCAGCAAGCGCTGATCAGGGCAGATAGAGGGTCAGCATCTGCCCGGGACGCAGCGTGCTGCTGCGTGGGTTCCAGGCCTGCAGGCGTTTGAGATCGATCTTGAAGCGTTTGGCGATCTCGTACAGCGAGTCGCCGCTCTGTACGCGATAGTAGGTGGCCTTGTCCCGCGAGCTGGTGCTGCTGCGGTTTGTGGCGGCAACCTGAGGGTCGCTGTCAGTGGCTGCCAGCGTCAGTACCTGGCCGACTTTCAGCTGATTGCCTTGCAGCTTGTTCCAGCGTTTCAGGTCATGCACGGCAACCTGGTTGGCGCGTGCGATCTGCCAGAGGTTGTCGCCATTCTTCACGCGGTAGGTGCGGCTGGCAGTGCTCTGCGCGGTGCTGCGCTGTTGATACAGCGGCTCGCTCGGCGCCGTGCCGGGCTTGGCCGGTATGGTCAGCACCTGGCCGATGCTCAGGTTGTTGCTGCTCAGGCGATTGACGTCCTTGAGCATGTTCACCGACAGGTGGTGACGGTTGGCGATGGCGTGCAGGCTGTCGCCGGAACGCACGGTGTAGCTCTGCCAGTCGACCATTTCCTGCGGTTTCATCAGGGCCAGGTTGGCGCTGAGCAGCTCGGCTTTATCGGTCGGTACCAGCAGGTGCTGCGGGCCGTCGAGGGTGATGCCGCGCTTGTAGGCGGGGTTGAGCTGCAGCAACTCCTGTTCATCCAGGTCGGCCAGTTTGGCGACGCGGGCCAGATCCATGTGCTGCTTGATCGCGATCTGCTCGAAGTAGGGCTCGTTGGCGATCGGCGAGAGGGTCACGCCGTAGGCTTCCGGCGTCAGGATCACCTGCGACAGTGCCAGCAGCTTGGGCACGTAGTCTTCGGTTTCCTTGGGCAGCGACAGGTTCCAGTAGTCGCTGGGCAGGCCGAGCTTCTCGTTGCGTTCGATGGCGCGGCTGATGCGGCCTTCGCCGGCGTTGTAGGCGGCCAGGGCCAGCAGCCAGTCGCCATTGAACATCTCGTGCAGGCGGCTCAGGTAGTTGAGGGCGGCCTGGGTCGAGGCGGTTACATCACGGCGGCCGTCGTACCAGTTGGTCTGGCGCAAGTTGTAGTGACGACCGGTGGAGGGAATGAATTGCCAGAGACCGACGGCGTGTGCAGAAGAGTAGGCCTGTGGGTCGTAGGCGCTCTCGATTACCGGCAGCAGGGCCAGCTCCATCGGCATGTCGCGCTCTGCCAGGCGTTCGACGATGTAGTGGATATAAGGAGCGCTGCGCTCGCTGACGGTGTCGACGTGTTTCGGATTGCTGGCGTACCACAGGCGTAAGCGTTCGATACGCGGGTTGATGCCGATTTCGTCCTGCAGCTTGAAACCGTCGCGCATGCGCTCCCAGATATCGTTGTATTCACGCGGTTTGATCTGGCTGCTGAGCCACTCCGGCTCACGCTCAAGGCCCACGGCGCGAGAGGTATCGGCCGAGCGCTCCGGGGTGTCGCTGGGCAGGCTCTGACAGCCGGCCAGGACTACGCTGCACATCACCGCGAGCGCTCGGGCGCTTCGCACCAATGCCTTGATATTCAATGGCTTGCGTGATGATAAAGGCATTGGGTTCGGTGGCTGTCCCGGCGAAAAGGTCGGGCGATTCTAGGAACCGAAGCGGGGGTGGTCAAGTTTTCACCAGCCTTTTGTGACCTGTATCCGCGCAGGTCGGACTTGGCGCACGCATGGTTCAGAATGGCCTCCTGGCGATCCTTTGGGCGGGGATTTCTCGGGGTTTAGAAGCTGTCCTTCCAGACGCGCAGGCAGGCGAATACGGCGCTCGGTTCGCTCGATTGTCCGTTTTCGCGTCCTTTTGCCGCAGCGATGATCGAAGGTTCGCGGGTGCGCAGAAACGGGTTGGTCGCCAGCTCAAGTTCGATGGTCGAGGGCAGGCTGATGCGGCTGTCTTCCCGCCAGCGGGTCACTTCGGCCAGGCGTTCGCTAAGGCGCGCATTGCCTGGCTCGACGGCATGAGCGAAGCGCAGGTTGCTCAGGGTGTATTCGTGGGTGCAGTAAACCAGCGTGCTGGGAGGCAGCGCTGCCAGGCGGCTCAGTGACTGGTGCATCTGTTGCGGTGTGCCTTCGAACAGGCGGCCGCAGCCACCCGCGAACAGGGTGTCGCCACAGAACAGCAGGTTCTGCCCGGCATGGTAGTAGGCGATATGGCCGAGGGTATGGCCTGGCACGGCGATGATCTGGAAACGCAGGCCGAGCACGTCGATCGTATCGTTGTCGTTCAGGTCGAGGTCGCGCGCCGGGATCTTTTCCGTCGCCGGGCCGGCGACACGAGCGCCGGTGGCGTTCTTCAGCGTCTCGACGCCGCCGACATGATCGAAGTGATGATGGGTGATCAGGATATCGCTGAGCTGCCAGTCCGGGTGAGCTTCCAGCCAGGCCTGCACCGGCGCCGCATCACCGGGGTCGACCACGGCGCAGCGCTTGCTGCCGGCATCCTGCAGCAGCCAGATATAGTTGTCATTGAAGGCGGGCAGCGCGTCGATCTGAATCATTGCGGGTCGCTAAGCTGGTGATAAAGGTGCATCTTAGACAGGACATGCAGAACCTGTCATGCGGAGGCAGCGATGACTGATCAGGCATTCGCCCAGGCCGACCCGGAGTGGCTCAAGCTGATCGGCGAGGCGCGCGACTGGCTGGCCGGACCGCTCGGCCAGCTATTGCTGGAAGAAGAGCGGCGCTTGCTGGAGGAAGAGCTGGCGCGTTTCTTCGGTGGTTATCTGGTGAGCTACGGCCCGGGCGCCGAAGGCCCGCCCAAGGCCGGACAGATCCAGCACAACGTGCGCCTCGGCGCGCCCATGCCGGGGGTGCAGATCGTCTGTGAGGAGCAATCCTGGCCATTGGGCGAGCACGCTGCCGATGTGGTGGTGCTGCAGCATGGTCTGGATTTCAGCCTGTCGCCCCACGGTCTGTTGCGTGAGGCGGCGCGCAGCGTCAGGCCGGGCGGGCATCTGTTGATCCTCGGCATCCATCCCTGGAGTACCTGGGGCGTGCGGCGACTGTTCGCCCAGGATGGCCTGGCCAGGGCTCGCTGTATCGCGCCGAGCCGCGTCGGCGACTGGCTGACGCTGCTGGGCTTTGCGTTGGAGAAACGTCGCTTCGGGTGCTATCGTCCGCCGCTCGCTTCGCTGGCCTGGCAAATGCGCCTGCGGCGAATGGAGAGCTGGGGCGATGCCTGGCAGTTGCCGGGGGCCGGCTTCTACCTGTTGGTGGCGCGCAAGCTGGTGGTTGGCTTGCGCCCCTTGCGGCAATCGCGCCGTGAGCCGATGGGCAAGTTGCTGCCGATGCCGGTGGCCAAGATCAGCCGACGTGATGCCGACAACTGAAGGTCATGCCCCGGCCCGTCAATTCTGTACAGAGTTTATGAATGTCCGAAACCGATGAAGTGGTGATCTACACCGACGGCGCCTGCAAGGGCAACCCTGGTCCCGGAGGCTGGGGGGCGCTGCTGGTCTATAAAGGTGTGGAAAAGGAGCTGTGGGGCGGTGACCCGAGCACCACCAACAACCGCATGGAACTGATGGCGGCGATCGCCGGCCTGATCGCCCTGACCCGGCCCTGCTCGGTCAAGCTGGTGACCGACTCGCAGTACGTGATGAAGGGCATCCAGGAATGGCTGCCGAACTGGAAGAAGCGCGGCTGGAAGACGGCCTCGAAAGAGCCGGTGAAAAATGCCGACCTCTGGCAGAAGCTGGATGAGGAAGTGAATCGTCATCAGGTGAGCTGGCAGTGGGTGCGCGGCCATACCGGCCACCCCGGCAACGAGCGAGCGGACCAGTTGGCCAATCGTGGGGTCGACGAGGTGCGTTCGGCGCGTTAGCAGGCTGTTGAAAAACTACCTGCGTTGCCATTGCTGCGTTAAAAACAGGCTCAAAATGCTCATTTACAGCTCGTAAACTCCGCTTTTTCGCCTGTTTTTGCGGGGCCGCCATCGGTATTGCACTGGCTGCCTCGCCAACGTTTTTCAACGGCCTGCTAGGCCACTTGAGTTAATATGCCGCGCTTGAATGTGCGACAACCCCAATAGTTGAGAGAGGCAAGGCGTGACAACCGAGAATACCGTCAAGCGCTACGTGGTGCTGGATACCGAAACCACGGGTATGCCGGTCACCGACGGGCACCGCATCATCGAGATCGGTTGTGTCGAGTTGTTGGGACGTCGCCTGACCGGGCGTCATTTCCATGTCTATCTGAACCCGGACCGCGAAATCGACGAAGGCGCCATCGCGGTTCACGGCATCACCAACGAGTTCGTGGCCGACAAGCCGCGATTCAGAGACGTGGCGGATGAATTCTACGAGTTCATCAAGGGCGCCCAGCTGATCATCCATAACGCGGCGTTCGACGTCGGCTTCATCAACAACGAGTTCGCCCTGCTGGGGCAGAGCGAGCGTGCCGACGTCAGCGATTACTGCTCGGTGCTCGATACCCTGATGATGGCCCGCGAACGCCATCCGGGGCAGCGCAACAGCCTCGATGCGCTGTGCAAGCGTTACGGCGTCGACAACTCCAACCGCGAACTGCACGGCGCCTTGCTCGACTCGGAGATTCTCGCCGACGTCTACCTGGCGATGACCGGCGGGCAGACCAATCTGTCCCTGGCTGGTGATGGTGCTGATGGCGATGGCAGCGGGCGTCAGCAGGCTACGCCGATTCGTCGTCTTGACCCTGCGCGCGCGCGTACCCGAGTGATCCGTGCCAGCGAGGAAGAGCTCGCGGCGCATCTGGCGCGTCTGGCCGTGATCGAGAAGGCCGCTGGTGGCCCCTCGCTGTGGGCACAGTTGGAAAAAGCGCCGGAATAACCGAACAGCGCAATTGCGACCTTTTGTTATAGCGTGATGCACAGGGGGTTCCGCCGATCAGGGCGAGCCTCTAACCTGAAGTGATGGGCAGGCCAGGCCTGCCAGCCTTCAGGACGTCACAATGTATAAAGATCTCAAATTCCCCGTCCTAATCGTGCACCGTGACATCAAGGCCGACACCGTGGCCGGTGATCGCGTGCGCGCCATCGCCCAGGAACTCACTCAGGACGGTTTCAGCATTCTGCCCACGGCCAGCGCTGCCGAGGGCCGCATCGTCGCCTCCACCCATCACGGCCTGGCCTGCATCCTGGTGGCGGCAGAGGGGGCGGGGGAGAACAGCCGGCTGCTGCAGGACATGGTCGAGCTGATTCGCGTGGCCCGGGTGCGAGCACCGCAATTGCCGATCTTCGCCCTGGGCGAGCAGGTCACCATCGAGAATGCGCCGGCCGAGGCCATGGCCGACCTCAACCACCTGCGCGGCATCCTCTATCTCTACGAAGACACCGTGTCCTTCCTCGCCAGGCAGGTGGCGCGTGCGGCGCACAACTACCTCGACGGTCTGTTGCCGCCGTTCTTCAAGGCGCTGGTGCAGCACACCGCGCAGTCCAACTATTCCTGGCACACGCCCGGCCATGGCGGCGGCGTAGCCTATCGCAAGAGCCCGGTGGGCCAGGCCTTCCACCAGTTCTTTGGCGAAAACACCCTGCGCTCCGACCTGTCCGTGTCGGTACCGGAGCTGGGTTCGCTGCTCGACCATACTGGGCCGCTGGCCGAGGCCGAGGCCCGCGCCGCGCGCAACTTCGGCGCCGACCACACCTTCTTCGTGATCAACGGCACGTCCACGGCGAACAAGATCGTCTGGCACTCCATGGTCGGGCGCGATGATCTGGTGCTGGTGGATCGCAACTGCCACAAGTCGATCCTGCACTCGATCATCATGACCGGCGCGATTCCCCTGTACTTGTGCCCCGAGCGCAACGAGCTGGGCATCATCGGGCCGATTCCGCTGTCGGAGTTCAGTCGCGAATCGATCCAGGCCAAGATCGACGCCAGCCCGCTGGCCCGCGGTCGAGCGCCCAAGGTCAAGCTGGCGGTAGTGACCAACTCCACCTATGACGGGCTCTGCTACAACGCCGAGATGGTCAAGCAGGCGCTGGGCGATTCGGTCGAGGTGCTGCACTTCGACGAGGCCTGGTACGCCTACGCCGCGTTCCATGAGTTCTATGCCGGCCGCTACGGCATGGGCACCCAGTGCGACGAGCATTCGCCGCTGGTATTCACTACCCACTCCACGCACAAGCTACTCGCCGCGTTCAGCCAGGCTTCGATGATCCATGTGCAGGATGGCGGCCAGCGCCAACTGGATCGCGATCGCTTCAACGAAGCCTTCATGATGCACATCTCCACCTCGCCGCAGTACGGCATCATCGCCTCGCTGGATGTGGCCTCGGCGATGATGGAGGGCCCGGCCGGGCGCTCGCTGATTCAGGAAACCTTCGATGAGGCCCTGAGCTTCCGTCGTGCCCTGGCCAACGTACGGCGCAACCTCGATGCCGAGGAATGGTGGTTCAGTATCTGGCAGCCGGGCGAGGCCGACGGCGCCGACAGCCTGTCGACCGCCGACTGGGTGCTGCAGCCGGACGCCGACTGGCACGGTTTCGGTGAGGTGGCCAGTGATTACGTATTGCTCGATCCGATCAAGGTCACGCTGGTGATGCCGGGCCTCAATGCCGCCGGCAAGCTGGAGCAACGGGGCATTCCCGCCGCGGTGGTCAGCAAGTTCCTCTGGGAGCGCGGCCTGGTGGTGGAGAAGACCGGCCTTTACTCCTTCCTGGTGTTGTTCTCCATGGGCATCACCAAGGGCAAGTGGAGCACGCTGCTGACCGAACTGCTGGAATTCAAGCGTAGCTACGACGCCAACCTGCCGCTGATCGATGTGCTGCCCTCCATCGCTCACGCGGGCGGTGGGCGCTACCAGGGCATGGGCCTGCGTGACCTGTGCGACGCGCTACATGGCTGTTATCGCGAAAATGCTACCGCCAAGGCATTAAAGAGCATGTACACGGCGTTGCCCGAGCTGGCGATCAAGCCGGCCGATGCCTATGACCGACTGGTGCGTGGCGAGGTGGAGGCGGTGCCCATCGATCAGCTCCAGGGTCGTATCGCGGCGGTGATGCTGGTGCCATACCCGCCAGGCATCCCGCTGATCATGCCGGGCGAGCGTTTCACCGCCGCCACGCGCTCGATTCTCGACTACCTGGCGTTCGCCAGAACCTTCGATCAGGCTTTCCCGGGTTTCGATATCGACGTGCACGGCCTGCAAACCGAAGCGGGCGAGTACTGCGTGGACTGCCTGGTCGAATAAATAGTGGGCGAATCTGTCGAGGCGTAAGATCCTCGACAGATCAATCTCTTATCTCTGACATTCAAAGCTGTTGCTAACGTGCCGGGGCGTGCCCTGTGTCACAGTGGCAAGCATCGACTTTTATGGCGCGCTTGTTATAGTTGCCCGGTTATTAATCACAAAATAATTACTGCGCTGCCGAGCCACGGCTGAGGATGCCTGCCATGTCCGACTACCAAGCCTTCCGCGTCGAGCTGGCGGACAAGATCGCCCACGTGCAGATCAACCGTCCCGACAAGATCAACGCCATGAATGCCGACTTCTGGCGCGAGATCATAGAGATCTTCCAGTGGGTCGACGATACCGATGCGGTGCGCGTGGTGGTGCTCTCCGGTGCGGGCAAGCATTTCTCTTCGGGCATCGACCTGACGCTGCTGGCGTCGGTCGGCGCCCAACTGGGCAAGGACGTCGGCCGCAATGCCACTGCGTTGCGGCGCAAGATTCTCGAGCTGCAAGCCTCCTTCAATGCCGTCGACAACTGCCGCAAGCCGGTGCTGGCGGCTATCCAGGGTTACTGCATCGGCGGTGCGATCGATCTGATCAGCGCCTGCGACATGCGCTATTGCACTGTCGACGCACAGTTCTCGATCAAGGAAATCGACATGGGCATGGCTGCTGATGTCGGCACCCTGCAGCGCCTGCCGCGCATCATCGGTGACGGCATGATGCGCGAGCTGGCCTACACCGGACGCAGTGTCGACGGGCACGAGGCGGCCCGTATCGGCCTGGTCAACCGCACCTACGAAACTCAGGAAGCCTTGCTGGCCGGGGTGATGGAGCTGGCTGCGCAGATCGCCGCCAAGTCGCCGATTGCCGTGCGTGGCACCAAGGAAATGATTCGCTACATGCGCGACCACCGCGTCGACGATGGCCTCGAATACATCGCCACCTGGAATGCTGCCATGCTGCAGTCCGAAGACCTGCGCCTGGCCATGGCGGCGCACATGACCAAGCAGAAGCCGGAGTTCGCCGACTGATGCCGTATTCGCTGATGTTCGCTGCGAGGCCCAGAGCATGGTAAGTGGAGCCACATCGCTGAACCTGGTGCGCGACGAGTTGTTCGTCACTATGGAGGAGGCCGAGCAGAGCCTGGAGCACTTCATCGCCGAGCGACACAACGGCAGCCTGCTGCAGCAGGCGGTGGAAAACCTGCAGCAGGTGCGCGGTACGCTCAACCTGATCGAGCTGGCCGGTGCCGAGTTGCTGGCGCAGGAAGTGCTCGATCAGGCCACCGATATCCCGGCCGGTGCCGGTGAGGAGCGCGATGTACAACTGGCGGCCCTGAGCAATGCCCTGTATGTGTTGCGCCGTTACCTGGAAAGCGTCGATGCTCACCGTCAGGAAATGCCCGAGCTGCTGTTGCCGGCGATCAATGACCTGCGTCAGGCCGGGGGGCAGCCGCCGCTGCCGGAAAGCTTCTTCTTCAGTATCCGTCTGGATCATGCGCGCCCGCATAGTGCGACGCTGCCACTCGACGGTGCTGCCAAGCAGGTCGAAGGCAAGCGTCTGCGCCACATGTATCAGGTCGGCTTGCTGGGTTTCATCCGTGAGCAGAATCCACAGGCCAGCCTCAAGCTGATGGTGCGCGCCATGGCGCGGCTGGACAGCCTGTTCGCCAACGAGCCGCGCGCCCGCATGTGCTGGATCGGCGCGGCGGCCATCGAGGCGCAATGCGATGGCCAGCTGTTGCCGCGCAAGGTGCGCAAGCAGCTGTTCTCGAGGCTCGATCGCGAACTCAAGCTGATGCTAGGCAACCCTCAGTACGAGGCGCCACGCAGCCTGCTCAAGGAGCTGCTGTACCTGGTTGCGTTGGCCGACAGCCACGGGCCACTCGCCAGCGCCATGCGCGAGGTGTTCGGCCTCACGCCGCTGCCATTCACCGATCACCTGCTGGAAGAGGAGTACCAGCGCCTGGCCGGGCCTGGGCAGGCGGTGATGCGTTCGCTGTCTGCGGCGATTCGTGAGGAGCTGGCCAGCGTCAAGGACATGCTCGACCTGCTCGAGCGCGGCACCCTGCAAGGCGAAACGCTGGGTACCCTGCATGCACTGTTGGGCAAGTTGGCCAAGACTCTGGGCATGGTTGGCCTGACTTCTGCCGGTAATTCGCTGAGCGCGCAGTTGCCACTGGTTGCAGCCTGGAGTGAAGACGCGCCGCCACAGCCACAGCAATTGCACAAACTGGCTGACGCGGTGCTGTATGTCGAAGGCATGGTGGCCAGCCTCGAGCGCGGCGACGGTCGTGATAGCAGGCCGGTAGCGGTGGCGCCGGGGCAGGAGGCCGACTCCTTCGCCAGCCATCAGCTCAACGAGGCACGTATCGTCGTGGTCGACGAGGCGCAGGCCGGTCTGGCGCTGGCCAAGCGTGCCATCACGGCGTATCTGGAGTCCGGTGGCGACAAGATGCACCTGTCCAATGTGCCTTTCAGTCTGCAGGCCGTTCGGGGTGGTCTGTGGTTCCTTGAGCAGCGCCGCGCCGCAATGTTGGTCGGGGCGTGCGCCGACTACATCCAGACGCGCATGCTGGAAAGTGGGCAAATGCCATCCGAGCAGATGCTGGAAACCCTGGCCGATGCGCTCAGCAGCCTGGAATACTACATGGAGGCCGGCGCCGTCATGCGTCCTGAAACCCGCCCGAGTGTGCTCGACCTTGCCGAAGAGAGCGTCAAGGCGCTGGGCATGCCGGTGGCTGCCTGATGGTCTGGCGTAATACGTTCCTCGATCCGGCCCAGCCGGGTGGCTGGGCGCTGCTCTACAGCCAGCAGCACTTTCTTGCCGATAGCAATGGCGTGCTGTTCCCGCGTGACTGGGTCAAGCGCCAGGATCTGCCGATCATTGGCGAGCAGGGCATTGGTCATTTTGCTGAGGACGCCGTCTATCTGCTGCAGGTGAAACCGTCGGCCATGCTCGAAGGCTGCAGTTGGCAGAGCCTGCGTCAGTTCATGTTGCAGGGCGACACGGAGACCTTCCGCATGCTCGCCTACGCCGCGCAAATCGGCACCTGGTACGCCGAGCATCGTTATTGCGGCAGCTGTGGCGCAGCGACGCGCCAGCTTCCCAGTGAGCGGGCGATGCGCTGCGACAGTTGCGAATCGCAGCATTATCCGCGCCTGGCGCCGAGCATGATCGTCCTGGTCACGCGCGGCGACGAGATCCTGCTGGCGCGCTCGCCGCGCTTCGTCACCGGGGTGTACAGCGCCCTGGCCGGTTTCGTCGAGCCAGGGGAGTCGGTGGAGCATTGCGTGGCACGCGAGGTACGCGAGGAAGTCGGGCTGGCGGTGAAAAACCTGCACTACATCGGCAGTCAGGGCTGGCCTTTCCCACATTCGCTGATGCTGGGCTTCCACGCCGAATATGCCGGGGGCGAGATCGTCATGCAGGAAGACGAGATCGAGGACGCGCGCTGGTTCCGTGTCGATGACTTGCCGCCGTTGCCGGCATCACGTTCCATCGCCCGTCATCTGATCGATCTTTATGTTGCGCGCCGGCTTGGCTTGCCCGAGCCGACGATGCCGGCCTAGAGCGCTGGTGTAGGTACGACTTCAGCCGCGAATCTCGCCGATGAAGCCGTCTCTATGCGGTCCTGAATGATCTGCCTGAATTAGCCAAACCAGTGTTGCCAGACCAGGCGTGCGGTCAGTGCCAATACCACGGTGATGAACACCGGGCGAATGAATTTTGAGCCGCCCTTGATCGCCGTGCGCGCACCGAGGAAGGCGCCGACCATCAATGCGGCACCCATGCTCAGGCCCAGCACCCAGGCCACCTGGCCGAAGGCGATGAATACGGCTAGCGCCGCAGCGTTGCTGACAAAATTCATGGTGCGCGCCACGCCGCTGGCGCGCACCAGGTCGAGCGGGTACAGCAGCAGGCTGCTGACCGTCCAGAATGCGCCGGTGCCGGGGCCGGCCACGCCGTCGTAGAGACCCAGGCCCAGTCCCTGCGGCCATTGCCGGCCACGGGCAATCGGCAGGTCGTTGTCGGCGGGTGGCTCCGGTGTGCGACCGAACAGCAGATACAGACCACAGGCGAAGACGATCACCGGCAGCATCTGGTTGAGCCAGGCTGCCGGCATCCAGTGGGCGATAACGGCGCCGAGCAGGGCGCCGATCAGCGTCGCCAAAAGCGCATTACGCCATTGCTGCGGGTCGAAGAGCTTGCGTCTGTAGAAGGTCAGGGCCGCAGTGCCCGAGCCGAACGTAGCGCACAGTTTGTTGGTGCCCAGCACCAGATGCGGCGGCAAGCCGGCGGTCAACAAGGCCGGGATGGTCAGCAGGCCACCGCCACCAGCAATGGCATCGATGAAGCCGGCGATAAAGGCGACCAGGGCGAGAATGGCTAGCGTGCCGGGATCGATGGCGAGCTCGAGAGCGAATGGCATATCAAAGTGTCGACTTGTGGGCGAGTACGCAGCCTGCCGGCTGTTCGCCGTGAGGAGAGCTGCGCATAATGCCGGGATTTCGCCAGAGAAGGAACGCAATCGATGCAATACGACGGGTTGGCCTGGGCCGTGGCGCTGTTGGCCGTGTTGGTGCTGCTGGTGGCATTGCGCATTTTGCTCAATACGGGCTGGTTCCTCGGTTGGTTGCGCGGCACCTGTGGTCTGGCATTTCTTGCTTTGGCTGGCCTGGTTGGCCTGCTGGCTTACGATCTGTATGCCTACGAGCCGCTGCAGGCGGGCAAGCCACTGGTCACGCTTAGTTTCAAGGCCGATGGCCCGCAGCGTTATCAGGTGACGCTGCTCGAAGGTAGTCGTGAGCGCACGGTCACGCTCGAGGGCGACATGTGGCAACTCGATGGCCGTCTGATTCGCTGGAAGGGGCTGGCCGAGCTGATCGGTCTTGAGCCGGGATACCGCCTGGAACGTCTGTCCGGACGTTTTCTCGCCATCGAACAGCAGGCATTGGCGCAACATGGCCGTGTGCAACTGGCTGAAAGCCCGTACGGCGTCGATCTATGGCGCTGGCTGCGGCTCAATCAGCGTGATCTGTTGCTGTTCGATCCACAGGCGCTGCGCGTCACCTATCTGCCGATCGCGGCCGATGCGGTGTACAGCGTCAGCCTGACGCCGACCGGCCTGCTGGCCGAGGCGATGAACCCGGCGGCGGAAGCGGCGTTGAAGGATTGGTAGCGGCCAGCAGGCAGGTAGATGTAGGGTGGGCTTTAGCCCACACCGAGAGTGATTGGTGGGCTGAAGCCCACCCTACAAAAATTGATGAACCTCTCCCGCTTGATGGGGAGGGTGCGTGAAAGGCGGGAGAGGGGAGCGAAGTTGGCGTTCGCGTTGGTGACGTAGGGTGGGCTTCAGCCCACCGTGACCTTCGTTGGTGAGCTCGACCCTGCAATTGCGCTGCGCTCGGCCTATCTTGCTTACGACAAAGGCACCCTTGGGTGCCTTTGTCGTACATGGAGTCTGGCCTCAGGCGAGGAAGCCGCCGTCGACATTCAGCGCCACGCCGGTGGTGTAGCTGGATGCTTCACTGGCCAGGTACAGCACTGCGCCGGCCATCTCGCTCGGGTCGGCCACGCGTTTGAGCGGGATGCGCTGCAGGGCATGCTTGAGGATGGCGTCGTTCTTGGTCAGTGCCGAGGCGAACTTGGTGTCTGTCAGGCCCGGCAGCAGGGCGTTGCAGCGGATGCCGAACTGCGCGCATTCCTTGGCGAATACCATGGTCATGCTGATCACGGCGGCCTTGGTCACCGAGTAGATACCCTGGAACTCGCCCGGGGTGACGCCATTGATCGAGGCGACGTTGATGATCGAGCCGCCGCCGTTTTCCTTCATCAGCTTGCCGCCTTCGATGGACATGAAGTAGTAGCCGCGAATGTTCACATCGACGGTCTTCTGGAAGGCGGAGAGGTCGGTGTCCAGCACGTTGCAGAACTGCGGGTTGGTGGCGGCGTTGTTGACCAGGATGTCGAGGCGGCCGAACTGCTCGCGGATCTGCGCGAAGACGTTGGTGATCTGCTCCATCTCGCCGATGTGGCAGGCGATGGCGGTGGCCTTGCCGCCGTCTGCAATGATGGCGTCAGCCACGGCCTGGCAGCCGTCGATCTTGCGGCTGGAAACGATCACATGCGCGCCTTGCTGGGCCAGCAGCTTGGCGATGGCCTCGCCGATGCCGCGGCTGGCGCCGGAGACGAAGGCGATCTTGCCGTCGAGGTCGAACAGTTGGGTTTTGGACATTGTGATTACCCCAGGGTTAGAGAGTGGATTTGCCGATGACCTGCAGGCACATCTGCTCCAGCAGCTTGTTCATGTGAATGAACTGGGCGAAGCGCTTGTCCTGGGTCTGGCCGTGATAGAAGCGGTAGTAGATCTGCTGCACGATACCGGCCAGGCGGAACAGGCCGTAGGTGTAGTAGAAGTCGAAACTATCGATCGCGATGCCGGCTTTTTCGGCGTAATAGTCGACGAACTGCTGGCGCGTGAGCATCCCCGGCGCGTTGCTCGGCTGGCGGCGCATCAGTTGCACCGGAGCCGGATCGCCGGCTTCGATCCAGTAGGCCAGGGTGTTGCCCAGATCCATCAGCGGATCACCGATGGTGGTCATCTCCCAATCGAGCACGCCGATGATCTGCATCGGGTTGTTCGGGTCGAGGATCACGTTGTCGAAGCGGTAGTCGTTATGCACGATGCCCGGCTTGTGGTGATCGGCCGGCATCTTGTCATTGAGCCAGGCCTTGACCGGTTCCCAGGTCGGCGCGTCCGGGGTCAGGGCCTTCTCGTAGCGGTCGCTCCAGCCCCTGATCTGGCGCTCGACATAACCCTCCGGCTTGCCCAGGTCGCCCAGGCCGCAGGCGTTGTAATCGACGTTGTGCAGCTCCACCAGCTTGTCGATGAAGCTCTTGCACAGCGCTGTGGTCTGCTCGGCGCTGAAATTCAGCTCGGCCGGCATTTCCGAGCGCAGGATGATGCCCTTGACCCGCTCCATCACATAGAACTCGGCGCCGATCACCGACTCGTCGGTGCAATGCACGTAGGCTTTGGGGCAGTAGGGGAAACCGGCATTGAGCTGGTTGAGAATGCGGTATTCGCGGCCCATGTCATGCGCTGACTTGGCCTTGTGGCCGAACGGCGGACGGCGCAGGACGAACTCCTGCTGCGGGTATTCGATCAGGTAGGTCAGGTTGGATGCACCACCGGGAAACTGGCTGATCTTCGCTTCACCGCTCAGGCCTGGGATATGGGCCTTGAGGTAGGCATCGATGACGGCAGCGTCGAGCTCTTCGCCCGCGCGGATACGGGTGGATTGGTCAGTGAGCGCCATATTTATCCCTTCTACTTATGATGGGTGCCCTAGATAATTGGCTAATCTAATGCTGCACCTGGGCTGTCACAAGCAATACGCGCCGTTATAGGCAGGCGTGTTGCCCCTCGATCAAACTGCCTGATCAGTCATCTTCGACTGCGCCGTTCTGCGTTTTGCAGGTACAAAAAAACCGGAGTGCGAGGACTCCGGTTTTCGTATCTTGCGCGCAGCTCGCCGATTAGACCGGGAACAGTTCGCCCAGCTTCATCGCCAGCATCATGTCGCCTTCGGCGCGCAGCTTGCCGGCCATGAAGGCCTGCATGCCGTCGGTTTCGCCGCTGACGATGCCTTTGAGGGTTTCGCTGTCCATGATCAGGGTCACGTTGGCGTTCGGGTTGTCGCCTTGCTCGAGGGCGCAGGTGCCGTCCTTGACGATCAGCGCGTAGTTCTCGCCATCTTCGATGTTGAATTGGAATACCAGATCCAGGCCTGCAGCGGCGCTGGCGTTGAACTTGGACTGCATGGTTTGGGCGATGTCAGCAACACTCATGGTCTTATCCTTCTATCGGTTTTTTCGCGCAGCCTCACGGCCGCAGTGGGCTGGAGCTCATCGGTAGGTGATGAGCTCCGGCGCCTTCAGCAGCTGTAAATGCACATGGCTGTTGAAGGAAGCCAGACTCACCTCGCGGCCACGAAATTTCAGCTGGCTGAGCGAGGTATTGACGATTTGCCAATTCAGTTCGAAGGCCTTTGTCGAAGGCACGCCGGTGATCAGGCGGAGCAAGGCGGTGATGGTGCCGCCGGAGGTGAACACGGCAATGTTCTGTTTGCTGCCGGCCTGTTCGAGAATGCGCTGCAAACCGCCTTCGACCTGCTCGACATAAGCCTGCCAACTCTGCAGGCCGGGTTTGTCATGCTCAGCGGAAATCCAGCGCTGGATCAGTTTGGCGAACAGGCGCTGGAACTCGGCGCGGTTCTGCGCGCCATTGCGCAGGATGTGTAGCGCTTCGGGCTCTTCCGGCAGCAGATCCGGCAACAGGGTGCGAATCACCGCGTCGGCATCGAATTCGTTGAAGGCGTCGTCAATATCCAGCGTTGGCGCCTGGCTCATGCGCTGCAGGGCGGCGTTGGCGGTATGCTGCTGGCGGCGCAGGCTGCCACTGACGCAACGATCGAAGGCGATACCGAGCTGTTCGAGATGTTCGCCCAACACTTCGGCCTGGCGTACGCCGACGGGAGACAGGACATCGTAGTCGTCTGCACCGAATGAGGCCTGGCCATGTCGAATCAGAAAGATGCTGCCCACGTCCGTATCGATCCCGGTACGTTGAATGTTCCGCGAGGGTATGGGGAAGCTCGGGGGCTGTCAACGAAAAAACATACGCTTGTTTGAATTGTCTGTATGGCAATTTTACAGCACTGGCGTGCTTGGCCGGTGAGGCGCTGCGCCGTATGCTTGAGCCTTTGGCGCCTGGGCGCCGGTGCATTGTCCGAGGGGGATCCGTGGAGTTTCTTAGCGAGTACGCCAGCTTTCTGGCGAAAACCCTGACCCTAGTGGTCTCCATCGTCGTGGTACTGGTGACCATCGCTGCCACACGCGGCAAGGGGCGGCGCGCCGGGGGGCAACTGCAGGTGCAGAAGCTCAATGATTTCTACAAGGATCTGCGCGAGCGTCTGGAGCAGAGCGTGCTGTCCAAGGACCAGCTCAAAGCTTCGCGCAAGGCCGAGGCCAAGGCCGCCAAGCAGGAGAAGAAAACACCGTCGAGCAAACCGCGCGTGTTCGTGCTGGATTTCGATGGTGACATCAAGGCCTCTGCGACCGACAACCTGCGCCATGAAGTGACCGCGCTGCTGTCCATGGCCAAGCCGGAAGATGAGGTGGTGCTGCGCCTGGAAAGTGGTGGCGGCATGGTGCACAGCTATGGTCTGGCATCCTCGCAGCTGGTGCGCATCCGCGATGCCGGCATTCCGCTGACCGTGTGCGTGGACAAGGTGGCCGCCAGCGGCGGTTACATGATGGCCTGCATCGGCCAGAAGATTCTCAGCGCGCCGTTCGCCATTCTCGGCTCAATTGGCGTAGTGGCGCAGCTGCCGAACGTGCATCGCCTGCTGAAGAAGCACGAAATCGATTTCGAGGTGCTGACGGCCGGCGAATACAAGCGCACGCTGACCGTATTCGGTGAGAATACCGAAAAGGGCCGAGAGAAATTCCAGGAAGACCTGGAGACCACCCACGAACTGTTCAAGGGCTTCGTTGCCCGTTACCGCCCTCAGTTGGACATCGATGCCATCGCCACCGGTGAGGTCTGGCTGGGCATGGCGGCGCAAGAGCGCCTGCTGGTTGACGAACTGAAGACCAGCGACCAGTACCTGGCCGAGCGCGCCGTCGAGGCTGAGCTGTTCCATCTGCATTTCGCTCATAAAAAGAGTTTGCAGGAGCGTGTCGGGCTGGCGGCCAGTATGGCGGCAGATCGCTTCGTTCTGACCTGGTTGAGCAGGCTCAATCAGCAACGTTTCTGGTAAGAGCACGCCACCGAACAACGACAAGAGGAGAAGGTGATGACTGAATTCAAGGCTTTGCTGGTCAGCGAGGGGGCCGATGGCAGTTTTCGGCGCCAGGTAGTAGCCCGGCAGATCGAGGATCTGCCCGCAGGCGATCTGCTGATCCGCGTGCGCTATTCCTCGCTCAACTACAAGGATGCGCTGTCGGCCAGCGGCAATCGCGGGGTCACCAAGCAGTATCCTCATACGCCGGGCATCGACGCCGCTGGCGTGGTGGAGGCGTCCGCCGTAGCCGAGTTCGCCGTGGGTGACGAGGTGATCGTCACTGGCTACGACCTGGGCATGAACACTGCCGGTGGTTTCGGCCAGTACATCCGCGTACCGGCGGCCTGGGCGATCAAGCGCCCACAAGGCTTGCCGCTGCGCGAGGCGATGATTCTCGGCACCGCCGGCCTGACGGCCGCGCTATGCGTGGACAAGCTGGAACAGGCCGGCGTTACGCCGGAGTCCGGCACCATGCTGGTCACCGGTGCCACGGGCGGCGTTGGCAGCATCGCCGTGGTGCTGCTCAAGCAGCTCGGTTATCGCGTAGCCGCCGCCACTGGCAAGGCCGAACAGGCCGATTTTCTGCGTGGCCTGGGGGCTGACGAAATCGTCGGTCGCGAGGAGCTGCAGCAGGGCAGCGAACGCCCGATGCTCAAGGAACGCTGGGCGGGAGCGGTAGACACAGTGGGTGGCGACATCCTGTTTAATGTGGTCAAGTCGCTGCGCCACAGCGGCAGCGTGGCCTGTTGCGGGCTGACTGCTGGCGTCGGCTTCCAGGGCAGCGTACTGCCGTTCATCCTGCGCGGGGTCAACCTGCTGGGCGTGGATTCGGTGGAGCTGCCGCTGGTGGTCAAGGCGTCGATGTGGGACAAGCTGTCGTTGCAGTGGAAGCTCGATCTCTCGGCGCTGTGCCAGGAAATTGGCCTGGCGGAGTTGCCGGCGGCTATCGAGCGGATATTGGCCGGTGGCATGGTCGGCCGCATCCTGGTGCGGCTGGACTGAATGAGCGAGGCCCGTCGATGGCGGGCCTCATTGTTTCTGGCGCGTGACTGTCGTCTAGTCGAAGCGATAGATGTCCATGCCCAGGGCGCCGTAGGTAAAGCCCGCGTGGATCACGGAAAATGCCCCACCGGCGCCACGGGCGAAGAACAGCGGCAGCAGATGTTCTTCGCTGGGATGATTACGCATGGCATGCGGTGCCAGGTGACGGTAGTGGTGCAAGGCCGCTTCGTCGTCTGCTGCGAGCTTTTCCACCATCCAGTCGCGAAATTCCTTGGCCCAAGGCGTGATGACCTCCGGGCCGGCACGCCAGTTCAGCTCGCCCAGGTTGTGGGTGATGCTGCCCGAGCCAATCAGCAGAATGTCTTGTGCGCGCAGGCTGGCCAGCGCACGGCCTATACGGGTCTGCAGCTCGGGGCCGAGGTGGCTGGGCAGTGATAGCTGTAGCATGGGAATATCGGCGTTTGGGTACATCAGCGACAGCGGCACCCAGGCACCATGATCAAAGGGGCGCTGCGCATCGAGGTGCGCAGGCAGACCCACGTCGTTCAGTTGCTGGGCGATCTCCTCGGCCAGCTTCGGTGCGCCGGGGGCCGGATACTGCACGGCATACAGCTCGGCTGGAAAGCCGCCGAAGTCGTGCCAGGTCTGCGGGTGCTCGCCCGCCGTCAGCAACAGGCGCTGGCTTTCCCAATGCGCCGATACCACCACTATGGCGCTGGGTCTGGGGATGTCGGCAGCCTGTTTGCTAAGCGCCGGGCCACTGGCGCCGGGCTCCAGAGCCAGCATGGGGGAACCGTGGGAAATGAACAGCGAGGGCAGCATAACGACCTCCAGAGACGTGCCTGCATTCTCTCTGAGGTTTTAATCTATTAGTAATGATGTTTTCCGCGATATCAATCGACTGGTTAGATGTTTAGCGCAGGTTGTTGCGGATTCCACGCCATCCGGCCACCCAGTCCGCTCTCATCTGGCTAGGCATTCCACGGCCATCCGGCCGGGCAGTCGTCGCGCAGCGACGCAGGGGGCATTGTTAGTCTGAGGTGCCCGGTGTCGTCAATTTTTTCACCCGCTTGCGCATCGACTCACCCTTGCGGTTGATCCGATAAGCGTTGTGCACCAAGCGGTCGAGGATGGCGTCGGCCAGAGTCGGATCACCGATCAGTTCGTGCCAGTTGTCCACTGGCATTTGGCAGGTCACGATGGTCGAGCGCTGCTCGCTGGGCACTGCCGGCGGCGGTGGGAACAGCTGCAGTTCCAGCTCGGAATTGGACAACGAGCAGGGCCAGGCTGGAGTGCTGGCGGCAAAGCGGTTGAGGTAATCGTCGGTGACTACTGGTCAGACAAGCGCTGCGAAGAGGTAGAACGCCTGGTGGTGAGCAAAGGCCAACTGGCGCTGGCGGACTGCATCACCAACCAGGGCATCAGCCAGAAAACCTTCGACGCGCTGACCAGTCATGGCCACAACGTCGGCAACCCCTCTACATGCGCAAGCCGGGCCGTTGTCCTGATCAACCTGGGGCGAGTTGTCGAGGCTGCAACTAGCGGACGTAGTGCGCGAACTGGTCGAGGCGCCCGAGTTCAGCGATATGCTCGATGACCTGCTCGATGCCATCGGCAAGGGCCTGAACCTATCTGGCAACTGATCGGCGACCAGTTCTGGCCGACCCGCTACGAGCACCGCGACCCGCGCTGGTTCCAGTTCGACAAGGTCACCGGCCAGCGCCTAAAACTGTGCACCGATAACAGCGAAGGTCAGGAGATTCCGCCCGGCAAGCTGATCGTCCATAAGCCGCGCTTGAAATCGGGCCTGCCGATCCGTGGCGGCGTCGCGCGCCTGGTTGCCGTGTCGTTCATGTGCAAGGTGTTCGGCCTCAAGGACTGGATGCGCTTTGCCGAGCTGTTTGGCATGCCGCTGCGCATTAGCCGCTACGGCCCGGGCGCAACCGGATGATCATCGCCAACCACTACTCCGGATGCATCGTGAACAACTCATACATTCACCTGGGCGTATGGATTGGCGGTGTGCTGCGCGGTGCGTTGCAGTTCGGCTACGCACTGAGCCCGGTAGCGGGCGCGCAGAAGTTCGTAGCCGGCACCCAGGTCGACCAGTACCTGGAGCTAAATCGCATGTGGCTCGATGATGTTGCACCGCGCAATAGCGAGAGTCGTGCCTTGTCGTATGCCTTCAAGTTCATCAAGCGGGCTTGCCCGCGCGTGGCCTGGGTGCAGAGCTTCGCGGACGAACGCTGCAGGGGCTGGGGCGTGGTGTACCAAGCGGCGAACTTCCTTTACCTGGGCCACCACCGCACCAGCTTCTATGAGATGGACGGCCAGGCCTGCCACCCCATGTTACTGACGGCGCACACGAAGTCGGGCCGGCGTGGCCAGTACCTACGGGCCAACAAGCATCGGGCGATCAAGCGGAGTCTGTTGCAGTTCCGCTATATCTACTTGATCAAACCAGGCTGGCGAGCCAGGTTCAAAAAAGCGCCGCTACCGTTTCCAAAGCCTGGGCAGGCTCTACCAGATCGGAGAAAGCTGACCACTGACACCCGCCCCCAAATGCCCCCAATTTTGCCCCCAAGCGTTTTTTCACTTTCCTGAAGACAAGAAAAAGCCCCGTAACTTATTGAATTACGGGGCTTTTTTGTATGGCGGGAAGATAGGGACTTTCCGAAAAATGGCAAAAAATCCAATAAAATCAATGGATACAGGTACTTATAGACCTGTTTGCTACAAAATTTTGCTACAAAACCACAGAAAAAACACCTACGATCCGGGCATATTTCAGGCTCTCAGGTGGCGGCAATGGCAAGCGATAACCTAGTTCTTCGGTCAGGTTTGTGGCACGCCCGCCTGACCATTCCGGCAGACGCTCGGCCTACCCTCAATCGGCGTGAGTTCACCGCCTCGCTCAAGACCGGATCGAAGACGGAAGCCCAGCGGCTCAAAATCCCCTACCTGCAACAGTGGCAGTCGTTGATTGACCAAGCCCGCAGCACATCCAAACTTGATCCCGAAGACGCCCGCATTCAGGCCAAAGCTCTCGCAGAGCGTGCTCGTGAGTTTTACGCGGACGTTGCACAGGCTCACATCACCAACGGCCCTTTAAGCACGGAAAAGGCCGATGCCGTGGCCGACTTTCTTTCGTTGGGGCCAAATCACTCCCAAGAGGAATGGGAGCGGATGCTTCGACATTTCGAAGTAGATGGACGGCTCGACGCCTTCGAGTTCAACCGAGATCTTCAGTCACTTGTCCAGGGCAACATGGAGAAGCAGGCCAACACCTTGCCGTTAAAGGAAGCCGACAAGGACGAGATCAAGCAGATACTCAAAGACCCCAGCCATTACCGGGCCAAGTCGCCGATAACGACAACCAGAATCAACGCTTTCAAGGTTCACCAGGAGCAGGTAAAGGGGATCGTCCAGAAGACCGTAGACACCCAGGTCGCCCGGCTCGAAAACCTCAAAAATTGGCTTGAAACCAATCGCCGCGACCTCACCCACGAGAGCATCACGGCTTACATGGATACGCTCTGCGTCAGCGAGAAAACCAAGAAGCAGTTTCTCTTTGCCGGTTCCAGTTTTTGGAAATGGGCACTCCGCTACGATGAGAATTTCAAGAAGCTACACCGCGACCAGCAGTCGCCTTTCCAGAATCACGACTTCCCCACCAACCGCAGCAAGAAGGCCGCCACCTCGACCGAACGCAAGGCATTCGCCCCGGAAGACGTGGCTAAGCTCTACGATGCTGCCAAGAACCAGAAGAACCGCGAAACCCTTGCCGATCTCATTCTATTGGGTGCCTACACAGGAGCACGCATTGAGGAACTATGCCGCTTGAAAACAAGCGATATAGTTACCGAGGAAGGCATCCAATGCTTCTACATCACGGATGCAAAAACGGCAGCCGGTGAAAGGCATATACCTATCCATCCCAAGCTACAGCCAGTAGTAGACCGCTTGGCCAAGCAGTCCGAGGACGGTTACCTCATCAAATCCACATCAGGAAATAAATACGGCAATAGGTCGGATGCCCTTAGCAAGCAATTCGGAAGGCTTAAAACCGACGCCGGATATAATTCGCAGTTCGTCTTTCACAGCTTCCGCAAGACAGTCATCACTCAACTACAACGGGCAGACGTTCCCGGAGTTTTGATTGCTGCAATCGTCGGACACGAAACCGGAACCATAACTTTTGATGTGTATAGTTCAGGCCCAAGCCCAAAACAAAAACGCGATGCATTATCACGATTAAAATACCCACTCACATAATAAATATACAAGGCCGCTATTCAGTGGCCTTTTTCTTTTCCTATACATCCGCCCTATACATTATTTTCGCCCTATACATTGCTGCCCTATACATATGTGCCCTATACAATAAAAGCAGCCTGCCCTATACAACTTGAAAACATTAAAATATATGATAACTTGAAAATATAAGTAAGCAAAAGACATAGGCGAGCAATGGGAATGTATAGGATAAAAACTTCGTTTTTCTCCTACCGCTCAAAAGTCTTCGACATTTTTCACTTACTTCCCTACTCGATTTTTCTGCACTGCGTTTGAAAAATAGGAGAGCAAATAACAATTACAGGAGGCTATATGGCAAGAGAAAGAAAAGGTGAACAGTTCAGTATGAGAATATCAAAGGAAGCAAAAGAGCAGATAAAAAACAACGCTAAGTTGTTAGGTATCAGCCAAGCAAAGTATATCGAGAAACTGGCAATTGAAGGCTGCACAATCATTGAGGTAAGAAACGATAGATATATCGACTGGATTGAAAACAAGATGCAACCAACGATAAATAAACTTGGCAGCAACCTTAATCAAATTGCCGCAGCAGCAAATAGCGGAAACTACAAAAAATTAGACCAGAACATCGGGACAATAAATGATGCTCGCAAAATGTTTGATTATCTCTACAAGAAATTTTCCGAATATGAAGAAAGGGTGGTGATTAAGAACAACAACAATGGGGATATATGATAAGAGAAAAATTAAGCACACAGAAAAGCAAAGGAGAAACACAGAACACCCTTGGATATGCTTTGAAGAAGTCAGCCCTTATAGATAGCAACAGACTTCAAACAGGAACAACGCAAGAGTTCATTGAGTTTCTATCCAAGAAATTCGATAAGGCTTGCAAAGGCAAGCAGCAAAATACCAGTTTTCACGAAATGGTATCTTTTGACCCTTCCGATAAAATCACCCCAGAACAAGCCCTTTCCATAGCCAAGGAATTGTATGAACACACTCACGGATTAAACCGTGAGCACGCCTTTGCTGTTCATACAGATAAAGAGCACATTCATGTTCATTTTATTTGGGCTCCAAGAGACTTCAACAACAAGATATATAATCAGGTTGATGATTTCCGCATCATAGAAAAGAAATTGTCCGAATTAGAATCTAAGCACGAATTAACTCAGGTATTAAATAGAAAATCTTTAAACCCTAAAATCGAAACGCAACCACCAAGAAATAAGAAAGAACAAGCACTTGATAAGCGTGGGTTAACATCAAAGAAAAAACAGTTTAAAGATGAGCTTAAAGAAATAATCAACGATAGTAAAAACACAACTGCCTTCTTTCATATTGCGAATATTTCTGGCTATTCATTTATACAGAATGGTAAAACTGGTTATTCAGTAGAAAAAGAAGGTGAAACATTCAAAGCATCAGATTTGGGCATTCATTACACAGCACTTAAAAAAAACCTTGAAGAAATACACCAATTTGATGAGCTGCTTGAGTATTACAGCAAGAAGCCGAAAGAAAACCATATTGCTCTAATTCAAACGCAAGAAGAAACTGACTTTATGAAAGACAAATATAAAAAGACCCTTCATAAAGATTTTACCCAGCAAAGCAGCTCCAAATCGGTTGAGTATTATTATAAGAATTCAAATAACAAAAAGGCTTTTGAATATCACAAAGACCCGTCAAGAGTTCAGTTTAATGACCTTTCAAGCAAATCAATCAAAGCAGGTTTGCAGCGTCTTACTGCTGATATGAAGAAGCCTGGGCCGCTAACTTGCAACGGGCCAGAATGGGCTAAAAAGAAGATGTGGATGGAATTCCACATGATGAATCTGGAAGCCAAAGGGTTCACCTTGTCAGGCTATAAACCTACCCCAACAGATATAGCAGAACTTGAAAAGAGAAAGACCGAGTATGCTGAGAAGCTCAAAGAGTGGAAGAAACCACCAAAACAAGCCATAGAAGCCCTTGAACCTACTCAGCCACTACCTAAGCACAAGAACGAACCTAACCCGCTTAAAAACGATATAGAGCAGCCTACGGCATCAGGTTCTGACGAACCTAAAAAGCAGGTTGAACAAGAAAGGCTTGATGACTTCAAGATTTTCGTAAATGAATTACTTGAAGAATATAGCGGATATGATGAAAAAGAAATTCTTGAAAATATTCGTGATGTTTTAGAAGGCAAAATAATTTCTGATGCTGAAATTTTCGACAAGGTAATGGAGAGAGTAAAAGACTTAGATGATGAGACTAGAGGAGTCTTTTTAGAGCATATCAACAAGTTGCTTGATGATGGTGGTTCAGGCTCACCAATTGACGGAAAACTAAAGGCCGCGAGTAAGAAAAGGAACAGATATAAGATATAAATAAAAAGCCCCCCAGGACTTTTATTGTGCTTATTTGACTTTCGATATTAAAATGGTAACTTATATATAAGTGAAGCCCAAACAGCATAGCTATCTGGGCCTCGAAGTTGATACAAAGGTTTTGACGAGCCGAATCAACTTGTAATTAAGTTATAGCATATAAATTACCTAATTCAAGTCCTTTCCCGTTAAATCCCGATAAAAAATATCAACTTCTTTGAAATCAAGGTGGGATAGTGTCGCGGGGATTTCAAAACTTTAAGCTGCTACCGTGAACCTGACAAAGCAGCATTCTTAGGAAGTCGGCCATTTTTCAATGTTGGGGACATTGAATTTTATAGGTGAGTTGAATCCGTTACCATTAACAACGTGTGGCTATATCGCAGTGATATAGAGAAATATAAAAAGAATGGCTGGTGAGGTGAGAAGTTAGGACTCGTTAAGGAGTACACCTCAAAGTTTTTGGTCTTACTACTGAAAAACTGCCGATTGCAGGGGGATTATAAATAATCACCGAGATACCCAAGAAAATGCAACTGCCAAAACTTAGGCGAAGTCTTCAAGACCTTCCTATAGGGAAGTTATGCCTTCAGGCAGGGGGTTAAAGGGGGAGCTAGGAATCCCCCCCCCCAAAAAATCATTCTTTACTTGGCCGCCTGTGAAAAACACCCTTTTGTTTCAAAACCTCATCTAAACGCTGCTGGGCATAGTCTGCTTTTGCCCGTTCTTGTCTTTGAATACCATTAGGGTCATATCGTCCGCTTTCATCATAATTAGCCGGATTCTCCTCTGGAAAATCCTCGAAATAATCAGACCACTCGCCCATTTTGGATCTCCTTTTTTACGGACTAACGAATAAAAAACTCTGGTAGATTTTTCAAAAATTACAACGGTGAAAAACGCGAAATTCCACCCCAAAAACCAAAATTGCAAAAAGTTAGCAGCCTAACATTTCGCCAAATCTTTCAAAATTACCGCTCTATTTTTTCAAACTTTTATATCAATAAAGCGATATTTCCATTTTTTGATATGCCAAATTTTGGCTCAAAATCAAAGAAAAATCTTGTCAATAGGCAAACGAAAATATTTTTTACCATTCAACTCTAAATGCCAAATAGAGTCCGACGCTAAATTTTCAAAATCTGATTTTTTACCCGACCGTTTCGCGTTTTTCGAACGAGCCGAAAACCGTTAGGGTTCGACCCTAATTTTCTTTTTACGCTCTTTTAAGCGTAGCGACTACCAGCCTATGGCGGGCCACTGCACGCCTGCTTTTATCTCCCTTATAGGCACCGAAAGGTACGGGTTGCAAGCACCGTACATTTCTTCCATAGGCGACAAGAAGACATAGAAGCACCTTGGCGGTGTATCAAGCAGAGGCTTTGGATAACATAGGACAGGGGTAGAATGCCTCAATAAGACAAAGAAAAACGGCGATCATAGGTCAGGCCGGTGCTAAATAAATACTACAACACTACTGCTAAGAATTAGCCGTTTCAGTGTAATAATAAATACTTAATTCATTAGCACCTAAAAACAACGAAAGAATAGAGGGTTTCATTCTAGGATCATAGGCTTCTGGTTATCAATCCAGTCTTTTGTGGTGATGAATTCAAAAAGAGTCCGATTGGCACTGATAATCAGGCGATAATTTTTATCTGCGGAACAATCTCGTGCCCCTTCAAATCGATTATTGGCACTTGAACGACAGGTGTAGCCTGTAGAGTTGGCTTTATTATCTATCTCTCTCATTAGAATCGCTGTATCTGCAGATGCAATGCTGTCAATGCAGTCATCCAAGATTCCTTCTGGCCCATTACTTCCCCAGTTAGTAGTCTTTAATTTTCTGTCCCAGCACTCTTTGAATTTTTCTTCCACTGGAGCCGTGGAGGCTAATATGAATTCTGCTACATTATTCGCATCAGCAATAATTTCAGGCTTAACACCGTACAGGCCTGCTGTTGCACCATAATTTATAGCATTGACAACTTTAAAACGATTAACCTCTTTTCTTAACATGTCCAATTCTGATTTCGCAACTTTCAGTGCTACATCTCTAGCCTTTAGCTCTTGATATTGGAAAAAAGAGAAAACTGTCAAGCCTGTAATTAAAACAATAAAGGGCGTCGCCAATATTTTTTTCATAAACTTCCTTAATCTCTCTGTTCCCTTTTTGATGTAGGTAATTTTGATTTAGCGGTACGTAGCTTTTTCTTTACGCCTCGATTACCTCGCTCTACTTTTTTTCCACTTTTATCTAAAGTAACAATGGTTTCTTTCTTGACGTTTTTGTAGATGCCATTTGCCTCATACTCAAAATAAACGGTGTCGCTTTTATAGATCCACTGCTGCGAGCCTAATGCTTGAAAGCTATATTTATCCCCATCAATCTCAAAAATATGGGAGTGTAATGCCGAAGTATTTCCTCCTCGACTTGGAGGTCTATACTCTTCCAGCAGGTAAAGTTTGTATCCAGATATCTTTTTGCCTTCCACTTTAATTGGCATTGATAGCATCTCTGTTAAGCCTTTACCAGTGGAGGCTACTGATATGCCATCACTATGTCTAGTCAAGACAAGTATCATCCCCTGTTATCGAATTGCCCCTAATCAAACGAATACGGAGTCTTCGCCTGCTTGGCGACCCTCGATCCAAAGATCAGGCAGAGAAGCCCCTGGCAGCCATTGGATGGCGTTTCAGGGTTAAGGGTATGGGGTGGTTCTCGACAGGGCAGAACGCCCCGAGAAGGCAAAGAAAAACGGCGATTCATAGGTCAGGTCTGTGCTACAAAAAACGCTACAAACCGTTGCTACAAATCGCCGTTTCTAGACCCTCATAAATCGTTGATTTATGAGGATTTTTTCGATATGGCGGGAAGATAGGGATTTGAACCCTAGGTGCCATTGCTGACACAACGGATTTCGAATCCGTCCCGTTCGACCACTCCGGCATCTTCCCAAGCGGCGCGCATGATAACAGCAGAATCGGCTTTGGCGAAGCTTATTTTGAATTTTTTTCGTGTGCTATCAAGTGGTTGGCTGCGGTGCCACGAACCGATGGTTGGTCTGGCTGTGGCGCCTTGGCTGGGTGTTGGCAAGGTACCAGTGTTAACAAGCGCTAAATCTGAATGTCGGGCTTGGCACAGCGCCAGCGCCTGGACTACTCTCGGGTTACCGGGCTAACGAAGTGGCCAACAGGCAGGATGCCGACCCCATATACTTCGTTAGCTCGGTATTCTTCTTCCGTTGGCCGAGGTGAGGCGAGCGGAAAGCAAAGCCCTCGAAAGAGGGCTTTGTCGTTTCTGCAGGACGCGCGGCGTGTGGAGCGGCGCCCCGTCGCGAAGCAGGGTGACGAGCAATTGAAAAGCTTCGCCTCGGGGCGGGGCTCCTACGAAAGGCCGATGATCGGCATTATCCCTGCTGCTTTGCCATTTCCACCCTTAGCGTCGTTGCTGGTCAGATCTGTCGATCTTGGGCGTTTTGCCATTGGCTAGTCGGTACGCTGTAATTGCTCCCTGGTTGGGCGAGGGGCGATCAGGTGTTCGGGCAGGTCGGTGTCGTAGGTCTCCAGCGGTGTTGGACGGCGCTCGAAGCGGGCGCCGAGTACCAGCAGGCAGGGGGTGAGCAGCAAAGTCAGCACGGTGGCGAATGCCAGACCGCCGGCGATGGCGCTGGACAGCTGGGTCCACCACTGGGTCGAGGGGGCGCCAAAGCCTAGGCTCGGCGTCACCAGGTCGACGTTGATGCTGAGCACCATGGGCATCAGCCCAAGGATTGTGGTGACGGCCGTCAGTAATACCGGGCGCAAACGCAGGCAGCCGGTTTCCAGCGCCGCTTCGCGGGGTTGCAGACCCTGGCTGCGCAGTTGGTTATAGGTGTCGATGAGGATGATGTTGTTGTTCACCACGATGCCGGCCAGGGCGATCAGGCCCATGCCGACCATGACGATGCCGAACGACTGACCGTTGATGAGCAGGCCCATCAGCACGCCGGCGGTGGAGAGGACGATGGCCGACAGCACCAGTGCGGCTTGGTACAGGCTGTTGAACTGGGTCACCAGGATGATCGCCATGAGGAAGATGGCGACGACGAAGGCGGTCATCAGGAAGGTGGCCGCCTCTCGCTGGTCGGCATCTTCGCCGGCGAACTGTACCTTGACCTCGGCCGGCACGTCGCCGAGCGCTTCGCGCAATGCCCTGAGGCGTTCATCCAGGCGCGCACCTTCGGCCAGGTCGGCCTGCAGGGTGATGGTGCGGTCGCCGTCGACGCGGCGCAGGGTGCCGACCTTGGGCGCGGGTTGCAGGTCGACGAAGTTGCTCAGCGGCACCTGACCTGATGGCGTATTGAGGGTCAGGCGGCCGAGCTGATCGAGCGAGCGCCAGTTGCCGGGCAGGCGCACGCGAATGTCGACTTCGTCGGTGGCATCCTCTGGCCGGTAGGTGGCCAACTTCAGGCCGTTGGTGATCATCTGCACCGCGTTGCCGACGCTGAGCACGTCGGCGCCGAAGCGCGCGGCGGCTTCGCGGTCGACCTTGATGCGCCACTCGATGCCGGGCAGGGCACGATCGTCCTCGATGTCGACGAAGCCGCCGAGGTTCTGCATTTCGCTGCGCACACGTTCGACCCACTGCTCGCCTTGTGCCGGATCCAGTGCGCTGATCTGCAGCTTCACCGGCTTGCCGTCGGTGGGGCCCTGTTCCTGCTTGCGAAACTCCAGCACCACGCCGGGAATGCCGGCGGTGCGTTGGCTCATTTCGGCAAGGATGTCATTGGCCGGGCGGCGCTGGTGCCAGTCGACGAACTGGAACTGCAGGGTGCCGATCACGTCGGCGCCGAGCTGGCCGTCCGCCTGCGCCAGGGAGCGCGCATATAGCGCCTTGACCTCAGGCATGCCGATCACCTGTTTTTCCACCTGCTGCAGCAGGGCGTCCTTCTCCTGCACTGACAGATCGCCGCGGGCACGCAGCCAGATTTGCGCGCTTTCCGGTTCGACGTCTGGGAAGAACTCCACGCCATGGTTGAAGCGGCCATAACCGACATAGATCAGCGCGACCAGGGTCAGCATGCCCAGAAGTGTCAGGCCGGGGCGCTTGAGCAGCGTTATCAGCACGCTGCGATAGGTGTTGCCTGTGGCGTTGGGCGCTGCCGCTTGTGGCCGAGCCTGGCCCCCTGTGACGGCGCCGAGCACTGGCAGGAATACCAGCGCCATGGCCAGCGAGGCCAGCAGGCAGAGAATCACCGTGGCCGGCAGGTACTTCATGAACTGGCCGACCACGCCGGGCCAGAACAGCAGCGGCAGGAACACGACCAATGTGGTGGCGGTGGAGGCGATCACCGGCCAGGCCATCCGTGTCGCGGCATTGGCCCAGGCCTGACGCGGCGTTTGGCCCTGTTGCAGGTAGCGATCGGCCAGTTCGGAGACGACGATGGCGCCGTCGACCAGCATGCCGGCCACCAGGATCAGGCTGAACAACACGACGATATTGAGAGTGAAGCCAAGCAACCAGATCAGCAGGATGCCACTGAGGAAGGCGCCAGGAATGGTCAGGCCGACCAGCAGCGCCGAACGCATGCCCATGCTCGCCACTACCAGGATCAGCACCAGGACGATGGCCGCCAGCACGTTGTTGAGGAGGTCGTTGAGCATGTTCTGCACCTCCTGCGACTGATCCATGATGTAGCTGACTTCAACACCTGGCGGCAGCAGGGGTTTGGCCTGCTCCATCAGTGCCTTGACCTGATCGATGGTCTCGATGATGTTGGCGCCGCTGCGCTTGGCCACTTCCAGCACGATGGCCGGCTGGCCATTGATGCGGGCGAAGCCGGTCGGGTCCTTGAAGGTGCGGCGGATGGCGGCGACATCGGCGAAGGTGACCACGCTGTCGCCGACCACCTTGATCGGCATGCTCATCACGTCTTCGAGATTTTCGATAACGCCCGGTACCTTCATGCTCATGCGCCCGGCGCCGGTATCCAGGCTGCCGGCGGCGACCAGGCGGTTGTTGCGGCTGACCAGGTTGAACAACTCGTTGTAGTTGATGCCGTAGCTGTCGAGCACCTGCGGATCGACGACGATTTCCAGCAGGTCTTCGCGGTCGCCGCCGATTTCCACCGACAGCACCTCGGCAATGCCTTCGATGTTCTCTTTCAGGCGCCGGGCGATGTACACCAGCTCGGTTTCGGCGATGGGGCCGGACAACCCCACCGACAGCACCGGGAACAGCGCCACGTTGACTTCGCTGACGGTCGGCTCGTCGGCCTCTTCAGGCAGCTTGCTGCGCGCGGTGTCGACCTTTTCGCGCACGTCGGCCAGCGCCACCTTGGCGTCGAAGCCGGCGTCGAATTCCAGGGTCACCGAGGCATGGCCCTCATTGGACGCCGAGCGCATTTCCTTGACGCCCTCCAGGCTGCGCAGCTCCTGTTCCAGCGGGCGCACCAGCAAACGCTCACCGTCTTCCGGGCTGATGCCTTCGAGGGTCACCGAGACGTAGATGATGGGAATTGCCACATCCGGGTTGGACTCCTTGGGCATGGCAATGTAGGCCACCACCCCGCCACAGAGCAGGAACAGCAGGATCAGGATGGTGGTGCGGCTGCGGTCGAGTGCGGCGGCAATCAGTGTATGCATCTCAACTGCCCTCGGCGGCGAGTTGCACCATCACCTGCTGGCCGGGCTGGACGAAGCCCTGGCCAAGGGTGATCAGCGCTACCTTCGGCGGCAGGCCGCTGACCCAGGCGCCCTGGTTGTCGACGCTGATCAGCTCGACCTGAGTGAACTCCACGCGCTGTGCGTCGTTGACCCACTTGACGCCGTGGCGGCCATTTTCATCCAGGCTGAGCAGGGCAGGGGACAGGCGATGGGCCATGCTCTCACCGGTCTGGATATGCAGGGTGGCGCTGGCCCCGGCCAGGCGCAAGCCGTTCGGGTTGTCTACCTTGACCTCGATACGGAAGCTGCGCGAGCCCGGGTCGGCGGCCGCGGCAATAAAGTGCAGCTCGCCTTGCAGCGTGCGGCCATCGAGCAGTTCAATGTTTACCAGTTGCCCCAGTTCGAGCTGGGTCACCTGCTGTTGGGCGATCTGTGCGCTGACCTTGAGGCGGTCGATGTCCACCAGGGTCAGCAGACTTTGACCGGGCTGGACGAAATCGCCCAGCTCGACCATGCGCTGGTCATAGATGCCGGCGAATGGCGCTTTCACCTTGGTGTTGCGCAGTTGCAGGCGGGCGCTGTCGAGTTCGGCGCGGGCCTTGGCCAGCTCGCTCTCCAGGCGCATCAGCTCGTTGGCCGACACCAGGCTGCGTTCGCGCAGGCGCTTGGCGGCGGTGACGTCGCTCTGGCGCTGGCGTACGTCTGCTTCGCTGCGTGCGACCTGGGCTGGGCGGTCATCCGGCGAAATGCTCAGCAGCAGTTGATCGGCGGCGACGCGGTTGCCCTTGTCCTGATCCAGCTTCTGCACGTTGCCGCTGACCTGGGCGCGCAATTCAACCCGGCGCCAGGCCTCGACTTGGCCCTGCACCACATGTTGGCGCTGCATCGGCTGAGCCTCCAGTATGGTCACCTCGACCCGCGCCAATTCCGCGCTTGTAGCCGATTTTTCGGGCTCGGCCTGTACCTCGTCGCGGGCGACGAAGTGGTCGCCGCTGAGCAGCCAGAGCAGCAGCACGACGGTGATGATAACGGCGATGATCCAGGGGCGTTTGCTCAGTTGCGCGAACATGGCGGTGGCTTACTCGTTGGTGGCGGGCGCTGCCAGCAGCGCGGCGGCCTGGCCCTGCAGGCCGGCGATGATGAAGTCGGTGACGCGGTCGAAGTACGCGTCCAGCTCGATGTATTCGGCCCAGTGCGCGAAACCGCCGGATGCGATGCGCGCCATGACGCCGTTGACGCAGGCCTCCACGCCCCACAGCAGATCCTGGCAGTGCGCCGGGGAGAGCGGCAGGTCACGGAAGCTGCTCTGCAGCAAGCTGCTGAACAGATTCATGTACTGGCCTTCCAACTCGACGAATTGCTCGCGGTAGGGAGGTTCCAGACGCTCCTGAAAAGCCGGGCGGTCACACAGCAGGCAAAGTTGCGCTTGCAGCGGGTCGGCCTGCAGCAGCTCGAAAGAACGACGAATGACGCGGCGCATCGCCTGTTCAGCGGGTGCGCTGCAGGCGATTTCCTGCAGTTCGGCCAGGTTTTGGCGTGAGCAGTCCAGCACCAGGCGCGCGTAGAGCGCTTCCTTGCTGGTGAAGTGTTTGTACACGGTGCCTTTGCCGATGCCGGCATGACGCGCCACCTCGGCAATGGTGACGCGATCCCAGGATTGTTCATGGAAGAGCTGGCGAGCGGCTTCGAGCAGGGCGCTTTCACGTTGCTGGAAAAGTTGATCTTGATAGCGCATGGGCGTTTCATCGAGAGGTATGACCGGCGGTCATGCTATGACTACTGGTCACGGTGCGGCAAGGCGGGAGTTGTAACAAGGCAATTGGCGGGTGGCCGTTCACTGCCTCATTCGCCGCGAGGCGCGGCTCCCACAGGGGGCGGTGCCTGCGGGTTTTTTGTAGGAGCCCCGCACCGGGGCGAAGCCTTTGATCGGTACGAACCTGCCGGAGGTGTTCGGCCAGGCCAGGCTCAGCGCGCCACGCTGACGCCTTCGAGATTGGCGAAGGAGGTGTCCTTGGCGGTGAGCAGGAAGTCGCGCATGAACGGTGAGTCGAGCATGTCGGTGCGGATCGCGGCGTAGAGGGTGGCGAACAATCCCTTTTCCCCCAGGCGCTTGGCGCTGACGTAACCGCGCGAGCTGTACTCGTGCAGCGCCCAGTTGGGCAGGCCGCAGACACCACGGCCGCTGGCTACCAGTTGCATCATCATCACCGTCAGTTCGGCGGTGCGTACCTGTGCCGGCTCGATATCGTTGGGTTCGAGAAAGCGCGTGAAGATATCCAGGCGGTCGCGCTCCACCGGGTAGGTGATCAGGGTTTCCGTGGCCAAATCCTGCGGCTGGATAAAGGCCTTGTGCGCCAGGCGGTGCTGGTTGGCGACAGCCAGCATCGCCTCATAGGTGAACAGCGGCACGTAGGTGATGCCGGCCAGCTCGATGGGGTCGGAGGTCACCACCAGATCCAGATCGCCTCGCGCCAGGGCCGGCAGCGGGGCGAAGGAGAAGCCCGAGGCCAGGTCCAGCTCCACTTCCGGCCAGGCGTCGCGGAACTGGTCGATGGTCGGCATCAGCCACTGGAAGCAGCTGTGGCATTCGATGGCCATGTGCAAGCGGCCAGCGGTGCCACCGGCCAGGCGCGCCAAATCACGCTCGGCGCCGCGCAGAAGGGGCAGGGTGGCGTCGGCCAGTTGCAGCAGACGCAGGCCGGCGCTGGTGAACCGCACCGGCTTGGTCTTGCGCACGAACAGCTGCAGACCCAGGCGCTCTTCCAGCTCTTTGAACTGGTGCGAAAGGGCCGACTGGGTCAGGTGCAGGCGTTCGGCGGCCTCCACCAGGCTGTCGGTTTCGCGCAGGGCGTGCAGGGTTTTCAGGTGGCGTAGCTCGAGCATGGCGGGTCTCTGCAAAGGTTTCACTCATCCAGTGGCGTATCTGGATGAAAATGGTTCATACAGCCTACATGAGTAAATCTTTAGATCAAGGCGAAAATCTTGAGTTTGTCTCACTCGTTGTCGATGCCGAGAATGGCGCCATCTCGATTGATTCTGGAGTTTCACGCCATGGCCCTGTCTCATTCCCTCGGTTTCCCGCGCATCGGTCGCGACCGCGAACTGAAGAAAGCCCTCGAAGCCCATTGGAAAGGTGAGCTGGATGAAGCCAGCCTGCGCACCGTTGGCCAGCGTCTGCGCGCCGAGCACTGGCAACTGCAGAAGGATGCCGGTATCGATCTGCTGCCGGTGGGCGACTTCGCCTGGTACGACCAGGTGCTCGCTCATTCGCTGGCCTTCGGCGTGATACCCGAGCGCTTTCGCCCGGCCGCCGGCAAGCCGACGCTGGATACCTTGTTCGCCATGGCCCGTGGGGCCGTTGCAAACACGAGCAATGGCAGTTGCTGCGGTGGTGCTCACGCCCAGGAAATGACCAAGTGGTTCGATACCAACTACCACTACCTGGTGCCGGAGTTCAGTGCTGACCAGCAGTTCGCCCTGAGCTGGGAGCAACTGTTCGAGGAGGTGGCTGAGGCGCATGCCCTCGGTCACGACGTCAAGCCGGTGCTTATCGGTCCGCTGACCTATCTATGGCTGGGCAAGGCCAAGGGTGGCGACTTCGACAAACTGGAATTGCTCGAAAGCCTGCTGCCGGTCTATGGCGAGATTTTCCAGCGCTTGGCTGCGCAGGGCGTGGAGTGGGTGCAGATCGACGAGCCAATTCTGGTGCTGGATCTGCCGCAGGCGTGGAAGAACGCCTTCGAGCGCGCCTACAACCTGATCCAGCGCGAACCCTGCAAGAAGCTGATCGCCACCTATTTCGGTGGTCTGGAAGACAACCTCGGCCTGGCTGCCAACCTGCCGGTGGACGGTCTGCATATTGATCTGGTGCGTGCGCCGGAGCAGTACCCGACCATTCTCGATCGGCTGCCGGCTTATAAAGTGTTGTCGCTGGGCGTGGTCAACGGGCGCAACGTCTGGCGCTGCGATCTGGAGAAGGTACTCGAGGTGCTGCATCACGCTCACGAACGCCTGGGCGAGCGGTTGTGGGTGGCGCCGTCCTGCTCGCTGTTGCACAGCCCGGTGGATCTGGCTCGTGAAGACCAGCTCGATGCCGAACTGAAAAGCTGGCTGGCCTTTGCCGTGCAGAAGTGTCAGGAGGTTGCGTTGCTCGGCAAGGCCCTGGAGGAGCCGGCAGACGCCTCTGTGCAAGCCGCCTTGCAAGCGAGCCGCGCAGTGCAGACCGCCCGTGCTGCATCGACGCGCATTCACAAGCCTGAGGTACAGGCGCGCCTGGCGGCGATTCGTCCGCGCCATGCTCAGCGCCAGTCGCCGTTCGCCGAGCGCATCGAACAACAGCGTGAGCGTCTGCAGCTGCCTTTGCTGCCAACCACGACCATCGGCTCCTTCCCGCAGACCTCGGCGATTCGCCTGGCGCGACAGTCGTTCAAGCAGGGCAAGCTCAGCGCGGCCGAGTACACCGAGGCCATGCACAGCGAAATTCGCCATGCGGTGCAGGTGCAGGAGCGCCTGGGTCTGGACGTGCTGGTGCATGGCGAAGCCGAGCGCAACGACATGGTCGAGTACTTCGCCGAGCAACTCGATGGTTATGCCTTCACCCGCTTCGGCTGGGTGCAGAGCTACGGCTCACGCTGCGTCAAACCGGCGGTGATAGTCGGTGATCTGAGCCGTCCGCAGGCGATAACTGTGGAGTGGATCACCTACGCCCAGGGCCTGACCGACAAGATCATGAAAGGCATGCTGACCGGCCCGGTGACCATGCTGATGTGGTCCTTCCCGCGTGAGGACGTGTCCCGCGAAGTGCAGGCGCGGCAACTGGCGCTGGCGATTCGTGACGAGGTGGTGGACCTGGAGGCAGCCGGCATCAAGATCATCCAGATCGACGAGGCGGCGTTCCGTGAGGGCTTGCCGCTGCGTCAGGCCGCCTGGCAGCACTACCTGGATTGGGCCACCGAAGCTTTCCGCCTGACCGCTAGTGGCGTGCGTGACGAAACGCAGATCCACACCCACATGTGTTACAGCGAGTTCAATGACGTGATCGAGTCCATTGCGGCGATGGATGCCGACGTGATCACCATCGAGACGTCGCGTTCGGATATGGAGTTGCTGGAGGCGTTCGAACGCTTCGACTATCCCAACGAAATCGGTCCGGGCGTCTACGACATCCACTCGCCACGTGTGCCTGACAGCGCCGAGATGGCCGGGCTGTTGCGCAAGGCAGCGCGGCGTATCCCGCTCGAGCGCCTGTGGGTCAACCCCGATTGTGGCCTGAAAACCCGTGCCTGGCCGGAAACCGAGGCAGCGCTGGTGAACATGGTGGCCGCAGCCAGGCAGTTGCGCGCCGAGTTGGCCTGATTTTCCCTGGTCGCGGCTAAAGCCCCTCCTACAGGTAGGTAGGAGGGGCGTTCGCGACGCTCTGGATCGCACCTCTGGTCACCATCTGGACAACCGTTCGTCCCCCTTCATCAAACTGTCACGCTTGTGTGGCAGCGCCGCCGAACGACTTTCATCAGACTCGCGTTTCAGTGGGGTTCTGCGTTTCTGGTGTTTCCATGCGTGCATTAATTTTCCTGGCCGCGTTGCTTTGCGGCTTGCCGTCTTTTGCGGCCAATCGTTGCGACCTGTCCGAGCCGACCCGTTATGCGGATGTCGGTGAGGTGCGTCTGGCTTATCAAAGCATCGGCAGCGAGCGCGATCCGGCGCTGCTGCTGGTCATGGGGCTGGGCGGACAGTTGATCCACTGGCCTGACGAGGTGGTCGAGCGCCTGTGTCAGCAGGGTTTTCGCGTCGTGCGCTTCGACAATCGTGACGTGGGGCTGAGCACCTGGCGGCGACCAGCACCGAGCATCAACCTGCCGTATGAAGTGCTGCGCTATCGCCTGGGCCTGTCGCTTGGCGCGCCGTATCACCTGCGCGACATGGCTGGCGATGCCCTGGGCTTGATGGACCGTCTGGGTGTCGACAACTTCCATGTGCTGGGCGCGAGCATGGGCGGCATGATCGCCCAGCACCTGGCCGATCTGGCGCCGCAGCGCGTTCTCAGTCTGACGCTGGTGATGACCAGCTCGAGTGCTCAAGGGTTGCCTGCACCCAGTGATGCGCTGGTGGCGCTGCTGGCAAGGCGCGAGGCAGTGAGTCGCGAGGCTGCGCTGCAACAGCAGGCGGATTTGCTCGCGGCGCTTGGCAGCCCTGCGGTGCATGATGATCGTGCTTTGCTCCTGCATCAGGCCGAACAGGCTTATGACCGCGCCTTCAATCCTGAAGGGGTGCAGCGTCAGTTGCTGGCGATTCTTGCCGAGTCGAGTCGGGTCGAGCTGCTCAATCGTCTGAAAGTACCGACGCTGGTGGTGCACGGTACGGCCGATCCGTTACTGCCGGTGATGCATGGCGTACACGTGGCGGCGCATATCAAGGGTGCAGAGCTCAAGTTGATTCCGGGCCTGGCGCATCGCTTTCAGGATGCCTTCAAGGAGCCTTTGCTGGCTGCGGTGTTGCCGCATCTCGCGGCGCATCGGGGCGACTTGGGGTTGGCGCATCTGTAAGGGCGAGCGCTCACAGCTCCTGATTGTGCTTGATCGCTTCGCGGCGCTGCAGATTGTCGATGTGCTCGCTGCTGTGGCGCAGCAGCTTGTCGGCCATGGTCATGCGCTCGATATAGCGCGTGATGCTCTGCTCGGCGTCATGGCGGGAGATAAAGGGGCCTTCCAGCGTGCCTTCGCGAGTGGCGAAGAAGTATTGGCCGTTGACGGCGCTCAGACGTGAACTGCGGTAATGCGTGCCCGGTTGGGGGTCGATATCGCGTTGGCCGAACATGGTGAGAGCTCCATCTGCAGGTTCTGGATAATCTGAGTCTACTGTGGTCAATGCGACGTGCTCGGCAAAACGACAGATGGTAGATTTTGGCAGCCTATTAGCGTCTTTTGGCGGATTTTATGGATTATTGGCGCCGGTCGGCTGGCGTCCTGCAGATGCTGAGCAGTACAGTTTCGCTCGGCAACCGGGCTGAACTGTTGCTGTGTAGGTGTGCATGCCTCTCCTAGAATGCTCGGCTGCGGTCGACATGCTCTGTTGGCCGCCTGCCAGAGGTTGCCATGCACATTTCTTCCGGCCGTTGGATGTACGGCCTGCTGCTCGCCCTGATCACCTCCGTGCTCTGGGGCATCCTGCCCATCAAGTTGAAAGAAGTCCTGCAGGTGATGGACCCGGTGACGGTCACCTGGTATCGCCTGGCCGTGGCCGGTTCTCTGCTGTTTGCCTATCTCGCTGCGAGTCGCCGGTTACCACGTTTTCGGCCGCTGGGACGCAAGGGCGGTTGGCTGCTGGCGCTGGCCATCGGCGGGCTGACGGCCAACTACGTGCTGTATCTGGTCGGGCTCAATCTGCTCAGCCCCGGGACCACGCAACTGGTGATCCAGGTGGCGCCGATACTCTTGCTGATCAGCAGCCTGTTCGTCTTTCGCGAGCGCTTCAGCCTGGGCCAGGCGATTGGCCTGATGGTCATGCTGCTAGGCTTCGGCCTGTTCTTCAATCAGCGCCTGGGTGAGCTGCTGACCTCGCTGACCACCTATACCACCGGGGTGCTGACCGTGCTGGCGGCTGCCTTTGTCTGGACCTTCTACGGCCTGGCGCAGAAGCAACTGCTGACCTCGTGGAATTCGGTGCAGGTGATGATGGTCATCTACCTGGCGTGCGCGCTGCTGCTGACACCCTGGGCGCAGCCAATGCAGGTACTGGAGTTGAGCCCGCTGCAGGGCTGGCTGCTGCTGGCCTGCTGCCTGAATACCCTGGTCGCCTACGGCGCTTTCGCCGAGGCACTGGCGCATTGGGAAGCTTCACGGGTCAGCGCGACCCTGGCGCTGACACCGCTGGTGACCTTCGTCTCCGTAGCCTTGGCCTCGACCTGGTGGCCGGACCACGTGCTGCCTGAGCAGGTCAACTGGATCGCCTACGCCGGCGCTGTGGTGGTGGTGCTTGGCTCGGCACTCACCGCGCTCGGCCCATCGTTGCTGGCCGCTTGGCGGGCGCGCAGGGCAGGGCGTTAATCCAGCGGTAACTCGGTGGTGCGCTTGACCTCGCTCATGGCGATATGTGAGTGCGCCTCGTGCACATGCGGGCGCTGCAGCAGGTGGTCGCGCAGGAAACGCTCGTAATCGGCGATGTCCTTGGCTACCACCTTGAGCAGGTAGTCCGAGCCGCCGGCCATGCTGTAGCACTCCAGCACCTGCGGGTAGCCGACCACGGCCCGCTCGAACTCATCCAGATTGCCGCGCCCGTGGGCCGACAGCTTGATGTCGACGAACACCGTGATACCAAACCCCAGGCGTTTGTGGTTGAGCAGGGCGACCTTGCGTTCGATCAGACCCTCTTCCTGCATACGATGAATACGCCGCCAGCAGGGCGATTGCGACAGCTCGACTTTCTCGGCTACCTCGGCGGCCGAGAGGTCGGCATCGTGTTGCAGCAGGCGGAGAATCCGCCGGTCGATGGGGCTGAGCTTGTCCTGCATGATTGTTTCCAATTTATTGTGATTGTTGGAAGGATCATGCGAAGTATCGCCTTCGATACTCGAAAATAGAAAGAAAAAAGCGGAACTCTCCAGTCATGCTTTAGGCAAATTCACAGCAGCGATCCTGCCGTGAAACCAACGGAGCGTGTTTACCGTCGCGCTCCCCGTGCTCGCCATAAAAATAAAAGGAGCGCTCCATGTCACTGGCCGAAATCCGCCTGGATGACAAATACCGCCTCGCTACTGGTCACCTCTATCTGACCGGCACTCAGGCGCTCACCCGCCTGCCCATGCTGCAGAAGCAGCGTGATGCCGCCTTCGGACTCAATACCGCCTGCTTCATCTCCGGCTACCGCGGCTCGCCCCTGGGCGGCCTGGACAAGAGCCTGTGGGACGCACGCGAGTACCTCAAGGAAAACCACATCCACTTCCAGCCCGGCGTCAACGAAGAGCTGGGCGCGACAGCCGTGTGGGGCAGCCAGCAGGCCAACCTGTTTCCTGGGGCGCGCTACGACGGCGTGTTCGCCATGTGGTACGGCAAGGGGCCGGGCGTCGACCGCAGCGGCGACGTGTTCAAGCACGGTAACTCGGCCGGCGTTTCCAAGCACGGCGGTGTGCTGCTGCTGGCCGGTGACGATCATGGCTGCAAGTCCTCGACCATCGCCCACCAGAGCGAGCATGCGTTCATCGCCGCGTCGATCCCGGTGCTCAACCCGGCCAACGTCCAGGAAGTGCTGGACTACGGCATCATCGGCTGGGAGCTGTCGCGCTACAGCGGCTGCTGGGTGGCGCTGAAGACCATCGCCGAGAACGTCGACTCTTCAGCTGTGGTGGATGTCGATCCGCTGCGCGTCCAGGTGAAGATTCCCGAAGACTTCCAACTGCCGGAAGACGGCGTGCACATTCGCTGGCCCGATCCTCCCCTGGCCCAGGAAAAGCGCCTCAACGTCTACAAGATCTACGCTGCGCGCGCCTTCGCTCTGGCCAACAACCTCAATCAGGTCAAGCTCGATTCGCCCAACCCGCGTCTGGGCATCATCACCACCGGCAAGTCCTACCTCGACGTGCGTCAGGCGCTGGATGACCTCGGTCTGGACGAGGCGCTGTGCGCCAAGGTCGGCCTGCGCGTGCTCAAGGTCGGCATGAGCTGGCCGCTGGAACCGGTCTCGGTGCACCAGTTCGCCGAAGGCCTGGACGAAATTCTGGTGGTGGAAGAAAAACGCAGCATCATCGAAGACCAGCTCACCGGTCAGCTCTACAACTGGCCGGTGGGCAAGCGTCCGCGCGTGGTCGGCGAGTTCGACGAGCAGGGTAATTCGCTGTTGCCCAACCTGGGCGAACTGACTCCGGCGATGATCGCCCGGGTGATCGCCAAGCGCCTGGCGCCGATCTACAGCAGCCCGACCATCGAGGAGCGCCTGGCCTTCCTCGATGCCAAGGAAAAGGCCCTAGCCGCGCCCAAGCACAAGACCGTGCGCACCCCGCATTTCTGCTCCGGCTGCCCGCACAACAGCTCGACCAAGGTGCCGGAAGGTAGTCGTGCCCTCGCCGGTATTGGCTGCCACTACATGACTCAGTGGATGGATCGCAGCACCGACACCTTCACCCAGATGGGCGGCGAGGGCGCCACCTGGATCGGCCAGGCGCCGTTCACCGACACCCCGCACGTGTTCCAGAACCTCGGTGACGGCACCTACTTCCACTCCGGCCATCTGGCCCTGCGTGCGGCCGTGGCTGCCGGGGTCAACATCACCTACAAGATTCTCTACAACGACGCGGTGGCCATGACCGGCGGCCAGCCCATCGACGGCGAGTTGCGCATCGAACAACTGAGTCAGCAGGTGCATGCCGAGGGCGTCAAGCGCATTGCCCTGGTCAGCGACGAGCCGGACAAGTACCCGACCCGCGCCACCTTCGCCCCAGGTGTGACCTTCCATCACCGCCGCGAGCTGGACGCCGTGCAGCGCGAGTTGCGTGAGTTCAAGGGCGTTTCGGTAATTCTCTACGACCAGACCTGCGCTACCGAGAAACGCCGTCGGCGCAAGCGCGGCAAGATGGTCGACCCGGCCAAGCGCGCCTTCATCAACCCGGCGGTGTGCGAGGGCTGTGGTGATTGCAGCGTGAAATCCAACTGCCTGTCGGTGCTGCCGCTGGAAACCGAACTGGGGCGCAAGCGCGAGATCGACCAGAGCGCCTGCAACAAGGATTTCAGTTGCCTGGAAGGCTTCTGCCCGAGCTTCGTCACCGTGCATGGCGGCAGCCTGCGTAAGCCCGAGGCCGTTGGCCTGGGCGCGCTGTTCATCGCCTTGCCGGAGCCGAAGCAACCGGCCCTGAGCCGGCCCTGGAACATCCTCCTGCCCGGCGTCGGCGGCAGTGGCGTGACCACCGTCGGTGCGCTGCTGGGCATGGCGGCGCATATCGAGGGCAAAGGCTGCACCGTGCTCGACCAGGCTGGCCTGGCGCAGAAGTTTGGCCCGGTGATCACCCATATTCGCATCGCCGCGCGGCAAAGCGACATCTACGCGGTGCGCATCGCCGCCGGGGAAACCGACCTGCTGCTGGGCTGCGATCTTGTGGTGTCGTCCAGTGAAGAGGCGCTGGCCAAACTCAACGACAAGATCGCCCATGCGGTGATCAACAGTCATGAGGCGGCCACTGCCGAGTTCACCCGCAACCCGGACGCCCAGGTGCCCGGCGCAGCCATGCGCGAGGCGATCAGCGAGGCGGTGGGCGAGGGCAAGACCCGCTTCGTCGATGCCACGCGGCTGGCCACTCGCCTGCTCGGCGACAGCATCGCCACCAACCTGTTCATGCTCGGCTATGCATACCAAAAGGGACTGGTACCGGTCTCTGCCGAGGCCATCAACAAGGCCATCGAACTCAATGGCGTGGCCATCGAGCTCAATCAGCAGGCCTTCCTGTGGGGCCGTCGCGCCGCACATGATCTGGCTGCGGTGGAAAAACTCGCCGCGCCCAAGGTCGTCGAAGCGCCGCATTGCAGCACGCTGGAGGAAATCGTCGCCGACCGCATGCAGCGTCTGACCGCCTACCAGAATGCCGCTTATGCCGAGCGCTACCGTGAGCTGGTCGAGCGCGTGCGCAAGGCCGATACCGATGCGCAGCAGCGCCTGAGCAAGGCCGTAGCACGCTATTACTTCAAGCTGCTGGCCTACAAGGACGAGTACGAAGTGGCGCGGCTGTACAGCGATGCCACCTTCCGCAAGCAGCTCGAAGCCCAGTTCGAAGGCGATTACCGCTTGCAGTTCCATCTGGCGCCGAGCTGGCTGAGCAAGCCGGATGCCGTGACTGGCGAACCGCGCAAGCGCAGCTTCGGTCCGTGGATGCTCAAGGCATTCGGCGTGCTGGCGCGCTTCAAGTTCCTGCGTGGCAGCGTGCTCGATCCGTTCGGCCACAGTGCAGAGCGTCGCCTGGAACGCGAACTGATCGAGGAATACGAAGCCAACGTGGCCTACCTGCTCGCCGAGCTCAACGCTGACAACTACCGCACGGCAGTGGCGCTGGCCGAGATTCCCGAGCAGATCCGCGGCTACGGTCACGTCAAGGAAGCGGCGCTGGCCAAGGCGCGTCAGCAGGCGACGCAGCTCAAGGCGCGGTTGACCGTCAGCGAGATCGCCGCTGTGCAGCTGTTCGAACCGGCTGCCTGAGCTGCAAAACCATCCCTTTTGCCACTCTCTCCCGTACGGGAGAGGGGCGGCAGATAAGGGGATATGCGCTTATCCGTGCTGGCTGTTCTTTCGCAGCGTTGGATTGTCCTAAGTGAAGCTGTCATGCCCAGTTTGCCGATCTGCGGCATGACAAACTCATACAGCGCCGTTAAGATGCCGCCCTGCTGAGGCCATATAGCCTCAGCAGTCGCGCTGCTTCCGTAGTTCAACGGATAGAACGGGCCCCTCCTAAGGGTCAGATGCAGGTTCGATTCCTGCCGGGAGCGCCATAAAAAAGGCTTGCCAAGCGGCAAGCCTTTTTCGTTTCGTTCGCTCGTGTTCAGGCGTCGCGATGCTCATTTGCCATGCAGGCAGCCGCCGTGAACAGTACGTCGGTGGAGGAGTTCAGTGCAGTTTCCGCCGAGTCCTGAACGATGCCGATGATGAAGCCGATGGCGACGATCTGCATGGCCACGTCGTTGGGAATACCGAACAGGCTGCAGGCCAGCGGGATCAGCAGCAGCGAGCCGCCGGCCACACCGGAGGCGCCGCAGGCACTGATCGAGGCCAGCACGCTCAGCAGCAGGGCGGTGGGTAGATCGACGGGGATGCCCAGGGTGTGCACTGCAGCCATGGTCAGCACGGTGATGGTGATGGCGGCACCGGCCATGTTGATGGTGGCGCCCAGCGGAATTGAGACCGAGTAGGTTTCTTCGTGCAGGCCCAGGCGCTGGCTCAGTTGCAGGTTGACCGGAATGTTGGCGGCCGAGCTGCGGGTGAAGAAAGCGGTGATGCCGCTTTCGCGCAGGCAGGTGAACACCAGCGGGTAGGGGTTGCGACGGATCTTCCAATACACCAGCGCCGGGTTGACCACCAGGGCCACCAGCAGCATGCAGCCGACCAGCACCACCAGCAGGTGCAGATAACCGAGCAGGGCGTCGAAGCCGGATTCGGCCAGGGTCGCGGCGACCAGGCCGAAGATACCCAGCGGCGCCAGGCGAATCACCAACTTGACGATGGCGGTGACCCCGTTGGACAGGTCGCCCAGCAGTTGTTTGCTGCCGGCGCTGGCATGGCGGAAGGCGAAGCCGAGGCCGATAGCCCAGGCCAGGATACCGATGAAGTTACCTTTCAGCAGGGCATTGATCGGGTTGTCGACCACGTTCATCAGCAGCGTCTTCAGGACCTCACCGATACCGCCAGGCGGCGTCAGCTCGGCAACCTGGCTGCTCAGTACCAGCGATGACGGAAAGGCGAAGCTGGCAACGACCGCAACCAGCGCCGCGCTGAAGGTGCCGATCAGGTACATCAGCAGAATCGGGCGGATGTGGGTCTGCTGGCCGTGCTGATGATTGGCGATGGACGACATCACCAGAATGAACACCAGTACCGGGGCGACGGCCTTGAGCGCCGAGACGAACACGTTACCGATGAAGCCGACGGACAGTGCTGCCTGCGGAGCGATTACGGCCAGAGCGATACCTGCCAGCAGGCCGATGATGATCTGCGTCACCAGGCTGGTGCGGTTGAGTAGCTGCAGGGCAGGGGGAAGGGCTTGGGACATCGCGAGTTCTCTGGTTGCTGGGCGCGTTGCAAGTGGCGTCGGGCCTGGTTCGAGAGGTTTTTCGGTAGTGCTATGGAGAGCAGGCCGAAAAAATAGCGCGCGACTCTAGCACACCCGGATCGGGGTTCGAGCGCTGGACGGGCATCTGGACGACAGGGCGCAAGCCCATGTCGCATCTCTACAAGGCTTGTCTGCCGGTTCTGCCAGGTAGCTGCCGGGACGGATCAGCAAACCTGCGGCTGGCAGGGTGTGACCCGTGGTCGCTCGAAGAACAGGAAGAATTGACGCTACGCTGTACCCTGTGCGGCGCAAGCGAGCGTCTGAATCGTGGTGAGTTGGCAATCGAACTGTTCGTTTTCCAGGGCATCGAAAGTTGCATCGCCCGCACGCCCCAAGCCGCGCAGGCCCGCTGCCATGCCGGTTACCGTACAAGGAGTTTTACCCGTCAATGCGCTTGATCTGGAAGTCATTCCGTTCGCTCTATTTCGCCACCTTGCTGATGTTGCTCGGCTCTGGCCTGCTCAGTACCTACCTGGCCCTGCGTCTGGCTGACACCGTGGATGGTCTCTGGGTCGGTGCGCTGATGGCGGCCAATTACTTTGGCCTTGTGCTCGGCGGCAAGCTGGGGCATCGGCTGATCGGCCGGGTGGGGCATATCCGTGCTTACGTGGCCTGTGCTGGCGTAGTCACGGCTGCTGTGCTGGGCCATGGGCTGATCGAGTGGCTGCCATTCTGGCTGTTCCTGCGCATGCTGGTGGGCCTGGGCATGATGTGTCAGTACATGGTCATCGAGAGCTGGCTCAACGAGCAGGCCGAAGCCAGGCAGCGTGGCCTGGTGTTCAGCGGGTACATGGGGGCTTCCTACCTGGGCCTGATTCTTGGGCAGCTGGCGCTGGTGGTGCATCCGACGCTGGGCCTGGAATTGCTTATGTTGGTCGCCCTGTGCTTCGCCTTGTGCCTGGTGCCCGTAGCGCTGACCCGGCGTTTACACCCGGCGCCCTTGCATCCGGCACCGCTGGAGCTGCGCTTTTTCCTCAGTCGCGTGCCGCTGTCGCTGACCACTATCGCCGTGGCTGGCCTGTTGATCGGTTCTTTCTATGGCCTGGCGCCTTTGTACGCCACTCGGATGGGGCTATCGACCGAGCAGGTGGGGCTGTTCATGGGCAGCTGCATTCTGGCGGGTCTCCTGGTGCAGTGGCCGCTGGGCTGGCTTTCCGATCGACATGACCGCGTGCGCCTGATTCGCGGCTGCTCGGTCTTGTTGCTGCTGGCTGCCTTGCCGTTGGCGGCACTGCCACAGGTATTTCTCGGCCTGCTGTTCGGTGTCGGCTTTCTGGTCAGCATGATGCAATTCAGCCTCTACCCACTGGCCGTGGCCCTGGCCAATGACCATGTCGAGCCGGAGCGGCGGGTGTCACTGACGGCCATGCTGTTGGTGACATTCGGTGTTGGTGCCTGCATCGGGCCATTATTGGCGGGTGTATTGATGCGTTTTTACGGCGCCAACATGCTCTATGTGTTCGTCAGTGTCTGCGCGCTGATACTGGTCTGGCGTATTCGCCCAGAAGTCGTCACCCATCAGCATCAGGTCGATGATGCGCCACTGCAGCATATGGCCATGCCCGGTAATGTCACCAGTTCACCGCTGGTTGCAGCGTTAGACCCGAGGGTCGACGAGCAAACCGTGCAGGAACAGATGCTGGAGCCAGCTGTTGCAGCGGCGGCGGCGCAAGAGGAACAGCAGAAAACGCAGGCAGCCCAGTAAGGGCTGCCAAATTCAGAGGGGGCCGTCGCTCTCGGTGCGACGTGCCTCGCGCTGCAGTTGGTAGACGAAGCGCTCGACCTGGCGTTGCTCCAGACCGTTCATGCGATGAAAGCGCGTACCGACGAAGGTCATGTCGACTTTTTCGTCGTACTGCATGTGGCGTAGCTCCACAGGGCAGGTCATATTGCCGAAGGGTAGATAAGCGGTGAGTCGCTCATACACCTGGCCATTGTTCAGTTGCTGGGTCAGATTGCCAGCGAAGCGCAACTTGCAGCCGGTGGCCGAGATGTCCAGCAAGTGTCCGGGTATCGGATCACGCAACTTGTCGCCATTGAGAACCACCTTGACCAGGTCACTCTGCTTCAGCGGTGCGCGGAAGGCACTGCGGCGCTGGTGGTAGATCACTTCATTGGGCAGCGGTGCCCAGTAGCAGGGGGCGCCCTCTAGCTCGCCAGGCAATACGTCGTGATCGCAGGTCCAGGCTACCCGTACGCCGTCGCGGAATGCCTCGACATTGAAGGTTTCGCCTTGCTTGAGGAAGCGCTCACCATCAGTTGGGATGATTTCATCCAGGGCTACACGGGCGCGGTCTTTGTCGATTTCGACCAGGTAACTCTGAAAACGCTGGCCACGATCCTTGAACTGGATGATCAGTGGGTCATGGTTCTGCTGCAATTGACGTAGGGTGGCAATGATCTCGACGGATGTCTTGAGCATCTTGGGCGGTTGAGGGCCGCTCTCGTCGTTGAACGCGCTGGACACAGGCCGGAACTCTCCGAGTCATGACTGCAAATGGCACTAGCATAATGGCAAAGTGCCTGCATATGCCCGTGCTTTTTAGAATTGTGGGCTCAGGCTTGGCTGAGGGGTCTTTGCTGCGCGATTCTAGCGGCACTGCCACGACTGTCATAGAGGCCCGGAGTCTCGCCGCCGCGCAGAATGCCCAGAACGCTGCGAACAGAAGCCTGATTGGCGCGGATCAGGCGGCCGTTACGCAAATTGCCCTCCTGGCAGCGCTGCAGCAGAGTCGATAGCGCTTCGCTGCGCTCCAGCAACTGATCGCCGACTGAGGAGTTGCCCGCCAGTGCGGTCAGGCCGTCGCGGTCAGCGCTCAAGCCTGCATCCTGAAGAAGACGGCTGCGCTCACTGCCGTGCTGTTGCAGCAGGGCAAGCAGAGGCTGTTTTTCGCTCAGTAGGCTGTCGAGGCGGGTGAGGTCGCGTTCGCTGAGGGCTTGAAATTCGTTATCGATCAGCTCAAGCAGTTGCTCGGCGGTGCCGATATCGGAAATGAACAGGTCAAGCAGGGCTGTGTCGTGCATGGCGGGCTCTTGGGGGTCGGGCGTCCAACACCCCCAGCGCAGCCCTTGGACTAGCGCTGGGATTCGAAGTTGAGCAGTTTCTCGGCGACGCGCTTGCTGTCGACCTGATAGCTGCCGTCAGCGATGGCCTGTTTCAGTTGGGCCACGCGCTCCTTGTTGACGATAGGCTGATCACGCAGCTTCTCGCTGATCGATTGCAACTGTTGAGCCTCACGGCTCAGTTGCACGGATTCGCCGGTCTTGGCGTTGGTTTGTTCATCGGCACCGGTGACAGCCGCCTGTTTCGGCTGTGCCGACTCATTGCGATTGCCAGCCTGAGTCGCGCCGGTACGCCCTGCGTTGGCGGGCGTATTGGCATTGTTCAGCCGGTTGAAGTCGATGACCATGATGCAGAACCTCGGACGATATGGTGGACGCTTGCCAGGCTTTTCGGCCACTGCCGGGAAAACTTTAGGACTAATTTCACTGCGTCGTTGATAGTGTAGGGAATCGCCTGGCTTTCACGCTACAAGAAGCGTGCCTACAGCGCTACTTCCACCTGACCAGGACCGATTACACGTGCTCTGACCACGCGTTGCGAACGCAAGTTGCGCACGTTGATCTGTTGGCCCGGAGCACCGTCCGTCAGGGCTTCGCCGGGCATGCGTACGTTGACGGTGGACCCTCGGGCACTGATCACCACCTGGTCGCCCCGGCGAATCACCTCCGCCACCTGCAGGTGAGTCGAGAGCAGAATCTGATCGCTGCCCAGTTGTCGCGTCAATTTCTTGCCGATTGCCTGCGTCGGGTCGGTCAGGAAGTTCTGACCCTGTTGCCCGATATCGCGTTCCACCAGGCTCAAATCTGCGGCTTTGACTACGCTCATGCGCTTGAGCGGGCGGGTCAGTACGACGACTGGTCGATACAACCGCACTTCAGCCGGCACGAATACGGTCCAGGGGGCGCTGCCGTCGCAACGCACGCGCGTGGTGACGCGGCCCAGTGGTTGCGCAGGGCTTTCCAGCGTGGTGGTCAGCGGCTGATCGCACAGGGGCAGGCGTAACCGCGGGTCGAGACGGTTGACGCGAACCTCATGCCGGCCCTGAATTTCGCTACGCTGTAGATATTCTGTTGTCGCCTGCTCAAGAAAGGACTCCGTGGCGCCGATAAGCTGTTCAGTGCTGGTAAAGGTCGCCGTATCGCTGTAGCTGAGTGATGGCAAAGCGAGTAAAACGGACAAAGGGGCAAGGCACTTTGCCAGTAGCTGACGGAAAGATGACGTTATCTGTTTCATGAGAATTGCAAAGCAAGCCCCGTGCCGCCTGCCAGGCTCAACGGGGTAGGCGTGACTAGAAGAGAAGGAGACCGGGCATGACCGGGTTGATGGATTCGGTTAACCAGCGCACGCAGCTGGTGGGGCAAAACCGCTTGGAGCTGTTGCTGTTTCGCCTGGAAGGCCCGCAGCTATACGGTATCAACGTATTCAAGGTGAAAGAGGTGCTGCAGTGCCCGAATCTCACCATCATGCCCAAGTCCAGCCAGGTGGTGCGGGGCGTGGCCAACATTCGTGGTGGCACCATCCCGATTCTTGATCTGTCCATCGCCACCGGGCGAGCGCCGCTGGAAAATCTCAAGACCAGCTTCGTGATCATCACCGAGTACAACACCAAGGTTCAGGGATTCTTGGTGCGTTCGGTCGAGCGCATCGTCAACATGAACTGGGGAGAGATCCATCCGCCACCCAAGGGTGCCGGGCGTGATCACTACCTGACGGCCGTCACGCGGCTCGATCAGCAGTTGGTCGAGATCATCGACGTTGAGAAGATTCTCGCCGAGGTCGCGCCGGCCTCCGAGGTGATCTCCGCGGGTGTCATCGATGATGAGGTGCAGAGTCAGGCGGTGACCAAGCATGTGCTGATCGTCGATGACTCTTCAGTGGCACGTAAGCAGGTTTCGCGTTGCCTGCAGACCGTTGGTGTCGAAGTCACGGCGCTGAACGATGGGCGTGAGGCGCTCAATTATCTGAAGAAGATGGCGGATGAGGGGCGTTTCCCCGACAAAGAGTTGCTGATGCTGATTTCCGACATCGAGATGCCGGAGATGGACGGCTATACGTTGACCACCGAGATTCGCAGTGATCCGCGCATGCAGAAGTTGCACATCCTCCTGCATACTTCGCTCTCGGGTGTGTTCAACCAGGCGATGGTGAAGAAGGTCGGTGCCGATGACTTCCTCGCCAAGTTCAAGCCGGATGATCTGGCGGCGCGAGTGGTCGATCGCATTCGTGTGTCGGATGGGGGCTGAGGGGTAACCTTTGGCGAACGTTATGGTTGGTGAGGCGGCATTAGTGTCTTCAGGTAATGTGGATTTCGAGCAGTTCCGGACTTTTCTGGAAAAGGCCTGCGGTATTCTGCTTGGCAGTAACAAGCAGTATCTGGTCTCCAGTCGTCTGAACAAGCTAATGGAGCAGAACGGCATCAAAACCCTGGGTGAGCTGGTGCAGCGCATGCAGAGCCAGCCGCGTAGCGGTCTGCGTGAGCAGGTGGTGGATGCCATGACCACCAACGAGACGTTGTGGTTTCGTGACACCTATCCCTTCGAGGTGCTCAAGAACCGTGTGCTGCCCGAGCTGATCAAAGCCTACCCTGGCCAGCGTTTGCGCATCTGGTCGGCGGCCTGCTCGTCGGGGCAGGAGCCTTACTCGCTGTCGATGTCCATCGATGAGTTCGAGCGCAGCAACCTGGGGCAGCTCAAGGCGGGTATTCAGATCGTTGCCACCGATTTGTCGCCGTCGATGCTGGCCAACTGCAAGTCCGGCGAGTACGACAGCCTGGCGATGGGGCGTGGCCTGTCGCAGGAACGTCTGCAGCGCTTTTTCGATCCGAAAGGGCCGGGGCGCTGGCAAGTCAAGGCACCGATCAAGAACCGTGTCGAGTTCCGTCCGCTCAACCTGCTCGATAGCTACGCGGCCCTGGGCAAGTTCGATATCGTGTTTTGCCGCAATGTGTTGATCTACTTCTCCGCCGAGGTGAAGAAGGACATTCTCGCGCGCATTCATGCCACGTTGAAACCGGGAGGATACCTGTTTCTGGGGGCCTCCGAGGCGCTCAACGGCTTGCCCGACAAGTACCAGATGGTGCAGTGCAGTCCCGGCATCATCTACAAGGCCAAATAAGCACAAGGTATGTTCGTAATCAGCAGCGGGAGGCCATAGGCCTAATGTCTGTCAGTTAAGCGTCGAAGCTGCCAATGGGTAGGAGCGGCGCCCCGCCGCGAACCAGGGCGATACGCGATTGAAAAGCTTCGCCCCGGGGCGGGGCTCCTATGTATGGACTCGCCCCCACTGTCAAACCTGCTTTTCAACACTGCTACCCGGCTGCATCTATGTATCAGGCCTATTCGAGGAAGCTGTCATCAGCTTCTGGCCAACATTGTGTGAGCTTGCGGTATGCCTATTACATTCAGACCTCGAAGGCCAGTAGGAGCCAAGGCATCAATCCGCAACGGTCTTACCTGGGGTCAATGTTTTCTAGCAGAGGTTGGAGCGACTTCGCGCCCCGGTGGCAGAACTCGGTGGATCAGTGACTCATTTCCGCCTGCCTGTCATTAACTGGCTGGCGTTGATAAGTCTGTTCATTCTGTAGCAGCACCCAGGCGATCCGTAGGTTGCGGTTGGCTAACCTCACCGCCGCCTCTTTGCGCCCCAGGCGACTCAGCCAGCCCAGCAAGCGGCGATCATCCGGTTGCTGCGAATCAGGCCGTAGTTGTTGGAGGACCGCATGCGCGCCCTGGATCATCAGGCTGCGCAGGTAGCCATCGCCTCGCTTGCTCATCTTGCCCAGGCGGATCTTTTCTCCGCTGCTGTGCTGATCAGGCACCATGCCGAAGTAAGCCGCATATAAGCGGGCATTGGCGAAACGTTCAGGTTCGGTTTGCTTGGCCAGCAGCGCGGTGGCGATGATCGGGCCGACTCCGCGCACCGTCATCAGTCGTTTCGCGGTCTTGTCCGCGTTCGCAGCAGCTTCCAAGCGCCCGCTCAAGACGTTGATGCGTTCGCCCAATTGCCGCCATTCACCCAGCAATTCGTCGATCAACTCCCGCAGTATCTCCGGCAGTGGCTGCGTTGCATCTTCCAGCACCCTCGGTATCACGTGGCTGATAGCCGCATCGCCTTGCGCCAGAGCCACGCCGTGCTCCAGCAGCAAACCGCGCATCTGATTACTCATCGCCGTACGCCGACGCACATAACCCTGCCGAGCGCGATGCAGCGCCTGCATGGCCAGCGAGGCAGCGCTTTTGATGGGCACGGCTGAAATCTTGCTATCGCGACCGGCGCGCAAGATCGACAGGGCATCGTTACGATCATTCTTCGCACCGCTGCGGTGACCCTCGACGAGACGAGCCGGAAGAATCCGCGCCAGGTTGCCTTGCCCCTGTAGCTGCCGTGCCCACGCCTGAGCACCTGGGCCAGTTTCAACCAGCACGACGACACTCGGCGGCAACTTGCACAGAAACTCGTAGAACGCCTCACGCGACTTGATCCGCGCCTCGTAACGCACCTGACCAAGAGCGTCTTCTCCCGCCACCTGAAAGACCCGCTTGGCAAGATCGACTGCCACTGTCGTGCAGGCCGATAGATCGTTTAAGGCCTGGGATTGATTAGTTGCTGTATACTTTTTCATGGACTCGCCCTCGCTGCCGTTGGCTTCTTAGACTGCCACCGTGGCGCATTGACGCCTCGGCGTGGGCGAGTCCATGTAATTACGAAAGACCGCTTTGGCAAGCTTATCTGATCGGCATTGGCCATAGGCCTCCCGTTTGCGTATCTTCGTGCAGGGTAATGTGCGGTTAGCCTCAGGTGTTGTGTGGGGCGGTGTGCGTGCTCGCCGGTGAGTGGCGCGGCGTTGCATGAGGCGTGAGCACTTGAAATTCTTCTGCTCGACCCTAGATCAGTGACTGCGGGATGCCGAAGTCGGGTTCCGCTCCGTGACACTTGCTGATTTCAGGAGAACACTCATGAGCAACGTATTGTCCCTGGCCCCTCTGTTCCGCCAGTCCGTCGGTTTTGACCGGTTCAATGATCTTTTCGAGTCTGCCCTGCGTAGCAACGACGCCGGCAGCTCCTACCCGCCCTACAACGTCGAGAAGCACGGCGAAGACCACTATCGTATCGTGGTTGCGGCTGCCGGCTTCGAGGAAGACGATCTTGAACTGCAGGTCGAGCGCGGTGTGCTGACCGTGGCGGGTCACAAGCCTGATCGTAGCGCCGAGAGCATCAGCTACCTGCATCAGGGGATTGCTCAGCGTGCGTTCAAACTGTCTTTCCGCCTGGCTGACCATATCGAGGTCAAGGGTGCCAACCTGACCAATGGTCTGCTGCATGTCGAGTTGCAGCGCATCGTGCCTGAAGAAGCCAAAGCTAAGCGTATCCCCATCGGCAGTCAGCGACCCGCGCTGGAAAGCTGAGCTGATTGAGCGTTCAAGGAGGGCTCCCCGCATCACGCTGTCGATCAGATGGCTTGGTCGCTCGGGGAGCTCGTCTTTGTCATTTGCCGTTTCTGTATCGCCCAACCCCAGTGTGGCCATTACGACTTATCGCGCGCTCGCTGTGCCTGTGCGATTGAGCCGGGTCGCAATGGCTCCGCCGTGTTGATGCGGCTTTCTCTCCTCGGGCGCTCTGTCGTTGCGCTTTTTGCCATGCTGCCTGCTCCGGCGCTTCATCAGGTGTCGGGGTAGGTGTGTGACACGCTTTGTGGTAATCTCCGGCAGTTTTCAAGGGGGCTGACTGCGGCCGCCTTTACTGCATCGAATCGTGACGTAACTCGTTGATTTGTCGTGTGTCGTTAATGGCTCAACGCCATGGCGACGAACTCCAGGGCGTTCAGGAAGAATGGCGTGGAGTTTCACCAGAAAAAGGAACCAGGCTTCTCATGGGCGAACTGGCCAAAGAAATCCTCCCGGTCAATATCGAAGACGAGCTGAAACAGTCCTACCTCGACTACGCGATGAGCGTGATCGTCGGGCGTGCCCTGCCGGATGCGCGCGATGGCTTGAAGCCGGTGCACCGTCGCGTGCTCTACGCCATGAGCGAACTGGGCAACGACTGGAACAAGGCCTACAAGAAGTCCGCCCGTGTGGTCGGTGACGTGATCGGTAAGTACCACCCGCACGGCGACATCGCGGTGTACGACACCATCGTGCGCATGGCCCAGCCCTTCTCCCTGCGCTACATGCTGGTCGACGGCCAGGGCAACTTCGGTTCGGTGGACGGCGACAACGCCGCGGCCATGCGTTACACCGAAGTGCGCATGGCCAAGCTGGCCCACGAGCTGCTGGCCGACCTGGACAAGGAAACCGTCGACTGGGTGCCCAACTACGACGGCACCGAGCAGATTCCGGCTGTCATGCCGACCAAGGTACCGAACCTGCTGATCAATGGTTCCAGCGGTATCGCCGTGGGCATGGCCACCAACATCCCGCCGCACAACCTCACTGAGGTGATCGATGGTTGCCTGGCGCTGATCGACAACGCCGAACTGACCGTCGATGACCTGATGCAGTACATTCCCGGCCCGGATTTCCCCACGGCGGGCATCATCAACGGCCGTGCCGGCATCATCGAGGCCTACCGCACGGGGCGTGGCCGCATCTATGTGCGTGCCCGCGTCGAGGTCGAGGACATCGACAAAGCCGGCAACCGCCAGCAACTGGTGATCACCGAGTTGCCGTATCAGCTGAACAAGGCGCGTCTGATCGAGAAGATCGCCGAGCTGGTCAAAGAGAAGAAGATCGAAGGCATCACCGAGCTGCGCGACGAGTCCGACAAGGACGGTATGCGCGTGGTGATCGAACTGCGTCGCGGCGAAGTGCCGGACGTGGTGCTGAACAACCTGTACGCCCAGACCCAGATGCAGAGCGTGTTCGGCATCAACGTCGTGGCGCTGGTCGATGGTCAGCCGAAGATCATGAACCTCAAGGACATGCTCGAGGTGTTCGTCCGTCACCGCCGTGAAGTGGTGACCCGCCGTACCGTCTACGAGTTGCGCAAGGCTCGCGAGCGTGGCCATATCCTCGAAGGTCAGGCCGTTGCACTGTCGAACATCGATCCGGTGATCGAGCTGATCAAGGCTTCGCCGACGCCGGCTGAGGCCAAGGAGCGCCTGATTGCCACCGCCTGGGAATCGTCCGCCGTGGAGGCCATGGTCGAGCGCGCCGGTGCCGACTCCTGCCGCCCGGAAGGGCTCGATCCGCAATACGGCCTGCGCGATGGCAAGTACTTCCTGTCCCCCGAGCAGGCCCAGGCCATTCTCGAATTGCGTCTGCACCGCCTGACCGGCCTGGAGCACGAGAAGCTGCTGGCCGAGTACCAGGAAATTCTTGGCCTGATCGGCGAGCTGATCCGCATCCTGACCAATCCCGAGCGCCTGATGGAAGTCATCCGCGAGGAGCTGGAGAAGGTCAAGGCCGAGTTCGGCGACAAGCGTCGTACCGAGATCGTCGCCTCGCGTCAGGACCTGACCATTGCTGACCTGATCACCGAAGAAGAGCGTGTCGTCACCATCTCCCATGGTGGCTATGCCAAGAGCCAGCCGCTGGCCGCCTACGAGGCGCAGCGTCGCGGTGGCAAGGGCAAGTCCGCCACCGGGGTGAAGGACGAGGACTACGTCGAACACCTGCTGGTCGCCAACAGCCACGCCACGCTGCTGCTGTTCTCCAGCAAGGGCAAGGTGTACTGGCTGCGTACCTTCGAGATTCCCGAGGCTTCGCGTGCCGCCCGTGGTCGTCCGCTGGTCAACCTGCTGCCGCTGGACGAGGGCGAGCGCATCACCGCGATGCTGCAGATCGACCTCGAAGCGCTGCAGCAGAGCGCCGGCGCAGACGAAGATCTTGATGACGAAGGCGTAGTGATCGAGGGCGAAGCCACCGAGGTGGTCGAGGCCGAGGAAGTCGAAGAAGTCGAGGGCGAAACCCCCGAACTGGTCGCCGAACCGACCGGCGCCTACATCTTCATGGCCACCGCCTTCGGTACCGTTAAGAAAACCCCGCTGGTGCAGTTCAGTCGTCCGCGCAGCGCCGGTCTGATCGCCCTGAAGCTGGAAGAGGGCGACACCCTGATCGCCGCCGCCATCACCGATGGTGCCAAGGAAGTCATGCTGTTCTCCGACGCCGGCAAGGTACTGCGTTTCGCCGAGAGCAAGGTGCGCACCATGGGCCGTACCGCCCGCGGCGTGCGTGGCATGCGCCTGGGCAAGGATCAGCGCCTGATCTCCATGCTGATTCCCGAGTCCGGCGCGCAGATCCTCACCGCTTCCGAGCGTGGTTTCGGCAAGCGTACCAGTCTGGGCAAATTCCCCCGTCGCGGTCGCGGCGGCCAGGGCGTCATCGCCATGGTCACCAGTGAGCGTAACGGCAAGCTGGTCGGTGCCATCCAGGTGCAGGACGGCGAGGAAATCATGCTGATTTCCGACCAGGGCACCCTGGTGCGTACCCGTGTCGACGAAGTTTCCAGCTCCGGTCGTAACACTCAGGGCGTGACCCTGATCAAGTTGGCCAAGGACGAGACCCTGGTCGGCCTGGAGCGTGTGCAGGAGCCGACTGTGGTGGAAGAGGACGAACTGGTCGAAGGCGAAGAGGGCGCTGAAGTCGCCGAAAGCGCCGAAGCGCCGGTCGCCGACGCCGAGGAAGGCAGCGAGGAATAACGCGTTGAGGGTCGTCACTGTAGGAGCCCGCTTGCGGGCGATCAGCTAGATCGTCGGTGAGGCCCAGGCTTCTCCGGCTCCTGCATGACGCCGCAGGATATTCAAAGGCCTTGCGTGGCTGGGCCTTGTAGGCATCGATCTTGAGAGAGACAGACGTGAGCAAGCGAGCTTTTAACTTCTGCGCCGGCCCGGCCGCGCTGCCGACCGCTGTACTGCAACGCGCCCAGGCCGAGATGCTCGACTGGCAAGGCAAGGGCCTCTCGGTGATGGAGATGAGCCATCGCAGTGACGAGTACGTGGCCATCGCCAGCCAGGCTGAGCAGGATCTGCGCGATCTGCTCGCTGTGCCCACCGACTATAAGGTGCTGTTCCTGCAGGGCGGTGCCAGCCAGCAGTTCGCCGAGATTCCGTTGAACCTGTTGCCGGAAGATGGCGTGGCCGACTACGTCGAGACCGGCATCTGGTCGAAGAAGGCCATCGAAGAGGCGCGCCGCTACGGCGCCATCAACGTCGCCGCCAGTGCCAAGGCGCACGACTACTTCGCCATTCCCGGGCAGAACGACTGGCAGCTGTCGAAGAACGCGGCTTACGTACATTACTGCAGCAACGAGACCATTGGCGGTCTGCAGTTCGACTGGGTGCCGCAGGTCGGCGATACCCCGCTGGTGGTGGACATGTCCTCGGACATCCTCTCGCGCCCCATCGACGTGTCGCAGTTCGGCCTGATCTACGCCGGCGCGCAGAAGAACATCGGCCCCAGCGGCCTGGTGGTGGTGATCGTCCGTGAAGACCTGCTCGGTCGCGCCCGTTCCAGCTGCCCGACCATGCTCGACTACAAGATCTCCGCCGACAACGGTTCGATGTACAACACCCCGGCGACCTATTCCTGGTACCTCTCCGGCCTGGTCTTCCAGTGGCTGAAGGAGCAGGGCGGCGTCGAGGCCATGGAACGCATCAACCGCGCCAAGAAGGATCTGCTGTACAAGGCCATCGACGACAGCGATTTCTACAGCAACCCCATCGCCCATAACGCCCGTTCCTGGATGAACGTGCCGTTCCGCCTGGCCGACGAGAAGCTGGATAAGGCTTTCCTGGCCGGTGCCGACGAGCGCGGCCTGCTCAACCTGAAAGGCCATCGCTCGGTCGGTGGCATGCGTGCTTCCATCTACAACGCCGTTGGTCTGGATGCGGTTGAGGCGCTGGTGGCCTACATGGCCGAGTTCGAGAAGGAGCATGGCTGACATGTCCGAGCAGGAACTGCAAGCGCTGCGCGTACGCATCGACAACCTCGACGAGCGCATTCTCGAGCTGATCAGCGACCGCGCGCGCTGCGCCGAAGAAGTGGCGCGGGTGAAGATGAAGGAGCTCAAGGAGGGCGAGTCGCCGGTGTTCTATCGCCCCGAGCGCGAGGCCCAGGTGCTCAAGCGCATCATGGAGCGCAACAAGGGGCCGCTGGGCAACGAGGAAATGGCGCGGCTGTTCCGCGAAATCATGTCCTCCTGCCTGGCCCTGGAAAATCCGCTCAAGGTCGCCTACCTCGGCCCCGAGGGCACCTTCAGCCAGGCTGCGGCGATGAAGCACTTCGGTCACGCGGTGATCAGCGTGCCGATGGCGGCCATCGACGAGGTGTTCCGCGAAGTGGCCGCTGGTGCAGTGAACTTCGGTGTGGTGCCGGTGGAGAACTCCACCGAGGGTGCGATCAACCACACCCTCGACAGCTTCCTCGAGCATGACATGGTGATCTGCGGCGAAGTCGAGCTGCGCATCCACCATCACCTGCTGGTCGGCGAGACCACCAAGACCGACAAGATCACCCGCATCTACTCCCATGCCCAGTCGCTGGCGCAGTGCCGCAAGTGGCTGGACGCGCACTACCCGAACGTCGAGCGCGTGGCGGTTTCCAGCAACGCCGATGCGGCCAAGCGAGTGAAGAGCGAGTGGAACAGCGCGGCCATCGCCGGCGACATGGCGGCCAATCTGTATGGCCTGACCAAGCTGGCGGAAAAGATCGAGGATCGCCCGGACAACTCCACGCGTTTTCTCATCATCGGCAACCAGGAAGTGCCGCCGACAGGCGACGACAAGACCTCGATCATTGTCTCCATGCGCAACAAGCCGGGCGCGCTGCACGAGCTGCTGGTGCCGTTCCATAACAACGGTATCGACCTGACTCGCATCGAAACCCGTCCGTCGCGTAGCGGCAAGTGGACCTACGTGTTCTTCATCGATTTCGTCGGCCACCACCGCGATCCGTTGGTCAAGGGTGTGCTGGAGAAGCTCGCTCAGGAAGCTGTAGCGCTGAAGGTATTGGGCTCATATCCGAAGGCGGTGCTCTGAGGTAAAGCCCCTCACCCCCGGCCCCTCTCCCGAGGGAGAGGGGAGGTGTACGGTGAACGTTTGATCAATCACGTGCAGTCAGTACGATCGTTAGCCCGGACATAGATTTCAGCCCTGCGCTGTTTTGCTTGTCTCCGCTCTCCCAAGGGAGAGCGGAGGTGTACGGTGGGGTTTGATCAAGTGTGTACAACTTCATGATCTTCGTGGCGAAGAGATTGCGGCCTAGCGCGGCCTTGCTTGCCTCCCCTCTCCCTCCGGGAGAGGGGCCGGGGGTGAGGGTAGGAGTCACCACAATTTAAGAGAGGGCAAGGATGCCACCCAAGCACAAACCGCTTCCCGCCTGGCATAAGCAGCGTGCGCGGGAGTTGCGCACGACGGCAACCGATGCCGAGGTTCGCCTGTGGTATTGCTTGCGCTCGGGGCGGTTGGGCGGTTTGAAGTTTCGTCGGCAGCACCCGTTGCCGCCTTACATCCTCGACTTTTACTGCGAGGCGGCGAAACTGGCGGTGGAACTGGATGGTTCGCAGCACGGTGGTGAAGACGACGCTGCACGGACATTGAAATTAGAGCGTGAAGGCATCATGGTGCTGCGTTTTTGGAATGATCAGGCCTTGAAGGAAACCGAGGCCGTGTTGCAGGAGATTTATCGGGTGGCTAGCGAGCGGATTGCTTTGTTGGCGCGCTGAAAGCCCCCCTCACCCCCAACCCCTCTCCCGGAGGGCGAGGGGAGCAGAAGTGCACACGCCTCGGGCTTGGTTGCATGCTGGTAAAATCCGTTCTCCTGCCGTTGGGCGGGCTTTAGGGGCGGATATTGGGGTGGGCATAAGGCTAGCGGATAGAGCTTGGATGTGATGGCTGCCGCCGAACGGTTCCCCTCTCCCCTTGGGAGAGGGGCTAGGGGTGAGGGCTGGGCGTTCTGCGAGCAATTGGATTGAAGAGGTTTGTACATGAGTTGCGATTTCCTAGCCCTGGCCCAGCCAGGCGTGCAAAAGCTGTCCCCCTACGTACCAGGCAAGCCAGTCGATGAGCTGGCCCGTGAGCTGGGCCTCGATCCGGCCGGTATCGTCAAGCTGGCCAGCAATGAGAACCCGCTCGGCCCGAGCGACAAGGTGCTGGCAGCGATTCGCGCCGAACTGGACGAGCTGACCCGCTACCCGGATGGCAATGGCTTCACCCTCAAAACCGCACTGGCCGGGCGTTACGGCGTCGACGCCGCTCAGGTCACTCTGGGCAATGGTTCCAACGACATCCTCGAGCTGGTCGCCCGTGCCTATCTGGCACCCGGTCTCAATGCCGTGTTCAGCGACTACGCCTTCGCGGTGTACCCCATCGCCACTCAGGCAGTCGGCGCGCAGGGCAAGATCGTGCCGGCTAAGGATTACGCTCACGACCTGCAGGCCATGCTTGCAGCCATCGATGACAACACCCGCGTGGTCTTCATCGCCAACCCTAACAACCCCACCGGTACCTGGTTCGGCCCGGATGCCCTGGAAACCTTCCTTGCCAAGGTGCCGGAGTCGGTGCTGGTGGTGCTGGACGAAGCCTATATCGAGTACGCCGAAGGCGACGAGCTGCCGGACGGTCTGGATTACCTGGCGCGCTACCCGAACCTGCTGGTCTCGCGCACCTTCTCCAAGGCCTATGGCCTGGCCTCGCTGCGTGTCGGTTACGCCATCAGCTCGCCAGCCATCGCCGATGTGCTAAACCGTGTGCGTCAGCCGTTCAACGTCAACAGCCTCGCGCTGGCTGCTGCCTGTGCGGCGCTGACCGATACCGATTACCTCGCTGAAAGCCGTCGCCTCAACGATGCCGGCATGCAGCAACTGGAAGAGGGCTTGCGTGCCCTGGGGCTGAGCTGGATTGCCTCCAGGGCCAACTTCATCGCCGTCGATTTTGGCCGCGACACCGCTGCGATCAACCAGGCGCTGCTACGTGAAGGGGTGATCGTGCGACCCATGGCCGGTTACCGCATGCCGAATTTCCTGCGCGTTTCCATTGGTTTGCCGCGCGAGAATGCGCGATTCCTCGAGGCACTGGCCAAGGTGCTATCGGCGTGACTGTCACTGCTGTGCAATCCAATGCCCCTAAGATCGGCCGCCTGGTGGTGGTCGGCCTCGGCTTGATCGGTGGTTCCTTCGCCAAGGGCCTGCGTGAGCGCGGCCTGTGCCGGGAGGTGGTGGGGGTCGATCTGGATGCCAAATCGCGTCGCTTGGCAGTTCAGTTGGGGGTTGTCGATCGCTGCGAGGGTGATCTGGCTGCCGCCTGTCAGGGGGCGGATGTCATTCAGTTGGCAGTGCCTATCCTGGCCATGGAGAAGCTGCTGGCTCAACTGGCCAGGCTCGATCTCGGCAATGCCGTGCTGACTGACGTTGGCAGCGCCAAAGGCAATGTCGTGCGTGCGGCGCGTCTGGCCTTTGCCGGTCAGGCAGTGCGTTTCGTACCGGGGCACCCGATTGCCGGCTCCGAGCAGAGCGGGGTGGAGGCGGCCAACGCCGAACTGTTCCGCCGCCACAAGGTTATTCTCACGCCCAGTGAACACAGTGATGCAGCGGCTGTGGCGCTGGTCGAGGCGTTGTGGCGCGAGCTGGGGGCGGATGTCGAGTCGATGGAGGTGGAGCATCACGATCAGGTGCTCGCCGCCACCAGCCATCTGCCGCACCTGCTGGCCTTTACCCTGGTCGACTCGCTGGCCAAGCGCAGCGAGAACCTGGAGATTTTCCGCTATGCCGCTGGCGGTTTCCGCGATTTCACGCGGATCGCTGGCAGTGACCCGGTGATGTGGCACGATATCTTCCTCGCCAACCGCGAGGCCGTGCTGCGCACACTGGATACGTTTCGCGACGACCTCGACGCCTTGCGCGATGCGGTCGACGCCGGGGATGGGCATCAACTGCTGGGCGTGTTTACTCGCGCTCGCGTGGCCCGCGAACATTTCAGCAAAATTCTGGCCCGCAGGGCCTATGTGGACGCTATGCACTCGACCGATCTGATTTTCCTGGCAAAACCTGGTAGCTCGCTGGCTGGACGTATCCGCGTACCGGGTGACAAATCCATCTCGCACCGTTCGATCATGCTGGGTTCGCTGGCCGAAGGCACCACCGAGGTAGAAGGCTTCCTCGAGGGTGAGGATGCCCTGGCCACGTTGCAGGCCTTCCGCGACATGGGCGTGGTCATCGAAGGCCCGCACCACGGCCGCGTGACCATCCATGGCGTCGGCCTGCATGGCCTGAAAGCGCCGGCCGGCCCGCTGTACATGGGTAACTCCGGCACCTCCATGCGCCTGCTCTCCGGCTTGCTGGCCGCGCAGCCGTTCGACACTACGCTGACCGGTGATGCGTCGCTGTCCAAGCGCCCGATGAATCGCGTGGCCAAGCCGCTGCGTGAGATGGGTGCGGTCATCGAAACCGGTCCGGAAGGTCGTCCGCCGTTGACCATCAAAGGTGGTCAACGCCTGACCGGCATGGCCTACGACATGCCGATGGCCAGTGCTCAGGTTAAATCCTGCCTGCTGCTGGCTGGCCTGTACGCCGCTGGCAGCACCTCGGTGACCGAGCCGGCGCCGACCCGTGATCATACCGAGCGCATGCTGCGCGGCTTCGGCTACCCGGTGAGCGTCGAAGGCAGTACCGTCAGTGTCGAGGCCGGGCACAAGCTGACCGCCACGCGCATCGAAGTGCCGGCAGATATTTCCTCGGCGGCGTTCTTCCTGGTCGCTGCCAGCATCGCTGAAGGCTCCGAGCTGGTGCTGGAGCACGTCGGCATCAACCCGACTCGCACCGGCGTGATCGACATTCTGAAGCTGATGGGCGGCGACATCACCCTGGAAAACCAGCGTGAAGTCGGCGGCGAGCCCGTGGCCGACATTCGTGTGCGTGCGGCCAAGCTTAAAGGCATCGATATCCCGGAAGATCTGGTGCCGCTGGCCATCGATGAATTCCCGGTGCTGTTCGTCGCCGCTGCCTGTGCCGAAGGTCGCACCGTGTTGCGCGGCGCCGAGGAGCTGCGGGTGAAAGAGTCCGATCGCATTCAGGTCATGGCCGACGGCCTGATCGCGCTGGGCGTGAAGGCCGAGCCGACCCCGGACGGCATCATCATCGAAGGCGGCGCCATTGGTGGCGGCGAAGTCTGGGCGCATGGCGATCACCGTATCGCCATGTCCTTCAGCGTCGCCTCGCTGCGCGCCAGTGCGCCAATTCGTATTCACGACTGCGCCAACGTCGCCACGTCCTTCCCCAACTTCCTGGCCTTGTCGGCTGAAGTCGGCATCAACGTGGCTGTAGAGGACAAGGCATGAATGCCCCGGTAATCACCGTCGACGGGCCGAGCGGCTCCGGCAAGGGCACGCTTTGCGCCTTGCTGGCCAAGCAGCTGGGCTGGAACCTGCTCGACTCCGGTGCGCTCTATCGCCTGCTGGCCTTCGCCGCTGGCAACCACGGCATCGACCTGACCAATGAAGAGTCACTCAAGCAGTTGGCCGCGCATCTCGATGTTCAGTTCATCGATAGGCGCATCATCCTCGAAGGCGAGGAGGTGACCGACGCCATCCGTAACGAGCAGATAGGGGCGGGCGCTTCCATGGTCGCCTCGCTGCCGGCTGTACGCGAAGCGCTGCTGCAGCGTCAGCGCGCGTTTCGCGAAATGCCCGGCCTGGTGGCAGACGGTCGCGACATGGGCACCGTGGTATTCGCCGACGCGCCGCTGAAGATTTTCCTGACGGCCAGCGCCGAGGAACGTGCGCGTCGCCGCTACTTGCAGTTGAAGGGCAAGGGCGATGATGTTAATCTTGCGAGTCTTCTCGACGAGATACGGGCGCGCGACGAGCGCGATACCCAACGCGCGGTGGCGCCGCTCAAGCCGGCAGCCGACGCAATCGTGCTGGATTCCACCGAGCTTTCCATCGAGCAGGTGCTTGAACGAATTCTGCGCGAGGTCGCTGATCGCGATCTGGCCGGGTAAGGGCTTTCGGTTGCTCTAAATCGAACAGTCCGCAAGGAGGCATACGGGAGACCAGTCCTTGTCCCGTAGGCCTCTTTTTACATGAACGAACCCACATGGTCTGGAATGTGGTTTGGGCGAATCCCCGCCCTTGATCAACAGGAATCAACATGAGCGAAAGCTTTGCAGAACTATTTGAAGAAAGCCTGAAATCCCTCGACATGCAGCCGGGCGCCATCATCACCGGTATCGTGGTCGACATCGACGGTGACTGGGTTACCGTTCACGCCGGCCTGAAGTCCGAGGGCGTCATCCCGCTCGACCAGTTCTTCAACGAACAAGGCGAGCTGACCATCAAGGTCGGTGACGAAGTCCACGTCGCGCTGGACGCGGTTGAAGATGGCTTCGGTGAAACCAAGCTGTCCCGCGAGAAAGCCAAGCGCGCTGAGTCCTGGCTGGTTCTGGAAGCTGCGTTTAACGCTGAAGAAGTGGTCAAGGGCGTTATCAACGGTAAGGTCAAAGGCGGCTTCACCGTTGACGTCAACGGCATCCGCGCGTTCCTGCCGGGTTCCCTGGTTGATGTCCGTCCGGTGCGTGATACCACTCACCTGGAAGGCAAAGAGCTGGAATTCAAGGTCATCAAACTGGACCAGAAGCGCAACAACGTTGTCGTTTCCCGTCGCAGCGTCCTGGAAGCCGAGAACAGCGCCGAGCGCGAAGCTCTGCTGGAATCCCTGCAGGAAGGCCAACAAGTCAAAGGTATCGTCAAGAACCTCACCGACTACGGTGCGTTCGTTGACCTGGGCGGCGTAGACGGCCTGCTGCACATCACCGACATGGCTTGGAAGCGCATCAAGCACCCGTCCGAGATCGTCAATGTTGGCGACGAGATCGACGTCAAGGTTCTGAAGTACGATCGCGAGCGTAACCGCGTATCCCTGGGCCTGAAGCAACTGGGCGAAGACCCATGGGTTGCCATCAAGGCGCGTTACCCGGAAAACACCCGCGTCATGGCGCGCGTCACCAACCTCACCGACTACGGCTGCTTCGCAGAGCTGGAAGAGGGCGTGGAAGGTCTGGTACACGTTTCCGAAATGGACTGGACCAACAAGAACATCCACCCGTCGAAAGTCGTCAACGTCGGCGACGAAGTGGAAGTCATGGTTCTGGACATCGACGAAGAGCGTCGTCGTATCTCCCTGGGTATCAAGCAGTGCAAGACCAACCCGTGGGAAGACTTCTCCGGTCAGTTCAACAAGGGTGACAAGATCTCCGGCACCATCAAGTCGATCACCGATTTCGGTATCTTCATTGGTCTGGACGGCGGCATCGACGGCCTGGTTCACCTGTCCGACATCTCCTGGAACGAAGCTGGCGAAGAAGCCGTGCGTCGCTTCAAGAAGGGCGACGAGCTGGAAACCGTCATCCTGTCGGTTGACCCGGAGCGCGAGCGCATCTCCCTGGGCATCAAGCAACTGGAAGACGATCCGTTCAGCAACTACGTCTCCCTCAACGACAAGGGCACCATCGTCCGCGGCGTTGTCAAGGAAGTAGACGCCAAGGGCGCCATCATCGACCTGGGCAACGAGATCGAAGCTACCCTGAAAGCCTCCGAAATCAGCCGTGACCGCGTTGAGGACGCGCGCAACGTCCTGAAAGAAGGCGACGAAGTAGAAGCCAAGATCATCAGCGTCGACCGCAAGTCCCGCGTCATCAGCCTGTCCATCAAGTCGAAAGACGTCGAGGACGAGAAGGACGCGATGAAGGAGCTGCGTAACAAGCAAGACGTTGAAAGCACCGGCCCGACCACCATTGGTGATCTGCTCCGTGCTCAAATGGAAAAACAGAACTAAGTTCGGTTAATCCATTTAGGAAAAGGGCGGCCCTCGGGTCGCCCTTTTTCGTTGTGCGCCAGGCATGGCGCGTAGTGCCGTGACTGGCGCTGTTCGGCTCACTGTGGTGGTGAGTCGGACGATTTGGAGGTGAAAGTCCTCTACACACCCGGCAAGGGGAAGTGTTAGCTGAAGGCAAGGGTGTCGCGGGTGACCGCGAATCTGAAGGAAGCCCGAGGCAAAATGCTGGTCTGACGTACAGGAAGCGGATAGAGGCGGCGTAGCGGGGTGAGGTAGCAACGATTGCCAAAGCCCGATACTTGCACGGAACGCTACGACGTAAATCCGACAGGCATAAGCAGGAAGGTCGCGCGAATTACCCTGGGAGATCTGTTTGGCCTGCCACGTGCTACCGGCACCGAGAGGTGGCGGGATGGGCGAACAGAAGTCAGCAGAGGCCGTAGTAGTTGCTCGGAACCGGAGCGATGAAGGGCTGAAGCTGTCATGAGTGGATAGTCAGGTGTGCTCTCTGTTGGAGCGTAAAGCAGAAACGTCGTGAACAGCGGCGGTCGAGACCATCATGAGGTAGGAGTCGGAAACTCCGAGGGCCGGTCTGGGCGCTTAGTTACCACAGGCGACACATCAACGGAACCAAGCTCGCTGACGCAGTCTGTCAGTAGGCAGGAACCGCCGTATACGGAACCGTATGTACGGTGGTGTGGGAGGACGGCGGGGGCGACCCCGCCTCCTACCCGATTCCGTATCCCCTAATAACGCCACCGCCCATGTAGGAGCGGCGCCCCGCCGCGAACAGTGGCGGCTATCCCGCAATCCCGAACGCAACCCCAAAGCTTCGCCCCGAGGCGGGGCTCCTACACCGATCCAGCAAACGACGCTGCCTTGTGGGAGCGGCGCCCCGCCGCGAATATCCATCATTCTGAAATACCGAACCAATAGCTAAAGGCTGCGCCCAACAGCCCTCATATCCACACCGCATCCCAATGCGGATAATCACCTACTCGCTCCACGAGCCCGGCTCTCAAGGGGTTCGACACCACATATCTCGCCACACTCCGAACATCCTCCTCCCGGCGCAACGCATGATCATGGAATCCCTTCTGCCAAATCGGCCTACCCAGGCGCTTGGCGGAAATGGATTTGACCCTGCCTACCAGGCGGGCCAGGTCCTCACTCTGCAGTTGCAACAGCCAATGCAAGTGATCAGGCATCACGACAAAGCAGAGCGTTTGGTGCGATCCAAGCAGCTCATCCTGGCGAATGATTTGTATGAGCGTGCGCGCCGCTGAGAAATCAGCAAAGACAGGGATGCGACCATTGGTTACGGTGGTGACAAGATAGATTTGTCCGCTACTGGACCAGCGTCCGTCGCGAAGTCTGTGTGAGGCGTAGCGTTTCTCTGTCATCGGATTCCCTTCCGCAGGAGTGTCTAATTCCAGCTTAGACGAGTGTGGTTCTGGGAAAAGCTTCGCCCCGAGGCGGGGCTCCTACGCCAACCCAGCAAACGCCACCGCCCGCGTAGGAGCGGCGCCCCGCCGCGAACAATGGCGACCCCACAAGTATCGAGCCGGCCTCAACACCTTCGCCCCGAGGCGGGGCTCCCACACCAACCCAGCAAACTACGCTGCCCGCGTAGGAGCGGCGCCCGGCCGCGAACAATGGCGGCCCCACAAGTATCGAGCCAGCCTCAACACCTTCGCCCCGAGGCGGGGCTCCTACACCGATTCAGCAAACGCCACCGCCCGCGTAGGAGCGGCGCCCCGCCGCGAACAATGGCGGCTATCCCACAATCCCGAACGCAACCCCAAAGCTTCGCCCCGAGGCGGGGCTCCCACGCCAACCCAGCAAACGCACCGCCCGTGTAGGAGCGGCGCCCCGCCGCGAATGGCGGCCTCCCAGCAATACCGAGCCCATACCCAAAGCTTCGCCCCGAGGCAGGGCTCCAACACCAACCCAGCAAACTACGCTGCCCGCGTAGGAGCGGCGCCCCGCCGCGAACAATGGCGGCCCCACAGGTATCGAGCCGGCCTCAACACCTTCGCCCCGAGGCGGGGCTCCTACACCGATCCAGTATGTCTGTCACACAAAGCCCGCATCATCACAACTAACCGCAAAACTCGCTAACACCTTGTTTTTTAGGCTGTTCAAAAGCTGATCAGCGTGCTAAAACCGATCCATCGAGTCTTCTAGCCGCTTGAAAAAGAAGGGAAAACCATGACCAAGTCGGAGTTGATCGAAAGAATCGTCACCCACCAGGGCCAGCTTTCCTCCAAGGATGTCGAGTTGGCCATCAAGACCATGCTGGAGCAAATGTCCCAGGCGCTGGCCACGGGAGACCGTATCGAGATTCGTGGCTTCGGCAGCTTCTCGCTGCACTATCGCGCGCCGCGCGTTGGGCGCAACCCAAAAACCGGCCAGTCGGTACGTCTGGATGGCAAGTTCGTACCGCATTTCAAGCCGGGCAAGGAGTTGCGTGATCGGGTCAATGAGGATGAGTAAGCAGGTATAGAGCCCTTCGCTCGTGTCGACCCCTTGTTGGATGGCAATCTGACATAAGGCGCCTCTCGTACTTGCGCAATTACAGAAAACGGTCAAAATATGTGGCTTATCACAAAGCATCTGGTTGCTACGCTTTCAGCTGGTTGAACTCACCAGCTTTATCTGGGTAGCCATCCGCATTACTGGGCCGAGTCCCTTTGAATTTCGCCAGCGTTAGGGATTGACTCGTGCGGTACCCCTCCATTGTTCATCATGGCGCTGTAACGGGTGTGACGGGCTCTTGCCATCAGCTACAGATGGATCATGAGCATGCGTTGCTAATTGACTGTGGCCTATTTCAAGGCGCGGAAACCTCTCCAGAAGGCCGTGCGAATGCCGGTAACCTCGCCATCGATTTTTCCCTGGATGGTATCAGGGCTCTGGTCGCAACCCATGTTCACATCGATCATGTCGGCCGCATTCCCTATCTGCTAGCCGCTGGCTTCAAAGGCCCGATCCTCTGCAGTGAGCCTTCGGCCAAGCTGCTACCTATCGTTCTCGAAGATGCCTTCAAGCTTGGTTTTAGTCGCGATCAGAAACAAGTCGAGCGTTACCTCAAGCTAATCGAGCAGCGCATCGTCGCTTTGCCCTACAAACAATGGTTCAGCTTGATCGACACGCCACAACTCAACGCGCGGATTCGTCTACAGCGTGCTGGCCACATCCTCGGCTCGGCCTACGTCGAGGTGGATCTGCACTACCCCGAGTCGGGCGAGAAGAAACGCATCGTGTTTTCCGGCGACCTCGGCGCACCCCATGCCCCAATCCTGCCGGCGCCGAAAGCTCCCTACAAAGCCGATGTTCTGGTTATCGAAAGCACTTACGGTGATCGCCTGCACGAAGACCGCCGCAGTCGTCGTGCGCGACTGGAAAAAGTGCTCGAACACGCGCTGAGTAACCAGGGCACAGTGCTGATACCCGCCTTCAGTATTGGTCGCACTCAAGAGTTGCTCTATGAGCTGGAAGACATCATCCATCGCAGAGCGCTGAAAGAATCTGCCAAAGGTCAGTCAAGTGCTTCAAAACCGGGCACCAGCAAAGCTGCAGCGCTCGACTGGACGAATCTGCCCATCATTCTCGACTCTCCGCTGGCCAGCCGTTTTACAGCGGTATACCGCGAGCTCGATCACTTCTGGGATGCAGAGGCGAGGGCGCTTTTAGCCAAAGGCCGTAACCCACTGGCTTTTCGTAACCTGCTTACGGTCGACAGCCACCAGGCACACCTGGCCATGGTCAATCGCCTGACGCAAACCACTCAGCCGGCTATCGTTATAGCCGGCAACGGCATGTGCTCCAGCGGGCGTATCGTCAACTACCTAAAAGCGATGCTGGGTGATGAGCGGCATGATGTGCTGTTCGTCGGCTACCAGGCCGAGGGTACACCGGGACGACAGATCCAGCGTTTTGGCCCGCGTAGTGGCTATGTGGAATTTGACGGGCAGCGCTATGACATTCGCGCTCAGGTGCATACCATTGGCGGTTATTCTGCCCATGCAGATCAAAAGGGTCTGGTGAGCTTTGTTACCCGGATGACTCACTGGCCGTCAGAAATTCGTATCGTGCATGGTGAACCTGAGGCCAAAGCACAGTTGGCCGAGTGTTTGCGAAAGTGCTATCAGGTACAGGGTCAGTTCGTGAGAACTGTAGTGCCAGAATCAATTTAATCAAGGCAGTTATTGAATGAGTGAAAAGCAAATATCCCAAAACCGATGATTTCATGTGAAATAGGTACTGGTACTACATATATCAATATTGCTAATGGAACGGGCGTGGTTGTGCCGCCTGCTGATCCGGTTGCGTGGAGTGTTGCGATGAAAGCACTTTGGGATTTTCCTGATATATGCAACAAAATGGGAAGGAAAGCCCGGCTTAGAGTTGAAGAGTGGCGGCGGCAGACTTGATGGCCAAGTCTTATGCGAAGTTATATGTGAGGATTAAATGATGGAATTTACTACTTAATTTATTTTTGGCTTTAAGGGGTTGTTGGGGGCGATTTTTTCACTTTAGTGCCGAGGTGGTTTTTTTTGAGGTTTAACGATTATTTTTGTAAGCACTCTTTGGTGTTGTTCGTATTGTTTGGTATTTCCATATTCTCTGCATCGGCTTCTGCAATGAAGTTGTATGTTGGAGTGTATGTGCACTGGATACTTGTTTTATCTGTTGTTGCTGCTCTTTTCTTGATGCTGCTGATGAAGAAGGGGGTGTCTGATGTTGTGCAGGTTGTAATTCTGGCCTTTCGTAGTAGTTGGCGCTATTTCATTTTTTGGATTCTTCTTGTTTTTTCTATAGTTATCTCATCTGCTTTGAATGATTGGGCTGGCGTTTATTCAGCAGTAAAATATATCGCTTTGGCTGCTGTCTTATTAGCCTTGCTCGTGTTCACTCCATCATCAGATTTGCTTTTGCGAATTATGATGTTTGTCGCTGTAACTGCTTTGGCCGCTTTTCTGGTAGTGGTTATCTTCCTTCCTGAGTATATGGATCGATCGGTCGGCCGGGCCGGGTGGATATGGATGCCTGCTGGCGTTATGTGGAAGGCTGGTGTCTATCTGTTGCCAGTTTTATTTTGGCGCTTGTTGGCGAAAGATATAACGTATCTTACATTGGTGAGTTTTTCTGTTTGTGTCTTCCTTCTTGCTATTGATGGCTCCAGAACAGGTGCTGTTGTTTTTGCTCTCTCAGTGTTGCTGCTTTCACTGATATATGTAATGCGAGTTGGTTCTTATGCCAGAGCGTTAGGTATACTGGTGGGGGCAATTTTACTTGCTGCGACTGCACGCTATGTTGTGCTTTATTGTATTAATTATGAGGCGGTCGTGCTCGTTGAGCATCGTGAGGCGGTCGTGCTCGTTGAGCATCGTGAGACCGGCGATGGTATACGATTGCAAATGCTGAAGGACGCCTGGCATGGGGCGGTTGGTAATTTCCCCTGGGGAGGAGGATTTGGTTCAACGGTTAGTTATATCGAATCATTTGGTCAGCCGGTTGTAGTGCATATGGCATATTTGCAGGTGTTGTCTGATCTTGGTGTTCTTGGTCTGATTGCTTATCTGGGTGTATTGTTTTATCCAGTTGGCGTTGTGCTGAGCCGGATCATGCAAACCGGTGTCTCTGCATTTGATACATTATTGTTACCAGTGTCGGTGGTTTCTATTTACTCATTCTCAGGTCTGCTTCATCCTGTCAGTAACGAAATTTCAGAATGGTTCATTGTGTTGGTCTCAATTGCAATTATTTTGAAAGATAGTAGCCATGCTAAAGCCAGTTAATAAATCAATAATGAGCAATTCATTCTGGCTTATGGTTGTTCATTTGCTAGGATATATTGTCCCGGTTGTCGAGATGGCAATACTTGGCCGTGCGTTGGGGCCAGATGGCTATGGCTTTATAGTCGTTTCACTTTCTGCTGTTCTGCTTATGTCGGTATTCGTTGAATACGGATTTAACCTGATAGGAGCAAGAGAGGTTGCTCGACTAAAGCCTGATGACCCTGCTTTGGCTGTTTGGGTGGGGGATATTTTTACGGCTAAGATGATGTTGAGCCTGCTTGTGGCATTTTCAGTTGCAGCTGCGTTTCTGATGGGCTTGATCGAGAGGATTTCTGTCGAATATTTGCCACCGCTTGTATTATATTTTTTGGGTTTGGCATTTAGTCCCTTCTGGTTTTTCCATGGTATGAATATGATGCTGAAGCCAGTGTTTCTTAATATTATTCTTCGGTTTGTTTCGCTTTATGCTCTGTGGTGCCTTGTTGAGGCTCCTGATGATATTCTGTTGGCGCTCTATATAATGGCTCTTTCCGGTTTCATTAATGCGATCGTTACCACGGCCTGGATGCTGTGCAAAATTAAATCTATATTTGATGTTAAAATTCGGATTCGATCTGCGGTTAAGATTATTGCAAGTGGCTTCTCTGCCTTTCTTTATAAAGGCTCTCAAGATTTTTCTGCCGCAGGTAGCGTTGTGGTGCTTGGGGGAGTGTCTGGGGATCTTCAGGCTGGTTATTATGCTCCAGTAGATAAGCTGGTTCGGTCAGCAACGGGGCTATCCGGCCCCATTCTGACGGCTCTGTATCCCCATCTTTCTGTTCAGAGTAAGCTTCAGGCTATCCATAAAGGACTTTTGATCAGTGTTGCATTCTTTTTGATGGGTGTGGTTGGTTCTCTTATTTTTATGTTTGCAGGGGCTTGGTTGGTCGAGCTGATTGTGGGTAGTGATTTTTCTGAGTCTAGTTATTTGATCTCAGCTTTTGCCTTGCTGATACCATTCAGAATGATGAATCAATCGTTGGGGATGACTATCTTGTTGCCGGTTGGTAAAGAGCTGGTTGGGGCTAGACTGCTTGTTGCTGCTGCAATTGGTGTGCTTGCTATAGGCGGTTATGTGGCTTCTCATACAGGTGCATATGGTATGGTGTTGACTCAGTTAATTTTGGAGTTCTTTCTGTGCATTTCTTTGCTCCTGAGTGTTTATTTTATTCGTAAGGCGGCGGCAAAAACTGAGTGCAACACCTGACCTTTCCGGTACGGTGCTGCCCCTATGTCTTATACCGAACTCAGCGTTGAAGAGCGCGCCACCATTCAAATCGGTCGTACCCAAGGCTTCAGCCAGCGCAGGATTGCCTGCTTGATCAACCGATCCCCTTCGACCATCAGCCGTGAGCTGCGCCGTAACCGAGGTGCTTGCGGTGGCTACTCGGCCCGCCTGGCCCAGCAGCAAATGCAGGTCCGCCGCCAGGTTTGTCGACCGATGCGAAAACTGTTGCCGGGTAGCGAGCGCTTCGAACTGGTGACCCATATGCTGCGTGAGCGTTTGTCTCCCGAGCAGATTGCCGGCAAGCTGCGCAGCATGAACATACCTAACCTGCGAGATGCCTACGTCTGTCGCGAGACGATCTACAACGCGATCTATGCCCTGCCAGTGGGTGAGCTGCGTAAGGAGCTGCCTAAGGAATTAAATCAATGATATCGGTTCTTACTCCGACCTATAATCGTAAGTACTCACTTCCCAGATTGTACGAAAGTCTCAGGGATCAGGTGTGTAAAGATTTTGAGTGGGTTGTCGTTGATGATGGCTCTACTGATAATACACATGATTTTTTTGATAGTGAGAATGTGAAGTGTGATTTCGATATAACTTATAAGAAAAAGGAGAATGGGGGTAAGCATACTGCATTAAATTTTGGTGTGCCCTTGTGTAAAGGTGAATGGATTTTGATTGTAGATAGTGATGACTATTTGACAAGTGATGCCGTAGGCGTTGTTGCTAACCAGCTAAAAAATGTGAAGCCGAATACAGTTGGTCTGTGCTTCAGAAGGAGTTATTTTGATGGGGGAGTGATAGGTAAGCCTTTAATCAATGAGATTGTTGCTTTAACGCCTACAGAAGCGGGGCATTATTTCCAAGGTGATCTTGCCTACGTTTTCAGAAAATCAGCAATGTTGAAGTGCCCTTTCCCTGTTTTTGAGGGTGAGCGATTTGTTCCGGAACTGTGTATATGGAATAAAATTTCTGACTTTGGCAATATCTTATTTTATTCTGGTATCAGTTTTTACCGTTGTGAATATTTGCCTGATGGATACTCTGCAAACTTCAAGAAAAATCTTCGCCGTAATCCTAAAGGGTTTGCATATCACTACTGGGATGCAATAAAGCGTGAAAGTGGTCTGAGGTATAAACTGAAGGCCCTTGTGCGCTGGTTGCAGTGCAATTTTTATATGGTAAAAAAATGACTGTCTTGTTTGTTATCACCGGCCTGGGTATGGGCGGTGCTGAAAATCAAATCGTAAACTTAGCAGATAAATTTGCTGATAAAGGCTTAGATATAACCATAGCTTATATACTTCAACCAGTCATGGTCGAACCTAAAAATGAAAATGTTAAGTTGGTTTCGCTTGGCGGAACCAAGTCAGCATACGGTATACTTGTTGCTTTAAAAAATCTTGTAAAGCTGATTCGGAAAAATAAACCAGCTGTGGTTCATAGTCATATGTACCACGCTAATATCCTTGCTCGCGTCGCTCGCATATTTGCACCTGTTTCAAAGCTGGTTTCTACCGCACACAATACTAATGAAGGCGGGAAGGTCAGAATGCTGACTTACCGTTTAACAAATTGCTTATCTGATGTTTTTACCAATGTAAGTATCGATGCAGTTCGTGCCTTTGAGCAAAAAAAGGCAGTCAGTAAAGGGAAAATTCTGGCGGTTGGTAATGGTATTGATGTGGCACATTTTAGGTTTTCGTCTGCTGCGCGCAATAATATTCGCGTCGACCTTGGCTTGGCAGAAAAGAAAGTATTTATTGCCATTGGAAGGTTTCAAGCGCAAAAGGATTATCCAAATCTTATCGATGCTTTTGCTAAAGTTGTTTCTTCTAATGATAATTGCCATTTGCTGATTGTTGGTGATGGTGAGTTACGGTCTGTTATAGAGGAAAAGATAGCCCAGCTTGATTTACAGAGGTCAGTTACGTTGCTTGGTGTGCGCAAGGATATACCTGATCTTTTATCTACTTCCGATGTGTTTGTACTGTCCTCTGCTTGGGAAGGATTTGGCTTAGTTGTTGCCGAGGCTATGTCGTGTGAGCGTATCGTGATTGGAACTGATAGTGGTGGAGTGGCGAATATTATTGATCGGTATGGTTATGTGGTATCTCCACGTGATCCGGATTCTCTAGCACAAGGAATGCAGAAAGCATTGGCACTTTCTGAAATGGAAGCATCTGAACTGGGCCAAAAAGCCAGGCAGAGGATTGTGGAGCACTTTAGTCTGGATGCTGCAGTGCAGAAGTGGTTGGATATTTATGGAATGTCAAATGGTGCGTAAGGTTGTTTTGCTTGGCACGGTTGCTGCTTACACTATTAATTTCCGTGGTGACCTTATTCGTGCTCTTGTTGCAGAGGGGTATGATACTTACTGTTTGTGTACTGACTTTGATGAAGACTCTAAAGCGATTGTGGTCGAGATGGGAGCGAATCCTATCACTTATTGTTTAAGCCGTGCAGGCATGAATCCTTTTGCTGATCTATATACAGTTATAGAAATCAGGAAGATACTTGAAAAAATCAAACCTGATGCGGTTGCCTCTTTTGTTGTGAAGCCTGTTATTTACGGTTCTATTGCCGCCAGGTTGGCTGGTGTTAAGCACCGTTATGCAATGCTAGAAGGGCTTGGTTATGTTTTTACGGAACTCCCTTCTGGCTTAAGTTTCAAGCAAAAAATACTACGTAAAATTCAGATTTTTCTTTATCGATTAGCGCTGCCTTGTATTGATAAGCTGATTTTCCTTAATCATGACGATCCTGCTGATTTATTGGAAAAGCACAATCTTAAAGCCAAATCTGTCCATGTTTTAGGTGGTATTGGCTTAAATCTACAGAATTACCCCTTCACACCAGCGCCTGTTGCCCCTGTACGATTTTTGTTTATAGGTAGGTTGTTGGCTGAGAAGGGTATTTTTGAATACGTTGAAGCTGCTCGCTTGGTTAAGCAACAATATCCGGGAGCGCAGTTTGTTGTATTGGGTGGTCTCGATGAAGAGAACCCCGGTGGTCTTAAACGTGAAGCGCTGAATCAACTACTTGCCGAAGGCATTATTGAATACCCTGGTCACGTGAGTAACGTATCTGACTGGATTGCAGGTTCTAGCGTGTTCGTGTTGCCTTCGTATCGGGAAGGTATGCCACGCAGCACCCAAGAAGCCATGGCCATGGGGCGTGCTGTAATCACTTCCGATGCGCCGGGTTGCCGTGAAACGGTCGAGCAGGGTGTTAATGGCTTTATCGTTCCACGCTGGAATGTTCAGGCATTGGCAGAGAAAATGATTTACCTTATTGAAAACCCGTCTGAAATTACTCGTATGGGGAATGAAAGTCATCGTATTGCTGTCGATAAATTTGATGCCAACAAAGTAAATCAGCGGCTTATGGAAATATTAGAGTTAAAAACATCATGACTATTCTCGTTACTGGTGGAGCAGGCTACATTGGTTCACATGCATTGGTTGAGCTTGCCTCGGCGGGTTTTGATTTTGTTGTGCTGGATAACCTGTGTAATTCATCTTCGGTTTCTTTACAGCGTGTGCAGGCCATTACTGGCAAGTCGGTTGAGTTTGTGCAGGGTGATATTCGTAATGCTGAACTCTTAAAGCAGCTATTTACTCGTTACTCCATCAGTGCGGTCATGCATTTTGCCGGTTTGAAATCCGTGGGCGAAAGTGTGGCGCAGCCGCTACGTTATTACGATAACAACGTATGTGGCAGCCAAGTGTTGTTCCAAGCCATGGCCGATGCGTGTGTGTTTAACATCGTATTCAGCTCGTCGGCGACCGTGTATGGTGACCCAGCTGAAATGCCTATCTCCGAGCAGTGCCCGGTTGGCCGGCCAACGAATCCCTATGGTCGGTCAAAGTTGATGGTCGAAGATATTCTGCGCGATTTAGCGTTGTCTGACCCACGTTGGCGGGTGGCACTTTTGCGCTATTTTAACCCGGTGGGAGCGCATGAGAGTGGCAGCATAGGGGAGGATCCGAACGGTATTCCGAATAATCTGTTGCCTTTTATTACCCAGGTGGCCGTGGGCAAGTTGCCGCAATTATCAGTGTTTGGTGATGATTACCCGACGCATGATGGTACGGGTGTACGTGATTACATTCATGTGGTCGATCTTGCCCAGGGCCATGTGGCGGCATTACGCTATTTGCAGCAGCATACTGGTGTGCACACCTGGAACTTAGGTACCGGGCAGGGCTATTCGGTGTTGGATATGGTAAAGGCCTTTGAAGCAGCCAGTGGTGTAACCGTACCTTACAAGGTTGTTGATCGCCGTGCGGGGGATATTGCGGTGTGTTACTCCAACCCGTCTAAGGCGTTGGCTGAGTTGGGCTGGCAGGCGCAGTTGGGGTTAGAGCGCATGATGTCTGATGCCTGGCGTTGGCAGAAGAATAATCCTGATGGCTACGGGAGTTAACCAATTTTGAATACCGTTTTGCTGACAGGCTCTACTGGCTTTGTCGGCTCAGCTTTGCTGGCTGAACTTAAAAGGTTACCTGAATTTCGGGTTGTTGCTGCGGTTCGTTCTGCCGTTTCGCCTGCGTCTGATGATGTTGTTGTGGTTGGCAATATTGACGGTACTACGGATTATTCGTCTGCACTTAACGGTGTTGATGTGATGGTTCACGCCGCAGCGCGTGCACACATTATGCGCGATGAAGTAGCCGACCCGCTGGCGGAATACCGTAAGGTAAACGTAGAAGGCACACTTAACCTTGCCAGGCAGGCTGTTGCTGCGGGTGTTAAGCGATTTATTTTTATCAGCAGTATTGGGGTGCATGGGCTTAATTCATCACGGCCCTTTACAGAAACAGATTCCGAAGCACCGCATGATCCTTATGCAGTTTCTAAGTACGAAGCGGAACAAGGTTTGCGGAAGTTAGCCACTGAAACCGGTTTGGAGGTGGTTATTATCCGTCCACCTCTGGTTTATGGTGGGGCTGCGCCGGGCAATTTCAGAAGTTTAATTAACCTGGCAAGTAAGCCTGTGCCTTTGCCTTTCGGTGCTGTGAATAACCACCGCAGTATGGTGTATGTGGGTAACCTGGTGAGCTTTATTGTTCGCTGTATTCAGCACCCTGCGGCGGCCAATCAAACCTTTTTGGTGTCTGACGGTGAAGATGTTTCACTGCGTAACCTGGTTACTTATATTCGCTTGTGTCTGGGCCGTTCGCCGCGTTTGCTGCCCGTACCGGTAGGGTTGTTTAAGCTGGCTGGGGCGTTAACGGGTAAGCGGGGTGTGGTGGATCGTTTAGTCGGTGATTTGCAGGTGGATTCGTCGAAGGCCCGTACTCTGTTGGGGTGGGTTCCTCCTTTTACTGTTGAGCAAGGCATTGCGGCTACGGTGGCCGATTTTTTGAGCAAGGATAAATAACGTGTTTCGTTTTTTTGATTTTACCTTTGCCTTGTTAGGGCTGATTTTTGCTTTCCCTGTGTTGTTGGCTATTTATGTGCTTGGTCTTTTCGATACCGGCTCACCGTTGTTTCGTCAGGAGCGAGTAGGGCGACACCAGAAGCCTTTCGTGTTGGTTAAGTTTCGTACGATGAAGATCGATACCGCGTCGGTAGCTAGTCATTTGGCGTCCAGTGCATCGATTACCCGCATGGGTGCCTTCCTGCGTAAAACCAAGCTCGATGAGTTGCCACAGCTGTGGAATGTACTCAAAGGCGAAATGAGTCTGGTCGGCCCCCGCCCAGGGCTGTTTAATCAACAGGAGTTAACGACTGAGCGTGCTCAGCGTGGTGTGTTCGATGTGCGCCCGGGTATCACCGGGTTGGCACAGCTTAGCGATATTGATATGTCGACGCCAAAACTGTTGGCCGAAACCGATCAGCGTATGATTCGTGAGCTTACCCTGGCTGATTATTTTAAATATATCTTGATGACGGTGCTTGGTAAGGGCGCGGGTGATCGTGTACGCCCGTCTTAGTCAGCAGCAGCGGTGTGTGCGGGAATCAGTTATTGCCACGTAGTACGGTATATGAAGTATTGAGAGGTTGTGATGTTAAGGACTGCAGATCGCCTGCGTGAGCGTTTGATCCGTTTGCCACGGCGTTCGAAGCGTGTGCTGCAGGTCATAGTCGATGTACTGTTGCTTTGGTGTGCGCTGTGGCTGGCGTTTATCGTGCGCTTGGGTGATTTCAAAGCAGTTGATCCTTTAGGCCATCACGCCTGGATCTTTGTAATTGTGCCCTTGATTTCAGTGCCCATTTTCATCCGCATGGGCATGTATCGCGCGGTGATGCGCTTTTTCGGTAATGATGCGCTCAAGAGCATTTTTAAGGCAATTTCCCTTTCTGCGTTATTCCTGGCGTTGACGATCTATTGGTATCGCGACGCGCCTGCGCCGATTCCACGTTCGATGGTGCTGAATTTCTGGTGGCTTAGCCTGACGTTGATTGGCGGGGTGCGCTTGCTGATGCGTCAGTACTTTATGGGTAATTGGTATTCGGCTGAGCATCCCCGTCTTCTTACTGGGGACCGTGGTTTGCCCCGCGTTGCGATTTATGGGGCCGGTGCGGCGGGGAATCAGTTACTGGCCGCCCTGCGTTTGGGGCGTTCTCTGTCGCCCGTTGCCTTTATTGATGATGATGCAACCATCGCCAACCGGGTGATTGCCGGGTTGCGGGTGTACAAGCCCAAGCACACCCAACAGATGATCGAAGAAACTGGCGCCCAGGAAATTCTGCTTGCGGTGCCTTCTGCCTCGCGTGCGCGTCGCAGGGAGATTCTCGAATTGCTTGGCCAGTACAGCCTGCACGTACGTAGCGTGCCAGGTTTAATGGACTTGGCCAGTGGTCGGGTTAAGGTAGATGAGGTGCAGGAGGTCGATATTGCTGACCTGCTGGGACGTGATCCGGTACCGCCGCAGAAGGCCTTGTTTGAGCGTTGCATCCGTAGCCAGGTGGTCATGGTGACCGGCGCGGGTGGCTCGATTGGCTCGGAGCTATGCCGACAGATCCTGTCCAATGAGCCGAAGACCCTGTTGCTGTTTGAGCACAGCGAATTCAATCTTTACAACATTCATTCCGAGCTGGTAAGCCGCACCAAGCGTGAGTCCCTGGCCATTCAGTTGATTCCAATTCTGGGCTCAATTCGCAACCCGGAGCGGCTCGAGGACGTGATGTCGAGCTGGGCGGTGAATACGGTCTATCACGCGGCAGCTTACAAGCATGTGCCGATGGTCGAGCACAATATTGCTGAAGGTGTGCTGAATAATGTATTCGGCACCCTGTTTACCGCTCAGGCAGCTCTAAAGGCTGGAGTTGCGCATTTCGTGCTGATCTCGACCGACAAGGCTGTGCGGCCCACCAATGTGATGGGCAGCACCAAGCGTTTGGCTGAGATGGTACTGCAGGCGCTTAGCCGGGAACAGGCTCCGGTACTTTTTGGTAAAGGCGAGGTGCTCAATGAGGTCAACAAAACCCGCTTCATAATGGTGCGCTTTGGCAATGTGCTTGGGTCGTCCGGTTCGGTCATACCCCTGTTTCATGAGCAAATCCGGCGTGGTGGGCCTGTGACGGTTACGCACCCAAATATTACACGTTATTTCATGACTATCCCTGAGGCGGCCCAGTTGGTCATCCAAGCGGGGTCGATGGGGGAGGGCGGAGACGTCTTCGTGTTGGATATGGGGGAGCCGGTGAAGATCGCCGAGCTAGCAGAGAAGATGATTCATCTCAGTGGCTTGAGTGTGCGTTCTGCTGAAAACCCGCAGGGTGATATTGCTATCGAGTTCACAGGGCTCCGGCCGGGAGAGAAGCTCTATGAGGAGTTGCTGATTGGCGATAACGTCAGCCCGACCGAGCATCCGATGATCATGCGTGCCAACGAAGAAATGCTGTCTTGGGAGGAGTACAGGAAAGTGCTTCTTGCTTTGGAGGATGCAGTTGGGCGTGAGGACTACGAGCGGGTTCGGGCGTTATTGCGCGAAACCGTGAGTGGTTATCGGCCTGACGGTGAGATTGTTGATTGGTTGTACTTACAGAGACGTTTAGTAAGCGCTCCATAAACCCCGCCCGCCAGGACGGGATTTATTTTCAGGAAGCAGGAGCAGAAGCCGGCGAGCAGTTCCAAGGCAGCAGCGCTTCGTAGTCCTCAACGCTCTGTGCTGTTGGCAGGCGTTCGAGGATGTGGCGCAGCCAGGCGTAAGGCTCCTGGCCATTGGCCTTGGCGGTTTCGATCAGGCTGTAGATCTGCGCGCTGGCCGTGGCCCCCTTGGGCGTGTCGCTGAACAGCCAGTTCTTGCGCCCGATGACGAAGGGGCGGATGGCGTTCTCGGCACGGTTTCGGCAGTGATCGGCGCCGCTTCGCAGGCCTTGCAGGCGTAGGTCTTGCCGATATGGCGGATGGCCCGCACCTGCATCGGGATGATCTCCAGCTGTTCGCTGGTGTCCTCGCCGATGAGCTGTTTGCAGGCGCCGCAGGCGCAAGTCAGCTCGTGCTCGGGCAGGTCGTGGATGACCTCGACACGCGGCAGGTTGGTCGGCAACGGCTTGCGCTTGCCACGGCGCTTGACCGGCGCAACGACTTCTTCAGCTTCGGCTGGTGCGGCGGACAGCGCTTCGATCAGCTCTTCGGCCTCGTTGAACATGGCCAACTGCGGCGAGTCGGTATCTTCAGGGCTGCGCTCGGACTTGGGCGAGAACAACTTGTGGTGCAGCAGGGCGACCTGTTCCTGCAATTGCAGAATCAGAGCCTTGAGCAGGACAAGATCAGCCGAGGCTTTTGAATTTGGCTCCGCGATCTGGACTCGACAGCGCAGTAACCGCTCCACAAACCACACCTTCAAGTGAAGTGAAGGCCCACAGATGCTGTGCTCCCGATTTTCCTGGAGCCCAGCCCATGATGCGTCCCGACCCCAAGGTCAAAGCCGTTTACCTTTACCCCAAGCCGGTCGATTTCCGCAAATCCATCAACGGTCTGGCCGCCTTGGTCGAGTTGGATATCAAGGTGGCGGTGTTCGACCCGGCGTTGTTCGTTTTTCTCAACCGCACGCGCAACCAAGTGAAAATTCTGTATTGGCATCGTAACGGTTTCTGTTTGTGGCTCAAGCGCTTGGAGGCCGAGCGGTTCAAGACCAAACCGGATGCCGGTGACGAAGCGATCGAGCTGACGGTGCGGGAATTGAATCAGTTGCTGGAGGGCATCGACCTCTGGGGCAATCAACCGCACAAGGTGCTGACACCACGTTTCGTGACTTGAGCCGGTATAATCCATGGCATGATTTCCGTGCCTGAACCCCTTCCTGACGACCCCGCAGCGCTCAAGCAATTGCTCGCTGAGGTGCTGTCTTCTGCACAGAAATTGGCCAAGGACAAGGACGGGCAGATCGAGCACCTGCGCGAACAAAACGCACTGCTGATCCAACGCCTGTTCGGTCGCAAATCCGAGCAGACGGCCGATCCTGACTCGCCGCAGTTGGAGATTTTCAACGAAGCCGAAAGCCTCACCGAAGCCGCGCCCGAAACTACTGCCGAAGAGATCGAGGAAGACGTCGTCGCGCCGGTCAAACGTCGTGGCAAGCGTAAACCACTGCCGGCTGAGTTGCCGCGCGTTGAGGTTATCCATGAGCTGCCCGAGCACGAGCTGACCTGTGCCTGCGGTGCTTGCAAGCAAGTGATCGGTGAGGAAACCAGCGAACAGCTGGAAATCATCCCGATGCAGGTGCGGGTCATCCGCCATATCCGTAAGACCTACGCCTGCAAAGCCTGCGAAGCCGCCCCGATCACCGCGGACAAGCCCGCGCAACTGATTGAGAAAAGCCTGGCTACGCCCAGCGTGTTGGCGATGCTGCTGACCACCAAGTACGCCGACGGCATCCCGCTGTACCGCTTCGAGAAAGTCCTCCATCGCCATGGCATCGACATCCCGCGGCAGACCCTGGCTCGCTGGGTGATCCAATGCGGTGACTATCTGCAACCCTTGCTCAACTTGATGCGCGACACGCTGCTGGATTATCCGGTGTTGCACTGCGACGAAACCCGGGTGCAGGTGCTCAAAGAACCGGGGCGCGACCCGAGCAGCCAATCCTGGATGTGGGTGCAAACCGGCGGCCCGCCAGACAGGCCGGTGGTCCTCTTCGACTACACAACCAGTCGTGCGCAGGACGTACCCTTGCGCCTGCTCACCGGCTATTGCGGTTATTTAATGACCGACGACTACTCCGGCTACAACGCCGTGGCCGCGCAAGCGGGCATCGAGCGGCTGGCCTGCTGGGCCCATGCGAGGCGCAAATTTATCGAGGCGCAGAAGGTGCAGCCTAAAGGCAAAACTGGGCGAGCCGACATGGCCCTGAACCTGATCAACAAACTCTACGGTATCGAGCGCGAGCTAAAAGACGCCTGCGACGCTGAACGCCTGAGCGCCCGCCAACAGCGCAGTCAACCCGTGCTCGACCAGCTCAAAGCCTGGCTCGACAAAGCTCAGCTGCAGGTCGCCGGACAGACCTCCCTGGGCAAGGCGGTGAACTACTTGGCCAACAACTGGAGCCGCCTGGAGCGCTACATCGAAGGCGGAAACCTGCCCATCGACAACAACCGCGCCGAGAACGCCATCCGCCCGTTCGTCATCGGCCGCAAAAACTGGCTGTTCAGCGACACACCCAAAGGCGCCACGGCCAGCGCACAGATCTATAGTCTGATCGAAACCGCCAAAGCCAATGGCCAAGAGCCCTACGCCTACCTGCGCCACATCCTTGAGCGCCTGCCTCAGGTCAACAGCGTCGAAGGCTACGAAGCGCTGTTGCCGTGGAACTGCTCGCCAGCGCCAGCTGCTTCCTGAAAACAACCCCGTCCGCTAGGACGGGGGTTTATGGAGCGCTTACACAGCGCAGCTGAACGCGCTTCAGCGCAGCCCCGGAGGGGCAAACGAAGCGAATAGCCTGGGACGTTGTCCCTGGTGAGAGTCTGCAGGCAATAAAAAACCCAGCGGTTAGGCTGGGTTCTTGAATTTGGCTCCGCGACCTGGACTCGACAGCGCAGCTGAGCGCGCTTCAGCGCGGCCCCGAAGGGGTGAGCGAAGCGAATAACCTGGGACGTGGTCCCTGGTGAGAGTCCGCAGGTAATAAAAAACCCAGCACTAGGCTGGGTTCTTGAATTTGGCTCCGCGACCTGGACTCGAACCAGGGACCCAATGATTAACAGTCATTTGCTCTACCGACTGAGCTATCGCGGAATAACGCCGCGTATGTTACTGATTAAAAAGGGGAAGTCAACACTTTGTAGGTGGCTTCTATCTGGCCACGACGCGTTTGGTTTGGTGGGCGAGGCTTTGGCCGCGACAGCGGTGGTAGAGCGCGGCTGATGCGCAATACCGCTGTCTGGGTATTGGTGTAGAAGCTCGGCCCCGGGGCGAAGCGTTTGGTTGTGCGGTGTTCTTGCGATTCGCCGCGAGGCGCGGCTCCTACAGGGGGAGGCGGTGCCTGTGGTGCTTGCGTAGGAGCCCCGCCCCGGGGCGAAGCGTTTGGTTGTGCGGTGTTCTTGCGATTCGCCGCGAGGCGCGGCTCCTACAGGGGGAGGCGGTGCCTGTGGTGCTTGCGTAGGAGCCCCGCCCCGGGGCGAAGCTTTTGGTTTGCGGTGTTCTTGCGATTCGCCGCGAGGCGCGGCTCCTACAGGGGGAGGTGGTGCCTGTGGTGTTTGCGTAGGAGCCCCGCCCCGGGGCGAAGCTTTTGGTTTGCGGTGTTCTTGCGATTCGCCGCGAGGCGCGGCTCCTACAGGGGGAGGTGGTGCCTGTGGTGCTTGCGTAGGAGCCCCGCCCCGGGGCGAAGCTTTGGCTTTTGCGGTGCTCTACCGAATGATTCGCGGCGGGGCGCCGCTCCTACGGGGGGCTGTGATTTTTTGTGGGAGCCCCGCCCCGGGGCGAAGCTTTTGCTTCTGCGGTGCTCTGTGAACGCTTCGCGGCGGGGCGCCGCTCCTACAGTTATATGATGCATACAAAAACGCCGGCTCATGGCCGGCGTTTTTGTTTATCGTCAAGGCTTACAGCACGGCGTGGATCGCGCGGGTGACGCTGTCCAGGTTGCCCTTGTTCAGCGCGGCGACGCAGATGCGGCCAGTGCCGACGGCGTAGATGCCGAACTCTTCCTTCAGGCGTTCCACTTGCTCCACGGTGAGGCCGGAGTAGGAGAACATGCCGCGCTGCTGCGCGACGAAGCCGAAGTCGCGCTTGGCGCCCAGTGCGGCCAGTTGCTCGACCATGGCCAGGCGCATGCTGCGGATGCGGTCGCGCATTTCGCCCAGTTCGGCTTCCCACATGGCGCGCAGTTCCGGGCTGTTGAGCACGCTGGCGACTACGGTGGCGCCGTGGGTAGGCGGGTTGGAGTAGTTGGTGCGGATCACGCGCTTGAGCTGCGACAGCACGCGCGTGGACTCTTCACGGCTGCTGGTGACCAGCGACAGTGCGCCGACGCGCTCGCCGTACAGCGAGAACGACTTGGAGAAGGAGCTGGAGACGAAGAACTCCAGGCCCGACTCGGCAAACAGGCGCACGGCTTCGGCGTCCTGCTCGATGCCGTCACCGAAGCCCTGGTAGGCGATGTCGAGGAAGGGCACGTGCTCACGCTCGCGCAGCACGTCCAGTACGGCTTTCCAGTCTTCCAGCTGCAGGTCGACGCCTGTCGGGTTGTGGCAGCAGGCGTGCAGCACGACGATGGAGCGGGCCGGCAGGTTGCGCAGGTCTTCGAGCATGCCGCCGCGGTTCACGCCGTTGCTGAACGGATCGTAGTAGCGGTAGTTCTGCACCGGGAAGCCGGCGGTCTCGAACAGGGCGCGGTGGTTTTCCCAGCTCGGGTCGCTGATGGCCACGGTGGCGTCCGGCAGCAGGCGCTTGAGGAAGTCGGCGCCGATTTTCAGGGCGCCGGTACCGCCCAGGGCTTGCGTGGTGATCACGCGGCCGGCTTCGGTCAGCGCTGCGCCCTTGCCGAACAGCAGCTCCTGCACGGCCTTGTCGTAGGCGGCGATGCCTTCGATGGGCAGGTAGCCGCGCGGCGCGTGGGCCTCGATACGCGCTTTTTCGGCTTCTGCTACGGCGCGCAGCAGCGGAATCCGTCCCTCCTCGTTGTAGTAGACGCCCACGCCAAGGTTGACCTTGGTCGCGCGGGTGTCGGCGTTGAATGCTTCGTTGAGGCCCAGGATGGGATCGCGCGGAGCCATTTCGACGGCAGAGAAGAGACTCATGATGGATGCGGCAACTCGAGTGAGGGGTGGGTGGCCAGGCGTCCCCGACAAAAGCGCTAGGGGGCGCGTAAACGGGGCGTTAGTATAACGACCCTGAATCCAGGGGGCGACAGCGCAAAGCCCTGAATTAAGGCCTTTTGCCAGGTAATTCGACTCTACCTGGACCTATCGCCGAATCGCCCCGCAATTCATGGCTTTTGACGCGGTCCGAAAGGATGCGTCACAGCCATTTGTCGAGGTACTGCATGTCCGAGTTTCAGTTGGTGACCCGCTTCAAACCTGCCGGCGATCAGCCTGAGGCGATCCGGCAGATGGTCGAGGGGCTGGAGGCCGGCCTTTCGCACCAGACCCTGCTGGGTGTGACCGGCTCGGGCAAGACCTTCTCCATCGCCAACGTGATCGCTCAGGTGCAGCGCCCGACCCTGGTCCTGGCGCCGAACAAGACCTTAGCCGCGCAGCTCTACGGCGAGTTCAAGGCGTTCTTCCCGAACAACGCGGTGGAGTACTTCGTCTCCTACTACGACTACTACCAGCCCGAAGCCTATGTGCCGTCGTCGGACACCTTCATCGAGAAGGATGCCTCGATCAACGATCACATCGAGCAGATGCGTTTGTCGGCGACCAAGGCGCTGATCGAGCGCAAGGACGTGATCGTGGTCTGCACCGTGTCGTCGATCTACGGCCTGGGCAGCCCCGAGGAGTACCTGAAAATGGTGCTGCACCTCGACAGGGGCGACAAGATGGATCAGCGCGCGCTGCTGCGCCGCCTGGCCGAGCTGCAGTACACACGCAACGACATGGATTTTGCCCGTGCGACCTTCCGCGTGCGCGGCGATGTGATCGACGTCTTTCCGGCGGAGTCGGATCTTGAAGCCATCCGTGTCGAGTTGTTCGATGACGAGGTGGAAAGCATAAGCGCCTTCGATCCGCTGACCGGCGAGGTGATCCAGAAACTGCCGCGTTTTACCTTCTACCCCAAGAGCCACTACGTCACCCCGCGTGAAACCCTGCTGGAGGCGGTGGAGCACATCAAGGTCGAGCTGCAGCAGCGCCTGGAGTACCTGCGTGGGGCGAACAAGCTGGTGGAGGCGCAGCGCCTGGAGCAGCGCACGCGCTTCGATCTGGAGATGATCCTCGAGCTGGGCTACTGCAACGGCATCGAGAACTACTCACGTTACCTCTCGGGTCGCCCGGCTGGTGCGCCGCCGCCTACGCTGTATGACTACCTGCCGGACGAAGCGCTGCTGGTGATCGACGAGTCTCACGTTTCGGTGCCGCAGGTCGGCGCCATGTACAAGGGCGACCGCTCGCGCAAGGAAACCCTGGTGGAATACGGCTTCCGTCTGCCTTCTGCGCTGGATAACCGACCGATGCGTTTCGAGGAGTGGGAGGCGGCCAGCCCGCAGACCATTTTCGTGTCCGCTACGCCTGGGCCTTACGAGGGCGAGCATGCCGGGCGTGTGGTGGAGCAGTTGGTGCGGCCGACAGGCTTGGTCGACCCGCAGATCGAGGTGCGCCCGGCGCGCACTCAGGTCGATGATCTGCTCTCGGAGATCCGTTTGCGCGTGGCGGCGGGCGATCGTGTGCTGGTCACCACGCTGACCAAGCGCATGGCCGAGGACTTGACCGATTACCTGGGTGATCACGACGTCAAGGTGCGTTACCTGCACTCGGACATCGATACCGTTGAGCGGGTGGAGATCATCCGTGACCTGCGCCTGGGGGCCTTCGACGTGCTGGTGGGGATCAACCTGCTGCGTGAGGGTCTGGACATGCCCGAGGTATCGCTGGTGGCGATCCTCGATGCGGACAAGGAAGGCTTCCTGCGCAGCGAGCGCTCGCTGATCCAGACCATCGGCCGTGCGGCGCGAAACCTCAATGGCAGGGCGATTCTGTACGCCGATAACATGACCGGCTCGATGCAGCGTGCCATCGGCGAGACCGAGCGGCGTCGTGCCAAGCAGATCGCTTTCAACGAAGCCAACGGCATCGTGCCCAAGGGCGTGCAGAAGGACGTCAAGGACATTCTCGAAGGCGCCGTGGTGCCTGGTGCGCGCAGCAACAAGCGCAAGGGCATGGCCAAGGCAGCGGAGGAGAGCGCGCGTTACGAGAACGAGCTGCGTTCGCCGAGCGAGATCACCAAGCGTATTCGTCAGCTGGAAGAGAAAATGTACGCCCTGGCGCGCGATCTGGAGTTCGAGGCCGCCGCGCAGTTACGTGATGAGATTCAGAAGCTGCGGGATCGATTGTTGCAGGTGTGATGTTGCTGCGTGGCGCGGGGGCGCCGGTGTAGGAGCCCCGCCCCGGGGCGAAGCTTTTGGTTTTGTGGCGTTTTCTCGATTCGCCGCGGGGCGCGGCTCCTACAAGGGGGCGGTGCCTGCGGAATCTGTGTAGGAGCCCCGCCCCGGGGCGAAGCTTTTGGTTTTGCCGTGTGCTTGCGATTCGCCGCGGGGCGCGGCTCCTACGGGGTGGTGCGGTGCTTGCGGCATGCGTGTAGGAGCCCCGCCCCGGGGCGAAGCTTTTGGCTTTGCGGCGTTCTCTCGATTCGCCGCGGGGGCGCGGCTCCTACAGGGTGATGCGGTGCTTGCGGAATCTGTGTAGGAGCCCCGCCTCGGGGCGAAGCTTTGGTTTTGCGGCGTTCTCTCGATTCGCCGCGGGGTGCGGCTCCTACGGGGGGATGCGGTGCCTGCGGCATGCGTGTAATTACATGGACTCGCCCACGCCGAGGCGTCAATGCGCCACGGTGGCAGTCTAAGAAGCCAACGGCAGCGAGGGCGAGTCCATGAAAAAGCATACAGCAACTAATCAATCCCAGGCCTTAAACGATCTATCGGCCTGCACGACAGTGGCAGTCGATCTTGCCAAGCGGGTCTTTCAGGTGGCGGGAGAAGACGCTCTTGGTCAGGTGCGTTACGAGGCGCGGATCAAGTCGCGTGAGGCGTTCTACGAGTTTCTGTGCAAGTTGCCGCCGAGTGTCGTCGTGCTGGTTGAAACTGGCCCAGGTGCTCAGGCGTGGGCACGGCAGCTACAGGGGCAAGGCAACCTGGCGCGGATTCTTCCGGCTCGTCTCGTCGAGGGTCACCGCAGCGGTGCGAAGAATGATCGTAACGATGCCCTGTCGATCTTGCGCGCCGGTCGCGATAGCAAGATTTCAGCCGTGCCCATCAAAAGCGCTGCCTCGCTGGCCATGCAGGCGCTGCATCGCGCTCGGCAGGGTTATGTGCGTCGGCGTACGGCGATGAGTAATCAGATGCGCGGTTTGCTGCTGGAGCACGGCGTGGCTCTGGCGCAAGGCGATGCGGCTATCAGCCACGTGATACCGAGGGTGCTGGAAGATGCAACGCAGCCACTGCCGGAGATACTGCGGGAGTTGATCGACGAATTGCTGGGTGAATGGCGGCAATTGGGCGAACGCATCAACGTCTTGAGCGGGCGCTTGGAAGCTGCTGCGAACGCGGACAAGACCGCGAAACGACTGATGACGGTGCGCGGAGTCGGCCCGATCATCGCCACCGCGCTGCTGGCCAAGCAAACCGAACCTGAACGTTTCGCCAATGCCCGCTTATATGCGGCTTACTTCGGCATGGTGCCTGATCAGCACAGCAGCGGAGAAAAGATCCGCCTGGGCAAGATGAGCAAGCGAGGCGATGGCTACCTGCGCAGCCTGATGATCCAGGGAGCGCATGCGGTCCTCCAACAACTACGGCCTGATTCGCAGCAACCGGATGATCGCCGCTTGCTGGGCTGGCTGAGTCGCCTGGGGCGCAAAGAGGCGGCGGTGAGGTTAGCCAACCGCAACCTACGGATCGCCTGGGTGCTGCTACAGAATGAACAGACTTATCAACGCCAGCCAGTTAATGACAGGCAGGCGGAAATGAGTCACTGATCCACCGAGTTCTGCCACCGGGGCGCGAAGTCGCTCCAACCTCTGCTAGAAAACATTGATCCCAGGTAAGACCGTTGCGGATTGATGCCTTGGCTCCTACTGGCCTTCGAGGTCTGAATGTAATAGGCATACCGCAAGCTCACACAATGTTGGCCAGAAGCTGATGACAGCTTCCTCGAATAGGCCTGATACATAGATGCAGCCGGGTAGCAGTGTTGAAAAGCAGGTTTGACAGTGGGGGCGAGTCCATACATAGGAGCCCCGCCCCGGGGCGAAGCTGTTGGCTTTGCGGTGTTCTCTCGATTCGCCGCGGGGGCGCGGCTCCTACAAGGGGGGCGGTGCCTGCGGCATGCATGTAGGAGCCCCGCCCCGGGGCGAAGCTTTTGGTTTTGCGGCGTTTTCTCGATTCGCCGCGGGGCGCGGCTCCTACGGGGTGGTGCGGTGCCTGCGGCATTTGTGTAATTACATGGACTCGCCCACGCCGAGGCGTCAATGCGCCACGGTGGCAGTCTAAGAAGCCAACGGCAGCGAGGGCGAGTCCATGAAAAAGCATACAGCAACTAATCAATCCCAGGCCTTAAACGATCTATCGGCCTGCACGACAGTGGCAGTCGATCTTGCCAAGCGGGTCTTTCAGGTGGCGGGAGAAGACGCTCTTGGTCAGGTGCGTTACGAGGCGCGGATCAAGTCGCGTGAGGCGTTCTACGAGTTTCTGTGCAAGTTGCCGCCGAGTGTCGTCGTGCTGGTTGAAACTGGCCCAGGTGCTCAGGCGTGGGCACGGCAGCTACAGGGGCAAGGCAACCTGGCGCGGATTCTTCCGGCTCGTCTCGTCGAGGGTCACCGCAGCGGTGCGAAGAATGATCGTAACGATGCCCTGTCGATCTTGCGCGCCGGTCGCGATAGCAAGATTTCAGCCGTGCCCATCAAAAGCGCTGCCTCGCTGGCCATGCAGGCGCTGCATCGCGCTCGGCAGGGTTATGTGCGTCGGCGTACGGCGATGAGTAATCAGATGCGCGGTTTGCTGCTGGAGCACGGCGTGGCTCTGGCGCAAGGCGATGCGGCTATCAGCCACGTGATACCGAGGGTGCTGGAAGATGCAACGCAGCCACTGCCGGAGATACTGCGGGAGTTGATCGACGAATTGCTGGGTGAATGGCGGCAATTGGGCGAACGCATCAACGTCTTGAGCGGGCGCTTGGAAGCTGCTGCGAACGCGGACAAGACCGCGAAACGACTGATGACGGTGCGCGGAGTCGGCCCGATCATCGCCACCGCGCTGCTGGCCAAGCAAACCGAACCTGAACGTTTCGCCAATGCCCGCTTATATGCGGCTTACTTCGGCATGGTGCCTGATCAGCACAGCAGCGGAGAAAAGATCCGCCTGGGCAAGATGAGCAAGCGAGGCGATGGCTACCTGCGCAGCCTGATGATCCAGGGCGCGCATGCGGTCCTCCAACAACTACGGCCTGATTCGCAGCAACCGGATGATCGCCGCTTGCTGGGCTGGCTGAGTCGCCTGGGGCGCAAAGAGGCGGCGGTGAGGTTAGCCAACCGCAACCTACGGATCGCCTGGGTGCTGCTACAGAATGAACAGACTTATCAACGCCAGCCAGTTAATGACAGGCAGGCGGAAATGAGTCACTGATCCACCGAGTTCTGCCACCGGGGCGCGAAGTCGCTCCAACCTCTGCTAGAAAACATTGACCCCAGGTAAGACCGTTGCGGATTGATGCCTTGGCTCCTACTGGCCTTCGAGGTCTGAATGTAATAGGCATACCGCAAGCTCACACAATGTTGGCCAGAAGCTGATGACAGCTTCCTCGAATAGGCCTGATACATAGATGCAGCCGGGTAGCAGTGTTGAAAAGCAGGTTTGACAGTGGGGGCGAGTCCATACATAGGCCTGATACATAGATGCAGCCGGGTAGCAGTGTTGAAAAGCAGGTTTGACAGTGGGGGCGAGTCCATACATAGGAGCCGCGCCTCGGGGCGAAGCTTTTGGCTTTGCGGCGTTCTCTCGATTCGCCGCGGAGCGCGGCTCCTACAGGGTGGTGCGGTGTCTGCGGCATGCGTGTAGGAGCCCCGCCCCGGGGCGAAGCTTTTGGCTTTGCGGCGTTCTCCCGATTCGCCGCGGGGCGCGGCTCCTACGGGGTGGTGCGGTGTCTGCGGCATGCGTGTAGGAGCCCCGCTTCGGGGCGAAGCTTTTGGTTTAGCGGCGTTCTCTCGATTCGCCGCGGGGCGCGGCTCCTACGGGGTGGGCGGTGCCTACGGTATGCGTGTAGGAGCCCCGCCTCGGGGCGAAGCTTTGGCTTTGCGGCGTTCTCTCGATTCGCCGCGGGGCGCGGCTACGTCACCCGGGTGTAGCCGAGCTTGCAGCGTGCCGCTTGCAGCATTGAGAATGCGCCCTCTTTAAGTCCTCCGGAGATGGCTGATGGATGCCCTCGATGCTCTGCTCAATCGTGTTTCCGTTCCGCGCCTGGTTGAGCCTGCTCCGAATGCGGCGCAGCGGGAGCTGCTGTTTCGTGCGGCCTTGCGGGCGCCGGATCATGGGCAGCTGCGGCCATGGCGTTTTCTGACCATCGAAGGCGCTGCGCGTGAGCGCATGGGCGAGTTGTTCGCCGAAGCGTTGCAGGTGGCCGATGCCCAGGCACCTGCCGAAGCTCTGAGCAAGGCGCGGGGCATGCCGCTGCGTGCGCCGCTGCTGGTGGTGGTGATCGCCCGCGTTCAGGAGCATCCCAAGGTGCCGGCGTCCGAGCAGGTGATCGCAGCTGGCTGCGCCGCGCATGGCATGCTGCTGGCTGCGCATGCTCAGGGTATCGGCGCGGTCTGGCGCACCGGTGACATGGCCTATAACGCCCATGTGGCAAAAGGGCTGGGATTGGCCGCGCACGAGCAGGTCATCGCCTATCTCTATCTCGGTACGCCGGAGCGCGAGCTGCGCCGGGTGCCGGACGTCAGCGTCGAGGCGTTTGTCAGCGCCTGGGAGGGCTGATCAGGCGGTCTGTGGGGTTATCGGCACGCTTAGCGTGGCCACGAAGCCTCCCTCTGGATGGTTGGCCAGCAGCAAGTCGCCGCCATGACGCTGCGCCGCCCGTCGCGCGATGGCCAGACCAAGGCCGTGGCCTGAACCGCTTTGGCCCGGTGCGCGGAAAAATGGTTTGCCCAACTGCTGCAGGTATTCGCTGGCCACGCCCGGGCCGTGATCACGCACGCTGAGCATCAGCCTGTTTCCCCGGCGTTGTACGCTGAGCAGCACAGGTTGATCCGGCGGGCTGAAGCGCAGGGCGTTGCGAAGCAGATTGTCCAGTGCGCGCTCGAGCATATCCGGCCAGCCTTGCAGTCGTGCATCCTGGTCCAGCTCGATGCGTAGCTGGTGGTGCGGTGCAGTCAGGCGGGCGTATTCCTCTAGTTTGCCGATCAGTGCGGCCAGGTCGACCGGCTGTGCGGCGCCGGGATCGGCATCCAGGCGAGCGAGGGCGAGAATTTCGCTGATCAGCGCTTCCAGTCGATCGCATTCCTGATTCAGGCGTGGCCAGAGTTTTTCCCGCTCGACGGCGTCAGCACGCTCGGCCAGCGCCAGGGCGATGCGCAGACGCGCCAGGGGCGAGCGCAGTTCGTGTGAGACATCGCGCAGCAACTGGCGCTGGCTGCCGATCAGCCCTTGCAGGCGCTCGCCCATGCGGTTGAAGTCCTTGGCCAGCAGGCCCAGTTCGTCACGCCGGGTGGCCAGGCGTGCCAGGGTGTTTTGCTGGTAAGCGGTCTGCCCGAGGTCGTGCACGGCGCTGCGCAGGCGGTCGAGTGGGCGGGTGATCGACAGGGTCAGCATCAGGCTGAACAGGGTCAGCACCACCAGGGCGATGGTGATGGCGCTAAGTGGCCAGAACAGGCTGGCGCGATGCCAGGCGGCCAGCTCCGGGTGGGGAATACGGTAGATGAACAGGTAGCTTTCGCCGCTTGTCGGGCTGGTGTATTCGCTGGTCAGGCGGCGCCAGGGCAGGCGTCGGTCATCACCATGACGCGCCTCGAAGGCGGCAGCGCGGGACGGAAAGGTGCCTTTGCCCAGCAGTTGGCCGCTTTCGCCGAGTACCTGAGTGTCGATACGGTATTTGCGTTTGCGCTGCTCGAGAAAGTCCTGAGCGGCTGCCGGCCCCTGTTGCTCGTAGCGCTTGACCCATTTGCTGTCCAGACCGTCCAGCCCCGGGTGCAGGTTCAGAATCCAGGCGTCCTGGTTGAGGGCGCGGCCGAGCAATAGCGACAGGCCAGCCACCAGGGCAATGGCCAGCCAGAATGTCGCCAGGATGCGCCAGAACAGTGAACGCACGGTGATTCCTCATGCAAAAGCCGCCGGGCTCCGGGAGCGCGGCGGCGGGTCAACGGGGCAGTGGATCAGTTGCTGTTGCTGTCCTTCTCGGCCTTCCAGGCCTTGAATTCGGCCATTTCTGCGCGGCGAGCTTCCATTTTCTTCTGGTGCTCGTCGAAGGCTTTCTGCTGTTCGGGGTTGAGCAGGTCACGCAGCGCCTTGTGTTGGTCGGCGCGGGCCTTGTCCAGTTCCTTCTTCATGGCCTGCTTTTCGGCTTCCGGCAGCTTGTCCAGGTAGCGCTTGGTGATGTCGCGATGGGTCTTCATCTGTTCGCCCATCAGCGTGCGAAACGCCTGGCGCTGCTCCTTGCTCAGGTTCAGCTCCTTGAACATGCCGTAGTCACGGTCATGATGATGTGGGCCGCCGTCTTTCATGGGCATGGCGAAGGCCAGTGTCGGCAGGGTGGCAGCGAGCAGCAGGGCGGTGAGGGTCTTGCGCATGGTGATTCTCCTTGTCTCGAAACCGGTAACGACCGGATGGGCTCATTATGCGACGGTCAAGGTCAAGGGCGGTCAGGTGAGGGTAAAGCTTGGGTAAAGGCGATGTTGCCGGCTGTTTACGTAAGCGTCAGGTAGCACTCACTGCGCGTAGTAATAGCCACGGCTGCGCAGGGCAAGGATGCGTGGGCGGCCATCTGGATGCGGGCCAAGCTTCTTGCGCAGGTTGCTGACGTGCATGTCCAGGCTACGATCATAGAGGGTCAGCTTGCGACCCAGAGCCAGCTGCGCCAGTGCCTGCTTGTCGACCGGCTCACCAGGCTGGCGCAGCAGGGCTTCCAGCAGGCGGCTTTCCGACAGGGTCAGGGGAATGTCATGTTCGCCGATGCTGACCACGCCGCGATTGGGGCTGAAACTCAGGTCGCCCAGTTGCAACTGGCTGCTCGCCGGTGCAGGTGTGCTGCGCCGCAGTACGGCACGCAAGCGTGCGGTCAGCTCACGCGGATCACAGGGTTTGGCCAGGTAATCATCGGCGCCAAGTTCCAGGCCGAGGATGCGGTCGAGCGGCTCGCCTCGGGCGGAGAGCATCAGGACGGGCAGGTCCGGGTGCTCGCCGCGCAGTTGCTTAAGCAACTCCAGGCCGCTGCCGTCCGGCAGCATCACGTCAAGCACCACGGCCTCGGGCGGCAGAGCGGCAAGCGCTTGGCGAGCACTTGCTGTTTCATGGCAGGCCGTGACCTGGAAACCTTCCTGGGTCAGCCAACTGCCTAGCAGCTCGCAGAGTTCCTGATCATCGTCGATCAGCAGTAAGCGGCTCATGGTGCTAGTTGATCCATTCGCGACGGCTCTTGCGTCGCCCACGCAGCAGGGCGCCGAATACCATGGAAACCAGGCTCAGGGCCGCCCCCAGGGCAAACCAGGTTTGCTCCTCGCTGAGCAGTCGCGGCTGAGCCTGCGCCTGGCTTTCCTTGAGTTGCAGGCGCAGACGCTGGTTTTCCTGGCGCAGGCGCTGCAATTGTACGGCGCTGCTGGCTTGTTGCTCGTTGCGTAGCTGCTCGCTTTGCTCCAGACGCTGTTGCAGCGCCTGGTTTTGACTGTCGACTGCAGGTGCAGCAGCTGCGGGCTGAGCAATCTCATCTTCGGCCTGGGCCATCGCGCAAGTCAGCATCACGGTGGCCAGCAGGGACAGCGGGAGTGAGCGCATTGCGTTTCCTTATTGGTCCAAAGGGGCGTGGATGGCAGCAGATCAGGGCAGCACTTTCTTGAACGGTTTGACCAGCACGCTGGCATACACGCCGGCAGTGCGATAGGGATCTGCGTCGGCCCATTTCTGTGCCGCGTCCAGCGAGTCGAACTCGGCGACCACCAGGCTACCACTGAAGCCTGCCGGGCCTGGGTCGTTGCTGTCGATGGCCGGGTGTGGCCCGGCCAGCAGCAGGCGACCTTCCTGCTTCAACTGTTCCAGGCGGGCGAGGTGAGCGGGGCGGGTAGCCAGGCGATTTTCCAGGGAGTTTTCGACGTCGGTGGCAATGATGGCGTAGAGCATCTCAATCCTTATATGGGGTCGAAGCGAGGGCGGGGAGCATTTGCGCGATGCGGTAACAGCCTTGGCGCAGATGTGAGGCATAATAACAAACATCAATGTCAACGAAAGCGCCGCCATGATTGTCGATCTGCACTGCCACAGTACCGCCTCCGATGGCGTCCTGGCGCCCGCTGTTCTGGTGGCCAGAGCCCATGAGCGTGGCGTACGGCTGCTGGCGCTGACCGATCATGACACGCTGGAAGGGCTCGATGAAGCGCGCCTGGCGGCAGCGCCATTGGGCGTGAAGCTGGTCAATGGTATCGAGCTGTCCTGTACCTGGGGTGGTGCCACCATTCATGTCTTGGGCTATGCCTTCGAGCGCGAGGCGCCGGCGCTCTGTGCGGCCATCGAGGCCCTGCATCACGGGCGCTGGCAGCGTGCCGAGGAGATCGACCGACGCCTCGCCGCCAAGGGTATGCCCGGTGCTCTGGAGGGCGCGCGCGCTGTCCAGCAGGCGTTGGGCGACAGCGGTAACGCGCCGGCACGTCCACATTTCGCTGAGTTTCTGGTGCGTGCCGGACATGTGCGCGACCGTGCCGAGGCGTTTCGCAAGTGGCTGGGTTCGGGCAAATTGGGTGACGTCAAGCAGCATTGGCCTATGCTGGAAGAAGCCGTTGCCACTTTGCGCGCGGCCGGGGCCTGGATCAGCCTGGCGCACCCGTGGCAATACGATTTCACGCGCAGTAAGCGTCGCCGTCTGGTTGCCGACTTCGCGGCAGCCGGTGGCCACGCGCTGGAAGTGGTCAACGGCATGCAGCCGGCCGAGCAGGTTGGTGGCCTGGCGATTCTGGCCCGTGAGTTTGGTTTGATGGCCAGCGTCGGCAGTGATTTTCATGCGCCGGGCGACTGGTCCGAGCTGGGTATGTACCGGCCGCTGCCCGACGATCTGACTGCGCTCTGGGAGCGTTTCGAGCATGCACAGCCATCCGCTGTCACTTCATGAGCAGGAAGCAAACGTGAGTCAATTCTTCCAGATTCATCCGGAAAACCCGCAGGCGCGCCTGGTAAAACAGGCCGTGGAAATCATTCGTGGTGGCGGCGTGGTGGTCTATCCGACCGATTCCTCCTATGCAGTGGGTTGCGCGACCGGCGACAAGAATGCGGTAGAGCGCATTCGTCGTCTGCGTCAGCTCGATGACAAGCACAACTTCACCCTGGTTTGCCGCGATCTGTCGCAGATCGGGCTGTTTGCCAAGGTCGACACCGCTGCCTTTCGCCTGCTGAAAAATCACACGCCCGGCCCTTACACCTTCATCCTCAATGCCACCCGCGAAGTGCCGCGCATGCTGCTGCATCCCAAGCGCCGTACCATCGGTATTCGCGTGCCCAGCCATCCCATCGCGCTGGCGCTGCTGGAGCAGTTGGGTGAGCCGCTGATGAGCGTCAGCCTGATCATGCCGGGCGATGAACTGCCGATGTCCGACCCTTACGAAATGCGCCAGGTGCTCGAGCATCAGGTCGACCTGATCATCGACGGCGGTTTTGGCGGGCTGGAAGCGTCCACCGTGGTCAGTCTGGCTGATGAGAGCCCGCAAGTGTTGCGCGTCGGTTGCGGTGATCCGACGCCGTTCAGCGATCTCTGACGGCGGATTTTCCGCCGGGGGCGCAGCTACCCTATACTCCCTGGCCTCGTCTGGACTTTGGATGGAACGGTTTGAGCTTTAATGACTCCGCGCGTCGGGTGCTGTCAGGGATGCGTCCGAGCGGTCGTCTTCACCTTGGGCACTATCACGGCGTGCTGAAGAACTGGGTCAAGTTGCAGCACGAGTACGACTGCTTCTTCTGCATCGTCGACTGGCATGCGCTGACCACCGATTACGCCGAGGCCGGCCAACTTTCCCAGCATGTCATGGACATGGCGGTGGATTGGCTGGCCGCAGGCGTCAGTCCCAGCTCGGCGACACTGTTCGTGCAGTCGCAGGTGCCGGAGCATGCCGAGCTGCACCTGCTGCTGTCGATGATCTGTCCGCTCAGCTGGCTCGAGCGCGTGCCGTCCTACAAGGAGCAGCAGGAGCGACAGAGCGGCAAGGATCTTTTCACCTACGGGTTTCTTGGCTACCCGCTGCTGCAGGCGGCGGACATCCTGCTCTATCGCGCCGGCCAGGTGCCGGTCGGTGCGGATCAGTTGCCGCACATCGAATTTGCCCGCGACGTGGCGCGCCGCTTCAACCACCTGTATGGCAGCGAGCCGGATTTCGAGCTGAAGGCTGAAGCGGCCATCGGCAAGCTGGGCAAGAAGCTCGGCAAGCTCTACAGCAACCTGCGCAAGGCCTATCAGGAGCAGGGTGACGTCCAGGCGCTGGAGACGGCGCGGGCTTTGCTCAAGGAGCAGACCAGCCTCACCCTCGGCGACCAGGAACGCCTTTACGGCTATCTGGAAGGTGGCGGCAAGGTGATTCTGAGCGAGCCGCAGCCGATTCTTGCCGAGTTTTCGCGGGTGCCTGGCCTGGATGGACAAAAGATGGCCAAATCCAGCGGTAATGCCATATTCCTGCGCGACAGCGATGCCGAGCTCGAGGAAAAACTGCGGTGCATGCCCACCGATCCGGCGCGTGTACACCGTGATGATCCAGGTGAGCCACAGCGCTGTCCGGTGTGGTCGCTGCACCAGCTGTATTCCAGCGACGAGCAGTTGCACTGGGTGATCGAGGGCTGTCGCAGCGCCTCGATTGGTTGCCTCGACTGCAAAAACGCACTGTGCTCGGCCCTGCAAGCCGAGCTGGCGCCACTGCAGCAGCGCGCCATCGATTACGAGGACAGCCCCGACCTGGTGCGCAGCATCCTCGCCGAAGGCGCCGAACGCGCGCGTGACGAAGCCCGCGAAACCCTGGCCGACGTACGCATGGCCATGGGCCTGAATTACCGCTGAAGGAGCCCCAGTCGATGAGCGAGCCCGTCACGCCAACCCCGGACAGCCAGGCCGGCGCCCAGCAGGAGCTGCCGTTCGCCCTGGTCTATGGCGAGGCGGTCACCGAACTGCCGCTCGACCTGTACATTCCTCCGGATGCGCTGGAGGTCTTCCTCGAAGCCTTCGAGGGGCCGCTGGATCTGCTGCTGTATCTGATTCGCAAGCAGAACATCGACATCCTCGACATTCCCGTGGCCGAGATCACCAAACAGTACATGGGCTATGTCGAGCTTATGCATTCGGTGCGCCTGGAGCTGGCAGCCGAATACCTGGTGATGGCCGCCATGCTCGCCGAGATCAAGTCGCGCATGCTGCTGCCGCGCTCGGCAGAGGCCGAAGAGGAAGAGGACGATCCGCGCGCCGAGCTGATTCGCCGTCTGCAGGAGTACGAGCGCTTCAAGGCCGCTGCCGAAGGTATCGACGAACTGCCGCGCGTCGGCCGTGATGTCACCGTCCCCAAACTGGATGCGCCCGAAGCCCGCGCGCGCAAGCTGCTGCCGGACGTCAGCCTGGAAGAGGTATTGCTGTCCATGGCCGAGGTGCTGCGCCGCGCGGACATGTTCGAGAGCCACCAGGTTACCCGCGAGGCATTGTCCACCCGCGAGCGCATGAGCGAAGTGCTGGAGCGTCTCAAGGGTGGGGCGTTTGTACCGTTCGTCGAGCTGTTCAGCGCCGAGGAAGGGCGCCTTGGTGTGGTGGTGACCTTCATGGCAGTGCTCGAATTGATCAAGGAATCTCTGGTTGAGCTGGTGCAGAATGAGCCCTTCGCCGTTATCCATGTCCGAGCCCGTGCCGAATGAACCTGAACGACCCCAAAGACCTGGCCCAGTTGCTCGAAGCCTTTCTGCTGGCTTCCGGCAAGGCGCAGTCGCTCGAGCGTCTCTTCGAGCTGTTCGAGGAGGGCGAGCGGCCCGAGCCTGAGCAGTTCAAGGCGGCGCTGGAAGTGCTTCGCCAGTCCTGTGAAGGCCGCGCCTTCGAGCTGAAGGAGGTGGCCTCGGGGTATCGCCTGCAGGTGCGTGAGCGCTTCGCGCCCTGGGTCGGCCGGCTCTGGGAGGAGCGCCCGCAGCGCTACTCCCGTGCGCTGCTGGAAACCCTGGCGCTGATCGCCTACCGCCAGCCCATCACCCGTGGCGAGATCGAGGACGTACGCGGTGTGGCGGTCAACAGCAACATCACCAAGACGCTGCTCGAACGCGAGTGGATTCGCGTGGTGGGTTATCGCGATGTGCCGGGGCGCCCGGCGATGTTCGCCACCACCAAGGGCTTTCTCGATCACTTCAACCTGAAAAGTCTCGACGAACTGCCACCGCTCGCTGCCTTGCGCGAACTGGAGTCGGAGCCCGAACTGGCGCTGGATGACGACGCCGAGGTGCCGGCCGGTCTGCAAGCACGCGCCGATCTGGCCCTGCAGGAAGATGGTGAAGCCGCTGAGCCGCGCGAGGAAACCAGCTTCCGCAGCCTGCTGGCCGAGCTGGACGACATGGAGCAGGGGCTCAAGACCGATTTCGATGACTTGCGCCTGGTCGAAGACGCCGAGGCAGAGGCGGTTCGCGAAGACGACATGGCCGACCTCGACGGCGATCAGCCGTTGCATTGAGCGTGTTTAAGCCTTTCATCGAATACTTCAATCTCGCGGTTTGCCGTTCGGCCCTTAAGCTGCCTGCATTCGATTCCCGGTGGTTCAGGAGGTCCAGTGAGCAAGAGTCCGTGCATCAAGGTTTGCGAGTTCGATAAGGATATCTGCCTCGGTTGTGGTCGTAGCCGAGCACAAATCAAGGGTTGGAAGCGCCTGGACAAAGGCGAGCGTCTGGCTGTGCTGGCTGAAGCGGATATGCGTTTGCTGGCACTCGAGGCCACGGGGCGGCGCAGGTATCGGTAGCGGCCTGGCTGGATTCGCTTACAGGTGAGCCCGTAGACGCTGCGAATCGCCTGTCTACCGCATGCGTGGGCGCGACGCTTGATGGTTTTTCCAGAACATCCCTAAGTAATTGTTCTAGTGGTAAAAACTTTTGGCTGGCGGGAAAAATATGGTTGACAGCCAATCGGGGCGCTCTTAACATGCGCCCCGTCCTCGAGATGGGGCTATAGCTCAGCTGGGAGAGCGCTTGCATGGCATGCAAGAGGTCAACGGTTCGATCCCGTTTAGCTCCACCAATCTCGACTCCTTCGGGAGTGCCAGAGTCGATGAAAGTCGATTCGCGATAAGGGTCTTGCGTCCCCTTCGTCTAGTGGCCTAGGACACCGCCCTTTCACGGCGGTAACAGGGGTTCGAGTCCCCTAGGGGACGCCATTTATTCCAGCCGTAACGCTCAGGTGTTGCAGCCAGACCGCAAGGTTTTGGGGCTATAGCTCAGCTGGGAGAGCGCTTGCATGGCATGCAAGAGGTCAACGGTTCGATCCCGTTTAGCTCCACCAAACACTGACCAGGCTAGCCGAGTGCTGGCCTTGTTCTTCGAAGGTTTTGTCCCCTTCGTCTAGTGGCCTAGGACACCGCCCTTTCACGGCGGTAACAGGGGTTCGAGTCCCCTAGGGGACGCCATTTTCCAGTCGCTGCACGCAAGTGTTGCGAGCTGACCGCAAGGTTTCGGGGCTATAGCTCAGCTGGGAGAGCGCTTGCATGGCATGCAAGAGGTCAACGGTTCGATCCCGTTTAGCTCCACCAAACACTGATCAGGCCAGCCGGGTGCTGGCCTTGTCGTTCGAAGGTTTCGTCCCCTTCGTCTAGTGGCCTAGGACACCGCCCTTTCACGGCGGTAACAGGGGTTCGAGTCCCCTAGGGGACGCCATTTTCTTGCCGCAATTGCGGAACCAGGGGCTGCTTCTCAGGAAGCGGCCCCTTTTTGTTGTGCGCCTGATTGGCAGGCAATACCGGGCTCTTGCTCTCAAGCGTCGTCGCAGGCGTTGTCCTGATAGCCGATAACGCGATTACGGCCTTCTGCCTTGGCGCGATAGAGCGCGCGATCGGCCAGTTCGAGCCAGTGTTCGATACAGTTGGGGGTGCTCGGTATGCCGGCATGCAGGCCGATACTCAGGCTCAGGCTGTTGGCCCAGCACAGTGCCGGTAGCAGCATCAGCATCAACAGGCGCAGGGTGGCAATCAATTGCTCGTTCTCGGGCTCTCAGGCGAATGCGCGGCATTATGGCGTGCTGCGCGGGTGCGATCAAAGCCTGGCGCTGCAGGGATCTTCCGTGCGGCGTATGCTAGCTGCCCTCGTGTCTGCAGCACATTGACTGGCACGTGATCGGCAAATCTGGAGAGATAGCCATGCAGTGGGAATTGCCCAGCCCGTTCGTCATCGATATTGAGGTGAGCGCCGAGGACATCGATGGCCTTGGTCATGCCAACAACGCCGTATACGTCAGTTGGCTGGAGCGCTGCGCCTGGCGTCATTCGCAGTTTCTGGGGCTGGATCTGGTCGAGTATCGTCGTCTCGACCGGGCCATGGCCGTAGTGCGCCATGAGATCGATTATCTGGCCAGTGCCTATGAAGGGCAGCAACTGCAGATGGCTACCTGGATCGTCGAGTCGGACCAGCGTCTGAAGATGGATCGGCGTTTTCAGTTGGTGCGCCCGGAAGACGGTGCAACCTTGCTGCGTGCCAGAACCACCTTCGTGTGTATCGAGCTGTCCAGTGGTCGCCCCAAGCGCATGCCGCCGGAGTTCGTCGAGGGCTATGGCAAGGCGCTGATGCCGCCTTATTCGCAGTTGTAAGGCGGCTCAATCGGTCAGTGGCGCGAGAAAGACCTGCTGCCCTTCGATCGTCACCGCAAAAATGGCAGGTTTCACCGGGGCGCAATAACACCGATTGCGTGACAGCCGATCCGCTACCGGCGCAATAGCCATCGGGCGACATGGCCGTGGTGAAGCTTCGTTCGCCGTTGGTCAGATCCAGGCAGGTGTGCACGCCAGGGCTGAGCCTGGCAAGGATGGTCCGGCACATGGTCAGGCCTCCATTTGGCGTCTGTAGCCGTGTCGCCGATCTTGCACGGCGCGCGCGACCCCTTAAACTGTGCGCCCCCATTTATCCGGACAAGTTCATGCAAATCGCCCTGGCGCCTATGGAGGGGCTGGTTGACGAGATTCTGCGCGACGTACTGACCCGTATTGGTGGCATCGATTGGTGCGTCACCGAATTCATTCGCGTCAGCGAACGATTGTTGCCGGCAGCCACCTACCACAAGCTCGCCCCCGAGTTGTTCAACGGTTCTCGCACGCGCGCCGGTACGCCCATGCGTGTGCAGTTTCTCGGCTCCGACCCACAGTGCCTGGCCGACAACGCTGCTTTTGCCTGCACGCTCGGCGCGCCGGTGGTCGATCTCAACTTCGGCTGCCCGGCCAAAACGGTGAACAAATCGCGCGGTGGTGCGGTGCTGCTCAAGGAGCCGGAGCTGCTGCATGCCATCGTTCGTGAAGTGCGCCGTACGGTGCCGGCCGAGATTCCGGTAACGGCGAAGATGCGTCTGGGCTTCGAAGGCAAGGAGGGTGCGCTGGATTGCGCGCGGGCACTGGCCGAGGGTGGGGCGAGCCAGATCGTCGTGCACGCGCGCACCAAGGTCGAAGGCTACAAGCCGCCGGCGCACTGGGAATGGGTGGCGCGGGTGCAGGATGTCGTCAGCGTGCCGGTGTTCGCCAATGGCGAAGTGTGGACGCTGGACGATTGGCGTCGCTGCCGTGAGATCAGTGGTGTGGATGACATCATGCTGGGGCGTGGGCTGGTGTCGCGTCCCGGTTTGGCCCGGCAGGTCGCCGCAGTCCGGGCGGGCCTGGAGCCTGAGGATATGAGCTGGGCAGAGCTGCAGCCTCTGTTGCTCGATTTCTGGCAGCAGGCACGGCGCAAGCTGGCCCCGCGCTATGCGCCGGGGCGCCTGAAGCAATGGCTGGCCATGCTGACCCGAACCTACCCGGAGGCGGTGGCGCTGTTCGCCGAAGTTCGCCGCGAGCAGGATTGCGAGCGTATCGACCGCCTGCTCGCTCCATCTGCCCGGTAACGTCGCCTTCTGCGCTGCAGGCGGCAATTGGCCGGACTGGCCTTGCCGCCTGTTTGCCTGAGGGCGGTAAGTCCTTGCCGCTTTGCCCTTCTGTCTGTCTGGATTAATCACTAATTATTTGATTTATATGTGATTTTTTATATGGCACAGCCTTTGCTTTATCTCTGGCAACAGTGATCAGACGGCCCCTGCGGCAAAGGTTCAGAGCATGAGCATCAACTTCGGTAGAGCACTCGGTATCCATGAACAGGCTCTCGGTTTCCGCGCCCAGCGCGCCGAGGTGCTGGCCAACAATATCGCCAATGCCGATACGCCGAACTACAAGGCGCGTGATCTCGACTTTGCCAGCGTGCTGGCTGCCGAAAGCGCGCGTCAGCAGCGTGGCCCGGTATCGCTGAACCGTACCGACAGCCGTCATATCGCCGCTGACGGTGTACTCAGTGGCGAGGCCGAGATGCCCTACCGTATTCCGATGCAGCCTTCGCTGGATCAGAACACCGTGGATCTGCAGATCGAGCAGTCGAACTACGCCGAGAACGCGGTGCAGTTCCAGGCCAGCTTTACCTTTCTCAACAGCAAATTCAAAGGGCTGACTGCAGCCCTGCGCGGCGAATAAGGAGTCAGGCCATGTCCCTTGCCAGTGTTTTCAATATCGCCGGAACCGGCATGAGTGCCCAGAGCACTCGCCTCAATACCGTGGCCAGCAATATCGCCAACGCGGAGTCTGTCTCTTCGAGTATCGAGCAGACCTACCGTGCCCGTCATCCGGTGTTCGCCACCGTGTTCCAGCAGTCGCAGAACAGTGGTAGTGGTTCGCTGTTCGCCGAGCAGGACGAGGCGGGGAGTGGGGTGCAGGTGCTCGGCATCGTCGAGGATCAGAGCAATCTGGACATGCGCTACGAGCCCAGTCATCCGGCAGCGAATGCGGATGGCTACGTGTTCTATCCGAACGTCAATGTGGTCGAGGAAATGGCCGACATGATTTCGGCCAGCCGAGCCTTTCAAACCAATGCGGAAATGATGAATACCGCCAAGACCATGCTGCAGAAGGTTCTGACCCTGGGTCAGTAAGGACATAGCCATGAGCACCACAGAGACTGTTTCCAGCAGCGTGCTGTCGACTTACTCCGGCACCTCGACCAGCAGCACCAACGAATCCAGTTACTCCAGCCTGGGCAAGGATGACTTTCTGATGCTGCTGGTAACGCAGATGAACAACCAGAACCCGCTGGATCCGCAGGACAACAGTGAGTTCGTGGCTCAGCTCGCCCAGTTCAGCAGCCTGGAAAGCCTCACCAACATCTCGAGTTCGATGGACTCGTTGCTGAGTTCCTATCAGTCCTCGCAAGCACTCCAGGCGTCCTCCTTGGTGGGGCGCAGCGTGACGGTATCGGCCAGTAGTACCTATGTCGATGGCGCCGCCGGCATGACGGGTAGCGTCGTGCTCCCGTCCGCAGCCGATGGTATTTCGGTCGGCGTCTATGACTCGGCAGGCAGTTTGGTCAAGACCATTGCGCTCGACAGCCAGACCAAAGGCGGCAACGTCAGCTTCACCTGGGATGGCACTAACGCCAGCGGAGTGGCGCAGCCGTCCGGCACCTACACCTTCAAGGCGTCGGCCTCGCTGGATGGCAAATCCACGGCCCTTGAGACCTACCTGCCGGCAGCGGTCAGCAGTGTGACGCTGGGTTCTGGAACAAGTGACATGACGCTCAATCTGGCCGGTGTAGGCAGTATTGCGTTGTCCAAAGTAATCAATATCGGCCAGTAAGCGATCGATGTAAGGGAGACGCGAGCATGACATTCAATACAGCATTGAGCGGTTTGAAGGCTGCCAGTTCATACTTGAACGTGACGGGTAACAACATTGCCAACACCGGGACCACCGGCTTCAAATATTCGCGTGCGGAGTTCGCCGATCTCTATGCCAGCAGCATGTTCGGCACGGGGAGCAACTCGATCGGCAGTGGCGTGATCACATCGGATATCGCCCAGCAGTTTACCCAGGGCAATATCAGCTACACCGATAACAGTCTCGACCTGGCCATCAATGGCAGTGGCTTCTTTATCGTCAATGACGGTGGTAGCCAGCTGTATACGCGGGCCGGTGCCTTCAAGGTCGACAGTAATGGCAATGTGGTCAACAGCGCTGGCAACAACCTGATGGGCTATGGCGTCGATGCTGACGGCAATCTAGTCAATGGGGTGCTGACCAATCTGGTGGTCGATACCAGTAACCAGGAGCCTAACGCCACCTCGCTTGTCACTCAGAGTCTCGCGCTCAATTCGTCGGCCAGCATACCCACTAGCTCGCCCTTCGATTCTACTGTGTCAACTTCCTATAACTGGTCGACCTCCGTGAGCCTGTATGACACGCAGGGTAATGCGCATACCATGACGCAATACTTCGTCAAGGATGCGAGCAACCAGTGGAGCATGTACGTGCTGGTGGATGGGCGTAACCCGGGCGATCCGACCAGTACGGACCCGTACCAGGCCACGTTGCCGTTCACCACCGCAGGCGCGCTGGATACGGACAATATTGTATTTGGTGATTTTGGTGATAATGGCGATGGCACGCTGAGCCTGGCCAACTGGATTCCAGCGACAATCACCGATGCTACGACCGATCCGGTCACCTGGGGCTCCAATGGCGCTGCTGCCAGCGCTACCGGCGTTACCCTGGATCTGCGCAAGGCAAGCCAGACCAACACCAACTTCGCAGTGAACAGCTTGGCGCAGGATGGCTACACCACCGGGCAATTGTCGGGTTTGTCCTTCGATGAAACCGGGCAATTGTTTGCCACTTACACCAATGGCAAGTCCGAGGTGATCGGGCAGGTGGCCCTGGCGACCTTTGCCAACATGCAAGGCCTCACCCCGGTTGGTGGCACGGCCTGGAGGCAGTCGCTGGCCTCTGGTGAGCCGGTGATCGGGACGCCGACTTCCGGTACGCTCGGTTCGATTGCGGCGGGGGCGCTGGAAGACTCCAACGTCGATCTGACAGGGCAGCTCGTCGACCTGATCGTGGCGCAGCGCAACTACCAGGCCAACGCCAAGACCATCGAGACCGAGAACGCGATCGCGCAGACGATCATCAATATCCGTTGATGATTTCGGCGGCAGATTCTTGCCGTCTCCATTGTTGAAGCCTCTCCTTGCGAGAGGCTTTTTTCTTTTAAAAACAGTAGCTTAATATTTATTTTTGGTTGTGGCACGTACCTTGCTAAAAACCCTGTGATTGTGGTTTTTCAGGCGGAGGTCGAGATGGACAAGTTGCTGTATGTGGCGATGACGGGTGCCAGCCAGAACGCCCTGGCACAGAAGGCTCATGCCAACAACCTGGCGAATATCTCTACCAGCGGATTTCGCGCCGACCTTGAGCAGGCGCGTGCCATGCCGGTTTTCGGCGACAGTTATCCGGCGCGCGTGTATGCGATGTCCGAGCGCCCCGGCACCGACTTTACGCCAGGTGCCTTGCAGGAAACCGGGCGTGATATGGACGTCTCCATCGAGGGAGACGGCTGGATCGCCGTGCAGGCCCCCGATGGCAACGAGGCGTATGTGCGCACCGCCAGCTTGACTGTCGATGCGCTGGGCGTGTTGCGCACCGGCAATGGTTTGCCGGTCATGGGCAATGCCGGGCCGATTGCGGTACCGCCTGAGCAGAAGGTGGAAATCGGCCAGGACGGCACCATCAGTATCCGCGCCCTCGGTGAGGCCCCAAACGTATTGGCCGAAGTCGACCGGATCAAGTTGGTCAACCCCGATACCGCGCAAATCCGCAAGGAAACCGATGGTCTTATCCACTCGCGCACAGGCCAGCCATTTGAAGCAGATGCCAATGTTCGCCTCAACTCGGGTTTTCTCGAAAGCAGTAACGTCAGCGCGGTCGCCGAGATGACCTCCATGCTGGCGCTTTCCCGGCAGTTTGAATTGCACGTGAAAATGATGAACACGGCCAAGGAAGGATCAGAGTCCATGGCCCGGATCATGCAAGTCAGCTAATGAGTTCCGCCCGGCGAGGGCGAGGAGATAGACATGCTTCCAGCATTATGGGTCAGTAAGACCGGCCTCTCCGCACAGGATATGAACCTGTCGGTGATTTCCAACAACCTGGCGAACGTATCGACCACCGGCTTCAAGCGTGATCGTGCCGAGTTTCAGGATCTTCTCTACCAAATTCGGCGTCAGCCAGGCGGCCAGACTACGCAGGACAGCGAGTTGCCATCAGGTCTGCAATTGGGCACCGGGGTAAGGATCGTCGGAACGCAGAAAAACTTCACCTCGGGCAGTCTGCAGACCACCGATCAGCCGTTGGATATGGCCGTCAATGGCCGAGGCTTTTTTCAGGTTCTACTGCCTGACGGCACCGTATCCTATTCGCGTGACGGTACTTTTCACCTTAACTCCGATGGGCAGGTCGTGACCTCCAACGGTTTTGCCCTGGAGCCTGCCATCGTCGTACCCGCCGAGACCCAGACGTTCACCGTCGGTGAGGATGGAACGGTTTCGGTGACCACTGCCAATAATCCGGCGGTTCAGGTCATCGGCAATCTGCAGACGGCCGACTTCATCAACCCGGCTGGGTTGCAGGCCATCGGTAACAACCTGTTCCTGGAAACTGCAGCCAGCGGGGCGCCCCAAGTGGGTACGCCGGGCCTCAATGGCTTGGGCACCGTGCTGCAGAACACCCTGGAGAACTCCAACGTCAGCGTGGTTGAGGAGATGGTCAATATGATCACCACCCAGCGTGCTTATGAGATGAACTCCAAAGTGATTTCCACGGCTGACTCGATGCTGCAGTTCGTCAATCAGAATCTCTGATGCTGATTGAGCTGGGTGCAGCATGAGCGTCTGTGATGTGAGGTATGCAATGAAAGGTCTTTATATTCTTTTGCCGTTCTGCGTGTCGTTGTTTGGCTGCATGGCGCCAACGCCCAAAGCCGACGACCCCTATTACGCGCCGGTGCTACCACGCACGCCATTGCCGGCGAGCGCGACCAATGGTGCGATCTATCAGGCCGGCTTCGAGACCAATCTGTTCGATGATCGCAAGGCGTTCCGCATCGGTGACATCATTACCATCACGTTGGAAGAGCGTACCCAGGCGAGCAAGGCGGCCAGCTCCGATATTAGCAAGGACAGCTCGGCCAATATCGGCCTGACCTCGCTGTTCGGCGGTGCGGTATCGGCCACCAACCCATTGACGCGCAACCCGATGACGCTGAGTTCCCAGTTCAGTGGTACTCGCAGCAATCAGGGTGACTCCACTGCCGCGCAGAGCAACAGCCTCAGCGGCTCGGTCACCGTGACAGTGGCGGAAGTGCTGCCCAATGGAGTGTTGGTGGTGCGTGGCGAGAAGTGGTTGACCCTCAATACCGGCGATGAAATGGTACGTATCTCCGGGCTGGTCCGCGCCGACGATATCTCCAGCAGCAATACCGTGTCCTCGACCCGTATCGCCGATGCGCGCCTGACCTATTCTGGCACCGGCTCGTTTGCCGATGCCAGCCAGCCGGGTTGGTTGAGTCGTTTCTTCTTGAGCCCGATGTGGCCGTTTTGAGGGGTATGAAAATGAAATGGCCCCTGACCTTTTCTGGTACGAGCGCTGTGCGCCAAGCCTTTGCCGACGGGCGGATTCGCGAGCCGAAGAAGGGCTGCGTGCGTGAAGCGCAGAGCACGTCCTGCCGCCGGCAGTTCGCGGTTGCTCATCGTGGTTACCGTCACCGTGGCGCCAACGACTGGTTGCTGCTGGTCATCATGCTCGCGTGCATGCTGCTGAGCCTGCCGACGCAGGCCGAGCGCCTCAAGGATCTGGCATCCATTCAGGGCGTGCGCAGTAACCAGCTGATCGGTTACGGCCTGGTCGTTGGTCTCAACGGTACTGGGGACCAGACCACCCAGACACCGTTCACCGTACAGACGTTCAACAACATGTTGGCGCAGTTCGGCATCAAGGTGCCGACAGGTGGCAACGTGCAGCTCAAGAACATCGCGGCTGTGTCCGTGCATGCCGATATACCGGCGTTCGCCAAACCTGGCCAGACCATCGATATCACCATTTCATCCATCGGTAATGCCAAGAGTCTGCGCGGTGGCAGCCTGCTGATGACGCCGCTCAAGGGTATCGATGGCAACGTTTACGCCATCGCGCAGGGCAACCTGGTCGTAGGGGGCTTCGATGCCAGTGGCGCCGATGGTTCGCGGATCACCGTCAACGTGCCTTCTGCTGGCCGCATTCCGGGCGGGGCTACGGTTGAGCGTCCGGTGCCGAGCGGCTTCGATCAGGGCAACTACCTGACCCTGAACCTCAATCGCCCCGATTTCACCACGGCGAAGAACATCGTCGACCAGATCAACGATCTGCTCGGCCCCGGCGTCGCCCAGGCCATCGATGGTGGCTCGATTCGCGTCAGCGCGCCGCTCGACCCCAACCAGCGTGTCGACTACCTGTCGATTCTGGAAAACCTGCAGGTCGAGGCCGGCAAAGCGGTGGCCAAGGTCATCATCAACTCGCGCACCGGCACCATCGTCATCGGCCAGGACGTCAAGGTGCAGCCGGCAGCCGTGACCCATGGCAGCCTGACCGTGACCATCACCGAAGACCCCATCGTCAGTCAGCCAGACGCCCTTTCCGGTGGGCAGACGGCCGTAGTGCCTCGCTCGCGCGTGGGGGCGGAAGAGGAGGCCAAACCGATGTTCAAGTTCGGCCCCGGCACCAGCCTTGATGAAATCGTGCGTGCGGTAAACCAGGTGGGCGCAGCGCCTTCCGACCTGATGGCCATTCTGGAGGCGCTCAAGCAGGCAGGCGCGCTCCAGGCTGACCTGATCGTTATTTGAGGTGGCCCTATGAATACCTTGCTCGGTGGTACACGTACGGTCAGCGACTCTGGGGCTTATACCGATCTCAATCGCCTGGCCGGCATGAAAAATGGCGAACAGCGCGACAGCGAGGGTAACGTTCGGCGTGTCGCTCAGGAGTTCGAGGCGCTGTTCATCAACCAGATCTTCAAGTCGATGCGTTCGGCCAACGAGGCGGTTGCCAAGGACAGTCTGTTCGACAGTGATACCACGCGCCACTATCAGGAAATGCACGATCAGCAATTGTCCATCAGCCTGTCACGCGAGGGTGGGGGCATTGGCTTGGCCGATGTTCTGGTACGGCAAATGAGCCGTCTGCGTGGTGAGCCTGCGCGCAGCAGCCCCTTTGGTACTGTCGTGCAGCAGGGTGAGTCGGGCGCAGACAAGGCGAGCAGCAAGAATGCAGACGAGGCGCCTGTGTCGCAGGCTGCGCTGCTCAACCGCCGGCGCCTGTCGCTGCCGTCACGCCTGGAAGATCGTCTGCTGGCAGGCATCGTCTCCAGCAGCGAGGGTCAGCTCAATAACGGTGCTGACTGGGTGGCGAAAAAGGACAGTAGCGAGAAGGCGCTCGCCGAACCCCAGAAGACGACGCCACGTAGCGTGGCTCAGCCACCACTGGCCAAGGGCAAGGCGGCATTCGCTTCGGCGCAGGACTTCGTGCAGACCATGCTGCCACTGGCTCAGGAGGCGGCCGATCGTATCGGCGTCGAGCCGCACTACCTGGTAGCGCAGGCTGCGCTGGAAACCGGCTGGGGCAAGTCGATCCTGCGGCGCAGTGACGGCGACAGCAGCTTCAACCTGTTTGGCATCAAGACCCATGGGCAGTGGCAGGGCGAGGCCGCGCGCGCCGTGACCAGCGAATACCGTGAAGGCCAAATGGTGCGCGAAACCGCCAGTTTCCGGGCGTATGACTCGTACAAGCAGAGCTTCCACGACCTGGTGGATTTCCTGCAGAGCAACCCGCGTTATCAAAATGCGCTGTCCAAAACGGATAACTCGGAGACGTTCGTGCGCGAACTGCAGGCAGCCGGTTATGCCACCGACCCGCAGTACGCCCGCAAGATCAATCAAATCGCACGCAAGATCGATGCAACCTACCAGACCATCGCCCGCAGCGATGTGGCAACAACACGGACGCTTTGAGGTGATTCATGGCTGATCTTCTCTCGATTGGCGTTTCCGGCCTGCGTGTCAGCCAGACCGCGCTGTCCGTGACCGGTAACAACATCACCAATACCGATACCGCCGGCTACACCCGCCAGCAGGTGACCCAGGTTTCCAATGCCTCGCAGAAACTGGGGGCGACCTATCTTGGCAGTGGCGCCTCGATTACCGACGTGCGGCGTATCTACAGCGATTTCCTGACGACGCAGGTGCGTACCGCGACGGCGCTGGACGGTGATGCGCAGACTTATCTGACGCAGATCAACCAGGTCAACTCACTGCTGGCCGACAGCACCACCGGTATCACCGCCGTGATGGCGAATTTCTTCGCAGCCCTGCAGACCGCCGCAGCCAGCCCGACCGATACCGCCTCGCGGCAGTTGTTGCTGACCCAGGCCAATACCCTGAGCGAGCGCTTCAACTCGATCTATGGTCAGTTGTCGGATCAGAACGGCTACATCAATCAGCAGCTTTCCAGCATGACGCAGCAGGTCAACAGCCTGGCCGCCAGCGTGGCGGGATACAACCAGGCCATCATGAATGTGTCGGCGGCTGGTGGTTCGCCCAACGATCTGCTCGATAAACGCGACGAGGCCGTGCGTGAACTCTCCGAGCTGATCGGCGTCACGGTGGTGCAGCAGGACGGCAATTACAACCTGTTCATCGGCAATGGACAGCCGCTGGTCGTCGGTAATGCGGCTTCGACGCTCAATGCGGTGCCGAGTACCGAGGATCCTGCGCGTTACTCGCTGCAGCTTAGCCAGAACAGTTATTCAACGCTGGACGTCACGTCCTCGATCACCGGCGGGCAGATCGGTGGGTTGCTGCGTTACCGTGAAGATGTGCTCGACACCACCATGAATGAACTGGGGCGTCTGGCGTTGGTGGTTTCGGATCAGATCAACAGTCAGCTGGGGCAGGGGCTCGACCTCAATGCCGAACTCGGCGCCATGCTCTTTGGCGATATCAATGATCTGACGCTGCAGCAGCAGCGCAGCCTTGCGCAGACCGGTAACAGCGACACCACCGGTAATCTGCGCGTGTCCATCGAGGACACCAGCAAACTCAGCGCCAGCGATTATGAAGTGACATTCAACAGTGCCACCGGCTACAGCGTAAGACGGCTGTCCGATGGCAAGGACATGGGCACCTTTGACCTCACCGACTCGCCGGCACCGGTGATCGATGGTTTTTCGCTGCAGCTCGATGCGGGCACCGTCGCAGCAGGGGACAAATTCACCATCCTGCCCACTCGCTATTCGGCCGGCGACATCAAGGTCACCATGACCGATGCCAACCAGTTTGCATTGGCGGCGCCACTGAGCGCCACGCTCACCACGGGCAACGTGGGCACAGGCAGCGTGACTCAGCCAACGCTGACCACTCTGATCGACATTTATGACAGCGCCGCTGTCGCGGACATGCAGGCCAGCCTCGAGAACGGCATGCCGATCAAGCTGGTGTACGATGCGGCCAGTGGTGGCGCTCAGGGTTATACCCTCTACAATGCTTCCGGTAACAACATTGGTACGGGCAGCATTGTGCCCGGGCAGAGCAACAAGGTCACCGTCAATATCGCCGCCAATCCTCCGACGGTGCCCAGCGCTTATTCATTCGAGATGACCCTGGCGGGCTCGCCGGTAGCTGGCGATAGCCTGAGCATCGCCTTCAATGCCGAAGGCAGCAGTGACAACCGCAATGGTCTGGCCGTGTTGGCCCTGCAAACCAGCAATACTGTGGCGGTCAATGGCAACAGTGGCATGAGCCTGACCACCGCTTACAGTTCGTTGATCGAAACCGTTGGCGCCAAGACCAATCAGGCAAAAATGGATGCCTCGGCAACCGAGGCTATCCTTACCCAGGCCACTACCAGCCAGCAGTCGCTGTCTGGCGTGAACCTCGACGAAGAGGCGGCCAATCTGATCAAGTTCGAGCAGTACTACACGGCGGCCTCGCAAATCATTCAAGTTGCTCGCTCCACGTTCGATACACTCATCAACAGCTTTTGAGGCCTGACGACATGAGCACGCGCATCTCCACACCGCAGATGTTCTATTCCAACATCTCCGGTTACCAGAAGGGTTATGCCGATATCGTCAAGACCCAGCAGCAGATTTCCAGTGGTGTACGTATCCAGACGCCGGCTGATGATCCGGTCGGGGCCGCCCGCCTGTTGCAGCTCGATCAGCAGCAGGAGCAGCTCAAGCAATACAGTACCAACATGACCACTGCGACCAACTCGTTGACCAATGAAGAAGCGCTGCTCACATCGGTGACCAATATCTTGCAGAAGGCGCGAGAGCTGACCGTGCGGGCCGGCGGTGGTTCGCTTTCCGACGAGGATCGCAGCGCCATTGCCAGTGAGCTGGATCAGATCACCGATCAGCTACTCGACCTGATGAACAGCAAGGATGCCAGTGGTAACTACATTTTCGCCGGTTCCAAAAGTGGCGTTCAGCCCTTCGTACGTAACCCCGATGGCTCGGTGACTTACCAGGGTGACCAGACCAGTCTCAGTCTGCAGGTGTCTGGCTCCGGTTCGCTGGCCATCAACGACAGTGGCTGGAGCATCTTCGAGAATGTGGTCAATGCCAGTCGTACCCAGTCGGGACTGGACAATGATCCCAACACCGATGGTCAGCGTGTCTACCTGTCTCAGGGCTTGGTGGCCAATACCACTCAGTACAACAAGAGCTTTCGCGATGGTCAGCCCTATACATTGGAGCTGGTCAGCAGTACGCAATTTCGCATCCTGGATGTCAACGGTAATGACGTCACCAGTGAGGCGTCTTCCACATCCGGTTCATTCGACCCAGTGGCTATCGATGGCACTACCATCAGCTTCCGTGGGGCGACCTTCGAACTCGATGTTGCGTTGCAGGATGGCGACGGTGAGGGCAGCCTGGATGACCTGCTGACCGGTTACAGCTTCACCTTTGGCGTAGCGGCGACTGAAGTGGCGATTACCCGTAGCGCCAGCAATACCAGTACGGCGCAGATCACCTCCGGCAGCGTCACCAACCAGACTGCATACACCACTCAGTTTCCCAGCAATGGTGTGCAGATTCGTTTCACCAGTGCCACGGACTACGAGGTATATGCCCAGCCCGTGCTTAGCGGTAGCACGCCGATCAGCAGTGGTGCGCTGTCCGGGACGTACCCGGATACCATCAGCTTTGCCGGGGTGGAGCTGCAGATCAGCGATGCCGCTGCGGCTGGCGACACCTTCGTGGTGCAGGGGAAATCGGCGGAAACCCAGAGCATCTTCGAAACCATCACCAGCCTCAGCGCCACGCTCAAGACCCCGGTTGCCGGTGACACTGCTGCGCAGTTGGCGTTGCGTGATGCAGTTGCTTCGGCAATCAGCAACCTGGACAACGGCATGAATCAGGTGTCTGCGACTCAATCTTCGATTGGTGCCCGGTTGAATGCGATCGATACCCTGACCACCGAGAACGAAAGCATGCAGATCAGCAACACCAGCAACCAGTCATCCATCCGCGATACCGATATGGCCGAAGCCATCTCCAAGCTTGTGCTACAGCTGACCAAGCTGGAGGCGGCGCAGGCTTCGTTCGTGCGTATTTCTCAATTGAGCCTGTTCAACAAGCTGTAAGCCCTGGCGCGAGGCACCGCAAAGCCTCGCGCGCTGAAGTGTCTCAGGCGATGTCCTGAAATACGCAGAACCCGCGTTTGATCACGCCATCATCCATCAGTTGCCCCTGATGCAGCAGGGCGAAACCGGCTTCGTAGAAGCTGGCCAGGTTGGCGAAGAACTGCTCGTCATTGCGCACCAGATCGTTGCTTTCGATGATGATGCGGCCACCAGGGTTGAGCAGGCTACGCAGTTGTTTGACGTATTCGGGCATGGGCCGGCCAATCCAGACGTGCACGGCGAACGAGAAAATCAGGTCGAAGGTCTGCGTTTCGCGGCTGGCAAAATCATCGAAGGCGCTGACGCGAAACTCGCAATTATCTACGCCATGGTGACGGGCCAGGCGCTGGGCAATGTGGATCAGCGATTCATTGATGTCGAAGCCGACGTACTGGCGCACATGGCGTGAGACTTCCAGGCCGAAGCAGCCGATGTTGCAACCGATGTCGAGCACCCGTTGATCGTCGTCGAGCCAGCGCTCCAGTGCGTAGTGACGCATGCGTTGTAGCGTCGGGCGCTGGCCTGGCAGGTTCCAACCCTCATGGCCCTGGTACAGAGCCTGGTGACGGCCGAAGGCCTGGCCTTTCTCAAGAAAAATCTCGTGTATGTCCAGCTTGCAGGCGAGCCAGTCGTCTGCCTGATCGGCCTCGCTGGCGGGCGTGCCGAAGTAGCAGAGCAGTTCCTGTGCGTCGCTCAGTTCGAGAGTCTCGCGTAGCGACTGGGCAGCGATCACCTCGACCACGTCCTGGGCGTTAGGCGTCACCGCTCGGCGGAACAACACCGCGCTGCGCTTACCCTTGAACTGAACGTATCCCTGGTAGTACCAGTAGCCGATCCGCAGGGCGGGGATATGCGCGTATTCCTGCGGATAAATGACATCCGAGCCGTTCTCGTAGAACAGCGGTGCGATGTTCTTGGCGACTTCCTCGAAGTTGAAGCGAATCTGCAGATTGAGCGTGCCCGCATAGAGCGTCGGCCAGCCCGTGATGTTGAGTATGCCGGCATGCCTGTCCGGGTTGAGTTCGAGCAACTCGCGTTCGCCGGGTGGCCCTCCCGCCTGGGTCGAGGAGCGCGAAAAGACTCGCGCCTTGGCGCAGAAGAAGGGCTGGGCATCCTGTCGTTTTCCGGACAGCAGCTCCAGTTGGCTGCAGATGATCTGGGCGTCGCCATTGGGGTGATAAGTGGCCAGGCTGCCCAGCCAATGATAGGCCTCGTCCAGTTGTCCGCGGTACATGCTCTGCGTCGCCAGCGACAGGCGGGCGCCCAGGTGCGTCGGTTGATCAGCGAGTACGGCCAGCAAATAGGGTTGAGCCTCGTCGAACGCGCCTTCGCGGCTGAGCAATTGCGCCCAGCAAAAGCGGACGTTGACGTCTTCGGGCAAGGCGTGCAGGGCATATTCCAGGTGCGGACGAGCGGCGTGCTCCTGCAGGCTGTCGAGCAACAGATTGCCCAGCGCCAGATGCACTTCAGCCTGCTGCGGATAGCGCTCGAGCAGCGTTCGGTAGAGGCACTGCGCTTGCGCCAGATTCCCGGCAGCGTGGGCTTGGCGAGCGGCGTCGAATAACTGGCCGTCCTGTTGGGTGAGGGGAGTGCTCATGGTGACCTCGAATGATGATGGCTCTGGGCGTGACGCCGATGTTTGGCTTGAACCGGGCTGGCCGGTCGATTGGGCCTCAGGTGGCTAGCATGGTGGCGCAGCGTTTGATGATGTCGCCCCAGTCGTCGTGTCTGGCGTTATGCAACAGTTGCACGCAGGGGTACCAGAAGCTCTGTCCTTCCTCCAGTCCCCAGCGCCAGTCCGGGTTCATCGGCAGCAGTGCCAGGGTCGGGACGCCCAGCGCTCCAGCCAGGTGTACGGTGGTGTTGTCGATGCTGATGACGGCGTCGAGCGCGGCGATCTGCGAGGCCTGACGGTCGATGTCGAGCAGCGGATCGACCGAGCGGTCATTGAATATCTGCAGGCCATGCAAGCGGGCCTGTTCGAGATCTTGCTCCACCTCCCCGTATTGCAGGTTGATCAGCTGCACATCGGCCAGGCAGGCCAGGTGTGCCAATTGCGACATCTCGATACGCCGACTCTGCTTGAAGTTGGTCACCGACGTGCCGCCTCGCCAGGAAATGCCGATCAGGCGCTTGCCAGGAAATTGTAGGTGATAGTCGTTGCGCAGTTTTACGCTCTCGTGCGGGTCGGCCTTCAGGTAACCGGCATGCGCTGTGAAATCCTGACGGCTGCGGCGCAGCAGGATGCCCAGGCTGCCCATGGGGGTCTGCAGGTCGCATGCGGGCCAGCCGTAACGCACCCATGGCACGCCGTTGCGCAGCTCACGACCGACTTCTTCACGGGTGAAGAACTGCACACCGGGAAAGCTTCGCGTGAATAAAGGGATCAGGCGTTCGGCGGCTTCGAAAAGCAGCGGGCCGTCCAGGTGCTGCAAGTCGGGGAGCATGCTGGCGAACATGATCTGATCGCCCATGCCCTGTTCGGCCCAGACCAGGAGCGTACGGCCATGCAGGGGTTCGCCATTCCAGCGTGGCTGGGGGAAATTCTGCAGTTGATCACGCAATACCTTCGCCCAGCGCCATTCATAGTGTTGCCAGCCGACCTCGAATTGACCAAGCCTGAGCATCAGTTGCGACAGGTTGTTGTGGGCATCGGCATTTTTCGGCTCTTGCACCAGCGCACGCTGATAATGACGCATGGCATCCGGATAGCGCTTGACCTGTTCGAGGGTCAGGGCCAGGTTGAGATGCAGCTGCACATCGTTGGGCGTACCCTCCAGAGCCAATTGGTTGCAGGCGATACTTTCATGGAAACGGCCCATGCCGTAGTAGACCCAGCCCAGCAGGCTCAGCAGCAGCGCCTGCTGCGTGAGTTCATGAGGGCTTTGCAATTCCCTGGCGAGCAGGGCTTCGGCCTCATCGAGCACTTCGTTCTGGATTAGGGCTTTGGCATAGAGCTTGAAGCGCAGGCGCGTTGGTGACGCCTCATACCAGGATCTGGCCCGTGCCACGTCATCTAAAAAGAGTGGGCGATCACACATGAGGTCGAAGATGAGTCGGTCGATATCTTCATTGGCAGGGCCCGCCAGTGCTTTATCTATATGAGTAAGCGCCTCTTCGTCGGCAGTCATGCGAAGAAGAATGTTGGCCAACTGGGCATGCCCGAGGTGCATGTCGGGAATCAGCTTGAGCAATTGGCGATAGAGTGCGATCTGCTGCTGTGTATCGTCCCTGGCTTCTGCCTTGTGCAGGGCCTGTAGAATGGCCCGGGCTTCATGTTGCTGGTGGGGCGTAAGCATGATGGATTCCGTATAGAGCGTCGCTGAATCGACCAGCAAGAAACAGGCCGACTTCATATTGTCTAGGGTGCTATGCGCAATGCGCTGTTTTTAAACGGTTTTTATTTTTTGATGAGCGCCATGATTTTGGCTCGAAAAAAAAGCAAAAAAAGACTAAAGGATTGGCGTGCGGCGACGATAAGCATAACGAAAGCTCTCTAGGCCATCCCGGGCGGTTGCCAAGGCCGGGAGTCGTACAAGCCCACACTACGAGGTTCTCGTCATGGCTCTTACCGTCAATACCAACATTGCATCGCTCAACACCCAGAAAAACCTGAATAAAGCTGCTGACGCCCTGTCTACCACCATGCAGCGTCTGTCCAGTGGCCTGAAAATCAACAGCGCCAAGGACGATGCCGCCGGCCTGCAGATTTCCAACCGTCTGACTAGCCAGATCAATGGCCTGAGCGTTGCAACCAAGAACGCCAATGATGGTATCTCCATCGCGCAGACTGCTGAAGGCGCCATGCAGGAATCCACCAACATCTTGCAGCGCATGCGCGAGCTGTCGCTGCAGTCGGCCAACGGCTCAAACAGTGCCGAAGACCGTGCATCACTGCAGGCCGAATACTCGCAGCTCACCACTGAGCTGACCCGTATCGCCAATACCACCACCTTCGGTGGTCGCAACCTACTCGATGGTTCCTTCGGGACTACCAGCTTCCAGGTCGGCGCCAACGCCAACGAAACCATCAACGTTTCCTTGGGTAATGTCTCTGCTACCAATATCGGTTCACAACAAGTCAAAAGCCTAGCAATCACCCCGGATGCCACCGGTGTAGCTGGGGGGGCAGTTACGGTAACCGGCAGTGGTGATGTGCAGACTGTGACCATCGCCGCTGGTGCATCGGCCAAGGATATTGCCAAGCAACTCGATGGTCTGATCACTGGCTTGAGTGCTTCAGCAAGCACCGTCGTCAAGCTGGATGTTGGTACTGCTGTCAGCGGTGGTGCTAACTTCAGTGTGACTGTGGGCTCTAAGAGCGTCGACATGATTGGCGTGGTCGATAACGCCAGCCTTGCTGAACAACTGAGCTCGAACGCCTCCGCACTTGGTATCAGTGTCAACTTCAACGAGGGCAGTGATGAGCTGGTCATAACCTCGGACACTGGTGAGAACATTGTTTTTGGTGCGCCTAGCAATACTGCTGTCGGTGAGGAATATGGCAACGTAACTATCGATGTGAAGGATGGCGCGGGTAAGTTCTCCGGAACTGGTACTCAAATTGCAGCAGACTTTATCGCCACTGGTTCGGTCGAGCTGAACTCAGCCAAGGCCTACTCGTTGACTGGTGCTGGTGTGACTGATTTGTTCGCAACCGGAACCTCGGTAACCTCGGCTCTGACCAGTATCAGTGATACCAGCATCACCTCAGCAGAAGGTGCTCAAAGTGCAATCGCGGTCATCGACAAGGCGATATCCAATATCGACAGCCAGCGTGCCGACCTCGGTGCCGTGCAGAACCGCTTCGACAGCACCGTATCTAACCTGGCCAGCATCTCCGAGAACAGCACCGCAGCGCGTAGCCGGGTTCAGGATGCCGACTTCGCCGCTGAAACGGCCGAGCTGACCAAGCAACAGACCCTGCAGCAAGCGTCTACTGCTATCCTGGCTCAGGCCAACCAGTTGCCTTCCTCGGTACTGAGTCTGCTGCAGTAAGCTGAAGCCTGACACGGTCGAGGGGGAAGTGCGTAAGCCTTCCCCCTTTGCCCATTGCGGGGTGAACCTATGACCATTTCCAGCGTTACACCCATAAGCACCGTGGTGCCGACCCAGCGTCAGGCCGGTGTGGGTAGAGAGTCGCCTGTCGGGCAGCCCCCAGTGCAAGTGGAGGATTCCTCGGCTAGCAGTGAGCAATCGGCAGAAATGCCGCGCGATCAACTGGAGTCTGTCGTGGCCAATATGCAAAATGCCATGCAGTCCATCCGTCGAGACATCAATTTTCAACTGGACGACAGCACCGGGCGTGTCGTGGTCAAGGTTGTTGATGGCAGTTCCGGCGAAGTGGTTCGGCAGATTCCGTCCGAAGAGGCGCTCGAGCTGGCGGCGCGTCTGGAAGACATGCGCAGTCTCTTGTTCCGTGAAGAGGCTTGAGTGGCCCGTTAATTGCTGAGTGTCTGCTAGGCGTCAATTATTCGTTGCGAGGAGGTTGTCATGGTTGTCACGAGCGTAGGCCTGGGGTCCGGGATTGATATCAAAGCGATCGTAGAGGCCACGATAGCGTCCGAAAAAGCGCCCAAGCAGGCGCAGATCGACCGTCTGACGACCAAGACCGATACCAGTATCTCGGCCATCGGCACGTTGAAAAGCGCCCTTGAAGCTTTCGAGGCGGCGCTGACCAGTCTTACGACGGCTTCCAGTAGCTTCGATGCCCTCAGTGGCACCTCATCTTCCAGCTCTGTCGCCAGCGTGACGGCGGGTAACACGGCTGTGGCGGGCAGCTACAGCCTCGAAGTGACCAGCCTGGCCAAGGCTTCCAAGGTGGCCAGCGCCAGTCAGCCAGGTGGCTCCTCGACCACTTACGCCTCTGGCGGCACCTTGACCATCGATGTGGGGAGTAACGCCTCCTACGACGTTGAGATTAAGGCGGGTGCCTCGCTGACGGAAATTCGCGACGCAATCAACTCGCAACTGTCCTCGTCTGCCGGCATCAGTGCCAACATCGTCACCGATTCCAATGGCTCGCGCTTGGTGCTGTCTTCGGAAACCACGGGTGAGGGCACTGATCTTTACGTCAAGGGCACGGGTGATCTCGCTGCGCTTAACGTCAATATCGATGAGGATGGCAATAAGAGCCTGACGCAGCAGAGCGGTACGTCCGCTGGCTACATCACGCAGGCCAGTAATGCGTCCTATAAGCTCGACGGTCTCGAGTTGAGCAGCTCTTCGAACACCGTGACGGCTCTCAGTGGCTTGAGCATCAAGCTGGCTGGTGAGGGCAGTACTACCCTCACCGTGGCGGCCAATACCGACGGTTTGAAAACCTCGATAGAAAGCTTCGTTACGGCTTACAACACCTTGATGACCGTTACCAATGCATTGACTAAGGTGACGGCCAGTGAAGATGGCTCCAGCACCGATGCAGGGGCTCTGGTGGGGGATGCGTCGGTTCGCTCGCTATTGAACTCGGTGCGTAGCGCCATGGTCGAGCCTTCTACCAGTAGCGGTGAGCTGAGTATTCTTGCGCAGCTAGGCATCACGACTAAGAAGGACGGTACGCTTGAGGTTGACAGTGATGTATTGAATAGCGCCTTGGCGAGCCAGTACACCAATGTCAAGGAGTTCTTCGCGGGCGATAATGGCTTGATACCTCGCCTCAAGGAGGTAGTCAGTCCTTATACGGCCACGGGTGGCTTGTTGGAGACGCGTATCGAGGCGTTGAATATGACCAAGTCGCAACTGACCGAGCAGCAGGAAGCCTTGGACCGTCGTATCGAGAACCTGACCACCACCCTCTACACCAAGTACAACAACATGGACACCCTGGTTGCCCAGTTGACCGCCACCAGTAACAGCATCATGTCAACGCTCAATGCGCTGAATAACTCAAAAGACTGAGTGTCGTTCAGTGTCTCAGATGGGTCGGTGCGTTCAGCCTGACCCTGGCTCTCGCCTCGTGCTTTATGTGTGTTCCTGATAGGCTGAGTGGCCTGTATCGGGAGCATTGTCTTGAGCGTCGTTCAAGATGGGGTGTGTTGTATGGTGGCCTGCAATGCCAAAAGAAAGGGTAACCGCCGCTAAAGCTTTCGATGAGCACGTCGATAACTGAGGTAAGTAGGTTTACCAGCTCAGGCAATAGGAGCAGTCGTCATGTATGCAGCATCAGCACTCAGACAGTATCAGCAGGTCAACACTCAGGCTCAGCTCGTCGAGGCTAGCCCTCATCGTTTGATTCAGATGCTTCTCGAGGGGGCGCTGGATCGTCTGGCTCAGGCTCAGGGGGCGATGATGCGTGGCCAGGTTGCTGAGAAGGGCTTATTGATTGGCAAGGCTGTAAAAATCGTCTGCGGTTTGCGCGAGGCGCTGAACAAGGAGCAGGGTGGGCAACTGGCTGAAAATCTCGATGGCCTTTACGAGTACATCGTCCACCAGTTGACCCAGGCCAATCTCAAGAACGACGCCCAGGCGTTGCAACATGTTGCCTCCCTGCTACGAGAGATCAAAGAAGGCTGGGACGGCATCGCCTGATCGTTTATCCATAGGAGTAAGTCATGAGCTCATCCGTTCAGCGTTTGCAGGCGACCCGACAGGCCCTGTGTGATGCCCTGGCCAACCAGGATTGGAGCGCCATTGGCGAGTTGGATCTGCAATGCCGCATGGCGGTGGATGCCGCCATGTTCGAGGGTCAGCAGGATGAAGAGCAGCTTCGCTCCAGCCTGGAGCAATTGCTTGACCTCTACCGTGAGTTGGTGGGTATCTGCCAGGGCGAGCAGCGGCGCTTGGCCGGTGAGTTATTGCAGCTCAACCAGTCTCATCAGGGCGCCAAGGTCTATCAGTTGTTCGGTTGAGAGGCCTAGCATCGCTTTTGCTGTTTGAGTCTTTAGCTGCACATTAAACTGCAATTGTCGTCTTTTCACAGACGATTCCCTTCTTCCATGTAGAAGGCCGCATTCAGGCTCGAACGCCAGTGCAAATATTCACGCCATAAAATTGACTACATCCGGTATATTGACTTTACTACTGGCTAATTGCCGGTTTTCGCTAAGTCCTTGGCGTACCATTTCCCCTCACTTCTCGGGTCAGACAAACACAAGATGTGGCGTGAAACCAAAATTCTGTTGATCGATGACAATGCTGCGCGCCGCCACGAGTTGGCGATCATTCTGAGTTTTCTCGGGGAAGAGCATCTGGCCTGTACCAGTCAGGATTGGCGCAGTGCAGTGGCTGAGCTCGGTTCCAGCCGGGAGGTGCTCAGTGTTTTGCTTGGCGATGTCGAGGCCAAGGGCGGTGTGCTCGAATTGACCAAGCAGATCGCTGGTTGGGATGAGTTTCTGCCGCTGCTGATGGTGGGCGACGCCTGCATCGCCGAGTGGCCGGAAGATCTGCGCAGGCGCATGCTGGCCAGCCTGGAGACTCCGCTCAGCTATAACAAACTGCTCGACTCTCTGCACCGTGCTCAGGTCTATCGCGAGATGTATGACCAGGCCCGTGACCGTGGCCGGCAGCGCGAGCCCAACCTGTTTCGCAGTCTGGTCGGTACCAGTCGTGCCATTCAGCAGGTTCGGCAGATGATGCAGCAGGTGGCCGATACCGAGGCCAGTGTGTTGATCCTTGGTGAGTCCGGAACCGGCAAGGAAGTGGTGGCGCGTAATCTGCACTACCACTCCAAGCGCCGCGAGGCACCGTTCGTGCCTGTCAACTGTGGGGCCATTCCGGCGGAGTTGCTGGAAAGCGAGTTGTTCGGTCACGAGAAGGGAGCCTTTACCGGGGCCATTACCAGTCGGGCAGGGCGCTTCGAGCTGGCCAACGGCGGTACGCTGTTTCTTGATGAGATCGGTGATATGCCGCTGCCGATGCAGGTCAAGTTGCTGCGCGTGCTGCAGGAGCGAACCTTCGAGCGTGTCGGCAGCAACAAGACGCAGACCGCCGATGTGCGCATCATTGCTGCCACGCACAAGAACCTGGAGAAGATGATCGAGGATGGCAGTTTCCGTGAGGATCTGTACTACCGCCTGAATGTCTTTCCCATCGAGATGGCGCCGCTGCGCGAACGTATCGAAGATATCCCGCTGCTGATGAACGAGCTGATTTCGCGCATGGAGCACGAGAAGCGTGGCTCCATTCGTTTCAATTCGGCTGCCATCATGTCGTTGTGTCGTCATGATTGGGCGGGCAACGTGCGTGAACTGGCCAACCTGGTGGAGCGCATGGCGATCATGCATCCCTACGGTGTGATCGGGGTGGGCGAATTGCCGAAGAAGTTCCGTCATGTCGATGACGAGGATGAGCAACTCGCCGCCAGCCTGCGTGACGAGATGGAAGAGCGCGCGGCGATCATGGCCGGCCTTCCGGGCCTCGATACGCCAGCCATGCTGCCGCCGGAGGGGCTGGATCTGAAGGACTACCTCGGCAACCTGGAGCAGGGCCTTATCCAGCAGGCGCTGGATGATGCGGGCGGTGTGGTGGCGCGTGCGGCTGAGCGCCTGCGTATTCGCCGCACCACGCTGGTCGAGAAAATGCGCAAGTACGGCATGAGTCGCCGCGAAGAGGATGGTCAGGAAGAGGATTGATTCCTCAGCCTCAGGCTAAGGAAACTCTGGAAAACTCGTCATTCCCGCGCAGGCGGGAATCCAGAACCTGCGAAACTCCTGGGCTCCCGCCTTCGCGGGAGTGACGGTAAGTAACTTTTTCAGAACATCCGTAACGCCGCAAAGAAAGCCGGTTTGCCGTACCACCCTGGTGGAGAAGATGCGCAAGTACGGTATGAGTCGCCGTGAAGAGGATGGTCAGGACGAGGATTGATTCCTCAGCCTCAGGCTAAGGAAACTCTGGAAAACTCGTCATTCCCGCGCAGGCGGGAATCCAGAACCTGCGAAACTCCTGGGCTCCCGCCTTCGCGGGAGTGACGGTAAGTAACTTTTTCAGAACATCCGTAACGCCGCAAAGAAAGCCGGTTTGCCGTACCACCCTGGTGGAGAAGATGCGCAAGTACGGTATGAGTCGCCGCGAAGAGGATGGTCAGGACGAGGATTGATTCCTCAGCCTCAGGCTAAGGAAACTCTGGAAAACTCGTCATTCCCGCGCAGGCGGGAATCCAGAACCTGCGAAACTCCTGGGCTCCCGCCTTCGCGGGAGTGACGGTAAGTAACTTTTTCAGAACATCCGTAACGCCGCAAAGAAAGCCGGTTTGCCGTACCACCCTGGTGGAGAAGATGCGCAAGTACGGTATGAGTCGCCGCGAAGAGGATGGTCAGGACGAGGATTGATTCCTCAGCCTCAGGCTAAGGAAACTCTGGAAAACTCGTCATTCCCGCGCAGGCGGGAATCCAGAACCTGCGAAACTCCTGGGCTCCCGCCTTCGCGGGAGTGACGGTAAGTAACTTTTTCAGAACATCCGTAACGCCGCAAAGAAAGCCGGTTTGCCGTACCACCCTGGTGGAGAAGATGCGCAAGTACGGTATGAGTCGCCGTGAAGAGGATGGTCAGGACGAGGATTGATTCCTCAGCCTCAGGCTAAGGAAACTCTGGAAAACTCGTCATTCCCGCGCAGGCGGGAATCCAGAACCTGCGAAACTCCTGGGCTCCCGCCTTCGCGGGAGTGACGGTAAGTAACTTTTTCAGAACATCCGTAACGCCGCAAAGAAAGCCGGTTTGCCGTACCACCCTGGTGGAGAAGATGCGCAAGTACGGTATGAGTCGCCGTGAAGAGGATGGTCAGGAAGAGGATTGATTCCTCAGCCTCAGGCTAAGGAAACTCTGGAAAACTCGTCATTCCCGCGCAGGCGGGAATCCAGAACCTGCGAAACTCCTGGGCTCCCGCCTTCGCGGGAGTGGCGGTAAGTAACTTTTTCAGAACATCCGTAACGCCGCAAAGAAAGCCGGAGCTTTGACGCAAGCTCCGGCTTTGTTTTTTCAAGTGCTTGATAAATAAGGATAAAAAAGTAGGCACGGGGATTGCTAAAGCTCTTGTATCCGACCGTCTTCTGACGGTGCGCCGTACGAGAGAAGCAGATGGAAGCCAACCTTCGTCCTACCGAGTCAGCCGAGCCAAGCCTTGCAGCGCCGCTCGAACAAGCCAGTCGTGCAGGACTGGAGCAGGCCTTTGCCCTGTTCAATCAGATGTCCAATCAGCTCAGTGAGTCGTACAGCCTGCTCGAGGCGCGGGTCAATGAGCTGAAGGGGCAACTGGCACTGGTCAGTGCTCAGCGTATGCAGGAACTGGCGGAGAAGGAACGCCTTGCGCACCGTCTGCAGAGCCTGCTCGACCTGCTGCCTGGTGGGGTGATCGTCATCGACGGCCAGGGCGTCGTGCGGGAGGCCAACCCAGTCGCGCGTGCGCTACTCGGCCAACCACTGGTGGGCATGCTCTGGCGCCAGGTGATCGCTCGCAACTTCGCGCCGCGCGAAGACGATGGTCACGAAATTTCCATGCGCGATGGTCGTCGTCTGTCCATCGCCACCCGATCCCTGCATGGCGAGCCGGGACAGCTGGTACTATTTACGGATCTGACGGAAACCCGTCGCCTGCAGGATCAGCTCTCTCGTCATGAGCGTCTTTCGGCGCTGGGGCGGATGGTGGCTTCGCTTGCGCATCAGATCCGCACGCCGCTCTCTGCGGCGTTGCTCTACGCCAGTCATCTGAATGAGCAGGTGCTACCCGCCGAACAGCAGCAGCGCTTCGCGGGGCGTTTGAAGGAGCGTCTGCACGAGCTGGAGAACCAGGTGCGCGACATGCTGATCTTCGCCCGTGGTGAGTTGCCATTGCCAGATCGTCTGGCACCGTCGGCCCTGTTCGATGCGCTGCGAGCGGCTGCCGACGCGCATGTCGGTGGCATGGCCGTGCGCTGGCAGTGCGATGCGCGCGATGGCGAGTTGTTGTGCAACCGCGACACATTGGTGGGCACCGTGCTCAACCTGATCGACAACGCCATTCAGGCTGCTGGTCGCGATGCTCGTCTGAAGATTCATCTGTATCGCCGCGATGGCCAGTTACGGCTATGCGTCAGCGATAACGGACCGGGTATGAGCCAGGAAACCCTGGCGCGTCTGGGCGAACCCTTCTTTACCACCAAGACCACTGGCACCGGCCTCGGCCTCGCGGTGGTCAAGGCGGTGGCGCGTGCTCATCAGGGCCAGTTGCTGCTGCAATCACGTGCAGGTCGTGGCACCTGCGCCATCGTTTCTTTGCCGCTGCTTGATGCAGCGCCTCACTCGAATCAGGAGTAATCCATGGCTGCCAAAGTCCTGTTGGTTGAAGACGATCGCGCCCTGCGCGAAGCCCTGGCCGATACCCTGTGCCTGGGCGGGCATGATTATCGGGCCGTCGATTGTGCCGAGGCGGCGTTGGTCGCGTTGACCGAAGAGCCGTTCGGGCTGGTGGTCAGCGATGTCAATATGCCGGGTATGGATGGGCACCAACTGCTGGCGCAGATTCGCAATCGTTATCCGCAACTGCCGGTACTGTTGATGACGGCCTTCGGTGCCGTGGAGCGGGCGGTGGATGCCATTCGCCAGGGGGCGGCCGATTATCTCGTCAAGCCGTTCGAGCCACGCACGCTGCTGGAGCTGGTGGCCAAACATGCCCTCGGAAAATTGACGGCGGGTGAGCGCGATGGGCCGGTAGCCGTCGAGCCGGCCAGCGTGCAGCTGCTGGAGCTGGCGTCGCGAGTGGCGCAGAGCGATTCGACGGTGATGATCACTGGAGAGTCTGGTACCGGTAAGGAAGTGCTGGCGCGCTACATCCATCAGCAGTCGCCGCGCGCCTCCGGGCCTTTCATCGCCATCAACTGTGCGGCGATTCCCGACAACATGCTTGAGGCCACGTTGTTCGGTCATGAGAAGGGGGCGTTTACGGGGGCGGTCAACGCGCAGCCGGGCAAGTTCGAGTTAGCCGATGGCGGGACCATTCTGCTCGATGAGATTTCCGAAATGCCGCTGGGTTTGCAGGCCAAGTTGCTGCGTGTGCTGCAGGAGCGTGAAGTGGAGCGGGTCGGCGCGCGCAAGCCGATCAATCTGGATATTCGCGTGCTGGCCACCAGCAACCGTGACCTTGCCAGCGAAGTGGCGGCCGGGCGGTTTCGTGAGGACCTCTATTATCGGCTGTCGGTATTTCCCCTGGCCTGGCGACCGCTGCGTGAGCGGCCTGCCGACATTCTGCCGCTGGCCGAACGACTGCTGGCCAAGCACGTCAAAAAAATGAATCAGGTGCCGGTACGTCTGTCCGAGTCGGCCGCGCAGTGCCTGGTGCAGCATCAGTGGCCGGGCAACGTGCGTGAGCTGGACAACGCCATTCAACGTGCGCTGATTCTGCAGCAGGGCGGGGTGATTCAGGCGCAGGATCTGTGTCTGCATGCGCCCATCGGCCAATCGGTGCAGGGTGCGGTGCCGCGCCTGGCCGTGGTGCCGAGTGTTGCGCCGCCAATGGCGCAACCGGTTGAGTCGCCGAGTGCGGTCGATGCCGGCGCGCTGGGCGAGGACCTTCGCCGTCGTGAGTTTCAGGTGATCATCGATACCCTGCGTGCCGAGCGCGGCCGCCGCAAGGAGGCTGCCGAGCGTCTGGGCATCAGCCCGCGCACCCTGCGCTACAAGCTGGCGCAGATGCGAGATGCCGGCATGGATGTCGAGGCGTATCTGTACGCCAGCTAGTGTTGCCGAGCTGTGTGGGGGTTGGAGATACGGCTGATAGGGTTTCCTGGGTCCCCGCCTTCGCGGGGATGACGATGATAGAAAAACCGAGGTCATCCCCGCGAAGGCGGGGATCCAGCTGCGATGCTAAAGTTGTCCTGGCGTGTAGGAGCGATTTTTCGTTAGGGCTCAAATCGATCGCTGAATAGGCCTTCATATCCATGGAGGGCCCAATCTGCAAAGGACTGCAGCATGAAACAACCCGCCGTTTACATTATGGCCAGTCAGCGTAATGGCACGCTCTACACCGGAGTTACAGCGGATCTGCTGCAGCGTGTCTGGCAGCATAGAGAGGGAGCGCTTGAGGGTTTTACACTCCGCCATGGCGTGAAGTTGCTGGTGTGGTACGAGCAGCATGAAAGTATGAGTGGCGCGATAGCCAGGGAGAAGGCGATCAAGAAATGGAATCGTGCCTGGAAGTTGCGTCTGATCGAAGAGCGAAACCCGCAGTGGCGGGATCTCTGGTCGGAGATTGTCGGTGATTCGTCTCTTGCTGCTGGATCCCCGCCTTCGCGGGGATGACGGCGATAGAAAACCCGAGGTCATCCCCGCGAAGGCGGGGATCCATCCGCGGTGCTAAAGTTGTCCTGGCGTGTAGGAGCGATTTTTCGTTAGGGCTCAAATCGATCGCTGAATAGGCCTTCATATCCATGAAGGGCCCAATCTGCAAAGGACTGCAGCATGAAACAACCCGCCGTTTACATTATGGCCAGTCAGCGTAATGGCACGCTCTACACCGGAGTTACAGCGGATCTGCTGCAGCGTGTCTGGCAGCATAGAGAGGGGGTCGTTGAGGGCTTTACACTCCGCTATGGCGTGAAGTTGCTGGTGTGGTACGAGCAGCATGAAAGTATGAGTGGCGCGATAGCCAGGGAGAAGGCGATCAAGAAATGGAATCGTGCTTGGAAGCTGCGCCTGATCGAAGAGCGAAATCCGCAATGGCAGGATCTCTGGTCGGAGATTGTTGGTGATTCTTCTATTGCTGCTGGGTCCCCGCCTTCGCGGGGATGAGGGTAGCTACCCCATCTATCTGTGTGTCCACGGCCTAACTCCCATAAGCCGCTTTGTTGGCACCCTTGTTGCAAATACCCCTGCATAGCGCCGCTAGTGTCAAAAAGCGGGCAGTGGAGGATGTGATGAGCCAGGGTGTCGAATTCAATCGCTTGATGCTGGAAATGCGTTCCATGCAGGCTGAGGCCATGGCGCGTCAGAAGCCTGTTGCGAGCGAGCCGGCGTCGGGGGCACCGAGCTTCTCGGAAATGCTCGGCCAGGCGGTGAACAAGGTCAACGAGACCCAGCAGGCATCCAACAAGCTCGCCACTGCCTTCGAGATGGGCCAGAGCGGCGTCGATCTGACCGACGTGATGATCGCCTCGCAGAAAGCCAGCGTATCCTTCCAGGCCATGACTCAGGTGCGCAACAAGCTGGTTCAGGCGTATCAAGACATCATGCAGATGCCGGTCTGAGGATTGATTCATGGCTGAAGCAGCAGTAGCAAACGTACCGGCCAAGGCCGATGCAGGTGAGCCCAAGAAGCCTCTGCTCGGTTTGAGCTTTCTGGAAAATCTTGCCGAAATGTCGGTGCTGCGCCAGCTCGGTCTGCTGGTCGGCCTGGCGGCCAGCGTGGCCATTGGCTTTGCCGTGGTGCTCTGGTCGCAGCAGCCGGATTATCGTCCGCTCTACGGCAGCCTCAACGGTATGGATGCGACCCAGGTGATCGAAACCCTGACGGCATCCGGTATCGATTACACCATCGAACCCAATTCCGGTGCCCTGCTGGTCAAGGCTGATGATCTGGCACGCGCGCGGCTGCGTCTTGCCGCCGCTGGTGTGGCGCCGACCGACACCAGTGTCGGCTTCGAAATCCTCGATCGCGAACAGGGGCTTGGCACCAGCCAGTTCATGGAGGCGACCCGTTATCGCCGTGGCCTCGAAGGTGAATTGGCGCGTACGGTCGCCAGCCTCAATAACGTCAAGGCGGCGCGTGTCCACCTGGCCATGCCCAAGGCCTCCGTGTTTGTACGTGATGAGCGCAAGCCGTCCGCCTCGGTTCTGGTAGAGCTCTATCCGGGGCGTGCATTGGAGCCCAGCCAGGTGATGGCGATCGTCAATCTGGTGGCGACCAGCGTGCCCGAGCTGGACAAAGGCCAGGTCACCGTGGTCGATCAGAAGGGCAATCTGCTCTCCGATCAGCAGGAACTGTCCGAGCTGACCATGGCTGGCAAGCAGTTCGACTACACCCGCCGCATGGAAACCTTGTTCACCCAGCGCGTGCACAACATCCTGCAGCCCGTGCTGGGCACCGGCCGTTACAAGGCGGAAGTCTCGGCTGATGTGGATTTCAGTTCGGTCGAGTCCACTTCGGAGATGTTCAACCCTGACCAACCGGCGCTGCGCAGCGAGCAGCAGGTCAATGAGCAGCGTCAGAGCAGCCTGCCGCCGCAGGGCGTGCCTGGCGCGCTGTCCAATCAGCCGCCAGGGCCTGCCGCCGCTCCGCAGCAGGCCGCTGGTGCCGCTGCACCGGCTGGTCCGGTAGCGGCTGGTCAACCTCTGGTCGATGCCAACGGTCAGCAGATCACCGACCCGGTGACTGGCCAGCCGATGCTGGCACCGTACCCGGCGGACAAGCGCGAGCAATCGACGCGCAACTTCGAACTGGATCGCTCCATCAGCTACACCCGTCAACAGCAGGGGCGTCTGCGCCGCCTGTCGGTCGCGGTCGTGGTGGATGATCAGGTGCGCATCGACCCGGCAACGGGTGAAACCACCCGGGTGCCGTGGACAGCCGATGATCTGGCGCGCTTCACCCGTCTGGTGCAGGACTCGGTGGGCTTCGATGCCAGCCGTGGCGATAGCGTCAGCGTGATCAATACGGCCTTCACCACCTCGCTGGGCGAGGAGATCCCTGATATTCCGTTCTACACCCAGCCCTGGTTCTGGGACATCGTCAAGCAGGTGCTCGGCGTGCTGTTCATCCTGGTGCTGGTCTTCGGTGTACTGCGTCCGGTGCTCAACAACATCACTGGCGGCGGCAAAGGCAAGGAGCTGGCTGGTGCTGGCGATGTGGAACTGGGCGAGATGGCGGGGCTGGATGGCGAGCTGTCCGATGATCGCGTCAGCCTTGGCGGGCCGCAGAGCATCATGTTGCCGAGCCCCAGTGAGGGGTATGATGCACAGCTGAACGCCATCAAGAGTCTGGTGGCGGAAGATCCTGGCCGCGTAGCCCAGGTCGTCAAAGAGTGGATCAACGCTGATGAGTGACAATCGTACCGCTACCAAGCTGACCAAGCTGACCAAGGTCGACAAAGCCGCCGTTCTCCTGCTCTCGCTGGGCGAGACCGATGCCGCGCAGGTGCTGCGCCACCTCGGGCCGAAGGAAGTACAGCGCGTCGGCGTCGCCATGGCCGGCATGCGCAATATCCACCGCGAGCAGGTCAAGCAGGTCATGGGTGAGTTCGTCGAGATCGTCGGCGACCAGACCAGCTTGGGTGTCGGCTCCGACGGCTATATCCGCAAGATGCTCACTGCGGCGCTGGGCGAGGACAAGGCGGGCAATCTCATCGACCGTATTCTCCTGGGCGGTAGTACCAGCGGCCTGGACAGCCTGAAATGGATGGAGCCGCGCGCCGTTGCCGATGTGATTCGTTACGAACACCCGCAGATCCAGGCCATCGTGGTCGCCTACCTCGACCCGGACCAGGCGGCCGAGGTGCTCAGTCACTTCGATCACAAGGTACGCTTGGACATCGTTCTGCGGGTGTCGTCGCTGAACACCGTGCAGCCGGCCGCGCTGAAGGAGCTCAACCAGATTCTCGAGAAACAATTCTCCGGCAGCGCCAATGCCACGCGCGCCGCCATGGGCGGCGTCAAGCGTGCGGCGGACATCATGAACTTCCTCGACAGCTCGGTGGAAGGCCAGTTGATGGACTCCATTCGCGAACTGGACGAAGACCTGTCGATGCAGATCGAAGACCTGATGTTCGTCTTCGACAACCTGGCCGATGTCGACGACCGTGGCATCCAGGCGCTGATGCGCGAGGTCTCATCCGAAGTGCTGGTGCTGGCACTCAAAGGGGCCGACGACGCGATCAAGGAGAAGGTGTTCAAGAACATGTCCAAGCGCGCTGCCGAGCTGCTGCGTGACGACCTGGAGGCCAAGGGGCCTGTGCGGGTCAGCGACGTGGAAGCGGCGCAGAAGGAAATTCTCACCATTGCCCGCCGTATGGCCGAGGCCGGCGAGATCGTGCTTGGCGGCAAGGGTGGCGAGGAGATGGTTTAGCAGGGTCTGTTCCCGTTTCGCCACGGCCGCGCCGGAGCCAGTTTTTGCGCGGGGCAAGGCATGAGGAGAGAAGTTTGGTCATTGCAAATGAACGACGAATAACGCAGCAGCGCGCTAAAACCGGCCCGGCCCTTCGGGTTGCGCGGCAAATGGCGCCAGGCTGCGTTGTGGAGCTTGGCAAGGGAGCGACCATTACCTGCGCTCCACGCCTGCGGAACGCCGCCCGACCATGGCGCCATTTGGCGCAGCAACGCGGCTCGCGTCGAAACGGGAACAGACCCTGATGGCAGCCAAGGAGCCCGAGAGCGAGCTGATTCGCGCCAAGGATCTGGGCATCTTCGACCGCTGGGCACTGCCCAGCTTCGACGCACCCGGCGAAGAGTCAGAGGCTGCCGAGGCCTCGGCCGAAGAGCCCGCGCCAGCTCCCGTCGAAGCCGAGCCCGAGGACAGCGGGCAAGTGGAAGAAATTGCCATCGAGGATGTCAAACCGCTGACGCTCGATGAACTGGAAGCCATCCGCCAGGATGCCTACAACGAAGGCTTTGCCGCTGGCGAGAAGGATGGTTTTCATGCCGGCCAGATCAAAGCTAGGCAGGAGGCCGATGTCGCACTGGCAGTCAAGGTCGGCAGCCTGGAAAAACTCATGGCGCAGCTGCTCGATCCGATTGCCGAGCAGGACCAGCAGATGGAAGTGGCCATGGTGCGCCTGGTCAGCCATATGGTGCGTGAGGTGATTCAGCGCGAGCTGAATACCGACTCCAGCCAGATCCGCCAGGTGCTGCGCGAGGCGCTCAAACTGCTGCCAATGGGCGCGGATAACGTGCGTATCCATGTGAATCCGCAGGATTTCGACACGATCAAGGCCTTGCGCGAACGTCACGAGGAAAGCTGGCGCATCCTCGAGGATGACAGCCTGCTGCCCGGCGGTTGCCGTATCGAGTCCGAGCACAGTCAGATCGACGCCAGTGTCGAAACGCGCATGGCGCAGGCGCTCAAGCAACTGTTCGAGCAGCAGCGCACACAGAGCACGCAATTGCCGGAAGCGGACATCAACCTGGATCTGGACAGCGGCGATGCGCCTTGAGCGGGTGAGCTTCGCCCGGCGTCTGGAGGGCTACTGCGACGCAATCAGCCTGCCCGGCCAACCGATACTCGAAGGCCGTCTGTTACGCATGGTTGGCCTCACCCTGGAGGCCGAAGGCCTGCGTGCGGCCGTTGGCAGCCGTTGCCTGGTGATCAACGACGACAGTTACCACCCGGTTCAGGTCGAGGCCGAGGTGATGGGCTTCTCCGGTGGCAAGATCTACCTGATGCCGGTAGGCAGTCTCGCCGGTATCGCACCGGGGGCGCGCGTGGTGCCGTTGCCCGATGCCGGACGTTTGCCCATGGGCATGTCCATGCTTGGCCGGGTGCTCGATGGTGCCGGGCGTGCGCTGGATGGCAAGGGTGGGATGAAGGCCGAGGACTGGGTACCGCTGGACGGGCCGACCATCAACCCGCTCAAGCGTCATCCGATCAGCGAGCCGCTGGATGTCGGCATCCGCAGCATCAACGGCCTGCTCACCGTGGGCCGCGGCCAGCGTCTGGGTCTGTTCGCCGGTACCGGTGTGGGTAAATCCGTGCTGTTGGGCATGATGACGCGCTTCACCGAGGCCGAGATCATCGTCGTCGGCCTGATCGGTGAACGGGGTCGCGAGGTCAAGGAGTTCATCGACGAGATTCTCGGCGAGGAGGGCATCAAGCGTTCGGTGGTGGTGGCATCACCGGCCGACGATGCGCCGCTGATGCGCCTGCGCGCGGCGCAGTACTGCACCCGCATCGCCGAGTACTTCCGCGACAAGGGCAAGAACGTCCTGCTGCTGATGGATTCGCTGACCCGTTACGCCCAGGCCCAGCGCGAAATCGCCCTGGCCATTGGTGAGCCGCCTGCCACCAAGGGGTATCCGCCTTCGGTGTTTGCCAAGCTGCCCAAGCTGGTCGAGCGTGCCGGCAATGCCGAAGCCGGCGGTGGTTCGATCACCGCGTTCTACACGGTGCTGAGTGAGGGTGATGATCAGCAGGACCCCATCGCCGATGCTGCCCGTGGTGTGCTCGACGGACACTTCGTCCTGTCCCGCCGTTTGGCGGAAGAGGGGCACTATCCGGCGATCGACATCGAGGCCTCGATCAGCCGGGTCATGCCGCAGGTCGTGCCGCCGGAGCAGCTCAAGCAGGCACAGCGCTTCAAGCAGCTGTGGTCACGTTATCAGCAGAGCCGCGATCTGATCAGCGTGGGTGCCTACGTGCCGGGCGGTGATGCGGATACCGATCAGGCCATCGCCCGTCAGCCGGTCATGGCTCAATACCTGCGCCAGGGGCTGGACGAAAGCGTCGGCATGCCGCAGAGCCGGGAGCAACTGGCTGCCGTTCTGGGGCAATGATGGCGTTGCTCAGGGTATTTTTCGTCATCGCTGAGGTCGGACATCGATGAGTCTCAGTCGCGCAAAGCGTCTGCAGCCGGTCGTCGAGATGGCAGAAAAGGCCGAGCGTGAGGCCGCGCGGCAGCTTGGCCATTGCCAGGGGCTGGTGGGGCAGGCCGAGGCCAAGCTGGGTGAGCTGGAGCGCTTTCGCGGCGACTACCAGCAGCAGTGGATCACTGAAGGCAGCAAGGGGGTCTCCGGCCAGTGGTTGATGAACTACCAGCGCTTTCTGTCGCAACTGGAAACGGCGGTCGGTCAGCAGCAGCAGAGCCTGGAATGGCACCGCGCCAACCTGGAGAAGGTACGGGCGCTGTGGCAGCAGCGTTATGCGCGTCTCGAAGGGCTGCGCAAGCTGGTGCAGCGTTACCTGGATGAAGCCCGTATGGCCGAGGACAAGCGCGAGCAAAAACTGCTCGACGAACTGGCGCAACGCCTGAGCGAACGCAACTGAGCGGCAATAGCAGTTGTTTCGCCGTCTGCCAGATGCTACACCTTCAGACGTGAATCGCCGCCCATCTGGCAACGTCTCGACAAAGGAGTAGACATGGCCATCACTTCGCAGCCGTCGGCGGACGGACAAGAGCTGACCATCGTGATTCGCGGGCGCTTCGACTTCGCCTCGCATCAGGCCTTTCGTGACGCCTATGAGCGCGTCAGCGTGACGCCCAGGCGTTATCAGGTCGACTTGAGCGAGACCAGTTACCTCGACAGTTCGGCGTTGGGCATGTTGCTCTTGCTGCGTGACCACGCCGGCGGCGACTCGGCGCAGATCAGCCTGCTCAACTGCAGCAGTGACGTGCGCAAGATCCTGGCGATCTCCAACTTCGAGCAGCTGTTCCAGATCAGCTGAGGATGGCTGACCGTCTTGCGGTGCTGATCGCCGAGGACAATGCGGCCGATCGCATGCTGCTGTCGACCATCGTCAGTCGCCAGGGGCATCGTGTGCTCACCGCCAGCAATGGCCTGGAAGCCGTCGCGCTGTTCGAGCAGGCGCGTCCACAACTGGTGTTGATGGATGCGTTGATGCCGGTGATGGATGGCTTCGAGGCGGCCCGGCGCATCAAGCAGAAGGCTGGTGAAGCGCTGGTGCCGATCATCTTCCTCACCTCGTTGACCGAGGGTGAGGCGCTGGTACGCTGTCTCGAGGCCGGTGGCGACGACTTTCTCGCCAAGCCCTACAACCGGGTGATACTCGAGGCGAAGATCGGTGCAATGGATCGTTTGCGCCGTCTGCACGACACCGTACTGCAACAGCGTGACCTGATCGCCCGGCACAACGAGCATCTGCTGCGTGAGCAGCGCGTTGCCAAGGCGGTATTCGACAAGGTGGCCCACTCCGGCTGCCTGGATGCACCGAACATCAGTTACATGCAGTCGCCCTTCGCCCTGTTCAATGGCGACCTGCTACTGGCGGCCTACAAGCCGTCCGGTGGTATGCATGTGATGCTGGGGGACTTCACCGGTCATGGTTTGTCCGCCGCCATCGGCGCCATACCGCTGGCCGAGGTGTTTTATGGCATGACCGCCAAGGGGCATGCGCTGGCCGAGATCCTCCGCGAGATCAATGCCAAGCTCAAGCGTATCCTGCCGGTGGGGGTTTTCTGCTGCGCCACCTTGCTCAATATCAGCAGCAAGCGCGGTTTGCTCGAGGTGTGGAACGGCGGGCTGCCCGATGGCTACCTGCTGCATGCCGATGGCCGCCCGCAGCAGCCGCTGGTGTCCCGCCATCTGCCATTGGGGATTCTCGACCAGGCAGCCTTCAGTGACCGTTGCGAGGTCTATCCACTGGCGCCGGGGGATCGCATCTTTTTGCTCAGCGACGGCGTGCTCGAGGCCAGCGACCGGCATGGTCAGTTGTTCGGTGAGGCGCGCCTGCTCGAGTTGCTGCAAGCCAATCGGCAGCCGCAGGCACTGTTCGATGAGATCCAGCAGGCACTGCTGGCCTTTCGAGGCGAGCAGCATGACGACGTCAGCATGGTTCAGGTCGGGCTTGCCGACGATGAGGAGCGTCCCCGCCCGCTGGCCTTTGCCGACAGTGGGCAGGTCAGTGTGATGGACTGGTCAGCCAGCTTTGAGTTTCGTGCGCTGAGTCTGCGTCACTTCAATCCGCTGCCGTTTCTGTTGCAGCTGCTGCTCGATGTCAGGGCGCTGCGCCCGCGTGGCGGCGAGCTGTATACCGTGCTGGCCGAGCTCTATTCCAATGCCCTGGAGCATGGGGTGATGAACCTGGATTCCTCGCTCAAGCGCGATGCCAGTGGCTTTGCCGAGTATTACCGGGAGCGGCATCTGCGCCTGGCCTCACTGGATGAGGGCTATGTGCGCTTTCACCTGCAGATATTGCCGCAGGAGCAGGGCGGCCGCCTGATCGTACAGGTGGAGGATAGCGGGCCAGGTTTCGACCCGGCAGGCCTCCCCAGTGTGGCCGACGATGCTCTGTGCGGGCGAGGGCTGGCACTGGTGCGTGAGCTCAGCGATGGCCTCGAGCTTTACCCCGACGGCCGTGGCGTTCGCGTGGAGTTTTGCTGGCTCACTGAGGCATAATCGGCCTCTTGATGTTCAGGGAGTGACCCGGTGTCCGATATCCATCTCGACGATGCTGTGCTGGCTGCCTTGCAGGATGTCATGGAAGACGAATACCCGACATTGCTCGATACCTTCGTCGTTGACTCCGAAGAGCGTTTGCGTATGTTGCATCAGGCGCTGGACGAGGGTAACGCACAGGAGTTGCGCCTGGCTGCGCACAGCTTCAAGGGCAGTTGCAGCAACATGGGTGCGGTATTGTTGGCCGGCCTGTGCAAGGAGCTGGAGGATGCAGGTCGGCGCGAGGCGCTGGAACTGGCTCCGGCCCTGATCGAGCAGATCGAACGTGAGTTCGCCATCGTCCGCATCCTGTTCAAATCCGAGCGTCAGCGCTATCGCGTCTGAGGCCTCTGCCGAAGTTGGCCCGTCCCTTGCTCTGATCCCGTCACGATTCAATCAGACGGAGAGCGTCCATGTCCGCGTTGCCCGATTTACGCCTGCAGGCCACGCCTGAGGTGAAGAGTAAAGCGAAGCAGCCGGCCAAAGCGCCGGAACCCAGCAATAACGGTGCTTCCAGCTTTGCCGAGGTCTATGCAAGGGAGCGTCAGGCCAAGCCTGGCGAGGGTGCTGGCAGCACTGATAAAACCAGCCCGGAGCAGAGCGCTGATACCGCCAGGGAAGAAACCGAGGCTGCCCCGACTGCCGCCGAGCAGCCTGTGGTTGCCGCGCCCGGCAACTCCTTGCCGGCCCAGGAAGGGGGGGAAGAAGAGCTCGATCCACTTCTGGCGATGGCGCTGGGCGGTATTCAGGCTCCGCTGGAGGAGGCTCCGTTAGCCGAAGTGGCACCGGATGTGCCGGCTTTGATCATTAGCGGCGCCGCCCTGGATACCGCCGAGCAGGGCGAGCCTGTACTGGAAAATGATGCGCTCGACCCACTGGCGCTGCTCAAGCAGTCGATGGAGGAGGCAGGCAAGGCCCAGGCGCCACAGGATGCTGCGGTCAAAAGTACCCGAGTGGCGACCAGTACGGATTTCGCCGCAGTCATGGCAGCCATGGGCAAGGGCGAGCCGCTTGCTGAGAGCAGCGAGGAGTCGATGCTTGAGCTGCCGCTGGAAAGCCTGACCAAGGAATCATTGGAAAGCCTCAAGGACAGCGTGCAGCCCAATCGCCCGGATCAGTTCGTCAGCAAGCTCAATGTCCTGACTCAGGCGCTCAATCATCAGGTCGGCGCAGCTCAGCGCATGCCGCTGGTGCCGGGGCAGCCAGTGGCCATGCACCAGGCAGGCTGGGGCGAGGCGATGGTGGATCGGGTCATGTGGCTGTCCAGTCAGAACCTCAAGTCGGCCGAGATCCAGCTGGATCCTGCCGATCTTGGGCGTCTCGAAGTGCGGGTGAATCTGTCTCAGGATCAGGCCCAGGTGACGTTTGCCAGCCCCAATGCCGGGGTGCGTGATGCGCTGGAAGGTCAGATGCATCGCCTGCGTGAGCTGTTCGCTCAGCAGGGTATGAACCTGGCTGATGCCAATGTTTCCGATCAGTCGCTCAATCGCGGCTGGCAAGGACAGGGCGAGGGTGGGCGTGACAGTGTGGCTGGACGCGATGAGCGACTGGGCAGTGAGGAATTGCTCACGGGTGTTCAGCAGGAGGTGCATGGCGAGCGCCTGGTTGCCGGTCGTGGGCTGGTTGACTATTACGCCTGAGTGGCACGCGCACCGGATGGCGTTACACGGCATGGCCCGACGATGGGCGTTGCTCCGCTAGACTTGCATTCGCCCGGGTCATCGAAAGGTGCTCGGGCGAATGCATTTTGGGTGACAGCAGGCAGCTGGAGCTGTTAAATCCGCAGCCCAGAGTTAGACAAGCCTGCTCATATGCTGGCATAACACTTGCTCCTAACCCTTTGAATGCGGAATGAACTCCGATAGTGACGGATTATTGGCATGGCTAAGAAAGAAGCGGCATCGGCTGGGGATGGGCAACCCGCCGGCAAGAGCAAGCTCAAACTGATCATCCTCATCGTGCTGGGGTTGCTGCTGGCCGTCGGTCTTTCTGTGGGCGGTACCTGGTTCATCCTCAGCAAGGGCGATAAGAGCGAGGAGGCCAAGTCGGCAGAAGCGGCCGCGTCAGCGGCTCCGGTACGACAGCCAGCTATTTATCAGGACTTGATGCCGGCCTTCGTGGTCAATTTCAATTATCAGAATCGCACCCGCTACCTGCAGGTGAGCATGGCCCTGATGAGTCGCGATGCCGCAGGGATGGAGAAGCTCAAGGTACACATGCCGGTACTGCGTAATCGCCTGGTGATGCTGCTCTCAGGGCAGGACTTCGCCGCGCTGCAAACGCCGCTGGGCAAGGACATGCTGTTGCAGCAGGCGCTGGCCAGCGTGCAGGAGCTGGCACAGAAGGAAACCGGCAGCACTGTGGTCGAGCAGGTGCTGTTCACCAATTTCGTGTTGCAGTAGCGGGAGCCGAAGATGGCCGTGCAAGACCTGCTTTCCCAGGACGAGATCGATGCGCTGTTGCATGGCGTCGATGACGGCCTGGTGGAAACCGAGGACGCTGCCGAGCCGGGCAGTGTCAAGCAATATGACCTGACCAGTCAGGATCGCATCGTCCGTGGACGTATGCCGACCCTGGAGATGATCAACGAGCGTTTCGCTCGTTATACCCGTATCAGCATGTTCAACCTGTTGCGCCGCTCGGCCGATGTCGCGGTTGGTGGTGTGCAGGTGATGAAGTTCGGCGAGTACGTGCATTCGCTGTATGTGCCCACCAGCCTCAACCTGGTGAAGATGAAGCCGTTGCGCGGCACTGGCCTGTTCATCCTCGACGCCAAGCTGGTGTTCAAGCTGGTGGACAACTTCTTCGGTGGCGACGGGCGTCATGCCAAGATCGAAGGCCGTGAGTTCACGCCCACCGAACTGCGCGTGGTACGCATGGTGCTCGATCAGGCCTTCGTCGATTTGCGCGAGGCCTGGCATGCCGTGATGGATATCAACTTCGAATACGTCAACTCCGAGGTCAATCCGGCGCTGGCCAATATCGTCAGTCCCAGTGAAGTGGTGGTGGTGTCGACCTTCCATATCGAACTCGACGGTGGTGGTGGTGACCTGCATATCACCATGCCGTACTCGATGATTGAACCGATCCGCGAGATGCTCGATGCCGGCTTTCAGTCCGATGTCGACGATCAGGACGAGCGCTGGATCAAGGCGCTGCGTGAGGACATCCTCGATGTCAGCGTGCCGCTCGCGGCCACGGTCGCGCGCCGCCAGTTGAAGCTGCGCGACATTCTGCACATGCAGCCGGGCGACGTGATTCCGGTGGAGTTGCCGGAGCATGTGGTCATGCGTGCCAATGGCGTACCGACTTTCAAGGTCAAACTAGGCGCACACAAGGGCAATCTGGCCCTGCAGGTGCTGGAACCAATCGAACGCCAGCGCTGAAGTGCTGGTCATGCTTCAGGGCCGCTAGGCCCGATGTGAGCGAATAGCTGAAGCCAGGCGAGGAAAAACGATGGCAGACGAAGAAAATACCTCCCCAGAAGAACAGGCCCTGGCCGATGAGTGGGCAGCAGCGCTGGCTGAGGCGGGCGATGCCGGGCAGGACGACATCGATGCGATGCTGGCTGCGCAGGAGACTCCTGCGCCTGCGGCACCGGCCGCTCCGCGTGCGCCGATGGAAGAGTTCGGCAGTGCGCCGCCAAGCAACCTGCCGGCCAATCTCGATGGGCCGAACCTGGATGTGATTCTCGACATTCCGGTGTCCATTTCCATGGAGGTCGGCAACACCGATATCACCATCCGCAACCTGCTGCAGCTCAACCAGGGCTCGGTGATCGAGTTGGATCGCCTGGCTGGTGAACCGCTCGATGTGCTGGTCAACGGCACCCTGATCGCTCACGGCGAGGTGGTGGTGGTCAACGAGAAGTTCGGCATCCGCCTGACGGACGTGATCAGCCCCAGCGAACGTATCAAGAAGCTGCGCTGATCATGGCCCGACTTTTAGCGTTGTTGCTTGCGCTGCCCGGGTTTGCGCTGGCAGCCGAGCCTGCGGACAAGGCCGCCACGCCCATGGCCGGCAGCGATGTGGCCGGCCAGTTGGGGCAGTTGCTGCTGGGGTTGCTGCTGGTCATCGGCCTGATCTTCGTCCTGGCCTGGCTGCTACGCCGCGTGCAGCAACTGGCGCCACGCAGCGGGCAGGTGATCAAGCTGTTGGCCACGCAACCGCTGGGGCCGCGTGATCGCCTGGTGCTGGTGCAGGTGGGCAACGAGCAGATTCTGCTGGGATTGTCTGCCGGACGTATCGCACCTCTGCATGTGCTCAAGGAGCCCGTGCACCTGGCCGATGCCGAGCCCGCTACGCCGGAGTTCGCCCAGCGCCTGATGGAGCTGCTGGGCAAGGATCAGAAGGACAAATCCTGATGTTGCGTTTGTTGCTGGTAGTGCTGCTGAGCCTGGCTGCTTCACTGGCGTTCGCCGAAGATCCGCCGGGTACCAGTTCGCTGATTCAGCAGGGCAGCAACCCATTGTCGATCCCGGCTATTACCCTGTCGACGGATGCCGAGGGGCAGCAGGAGTATTCGGTCAGCCTGCAGATTTTGCTGATCATGACGGCGCTGAGTTTCATCCCAGCGTTCGTCATGCTGATGACCAGCTTCACCCGCATCATCATCGTCTTTTCCATTCTGCGTCAGGCCCTGGGTCTGCAGCAGACCCCCTCGAACCAGATTCTCGTTGGCTTGGCGCTGTTTCTGACGATGTTCATCATGGCGCCGATCTTCGACCGGATTAACACCGATGCCCTGCAGCCCTACCTGAACGAGGAAATCATCGCTCAAGAAGCGCTGAGCCGAGCAGAGGTGCCGATTCGCGACTTCATGCTGGCGCAGACCCGTGAGAGCGATCTGGCCCTGTTCGTGCGGCTGTCCAAACGCACCGACCTGGCCAGCGTGGAGGACGTGCCGCTGACCATTCTGGTGCCGGCCTTCGTCACCTCCGAGCTGAAGACCGCGTTCCAGATCGGCTTCATGATCTTCATCCCGTTTTTGATCATCGACATGGTGGTCGCCAGTATCCTCATGGCAATGGGCATGATGATGCTTTCGCCGCTGATTATTTCCCTGCCATTCAAGATCATGCTGTTCGTCCTGGTCGACGGTTGGGCGCTGATTATGGGAACACTGGCCGCCAGTTTCGGCACCTTATAGCGAGGCTCATGATGACTCCCGAGGTTGCGGTTGATCTGTTTCGTGAAGCGCTCTGGCTGATCGTGCTGATCGTCGGTCTGGCCGTGGTGCCGAGTCTGGTGGTGGGGTTGATCGTGGCCATGTTCCAGGCGGCCACGCAAATCAACGAACAGACACTGAGCTTCCTGCCACGCCTGATCGTGATGCTGGTTACCCTGATCTGGGCCGGCCCCTGGCTGGTCAGTCAGCTGATGGAGTACACCCAGACGCTGATCCAGAACATTCCCTACCTGATCGGCTGAGGGTGCCATGTTGGAGTTGAGCGATGCGCAGATCAGCAGCTGGGTGGGCCAGTTTCTGCTGCCGTTGTTTCGCATCGCCGCGATGTTGATGGTCATGCCGATCATCGGCACCCAACTGGTACCGACCCGTGTGCGCCTGTATCTGGCGCTGGCCATCACCATCGTGCTGGTGCCGGTATTGCCGCCGATGCCGCAGGTCGATGCGCTGAACTTGCGCAGCCTGTTGCTGATACTTGAACAGGTGCTGATCGGCGCCATGTTCGGTTTCATCCTGCAGTTGTTCTTCCACCTGTTTGCCGTGGCCGGGCAGATTATCGCCATGCAGATCGGCCTGGGCTTCGCCTCTATGGTGGACCCGGCCAATGGCGTCTCGGTGCCGGTGCTTGGCCAGTTCATGCTGATGCTGGTGACCCTGCTGTTTCTGGCGATCAACGGTCATCTGGTGGCGTTGGAGATTCTGGCGGAGAGTTTCGTCACCTTGCCTTACGGCCAGGGCTTCATGGTCAACCATTACTGGACACTGGCGGGCAAGCTGAGTTGGGTGATCGGCGCGGGCCTGCTGTTGACCTTGCCGGCAGTGACTGCGTTGCTGGTGATCAACCTGGCATTTGGCGTGATGACGCGTGCAGCGCCACAGCTCAATATCTTTTCCATCGGTTTCCCGTTGACGCTGGCCCTGGGCCTGGTGATCTACTGGATAAGCCTTTCCGATTTCGGCAGCCTGTTCCAGGCGCTGGCCAGCGATGCTTTGCAGCAGCTGGGCGAATTCGCTCTGGTGAGGTAGCCATGGCCGAAAGCGAGAGCGGTGCCGACAAAAGCGAGGAACCCACAGGCAAGCGACTTGAAGAGTCGCGCAAGAAAGGTCAGATCGCTCGCTCCAAGGAGCTCAACACCCTGGCGGTCACCCTCACCGGCACCGTGGCCCTGATCATCTTCGGCGCCTACATGGGCAATGTGCTGATGGACATCATGCGCGGCAACTTCAGCCTGCCGCGTGAGGTATTGATGAGCGAGCGCAGCATGGCGCTTTACCTGCTGGCTTCCGGCAAGGAAGCCCTGCTGGCGATGCAGCCATTCTTGATCGCCTTGCTGATCGCCTCCATCGTCGGCCCTATCGCTTTGGGCGGCTGGCTATTTTCCACGGAAGCACTGCAGCCCAAGGCCAGCCGGATGAATCCGCTGGCGGGGCTCAAACGCATGTTCTCGGTTCAGGCGCTGGTCGAGTTGCTCAAAGCGTTGGCCAAGTTCCTGGTCATCCTCGCCGTGGCGCTGGTGGTACTTTCGGTGGATCAGGACGATCTGCTGGCCATCGCCAATGAGCCCATCGAGCCGGCCATCCTGCACAGTCTGAAGGTGGTCGGCTGGAGCGCTTTTTGGCTGTCCTGTGGCCTGATCCTGATCGCCGCTGTGGATGCGCCATTCCAGCTGTGGAGTCACAAGCAGAAGCTGAAGATGACCAAGCAGGAGGTGCGCGACGAGTACAAGGACACCGAGGGCAAACCCGAGGTCAAGGGGCGCATCCGTCAGTTGCAGCGTGAAATGGCTGAACGCCGCATGATGCAGGCCGTACCGCAGGCCGATGTGGTGATTACCAACCCGACTCACTTCGCCGTGGCGCTCAAGTACGACCCGGAGAAGGGAGGGGCGCCGCTGTTGCTGGCCAAGGGCGGCGACTTCCTGGCGCTGAAGATTCGTGAGATCGCCCAGGAGCACAAGGTGATGGTGTTGGAATCACCGGGGCTGGCGCGGGCCGTTTACTACTCTACCGAACTCGATCAGGAAATCCCCGCCGGTCTCTATCTGGCGGTGGCGCAGGTGCTGGCCTACGTCTATCAGTTGCGTCAGTACCAGGCCGGCAAGGGCAAGCGCCCCGGCCCGTTACCGGATTTGCCCATCCCGCCGGATCTGCGTCGTGACGCCTAGCGTTACCACTGCGTCAGCGCGGGCGTGCCGCGTTTTAGGCGGCAACCTGAGGCTTGCCGCTTAAAGCTGCCTTTGTGGAACGCTTCTTGCCATAACCCCTTCAGGACGCACTCTCGCGTCAAAAGATTGAATGGGTTGGGGTAGTCACGTGGCATTCAACATTAATCGCTCGCAGATCATCGGAGATGCTCGTGGCAACCTGGCCGGGTTGCGCCAGGGCAGTCTGGGCATTCCTCTGCTGCTGCTGGCGTTGCTGGGCATGGTCACGCTGCCGGTGCCGCCGCTGCTGCTCGACACCCTGTTCACTTTCAACATCGCGCTGTCGATTGTCGTGCTGCTGGTCGCGGTCTACGCACTCAGGCCACTGGACTTCGCGGTATTCCCCACCATCCTGCTGGTCGCGACCTTGCTCCGTCTGGCGCTCAACGTGGCGTCTACCCGGGTTGTGCTTTTGAACGGTCAGGAAGGCCCGCATGCGGCCGGTAAGGTCATCCAGGCTTTCGGTGAGGTGGTGATCGGCGGTAACTATGTGGTCGGCATAGTGGTTTTCGCCATCTTGGTGATCATCAACTTCGTGGTCGTGACCAAGGGTGCCGGGCGTATTTCCGAAGTGAGCGCACGCTTTACCCTCGATGCCATGCCCGGCAAGCAGATGGCCATCGATGCCGACCTCAATGCCGGTTTGATCGACCAGAACGAAGCCAAGAAACGGCGTAGCGAAGTAGCTCAGGAGGCGGATTTCTACGGCTCCATGGATGGTGCCAGCAAGTTTGTGCGTGGCGATGCCATTGCCGGCCTGTTGATCATGTTCGTCACCCTGATCGGTGGCATGGCCATTGGCATGCTGCAGCACAGCCTGAGCTTCGCCGATGCGAGCAAGATCTACGCGTTGCTGGTGATCGGTGACGGTCTGGTGGCGCAGATCCCCTCGCTGCTGCTGTCGACTGCCGCTGCGATCATGGTGACTCGCGTATCCAGTTCAGAAGACATGGGGCAGCAGGTCAACCGGCAGATGTTCGCTTCGCCGCGTGCCCTGGCCGTGGCGGCAGCCATCCTGATTGTCATGGGGCTGGTGCCGGGCATGCCGCATATCTCCTTCATCAGCCTGGGCCTGATTGCTGGCGGCGCCGCCTACTGGATCGCCAACAAGAAGCGCAGGGCGCAGGAGGCCGAGCAGCAGGAGGTGCAGCGGCAGCAGGAGCTGATTCCGGCGCAGAAGGCGCAGGAGGTCAAGGAGCTGGGCTGGGATGATGTCACGCCCGTGGACATGGTCGGTCTGGAGGTCGGCTACCGTCTGATTCCCCTGGTGGATCGCAACCAGGGCGGACAACTGCTGGCGCGAATCAAGGGCGTGCGCAAGAAGCTGTCGCAGGAAATGGGCTTTCTCATGCCCTCGGTGCATATTCGCGACAACCTCGATCTGGCGCCCAACGCCTACCGCTTGACGCTGATGGGCGTCAGCGTGGCCGAGGCCGAGGTGTATCCGGATCGCGAACTGGCGATCAACCCCGGCCAGGTGTTCGGCCCGCTCAATGGTATTGCCGCCAAGGATCCGGCGTTCGGTCTGGAGGCCGTGTGGATCGACCCCACTCAGCGCGATCAGGCGCAGTCGCTAGGCTATACCGTGGTCGATGCCAGTACCGTGGTTGCCACTCACCTCAACCAGATCCTGCACAAGCATGCCCACGAGCTGCTGGGGCACGAGGAAGTGCAGCAACTGATGCAGTTGCTGGCCAAGAGTTCGCCGAAGCTGGCCGAAGAGTTGGTGCCGGGTTTGGTATCGCTGTCGACGCTGCTCAAGGTGTTGCAGGCGCTGCTGCAGGAGCAGGTGCCGGTGCGCGACATGCGCACCATCGCCGAGGCCATCGCCAGCGTCGCGCCGAAGAGTCAAGATCCCGCCGCGATGGTCGCCGCGGTGCGCGTGTCGCTGGGCCGCGCCATTGTGCAAAGCATCGTGGGACTAGAGCCGGAGCTGCCTGTGATCACCCTGGAGCCAAGGTTGGAACAGATCTTGCTGAACAGCCTGCAGAAGGCCGGTCAGGGCAGCGAGGATGGCATCCTCCTCGAACCGGGCATGGCCGAGAAGCTGCAGCGTTCCTTGGTGGAAGCGGCGCAGCGCCAGGAAATGCTCGGCAAGCCAGTGATTTTACTGGTGGCCGGACCGATTCGGGCGATGTTGTCGCGCTTCGCGCGGCTGGCGGTACCCAGCATGCATGTGCTGGCCTACCAGGAAATTCCGGACAACAAGCAGGTCACCATAGTCGCTACGGTCGGCCAGAACTGAGGTAAAGGGTCATGCAGGTCAAACGCTTCTTCGCTGTCGATATGCGGACCGCCATGAAACTGGTGCGTGACGAACTGGGCGCTGATGCCGCGATCATCGGCAATCGCCGTGTCGCCGGTGGCGTCGAGTTGACTGCTGCGCTGGATTATCAGGTGCCGGCACCCGTGCGTCCGAACCCGGCGCTGGAAGCCGAGCTGCGCAAGACCCAGGCGCGCATCGCCAGCGCCCAGGCGGAGCTGAGCACGCGTGCCGAGCAGGATGCTGGCAAGGATCGTCAATTGTTCGCCAATGAATCGCTACTGGCACCCGAGCTGCCGGCGACTCCGGTCAAGCCGCAGCGCCCGGTCGAGGCCGCAGCGCCTGCTACGCCGGCGGTCGATCCACGTGCGCTGGATGCCATGCGCTTCGAGCTCAATGGCCTGCGTGAGCTGATTGAGGTGCAACTGGGGTCGATCGCCTGGGGGCAACTGCAGAACCGCCGCCCGCAACAAGCCAATCTGTGGCGTCGCCTGCAGCGTATGGGCCTGTCTGCCGAGCTATCGCAGGCGCTGCTGAGTAAGGTAGCCGGTGTGGCCGAGCCGCGCCAGGCCTGGCGCATGCTGCTGGCGCACCTGGCACACGCGATCAAGACACCCAAGGTGGAGCCGCTGGAGGAGGGCGGGGTCATTGCACTGGTCGGCCCGGCCGGCATGGGCAAGACCACGACACTGGCCAAACTAGCCGCACGCTACGTGCTTAAGTACGGCGCGCAACAGGTCGCTCTGGTGAGCATGGACAGCTTTCGCATCGGCGCACAGGAGCAGCTCAAGACCCTAGGGCGCATTCTCGGCGTGTCGGTGACTCAGATCGACCCCGGTCAGTCTTTGCTGCAGGCAATGGCGCCCCTGAGCAAGAAGCGTGTGGTGCTGGTCGATACTGCCGGCCTGCCCGGCAGTGATCCGGCGCTGCGCCTGCAGCTGGAAAGCCTGGCCTCGCCGCGCATCAGGGCGAAGAATTATCTGGTTCTGGCTGCAACCAGTCAGAGTCAAGTGCTCAAAGCGGCCTACCATAGTTACAAGCGCTGCGGTCTTGCAGGCTGCATACTGACGAAACTGGACGAGGCCGCAAGCCTGGGCGAGGTTTTAGGTCTGGCTATAGGCCAGCAACTGCCGGTAGCCTATGTGGCAGATGGTCCGCGCATTCCTGACGATCTGCAGGTGCCGCGCAGTCATCAGCTGGTCAGCCGTGCAGTCGGTCTGCAGGCTGCCGAGGAGCCGAGTGAAGAGGCCATGGCGCAGATGTTCGCCGGTCTCTACCACAACCCGGCGCAGCGCGCCGGCTGAAATAGCGACAGTGTTGCACCCTCTCGCGCAGGCGCGTGGGAGTGAACGGCCCGAGGGCCACGTCGAAGTTAGACAAGGTGTAAAGAGAACATGGGTATGCATCCCGTACAGGTGATCGCAGTGACCGGCGGCAAGGGCGGTGTCGGCAAGACCAACGTATCGGTCAATCTGTCCATGGCCCTGGCTGATCTTGGTCGTCGGGTGATGTTGATGGACGCCGACCTGGGCTTGGCCAATGTCGATGTATTGCTGGGCCTGACCCCCAAACGCACCCTGGCCGATGTGATTGCCGGTGAGTGTGACCTGCGCGACGTCCTCCTGCAGGGGCCGGGCGGTATCCGTATCGTGCCGGCTGCCTCCGGCACGCAGAGCATGGTCAGCCTCACGCCGATGCAGCATGCCGGGCTGATCCAGGCCTTCAGCGACATCAGCGAGAACCTCGACGTGCTGGTGATCGACACCGCCGCCGGCATCGGTGATGCCGTGGTCAGCTTCGTCCGTGCCGCGCAGGAAATTCTCGTGGTGGTCTGCGATGAGCCCACCTCGATCACCGATGCCTATGCGTTGATCAAGCTGCTCAACCGTGACCACGGCATCAGTCGCTTCCGCGTTCTGGCCAATATGGCCCATAGTCCGCAGGAAGGCCGCAATCTGTTTGCTAAGCTGACCAAAGTGACGGATCGCTTCCTTGATGTCGCCCTGCAGTATGTTGGCGCCGTGCCCTACGATGAGTGTGTGCGCAAGGCCGTGCAGAAGCAGCGCGCCGTCTATGAAGCCTTCCCTCGCTCCAAGTGCGCTCTGGCGTTCAAGGCGATCGCTCAGAAGGTCGATACCTGGCCGTTGCCGGCCAATCCCCGTGGCCATCTGGAGTTTTTCGTCGAGCGTCTGGTGCAACAACCGACTGCAGACTCGGCCATATGACAGCAGCCTCCGGACTTCGTATGTATAACAAGGCCCAGGCGCAGGACTCCCAGCACCAGTTGATCGAGCGCTATGCGCCGCTGGTCAAGCGTATTGCCTACCACTTGCTGGCACGTTTGCCCGCCAGCGTGCAGGTCGATGATCTCATCCAGGCCGGCATGATCGGCCTGCTCGAAGCCTCACGCAAATATGACTCCAGCAAGGGTGCCAGTTTCGAGACCTTCGCCGGTATCCGTATTCGCGGCTCCATGCTTGACGAGGTGCGCAAGGGCGATTGGGCGCCGCGTTCGGTGCATCGCAACAGTCGCATGGTCAGCGATGCGATTCGCACCGTTGAAGCGAGAACCGGGCGCGACGCTAAAGATCACGAAGTTGCGGCCGAACTCCAATTGAGTCTGGAGGATTACTACGGCATCCTTGGTGACACTTTGGGCAGCCGCCTGTTCAGTTTCGACGACCTGCTGCAGGACGGCGAACACGGCGGTTGGCACGAAGACGCCGGGCATACCCACCTCGAACCTTCGCGGGACCTCGAAGACGAACGCTTCCAGGCGGCCTTGGCCGATGCCATCGCCGGTCTGCCTGAGCGTGAACGTCTGCTGCTGGCGCTGTATTACGATGAAGAACTGAACTTGAAGGAAATCGGTGAAGTGCTGGGGGTTAGCGAGTCGCGCGTCAGTCAGCTACATAGTCAGTGTGCGGCGCGTTTGCGCTCGCGACTGAGTGAATGGCGTACAGGCTGAAAGCAACGCTCTCAGGCATTAGCGGTTTTCACGATTAAAGAACGTAGTTGCACGCGCAATACGTTTGGGACTGTACGGAGGTCGACTTGGACAAGAACATGAAAATCCTCATCGTTGACGATTTTTCGACGATGCGACGGATCATCAAGAACCTCTTGCGGGACTTGGGTTTCACCAACACCGCGGAAGCCGATGACGGCACTTCGGCCCTGCCAATGCTGCAAAGCGGCAGCTTCGACTTTCTGGTGACCGACTGGAACATGCCCGGTATGACTGGCATCGACCTGCTGCGCGCGGTGCGGGCCGATGAGCGCCTCAAGCATCTGCCGGTGCTGATGGTGACCGCTGAAGCCAAGCGCGATCAGATCATCGAGGCGGCCCAGGCCGGTGTGAATGGCTACGTGGTCAAACCCTTCACCGCTCAGGTGTTGAAGGAAAAGATCGAGAAGATCTTCGAGCGGGTCAACGGCTGATGTCAGCCGCGAGGGTGCTATGGAACATGATGACTCCACGCTGGGTGACCTCGAGTCGACCCTGAAAAACAATGCCCGCGATCTGGTCGATAGCCTTGACCAAGGTAATTTCGGCGCCGCGGTGCAACTGATCAACGAGCTGAACAAGGTTCGTGATCACGGTCTCTATCATGAGGTTGGCAAGCTCACCCGTGAGCTGCACAACGCTATCGTCAATTTCCAAATCGACCCGCGCATGCCGCATGCCCAGGAGCTGTCGCAGATCGCCGACGCGACCGAGCGCCTGAACTACGTCGTGACCATGACGGAAAAAGCCGCCAACCGCACCATGGATCTGGTCGAGCAGAGCGCCCCGCTGGTCAATGACCTGAGCGATGAAGCACAGAGCCTGAGCGTCGAGTGGGGCCGTTTCATGCGTCGTGAAATCAGTGCCGACGGTTTTCGTGAGCTGGCTAAGCGCGTCGAGCTGTTCCTCGCCCGTAGCGAGCGCGACGGTGCCAAGCTCTCTGCGCACCTCAATGACATTCTGCTGGCGCAGGACTACCAGGACCTCACCGGCCAGGTGATCAAGCGTGTCACCCAGCTGGTGACTGAAGTGGAAAGCAACCTGCTCAAGCTGATGCTCATGGCCAGCCAGGTCGATCGTTTTGCCGGTATTCAGCATGACCACGAAGCGCTGCGTGCCGAACGGGAAAAATCAAAAGAGCCATCGCGGGGTGAAGGTCCGCAGATTCATGCCGATAAGCGTGAAGATGTCGCCTCCAGCCAAGACGATGTCGACGACCTGCTGTCCAGTCTAGGGTTCTAAGGAGCACACAATATGAGCTTCGGCGCCGATGAAGAGATTCTCCAGGATTTCCTGGTAGAGGCCGGCGAGATTCTCGAACAGTTGTCCGAACAGTTAGTCGAGCTGGAAAGCCGACCGGACGACATGAACCTGCTCAACGCCATCTTCCGTGGTTTTCATACCGTGAAGGGCGGGGCGGGCTTCCTCCAGCTCAACGAGCTGGTGGAGTGCTGCCATATCGCCGAAAACGTCTTCGACATCCTGCGCAAGGGTGAGCGTCGCGTCGATTCGGAGCTCATGGATGTGGTGCTCGAGGCTCTTGATGCTGTCAACGGCATGTTCGGCGAGGTGCGTGAGCGCCGCGAGCCGACGCCTGCCTCCCCAGAACTGCTGGCAGCCCTGGCGCGTCTTGCCGAGCCAGGTGGCGCGGCAGAGGCGCCAGTGCCGGCTGCGGCTGAGGCGGAACCCGAAGCTGAACCGGTCTCTGCGCCGGTGGCATCGGGCGACATCACCGACAGTGAGTTCGAACAGCTGCTCGGTGCGCTGGGTGAGGCGCCGGCTGCTGAAGCGGCCGAGTCAGGTGCGGCGGCCGATGAGATCACCGACGACGAGTTCGAGTCGCTGCTCGACCAGTTGCATGGCAAGGGCCAGTTCTCCGTCACAGCCGAGGTTGCGGCTCCAGCACCGGTTGCTGCGGCGCCTGCTGCCGCCCCGGCCGGTGATGAAATTACCGATGACGAGTTCGAAGCACTGCTCGATCAGTTGCACGGCAAGGGGCAGTTCGCTGTGCCGGCCGCACCTGCTGAGCCGGTGGACGTTGTCGTCAGCACGTCTGCCGCTGCGAGCGACGATATCACTGACGATGAGTTCGAGTCGTTGCTCGATCAGTTGCATGGCAAGGGCAAGTTCGTGCCGCCGAGTGATCCGACACCTGCTGCCGCTGTTGCCAAACCTGCTGCGGCAGCGAAGCCCGACGCGCCGGCCAAGCCAGCCCCGGCCAGGGCCGAGCCTGCTGCGCCTGCCCGTGCCCCTGCTGCGCCGGCACCCGCTGCCGACAAGGCGCCTGGGGCGAGCGAGGCGGAAACCACCGTACGGGTCGATACCGCACGCCTCGATGAAATCATGAACATGGTCGGCGAGCTGGTGTTGGTGCGTAACCGTCTGGTTCGCCTGGGGCTCAACAGCGGCGACGAGGCCATGGCCAAGGCCGTGTCGAACCTCGATGTTGTCACGGCCGATCTGCAGACCTCGGTGATGAAGACCCGCATGCAGCCGATCAAGAAGGTGTTCGGCCGCTTCCCGCGCCTGGTACGCGATCTGGCGCGCAACCTGAAGAAGGAAATCAACCTCGAGCTGGTGGGCGAGGAAACCGACCTCGACAAGAACCTGGTCGAGGCGCTGGCAGACCCGCTGGTGCACTTGGTGCGCAACGCCGTCGACCATGGTGTGGAAACCCCGGAAGAGCGCGAGAAGGCTGGCAAGTCCCGTGCAGGGCGTGTGGTGCTGTCTGCCGAGCAGGAAGGCGACCACATCCTGTTGTCGATCACCGATGACGGTAAGGGGATGGACGCCGACGTGCTGCGCGCCAAGGCCGTGGAGAAGGGCCTGCTGGACAAGGATGTGGCTGATCGCCTGAACGAGTTCGAATGCTACAACCTGATCTTCGCTCCGGGCTTCTCGACCAAGACCGAGATTTCCGACGTATCCGGCCGTGGTGTCGGCATGGATGTGGTGAAAACCAAGATCTCCCAGCTCAATGGCACGGTCAACGTGTTCTCGCAGAAGGGCCAGGGCTCGAAGATCATCATCAAGGTGCCGCTGACCCTGGCGATCATGCCGACGCTGATGGTGATGCTGGAGAATCAGGCTTTTGCCTTCCCGCTGGTCAACGTCAACGAGATCTTCCACCTCGATCTGTCACGCACCAACGTGGTCGACGGTCAGGAGGTGGTGATCGTGCGCGACAAGGCGCTGCCCCTGTTCTATCTCAAGCGTTGGCTGGTGCCGCAGGCCTTCCAGGAGGAACAGCGCGAAGGCCATGTGGTGATCCTCACCGTGGGCAGCCATCGCATCGGCTTTGTCGTCGATCAATTGGTCGGTCAGGAAGAAGTGGTAATCAAGCCACTGGGCAAGATGCTGCAAGGCACGCCCGGGATGTCTGGCGCCACGATCACTGGTGACGGACGCATCGCATTGATTCTCGACGTACCGAGCATGCTCAAGCGCTACGCTCGACGTTTCTGATGTTTCGCGGCGCGGGCCATGGCTTCGCGCCGTCTAGGAGTGTGTATGGCTGTTAAAGTTCTGGTGGTGGACGACTCCGGCTTCTTCCGCCGGCGTGTCTCGGAAATCCTGTCTGCTAACCCCAGCATTCAGGTCGTGGGCACGGCTACCAACGGGCGGGAAGCCATCGATCAGGCGCTTGCGCTCAAGCCCGACGTGATCACCATGGATTACGAGATGCCGATGATGGACGGCATCACCGCTGTGCGAAACATCATGCAGCGCTGTCCAACGCCGGTACTGATGTTCTCCTCGCTGACGCACGAAGGGGCTCGTGTCACGCTCGATGCCCTGGATGCCGGCGCGGTGGATTTTCTGCCGAAGAATTTCGAGGACATCTCGCGCAACCCCGAGAAGGTCAAGCAGATGCTGTGTGAGAAGGTGCACAGCATCGCGCGCAGTAACCGACGTTTCAGCTCGGCTGCAGTGGCGCCGGCGCCGACTGTGGCCAGCCCGAATGCGGCGCCGATTAGCCGTCCTGCTGTCTCGACACGACCTGCTGCACCGGCTCCCGCTGTTCCTGCGCGTCCGGCAGCATCGGCCGGTGGCGCCGCCCCTACGTCATCCGCGCCCAAGCGCAAGGCTTACAAGCTGGTTGCCATCGGCACCTCGACCGGTGGCCCGGTGGCCCTGCAGCGTGTGCTGACCCAGCTACCGGCGAATTTCCCAGCGCCCATCGTACTCATCCAGCATATGCCGGCCGCGTTCACCAAGGCCTTTGCCGAGCGCCTGGACAAGCTGTGCCGCATTCAGGTCAAGGAAGCCGAAGACGGCGATATTCTGCGGCCCGGTCTGGCGCTGCTGGCACCTGGCGGCAAGCAGATGATGGTCGATGCGCGCGGTGCGGTGAAAATCCTCCCGGGTGACGAGCGTCTCAACTACAAACCCAGTGTCGATATCACCTTTGGCTCGGCAGCCAAGTCCTATGGTGACAAGGTACTGGCCGTGGTACTCACCGGTATGGGCGCCGATGGCCGCGAGGGTGCGCGTCTGCTCAAGCAGGGCGGGAGCCAGGTATGGGCGCAGGATGAAGCCAGTTGCGTGATCTATGGCATGCCCATGGCGGTGGTCAAGGCCAATCTGACCGATGCCGTCTACAGCCTTGATGACATTGGCCGGCATCTGACCGAGGCCTGCCAGTGAACAGTGTTGATGCGGAAACCTGCGCATGGATGTACTGAGCCTTATTGGCGTCATCCTGGCGTTCGTTGCCATTCTGGGCGGCAATTATCTTGAGGGTGGGCATGCTGGTGCCTTGCTCAATGGCCCGGCCGCGCTGATCGTCATCGGTGGTACCTTGGGTGCAGCGTTTCTGCAGGCGCCCGTGCAGGTATTCAAACGGGCCATGGGGATCCTGCGCTGGATTTTCTTTCCGCCGCGTATCGATCTGCCCGGTGGTATCAATCGTGTGGTTGGCTGGAGCATGGTGGCGCGCAAGGAAGGCCTGCTGGGGCTTGAAGCGGTCGCTGATGCCGAGCCTGATCCCTATGCGCGCAAGGGGCTGCAGTTGCTGGTCGACGGCGCCGAGCCGGAATCCATTCGCAGCATTCTCGAAGTCGACCTCTATACCCAGGAAGCGCGTGATATCCAGGCTGCCAAGGTATTCGAAAGCATGGGCGGCTACGCGCCGACCATCGGCATCATTGGTGCGGTAATGGGGTTGATTCATGTGATGGGCAATCTGGCCGACCCGAGCATGCTCGGCAGTGGCATTGCCGTAGCGTTCGTTGCCACCATTTATGGTGTGGGGTTCGCCAACCTGCTGCTGTTGCCTGCGGGCAACAAGCTCAAGGCCATTGCCATGCGTCAGTCGCGCTACCGTGAGATGCTGCTCGAAGGCATCCTGTCCATTGCCGAGGGAGAGAATCCACGCTCCATCGAACTGAAGCTGCAAGGCTTCATGGACTGATGGAGGGATGGCATGGCACGCAGGCGGCATCATGAAGAGCACGAGAATCACGAGCGTTGGCTGGTGTCCTACGCTGACTTCATCACCCTGTTGTTCGCCTTCTTCGTGGTGATGTACTCGATTTCCTCGATCAATGAAGGCAAGTACAAGGTTCTTTCCGATTCGCTGACGGGCGTGTTCAACCAGCCGGATCGTTCGATCAAGCCAATTCCGGTTGGTGAGGAGCGGCCGCGTACCAGCCAGCCGTATGATAGCGCCATGGACGATCCCAGTTCGGACTCGACCCTGCAGAGTATTGCCTCCAGCGTGCGTGAGGCCTTTGGTGAGTTGATCCAGGCCGATCAGCTGACCGTGAGCGGCAACGAGATGTGGATCGAGATCGAACTCAGTTCCAGCTTGCTGTTTCCCAGCGGTGATGCCATTCCGAACAACCAGGCGTTCGATATCATCGAAAAGGTGGCCAAGATTCTGGCGCCTTATCAAAACCCGGTTAAGGTCGAGGGCTTCACTGACAACCTGCCGATTCAGACGGCTCAATATCCAACCAACTGGGAGTTGTCGGCTGCGCGGGCGGCGAGCATCGTACGCATGCTGGCTATGGAGGGTGTCGACCCTTCGCGTCTTGCCGCTGTCGGCTATGGTGAGTTCCAGCCGGTAGCCGACAACGCCACGGCCGAGGGCCGGGCGCGGAATCGCCGAGTCGTGCTGGTGATTTCACGCAACCTCGAAACGCGCCGCAGTGATGGGCCTGCCGCGACTCAGCAAAACGGGGCTGGCACGCAACCTGCACCGCCGTCTGCGTCGGGGGTTCCACAGTCGTGAAGCCGTCAAATTCCAGTCGCTTGCTCCGTGGCAGTGACGCCATTCTCGGCCTGAGCGCCTCTTGCCGGGAGGATAAGAGAACATGAAAGTCTGGGCAGTAGCCAATCAGAAGGGAGGGGTCGGCAAGACCACCACCTCCATTGCCCTGGCAGGCCTGTTGGCCGATGCCGGCAAGCGTGTAGTCGTGGTCGATCTCGATCCGCATGGGTCGATGACCAGTTATTTCGGCCATGATCCCGACACGCTGGAGCACAGTTGCTTCGACCTGTTCCTGCACCAGGGCAACGTGCCGCAAGGCCTGCCCAAGCAGCTGTTGCACAGCACCAGTCACGAGAATATCTCGCTGCTGCCGTCGAGCACCGCGCTGGCCACCCTGGAGCGTCAGTCGCCGGGGCAGAGTGGTCTGGGCCTGGTGATCGCCAAGAGCCTGGCGCAGCTGTGGGGGGACTTCGACCACGCCATCATCGACAGTCCGCCATTGCTTGGCGTGCTGATGGTCAACGCCCTGGCCGCCAGCCAGCATCTGGTGATTCCGGTGCAGACCGAGTTTCTTGCGGTCAAAGGCCTGGAGCGGATGATCACGACACTGGCGATGATCAACCGATCGCGTAAGCAGGCCTTGCCCTATACCATCGTGCCGACGCTGTTCGACCGGCGAACCCAGGCCTCCATGAGCACCCTGCGGGTGCTGCGCAATACTTATCCCGATCATCTGTGGCCGGCCTACATTCCGGTGGATACGCGCTTGCGTGATGCCAGCCGGGCAGGGCGCACGCCTTCGCAGTTCGATGCGGGCAGCCGTGGTGTGATCGCCTATCGGGCACTGCTCAAGCATCTGCTCAGCCAACAGAATGCAGCGCAGGTGGCCTGAGATGAGCGTCTGTGTCGACTGGCTCGTCTCAAGTCTGGGCATGCTGCGGCCGATATGCTGTCAAGCTCTTATCTCGGGTTTCCGTCATGAGTCGTGATCTCGCCACTGCCACACGTTCACAGCTGGCTCTGCAGTCCTATCTCGATGGCCTGCTGCAGGAGGCTGCTGCCGAACTGGAGATGTCTGTCAGCCTCGATGAGTTCGAAGCTGCGGTGCTCGAGGAGCAGGTGCGCGATGCCCGGCTGGTCGAGGCGATAGCGCCTGCTGTTGCGCCCGTTATGCGTGCAGCGGTGGTCGAGCCTCCGGTTGAGGTCGCCACCGTGCCGGTAGAGTTGCCTGCGCCCGTATTGGCGCCGGCCATCGAAGACTCGCCGCCAGCGGTCGCCACCCTTGCCGGGCAGGCCCCGCAACCGGCTGCCTTGCAGGCTGATGGTCGTCCGGCCTGGGCTGAGGAACCCTTCGAGTGTCTGCTGTTCGATGTAGCGGGACTGACGCTGGCCGTGCCGCTGATTTGCCTGGGCTCGATCTACCCGCTCGAAGGCCAGGAGCTGACGCCGCTGTTCGGTCAGCCGGAGTGGTTTCTCGGTATTCTGCCCAGCCAGTCCGGTAACCTGAAGGTGCTGGATACGGCGCGTTGGGTGATGCCGGATCGTTACCGTGATGACTTCCGTGAAGGGCTGCAATACGTGATTTCGGTGCAGGGCTACGAGTGGGGGCTGGCGGTGCATCAGGTCAGCCGCTCGATTCGTCTGGATCCGGACGAGGTCAAGTGGCGCAGCCAGCGCAGCCAGCGACCCTGGCTGGCCGGTACGGTGATCGAGCATATGTGTGCCTTGCTCGATGTGGCGGCGCTGGCCGAGCTGATTGCCAGCGGCGCGGCGAAACGCCTGCATGGCGGAAAAGTGCATTGAGAATTGGTGGGTTCGTGCCAACGGGCTCTATAGTTGATGAAAAGCGGGTCGACCCGCACATGCCGCGCTGAGCGGTTTTTGATGAGGCTAGGGGACATGAAGAAAAGTTCTGCACAAGGCGCCGAAGATCCGATTCTGCAGTGGGTGACCTTTCGCCTGGACAATGAGACCTACGGCATCAACGTGATGCAGGTTCAGGAAGTCCTGCGCTATACCGAGATTGCCCCTGTGCCGGGCGCGCCGAGCTATGTGCTGGGTATCATCAACCTGCGCGGCAACGTGGTCACCGTGATCGATACCCGCCAGCGTTTCGGTCTGGGTTCGGCGCCGGTGACCGACAACACCCGTATCGTCATCATCGAGGCGGACAAGCAGGTGGTCGGCATTCTGGTCGATAGCGTGGCCGAAGTGGTTTACCTGCGTCAGTCCGAGATCGAGACGGCACCGAACGTCGGTAACGACGAGTCGGCCAAGTTCATCCAGGGCGTCTGCAACAAGAACGGCGAGCTGCTGATTCTGGTCGAACTGGACAAGATGATGTCCGAAGAAGAGTGGTCGGAGCTGGAGAGCATCTGAGCCATGTCCGAGTTTGCCATGCTGGCTGCGGCCCTTGCCTTCGTGGCGCTGCTCTGCGTGGCATTGGGCATCGTCTGCCATGGCCTGCAGCGCAACCAGCAGCGTCTGCTGGCTGAGCAGGCCAAGCTTGATGCCGTACGCGATGCTCGGATCAAGGAGCTGGGTAAGCGGCTGGATGCCTACCTGACCGGCAGCATTCGTATGGGCGAAGAGTTGCACGAGTTGCGGCGTGTGGTGGCGCCGCTGCCGGACAAGGTCAGCCAGATCGAGCAGCGCGACCCCAGTAGCCTGTCCTTCACGCAGGCCGCACGCCTGGTGGGCATGGGCGCCAGCGTCGAAGATCTGACCCAGTCCTGTGGGTTGAGCAAGGCCGAGGCCGAGCTGATCAGTCGCCTGCACAAGCCCAAGGCCGGTCAGGCGCAATAGCAGGCTGTTGAAAAACTATCTGCGTTGCCACTGCTGCGTTAAAAACAGGCTCGTGCGCGAGTCCGATCAAAATGCTCATTTACAGCTCGTAAAGTCGAGCGAGACTCCGACCGTTTTTCGCCTATTTTTGCCTTGCATTGGCTGCCTCGCCTACGTTTTTCAACGGCCTGATAGAGCCCGTATGGTGCCGCTCTCTCAGGCTTTTCTCCGCGCCGGCACCCACCCAGACTGGCTTTCGCTTGCGCGCGGCTGAAGTAATCGCATCGTCACTCAGTTCGCCGGCCCCTCGAGCTGGCGCAGTGCAGGGCTGACGTCACGCTCCGTGTCCGTCTCAAAGCCTGGTGGTGCCTTGCCCTGCAGGTACCAGGCGAAGGCGATGATTTCGGCGATGCAGCGATACAGCGTCTCGGGAATCGCGTCGCCCAGCTCCAGGCGTGCCAGCAGGCGCACCAGCTCGGCATTCTCGTAGATTGGCACCTCGTACTCGCGGGCGATGGCGAGAATGGCCTCGGCCAGTTCGTCGTCGCCTTTGGCGCTGAGTACCGGCGCACTTTGTCCATCGTAATTCAGGGCAATGGCCTGGCGCGGTTCGGGCTGTGGCTTGCGGCTCATGCGGTTTCATCCACCCAGCGTTGTTCCAGCGAGGTCTTCGGGCCCTGCAGCGGCATACCCTGGCGACAGGCCAGCTCACCGACTTCCAGGCCGGCGGCCAGCAGGCGTTCACGCAGGTGACCGAGTTCGGCATTGATCAGGGTGGTGGTTTCTGCACGTTCGGCCCAGAGTTCGCTGGACAGGCTGCCGCGTAGCAGTTGAGCGCGCACTTGCAATGGGCCCAGGTGGGGGAGATCGAAAGCCAGATCGATACGCCAGACGGGCTCCTTGGGTTCGTTCTTCTCGGCGTTGCCCTCGCGCTCTTCACGTTGCAGTTTGATCTGTAATGGAATGATGTCCTGCTGATGGCGCATGGGCAGCTCCAGTTGCCAGGTGGTCAGCAGATTGCCGTTGGCGTCGACCTGGGTTTGCGCCAGGCTCGACAGTTGGTGGGTCTGCAGGCGTGAAATGGCCGCAGCGGCAAGTTTCAGCAACATCTCCAGATCGGCTTCGCCATCCTCCATGTTCTGCAGCAGGCGCGAGGGCAGGGGGAAGTTAAGCGCCTGTTGCCGCGCTGAGCCGTTGCTGCTGATGCCGAGCATCTGTCGCGCCATCGCGGGCAGGTTCTGGTTGATGGCGTTTTGCAAGCCGGCGAGTGTGCCGGCTGCGCCAGGTAGTTGTGGCAGTAGCTGCGCGATCAGGCGCAACAGGTTGGCTTTCAGGTCTTGTGGCAGAGCGCCAGTCTGGCCGTGCAGCAATTTGGCTTCGAGCAACATGCCGCTGCTTTCCAGGGCCTTGGCCAGGCCCTTGGCCGTGCTCAGCTGGCTGCTGTCGGGGAGCGCGGTGAGCAGTTTGTTGATGCTGTTGCGCAGGCCTTCGTCGCCCACGTTGAGGTTTTGCAGGCCTTTGAACAGCCCCTCCAGCGAGGCCTGACGATTCTGCTGGGTGGCCAGTTGCTGGCCCAGCACCAATTGATCGAGGCGGCCACTGAGCGGCAGAAAATTCAGGCTCTGACTGCCTTGCACCTGCGCGCTGAGCAGGCTGCCGAGTGGCAATGCCACGGGGCTGTCGAGCGCCAGTTTACTGCCGGCCAGTGGTGTATTGAGCAGGTTCACAACCAGGCGATAGAGCGTCTGCGCGCCTTGCGGCGGCAAGGCGTCGCGGCTGATGACCTTACCCTGGATCAGGGTGCCGGACGGTAACTGCTGCAGGTCGAGGCTGGTCAGCGGCTTGTCGCCGCCAGCCTGCAGGGCCAGGGCCAGGCGCGTATCGGACAGCGCAGTGACCACCAGCGCGCTGCCCTGAGCCAGCGGCCTGGCGCTTTCGGCCTGCAGCGTGGTCTGCTTGCCGCCTGCCAGCGTCAGTTTCAGCAGCAACTGGAAGCTTTGCGCCTGCTCGCGAATCGCCACGACTTCGGCCTTGGCGCTCTCACCAGCGGCCAGCATGCCCTCCAGCGGTTGCAGCAGTCGCACGGCCAGATCCGCTGCGTTCGCGGGGTTGCGAAGCACCGGTGCAGAGGGGGGAAGCGGGCGTGGGCTGCTGATTTCGCTCATGGGCTCTCGGGTATTTTGTGGCGTACCGCTATGCCAGCAGGCTCTATGGTCGTTTTACCTGACACAGATTAACACCCTGTCGAAAATGCTGACTGCGGGGACAGTGATGCGCCATGTATAATGCCGGCCCGTTGCGTAGCGCACTTCCGGCCCGCTTCAGTATAGCGGCCGGAGCACCGTCGACTTTAACCCTGCCAGGTATCGATGACCCGTCCCGTACCCCTTCTCGAAGCCGTGGCGCTCAGCTGTGAGCGGGACTGGCGCATGCTCTTCGAGCAGCTGCATTTCGCCCTGCAACCCGGTGACATGCTGCAGATCAGTGGCCCCAACGGCAGCGGCAAGACCAGCCTGTTACGCCTGATTGCCGGACTGCGCCAGCCGACTTCCGGCGATATTCTGTTGCAGGGGCAGGCGCTGAACGAGCAGCGCAGCGAGCTGGCACGTAACCTGTTGTGGATCGGCCATGCTGCCGGCATCAAGGGCCTGCTGAGCGCCGAAGAGAACCTGGCCTGGCTCTGCGCCTTGCACCGTCCGGCGAGCCGCGAGGCGATCTGGCAGGCGCTGGAGGCGGTCGGCCTGCGTGGTTTCGAAGACGTTCCCTGTCACACCCTGTCCGCCGGCCAACAGCGTCGGGTAGCCCTGGCGCGCCTGTATCTGGAAGACACGCCGCCCTTGTGGGTGCTCGATGAGCCCTTCACCGCGCTGGACAAGAGCGGCGTGGCACAACTCGAAGCGCACCTGGCCGCTCATTGCGAGCGCGGCGGCGTCGTGGTGCTGACCACGCACCACAGCCTGCAGCACAAGCCGGTTACCTACCGCGATCTGGATCTGGGGCAACACGCCGCATGAGTAACGTCTTCACTCAGCTGCTGTCGCGCGAAATGCGTCTGCTCGCTCGCCGCCCGTCCGACCTGGCCAACCCGCTGGTGTTCTTCGCCATCGTCATTGCTCTGTTCCCGCTGGCGGTGGGGCCGGAGACGCAATTGTTGCAAACCCTTTCCCCCGGCCTGGTGTGGGTGGCCGCGCTATTGGCCGTGCTGCTCTCGCTGGACGGGCTTTTCCGCAGTGATTTCGAGGATGGCTCGCTCGAACAGTGGGTCCTTTCGTCGCACCCCCTGCCTCTTCTGGTGTTGGCCAAGGTGCTGGCACACTGGCTTTTCAGTGGTCTGGCGCTGGTTTTGCTGGCGCCCGTGCTGGCGCTGATGCTCGGTCTGCCCGGGCGTTGCCTGCCGGTACTGCTGATTTCCCTGCTGCTCGGCACCCCGGTGCTGAGCCTGCTCGGTGCGGTAGGCGCGGCGCTTACCGTAGGTCTCAAGCGCGGCGGCCTGCTGCTGGCGCTGCTGATCCTGCCGCTGTACATTCCGGTGCTGATTCTTGGCAGCGGGGCGCTGCAGGCGGCCTTGCAAGGACTGCCGGCTAGCGGTCACCTGTTGTGGCTGGCCAGCCTCACCGCCCTGGCGGTGACCCTGACACCTTTTGCGATTGCCGCCGGTCTGACCATCAGTGTCGGCGAATAAGAACGAACCGTGATGTAGCCCGGATGCAATCCGGGAGCTCTCGACAGCCTCCCCGGATTGCATCCGGGCTACGTGTAGATGATGAGTCGACTGAATGAACTGGACGTGGTTTCACAAGTGGGGTTCGCCCAAGTGGTTCTATGAGATGAGCGGCCGCTGGCTGCCTTGGCTCAGTATCGCTGCTGTGTTGCTGATCGCCGCTGGCCTGATCTGGGGCCTGGCGTTCGCGCCGCCGGACTACCAGCAGGGCAATAGCTTTCGCATCATCTACATTCATGTTCCGGCGGCTTTCCTGGCGCAGTCGATCTACGTGACCCTGGCGATCGCCGGCTTGGTCGGGCTGGTGTGGAAGATGAAGCTGGCCGATGTCGCCCTGCAGCAGGCTGCCCCCGTCGGCGCCTGGATGACCGCCATCGCATTGCTCACGGGGGCCATCTGGGGCAAACCGACCTGGGGCACCTACTGGGTATGGGACGCGCGCCTGACCTCGATGCTGATCCTGCTGTTCCTGTATTTCGGCGTCATCGCCCTGGGCAATGCGATCAGCAACCGCGACAGCGCCGCCAAGGCCTGTGCCGTGCTCGCCATCGTCGGTGTGGTCAACATTCCGATCATCAAGTACTCGGTGGAATGGTGGAACTCACTGCACCAGACCGCCACCTTCAAGATCACCGAAAAACCGGCCATGCCGATGGAGATGTGGCTGCCGCTGCTGCTGGCGGTGCTGGGGTTCTACTGCTTCTTCGGCGCCGTGCTGCTCTATCGCATGCGTCTTGAAGTGCTCAAGCGTGAAGCGCGCAGCAGTTGGGTGAAAGCCGAAGTGCAGACATTGGTGGAGGGCAAGGCATGAGTTTCGCGTCGTTCTCCGAGTTTCTCGCCATGGGCACTCATGGTGTATTCGTCTGGAGTGCCTACGGCGTCAGCCTGGCGATCCTGGCGTTGAATGTGGTGCTGCCAATCCTGGCGCGCCGCCGTTACCTGCAAGACGAGGCGCGTCGTTTGCGCCGGGAGAAGTCAAAGTGAATCCGGTTCGCAAGAAACGCCTGTACATCGTTCTGGCCATCCTCTGTGGCGTCAGCATCGCCGTGGCGCTGGCGCTGACCGCGCTGCAGGAGAACATCAACCTGTTCTACACCCCGAGTCAGATCGCCAATGGCGAAGCGCCCGAGGGCACGCGCATTCGTGCCGGTGGTCTGGTCGAAGAGGGCTCGGTTAAGCGCTCCCCCGATACACTGGAAGTCGACTTCGTCGTCACCGATGGCGCCCATGGCGTGACTATTCGCTACAGCGGCATCCTGCCGGATCTGTTCCGTGAGGGGCAGGGCATCGTCGCTCTGGGGCGTGTCAATGCAGAGGGCGTGCTGGTGGCTGACGAGGTACTGGCCAAGCACGACGAGAACTACATGCCGCCTGAAGTCATGCAGGCGCTGGAAAAGAGCGGAATGATGCAGAAGCACAACGAGGCCAAGGCCGCCAAACAAGGCTATCAGCAGGAGAGCGCACAATGATTCCCGAGCTCGGCCATCTGGCGATGATTCTGGCGCTGTGCCTGTGCCTGGTACAGGCGACGCTACCGCTGATCGGTGCCTGGCGCGGTGACCACCAATGGATGAGCCTGGCGCAGCCGGCTGCCTGGGGTCAGTTCGCCTTTCTGTTGTTTTCCTTCATCTGTCTGACCTATGCATTCATGGTCGACGATTTCTCCGTCGCCTACGTGGCCAACAACTCCAATACGGCACTGCCCTGGTACTACAAGTTCAGCGCGGTATGGGGCGCGCACGAAGGCTCTCTGCTGCTGTGGGCGCTGATTATGGCTGGCTGGACCTTCGCCGTGGCGATCTTCTCGCGCCACCTGCCGGAGGAGATGCTGGCCCGCGTACTGGCAGTGATGGGCATGATCAGCATTGGTTTTTTGCTGTTTATGATCATCACCTCCAACCCCTTCGAGCGCCTGCTGCCGAATGCGCCAGCTGACGGCCGCGATCTCAACCCGCTGCTGCAGGATTTCGGTCTGATCCTCCATCCGCCGATGCTGTATATGGGCTACGTCGGTTTCTCGGTGGCCTTTGCCTTCGCCATCGCCGCATTGCTCGGCGGCAAGCTCGATGCTGCCTGGGCGCGCTGGTCGCGGCCCTGGACTACCGTTGCCTGGGCTTTCCTTGGTATCGGTATCGCCCTGGGTTCCTGGTGGGCTTACTACGAGCTCGGCTGGGGCGGCTGGTGGTTCTGGGATCCGGTAGAGAACGCCTCCTTCATGCCCTGGCTGGTGGGTACTGCGCTGATTCACTCGCTGGCAGTCACCGAGAAGCGTGGCGTGTTCAAGAGCTGGACGGTGCTGCTGGCCATCGCCGCCTTCTCCCTCAGCCTGCTCGGCACCTTCTTGGTTCGCTCGGGCGTGCTCACCTCGGTGCATGCCTTCGCCACCGACCCTGAACGCGGCGTGTTCATCCTCGCCTTCCTGCTGGTGGTGGTCGGTGGTTCACTGGCGCTGTTCGCCCTGCGCGCGCCAGTGGTCAAGAGCCGTGTCGGCTTCAGCCTGTGGTCGCGTGAGACGCTGCTGCTGGTCAACAACATCGTGCTGGTGGTGTCGGCAGCGATGATTCTGCTTGGCACGTTGTATCCGCTGGTGCTCGATGCCCTGACTGGCGCCAAGCTGTCGGTCGGCCCGCCTTATTTCAATGCGCTGTTCCTGCCTTTGATGGCACTGTTGATGGCGGTCATCAGCGTTGGCGTACTGGTGCGCTGGAAGGATACGCCGGTGAAATGGCTGGCTGGCATGCTGGCACCGGTGCTGGTGGCCAGCGTGGTGCTGGCGGTGATCGCGACCTTCCTGCATGGCGATTTCCACTGGGCTGTGCTTGCAGTGTGCCTGCTGGCCTTCTGGGTGATCCTGGCGGGCGCGCGCGACATTCTCGACAAGACCCGGCACAAGGGCCTGCTCAAGGGGCTGACGGCCTTGGGCCGCAGTTACTGGGGCATGCAGATCGCCCACCTGGGTTTTGCCGTCTGCGCCGTCGGTGTCGTGCTGACCAGCCTGGGCAGCTATGAGCGCGATCTGCGCATGGCGCCGGGCGACTCGGTGGAGCTGGGTGGCTATCGTTTCCAGTTCGACGGTGCGGTGCACCACGAAGGTCCCAACTTCACGTCGGACAAGGGCACGGTGCGCGTGTTCGACGGCGAGCGGCAGATCAAGGTGCTGCACCCGGAGAAGCGTCTGTACACCGTGCAACAGACCACCATGACCGAAGCCGGTATCGATGCCGGCTTCACCCGCGATCTGTTCGTCGCCCTGGGTGAGCCGCTGGAGCAGGGTGCCTGGGCCGTGCGCATCCACATCAAGCCCTTCGTCCGCTGGATCTGGCTGGGTGGTTTGCTGATGGCGCTGGGCGGCTTCCTGGCTGCCGCTGACAAGCGCTACCGGATCAAGGTGCGTACCCGCGTGCGGGAAGCCTTGAGTATGCAGGAGGCCAGCGCATGAGACGTTTGCTGCTACTGATGCCGCTGCTGGCCTTTCTGGCGATTGCCGTATTCCTCTATCGCGGCCTGTTCCTCGACCCGTCCGAGTTGCCCTCGGCGCTGATCGGCAAGCCGTTTCCGGCTTTCAGCCTGCCGGCGCTGGACGATCCCGAGCGCACCCTCAGCGAGGCTGACATCAAGGGCCGGCCTGCGCTGGTCAACGTCTGGGCCACCTGGTGCCCGGCCTGCCGTCACGAGCATCCGGTGCTGAACAAGCTGGCCGAGGCCGGCGTGGTGATCCATGGGGTCAACTACAAGGATCAGCGCGAACCTGCGCAGAAATGGCTGCGCGACCTGCACAATCCCTATCAGCTCAACATCGAGGACGCCAAGGGCAGCCTCGGTCTGGACCTGGGTGTGTACGGCGCGCCGGAAACCTTCTTCGTCGATGCCAAGGGCATTATCCGTCACAAGTTCGTCGGCACCATCGACGAGCGGATCTGGCGCGAGACGCTGGCGCCGATCTACCAGCAATTGGTTGACGAGGCCCAGCCATGAAGCGTCTGTTGATTTTTGCCAGTTTGGCACTGGGGCTGTTGGCCAGTGCGCATGCCGCCATCGATACCTTTGAGTTCGCCAACGACGCCGAGCGTCAGCGCTATCGCAATCTGATCGAAGAGCTGCGCTGCCCGAAGTGCCAGAACCAGAACATCGCCGACTCCGATGCGCCGATCGCCACGGACCTGCGCAATGAGATCTTCCGCATGCTCGAAGAGGGCAAGAGCAACGACGAGATCATCGATTTCCTGGTTTCCCGCTATGGTGATTTCGTCCTCTACAAACCACCGCTGACCAGCCGCACGCTGCTGCTCTGGTACGGCCCGGCCGGCATGTTGGTAATCGGCTTCGGCGTGCTTGGCGTGATCCTCATTCGCCGCCGCAGCCAGAACAAGGACCGTTTAGCCGCAGGCCTCTCCCTTGATGAGCAGACGCGCCTCGCCGCATTGCTCGAGCAAAACTCTCAGGACAACAAAGACCGATGATCGATTTCTGGTTGCCCGCCGGGCTGCTGTTGCTGACTGCCCTGGCGTTTCTACTGATTCCCGTGCTGCGCATTCGCAAGCTGCAGGCTGAAGAAGACCGTACCGCTCTGAATGTCACGCTCTATCAGGAGCGTCTGCAGGAGCTCGAAGCCCAGCGCCAGGCTGGCGTGCTTGACGATGCACAGATGGAGGCCGGCCGCGCCGAGGCTGCGCGCGAACTACTGGATGACACTGAAGGTGTGCAGCGTCGCAGCAGCGTACTTGGCGGCAAGATTCCGCTGATTTCGGCGCTGCTGGTGCCGGTACTTGGCGTGGCTCTGTACCTGCACTGGGGCGCTGCCGATGACGTTGTGCAGGCGCGCCAACTGGCCGCTGCGCAGCCGCAGAGCATCGAGGAGATGACTGCGCGCCTGGAGCAGACCGTGCAGCAGCAGCCGGACTCCGCCGAGGCCTGGTATTTCCTCGGTCGTACCTACATGGCGCAGGAGCGTGCCGCAGATGCTGCCAAGGCCTTCGGGCGTGCCGTGGACGTCGCCGGACGTGCGCCGGAGCTGCTCGGTCAATGGGCGCAGGCGCTGTATTTCGCCGAAGGCAAACAGTGGAACGAGCGACTGCAGGCGCTTACCGACGAAGCGCTGCAGGCTGATCCGGAAGAGGTCACCAGTCTCGGTCTGCTGGGTATCGCTGCCTACGAAAGTCAGCGCTATGCCGATGCCGTGCGCTACTGGGAGCGTCTGGTCGCCGTGTTGCCGGAGCAGGACCCGTCCCGTGCGGCCATCGCCGGTGGTATCGAACGTGCCCGCCAGCAGATGGCTGAGGGCGAGCAGCCCAGCGCTGCAGCCGAGCCGGACGCCAAGGTTCAGGTGCTGCAGGTCAGCGTATCGCTGGCGCCCGAGGTGCAGCAGAATGTGCAGCCGGACGATGCCGTGTTCATCTTTGCCCGTGCCCTCAGTGGCCCACCGATGCCGTTGGCGGTCAAGCGCCTGAAGGTTTCCGACCTGCCGGCGCAAGTCAGCCTGTCGGATGTGGACGCGATGATGCCACAGCTGAAAATCTCCCAATTCGATCAGGTGCAACTGGTGGCGCGTATATCGCGCGCCGGCAATGCCACTCAGGGTGAGTGGATCGGCCAGAGCGGTCCTGTAGCCAACACGGCCACTGACGTACAGACGCTACTGATCGACAGCCGTGACGGGCAGGTCCAGTGAGGCGCCTGGCATTGATTTGCCTGCTTGGCCTTGGCCTGAGTGGCTGCGTATTGCAGCAGCCGGCTGCACCGGTCGGTGGTCTGCCACCGGTGCAGCAGCCCTCACATCCGCGCTACGCGCCGCCGCCAGGGGTGAACAGCCACTGGAACCCGGCGCTTGGCGTGTATGTGGTCGAAGGTCGGCGCCATCTCTATTACCGCGAGCGTATCTTCTATCGTTGGGATGGCGGCTGGAGCTGGTCGCCACAGGCCGGCGGGCCGTGGCGGGATACCGACAGCTCCGGCATTCCTCCGGGGCTGTTCCGCCAGTATCAGAATCGTTGATCGCGCGGTTCGGCGGGAGCAACCCGCCGCATTTCAGATAAGACTTCTCGGGTCGTCTTTCGTAGGCACTTCGGCGCGAAGGTTTTGGCTTTGCGCCGGGCTTGATTCGCTGCGCGGCGTGGCTCCTGTGCCGCATCCATGTCGAAATTCCACCCCCTAGCGAAGCTTTGTCGCTGTGGCGCTCTCTCGATTCGCGGCGGGGCGCCGCTCCTACGGGTAGGGGAATTCCGGGTTTCTGTGTAGGAGCCCCGCCCCGTGGCGAAGCTTTGCCGTTGCGGCGCTCTCGATTCGCGGCGGGGCGCCGCTCCTACGGGTAGGGGGGCCGGGTTTCTGTGTAGGAGCCCCGCCCCGGGGCGAAGCTTTGTCGCTGCGGCGTTCTCTATTCGCGGTGCAGCGCCGCCCTTGTACGGGCGGCGCATTGACGCTTGACTAACGGATAGCTTCGCTCCGGGCTCAATGCGCCCAGATCAAACCCACCAGCAGGTAGCAGGCCAGCGTGACGACCACCACGCCGAACAGGTTGAGGGCGAAGCCGGCCTTGATCATCGACTGTATCTTCATATGCCCGGTACCGAACACGATGGCGTTCGGTGGTGTCGCCACCGGCATCATGAAGGCGCAGCTGGCGGCGATGGCGGCCGGAATCGCCAGCAGCTCGGCCGGCATCCCCTGAGCCACGGCCAGCGCACCCAGCAGCGGCAGGAAGGCGGCGGCAGTCGCCGTGTTGGAGGTGATTTCAGTGAGGAAGATGATCACCAGCACCACCACGCCGACTATCGCGATCACGGGCATGGCACCCAATGCGCCGAGACTCTGTGCAATCCACTCGGCCAGGCCGGAGCTGCGGATCACGCCGGCCAGCGACAAGCCACCACCGAACAGCAGCAATACACCCCATGGCAGTTTGCCGGCGCTTTCCCAGTTCATCAGGAATACGCGTTTCTTGGTGTCTACCGGGATGATGAACAGCGCCAGTGCTGCGGCGATGGCGATGCTGGTGTCGTTTACGCCCGATACCCAGTCGGCAATCAGCGGCTGGAATATCCAGGCCAGTGCCGTGACCACGAACACCAGTGCCACCAGCTTCTCACCCCGGCTCAGCGGGCCCAGCTCGGCCAGCTCGCTGCGGATCAGTTGAGTGCTGTCATGCCCGCTGAGGTTGAAGCCGCCACGGGTCAGCCACCACCAGGTAAAGATCAGCATCATCGCGGATACCGGTACGCCCAGCAGCATCCACTGACCAAAACCGATCTGTACGTCGTAGTTGTCGGCCAGGAAGGCGGCCAGCAGCGCATTGGGCGGTGTGCCGATCAACGTGGCGATCCCCCCCAGGCTTGCTGCATAGGCAATCGCCAACAGCAGGGCGGTGGCGAAGCGCTCACGGTCGGTCTCGCTGGTTTTATTTTCACCGGTGAGCATGGCGATCACCGACAGGCCGATGGGCAGCATCATGATGGTGGTGGCGGTATTGCTCACCCACATGCTGAGAAAGGCAGTGGCCATCATGAAACCGGCGATCTGCCTGCTCGGCTTGCTGCCCATGGCCAGCAGCGTCATCAGGGCGATGCGCTTGTGCAGGTTCCAGCGCTCCATGGCCAGGCCCAGGATGAAGCCACCGAGGAACAGGTAGATGGTCGGATTGGCATAGGGCGCGGTCGCGGCGTTGAGGCTGTCGATGCCCAGCGCCGGGATTAACAGGATTGGCAACAGCGAGGTGGCCGGAATCGGGATGGCCTCGGTCGACCACCAGGTTGCCATCAGCAAGGCCAGGCCAATGGTGGCCCAGGCTGTGCTGGAAAGGCCGCTGGGCGGTTCGGTAACCAGGCAGGCGAGCAGTAGCAAGGGGCCCAAGATCAGGCCAATCCAGGCGGCCTTGGCAGGTGCCGTGGATTCATTGGTGGTAACGGCCATGGCGCGCTTCCTTCAGCTAAAAAAGGCGGGCTTTATAGCCCACAGGGCGACTTTATGACCACGCGCTGGCTGATCGGTTTTGCTTCAGTCTGTTTCAGGTGCGTCCGGTGTCGGCGATGAAGTGCCCGTCTGCCGGCTGAACAATGGTCCACCGCAGCGACTGCAGAACGCCGCACTGTGCTCGTGACGGTTCTTCCGACAATGCGGGCAGTCGTGCTCCATCAGCCCGTCCTGGCGCATGGCGTTGGCCAGTTCGGCGGTGAAAATGCCGGTGGGCACGGCGATGATCGAGTAGCCGGTGATCATCACCAGCGTAGCGAGCATCTGGCCTACGGGTGTTTGCGGGGTGATGTCGCCGAAACCCACGGTGGTCAGCGTCACCACCGCCCAATAGATACCGGTGGGAATGCTGGTGAAGCCGTTGGCAGGCCCTTCGATCACGTACATCAGCGCGCCATAAACGGTGACCAGGGTCGAGACGCTCACCAGAAACACCACGATCTTCTGCTTGCTGCCGCGCAGCGCCACCAGCAGGAAGTTGGCCTGGGTCAGGTACTGGCGCAGCTTGAGCACACGGAAGATGCGGATCATGCGGATGACGCGGACGATCATCAGGTACTGCGCATCGGCGAACATCAACGCCAGGATGGCCGGCAGCACCGCCAGCAGGTCCACCAGGCCGAAGAAACTGAAGGCATAGCGCATAGGCTTGGGCGAGCTGTACAGGCGCAAGCCGTACTCGATGGCGAATAGCGCGGTGAAGAACCACTCCAGCGCGCCGAACACATCGGCGTACTGGTTGTGGAAGTGCTCGATGCTGTCGAGCATCACTACTATCAAGCTGGCGAGGATGGTCACCAGCAGCCAGTTGTCGAAGCGCTGCGCTGCGGGCGTGCTGGTTTCGAAGATGATGATGTAGATGCGTTGACGCCAGCTCTGCCGGTTTTCCATGGCAACGTCCAAATTACGCGAAAGGGCACAGCCTAGGGCCTGTTGCCGTTTCGCGCTAACCAATTGATTTATAAGAGCAAGCTCGTATCGTTGAAGCTCTAACCCGACATCGATACGAGCTTGCAATGCCCCGATTACTACTCAACGACGAGCATTGGTCGAAGCTGCGGGAAATTCTCCTGCACAAGGCCATCTACAACAAGCGTGATCTACGAATGACCGTGGAGGGCATGCTGTACCGCATGCGCACGGGATGTCCCTGGAGAGACCTGCCCAAGGCGTTTGGTAACTGGAATAAGGTCTACAAACGCTTCAACGCATGGTCTGCTGCCGGCAAATGGTTCAAGGTCTTCAAGATGCTGGTGGCGGAGCCCGACATGGAGTGGGTGTTCATTGATGGCAGCTATGCCAAGGCTCACCAGCACAGCGCAGGTGCTGCCAGCGCAAACGATGAAGCGATAGGGAAAAGCCGAGCCGGCAATACCAGCAAGATTCATCTGGCGGTGGACGCCCATGGCTTGCCCATCGAGTTTGAAATCACGGGAGGCCAAATCAATGACTGCACTCAGGCACCTGCATTGATTTCCAAGCTCCCAGCGGCAGAAACCATCGTTGCGGATAAGGGCTATGACAGCGAGAGAATCCGAGAGCAAGTTGAGCGACAAGGGGCCAAGGCCGTGATCCCGAGAAAGCGTAACTCTGTGAAAGGCAACGCGAATCTGGACAAAGGCCTGTACCGCAATCGCCACCTGGTGGAAAACGCTTTCGCCAGGCTGAAGCACTACCGGGCGGTGGCCTCTCGATTCGACAAGCTCAAGAGAAATTACGAGAGCGTGGTGGCCATGGCCTGCGCCTTCCTATGGTTGCCCATGTAAAACGGCAACAGGCCATAGGGTAGGGCTGATGATGTGGGAGGGGCTTTAGCCGCGAGCCTTGGTACCTCTGCCGGCGTCGCGGCTGAAGCCCCTCCCACAGCTTCCGCGAAATGCAGCGCTTTCCTCTATTGACGCTTCTGCCTGCCCTGCAGGCGGCAGAAGCGCATGACCGTTTCCACCGCGAACTCCCGCTCCTCCCCGGACAGGGTCTCGAGCATGGCCAGCAGGGCGGCGGACTCGCCATTGCTCGTCTGCGGTTCGGCGCTTTCGGCGAAGAACTGGCTGAAGGACACGCCGAAGATCTCGCACAGGCGCTGGATGGTGAGCAGCGAGGGCAGGCTGACGCCGCGCTCGAAGCGGGAGATGGTGATCGGATCAACATCCAGTGCCAGTGACAGCTGTTCCTGCGTGATACCCATGGCGGCGCGGTGGCGGGCGATGATCTTTCCGACTGTTGCTGCGAGTTCCTGGCGCACGGGTAAACCTAAATTGTCATGTCGAGATCCATGCGCGAAATGATTAAGCGTTCACACTCAGCCCGTTAGGCTCTAATTTGTTTAGATAAATAAATGATCTAATATGCATAGTGTCATGTCGCAATCATCTGGGCGCGGGCCGTGGGGAGCGTGAAACGGCCCGAGCGGAACGGGAGATTGGGGCATGGCGCCGAACGGCCAAGCGGGATCTCCCGCATCTCCTATCCAGGGATCGATATATGCAAAGAAGAATTATCATGGGGCTGCTGACCGGCAGCGCGCTGCTCGGAGGCTGCGCGCCCTATTCGCAAGCCCCGCAGCCGACCAACTTTCCGACCGAGGAGCAACCACACATCCAGGCGGCATCGCACTGGCAACTGATCGCCGGAGACAGCGCTCGCCAACTGATGGCGGCCATGCCGGAAAAACACCCGTTGCATGTCGTGCGGGGCAATGGCGAAAGCCCGTTCGAGGAGGCCTTCACCGCGCAACTGGTCACCGAGCTGACCCGAGCCGGCTATCCGGTGATGAAGAGCGCGGACCGTCCCGGCACCCTGCTGGTCGAACTCAGCGCCCAGCCCGTGCAGTTTACCGAGCATCGCCAGCGCCCTGCCGCAGCCGGCGAACTGACGCTGCTTGCCGGCGGCTTGTGGGTGCTGCGCAATCTCTACGAGAACGCCTCACCAGGCGCTGCGATGATGGCCGGTGCCGTGGTAGTCGATACCGGCCGTTGGTTCGGCAGCAAATACAACGCGACGGTGCCGAAAACCGAGCTGATCGTTACCACCAGCGTTTCCAGCCACGAGCGCTATTACGCCCAGGTCAGCTCGGCCTACTACACCACCCAGAGCGACTGGGGGCTGTATGCCCGCAATGCGCTTCTGCCGGTCAAGGGGGGCTTGTGATGAAAATTGTCGCATCTTCCCTGCTGGTTCTGCTGTTGGCCGTGGTCGCCGGCTGCGCGCAGAAAAGCGGCCCGAACTACGAAAGCGCACAGAGTTCGCCCTTCATCCGCGCCAACCACCAGGCCGCCGACGCGTTGTTGCAGCAGTTGCCGGGCAGCGGTAGCACTATGCTCATCGCCACGCTGGTCAACGTCGATGCGCTGGATCGCTCCTCGACCATGGGCCGCCTGGTTTCCGAGCAGATATCCGCGCGCTTCACCCAGGCTGGCCAGCGCATGGTGGAAATGAAGTTCCGCAACAACGTGTACATCTCGCAGAGCCAGGGCGAAATGATGCTGACTCGCGAGATTCATGAGCTGGCTAGCACCTACAACGCCCAGGCGGTAATCGTCGGCAGCTATGGCGAGAGCAAGGACTATGTGTTCATCAACCTGAAAGTGATCCAGCCGACCACCAACGTGGTGCTGGCGACCCATGATTACGCGTTGCCGATCAACGACGACGTACGGGTGATGCTACGCGCCAAGCGTTATTGAATTGTTGGCCTCGAAAAAAGCGTGGTTCATCGCCAAGATCTGTCAGTTGAGCGCCAGGGATGGCGGTACCGCACAACCTAGTCGGCCCCGCGACACCCTACCGAGTCCCCACACGCACGGCCATCGCCGTAGGGTGCGCACCGCTGAGGATCAGGCCTTGGTCACCAGTTCGGACGCGGTCGACGGCGCCGGGCTGACTTCACAGCCCTTGAGCACCAGGCGGGTGATGGTCTGAGCAGCGGCTTCGTAGTCGCTGTCGTCGAGGGTGGTTTTGCCGGTAACGCTGGAGATCTGCCAGTCGAAGTCGGCGTAGGTCTGGGTCGCGGCCCAGATGCTGAACAGCAGGTGGTGCGGGTCGACCTGGGCCATCAGGCGTTGATCGATCCAGCGCTGGATGCAGGCGATATTGTGCTTGGCCTGGGCGTTGAGCTGTTCGGTCTGCTCCGGCGACAGGTGCGGCGCGCCGTGCATGATCTCGCTGGCGAATACCTTGGAGGCGTGCGGCAGCTCGCGGGAGATGCGGATCTTCGAGCGGATGTAGGCGGTCAGCACTTCGCTCGGGTGACCCGGCTGGTTGAAGGGCGAAGAGGCGGCCAGCAGCGGCTCGATGATGCTTTCCAGCACCTCGCGGTAGAGGTTTTCCTTGGACTTGAAGTAGTAGTAGACGTTGGGCTTGGGCAGGCCTGCCTTGGCCGCGATATCACTGGTCTTGGTGGCAGCGAAGCCCTTGTCAGCGAACTCCTCGCTGGCTGCGCGCAGGATGAGCTCTTTGTTGCGCTCGCGTATGCTGGTCATAAGGCCCTGTGTTTTCCTCTGCCGCCGGGCGACGGTCGGGCATGTTAGCATCGGCTTTGTGCGAGCCTCAAGGCAGCGGTTACGGGCTGTTCAGCGTTTAACTGACTTGCGGGTCAAATCACTGTATACAGGAAATGGCTTTTCTGTTTTTATCCTGTGCAACGAGTTTCATGACAAGACGTCCTGGCGCCTGACGCTGTAGGAGACCTGCTGTGCCCTCTCATCAACTCGTCGACCCCTTTGGCCGGCGCATCACCTACCTGCGTTTGTCGGTGACCGATCGCTGCGATTTTCGCTGCACCTATTGCATGAGCGAGGACATGGTCTTCGCGCCGCGTTCACAGATTCTCAGTCTCGAAGAGCTGTATGCGGTGGCTGACGCCTTTATCGGCCTGGGCGTGCGACGTATCCGCATCACCGGTGGTGAACCCTTGGTGCGCAAGAACCTGCTGAGCCTGCTGCAGCGCCTGGGAGGGCGTACCGAACTCGATGATCTGGCGATCACCACCAACGGTTCACAGCTGGCGGAGATGGCCGTTGCGTTGCGTGCGGCCGGTGTGCGTCGTTTGAACATCAGCCTGGACTCGCTGCAGCGCGAGCGCTTCGCCGCCTTTACCCGGCGTGACAGGCTCGACCAGGTATTGGCCGGTATCGAAGCCGCGCGTATGGCCGGCTTCGAGCGTATCAAGCTCAACAGCGTGGTGCAGAGCGGGCGCAATGACGACGAGGTGCTGGATCTGATCGAGTTCGCCATCGAGCGCGGCCTGGATATCAGTTTCATCGAGGAAATGCCGCTGGGCAGCGTGGTCAGCCACAGCCGTGAGCAGACCTTCTGCTCCAGCGACGAGGTGCGCCAACGCATCGAGCAGCGCCATGCGCTGGTGCGCAGTAACAAGGTGACTGGCGGACCATCACGCTATTGGCAGGTGGTCGGTACGCAGACCCAGGTCGGTTTCATCTCGCCGCACAGCCACAACTTCTGCGGTGACTGCAACCGTGTGCGGGTCACGGCCGAGGGCAAGCTGGTGCTCTGCCTTGGCCATGACAACGCGCTGGATCTCAAGCGTCTGTTGCGTACTCATCCCGGTGACGGCGAACGCTTGCGTCAGGCGCTGATCGAGGCGCTGCGCCTCAAGCCCGAGCGGCACCACTTCGCCACCGACGAGCAGGTTCAGGTGGTGCGCTTCATGAGCATGACCGGCGGCTGATGGATACCGGCGCCTAGGCGCCGGCATCTGAACTCAGACGGGGATGTTGGCGTGCTTGAGTGCCTGCGCCTGGCCATGCATCAGGCCGTAATGCAGGACTGCGCCAAGCAGGGCACCGAGTAGCCAGGCATAACCGGACAGCTGACTGAGGGCAGGCACCCACACCGAAGCGACGGAGAACATCGAGCCGATGGTGAAGGCGAGCATCGCTTTGCGGTTCCAGCCGCCGTCGAAGTAGTACGCCGAACCGACCTCGGCACTGAAGAGTTGCTGCAGATTGAGCTGACGGCGACGCACCAGGTAGTAGTCGGCGACGATGATGCCGTACAACGGAGCCAGCACTGCGCCCAGGGTATCGACGAAGGCGGCGATACCGACGCTGCTGATGAAGGCCACCCACAGTGCGCCGATGAAGAAGGCGATGCCGGCGGTGATGAAACCACCAGTGCGGGCACTGATGTGCGCTGGCGCCAGGTTGGCGAGGTCATAAGCGGGCGGGATGAAGTTGGCCACCAGGTTGATGCCCACGGTTGCGGCGAAGAAGGTTAGCGCGGCGATGATGGTCAGGGTCAGGTTGTCGACCCGCGCGACGATGTCGGTGGGGTTGGTCAGCGTCTCGCCGAACACCACCACGGTGCCAGCGGTGATCACCAGGGCGATCAGCGAGAAGAACGCCAGGCTCACCGGTAGGCCAAGGAAGTTGCCGATGGTCATCTGCTTCTCGCTTTTGACGAAGCGGGCGAAGTCGCCGTAGTTGATCACCACCGCGGCGAAGTAGGCGACCATGGTGCCGACCACGGCGAAGAAGGCGGCCACCGGGCCGACCTTGTATTCGCCCGAGCCACTGAAGATGTTGCCCAGCTCACTGAGCAGGCTCGGGCCGGCTTTGTACCAGATCAGCCCCGTCAGCGCGATCATCACCACGTACACCAGCGGCCCGGCCCAGTTGAGGAAGCGGGTGATCCAGCTCATGCCACTGACGAACAGCGCCACCTGGAACAGGCAGACGATCACATAGGACAACCAGCCGATGGCGGTCAGCCCCATATATATGGTCGGGTCTTGCGGCTGTAGTAGCGAGTTGAGCAGCAGCGCCACCGCGGTGGAGGCGAAATAGGTCTGCACGCCGTACCAGAAGATGGCGACGATACCGCGTACCAGCGCAGGGAAGTTGGCGCCGCGCACACCCATGCTGGCGCGGGCGAATACTGGAAAGGGGATGCCGTATTTGACGCTGGGTTTGCCGGTCAGCTGTACCAGGCCCATGACGATGAAACCAGCGAGGACGATACCGGCCAGCACCGCCCAGCCATTGAGCCCGTAGGAGATGAACAGCGTCGCCGCCAGGGTATAGCCGAACAGGCTTTGAATGTCGTTCGACCAGACATTGAAGATCTCGAACCAGCCCCAGGTGCGTTTCTCCGGTGCGAGTGGGGCGAGGTCTTCGTTGTGTAGCGAGGGGTCGATGTGCTTGATGCGAAAATCTTCGGTGGTGGACATGGACAGCTCCCAGTTTTGTTTTTGCGCCGCAGGGCGTATGAGGAGATTTGTCTGCAGGTTTTGTTCCGATTTTGTATTCGCGTCACGACTGAGTCGATGTATACAGCCATTTCAACATTTTTTCAGTCATAGCCTGGTTTTCTTGTACACATAAAATGCTTTGCTGAATATGGGTTTTGGGTAAATTGAACACAAAAATAGAAATATTGTGATCAAAAATTCGACCTTGCGGTCGGTTGTGTGATTGCAAGGTGTTGATGAAAAAGCCGGATAGGCGACCCGATTCTGCACCGATGCGGTGCCAGGCCTGATTGCGGGGCGCTGGGTTGGTGCGGCGATTCAAGCCGGCTTGATAAAGGCGGCGCAAAAAAAGGGGGAAGGGCGTGAACGCCAATCCCCCTTTTTATCCGGCCGCTGCCCCTACCGACGTCAGCCCGGTCCGTTGCGGCAATGGTCAGAAGTGATACTTGACCAGCGCCTGCACAGCGGTCTGGTCGAAACGATCAGCCGAGCCATCCACTGGTTTGACGCCATATTTGGCGCGCCACATGTTGATCTCGGTGCCCACGTAGAGCTGGCGCTCCTTGCCGAACAGGGCCTTGCCCGCATCCCACTTGACCTGGACCGAGGAGCCGACCGAGGTCTGCGTGCCGGCATCGCGCGATGGCGAGCGCCAGTCGATGAAGCCGTCGACGACGAAATCCTGTTCGCCCAGGCTGAAAGGGTAGGCGGCACTGACAGTCAGCTGAGTGGCGTAGCCGTTGCTGTTACTGTCGGCGAAGAAGGTATGGTTGTTGATCTTGACCTGGTACAGGTTGGTCTTGAAGTAGGTGAAGCCGGGTACTTCCCAGTCCAGGCCGATGCCGTACAGGTAGTTCTCCGGGCCAGGGCCGCCATTGCCTTTTTCATAGGTGAAGGCGGCGTAGACGTCCTTGATCGGACCAGCAGCCAGCTTCTGCCCGGTCAGCCAGCTCAGGCTGATGCGCGGGGAGAATTCCATGTAATAGAAGGAATCCTTGTCATGCTGGCGGAAGGTGCCGTTGTTGAAGCTGCCGCGCGACTGCACGTTGTCGGCACGGATGTAGTCGACGAAATAGAAGAGGTCGCCCCAGGCCCAGCCGCTGGCGTGCTCGAAGGTAAAGGTGCTCTGGGTACGCTGTTCTTCGCCATTGAAGTTCATGCGCTGAAAGTTTTCGCCGTACAGGTATGACAGGCTGTTGTCCTGCCAGTGCAGCAGGTCGCCAGCGAGTGCCTGCTGACCAGAGAACAGTCCGGCTGACAGGGCGAGGCAGTGGGGTAGATGCTTGAGTTTCATGGCTTTTCCTTATTGTTGAGGTGCAGGCAACTGCTCCCGGCGGAGAATGCCGGGAGTATTCGGTCAAGGCTGGGGATCAGATGGAGCGTGGTGCCGGGTCGAGGTCGCGGCTAAGGGTGCTCAGGCTGTCGTCGTTCGCTTCGTCCTGGCGGTTCTGCAGTACGGTATGCAGGTGCGCCTCGGGCTCGTAGTCATCTTCGGCCAGTGGTTCTTCCGGCAAGAAGATGTTCAGTGCGATGGCGCTGAAGGCACCGATGGCAATGGGTGAGCCGAGAATATTGCGCAGTATCTCCGGCATCTGTGCCAGGGTTTCTGGCACTGCCGCTACGCCAAGGCCAAGGCCCAGGGAGATGGAAACGATGAGCATGTTGCGACGAAGCAGGCCAGCCTCGGTGAGAATCATGATACCGGCCACTGCCACGGTACCGAACATGATCAGCGTGGCGCCGCCCAGAACCGGCTTGGGCATGAGCTGCAGCACGCTGCCGACGATCAGGGTGGGGGTGATGATGGCGACGAAGCTGGCCAGCACATGCTGCAGCGCGGCGAACACGGCGGGGAGGAAGTCGGGGGTGTCATCCAGTTGGTAGATCAGTTCGCTGCGAGCATCGGGCGCAGCTGGTGCGTTACGGTCGGTAGTCATGTCATAGCCTGCCAGTTGTTTTTATACGGTCACGGGCTTGCACGAGGCTTCACGGCGCCTCTGTCCTGAGTGACAGAAGTCTGTCTGCCAGGTCAGGTTTTCTGACTATAGCAATTTGTAGACATGTATAAAAACAATTTATTTGTAGATTGTGCGCAAAAAATGAACCGCCGGTCAGCTCACGCTGTCGGCGGTTCATGGTTGTAAAAAGATGCCGCGGCCAGTCACGGCCGCGACATGTGTGGCAATCAGTTGATCTGCGCGCCTTCGGTGATCCAGCTACCGATCAGGTCGCGTTCGTCCTGGGTCATCTGGGTGATATTGCCCAGGGGCATGATCTGCGTGGCCACGGTCTGTGCGTGAATCTTTGCCGCTTGTGCCTTCATCTGCTCGGGGGTGTCGAGCATGAAACCGGCCGGCGCGGTGCTGAACATCGGGCTGGTGGGGCTGGCCGAGTGGCACACGGTGCAGCGTTCGTGAATCACGCTTTCGACCTTGGCAAAATCACTCGCGCCGACGCTGACGGCTGCTGTGCCGTTTGTGTTGGCGGCTTGCTCGACAGGTGTGGCTGCCGGGCTTGCCTCTTCCACCTTGGCCGGTGCTGCGCTGGACGGCTGCTCGATGGCTGCGACTGGAGCAGCGGCCGGTGCGCGTTGCGCCGGCGCCGTGACGTAGGCCAGGCAGATCATGCCCAGTGCTGCCGCTGGCAGGGTCCAGACGTACTTGCTGCTGTCGTGGCGGGTGTTGAAGTAGTGACGTACCAGCACCGCCAGGATCGCAATCCCGGCCAGGATCGCCCAGTTGTACTGGCTGCCGTAAGTGCTCGGGAAGTGGTTGCTGATCATGATGAACAGCACCGGCAGGGTGAAGTAGTTGTTGTGGCGCGAGCGCAGCAGACCTTTGGCCGGCAGCAGCGGGTCGGGCGTGGTGTTGGTTTCGATGGCCTTAACCAGTGCACGCTGGGCCGGCATGATGGTGAAGAACACGTTGCCGACCATGATGGTGCCGATGATTGCGCCGACATGGATGTACGCCGCGCGGCCACTGAAGATCTGGCTGAAGCCATAGGCGGCGGCGATGATCAGCACGAATAGCACGGCGCCGAGCAGGGCCGGACGCTTGCCCAGCGGTGAGTCGCAGAGCAGGTGATAGATCACGTAGCTGACTGCCATCGAGCCAAGACCGATGGCGATGGCCGCAGCGGGCGCCAGATCGACGCCGGGCTTGACCAGATACAGACTGGGGTTGAGGTAATACACCACCAGCAGCAGGGCGACGCCCGACAGCCAGGTGGCGTAGGCTTCCCATTTGAACCAGTGCAGGTTCTCCGGCATTTTCGGCGGAGCCAGCTTGTACTTTTCCAGGTGGTAGATGCCGCCGCCGTGAATCGCCCAGAGGTCGCCCGACAGGCCCACGCGTGGGTTGCTCCGGTTGAGGTTGTTCTCCAGCCAGACGAAATAGAAGGATGCGCCGATCCAGGCGATACCGGTGATCATATGGATCCAGCGGATGCCCAGGTTTAGCCATTCGGTGAAATGTGCTTCCACGATCTGTACCTCTTTTCCGGGATAGGCACGCCAGCCCCGGGCTTCTCTTATTGGTGGGGGTTGAGGAGAAGAAACTCGTCCTCATTGAAGAAATGCTCATCGCAGTTGTTGCCGGAACCACTGCGATCAACCACCAGGAAGTCATCCCGCTTTTCGATCGCCAGCACCGGGTGGTGCCAGACGCCGCGATGGTAATTGATGCCCTGCCTGCCATTGCTGAGGAAGGCACGCACGGCCCCTGATACAGGTACATCGCCAATTGGCGCGACCACGATCAGAAAGGGGTGGCCGAGCAGCGGAATGAAAGCCTGGCTGCCCAGCGGATGGCGTTCCAGCATGCGGATGGTCAACGGCATTTCCAGCGCCTCGGCACTGAAGATGCTGATGATTGCCTTGTCCTCCGGCTGTGCGGTCTCCACGGTGGCCAGCTTGTGATAGCGGCGGGTGGAACCGTTGTTGATCATGAAGAAGTCGCTGCCGTCGGTTTCGATCACGTCACCGAAAGGGGCGAAGGCTTCTTTGCTCAGGGGCTCGATGGTCAGGCTACGCATGGCTGTTCTACTTATTCATTGGTTATGAGCCGGCCGCATGGAGGGCCGGGACTGATACGCCGACGAAGCTCAAAGCTGCTGCAGGCGGAAGAGGGCGATCTTGTTGATCTCGGCCAGGGCGGTGGCGAATTCCTGCTCCGGCGTGTTGTGAATACGTTCCTCGAAGGCGGCCAGGATCTGGTGGCGGTTGCTGCCCTTGACGGCCTTGATGAAGGGGAAGCCGAACTTGGCCTTGTAGGCATCGTTGAGTTCGGTGAAGCGAGCGAACTCCTCGGCGGTGCACTCGTGGATGCCGGCGCCGGATTGCTCGGCGGTGCTGGAAGCGGTCAGTTCGCCGCGTACGGCGGCTTTGCCGGCCAAGTCCGGGTGAGCGTTGATCAGCGCCAGTTGCGCCTCATGACTGGCGGACAGAAGGATGTCGGCCATACGCTGCTGCAGGCCGTCGATGTCGTCTACCGACGCATCCAGGCCGAGGTCATAGGCTTTCTCGGCCACCCAGGGCGAGTGCTCGTAGATGTCGGCGAAGGCGGCGACGAACGCGTCGCGGCTCAGCTGGGAAGGGGTCAGGGTCTGGAAACGGCTCATGGGCGGCTCTCTTTTTCGGTCGCGCTGAAGGGGTGGGTGGCATGCCAGTGCTTGGCGATGTCGACGCGGCGGGCGCACCAGACCTTGTCATGGCTCTTCACATAGTCGATGAAGCGTGCCAGCGAGGCCAGGCGGGCCGGACGACCGAGCAGGCGGCAGTGCATGCCGATCGACAGCATCTTCGGAGCGCCGGCTTTACCCTCGGCGTAGAGCACGTCGAAGGCATCCTTGAGGTATTCGAAGAAATCGTCGCCCTTGTTGAAGCCCTGCACCTGGGTGAAGCGCATGTCGTTGGTGTCGAGGGTGTAAGGGATTACCAGGTGCGGCTTCTCTGCGGTGCTGGCCGGGTCCCAGTAGGGCAGGTCGTCATCGTAGGTGTCGGAGTCGTAGAGGAAACCGCCTTCCTCGCGCACGAGGCGCCGGGTGTTCGGGCCCAGACGACCGGTGTACCAGCCCAGCGGACGTTCGCCGCTCAGCTCAGTGAGGATGCGGATAGCCTCGAACATGTGCTCGCGCTCGGTCGCTTCGTCCATGTTCTGGTAATCGATCCAGCGGTAGCCGTGGCTGCAGATCTCATGCCCGGCGGCGACCATCTGGCGAATCACCTCGGGGTGACGCTGGGCGGCCATGGCCACGGCGAAAATGGTCAGGGGAATGTCGTGCTTCTTGAATAGCTCGAGCAGGCGCCAGACTCCGGCGCGGCTGCCGTATTCGTAGAGCGATTCCATGCATAGGTTGCGCTGGCCCTGCAGCGGCTGGGCGGCGACCATCTCGGAGAGGAAGGCCTCGGATTCCTTGTCGCCGTGCAGGATGTTGCGCTCGCCGCCTTCCTCGTAATTGAGCACGAAGGACAAGGCGATGCGGGCATCGCCCGGCCAGTGTGGGTGGGGTGGGTTTGCGCCGTAGCCGATCAGATCGCGTGGGTAATCAGCATTCACTGCAGTCTTCCTATCTGGAGCGTGGCGGTCACTGCGCGCCTGGCAATGAATGGCTGCGCGACCGGGATGGTTAATTGTATACAAAGTTGTTTGCCGTTTGTAAATCGACTTTTCATCATTTTCTGCATTCTTTGTAACGCGGAAGAGGCTGACCGAGTGGACGGTAATTCGCGCCGAGTGGTGTGTGATTGCTGGTTTGCGATGAATGCATATGGCGGTGGATTGGCTGCATCTATAACGTTTTATCTGGATTTATTGTGTACAATTTCAGGTTGAAATGTTTTATATTCTGGCTGCGTGCTATCCTGCCATTGCGTCGGAGCACTGCGACGAGCCGATTTCAACAGAGTAGAGGAGGTGTGGTGTTCGTTGGGCGCAGGTCGCCACGAGCATCCGAGACCCATGGGACGTTTGACTACGCATGTACTGGACGCCGCACACGGTTGCCCAGGGAGTGACATCAAGGTCGAGCTGTATCGCGTCGAAGGCGCGCAGCTGGAGCTGATCAATACCGTTACCACCAACCACGATGGCCGTTGCGACGCGCCGGTGCTGCAGGGCGATGACTACCGTACGGGCGTCTACCAGCTGCATTTCCATGCCGGCGACTATTACCGCGCCCGTGGCGTGACGCTGCCGGAACCGGCTTTTCTCGATGTTGTGGTGCTGCGTTTCGGCATCGATGCCGGCCAGGAGCACTACCACGTGCCGCTACTGATTTCGCCTTACAGCTACTCCACCTATCGCGGTAGCTGATGACTGGCGGGGCAGCCGCCAGACGAATGCTTGTCACCCTCAGACTCGTTTGAGTCCCTATGCCCGCTCACACTGCGGGCTTTTTTTCGTCCGCGTGTAGAGCGACGCGTAGCCCATCAGATGAAATCCGGGGCCGATGATAGGCATGGGGCGAGGGCGCTTGTCGTTGCCAGGCCAAACGAAAAGCCCCGGCACAGGGCCGGGGCTTCGTGGCGTCTGCCGTCAGAGGAAGGCGAACTTGGCGATGAAGATCGCGCACAGCACGTACAGGCTGATCGATACCTTATCGCGCTGGCCGGTCAGCAGCTTCAGCGTCGCGTAGGTGAGAAAGCCCAGGGCGATGCCGTTGGCGATGGAGAAGGTCAGCGGCATCATCACCACGGTGACGATGGCCGGGATGGTGTCGGTATGGTCTTTCCAGTCGATGTGCGCCATGCCGCTCATCATCAGCATCGCCACGTAGATCAGCGCGCCTGCGGTGGCGTAGGCGGGAATCATGCCGGCCAACGGAGCGAAGAACATCGCGGCGAGGAACAGGATACCGACGGTGATGGCGGTCAGGCCGGTACGGCCACCGGCAGCGACACCGGCAGCGCTTTCCACATAGCTGGTCACCGGCGGGCAGCCAACCATCGCACCGACCACGCTGGAGGTGGAGTCGGCTTTCAGCGCCTTGGACAGGTTCTGGATCTTGCCGTCTTCATCCACCAGGTTGGCGCGGTGGGCGACGCCCATCAGGGTGCCGGCGGTGTCGAACATGTTCACGAAGAGGAAGGCCAGGATCACGCTGATCATTGCCACGTTGAACGCGCCGGCGATGTCCATGGCCAGGAAGGTCGGTGCCAGGCTCGGCAGCATCGACACCAGGCCGCCATATTCCACCAGGCCCAGGGCCCAGCCGATGGCGGTTACACCGAGCATGCTGAACAGGATGGCGCCGAACACGTTGCGGTGGCTGAGCACGGCGATCAGCAGGAAGCACACGGCGGCCAGCAGCGCCGACGGGTTGGCGAATGAGCCCATGGTCAGCAGGGTGGCCGGGCTGTCGACGACGATGCCGGCGGTCTTCAGGCCGATCAGACCGAGGAACAGGCCGACCCCGGCGCCCATGGCGAAACGCAGGCTCATCGGGATGCTGTTGAGCAGCCATTCGCGAATCTTCGACAGGCTCATGATCATGAACAGCACGCCGGAGATGAACACCGCGCCCAGTGCGATCTGCCAGCTGTAACCCATTTCACCGACGACGGTGTAGGTGAAGAAGGCGTTCAGGCCCATGCCAGGCGCCAGGCCCACCGGCCAGTTGGCGTACAGGCCCATCAGGAAGCAGCCCAGGGCTGCACCGATGCAGGTGGCGACGAAAGCGGCGCCATGGTCTATGCCGGCGCCGGCCATGATGTTGGGGTTGACGAAGATGATGTAGGCCATGGTGACGAAGGTCGTCAGGCCGGCCAGCAGTTCGGTCTTGATGGTGGTGCGGTGCTCGGTCAGTTTGAAGAAGCGGTCGAGCAGACCTCCTCTTGCCAGTTGAGTCGCGTGTTGTTCTTGTTTGATGCTTTCCACTGCGGGTACTCCTCATGTCTCTTGTTGTGTACCGCCCAGAGCGTTGCGCAAGGACAATGCTCTCTGAGGTAGGTGGTGTTTCTGGCAGTGCTTCCTGGCTAAGTTGTTGACCGAGCGATCAAGAAGTCGCTCAGGCGTGATTATGCTGTTGTATACAAAAAATGCAATTAATGTTTTTAATGTTGCATTGATCGCACCAGTTGACTGACCGGGCGTGAGTGCGACCGAATTGGGCGACAATCCATTCTGTCTTGAAGGTAAAAGACTTTTAAAACAAAGAGATAGGAAAGGGGCTTGCTGGAACGCCTTTGGCTGCCCGAGCAGCTGTCAGCCAGTGATAGGCGGTCCTTAGCTGCTAATGAACTGAGACGGTAGCCATATATAAGGAAAGGATTTGTTTCGCTGCGCTAAATCTCAGGCAATGTACTGCCATCGCCAGCTATGACGTCATACGACGCAGGGTGTAGTGGCTGATTGCTTTGTGTACAATTGCCCCAATTTTTTTCTGATGTTTTTTCGCTCGGCGCTTGTCAGCTACCGGGTAGAACACAGTAGAGTCGCAGTGTCGCCGACTCTCATTGACGCGAGCCAGAATGAACGATCAATTGCAGCCACTGAAGAAGCAGCCGCGTGCAGGCAAAAGCAGCCGCAGCGGGACTCAGGACGATGTCGTATATGCCCATATTTTCGATGCCATTCTCGAGCAGCGTCTGGCGCCCGGCACCAAGCTGAGCGAAGAGGCGCTGGGTGAGATCTTCGGCGTCAGTCGCACCATCATTCGTCGCGCCCTGTCGCGTCTGGCTCACGAGGGCGTGGTGCTGTTGCGCCCGAACCGCGGTGCGGTCGTCGCCAGCCCGAGCGTCGAAGAAGCTCGGCAGATTTTCTATGCACGTCGCCTGGTCGAACGTGCCATCACCGAACTGGCCGTCGAGCACGCGACAGCCGAGCAGTTGGCCGAACTGCGGCAGATGGTCAGGGATGAGCAGGACAGCTTTTCCCGGGGTGATCGTGGCGCGGGTATTCGCCTCTCCGGCGAGTTCCACCTGAAGCTGGCCGAGGCCGCGCGCAATGCGCCGCTCGTCAGCTTCCAGCGCAGCCTGGTGTCGCAGACCTCGCTGATCATCGCCCAGTACGAAAGCAGCGGCCGTTCGCACTGCTCCTATGACGAGCACAATCAGCTGATCGACGCCATCGAGGCGCGCGATGCCGAGCGTGCGGTGCACCTAATGATGCATCACATGGATCACATCGACAGCAAGCTCAACCTCGACGAGGAAGGCGCCTCGGACGACCTGCACGCCGTGTTCTCGCACCTGTTGCAGACCAAGAAGAAGCCTGGCCGCAGCGCTGCCAACCGCTGATTTGCTGCGTTGGCGGTGTCGGCGCTCTGCAGCTGTTTCGACACTTGTGTAGGAGCCGCGCCTCGCGGCGAATTGGGTTGGTAGCAACTTCGCCCCGGGGCGGGGCTCCCACAAGTTGGCGTCCGCCTATCCAATTTTAAGGTAGCTCCGCGCTCAGTTTCAGGGTGGGTTAGTCGCTTATCACCGCTACTGGCCACAGCACCTTGCTAGATGCGGCGTAACCCACCATCGGCGCAACGCGTTCCATCGCCTGGTGGATTACGCGGCGCACTGCTCTCATCCGCGCCCTTACGATTAGCGTTCAGCGCCGCTAATCCACCCTACGCGGAGTAGCATCCGGCCTCACTTTAGGTGGCTCCACATACCTTGCGCTTAGCGTTGGTGCACCGACACGCCCGCGGCGAAGGTCTCCTTCACGGCGCGGTCGTCGCCGAGCATGGTCAGGGCGAACAGGCGTTCTTCCAGGCTCGTGGCCTGCTGCATGCGGTAACTGATCAGCGGCGTGGCGTTGTAGTCCAGCACCAGGAAGTCGGCGTCCTTGCCGGGCAGGAAGTTGCCCAGCTGGTCGTCCAGGTAAAGGGCGTTGGCGCCACCGAGGGTGGCCAGGTACAGCGACTTGAACGGATCGAGCTTCTTGCCCTGTAGCTGCATCACCTTGTAGGCCTCGTTCAGCGATTGCAGCTGGCTGAAGCTGGTGCCGGCGCCGACGTCGGTGCCCAGGCCGACGCGCACGCCATGGGCTTCCAGCTTGTTCAGGTCGAACAGGCCGCTGCCGAGGAACAGGTTGGAGGTCGGGCAGAAGGCCACCGCCGAGCCGGTTTCGGCCAGGCGCTTGCACTCGTCGTCGCACAGGTGCACGCCATGGGCGAACACCGCGCGCGGGCCGATCAGCTTGTGGTGGTCATAGACGTCCAGATAGCCCTTGCGCTCGGGAAAGAGTTCCTTGACCCATTCGATTTCCTTGCGGTTCTCGGACAGGTGGGTGTGCATATACAGGTCCGGGTACTCGCCCAGCAGCTTGCCGGCCTGCTCCAGTTGCTCCGGCGTGCTGGTGGGGGCGAAGCGCGGGGTGACCGCATAGTGCAGGCGGCCCTTGCCGTGCCAGCGTTCGATCAGTGCCTTGCTCTCGGCGTAGCCGCCTTCCGCGGTGTCGGTGAGGTAATCCGGAGCGTTGCGATCCATCAGCACCTTGCCCGCGATCATGCGCAGGTTGAGCTTTTCGGCCTGCTCGAAGAAGGCATCCACCGATTGCGGATGCACGCTGCCGAACACCAGGGCGGTGGTGGTGCCGTTGCGCAGCAATTCTTTGAGGAAGATCGCCGCCACGTCACTGGCGTGCGCCTTGTCTTCGAACTGTTTTTCTGTGGGGAAGGTGTAGGTATTGAGCCAGTCCAGCAGCTGCTCGCCGTAGGAGGCGATCATGCCGGTCTGCGGGTAGTGGATATGGGTGTCGATGAAACCGGGGGTGATAAGCGCGTCGCGGTAGTGTTGAACCTCGATGCCGGCCAGCTTCGGCAACAGCTCGGCAGCTGCGCCGACCTGAGCGACCTTGCCGTTTTCGATCAGCAGGATGCCGTCCTCGAAATATTCGTAAGACTGCTCGACACCGACCACGGCCGGGTCGGCGAGGCTGTGCAGGATGGCGGCGCGGTAGGCTTTGCGGGTGTTGCTCATCGTGTGAATCTCAATCAGTGGGGGCGCTGGGTGCACCAAAAAATGGGTAGTGCGCACAGCGCACCAATAATCAGGACCGGCGCGAGGCCGGCAGCAGCTTGGCCACGCTGGATTCGCCTTTCTTCACGTCTTGGCCGAAGCTTGCGTTGTAGGTAGCGATCACCTCACCGGCGATGGACACGGCGATTTCTACCGGCAGCTTGCCTTTCACTTCCGGCAGACCCATGGGGCAGCGCATGCGCGCCATCAGGGTTTCTTCGAAGCCGCGCTCGCGCAGGCGATGCTCGAACTTGACGCGTTTGGTCTTCGAGCCGATCAGGCCGTAGTAGGCGAAGTCGCCGCGTTTGAGGATCGCCGCGGTCAGCTCAAGGTCGAGCTGGTGGTTGTGGGTCATGACGATGTAGTAACTGCCGGGTGGCATGTTCTCCACCTCGTCGACCACTTCGTCACTCACGATCTTTTCCACGCCGGCGGGGATGTGTTCGGGAAATTCGTTCTCCCGCGAATCGATCCAGCGCACCTTGCACGGCAGGCTGGCCAGCAGCGGTACCAACGCGCGACCGACATGGCCGGCGCCGAATACGGCGATCTGCGCCTGCGGCTGGCCCATTGGCTCGAACAACAACACGGTGGCGCCGCCGCAGCACTGGCCGAGGCTGGCGCCGAGGGAGAAACGCTCCAGGCGAGTGTCCTGGCTACGGCTGGCGAGCATCTCGCGCGCCATTTCCATGGCCTTGTATTCCAGATGGCCGCCGCCGATGGTCTCGAAGATGCGTTCGGCGGTGACCACCATCTTCGAACCGGCATTACGCGGCGTCGAGCCGCGTTCTTCGATGATGGTCACCAGCACGCAGGGCTCACCTTTTTCCAGCAGCTCGGCGAGGGCACTGATCCAGCTCATTTGCTCAGCCTCCAGGAAGGCGTGGTCTGCCCCGGGCGCGGCAGGCGCCAGTTGCTCGGCGACGGGGCCAGAATCGGCTCCGGCGTCGGGCGAGCGGGTGGATTATTCGGTTCGGTGTGTTTTGTCATTGTTGTGCACCGTGGTTTGGGGGGGGAAGTAGGGTGGGCTTTAGCCCACCAATACTCCCCGTTGATGTTGGTGGGCTGAAGCGGAGCGCCGCCCGGCCCACCCTACGCTCCGACCGTTTCCATTTCGACGGCGCTTGCTCTGGCTTGCTTCAGTTTGCGCATCTGCTCTACGCCCCAGAGCACGCGCTCGGGCGTGGCCGGGGCGTCGATCTGCGGTTGTACCTTGTAGTCGGCCAGGCTGGCCACGGCGTCCTTCAGCGCGCACCAGGCGGCGATGCCGAGCATGAAGGGCGGCTCGCCCACGGCCTTGGAGTGGAACACGGTGTCTTCCGGGTTCTTGCGGTTTTCCACCAGTTTCACGCGCAGGTCGATGGGCATGTCGGCGATGGCCGGGATCTTGTAGCTGGCCGGGCTGCAGGTCATCAGCTTGCCCTTGGCGTTCCACACCAGCTCTTCGGTGGTCAGCCAGCCCATGCCCTGGACGAAGGCGCCTTCCACCTGGCCGATGTCGATGGCCGGGTTCAGCGAATCGCCGACGTCATGCAGGATGTCGCCGCGCAGCATGCGGTATTCGCCGGTCAGGGTGTCGACCAGCACTTCCACGCAGGCCACGCCGTAGGCGTAGTAGTAGAAGGGGCGGCCAGCCGCCTTGTCGCGGTCGTAGTAAATCTTCGGGGTGCGGTAGAAGCCGGTCGAAGAGAGCGAGACCTGACCGAAGTAGGCCTTCTGGATCATCACCTCGAAGGACAGGAAGTGATCACGCACGCGCACCTGGCCGTTGCGGAATTCCACGTCTTCCGGGGTGACCTTGTACTCGCGCACCAGGAAGTCCACCAGGCGCTGCTTGATGGTTTCGGCCGCGTTCTTCGCCGCCATGCCGTTGAGGTCTGCGCCGCTGCTTGCTGCGGTCGGCGAGGTATTGGGCACCTTGTCGGTGTTGGTGGCGGTGATCTGGATGCGCTCGATATCGACCTGGAACACTTCGGCCACGACCTGCGCGACCTTGGTGTTGAGGCCCTGGCCCATCTCGGTGCCGCCGTGGTTGAGGTGGATCGAGCCGTCGGTGTAGATGTGGATCAGCGCGCCGGCCTGGTTGAGGAAGGTGGCGGTGAAGCTGATGCCGAATTTCACCGGGGTCATGGCCAGGCCTTTCTTCAATACCGGGCTTTTCTGGTTGAACTCGATGATTTCGCGACGGCGCTTGGCGTACTCAGCGCTTTCCTCCAGCTCGGCGGTCATCTCGTGGATGACGTTGTGCTCGACGGTCTGGTGGTAGTGGGTGACGTTGCGCTCGGTCTTGCCGTAGTAGTTGAGCTTGCGCACTTCCAGCGGGTCCTTGCCCAGGTGGCGGGCGATGGCATCCATCACTTCCTCGATGGCGACCATGCCCTGTGGGCCGCCGAAGCCGCGGTAGGCGGTGTTCGAGGCGGTGTTGGTCTTGCAGCGATGACCGTTGATGGTGGCGTTGCCGAGGAAGTAGGCGTTGTCCGAGTGGAACATGGCGCGGTCGACGATGGAGCCGGACAGATCCGGCGAATAGCCGCAGTTGCCAGCCAGGTCCATCTCGATGCCGTGCAGCAGGCCGTCGTCATCGAAGCCGACGTCGTACTCGACGTAGAAAGGATGGCGCTTGCCGGTCATGCTCATGTCTTCCATGCGCGGCAGGCGCATCTTGGTCGGCCGGCCGGTGAGGTGGGCGATCACTGCGCACAGGCAGGCCGGGCCGGCGGCCTGGGTTTCCTTGCCGCCGAAACCACCGCCCATGCGGCGCATGTCGATGACGATCTTGTTCATCGGCACGCCAAGCACTTCGGCGACCAGCTTCTGCACTTCAGTGGGGTTCTGCGTCGAGGTGTAGACCAGCATGCCGCCGTCTTCGGTCGGCATGACCGAGGAAATCTGGGTTTCCAGGTAGAAGTGCTCCTGACCGCCGATATGTAGGGTGCCCTGCAGGCGACGCGGGGCGCTGGCCAACTGGCTGGCCGAGTCGCCGATGCGGTGGGTGTGGCTGGCGAGTACGAAATGCTTCTTGCGGTAGGCCTCGACCACGTCGAGCACCGGCTCCAAGTCTTCGTATTCGACGATGGCGGCCATGGCCGCCTTGCGCGCGGTTTCCAGGCTGTCGGCGGCTACCGCCAGTACCACCTGTCCCACGTACTCGACCTTGCCGTCGGCCAGCAGCGGGTCGCCGGCGACCACCGGGCCGATATCCAACTGGCCGGGTACGTCATCCTTGGTGATGGCGATGGCCACGCCCGGAAACTCGTAGCAGGGGCGGGTGTCGATGCGCAGGATGCGCGCATGGGCGCGATCGGACTGGCGCGCGTAGACGTGCAACTGGTTGGGGAACTCCAGGCGATCGTCGACATAGACCGCCTCGCCGGTGACGTGTTTGTCTGCGCTTTCGTGCTTGACGCTGCGGCCAACGCCGCTGGTCATGCCGGCGCGGAACAGTTCGGCCAGCTCTTCCTGGGATTTGTGCTGAATATGACTGGACATCTTTCTATCCCCAACTCTTATGCGTAGGCAGTGACCCGGGTTTCGACCTCGGGCGATTGCTGTTCCAGGAAGAACTTGCGCAGCAGGTTCTGAGCAGTCAGCAGGCGGTATTCCTTGCTGGCGCGGAAATCCGACAGCGGGGTGAAGTCCTCGGCCAGCGCCGCGCAGGCACGCTCGATTACGCCTGGGTACCAGGCCGAGCCGATCAGCGCCGCTTCGCAGGCGCTGGCGCGTTTGGGGATGGCGGCCATGCCGCCGAAGGCGATGCGCGCATCTCGCACCACGCCATCTTCGATGGTCAGGTTGAAGGCGGCGCAGACGGCGGAGATGTCGTCGTCCAGGCGCTTGGACACCTTGTAGGCGCGGAACGCCTGGTTCGCCTGTTTGCGCGGCACGATGATCTTCTCGATAAATTCGGCTTCCTGCCGGGCAGTCACCTTGTAGTCGAGGAAGTAGTCCTGCAGCGGCAGGATGCGCCGGGTGTTGCCCTGGCGCAGGGCAATCTGTGCGCCGAGGGCGATCAGCAGCGGCGGGGCGTCGCCGATGGGCGAGGCGTTGCCGATATTGCCGCCCAGGGTGCCCTGGTTGCGGATCTGCAGCGAGGCGAAGCGGTGCAGCAGCTCGCCGAAGTCCGGGTACTCGCTGGCCAGCGCCTCGTAGCAGTCGGACAGGGCCGCGGCAGCGCCAATTTCGATGGCGTTGTCGGTCACTTCGATGCGCTTCATGTCCTCGATATGGCCGACGTAGATCATCACCGGCCGCTCACGGTGGAACTGGGTGACTTCCAGCGCCAGATCGGTGCCGCCGGCGAGCAGGCGGGCCTCGGGGTTGGCGGTGTAGAGGTCAGCCAGGTCGGCGACTGTCAGCGGCACCAGGCAGCGCTTGTCGCCGCTGTTGAGTTCGGCGGTCTCGCGTGGGGCGATGGCCTTGAGCCGGGTCACGGTGTCGGCTTCGAAGGCGTCGAACTGATCCGGCTGCTTCTGGCAGCAGGCCTGCTCGGCGGCGTCGATGATCGGGCGGTAGCCGGTGCAGCGGCACAGGTTGCCGGCCAGGGCTTCCAGCGTGGCGCCCTTGTCGAAGCCGGTGGAGTTCTTCTGCAGGGCGAACAGCGACATGATGAAGCCGGGGGTGCAGAAGCCGCACTGCGAGCCGTGGCAGTCGACCATCGCCTGCTGCACGCTGTGCAGCTTGCCCTGATGCTTGAGGTCTTCGACGGTGATCAGCTGTTTGCCGTGCAGGCTGGAGACGAAGGTCAGGCAGGAATTGAGGGTGCGATAACGAACGCGGTCGCCATCGAGCTCGCCTACCACCACGGTGCAGGCACCACAGTCGCCGGAGGCGCAGCCTTCCTTGGTTCCGGTCTTGCCAACGTGCTCACGCAGGTAGTTGAGCACGGTGACGTTGGGGTCCAGGGCATGCTCGGTGCGCAGCTCCCGGTTGAGTAAAAACTGGATCAAGGACGACCTCCAGGCACTTTATTGTTATGACTCGGTTGGCTGGCCAGGTGATGCGCGCACTGCAGGGCCCTGGCGCGGGCTGCCATGGGGCCAATCTAGGGTTTTCTGACTTTTGGGTCAATAAAATTCTGACCTGAAAGTCAGCCTATTTTTTGGCAGCCTGATCCGTGAGTCTGGCCATTCTGCTTGATGGCTTCCGCCCCGCAGGGCGCTCCGCCATTCCTGCAGCAAGTGTCATGCCGTACGCTTGGCCCGGATGCGCCCTGTGTTACACTCGCTGCCGAATTTTCGTGCTCCTGCCCAGCCGCAGCGGGGCTCTCAGACTCGACCGCCTGCCTCTGGATCGACGCAACTTAAGGAATGTCATGACGTTCAAGGCCCTGGACAGCCTCGCCGAGCAAATTGCCCATTACCTGGCAGAGCGGATCATTCGCGGTGAGCTCAAGGAGCGCGAGCGTATCCAGGAGCAGAAGGTTACCCAGGCACTCAATGTCAGCCGTGGCTCGGTGCGCGAAGCGCTGCTTATCCTCGAGCGTCGCCATCTGATCGTGATCCTGCCGCGCCGCGGTGCCCAGGTCAGTGAACTGACCGCCCATCACGTTACCAGCCTCTATGCCCTGACCATCGAGCTGTACGCCATGCTGGCCCGCGCGGTCATCGAACGCTGGCAGGTGGAGGCCGATCTGGCGCCGTTCATCGAGATCAAAAATCGCCTGCAGGACAGCCTCGAGCGCGACGATATCAGCGCTTTCGTCGAGAACAGTTTCGATGTGATGCGCGCGGCCTTTCCCTTCGCCGACAATCCCTACCTGCAGGAAACTCTGGAGAATCTGCTGCCGGCCATCAGCCGCACCTATCATCTGGCGCTGGAACGGCGCAAAGGTGAGATGGGCCAGTTCATGAACACCTTCGCCAGTCTGCTGCAGGCGATCATCACCCGCGACCCCGTGCGTGCCCGCGAGGTGCTGCAGGCCTACGGTGAGCATAACTGCCAGCTGGTGCTGGCCACCCTGGCCGAGCGCTAAGCCGCGATGCGCCTGAAGAGCATCAAGCTGGCGGGCTTCAAGTCCTTCGTCGACCCGACGACGGTGAGCTTTCCCAGCAACATGGCGGCCGTGGTCGGGCCCAATGGTTGCGGCAAGTCCAACATCATCGACGCCGTGCGCTGGGTGATGGGCGAGAGTTCGGCGAAGAACCTGCGCGGCGAGTCGATGACCGACGTCATCTTCAACGGCTCCAATACGCGCAAGCCGGTGACTCAGGCGTCCATCGAACTGATCTTCGACAACAGCGACAACTCGCTGGTGGGCGAATACGCGGCCTTCGCCGAGATTTCCATCCGCCGTCGGGTTACCCGTGACGGGCAGAACACTTACTTCCTCAACGGCACCAAATGCCGGCGCCGCGACATCACCGATATCTTCCTCGGAACCGGCCTGGGGCCGCGCAGTTACTCGATCATCGAGCAGGGCATGATCAGCAAGCTGATCGAGGCCAAGCCTGAGGAGTTGCGCAACTTCATCGAGGAAGCCGCCGGCATCTCCAAGTACAAGGAGCGCCGTCGCGAGACCGAGAACCGCATCCGCCGCACCCAGGAAAACCTGGCGCGCCTGACCGACCTGCGCGAGGAACTGGAGCGCCAGCTCGAACGCCTGCACCGTCAGGCCCAGGCGGCGGAGAAGTACCAGGAATACAAGGCCGAAGAGCGCCAACTCAAGGCGCAACTGCTGGCCCTGCGCTGGCAGACGCTGAACCAGCAGGTCGGCAGCCGCGAACAGGTGATTGGCGATCAGGAGGTGGCCTTCGAGGCCCTGGTGGCCGAGCAGCGCAGTGCCGATGCCAGCATCGAGCGGTTGCGCGATGGCCACCACGAGCTGTCGGAACGCTTCAATCTGGTGCAGGGCCGTTTCTACTCGGTGGGCGGCGATATCGCCCGCATCGAGCAGAGCATTCAGCACGGCCAACAGCGTCTGCGCCAGTTGCAGGACGATTTGCGCGAGGCGGAAAAGGCGCGCCTGGAAACCGAGTCGCACCTCGGTCACGACCGCACTTTGCTCGCTACCCTGGGCGAAGAGCTGGAAATGCTCCTGCCCGAGCAGGAGATGACCGCCGCCGCTGCCGAGGAATCTGCCGCCAGCCTGGAAGAGGCCGAAGCCGCCATGCACGGCTGGCAGGAACAGTGGGACGGCTTCAACCAGCGCAGCGCCGAACCGCGCCGCCAGGCCGAAGTGCAGCAATCGCGTATCGCTCAGTTGGAGCAGAGCCTGGAGCGCCTGAGTGAGCGCCAGCGCCGTCTGAACGAAGAACTGCAGCAACTGGCGGCTGATCCCGAAGACGCCGCCATTCTCGAGCTGAACGAACAGCTTGCTGTCGGCGAGTTGGAGCACGAAGCGCTGCAACTGGCCGAAGAGCAACAGGCCGAACGCCTGCAGCAGTTGCGCGAGGAACTGCAGCAGGCCGGTCAGGCGCAGCAGCAGGCGCAAGGTGAGTTGCAACGCCTGAACGGTCGCCTGGCGTCGCTGGAGGCGCTGCAACAGGCGGCGCTCGACCCGGGGCAGGGCGCAGGCGACTGGCTGCGCGAGCAAAACCTGTTGCAGCGTCCGCGCCTGGCCGAAGGGCTGCGCGTGGAGGCTGGCTGGGAGCTGGCGGTGGAAACCGTGCTCGGTGCCGACCTGCAGGCCGTGCTGCTGGAGGATTTCGCCGGCCTGGATTTCTCGGCGCTGGAGCAGGGCGAACTGCGTCTGGCCAGCCCGGCTTCGGGTGGTGCGCGCCGCCCCGGCAGCCTGCTGGACAAGGTCGAGTCGAACCACGACCTGTCGCCCTGGCTGGCCGCTGTGCGCCCGGTGGAATCGCTGGAGCAGGCGCTGGCCGCTCGTGGGCAACTGGCCGAAGGTGAAAGCCTGATCAGCCGCGACGGCTACTGGGTCGGCCGGCACTTCCTGCGTGTGCGCCGCGCCGCCGAAGCCGACAGCGGCGTGCTGGCGCGCGGTCAGGAGCTGGAGCGTCTGCAGCTGGAGCGCGAAGAGCGTGAAGCGGCCCTGGCGCAACTGGATGAACGCTTGCTGGCGCTGCGCGATGATCAACGCCGGCAGGAAGAGCTACGCGAGCAGCAGCGCCGTCAGGGCCAGGAGCTGGCGCGGCAGCTGAGCGAATTGAAGGCAAAGCTGTCCGCCAGCCAGGCCAAGGCCGAGCAACTGGGCCTGCGCCGTCGTCGTCTGCAGGACGAGTTGCAGGAAGCGGCCGAACAACGCGAGATCGAGCAGGAGCAACTGGGCGAGTCGCGTCTGCAACTGCAGGACGCACTGGATGCCATGGCGCTGGATAACGAGCAGCGTGAACGCCTGCTGGCCAGCCGCGACAGTCTGCGCGAGCGCCTCGACCGTGTGCGCCAGGACGCGCGTCAGCACAAGGACCATGCCCATCAACTGGCGGTGCGCGTCGGCTCGCTCAAGGCGCAGCACGACTCCACCCGCCAGGCGCTGGAGCGCCTGCTACTGCAGGCCGAACGTCTGCACGAACGGCGCGAGCAACTGTCGCTGAATCTGGAAGAGGGCGAGGCGCCGCTGGAAGAGCTGCGCATCAAACTCGAGGAACTGCTCGAACGGCGCATGGCGGTGGACGATGAACTGCGTCAGGCGCGCCTGGCGCTGGAGGATGCCGACCGCGAACTGCGCGATGCCGAGAAGCGCCGCACCCAGGCCGAACAACAGGCGCAACTGCTGCGTAGCCAGCTGGAACAGCAGCGCATGGACTGGCAGTCGCTCAACGTGCGGCGCAAGGCCCTGGCCGACCAGCTCGCCGAGGACAATTACGACCTGCACGGGGTGATCGCCACGCTGCCGGCCGAGGCCACGGAAAGCGCCTGGGAAGAAGAGCTGGAGCGCATGGCGGCACGTATCGCCCGGCTCGGGCCGATCAACCTGGCGGCCATCGACGAGTATCAGCAGCAGTCCGAGCGCAAGCGTTATCTGGATGCGCAGGATGCCGATCTGGTCGAGGCGCTGGAAACCCTGGAAAACGTTATCCGTAAGATCGACAAGGAAACGCGCAATCGTTTCAAGGACACCTTCGATCAGATCAACAGTGGTTTGCAGGCACTCTTTCCAAAAGTTTTCGGTGGCGGCAACGCTTATTTGGAACTCACCGGCGAAGATTTACTCGATACCGGGGTGACCATCATGGCGCGGCCCCCGGGCAAGAAGAACAGCACCATTCATTTGCTCTCCGGTGGAGAGAAGGCGTTAACCGCGTTGGCGCTGGTGTTTTCCATCTTCCAGCTCAATCCGGCGCCGTTTTGCATGTTGGACGAAGTGGACGCACCGCTGGATGACGCCAACGTCGGGCGCTATGCGCGCCTGGTCAAGGAGATGTCGGCGACCGTGCAGTTCATCTATATCACCCACAACAAGATCGCCATGGAAATGGCTGATCAGTTGATGGGGGTTACCATGCATGAGCCGGGTTGTTCGCGTCTGGTGGCGGTGGATGTCGAGGAGGCGTTGGCGATGGTGGATGGGTAACGCATGGCACTGCGAATTTAACTGAACACAGGCAAAAGCTTGTGTGCGACCCTGTGTAAAGTTGCCTTTCGTCGTGCTAGCTTATTGCCCTCTTTTGTTACACGCGGAAACGTCAGACAGAACATGGAGTTGGCGCCGCGTTTTATAGTCGAGTTGTGATCCGGTTGATTGGATCTTTTTTTTACCAGAATTATTAAGGGTCAGGTATTTCATGGAATTCGGTCTGCGCGAGTGGCTGATCGTTATTGGCATCATCGTTATCGCTGGCATTCTGTTCGATGGCTGGCGCCGCATGCGCGGCGGCAAGGGCCGGCTCAAGTTCAAGCTCGACCGCAGCTTCGCCAACATGCCTGATGACGACAGTGATCCGGACCTTCTCAGCCCGCCGCGTGTGGTCAATCGCGACCACGGGCCGCAGCTGGACGAAGACGAACTGCCGTCGATGACTGCCAAGGACCTGCCGCGTCGTCCACGCAACGAACCGCAGCAAGGTGATCTCAATCTTTCCATCGACGAGCCGGTGCCGACGCTGCTCAACCCGGTCGATGATCAACCGCAAGAGACGAAAAAAGCCGCCAAGCCGGCAGCCGAAGCAGCTCCGGTGGAAGAGGTGCTGGTGATCAACGTGGTCGCTCGCGACGACTTCGGCTTCAAGGGGCCGGCGCTGTTGCAGAACATCCTCGAAAGCGGGCTGCGCTTCGGCGAGATGGACATCTTCCATCGCCACGAGAGCATGGCCGGCAACGGCGAGGTGCTGTTCTCCATGGCCAACGCACTCAAGCCGGGCACCTTCGACCTGGACGATATTGAAGGCTTCAGCACCCGCGCGGTGAGCTTCTTCCTCAGCCTGCCTGGCCCGCGTCATCCCAAGCAGGCTTTCGATGTGATGGTCGCGGCCGCGCGCAAGCTGGCCCACGAGCTGGGCGGTGAGCTGAAGGACGACCAGCGCAGCGTGATGACCGCGCAAACCATCGAACACTACCGCCAGCGTATCGTCGAATTTGAACGCCGGCAGTTGACCCAGAAACGCTGATACACCAGTGCATTGCAAAAGAGCAGCCCAGGCTGCTCTTTTCGTTTGAGAGATCGAGCATGACCGACGCCGCCCAACGTATCGCCGCGCTGCGCCAGGAACTGGACGCGCACAACTATCGTTACTATGTGCTGGATGAACCGAGCGTTCCCGATGCCGAGTACGACCGCCTGTTCCGTGAATTGCAGGCGCTGGAAGCCGAGCACCCGGAGCTGGTCACGCCCGAGTCGCCAACCCAGCGCGTCGGTGGCGAAGCGCTCAGCGCCTTTGGCGAGGTGCGCCATGAAGTGCCGATGCTCAGCCTCGGCAACGCCTTCGAGGAAGAGGATCTGCGCGCCTTCGACCGCAGCGTGCAGAACGGCCTGGGCGTACAGGGCGGCGATTTGTTTGGTGGCGGCGCCGAGATCGAATATAGCTGCGAGCCCAAACTCGACGGCCTGGCCGTGAGCCTGCGTTACGAGAATGGCCAGTTGGTGCGCGGCGCCACCCGTGGCGATGGCAGCACCGGTGAGGACATCACCAGTAACGTGCGCACCATCCGTAACGTGCCGCTCAAGTTGCAGGGCGAGGGCTGGCCGCAAGTGCTGGAAGTGCGCGGCGAGGTGTTCATGCCCAAGGCCGGCTTCGAGGAGCTGAATGCGCGGCAGGCCGAGAGTGGCGGCAAGACCTTCGCCAACCCGCGTAACGCCGCTGCCGGCAGCCTGCGCCAGCTCGACCCGAAGATCACTGCCAGCCGTCCGCTGGAGTTCTGCTGCTACGGTGTCGGCCAGGTCAGTGGCGAGTTGCCGGGCACCCAGGTGGCCATGCTGCAGCAGCTCAAGGCCTGGGGCATACCTATCAGCCGCGAGTTGAAACTGGCCAAGGGCGTCGAGGCCTGTCTGGAGTACTACCGCGACATCGGCCAGCGGCGCATGAGCCTGGCCTATGACATCGATGGCGTGGTGTTCAAGGTCAACAATATCGAAGACCAGCAGCAACTGGGTTTCCGTGCGCGTACGCCGCACTGGGCCATCGCCCACAAGTTCCCCGCACAGGAGGAACTGACCGAGCTGCTCGACGTGGAGTTTCAGGTCGGGCGTACCGGTGCGGTCACGCCGGTTGCGCGGCTGAATCCGGTCAAGGTGGCCGGCGTGATGGTGGCCAACGCCACCCTGCACAATATGGATGAAGTGGCGCGGCTGGGGGTGATGATCGGCGATACGGTGATCATTCGCCGTGCCGGTGACGTGATCCCGCAGGTGATGGCCGTGGTGCCCGAGCGTCGCCCGGAGAACGCGCGCCCCGTGCAGATTCCTGAGCAATGCCCGGTGTGTGGCTCGGCGGTGGAGCGCACGCAACTGGTCAAACGCAGCAAGGGCAAGGCGTCGCTCAGCGAAGGCTCGGTGTATCGCTGCGTCGGTCGCCTGAGCTGCCAGGCGCAGCTCAAGCAGGCGATCATCCACTTCGTCTCGCGCCGGGCCATGGATATCGAAGGCCTCGGCGACAAGACCATCGAGCAACTGGTGGACGAGCAACTGATCGCGTCACCGGCCGACCTGTACAAACTGACATTCGAGCAGATCATCGGCCTGGAAGGCTTCGCCGAGGTCTCCAGCAACAAGCTGCTGAAGGCCATCGCAGACAGCAAGCGACCGCCCCTGGCGCGCTTTATCTACGCTCTTGGCATCTCCGATGTGGGCGAGGAAACTGCCAAGGTGCTGGCGCGTTCGCTGGGATCGCTTTCGCGTATCCAGCAGGCGCTACCTGAGGTACTGACTTACTTGCCGGATATTGGCCTGGAAGTGGCGCACGAGATTCATAGCTTCTTCGAGGATGGACACAACCAGCAGGTGATAAGCGCCTTGCTCGGTGAGTGTGGTCTTGAGTTGCAGGAAGAGGGCGAGCTGAGCGCCGAGTTCTCCGCCGTGGCCACGCTCGCCGGCATGCTCGACAAGCTGAACATTCCCACTGTCGGCCCTGGCGCGGCGCAGAAGCTGGCCGAGCGTTTCGGCAGCCTGGAAGGCGTGCTTGGCGGCGACTGGCTGGACATGCGTCAGGCACTGCCCGAGAGACAGGCCAAGGCGGTACGCGAGTTCTTCGACCAGACGGCCAACGCCCGGCGTGCCCGCGCCATCGAGCAGCAGCTGCGTGAGTTCGGCATGCACTGGCAAAGCGAGAAGAAGGTCGCCGAAGGCCTGCCCCTGGCGGGCCAGACCTGGGTGCTGACCGGCACCCTGGAAGTGATGAGCCGCGACGTGGCGAAGGAAAAGCTGGAAAGCCTGGGCGCCAAGGTGGCCGGCTCGGTGTCGGCCAAGACCCATTGCGTGGTCGCCGGCCCCGGCGCCGGCTCGAAGCTGGCCAAGGCCGGCGAGTTGGGGGTCAAGGTGCTGGACGAAGCGCAGTTCCTCGACCAACTCAAGGCTTACGGTATCGAAGCGTAGGGCGGGTGAAACCCGCCGTTGGCGCGCTGGCGGGTTTCACCCGCCCTACGTTCTACAGAGTCAGGCGAAGGTACGTCGCTGGTGTAGGAGCGGCTTCAGCCGCGAAAGCCGTTCCAGAGCTCCCGGATTTGCATCCGGGCTACGATCCGCCGCAAGGGTGGAGATCCACCTCAAGGCATCAGTTCGCGAAGCGCTGATCCAGATAAGCGATGATCGCCTTGGACTCGTACAGCCAGGTGCTCTGGCCGTTTTCCTCGATACGCAGGCATGGCACCTTGATGCGGCCGCCTTGCTGCTCCAGGGCCTGGCGGTGCTCGCCGTCGTGCTTGGCGTCGCGCAGCTGCACCGGCAGGTTGAGGCGGTGCAGGGTGCGCCGTACCTTGACGCAGAACGGGCAGGCGTGGAACTGGTACAGCGCCAGGTTGGCCGTGGCACGCTCGACTTCGGCTTGCGCCTCGGGGCTGCGTTTGAGCTTGCGCGGACGGCTGATCCAGTCGACGAACACGACCAGCTGGCCCAGGCCGATACGAAGGGCTTTGATCAACATCTTTCTAACTCCTGAACGGGCATGCCGTGGGCGGCACACCAAATGATGAGGGTGTTGGTGGTCTTGCTCGCCCTCATCCGGCGCTTCGCGCCACCTTCTCCCGGAGGGAGAAGGGCATCAAGGAGGGCGTCGCTGCGCGACTTTCACGCTAAAAGGGCGACGGCCGTTCAGCGAAGTGAGCGGCCGTCGTCTTGAGTGGGGTCAGCGAACCAGATTGAGAAATTCGCCACGGGTCGCCGGGTTGCTGCGGAATTCACCGAGCATCACCGAGGTGACCATGGACGAGTTCTGCTTCTCCACGCCGCGCATCATCATGCACATGTGCTGCGCTTCGATGACCACCGCCACGCCCAGCGCGCCGGTGACCTGCTCGACCGCCTCGGCGATCTGCCGGCTGAGGTTTTCCTGGATCTGCAGGCGGCGGGCATACATGTCGACGATACGCGCTACCTTGGACAGGCCCAGCACCTTGCCGTTGGGAATGTAGGCGACGTGAGCCTTGCCGATGAAGGGCAGCAAGTGATGTTCGCACAGCGAATACAGCTCGATGTTCTTCACCAGCACCATCTCGCTGTTATCGGAGCTGAACAGCGCGCCATTGGTCACTTCTTCCAATGTCTGCTGGTAGCCGCGGCAAAGGTACTGCATGGCCTTGGCGGCGCGCTTGGGCGTGTCCAGCAGGCCTTCGCGGGAGACGTCTTCGCCGAGCTGACCGAGGATGGCGTTGTAGTGTTGTTCCAGGGACATGGAAAATCCTGTTGGGTATCGAATGGGCGCAGGGTAGGGCGCCGACAGGGGCCTGGCAAGAGTGCCAGATTCTCTGATTACTCGTCGCGGCCATCCATCATGGTGCGCTTGAGGATGATGTACACCGCGCCGGTGCCGCCGTGCTTGGCCAGGCAGGAGCTGAAGCCCAGTACCTGCGGGTGCTGGCGTAGCCAGGTGTTCACATGGCTCTTGATCATCGGCTTGCGCCCATCCATGCGCACCGCCTTGCCGTGGGTGACGCGTACGCAGCGAATCTCCAGCTTGGTGGCTTCGGCGAGAAACTCCCAAAGCGTATCGCGCGCCTTCTCGACGCTCATGCCGTGCAGGTCGAGGCTGCCGTCGAAGGGAATCTGGCCAAGCTTGAGCTTGCGCATCTGGCCTTCCTGCATGCCATTGGCAGCCCAGTAAAGAGCATCCTCGGCGCCGACGTCGATGACGAACTGGTCTGATAGGCCGTCCACCTTGATCTCGCCCTGGCTGACGGTCGCAGCCTGGCGCAGGGTGTTGAACTGCTTGCGATCAGGTTTGGGTTTGCCGGTGTCGGCGCGGTCGTGCTTGAGCGGCTTGACGCCGCGCAGCTCGGCCTGGAACAGGGAAAAGTCGTCGTCTTGCATCGGAGGCTCCGCGAAACAGGCGGGCATTTTACCCAAATGCCAGCCGTGTAAGCGTAGAAAGACGAATTTGTAGGAGCCCGCTTGCGGGCGATCATCAATTCGATTAACGAAGAGCATCGCCGGCAAGCCGGCTCCTACGGTTTTGGGTGGTGTGTTTTGGGGTGATCAGTCGCGCTTTTTCAGCAGTGATGGCGATAGGCTCAGATCGCTGGGGCGGCGCAGGCGCCTGCGGCAGCGGCGCCAGAAGGCAATGCCGGCCCAGGACAGGAACAGGCCGAACAACAGCAGGGCAATGGCCTCGCCAGTGGAGTCATTGAGTGCGCCCAGCGCCGGAGCACGACCAACCAGGGAAGCGACGCCGGCCATCGTCAGAAGAATGCCAAAAGCCGCGAACAGAGCGCCCAGACCGGCACCGATGCGCAGGCGCCAGTTTCTTGGCTGTAGCGGGCGCAGGCGGCGTGCATCGAAATCGTCGGACAGCCTCATGCCAATTTCCTCGGGGTCATGGCTGGTGTGACCGGCCGGTTGCGCCCGGGTTCCAGCGCGCTGGCGTAACTGCTGGCGGCTTCACACCAGGGATTTGGCGTGTGGCACCAGGGTGGCGAAGTTGTCCCCCAGGGCGATCATCTCGATACGGTGCACCTCGGCGGCGGCAATCACGCTGCCATCCGCTGCCGGCAGGTCGCGCGTGGCGCAGGCGGCATCGACCAGGGTGCAGCGGTAGCCATAGTCCTTGGCGGCGCGCACGGTGGTGCTGACGCTGGAGTGGGTCATGAAGCCGCAGACGATCAGGTCGAGATGGCCCAGCGCCTGCAGGCGATCATGCAGTTCGGTGCCGGCGAAGGCATTGGGCAGGCGTTTTTCCACGACGATTTCGCCCGCCAGCGGGGCGGCCTCCGGCAGATGACGCCCGCGCGGGCCGCTGGGGTCGAGCAGACCACCGGGGATGCCGAGGTGCTTGACGTGAACGATGTCGGTGCCGGCTGCGCGGGCAGCGGCCAGCAGGCTGGCGATCTGTTCCAGGGCCGGGTCGAGGCCTGGCAGCGCCAGTACGCCGCTGCGGTATTCTTCCTGGGCGTCGATGATCAGCAGGGTCGCATTGCTCAGGCTGGCCGGTGCGTGGCCACGACCGGTGAGCTGGAACATGGTTTGCGGATGGGACATCTCGGGCTCCTGGCTGATGGTGATGATGTGCCATTGTCCGCTTGCCAGAGCGGTCTGTGAACCTCTATCTGCGCAATGCTTGCTCGGTGCATGGAGCAGGAGCAGAATCGGAACTGCCCCGAAGGAGTTGGGGTCGTACGCAAAAGGAGTTGCCATGTCACTTTTTTCGCAGCTATCCCCGCATTTCTGGCTTTTGTTCTCCATCGCCGTATCGGTCGCCGTGCTGCGCGAGTTGCGCCGCCCTGACGATGATGCCGCGCGCGAAAAGCATAAAGGCCCATGAGCCTTCGTTAACCCGTCGTTCATGCGCTGGTTACCGCACTGGGCTAAACTTCCGCACTTTTCTCCCGGAGGCCGCACGTGACCGCTCTCACTACCCGTTTACGCACTCTGCGTGATTACATCCGTTGGGCCGTCAGCCGTTTTCAGGCCGAACAGCTGTTCTTCGGGCACGGCACCGACAACGCCTGGGACGAGGCGCGCCAACTGGTGCTCGGCGCATTGCACCTGCCCTGGGAAATCTCCGACGCCTACCTCGATTGCCGCCTGGAAGACGATGAGCATGCCCATCTGCAGGCATTGCTCAAGCGCCGGATCGAAGAGCGCGTTCCTACCGCCTACCTGCTCGGTGAAGCCTGGTTCTGCGGCCTGCCTTTCGTGGTCGATGAGCGCGTGCTGGTGCCGCGCTCGCCGATCGCCGAGTTGATCGATCGCCACTTCTCTCCGTGGCTGCCTGCCGAGCCTGCACGCATTCTCGACCTGTGCACTGGCTCCGGCTGCATCGGCATCGCCTGTGCCTACGAATTCCCCGAGGCGGAAGTGGTGCTGGGCGATCTGTCGTTCGATGCTCTGGAAGTGGCCAACCTCAACATCGAGCGCCACGGGCTGGAGGAGCGGGTCTACTGCGTGCAGGGCGATGGCTTTGCCGAGCTGCCGGGGCAGCGTTTCGACCTGATCGTCTCCAATCCGCCCTATGTCGATGCCGAGGATTTCGCCGACATGCCGGCCGAATACCAGCACGAGCCTGAGATGGGCCTGGCCTGTGGCGATGATGGGCTGGATCTGGTGCGACGCATGCTGGCCGAAGCGGCCGATCACCTGACCGAGCGCGGCCTGCTGATCGTCGAGGTGGGCAACAGCCAGGTGCACGTCGAGGCGCTGTATCCGGAGGTGGACTTCACCTGGCTGGACTTCCAGCGCGGCGGGCACGGTGTGTTCCTGCTGGCGGCCAAGCAGTGCCGTGAGCATCAGGAGCTTTTTCGTTCGCGAGTGAAGGGCTGATCGATATTTTTCGCGGCTGAAGCCGCTCCTACAGGGGGCGCTTAGTTGCGTAGGGTGGATGTCGCTTTTTACATCCACCACCACGGTGGATCGTTAGAGCGCGATCCACCCTACGGGCTGTAGGAGCGGCTTCAGCCGCGATGAATCAGCGTGTGGCGATCCAGATCAGCAGGCCTGCCTGAAACAGGCTGAACGCCACCAGGCAGGTGATGGTGAAGCGCAGGCCGCTGTCTTCGCGCTTGAGGCGGTCAACCCGGTCTTCCAGCTTGCGCAACTTGACGCCCTGTTCCTGCAGGTTCTGATCTGCCTGCTGCAGCATCGCGGCGGCGTCCAGTAGTTCGACGATCTGCACCTTTTCGGCATGCCAGTCGCTGTGTAGCGAGCTGACCCGCGGCGCGCTGTAGAACGGCTTGAGCTGCAGCGGGTCGCTGTATTCGATGGTGAAACCCTGTGCCTTCAGGGCGTGATCACGCCGGGCGCGAGCGGCCTCGTTGAAATTGTCCTTGGTCGGCAGTGCGCCGCCTTCGACGGTGTAATGGGCGAATTGCTTGCGTGCCCAGGCGATACCCTGCGCCATGAGGAAACGCCCTAGACCGCGATTGGCAGGCTCTACGCTCAGGCCTTTGTCAGGTCCGAAGCGTACCTCCTTGCGCTGATGATCGGCCCAGACCTCCAGCAAATTGTTCTGCCGATGCAGGCGTTGACCTGGCACCTGAATGCTCAGGCTCAGCATGCTCAGATCCTTGGCGTGCCGCTCAACCCGGCCGAGCTGGACGAAGCGTAGCGGCCGCGGCCCGGTTTCACGGTCGACGGGCAGCGGCGCCAGACGCAGCAGGCTGAACTGCTCGGCTGGCAGGTCAGACCAGGGGTGCACTGCAGCGGGCGTTTCGCCTGCAACTGCTTCGGCGTCGGTGGCTTGCGCCTGTGGGGCTGGATTTTCGCTCATGGGCGTCCTGTGTACTGTTCGGCGGCCTTCGCTGCGTTATCGGCCACTTTCCTCGGCACTGGAGCGGATAAAGGATACGATCCGCTCGCCCAGCGCACGGGCCAAGGGTAGCTGTGGATCGTCATAGGACGCTACCTGTTCGTTCCAGGGCGCCGGTGTGATGCGCAATACATGGTTCATGCCCGCGATCATCGCCAGTTCGGCATCGGGTCTGGCCTGTTTGAGCACGTTGGCGTTATCCGGGGTGACCTGGGCGTCGTGGGTGCCCTGCACGATCAGCGCGGGAATCTGTAAGGCGGCAAAGTTTTCCGCCGGGTCCTGGCGCAGCAGGCTGATCAGGTAGGGCTGCACGCTGGGGCGATAGATCGCCTGTAGCTCTTTTGGCACCTTCGGCTGCAGCCTGCCGCGAATCAGGTTGGCGAGGATGTGCCGGCTCTCATCCAGCAGCGGCGGCGGCAGGCGTGTGGCCAGTTGCATGTCGAGCACCTGGCCGATGGGGTAGGCGGGGCCGGCAATGGATACCAGGGCATCGGCCTGGCTGCCAGGCGCGGCCAGGCTGGCGATCAGTGCGCCTTCGCTGTGACCGATGAGAATCAGTCGATCAAAACGCGGATCGTTCCTGAGCAGCCTGGCCCAGCCTTCGGCGTCGACCACGTAGCGCTCGACGCTGAGGTTCTTTTCGTCCGGCGTGGCGGCACGGCTGGCGGCGACACCGCGTTTGTCATAGCGCAGGCTGGCGACGCCATTACGCGCCAAGACCTGGGCCAGCTTCTTCAGTGCATCGTTATGGCCACCCTCGGGGTTGTTGCCATCACGGTCGGTGGGGCCTGAGCCGGCGATCAGCAGTGCTACCGGCACCGGCTTGTCGCTCTGCGGCACCAGCAGGCTGCCGTACAGGGTGCCCTGGTCGGTGTCGAGGCTGATGGGCAGTTGTCGGGTGGTGCTGGCCTGGGCCAGGCAGGTGATCAGGGTGAGGGACAAGAGCAGGGCTCGCAGCATGATGAGGGTAGGGTAGTGGCAGGTTGGCATTGGACGCTGGCCGCGGGGCAAGGTTCGGGGTGAACTGCAAGAAGGTGGCAGGTATACTCGCCCACCTTGTGAATCGGGCCTGCGCAGCGCCGGGCCTGAGCTGAATTTCGCGGAGCGTCTTCCCATGTCCGGCAATACCTACGGCAAGCTGTTCACCGTCACCACTGCTGGCGAAAGCCATGGCCCGGCGCTGGTCGCCATCGTCGACGGTTGCCCGCCTGGTGTCGAGATTACTCTGCAAGACCTGCAGCGTGACCTCGATCGCCGCAAGCCGGGCACCAGCCGCCACACCACGCAGCGCCAGGAAGACGATGAGGTGGAAATCCTCTCCGGCGTGTTCGAGGGCAAGACCACCGGCTGCTCCATCGGCCTGCTGATCCGCAACACCGACCAGAAGTCCAAGGACTATTCGGCGATCAAGGATCTGTTCCGCCCGGCTCACGCCGACTACACCTACCACCACAAGTACGGTATCCGCGACTACCGTGGCGGTGGCCGCAGCTCGGCGCGCGAAACTGCCATGCGCGTGGCGGCCGGCGCCATCGCCAAGAAGTACCTGGCCAGCCAGGGTATCGTCATCCGGGGCTACATGAGCCAGCTCGGCCCCATCGAAATCCCGTTCAAGACCTGGGATTCGGTGGAAGAGAACGCCTTCTTCAGTCCCGATCCGGACAAGGTGCCGGAGCTCGAGGCGTACATGGATCAGCTGCGCCGTGACCAGGATTCGGTCGGTGCGAAAATCACTGTGGTCGCCGAAGGCGTCATGCCGGGCCTCGGCGAACCAATTTTCGATCGCCTCGATGCCGAACTGGCTCATGCACTGATGAGCATCAACGCGGTCAAGGGCGTGGAGATCGGCGCCGGTTTCGCCTGCGTCGCCCAGCGTGGCACTGAGCACCGCGACGAGCTGACCCCGGAGGGCTTCCTCTCCAATAACGCCGGCGGCATTCTCGGCGGTATCTCCAGCGGCCAGCCGATCATCGCCCACCTGGCGCTCAAGCCAACCTCCAGCATCACCACACCGGGTCGCTCCATCGACGTCGATGGCAACCCGGTGGATGTGATCACCAAGGGCCGTCACGACCCCTGCGTGGGCATTCGTGCCACGCCGATCGCCGAGGCGATGATGGCCATCGTGCTGATGGATCACCTGCTGCGTCACCGCGCGCAGAACGCCGACGTGCGCGTCACCACGCCGGTACTGCCACAACTGTGATCTGGGCGCGCGCGGCCCTGCCGTACTGGCGGCTGTCCGGCTTCTACTTCTTCTACTTCGCCCTGCTCGGGGGTACGGCGCCGTTCCTGGCGCTGTACTTCGACCATCTGGGTTTTTCCCCGGCGCGGATCGGCGAGTTGATCGCCATTCCCATGCTGATGCGCTGCCTGGCACCGAATCTCTGGGGTTGGCTGGGTGACCACACCGGTCAGCGCCTGTTGATCGTGCGTTTCGGCGCGCTGTGCACCCTGGTCTGCTTCGCCGGCATCTTCTTCAGTCAGAGCTACGCCTGGCTGGCGCTGATCATGGCCACTCACGCCTTCTTCTGGCATGCGGTACTGCCGCAGTTCGAGGTCATCACCCTGGCCCACCTGCGCGAGCAGGCGGCGCGCTACAGCCAGATTCGCCTGTGGGGCAGCATCGGCTTCATCGTCGCCGTGGTCGGCCTCGGCCTGCTGTTCGAGTGGCTGAGTCTGGATGCGTATCCGGCAGCGTTGCTGGTGATCATGGCCGGTATCGTCGTCAGCAGTTTCTGGGTGCCCAATGCACAGCCTGTGCTGCGCCCGAGCACGCTGGAGTCGGAGGGCTTTGTGCGCCAATTGCGCCGCCCCGGCATCCTCGCGTTCTACGTTTGCGTCGGGCTGATGCAACTGAGCAACGGCCCGTACTACACCTTCCTCACTCTGCACCTGGAGGGCGTTGGCTACAGTCGCGGCGCCATCGGGCTGTTCTGGGCGCTGGGGGTGGTGGCGGAGATTCTGCTGTTCCTGGTCATGGCGCGGCTGCTGCAGCGCTATTCGCTGCGCGCGGTATTGTTGGCCAGCTTCCTGATCACCGCCGTGCGCTGGCTGCTGTTGGGCAACCTGGCGCAGTATCTGCCTGTGCTGCTGCTGGCGCAGTGCATGCACGCTGCTACCTTCGGCGCGTTCCATGCCGCCTGCATCCACTTCGTGCAGCGCAGTTTCGCCGATCGTCAGCAAGGCCAGGGGCAGGCGCTTTATGCCAGCCTGGCCGGTATCGGCGGCGCCTTCGGGGCGCTTTATGCCGGTTACAGCTGGAAGGGGCTGGGGCCGGCCTGGACCTTCGCCATCGCCAGTCTGGTAGCCTTGCTCGCAGCCTTCATCATTGCCACCCGTCTGCCGCCCGAGCAGCCCTGAATCGAGTGAACCCTTCATGAGCAGCCTCGCCGTCCACCTGCACACCTCACCGGAACTGCCGAACAAGATACTGAACCATGCCGATGACATCGCCAGCACCCTGGCAGCGGCGGGCATCGACTATCGTCGGGTGGAGCTGCCGGCCACGCTGCGCCCGGGCTGCGAGCAGGCCGAGTTCGATGCGGCCTGTGGTCTGTGGTTGCAGGCATTCATGGGTAGAGAAGGCCATGTGCAGCAGGAGTTGTTCAACCTGCAGCGCAACCATCCGCAGAAGCTGGAGTTGCGCGCGCGTTACCTGGATGAGCAGGTGCAGGCTTCTACTTGCGCCTGGTTGTTCATCGGTGGGTTCGCTCAGCTCGCCGTGCATCTGAATGACTACGTCTATCTGCTGCAAGGTGAGCGTGGTGATTTGCTGACCTTGCCGGCTGGCACCCCTCACTGGTTCGACCTGGGCGAGGAGCCGCATGCGCTGGTGCTGCGCCTGAGCCAGAGCGACGAGACGCCCGAGCGCACCGGCGGCGATATCGCCAGCCGTTTCCCTCGGCTGGAGGCGTGAGGGAACCGGCGCATGGCGCCGACTATCCTATGCAGGCAACCTTTCAGACAGGAGTGTCGTCATGGGTTCTACCTTCAACGGGCTGATTGGCCTGGTCATCCTGGCCCTGGATATCTGGGCCATCATCAACGTGATCAAGAGCAACGCCGAGACCGGGATCAAGATCCTGTGGATTTTGCTGATCGCGCTGTTGCCGGTGCTCGGTTTGATCATCTGGGCGCTGATGGGGCCCCGCGGTAACGTCCGATTGTGAGCCGCCCGTGGCTGTTGGCTCTGCTGCTACTGCCGCTCTGGGGCGCAGCAGCAGAGAGTAGCGATGCCTGGCAGGCCTTGCGCGACGGTCGCGCGGTGCTGCTCATGCGCCATGCCACTGCACCGGGTACCGGTGATCCGGCCAATTTTCGTCTGGGGCAATGCGAAACCCAGCGCAACCTGAACGATCAGGGGCGCGCCGAGGCTCGGCGCTGGGGCGAGCTGCTCGCGCGCCAAGGCATCGAGCGACCACGTTTGCTCAGCAGCCGTTGGTGCCGTGCGCTGGATACCGCCAGCGGCATGCAGCTCGGCCCGGTGCAACCCTTCGCTGCGCTGGATTCGTTCTTCGGGCAACCCGAGGATGGCGCCGAGCAGACCGCCGAGCTGATTCGCCTGATCAATGACTTGCCTGAAGGTGCACCGCTGGTGCTGATCTCCCATCAGGTCAACATCACCGCCTTGACCGGGATCTTCCCCGCCTCGGGCGAAGGTTTGATCCTGCCTCTACCGCTGCGTCCGCAGGCTATGCCACTGGCTCGCGTCCGCGCGCCCTGATCTAGAAAGGCAGCCGTACCTGCTTTGGCTGCAATACGCCTTCAAGCTCCAGCAACTGCTGCTTGCGCGGCAGGCCGCCGGCATAACCGGTCAGGCTGCCGTTGCGGCCGATCACGCGATGGCAGGGCACGATGATGGAGATCGGGTTGGCGCCGTTGGCCGAGCCTACCGCGCGTACGGCCTGCGGCTTGCCGATGGCATGGGCCAGCTCCGAATAGCTGCAGGTGCGGCCATAGGGAATCGCTCGCAGTGCCTGCCACACTGCCTGTTGAAAGGCCGTGCCTCTGGGGGCCAGGCGCAGTTCGAACTGCTGACGCTTGCCGGCGAAGTATTCATCGAGTTGGCGGCACACGGCATCCAGCTCACGGCTGGCGGGTTGCCAGCCGTCCTCGATGCGCCAGGGGCGGCTATCGAGTTCCATCAGCAGCAGTTGCAGGCCGCTTTCGTCACCTGCGATGAACAGCGGCCCGATGGGGCTGTCGTGATGGCGGTAATGCATGGTCAGCCTCCCAAGTAGCAGTGCCAGAGATGCGCAGCAGGGTAAGCCCGCCACGGTCGCCAGGCTTCCGCGCGGGCTTTCAGGCGCCGCGCATCGATGCCCCCGATTCCCCAAACCGGTGCCTTGAGCAGGCCCAGATCGCTGGCGGGAAAGGCATCGGCCTCACCGAAGGCGCGCAGAGCGATATACTCCGCGGTCCACGGGCCGATGCCGGGCAGGGCGCACAATCGCTCGATCAGCGCTGCGCTGCCTTCTTGCAGATCGAGCCTGAGGCTGCCATCGGCAATTCGTGCAGCGAAATGCTGCAGGCACTGCACGCGCTTGCCGGGCATGCCGATGCCGCTCAGATCGGCTTCGGCAAGCGCCTGCGGCGTAGGGAACAGGCGGTTGATGCCCAATGCTTGCGGTGTCTCGATCGGCGTGCCGACACGCTGCACCAGACGCCCGACTATGGTGACTGCCGCCTTGACCGTGACCTGCTGGCCGACGATGGCGCGTACTGCCTGCTCGAACGGATCGAAGGCCACAGGCAGGCGCAGGCCGGGGTTGCGCAGCAGCAGTGGAGCCAGCAGTTCATCAGCGCTGAGGTGGCGGGCAATGGTTTCGGGCTCGCTGTCGAGATCGAACATGCGTCGTACGCGCTGCTCCAGTTGATCGAGATGCGCGGGCGAGGCCAGGCGGCAGCGCAGTTCCAGCGCGTTCTGCCCTGGCAGCGGGGCAACCCGAAACCAGCCGGGTGTGCCGTCGATGCTGAAACCGCGGCTGTAGCTATCCGCGCCCAGCGACTCCAGGCCGGGAATCGCGCGCAGTGCGAAGTGGCCGTGGAATTGTTGCCAGCTCCACGGCGGTTGATAGGGCAGGAGCAGGGTGATGATGTTCATGGCTGGCACCCTAGCTCGGCGCTTGCGGCTTGTCAGCGTGAAGATGACTTTCAAACTGGCAAACAGTTATACCAGCAGCCCCGCTTCACGCTGATAGCGCCCAGGCGTGGTGCCTTTCCAGCGTTTGAAGGCATGGATGAAATTGGACAGCTCGCCATAGCCCAGGCGTTCGGCAATTTCCTCCAGGCTCAGGCCGCCTGCCGCGAGCAGGTCCTCGGCCAGGGCTTGGCGCACTTCGTCCTGCAGGGCGCGGAAGCTGGTGCCTTCTGCTATCAGGCGACGACGCAGGGTACGACTGCTCAGATGCAGGCGGCCTGCGACCTGTTCCATGTCGGCGATCTGTCCTGGCGATTGCAGCAGCAACTGGCGTACGCGCCCTGCCAGGCCCTGGTGCCATTGATGGCGTGTCAGCACTGCCTGGCATTGTTGCTCGCAAGCGCTGACCAGTTGTGGGTTGGCCCGCGGCAGCGGGTTGTCCAGCAGGTCGGCGGCAAAGCCCATCCGATTGCAGGGTGCGCCGAAACGCGGTGCCTGGCCGAAGGCGGCGATAAAGGGTGAAGCGTCAGCCGGTGCAGGCTGGCGCAGTTCCACGGTCAGCAATTGCAGCTTGCTGCCCAGCAGCTCGCGCACGACCACCAGGGCACCGAGCATATCGCGCTGCACGATGAAATCATGCAGCGCCGGGGGCAGAGCGCTGTCGTCGAAATTCAGGCTGGCGATGGCGTCATCCACGCTCAGAGTGATGCGGGTGAAGGCATAGGTCAGTCCGTGATAGCGCATGCCAAGTTCGGCGGCCTGGCGCACCGTGGCGCTGCTGAGAATGGCGTAACCCCAGGCGCCGTAGGTGGTCAGGTGGTAGCGCCGGCCGGCCTGCAGGCCAAGATCTTCAACTGCGGGTAGTGCCTCGACCAGGTTGGCGATCAGCTGCAGCTCACGCTGCGCTTCGATCTCCCCGTTCAGGCTGGCCAGCTGCATCGGGCTGAGCCCGGTTTCACGCAGGCAGCTGTCCAGGCTCAGGCCAAGGTCGAGCCCCAGTTGGGTGAGCAGCTGGATGCTGATGATGCTGCGTCGTGCGGGCCAGGGCGCTGACATAGGTTGTCCGGAAATCACAATATCCTGGCCGACTATGCCATAACCCGGGCATGGCGGGGCAAGTAGCATCAGCTCATCGCCATACACGGGTCACCATAATGCATAACAACCCCCGTACGAACGCGCCCTGGCGCGTACTGATCATAGGCAGCGGCTTTGCCGGTGTTGGTCTGGCCATGCAGTTGCGCAAGGCCGGTGAGGACGATTTCCTGTTGCTGGAGAAGGCCGGTGAGGTCGGTGGTACCTGGCGCGACAACAGCTACCCGGGCGCCGCCTGCGATGTGCCTTCGCACCTGTACTCCTTTTCCTTCGAGCCCAAGCACGACTGGTCGCGCAAATTCGCGCCGCAGGCGGAAATCCACGCCTACATCCTGCAGTGCGTGGAGAATCACCGGCTGCGCCCACATATCCGCCTGAACAGCGAAGTGCTGGGCGCCGAGTTCGATGTCGAATGCGGCGTCTGGCGGGTCGAACTGGCGGGAGGCGAGGTGATCGAAGCGCAGGCGCTGGTCAGTGCCTGCGGCCAGCTCAATCGGCCGGCCTAGCCGAAACTGCCCGGGCTGGAGCGTTTCCGGGGAGAGGCCTTTCATTCGGCGCGCTGGCGGCACGATATCGACTTGACGGGCAAGCGTGTGGCGGTGATCGGCACGGGGGCTTCGGCGATCCAGTTCGTGCCGCAGATCCAGCCGAAGGTCGCCAGCCTGAGCCTGTTCCAGCGTTCGGCGGCTTATGTGCTGGCCAAGCCAGACCGTGTCTATCGCCCGTGGGAGATTGCCCTGAAACAGCGTTTCCCGCTGTTGCTGCGCACCGAGCGCCTGCTGCAGTACCTGCATCACGAAGGGCGTGCCGTGGCCTTTATCCGCTTTCCCTGGCTGATGCGCCTGTTTCGTCACAGTTTCACCCGTCATCTGCGGCGGCAGATGCCCGATACCCACAAGCGCGCACAGCTGCAGCCTGACTACCCCATGGGCTGCAAGCGCATCCTGATCAACAACGACTACTTCCCGGCGCTGGCGCAGGCCAATGTCGAGATTGTCGAGTCGGCCATTCGTGAAGTCCGTGAATACTCGCTGGTTACGGCCGATGGCCGCGAGCATCCTTGCGACGTGCTGATTTACGGCACTGGCTTCACGGCCAGCGACTTTCTCGCGCCGATGCGTATTCGCGGCCTCGATGGGCTGGAGCTGAACCAGGCCTGGAAGGAGGGCGCCGAGGCTTACAAAGGCATCAGTGTCAGCGGCTTTCCCAACCTGTTCCTGCTGTATGGGCCGAATACCAACCTTGGCCATAATTCCATTCTCTACATGCTGGAGAGCCAGTACGCCTACGTGCTGGGCTGCCTGCGGGCGTTGCGCGAGCAGGGGCTGCGTTATCTCGATCTGCGCCCGGCCGTGCAGCGTCACTTTAACGATGACGTGCAGCGCGCGACCCAACGCACGATCTGGGCGCAGGGCTGCGACAGCTGGTATCAGACCGCTACCGGTAAGCACACCAACAACTGGCCGGGCTTTACCTTTACCTATCGCCTGATGACCCGTAGCCCGGAGCTTGCCGACTATGACTGCGTCCGCTGATTTCAAGGCCCCCGCTGTCGAGCAGAGGCTGTTGCGTAGCCTGCTGCGGGGCTTTCTGCGCCTGTTCTTTCGCGGCCTGGTGCGTCCGCCGATGCCGGTGGCCGGGCAGCGCCGGATATTGCGTGCACTCACTGCCATCACCCTGACGCCGCGCGGCGTCAGCCGCAACAGCGCGACTCTGGCCGGGCGCCCTTGCGAGTGGCATCGCCCGCTCGTCAGCAGCGGTAGCGTACTGCTCTATCTGCATGGCGGCGCGTTCATGATCGGCGGGCCGGATACCCATCGCAGTATCTGCGCCAGCCTGGCCAAGCGTGCGGCCCTCGACGTCTGCGCGCTGGACTATCGCCTGGCCCCCGAGCATCCCTATCCGGCGGCGCGTGATGATGTGGTGGCGGCTTACCAGGCATTGCTGGAGGCCGGCTACAGGCCCGAACAGATCGCCATCGGTGGCGATTCGGCCGGCGGCAACCTGAGCCTGGTCGGTTGCCTGCAGATCGTCGAGCTCGGCCTGCCGCCGCCTACCGCGTTGGTGTGCTTCTCGCCGGTCACCGATTTCACCGGTGAGCAGATGCATGAGCCGCCTGCCGGTGATCCGCTGCTCCACCCCAGCTGGATCGAGCAGGCCGCGCAGTTGTATTGCCCAGCCGACCTGCCGCGCAATGATCCGCGCCTATCGCCGCTGTTCGCTGATCTCAGCTGCCTGCCGCCAACGTTGATCCAGGTCGGCGAAGACGAATTGCTGCTGAACGACAGCCTGCGTCTGGCCGCGCGCGCCGAGGCAGCCGGTGCAGATGTGCGTCTGGAGCGTTACCCGGGGCTGTGGCATGTATTCCAGGCGCATGTCGGCATGTTGCGCGCGGCGGATCGCGCGCTCGAGCGCGTGGCTAGCTTTCTTCGTGAGCGGGGCATGTGATGCACAACATTCTCATCAGTGGCGCAGCGTCGGGCATTGGCGCTGCCACTGCACGCCTGTTTCACGCACGTGGCTGGCGCGTCGGCCTGCTCGACGTCGATCAACGGGCGCTGACAGCCTTGGCCGCCGAGCTGGACGGCGCCTGGCATGCGCCGCTGGATGTGGTCGATGGCGCAGCGGTGAAGGCCGCGCTGGCCGGCTTCTGTACCTAGAGCGGTGGCCAGTTGCGCCTGCTGTTCAATGGCGCGGGCATCCTGCGCACCGGCGCCTTCGCCGATATCGAGCAGGAGCAGCACGCGCGCCTGGTACAGATCAACGTGCTCGGCGTGCTCAACCTTTGCCATGCGGCCTATCCCTATCTCAAGGTCACGCCGCAGGCGCAGGTGATCAATATGGGGTCGGCTTCGGGGCTTTACGGGGTACCGCAACTGGCCAGCTATTCGGCCAGCAAGTTCGCCTTGCGTGGGCTGACCGAGGCGCTGGAGCTGGAGTGGCGCGAGCACGGCATCCTTGTCGGTGACCTGATGCCGCCCTTCGTCGACACGCCGATGGTCCGCAGTCAGGCGCAGCGTCCGCCGGTGATGCGTCGCCTGGGCGTGCGTCTGGATGCCGAGCAGATCGCCGAAGCGGCCTGGCAGCAAGCTCATGCCAGTAAGGTACATCGTCCGGTAGGCATGCAGTTCTGGCTGCTGCACACGCTCGGGCAGATCACCCCAGGCTGGATCAATCGGTTGCTCATGGCCTGGCTCAGCCGCCCATGACTTCAGGCGCTGCTTGCAGATGGGCCAATGGCCGCTGGTCGACGGCTTTGTCACAAGGCCTTTCTGCATAGCGCGCATCTTTCGCACAGCGGCTATTCTACGGATGACGGTTTCAGTTCGGCGTTCTGCCGGACAGTCGTCGATACGCTTGCAGTAGACACATCGAGCACCCGCTCGATTCTCGGGGCGGCGCCAAAGGGGGCTTTGAAACGCAGGTCGTTTCAGGGGTTCCCGCCAGGCGCCGCGACACCGTCCTTGGGGCGGTCGCATTGGGAAAGCGGTTAATCCATCCATAGCCTGAGAGGGGTCGTTTATGAGCACAGCCTTCCACGAAGACTCCAGCACCCTGGTGTTGCGTCGCATGAAAGAAGGGGGATTCGACTTCGCCCAGTTTCACCCGATCGAGTTCTACGCCATCTTTCCTGACGAAGAACGGGCCAGGCTGGCCGCCAGAAACTTTCGCGGCGAGTCGCTCAACGCCCAGATATCCGCCCGTGAGGACGGCATCTGGCACCTGCAAATCAGCAAAGTGATGTACGCCACCCATGCCGGTATTGGCGAGTTCGAACATGACCTGGAATCCATCGTCGTCCCGCTGGGCGGCAAGATGGACGGCTGGGGCGTAACCCAGGAGGTGAAAGCGTCAGCCATGCGTTAGGCACCGCTGTTACGTCCATTAGCTCAGACCATCGGCCGGCCAGCCGGCCGATGGCTTCAATTCCCAGCCCAGCCCATCTCGACTTGCCAATCCTTCTCGCGCAGACTGCGCGGCGGAGGTACGTATGGCCGATGTTCTGATCCTGACGCATATCGATTATTGCCCGCCCGCTCACCTGGCGCAGGTGCTGCAGACGCGTGGCTGCAGTTTCGACGTGCGGCGCGTCGAACTGGGCGAACTGCATGCCTACGACCTGGAGCGGCCCAAGGCGGTCGCCGTGATGGGCGGGCCGATGAGCGTCAACGACCCGCTGCCCTGGATAGCCGACGAAGTGGCTGCGCTGCAGCGTTTCATCGCGCGCGACATTCCCATCATCGGCCACTGCCTGGGCGGCCAACTGCTGGCCAAGGCACTAGGTGCCGGCGTGCACCGTATGCCCTATACCGAAGCCGGTTGGCAGATCATCGAGCGTCATGCGCAATCCGCTGGCAGCCCCTGGCTGGCGCATTTGCCCGAGTCGTTCAGCATCTTCCAGTGGCATGGCGACACCTTCTCGCTACCTGAAGGTGCTCAACCCCTGCTGAGCAGCCGCTGGTGCGACAATCAGGCCTTCGCCTGGGGCGAGAAGATACTGGCCCTGCAAGGGCATCCGGAAATGACCGAAGAGCTGGTTGAATTGTGGCTCGACGACTGGGCGCACCTGCTCGATGCCAGCCAGCCCAGCCAGCAACGTATCGACGAGATGCGCGAAGGCCTGAGCGAGAAGGTCAGGGCACTGAACCAGGTGGCCGAGGGTTTCTACACGCATTGGCTGAGGCACGCCGGGCTTTGAGCCTGTGGGAGCGGGGTGTTATTGCTCGCTCGTCAGGGGCCAATGTCCACAGAACGGTTATCCCAGCATCTGATCTCCGTGACCGATTGAGTGATTTGCTCCTGCTGCGCGAACTACAGAAAGATCCTTCTCGATCTCGCGGCCTGCAGCGAGGTGGTGGGGTGTTTGGCAGGCTATACACCCTGTCGGATAACTGCTGGCAAGTGGCAATCATGCGAAGGCGGGGCGGGGAAGGCGCAGCGGTGAGCCGCTGCGCCTTTTGTTTCAGCGGTTGAAGCGTTCGACCAGGGCGTATTGGCCCTGTGCGGTGTTGGTCAGGGCTTCGCTGAGTTTGGCGGTGCTTTGCGCTTCGCCGGCGGTCTGGTCGGCCAGTTGGGCGATGGTGGTGATGTTCTGGTTGATTTCGTCGGCCACGGCGCTTTGTTCTTCCGCCGCCGCAGCGATCTGGTTGGCCATGTCGGCGATGTTGGCCACCGAGTCGCTGATACCGGACAGCGCCTGATCGGCTTTGAGAACGCGTTCGACGCCTTCGTCGGCCTGTTTGCGGCCGATTTCCATGGTCAGTACGGCCTCTTCGGCAGTACGTTGCAGTTTGGCGATCAGGCCGTGAATCTGTTCTGTGGATTCGGCGGTGCGCTGGGCGAGGGAACGAACCTCGTCGGCCACCACGGCGAAGCCACGGCCCATTTCGCCGGCGCGGGCGGCTTCGATGGCGGCGTTGAGGGCGAGCAGGTTGGTCTGGTCGGCGATGCCTTTGATCACGTCGACCACGCCGCCAATTTCGCTGCTGTCCTGGGCCAGGCGGGTCACGGTTTCGCCGGTGTCACCCACCGATTGTGACAGGCGCTGGATGGCTTCGCGGGTTTCCGCGGCGATGCTGCGACCTTCGCTGGTCAGGCGGTTGGCTTCCTGAGTCGCGATGGCGGTACGGGCGACGTTGCTGGCGACTTCCAGGGTAGTGGCAGCCATTTCGTTGACGGCGGTGGCGACCTGTTCGGTCTCCTGGCGCTGGCGTTCGAGGCTGGCCGAGCTGTTGTGCGCCAGCTTGTCGGCTTCGCGCGCTTGCTGGGTCAGATGTTCGGCGGTGTCCTGCAGGCGGGTGAGGCAGGTTTTCAGGCGCGCTTCCTGGCTGAGCATGGCCATTTCCAGGCGTGCCTCGGCGCCACGGCTGTCGGTGTACATCTGCGCGATCAGCGGGTCGGAGGTGGTTTGCTCGGCGAGGCGCAGCAGGCGTTTGACGCCGCGCGTCTGCCAGGCGATGCCAGCCAAACCCAGCGGCACGGAGAGCACGGCAGCAAGGATGAAGCCCCAGTTGCTGCCCATCCAGTGGCCGATCATGAAGCCGATCTGGCTGACCAGGATGAATGGCATCCACGCCTGGACGATGGGCAGCCACTGGTTGCTGGCCGGTACGGCCGATTTGCCGGCGTTGATGCGGGCGTATAGGGCTTCGGCGCGGCGTACTTGCTCGGCGGTCGGTTTGACGCGGACGGATTCGTAGCCGACGACCTGGTTGTTTTCGGTCACGGGCGTGACGTAGGCGTTGACCCAGTAGTGGTCACCGTTCTTGCAGCGGTTCTTGACGATGCCCATCCACGGGCGGCCCTTCTTCAGGGTCGTCCACATGTGCTCGAACACGGCGGACGGGACATCCGGGTGGCGCACGATGTTGTGTGGCGCGCGCAGCAACTCTTCGCGGCTGAAACCACTGATGTCGACGAAGGCGTCGTTGCAGTAAGTGATCTGGCCCTTGAGGTCGGTAGTGGATATCAGACGCTGTTGTGCAGGGAATGTACGCTCACGCTGAGTGACCGGCTGGTTGTTACGCATGGCAGGTATCCGTCGTTGTAATGCCCCTGTAATCGGCCGACGAACGGCAAAGTTGAGGGGTGAGTGCGTTTTGGCGAGTGTAAACGCTTTTTGTGGCCCGCCGTCCATGGCGGCCACCCTGCGGGCCGTCGCGGAGCGACGTCAAAAATTGCTCCCGGCAATTTTTTGAGTGACGTCACATTTTTGTCACGGCATGAGCCGTCCTTGGCCCGACGGCGAGGCCCTGCCGCATGACGCGGCAGGGCAACTGCATCAGTTGGCGATCATCTGCCGTAGCACGTAGTGGAGGATGCCGCCGGCCTTGAAGTATTCGACCTCGTTGAGGGTGTCGATGCGGCACAGCACTTCGACTTCCTCATGCGTGCCGTCTTCGCGGGTGATGATCAGCGTCAGCGGCATCTGCGGGCGCAGCTCCACGCCTTCCAGCCCTTCGATGGCCAGCACTTCCTTGCCGGTGAGTTTCAGGCTGTTGCGGTCGATGCCCGGCTTGAACTGCAGCGGCAGCACGCCCATGCCCACCAGGTTGGAGCGGTGGATACGCTCGAAGCTCTCGGCGATCACCGCCTTGACGCCCAGCAGGTTGGTGCCCTTGGCCGCCCAGTCGCGGCTGGAGCCAGTGCCATATTCCTTGCCGGCGATGATCACCAGTGGCGTGCCTTCGGCCTGATAGCGCATGGCTGCGTCGTAGATCGCCAGTTTCTCGCCACTGGGCACGTGCAGGGTGTTGCCGCCTTCCTCGCCGCCGAGCATCTCGTTGCGGATACGGATGTTGGCGAAGGTGCCGCGCATCATCACTTCATGGTTGCCGCGGCGTGAGCCGTAGGAGTTGAAGTCGGCCTTGTCCACGCCGTGTTCGCGCAGGTAGCGCCCGGCCGGGCTGTCGGCCTTGATGTTGCCGGCTGGTGAGATGTGGTCGGTGGTCACCGAGTCGCCGAGCAGGGCGAGGATGCGTGCCTCGCGGATATCGGTGATGCGTGGTGGGTCGCCGGCGATGTTGTCAAAGAACGGCGGATGCTGGATGTAGGTGGAGTCACTTTGCCAGGCGTAGGTGTCGGCCTTGGGCACGTCGATGGCCTGCCATTTCTCGTCGCCAGCGAAAACTTCGGCGTATTCCTTGCGGAACATGGCGGTGTCGACCTTGGCGATGGCCTCGGCGATTTCGGCCTGAGTCGGCCAGATGTCTTTCAGGTACACCGGCTGGCCGTCCTTGCCGGTGCCGAGGGCATCGCGAGTCAGATCGAGGCGCACGCTGCCGGCCAGGGCATAGGCCACCACCAGGGGTGGCGAGGCCAGCCAGTTGGTTTTCACCAGCGGATGCACGCGGCCCTCGAAGTTGCGGTTGCCGGAGAGCACCGAGGCGACGGTCAGGTCGGCCTGGGTGATGGCTTTCTCGATAGGCTCGCGCAACGGGCCGGAGTTACCGATGCAGGTGGTGCAGCCGTAGCCGACCAGATTGAAACCGAGTTTCTCCAGATAGGGCGTCAGGCCGGCGGCATTGAAATACTCGGTGACCACCTTGGAGCCGGGGGCCAGCGAGCTCTTCACCCAGGGCTGGCGCTGCAGGCCCTTTTCCACGGCTTTCTTGGCCAGCAGACCGGCAGCCATCATCACGCTGGGGTTGGAAGTGTTGGTGCAGGAGGTGATGGCGGCGATCACCACCGCGCCATCTTTCAGGCGATGAGTATGGCCGTCGTCCTCATAGTCGATTGCGCCGCTCTGCTTGTCGCCGCCTACGGCGGTACCGCCGCCGCCTTCGCTGAGCAGGCGTCCCTCTTCCTTAGCACTCGGCTTGAGCTGCAAGCCGACGAAGTCGTCGAAGGCCTGGCTGACCTGGCCCAGCGAGACGCGGTCCTGCGGGCGTTTGGGCCCGGCCAGGCTGGCTTCGACGCTGCCCATGTCCAGGCTCAGGCTGTCGGTGAATACGGGCTCGGCGCCAGGCTCGCGCCACAGACCCTGGGCTTTGCTGTAGGCCTCGACCAGTTGCACGGTGGCCTCCGGGCGGCCGGACAGGCGCAGGTAGCCGAGGGTGATGTCGTCCACCGGGAAGAAACCACAGGTGGCGCCGTACTCAGGCGCCATGTTGGCGATGGTGGCGCGGTCGGCCAGCGGCAGGTCGGCCAGGCCGTCGCCATAGAACTCGACGAATTTACCCACCACGCCCTTCTTGCGCAGCATCTGGGTGACGGTGAGCACCAGGTCGGTGGCGGTGATGCCTTCTTTCAGCTTGCCGCTGAGCTTGAAGCCGATCACTTCGGGAATCAGCATCGATACCGGCTGGCCGAGCATGGCCGCTTCCGCCTCGATGCCGCCGACGCCCCAGCCGAGTACGCCGAGGCCGTTGATCATGGTGGTGTGCGAGTCGGTGCCGACCAGGGTGTCGGGGAAGGCAAGAGTGGCGCCGTCCTCTTCCTTCGTCCACACGGTGCGCGCCAGGTATTCGAGGTTGACCTGGTGGCAGATGCCGGTGCCCGGCGGTACCACGCTGAAATTGTCGAAGGCGTGCTGGCCCCAACGGAGGAAGGCGTAGCGCTCGCCGTTGCGCTGCATTTCCAGCTCGACGTTGTCGTGGAAGGCGCTGGAGGAGGCGTAGCGGTCGACCATCACCGAGTGGTCGATGACCAGATCCACCGGCGACAACGGGTTGATCCGCTGTGGATCGCCGCCGGCCTTGGCCATGGCGTCGCGCATGGCGGCCAGGTCGACCACCGCCGGGACACCGGTGAAGTCCTGCATCAATACGCGTGCCGGGCGGTACTGGATCTCGCGGTCGGAGGCGCGCTTGTCCAGCCAGTCGACCATGGCTTGCAGGTCCTGCGGCTGTACGGTCTTGCCGTCTTCGTTGCGCAGCAGGTTTTCCAGCAGCACCTTGAGCGACTTGGGCAAGCGGTCGATGTTGCCGAGGCGTTGGGCTGCTTCTGGCAGGCTGAAATAGTGGTAGGTGGTGTCGCCGACGTGCAGTTCGCGGCGGCAGTTCAGGCTATCGAGGGAGGGCATTGCACTTCTCCTTGGGCACGCACGGTTCGGGCTGTGTCTGATGGCGGCAAACCTTCATGTTAGTTCGGCTTGGGCGGTCTGGCTAGCGCATATCCTTTATCGGTTGCTATGCGCTGCCTGTTGCGCGATGGCTGGATTTCACCGAACCGCATTCTCTGGCGGCAGGCTTGCCGAACCGTTCCAGTGGGCAGCGCATATGTAGCTGGACAGGTTTAGCGGCTCGGGGTTCCGGTCTCGGGTATTATACGCGCCTCAAGGAGTCCCTTTGATGAATACCCTGTTTCTGCATTGCCGCCCCGGTTTCGAAGGGGAGGTTTGCGCCGAGATCACCGACCTTGCCGCACGTCTGGATGTGCCGGGCTACTCCAGGGCCAGGCCCGGTAGTGCGTGCGCTGAGTTCGTCTGCGGCGAGGCGGCGGACTGCGAGCGGCTGATGCGCAGCGTGCGTTTCAACCAGTTGATTTTCCCGCGGCAGTGGGCGCGTGGTGCTTTCGTCAGCCTTCCGGAAAGCGACCGTATCAGCGTGTTGCTCGACGCCCTGGCTGATTATCCGGTGTGCGGCAGCCTGTGGCTGGAAGTGGTGGATACCAACGACGGCAAGGAACTTTCGACCTTCTGCAAGAAGTTCGAAGCGCCGCTGCGCAAGGCGCTGCTCAAGGCCGGCAAACTGGTGGACGATGCGAAGAAGCCGCGCCTGCTGCTGACCTTCAAGAGCGGCCGTGAGGTGTTCGCCGGCATCGCCGAGGCAGACAACCAGGCGATGTGGCCGATGGGCATTCCGCGCCTGAAGTTTCCCCGTGAGGCGCCGAGCCGCTCGACGCTCAAGCTGGAAGAGGCCTGGCACCATTTCATCCCGCGTGAACAGTGGGATCAGCGCCTGGCGCCGGGCATGACCGCCGTCGACCTGGGTGCGGCTCCCGGTGGCTGGACCTGGCAGCTGGTCAATCGGGAGATCCGCGTCACTGCCGTGGACAACGGGCCGATGGCCGAAAGCCTGATGTATTCCGGTTTCGTCGTGCACCAGCGCGCCGATGGCTTCACCTTTCGCCCGCGCCATCCGGTGCACTGGATGGTCTGCGACATCGTCGAGAAGCCTGCACGTACGGCGGCGATGATCGAGACCTGGCTGGGCGAGGGCCTGTGTCGCGAGGCGGTGGTCAACCTCAAGCTGCCGATGAAGCAGCGCTATGCCGAAGTACGACGCCTGCTCGATCGCATCGAGTCCGGGCTGGTCGAGCGCGGTTTGAAGGTCAGCATCGGCTGCAAGCAGCTCTATCACGACCGTGAGGAAGTGACCTGTCATCTGCGTCGGCACGGCAAATGAGGATCCGCGCGCAGGTGACCTGAAGGTCAGCTTTGCGCGACAATGCGCGCTTGTTCGTGGAGCCCCTTATGTCCGAAGCCCTGACCCTCAATCACGATGACCTGCTCGACGCCACCGGCCTGAACTGCCCGGAACCGGTAATGATGCTGCACAACAAGGTGCGCGACCTGGCGCCGGGCGGCCTGCTCAAGGTGATCGCTACCGATCCCTCGACCCGTCGTGACATCCCTAAGTTTTGCGTGTTTCTCGGCCACGAGCTGCTCGGCCAGGCCGAGGAAGACGGCACCTACCTGTACTGGATTTGCAAGAAGGCCGACTAGGCGACGCATGTCGCATGTAGGGTGCGCCGTGCGCACCGGTGATGTGCCTTGATCCGTGTTAGCTGTGGTTATTGGTGTGCGCGGCGCACCCTACGGCTCTGCACCGTTTTCAGCGTTGTTCCATCCCGCCTGTCCCGGTGCCAGGCCGCAGCTGTTCAGTAGCGTCTGCCAGGCCTTGACGTGACGCGCCGTGGCGGCGCGGAACTCCTGCCACAACGAATCCTGCTCACCGGCCAGCCGCTGCAAGTGCTCGCGTGTGGCTGTGGGAATGCCGTCGATGCGCTGCAACTGCAGCAGCGCCGCCTGCCACTGCTGGCCACGCTGGTCGACCTGCGCCAGGTAGGGCTGCAGGCCGCCCGCGTAGAACTTGACGAAGATGTTCTGCAGGATGCGCCCGCGTGGCGTCGCCTGACCCAGTGGGCACAGCGGGCGATTCTGCAGGCGTTGTTCCAGCAGTTCGCTGCCGGCATTGAGCGTATGGCGCAGGCTGGCCAGGCTGGTGATCAACTGGCCGCCCTGTTCGCTGGCATAGAGGGCGAAGAACAGCGGTTCCAGCTGATCGGCACTCGGCGGCAGTTGCTCCGGCAGGGTGGCGCCGATGCTGGCCAGCCGCTGCAATGCGTCCAGCGCGGCGCTGTCTTCCAGCGTGTCCACCGGCAAGGCCTTATCGGCGAAACGCAGGTAGTTCTCGAACTCCGGGCTGCCGTTGAGCGCATTCCAGAACACTGCTGGCAGTTGCTGGCGCTTGTCGTCGGCCAGGCGCTGCAGGGTGGCCTTCAGGCTGGAGTCGTCCTGCAGATGCGGCAGGCAGGCATCCAGGGCGCGCAGCAGGTCGCCTTCGTAGCCCAGGCGCTGGCTGGGCATCAACTGTTTGCCCAGGCTGCTGTTGCGCTGGCTGATCAGTTGCTGCAGGTGCGGACAGCGCCGCGCGTCGATGACCAGATCGAGCAGGCCGATGCGCAGTTCGGGGATATCCGAAAGCCGCTCGCGCCGGGCTGGCAGGCGGTACTGACTGATGCTGCGCTTATCGAGCGAGCTGACGTTCGGTGCATCGAGCGAACGCTGCAGGCGTTCGAGGTAGTCGCTCTGCAGGGCCAGGCCGTCATTGGCCGGGCCACAACCGGCAAGCAGAGTAAGGCAGAGGAGTAGGGCAGGTCGAATCATTTGCTCAGTCTAGAGCTGATTGCCTGCCTATCCAATCACTCAGGCGGCCTGGCGAATGCGTTTGCGCGCGCTGCGTGCCAGGCGCACGGTGAGCATCGCGGCAGCGCAGGTCAGGCCAACCACCAAGCCCTGCCACAGGCCGCTGGGGCCGCTCGGTTCACCGAATAGGTCGGACAGCCCCAGCGCATACCCCACCGGCAGGCCGATGCCCCAGTAGGCAAACAGGGTCAGCAGCATGGTGATGCGGGTGTCCTGATAGCCGCGCAGCGCACCGGCAGCGGTCACCTGGATGGCATCGGAGAACTGGAACAGCGCCGAATAGACGATCAGCGTGGCCGCGACTGCGATCACGGTTTTGTCCGGGGTGTAGATTTGTGCGATCTGTTCGCGCAGCAGGAACATCAGGCTGGCCGACATGCAGGCATAGCCCAGCGCCGCGGCCATGCTAACCCCGGCGGCGAAGCGCGCCTCACGCGGCTCGCCACGGCCCAGTGCCTGGCCGACGCGTACCGTGGCGGCCATGCCCAGCGAGTAGGGAATCATGAACACCATGGAGCTGAAATTGAGCGCGATCTGGTGCCCGGCGACCACGGTAGCACCGAGGCCGCCAATGAGCAGGGCAATGACGGCGAAGATGCTCGACTCGGCGAACACCGCCACGCCAATCGGTACGCCAATGCTCAATAGGCGCTTGATCACCGTCCACTGCGGCCAGTCGAAACCGGTGAACAATGCGCTGGCGCGGTAGTAGGGCGCCCACTTCACCCAGACCAGCATGCCGATCAGCATGAAGCCCATCACCAGCGCGGTCGCCCAGCCACAGCCGACGCCGCCCATGGCCGGCAGGCCGAACTTGCCGTAGATGAAGATGTAGTTGGCGGGAATGTTCAGCAGCAGGCCGAGGATGCCCAGTACCATGCTCGGGCGGGTGTGACCGAGGCCATCGCTGAAGCAGCGCAGCACGTGATAGAGCGCCACAGCCGGGAAACCCAGGGCCACAGCGCGCAGATAGCCCATCGCCGGAGTGATCAGCGCCGGGTCGACATTCATGATGCGCAGGATGAATTCGGCGTTCCACAGCAGGGCGGCGGCACTGCCACCGACTGCCAGCGCCAGCCACAGCGCCTGACGCACCAGTGGGCCGATGGCAGCTTCCTCGCCGGCACCGAAGCGCTGCGCCACCTTGGGGGTGGTGGCCAGCAGGATGCCGGTCATTAGCAGGAACACCGGCACCCAGATCGAGTTGCCCAGGGCCACGGCGGCCAGATCCTGCGGGCTGACGCGCCCGGCCATCAGCGTGTCGACGAAGCCCATGGCTGTGTGCGCCAACTGAGCGATGATGATGGGGGTGGCCAGGAGCAGCAGGCTGCGCAGTTCCGTGCGCACGCGGCCAAGGCGGCTGTCGGTAGACATTTCGACTCTTCGGGATAACAGGAAACCGCGTAGTCTACGCCTTGACGTAGCGGTCAGGAAAGAACGATCTGCCCCTCTGTCTGGCGACCTGTGGGCGACGCTGACGATAGCGCTGGCATAGAATGACGGCCTGCCCGATGGAGCTTGCCATGCACATAGTCGCCGACGAAAACATTCCCCTGCTCGATGAATTCTTTGCTGCCTTCGGCAGCATTCGCCGCCTGCCCGGGCGAAGCATCACGGCGGCCGATGTGCGTGAAGCCGACCTGTTGCTGGTGCGTTCGGTAACCCCGGTCAATCGCGCCTTGCTCGACGGCAGTCGGGTGCGTTTCGTCGGCACCTGCACCATTGGCACTGACCATCTGGATCTCGATTATTTCGCCGAAGCCGGCATCGCCTGGAGCAGCGCACCGGGCTGCAACGCCCGTGGCGTGGTGGATTACGTGCTGGGCAGCGTGCTGACCCTGGCTGAGCGTGAGGGCGTGGACCCAGCTGCGCGCGTGTACGGTGTGGTGGGCGCGGGACAGGTGGGTGGTCGCTTGGTCAAGCTGCTGCGTGGTCTCGGCTGGCAGGTGCGCGTCTGTGATCCGCCGCGCCAGGCCGCCGAGGGCGGCGACTTCGTCAGCCTGGAGCAGATCATCGCCGAATGCGATGTGATCAGCCTGCACACGCCGCTGGACGCATCGACCCGTCACCTGTTCGATGCGGCGCGCCTGGCGGCATTGAAACCGGGCACCTGGCTGATCAACGCCAGCCGTGGTGCCGTGGTGGACAACGCCGCGCTGCGCAGCCTGTTGCCACAACGACCGGATCTGCAGGCCGTGCTCGACGTCTGGGAGGGCGAACCGCAGGCCGATGTCGAGCTGGCTGCCCTGTGCCAACTGGCAACGCCACATATCGCCGGCTACAGCCTGGACGGCAAGCTGCGCGGCACGGCGCAGATCTATCAGGCCTGCTGCCGGGCGCTGGGGGTGGCCGAGCAGGTGCATCTGGCCGATCTGCTACCTGCGCTCTGGTTGAGCGAGCTGAGTATTGATGGCAGCGCGGATCCGGCCTGGGCGCTGGCCAGCATCTGCCGCGCAGTGTATGACCCGCGCCGCGACGATGCGGATTTTCGCCGCAGCCTGGGCGGCGATGCCGATGCGCGTCGCGCTGCGTTCGACCGCCTGCGCAAGCATTACCCGATGCGCCGCGAAATCGACGGCCTGCATGTGCGTATTCAGGGTGATTCAGCGCCGCTGGCTGCTCTGGTACGAGCTCTGGGCGCCACCGTTTCGTAGGGTGGGTTAGCCGCCTGCCATGCTTGCAGAACAGTTTGCTAAGCCCGGTGCGGCGGATGGCCGCCCCGCGATAACCCACCATCGGCACAACGCGATCCATCGCCTGGTGGGTTACGTGGGGCGGCCATCCGAGCGCGCTGGGTTCATCTGCGTTTGGACGCCCTGCATTCGGCGCCGCTAACCCACGTGATAGCGTGTATTCGCATGTCTTATTTTGCCTTAATTGAGTTGCATGCAATTTAATTGCTCGCTACTTTATTCGTCACTTCAAGCCCTTTTAGGACGATTCCCCATGAGCAACGCACTTTTCGATATTCCGGTCACCACCATCAAGGGTGAGCAGAAGACCCTGGCCGACTTCGGCGGCAAGGCTGTGCTGGTGGTCAATACCGCCAGCAAATGTGGCTTCACCCCGCAGTACAAGGGGCTGGAGAATGTCTGGCAGCAATACAAGGACAAGGGGCTGGTCGTGCTCGGCTTCCCCTGCAATCAGTTCGGCAAGCAGGAGCCGGGTGACGAGGGCGCGATCTCCGAGTTCTGCGAGCTGAACTTCGGCGTCAGCTTCCCACTGTTCAAGAAGGTCGATGTCAATGGTGCAGACGCCCACCCGCTGTTCGTGCAGCTGAAAAAGCGCGCGCCGGGCCTGCTGGGCAGCCAGGGCATCAAATGGAACTTCACCAAGTTTCTGATTGGCGAAAACGGCCAGGTGGTCAAGCGCTTCGCCCCGACCACCAAGCCCGAAGAGCTAAGCAGCGAGATCGAAGCCCTGCTGAAATGAGTGCGTTCGATACCGCCGGGCTGCAGTTGGATAACCAGCTGTGCTTCAAGCTCTACGCCGCCTCGCGCGCGGTGATCCGTGCCTACAAGCCGATGCTCGATGCCCTCGGTCTGACCTACCCGCAGTATCTGGTGATGCTGGTGCTGTGGGAGTGGCAGGAGCAGGCGCCCGGGCAGCCGACGCTCAAGGCGCTGGGGCAACGCCTGCAACTGGACTCGGGCACCCTGACGCCGCTGCTCAAGCGTCTGGAGCAGATGGGTCTGGTGCAGCGGCGCCGCGCGCAGGCTGACGAGCGTGAGGTCCATCTGGCGTTGAGCGATGCCGGCAGAGCGCTGCAGGCGCAAGTGTTGCCGCTGAAGGCACAGTTGCTGTGTCAGTTCGCGGATCAGGATCTGCTGGAAATGGAGGGGCTGCGGCGTAGTCTGGATCGCTTGCTGACGCGGCTCAGCGAGTAACCTCGTCAGGCAGCCAGGTGTCGAGCATGGCTGCCAGTTCTTCACGGCGGAAGGGTTTGGCCAGATAGTCGTTCATGCCGGCGGCGCGGCAGCGTTCGCGGTCATCGGGCAGCGCATTGGCGGTCAGGGCGATGATGGGCAGTTGTAGCCAGCGACCGTTGTTGCGAATGCGGCGGCTGGCTTCATAGCCGTCCATCACTGGCATATTGCAGTCCATCAGGATCAGGTCGATGGGCTCCTGCTCCAGCATCTCCAGGGCTTCAGCGCCATGGGCTGCGACCTGAACCTGATAGCCGAGCTTGACCAGTATGCCCTTGGCGACCATCTGGTTGACCGGGTTGTCTTCGACCAGCAGCACGCGTGCAGTGCCCTCCCGTTCAGGCTGTTTCTGGGTACTGCCCTGCAGGGCGCTGTCGTCGCTGTAGAGCGTGTGCCGCAATACCTGAAGCAAGCCGTTGCGTGCCAGTGGGCGGGCGATTTGCAGCAGCGGCATGAGGCGCTGCGCCTGTTCGTGCGGCAGGAAGTTGCCATAGGCAGTGACCAGCAGCACGGCTGTGCCTATCGCCGGACGCATACCCGGCAGGCATTCCGGGCAATCGCTGATCAGCAGGTCGGCTTGCACGCCGAGCAGACTGGCATCGGTATCCAGGCGCTGATAGCTCAGTCCCCAGGTTGGCAGCCATTGGCTGAGCATCTGTTGCAGGCCGCTGCTGGCCGGGGTCAGTGCGACGATGCGACCCTCCAGCACCGGCTGTGTACTGGCAGGCGTATGGGCGGGTAACGGCAGCTCGGCGCAAAACTCGCTGCCAAAGCCTTCTTTCGATTGCAGGCTCAGCTTGCCGTGCATGGCTTCGCACAGGCGCCTTGTCAGGGCCAGGCCAAGGCCGGTGCCGCCATATTCACGGGTGATGGCGATTTCGGCTTGGGCAAAGGGCTGAAAAATGCGTGCCTGGGCATCTTCGGCGATACCGATGCCGGTATCGCGCACACGGATGCAGATGCCATCCGTGTTGCGCTCGACGATCAGGTCGACGCGGCCGAAACGGGTAAATTTGAGGGCATTGGACAGCAGGTTGATAACGATCTGGCGCACCCGCGTCGGATCGCCCAGCACCTGTGCCGGCAGTGCCGGGTCGATCAGGCAGGTCAGCTCTACTGCGCTGGCGGCGTTCTGCGACAGCAGGCTGGCGGTTTCCTCGGCCAGGGCGCCGAGGTCGAAGGGAATCGTCTCCAGCTCCAGCTGGCCGGCTTCGAATTTGGACAGGTCGAGAATGTCGTTGAGCAGTTCCACCAGCACCTTGCCGGAGTCATGGGCGATGCCCAGTTGCTGGCGTTGTTCAGCGCTTAGCGGGCCATCCAGAGCCAGTGCCAGCATGCCGAGCAGACCATTGAGCGGCGTGCGGATTTCATGGCTCATGTTGGCGAGGAAGGCCGAACGTGCCTGCGCCATGTTCAGGGCCATGCTGCGTGCCGTCTCCAGCTCGCTGTTGGACTGGCTGAGGCGGGCATTGGTGGCCTTGAGTTCGGCGGTGCGCGCCGAGACGATGTTTTCCAGCTCACTCAGGTACTGGGTCAGGCGATCCTCGGCATTGCGCCTGTGCGCGATCTCCTGGGCGATGCTCGACAGTTGGCGGTTGGTGACCTCTACCAGCGTACCGATCTCGTCACGCTCGTGGCCCTTGGGGCAGGGCACCGGGCGATGGTGCGGGTCTTGCGGGTTGCGCTCGCTGAGTGCGCGAATCACCCCGGTCAGGGGCTTGGTCAGCATGAAATAGAACAGCACCAGCAGAATCAGCGACAGCAGCAGGCTGCGCGCGAAACCGGTGAGCAGAGTCAGCAGCGAACGTCTGAGAAAGTGACTGCCGAAGGCATAAGTGTCGACTTCCAGGCGTAGAAAGCCCAGTGCTTCGTTGGGGGCATGGCTGACGTGGAGTGGGTCTTGGAACTGCCGCTGGGCCCCGAACAGGCTGTCGCTGAAGACCCGGTAGCGGCTTTCCCGGCGCGGGCGGCTGACGCTGGCCAGCACCAGACCGTTGTTGTCGATCAGTTCGGCGCGGGTTACGGCTGGCGAGCGCAGCAGGCCGAGGACCAACTCCTGCGCCAGTTCGGCGTCGATGTTGTAGGCAATGCGCGCAGCGGGGTTGTGGCTGATTTCCAGCAGCGCACGAATCTCGCGGTTGATGGAGGCCTCTTCACTGGCATAATCGACGGCCACCTGGGTGACGCTCAGCAGCGTGCCAAGGATAAATGCCACCAGCACGGTCAGGCCGGCCTGTTTGAATGACAGGCGTTGGGTGAGCGGAATATCCATGTATGCGCGCGTGGTCTCTGATCCTTGGCTCGTGCCAAGCATAGCTGATCGCGACCCTTCACTGGCAGATGCTGCACGATACGGCTGTGCATAAAGGAGAACTATAGAGTGGATTCGCGATTGCTGGACTTTCTGGCCCGTGCCGAACAGGTGCTGGCGCGTCTCGAGCCCATGCTGCCCGCGCAGCGTCCTCAGCTGGACTGGAACACCTGCATGGCCGCCCGCTGGGTGCGTGATGGTCGCAGTGGTTATCTGCGGCCTTTGCAGGTCAGCCTCGATCTGTCGCTGAGTGACTTGCTGGGGGTGGATGCTCAGCGCGAGCAACTGGCACGTAACACGCGGCAGTTCGTGATGGGGTTGCCGGCCAATCATGCCTTGCTCTGGGGCGCGCGCGGTACCGGCAAATCCTCGCTGGTGCGTGCCTTGCTGGCCGAGCATGCCAGGGCCGGTCTGCGCCTGATCGAGATCGAGCGTGATCATCTGGCTGAGCTGCCGCGTGTGGTGGAGCTGCTGGCCGGTTTACCACAGCGTTTCGTGCTGTTTTGCGATGACCTGTCGTTCGAAGCGGGCGAGGGCGACTACCGGGTGCTCAAGAGTGTGCTCGATGGCTCGCTGGAGCAGGCGACGGATAATGTGCTGCTGTACGCCACCTCAAACCGCCGCCATCTGGTGCCTGAGCAACAGAGTGATAACGAGAACTGGACGAGGGTCGACGGCGAACTGCACCCCAACGAGGCTGTTGAGGACAAGATCGCACTGTCCGACCGTTTTGGCCTGTGGCTGTCGTTCTATCCCTTCAGTCAGGAGCACTTCCTGATCGTCGTGCGCCACTGGATTGGCGTACAGGCGCGCCAGGTCGGGTTGGACTGGAGCTGGGACGAGGCCCTGGAAAAGGCCGCCATCCGCTGGGCGCTGGGGCGTGGTAACCGCAACGGCCGCTGCGCCTATCAATTTGCCCGCCATTGGGTCGGGCTGCAACTGCTGGAGCAACAGATATGATTGACCTTTCCCAGGCCGGGGCTGACCTCGACGGCTATCCCCTGTTGAGCGCGCAACTGCAGGCGCTGCTCAGCGGTGAGCGTGACTTCATCGCCAATGCCGCGCAGTTTTCGGCCTTTCTGTTTCACGAGTTGCCTGACCTGAACTGGGCTGGCTTCTACCTGGTCAAGGACGGTGAACTGGTACTCGGCCCGTTCCAGGGCAAGGTGGCCTGCGTGCGCATTCCCTTTGGGCGTGGTGTCTGCGGCGCTGCCGCGGCGAGCTTGCAAACCCAGCGAGTCGAGGATGTGCATGCCTTCCCAGGGCACATTGCCTGCGACAGTGCATCGAACAGTGAGCTGGTGGTGCCTCTGGTCAAGGAAGGGCGGCTGATCGGCGTGCTGGATCTGGACAGCCCGTCGGTGGGGCGTTTCACCGAGGTGGATCAGACCGGTATCGAAGCGCTGGCAGCGATATTCCTGGCCGCCAGCGATTGCTGAATACGCCTTTGGCGATGCGGGGAGACTCGATCCGCTAGGGGCGCTGCGCACACCGCTGGTTTGAGACGTTGCCGAAGCTGATTTCGCAATTGGTGCGCACGGCGCACCCTACGAAGCAGGCGTGTTCAGCGCTTGGCGCCGATCTTCTCCAGTGTGCGCAGTTCACGCGGCAGCAGTTGCTGTGTGGATGCGCGGGCCTTGATACGCTCGTAGTGCGCCAGCAGGTTCGGCCAGCGGCCGGCATCCAGGGTTTCCCCACCGTGCTCCATGTTGAGCAACTGGCTGGCCAGTGCCAGGTCGGCCATGGACAGTTGTTCGCCAAGGAAGTAGGGCGCGTTACCCAACGTGGCCTCGAAATAGTCGAAGTGGTTGGGCAGCTTGTCCTTGAGCGTCTGCTGCACCTTTTCCTCATCGCATGGCTGACCCATGGTGGCTTTCAGCACGCGGTTGCGAAATACGGTGAAGGTACACAGCGGCGCCAGCTCGTAGTCCGCGTATTTTTCCAGCCAGCGTACCTTGGCGCGTTGCTCCGCACCGTCGCCATATAGCTGCATGTGCTCAGGGTAGCGCTCTTCCAGGTACTGGCAGATGACGCTGGAGTCCGCCAGCTTCAGGTCGCCATCGCGAAAGGCGGGAATCCGGCCTAGCGGATTGAGCTCGCGAAACCAGTCCGGCTGGCCGAAGGGCATGACCACCTCGAGCTCGTAATCCAGGCCCTTTTCGATCAGGCACAGGCAGAGTTTGCGAACGAAGGGAGACAGGGGGGCTCCGTAAACGGTCAGGCTCATTACAGCTCCTATTCGGCGGTCAACGTGGTTGACTAAGTGAAGGCGGTCGTCTGCTCAGTCGTAGATGTTCTTCTTCTTCCAGTCGTCTTCCAGGTCCTTCAGACCTTCGGTCAACTGGCTGGGTTCATCCGCGTTGGGTACGTTGTTGTTGAGCACCAAGGCATTGGCGCGCGCCAATTGCTCTTCGAAACGCTTGAGCTGCGTCTGGTAAGGGGTCGGGTCAGGTTGCTTGCGCAGGTATTGCACGCCGCGTTCGAAGGCCAGGCGGGCCTGGCCGGGTTGATTCTGCTGCATGGCCGTCTGGCCCAGGGTGCTGAAGAACTCGATATGCACCAGTACCAGCATCTGACGAATCTGCTTGAGCCAATGCTTGCCATCGCCCGCGGGTAGCAGGCCGGCCTGAACCGAACCGGTGATCAGGGCATGCAGATTTTCCAGCAGGAAACGCACGTCCTTGGCCTTGGCTTCGTTGGCGATGGGCTGCGGCGGGTTCTTCACGGCAATGGATTCGCCTTGAGCGACCTGGGCCTTGAGCGTGTCGATATCGGTCTTCAGTTTGGTGTTCTGCTTGTCCAGCGGCAGCAGGCGTTCGCTGACTTGCAGCTGCAACTGGCTCAGCAGTAGCTTCAGCTGCGGTGTCATCAGCTGCCCAGGCATGCGTTCGGAGATATCCTGGCAGCGACGAATGCGGTCGAGCAGATCAGCGCGCTGGCGCGCTTTCTCCAGCTTGCTGTTCTCGACGGCGTGGTTGATGTAGGCAATCACCATCAGCAGGGCGATGCCGCCGACGATCAGCATGGTTATCACGAGTGCGGACACTGCTTGGGACCTCTCGAGAATCGACTTTTCGACCGAGTGTAGTGGCTTGGCTGCATGGCTCCTAGTGGCATATCGATTTATGGGCTGAAGTCTTTGATTTTAAAAATTTTTTAGAGAGAGGTTGACGACCCTCGAAAGGCTCCATAGAATGCGCGCCACTTCCAGAGCAATGCTAGAAACAGAGCGAAGGAAGCCGGAAAGTTGCTTGATGTTCCGGGGTGTGTCCCCTTCGTCTAGTGGCCTAGGACACCGCCCTTTCACGGCGGTAACAGGGGTTCGAGTCCCCTAGGGGACGCCACTTTCAAGCTGTACTGCGGGAATAGCTCAGTTGGTAGAGCACGACCTTGCCAAGGTCGGGGTCGCGAGTTCGAGTCTCGTTTCCCGCTCCAGATTTTCGAAATGCTGCTTCGGCAGGGTTTCAAATTAAGTTCCAGGTCCCCTTCGTCTAGTGGCCTAGGACACCGCCCTTTCACGGCGGTAACAGGGGTTCGAGTCCCCTAGGGGACGCCATTTCAAGTTGTACTGCGGGAATAGCTCAGTTGGTAGAGCACGACCTTGCCAAGGTCGGGGTCGCGAGTTCGAGTCTCGTTTCCCGCTCCAAATTATGATCTACAGGCGTCCACTGAAGTCTGTAAGTCATTGAAAATAGGGCCGGAAGGCCCTTTTTTCGTTCCAGCGAAATCCACTGGAAACCGCCCACAGCCAGGACTTTTAAGTCCATTTTTAAGTCCATCTATATGGATGCTGTGGATGTCGGATTGTTGCTGGAGGAGCGAGGCCTGCGAGACAAGCATCTAGCCCTGACCCATGTTCAGGAGCTCGACCATGGCACTCACAGACGTCTCTGTCCGGCAGGCCCGGACGACTGGCAAAGACTATACCCTTCCTGACTTCGATGGCCTCTCGTTGGCGGTATCCGCCACCGGCGGTAAGTCCTGGCACTTCAGGTATTACTGGGCGGCCAAGCAGAAACGAATGTCCCTGGGTACCTATCCGGAGATTGCTCTCCGGGAGGCACGTGCGCTGCGCGATGAGGTCCGAGCCCTGTTGGCGAAGGGCATCAACCCCAAGATCGATCGCAAGCACAAGCGCCGGGCTGTACGCCTAGCCAACGAGCACAGCTTCAATGCGGTGTTCCTCCAGTGGGTCAAGCACCGCCGGCTGGAGCTCAAGGAGGGGCGCAATAGCACCCTATCGCAGCTCCAGCGCATTTTCGACAAGGACGTGTTGCCTGCTTTGGGTGCGATGTCCATCTTCGAGATTCGCCGTCCCGATCTCTTGGGTGTACTCGCCAGGATTGAGAAACGTAGAGCGTTCACGATCGCGGAGAAGGTACGCACCTGGCTCTGGCGGATGTTTCGCTTCGCCATGGTGAAGGTGGAAGGGCTGGAGAGTAACCCCGCGTCGGATCTGGACGTTGTTGCCGAGCCCAAGCCGCCCGTTGCGAACAACCCCTTCCTGAAACTGCACGAGTTGCCCGATCTTCTGCGCAAGCTGCGCGCATACAAGGGCAATATCACGACTCAGCTTGGTATCCGGTTGCTGCTGCTGACCGGGGTACGCACTGGTGAGCTTCGTCTTGCCACCCCTGACCAATTCGATCTGGAGAAGGGGCTTTGGATCATTCCCCCAGAGGTGGTCAAGCAGCTCCAGAACGATATGCGCAAGAAGGGCAAGCGGTCCCAGGACATTCCGCCATACATCGTGCCCCTGCCCGCGCAGGCGATCGAGATCGTTTGCTACCTGCTCAAGGAGGTCAAGCCAGCGCAACGCTACCTGTTGGCGCACCGTAGCGACCTCAAGAAACGCATCAGCGAGAACACGCTGAATGCGGCGCTCAAGCGGATGGGCTATGAGGGCCTGCTCACTGGTCACGGTATTCGCGCCACGATTTCAACGGCACTCAACGAGGTGGGCTACCTCAAGAACTGGGTGGAGGCACAGCTCTCGCATGCTGACCCGAATAAAGTCAGCGCTACTTACAACCATGCCCTGTATGTCGAACCTCGGCGGATAATGCTACAGGATTGGGCCGACCGGCTTGATCTGTTGGAGCAGGGAGAGGTGAAGGCTGCCAGCATGCACCTGACTATTCGCATCAATGGTGTGCCAGTGCAGGATGAAGGGGCGGAAGATCCTGCCAGGTTCGTTGGCTGTGACACGATGCCAATCCTGATGTCGTCCATGGCGGATGGGCTGTCTGTTCAGCGCCTGTCGGCGGTTCCGGTGAAACCTGAGCCGTTACCGGCTGCCACCCTGGCAGTTTCGGAGTTCCAGCGCGAGCGGATGGAGATGCTTGAAACCTACGAGGCTCCCTACAATCTGCCGGTGGTGCAGTATGCCAGGCTGGCAGGCAAATCCCGTGACCAGATCAATCGCGAGATCAAGGCTGGCAAGCTGCTGACCTTGAGCATGGGCAACCGTGGTCAGCGGGTTCCTGACTGGCAGCTCGATCCGCTCAAGCAAGAACTGGTACATGCGGTGCTGCAGCGGGTGAAGGACGTCGGTTCGTGGCAGCTTTATCGGATGCTGGTACAGCCCCGTGAGATGTTGGGAGGACGATCCGCCATTGAGGCTGTTTCATCGACCAATCTCCATGAAATCACTCAGATGGCGGTTCGTGATCTTGCTGGAGGTGGGTATCCTATAGAAGCGATTGCGTAGTTACTTCTTTCATGCCGGAGGGCGCCGGAGTGTTGGTAGGATATGATGTCGATATGACACAATCCATCCGTTTCAGGTTGGTTCTAGCCTATTATGGCCGGTAGCAGTTGGCCAAAGGACGATCAGATCGAGGAGTTTGAACATCTAATGCCGGCTTATAATTGACAGATGAGTTTCGGGATGACAGCTTGGACGCTCGCTCCGGCGGAGCCCCCTTTCTAAAAGATAAGAAACACCAGAGGTATAATTTTCTGAGCTCTCCGCCGTCACACAAACTTCATAATGAGTCAGGTCATGATCTGCGATAGATGTGTTTTTATCCCATCCTTAAAAAGATTCGTTGTTGAGTCTGGCCGTTTTGCTAAATGCATCTATTGCGGGGTGCAGGGAAATACGTGCGATGAAGAAAGTCTAATTTCATATATAAGAGACCGATTCATAGAATCATTCAGTCCCGTCGACACCCTATCGCCATATGATTATTATATGTCAATGGAGAGCGGAGCGGATGAACCTCGAGCATTTGAGTATTGGGAGCCATTACAAGATACCTACGAATTAGCACATCCAGACTTTATCGATAAGCTTGTAGAGAACTTGGAGGTAGAGCTTGGGAACGATCAGCGCTACTACCTCAATGACGGCAGCCTGGAAAATAACTCGTATGAGGTAGATTGGAAGGATTTTGAATGGAGTATGCACCATCATCAACGATTCTTTAACTCCAGCGCAAAAGAGTTTCTCGATTCACTTTTCAATTTTTCGTGCAATGGAAATGAGTTAAAAGCTGAAGTCATCATTCGCCTTACAAAGGATGATCTACTTTACAGAGCACGTAAGGCCGATGGCTTCAAGAGTTTACAGGAAATTGAAGAAGACCCAATTGCCCAGCTCGGCCCTACGCCTAAACAATTCGCCTCGAATCAACGCATGACGCCGCGAGGCATCTCTGCGATGTATTGTGCTCGCAATAGAGAAACGTGCCTTAGTGAATTGCGTCCTTTAGCTGGCGATATAATGATCTCTGGGGCGTTCGCACCAACGGACTATTTGGATTTTTTGGATTTGTCCAAGTTGGAGGCTATGAGTAAGCCAGACTTGCATCCTTTCGATCTCGGCTACACGAAAGCTAACAGCGCTCACAATTTTTTAAAGCAACTAGTAAATAAGATTTCCAAGCCTAATGCTAAAAAAGATGAGCTGGCTTACTTGCCAACTCAAGTGGTTTTTGAATATTTAAGGGATCGATTCAGCGAACAAGTGGCCGGGCTTGCATTTCCATCGGTTCAAACTGGTCTGATCGGGCAAAATTTCGTGATCTTTCCAGAAAATTGCATTTTGGACACAAAACCCCTTGATGACTTCTATCCCACCCCCCCGACGCTCGAATTCAAAGAATCCTCTATCAAGGTTCATCGTATCAAGGCGGTTATAACTGACTCCGAGGAGTTCGACGGGGCGCTAGATTATCGTGTAGAGTTCAGTCTTTAATGTAAGCTAAACCAATAGCCTGCCATCCAAAGTAGATGACTGCCTCCGGCACTACCTCTTGATCTGCTTCAGGCGAGACTATCAAGTATTGAAAAAGGCATGGGTGAGTTGTTTCATCCCCCCCCAAGAAAAAGTGAAGGAACATGGCAAAGAGAAGAAAGCCTACTCCAACATCAATGCAAAATCCGACCAAAATATCAGAGAGAAAAAAGACGCTGTTTGAATGGGTTCGGGAGGCATTCACTGCGCTAACCGCAGTCGTTACATTCATTGCGGGCGTACTTGGTCTGTTAGTGTTATATGCTACAAATAAAGGGCTTTTTTCTGATTTATTGGAAGATTATTACAAGTGGCTCTATGATGCGGAAGCTTGGACAGGTTTGTTTAATAATTATCCAGAGGGCTTTGTGGATATGTCATCCATGAATCTTTCTGACACCAATATGCAGTTGGTTCTTACGGTGTACAGAGGCGAAGTTGATGGGGTTATGTCGGAAAAGCGCCTGTGTAAGATCGGATTTCCACATGGATACAAATTGATAAAAGGTCAAATTTCAGCACTCACAGGTAATGCGTCCGTCACACTTTGGGACATCGAGCATGGCTATCCTAAAGATTATGCCGAGTTCAATATCACCCGCGAAGGAGTAGTTGTCGAGGTTACTCCAAAAAACAACTCAAGGTGGTTTGGTAGCGAGACAATAAGACTTGCCCGGCACCCATATGTAAATCCAGATAAAGCGATGAGAAATTTATTTCACTTCTGTCAAACAGAGGACGCATCGAATCTTCATTGGCTAGAAGATGAACCAGAAGAGACTGAAATAGACAGCTCAAACGCACAGAAATAGGCGGGCGAACAATTGTGGGTTGTTCTTGAATTTATAAACCACGTGATGGACTCGTTGAACATTCGCTTACAGGTAGAGCGCGACGAAAACATTACCCCAGTCGACTTTCTCAAAGGGGATGTTGGAGTCTTTCAGTTTTTCGCGGCACCAGGCCTCGAACTCACCTGTGTCCACTTCGCCAGGCGAGCATTCCCAGTAGGCAACGCCCCTTAAACCCTCTTGGTAGAGTTGCTCTGAACCGTGAATCCAGTCCACTACCCTGTCCGTCGGCGTACGGCTAGACTGGGTCGCTTGGGCTAGATGGCTGAATACAGCCGCCTCCAGCGCATTGTGGTCAGTAGAACTGAATGTCTCGACCACTTGCTGGATGGTTGCGAAGAGGACCCCCTCGTCACCCGTGTGCCAATGGAATTCCGCTAGCAGCTCGGGATTAGGTAAACGTACGTTCCGTGTCGCTTCTCTGGACCAGGAAACCTCTTTGCCGTTCTCCAGCACGATCTTTGCCGGCTTGTAACACCAATCGTCTTTGACATCGTTGCTGATGAAGAGGGCTTCACCTTTTCCGGTCTGCGCACAGTACTGAAGAATTTCCTTCCAGATGATGAGATCCCCGCAACTGTTCTGAGGCTTGCCCGCGTCTTCCGTCCCTGGTGACAGGCGCAAAGCCGACCGTGCGTTGAACTCCGCACTCGCCTGTCGGGACAACTCATGAACATCTGAAGATAGGCAGCGCTTTGTTAGCAACTGCTCGTAGAACTTCAATAGCTCCATTCGATGACCGCTGTCATTCCTAGACACGCTCTTGGCCACACTCAAGATAAAGCCTGAGGCTTCAGCTAATTTTCGCTCCAAGTCAATTTTGCTTGAACAGCCCAAGCCGGCAGCCGCTGCTCCGTCCAACGCCCGTGCCGTACTATCCCGAACCTCATCCAGCACCACCTGCAGTTTTCTGGTCAAGGTTTTGTAGGGCGAAAAAATCTCGGGCTTGTCAGAAAGCTGATTGTACTCATGCACTACCCAGGCGGGAATGACCAATCGCTCCTCCAGCGTCCGCAGCCATCTTTGCCAGACCTCAGAGGCCGCTTCATTTAGCCCGAAGCTCCAGAGCAAGATATTGGTATCGAGGAAGATGGGACAGTTACTGTAGAGCACCGCACTTAGCAGGCGCTGCTTCTCAGCGGCAAGCGAGACCACCACGCGTTTTGGGCGTAGGCGGGTTTTGGGCGCGTCCGCTGCTTCGCGCTGGAGCGGGTGGTCGTAGGACATGGATGCGTTTCCTGAACCGTGGAGAGAGCTCTGCGGCCAACCAGTACCACAAATTCGAAAACAAAAGAACTACATAGGCCAGCTTGGGCAATATCCGCGTTGGCTCGACAACTGCCTTCATAAAAGGCCATTTGGGGCTGATCTCTACCTTTGGTTCTTCTCCCCGCATCATCGAAAATCCCGGCTGTGGACATCAAGGCCGGTCAGCAGAGGGGTGAGATCGCTCAGTCTCCTGGCGATCACGTGGCGCACGCCATCTGCTGCTTCCAGGTGACCATCGATACGCAGCATTTGTGATTGCACCAGTACCCGTCGTTGGCGCTCGGCCAGGTCGTGCCAAACCACCACATTGACCAGCCCGAACTCGTCTTCCAGGGTGACGAAGATTACCCCGCTGGCGGTCTGCGGGCGCTGGCGACCGATGACCAGGCCGGCGACGCTGACCGGGCGGCCGGGCTCGACATCGAGCAGCTCGCGCGAACTGCGGCAGCGCCGGGCTTTGAGTTGTCGGCGCAGCAGGGCCAGCGGATGTGGCCCGAGGGTGGTGCCGAGGGTGGCGTAGTCGGTCAGCAGATCCTCGCCAACCGAGGGCAGGGGTAGGTTCACCGGGGCTTCGCGGGGGGCGGGTTGGCCGGCAAACAGCGGTAGCTGCGGCTCGAGTCCAGCCACCGCCCAGCGTGCCCGGTGGCGGTGCCCGGCGAGACCGCGCAGGGCGCCGGCGTCGGCCAGCCGTTCGCAGGCGCGGGTGTCCAGTTTGGCACGCCGGCCGAGGTCCTCAACATCGGTGAATGGCCTTGTCTGGCGTGCTGTCTCGATGCGTTGTCCATCGTCTTCGCGTAGGCCGCGGATCATGCGCAGCCCCAGGCGAATCGCCGGCTGCGGGTTGCCGCTGTCCTCCAGGCTGCAGTCCCTGTCGCTGTAGCGCACGTCCGCTGGCCGCACCTCGATACCATGGCGGCGGGCGTCCTGCAGTACCTGGTCGGGGCTGTAGAAGCCCATCGGCCAGCTGTTGACCAGGGCGCAGGCATAGGCCGCCGGCTCGTGACATTTCAGCCAGCAACTGGCGTAGGTGAGCAGGGCGAAGCTGGCGGCGTGGGACTCGGGGAAGCCGTAGCTGCCGAAACCCTCAATCTGGCGGAAGATGCGTTCGGTGAATGCCGGCGTGTAGCCCTTTTCGAGCATCCGTGAGGTCAGCCGCCGACGGTGTGGTTCCAGGCCGTCGTGGCGTTTCCAGGCGGCCATGCTGCGGCGCAGCTCGTCGGCCTCGCCCGGGGTGTAGTCGGCGGCGACGATGGCCAGCTCCATCACCTGCTCTTGGAACAGCGGCACGCCGAGGGTGCGTTCGAACACCGGGCGCAGTTCCTCGTAGGGGTATTCCACGGGTTCCTCGCCGTTCCGCCGGCGCAGGTAGGGATGCACCATATCGCCCTGGATCGGCCCCGGGCGGACGATGGCCACCTGGATCACCAGGTCGTAGAAGGTTTGGGGGCGCAGGCGCGGCAACATGGCCATCTGCGCCCGCGACTCGATCTGGAACACGCCGATGGTGTCAGCGCGGCTGATCATGGCGTAGGTCTCAGGATCCTCCTGGGGCAGGCCGGCCAGGGTCCAGTGGATGCCACGATAACGCTCGATCAGCGCGAAGCAGCGGCGCAAGGCGCTGAGCATGCCGAGGGCGAGCACGTCGACCTTGAGCAGGCCGACCAGGTCGAGGTCGTCCTTGTCCCACTGGATCACCGTGCGCTCGGCCATGGTCGCGTTCTCCACTGGCACCAAGGTTTCCAGCGGATGCTCGGAGATCACGAAGCCGCCCGGGTGCTGCGACAGGTGGCGAGGGAAACCGATCAGCTCGCCGGTCAGTGCCAGTACCCGGCGCAGCAGCGGGTTGTTGGCGTCGAAGCCAGTCTCGGCCAGGCGCTCGGCCGACGGTGCACGATCGCTCCAGCGACCGCAGCAGTCGGCCAGGGCATTGACCTGATCCGGTGGCAGGCCGAGGGCCTTGGCCACGTCGCGCACCGCGCCGGCGCCATGGTAGGTGCTGACCACCGCGGTGAGCGCGGCGCGCCCGCGGCCGTAGCGGCGGAACACGTACTGGATGACTTCCTCGCGGCGCTCGTGCTCGAAGTCGACGTCGATGTCCGGTGGCTCGTTGCGCTCGCGGGACAGAAAGCGCTCGAACAGCAGCTTGCTGCGCGTGGGGTCCAGTTCGGTGATGCCCAGCGCGTAGCACACCGTGGAGTTGGCCGCCGAGCCACGGCCCTGACAGAGGATGTGCTGCTCGCGGGCGAAACGGACGATGTCGTGGACGGTGAGGAAGTAGCTTTCGTAGCGCAGCTCGGCGATCAGTGTCAGTTCGTGCTCGATGCGCGCACGGGCGTCTGCCGGCACGCCATCCGGCCAGCGCCAGCGGGCGCCTTGCTCGACCAGCGTGCGCAGCCAGGAGGTGGCGTCGTGGCCGACAGGTACCAGTTCGTGGGGGTACTGGTAGCGCAACTGGCCGAGGTCGAAGGTGCAGCGTTCGGCGATGCGCAAGGTTTCGGCGAGCAGCGCCGGTGGATACAGCTCGGCCAACTCCTCGCGGCGGCGCAGGTGGCGTTCGCCGTTGGGAAACAGGTGGGCACCGGCCTCGGCCACCGGCAGGTGGTGACGGATGGCGGTCATGCAGTCTTGCAGGGCGCGGCGGCCACGGGCGTGCATGTGCACGTCGCCGCAGGCCACCGCCGGCAGTCCATGTTCGTCGGCCAGGGCCTGCAGGTGGCTCAGCCGCGCAGCATCGTCAGTGCCGCGGTGCAGCTCTACGCCGAGCCACAGCCTCTCTGGAAAGTGCGTGCGCAGCCAGGGCACATGCCGGGCATCGTTCTCTGCCAGCCAGATCGCCAGCAGGCCGTCCAACGACGTGTCGAAGTCCTCACGCAGCAGTCGATAGGCGCCTTTCTCGGCGCGGCGCCGGGCGTGGGTGATCAGCCGGCACAGCGTCTGGTAGCCGGTCAGGTTCTCGGCCAGCAGGACCAGCTTGGGGCCGTCCTCAAGGCGCACCTCGCTGCCGACGATCAGCGGCAGGCCGGTGTCCTTCGAGGCCTGCCAGGCTCGGACGATGCCGGCCAGGGTGCATTCATCGGTGATCGCCAGGGCGCGGTAGCCGAGACGGGCGGCGCGCTCGAACAGCTCACGGGCGCTGGAGGCTCCGCGCTGGAAGCTGAAGTTGGACAGGCAGTGCAGCTCGACGTAGTCGTTCATGCGAACCAGCCGTGCAGCAACAGCGGCCCGTTGTCGCCGACGCTTCGGAAAGCCCAACCGCGTTGGCCGGCGCGGGTCTCCACCAGGTAATAGTCGCGGCGCACGTCGCCGCCATCCCACCAGCCTGACTCGATGCGCTCCGGTCCGTCGAGGATGCGCAGAGAGGACTCGCGCAGCGGTTGTGGCTCGGCCAGCAGCCAGCCGGGGCGCGGGCCCGTGGTCGGCAGTAGTGCGCCTGGCGGGTGTTCGCAGGCTTGCCAGGCGCGTTCGGGGCGGTGGTCGGCGCGGGCGCTGAGGCCGTGTACGGCGTCGTCGCCCAAGCGGGCGCGCAGGCGCTCGCGCAACTGTTCCCAGGGCAGCGATTGCTGCGGACGCTCGTCGAACAGTGGGTGATGTGTCGGGGTGAAGGCCGGCAGTTCGCGCGCCACCAGCCGCACCGCCAGTACCGGTGCCGGTAGTTGCAGGTGTTCCAGGCGCCCACGGGTCAGCTCGAAGAGCATGGCTGCTTCGCGTTCAGTGGCGAGCAGGCCGACCGGTACCTGGCTGTCGGCCCGGTTGCGGTGCTCCAGGTGCAGGACGAAGCGCTGCACGCCGCTGTCGCGTCCGGCCAGATAGGCGGCGAGATCGGCGGTCAGGCGACGCAGGGGGAACAGCAGCGCCTGGTGTGACTCGACCTCGAAGTTCAGCTCGATGCGTGTATCGAACTCGTCTGGTGGGCGGTAGAACTCCAGGGCCAGCGGGCGGTGCCCGAGCAGCGTGTCGAGGTGAACCAGCACTTCGGCGGGGAAGCGCTTGGCCAGGCTGTCGCGGGGTAGGGCGAGCAGTTGCCGCAGATGACGCAGGCCCATGCGGGTGAAGGCCGTGGCCACCTCGCGGGGCAGGCCGAGGCGATCCACCGGTAGTTGGTCGAGCGCCAAGCGGAGTGCACCCGCGTCGGTCACCGCCAGGCCGTCGTGGGCGTTAGCCAGCACCCGTGCCGCGGCCGGATTAGGGGCGGCGGTGATGCGGTGCTGGAAGCCCAGCGCGAGCAGTTCCTCGCGCAGGCGTGCCTCGAAGCGTGGCCAGGGCCCGAACAGGCCGAGGCTGGACTGCACCTCCAGCAGCAGACAGCGTGGATAGTGCAGGCTGACCTGGGCACTGAAGCCATAGGCCCAGGCGGCGAGGAAGCGTTGCTTGCGCTCGATCGCTGCCAGGTCGTAATCGGCGGTGGCGAAGTTGTGGGTCAGCGCCTGGGCGGCGGTGAGCGACTGGCCGGGTTTCAGGCCAAGGGCGCGTGCCGCCGGGTTGACCGCTTGCAGCACGCGGCGCTGCGGCGGGCCGGCGAGCAATGCCAGCGGCGAGTCGGCGTCGGCGCGATGGCGCAGCACGCCGTCCATGGCCAGTTGTGGCAGCAGGATGCAGGCCCAGAGCATGTCCATCTCACTGCCAGGCGGCGATCGGACGGGCCGGGGCCAGGCCACCCCGGCACTTGAGCACGCGTAGCTGCGCTGGGCGGGTGTCAACGGCCAGACGCAGGGCGGCGGGCGAGGGGTTTACCGCCTCCTCCAGGGGACGGTAGGCGAACGCCAGGGTCTGGCCCGTTTCGGCGGCCACCTGCAGGCGGCGCAGGGCGCGGTCGTTTACCTGCCGGGGCCAGCACAGCACGGCGCCGCAACTGCCCGAGCGCAGGCACTGTTCGGCGGCCCACAAGGCTTCGCGCCCCGAGGCCCGGACGATGGCCAGGTGGCGCAAATCGATGCCGGCCGCCAGCCAGGCCTGGGGGTAGGGCAAATGGGGCGGGCCGACCAGCACCACCCGCTCGCTGGCGGCGGTGAGGCGCGCCAGGGTGGGCCACAGCAGGCGCAGTTCGCCGATGCCGGTGGCGGCGACGAGGAGTTCGCTCAGCGCCGAGTCCGGCCACCCACCGCCAGGAAGGGTGGCGTCCAGTTCGGCATGCCCGGTCGGGTGGCGACTGGTCGAGGGGGAGGCAACGGCCTGGCCGCGCCAGATGCGTCGTGCATCGAGCAGGCGATCGAGGGCGACCACGGAAGACATGGGGGAGGTCTCATTAATGCTGTATATAATTACAGTATCTGGCGACGCCAAGCATCGGTCAAGCTGACACCATGAGCGTGGCTTGCAGGGGGAGAGGCCCAGGCCGAGCACACGGACTTGGCGCCGCAGTCCGGGCGACGGCAAAGCGTTGCGTGAAATGGCTGGCGCGACCTGCTCTACAGTGAAGGGTTTGATCGACAATGTGTGTGCCGCCGACTGGGCGGCGGGATAGGGAGTGGATATGAGCCAAGTGATTGATCGTGCGGTGACTTACCAGATCGATGGTCAGCCTTTCGAGGGCCGGCTGCTGTATGACGAGGCCTCGCCCGGTTTACGCCCGGGCCTGCTGATGGCGCCCAACTGGATGGGCATCGGCGCCGGCGCCATCGAGATCGCCCTGCAGGTGGCGGAGCGTGGCTACGTGGTGTTCATCGCCGATGTCTATGGCGCCGCGGTGCGTCCGCAGGATGCCGATGAGGCGGGTGCGGCGATGATGGCGGTGAAGGGCACGCCGGCATTGCGTCAACGTCTGGCGGCGGCGCTGGACAGTCTCAAGACGCAGCCCGGCACGCCGCTGGATGCCACCCGGCTGGCGACCTTCGGTTTCTGTTTCGGCGGCCATTGCGCCCTGGAGCTGGCCCGCGCCGGTGCGCCCTTGAAGGCTGCGGTGTCCTTTCATGGCACCCTGGATACCGCCAATCCGGCCGACGCGAAGAACATCCAGGGGGCGGTACTGGTGCTCGATGGCGCCGCCGATCCATTCGTGCCGCGCGAGCAGTTGAGCGCCTTCGCCAAGGAGATGGGCGACGCCGGGGTGGACTGGCAACTGACCAGCTACGGCGGCGCGGTGCATTCGTTCACCGATCTGCGAGCCAACGTCCCGGGCCAGTTCCAGTATGACGCGAAGGTTGCCGGCCGCGCCTTCGCGGCGATGTATGCGCTGCTCGACGAGGTTTTTACCTGAGTGCTGCCGGCTCCGTTGTAGCGGATTAAACACGATAGGGGGTGTTGGCTGGCGCCTACTTGAGTAGGCGCCGTGGACCCGCCAACAGGTAGCCATGCGGTCGCTGTGGCTTGTGTGGCCTCGTTACCTCGCAGGTTTAGATGCCCAACCGAGCCCCACAGGTCGGAGTGCTGGCCTGCCGTTGTGCCCTGTCAGAGTGCAGTCAGGGATTTACCTAGCTGCGAATGAACCAGTTCTGGTGGGGTTGTAGAAGAAGATGGTGTAGTTCGATGCCCGAGGCGCTGATGGCTTCCGTGACCTCCCCCGAGCAGGGCGCGCAGCAGGAATGCAGCAGTAGCCGGGCGGGCGCTGGTGTGTTGGGTCGGGGATGATGTCGATGTGATCCAATCCATCCGTTTCAGACTGGCTCTAGACTATTATGGCCGGCAGCAGTCGGCCACTAGGCGACACTGAAAACGGGCTGCTCCGACCGATCCTGTTGAAAAATCGGCCTTGGTTACCATTGCGGAAAAGTTCGCACCGCTACCAAGTAATGGTCATGGCTGGCATTCTTGAAGCCTTTCGCATTGGCCCGCGTTGAGCGCGGGCAAGTGTTGGCTACAGCGGATAGTAGGTCGAAAATGACAGGCAAGCAGAGCAGCCCCAAGACATCAAAACAACCACGCGTTAAAAAAACAGGGGGCGGCACAGCCGTAGGGGGCGGGATAAATTTTCAGGCCACTGTTACGGCCATTGTCGGGGTACATATTCTTCGCGGCACCTCTCTAAACTGGCTCGAAGGCGTATGTAGCGACAAGCCGTCCGCAGTATGGGCAGAAAGCGAAGGCCCGGGTGATGATCTGCGTATAGAGCTAGGGAGCAGCTCACGAATTGAGGTTCAAGCGAAGAAAGGTCTAGCTCGCGGCCCCAATCTCTGGGCTGCTTTACACTCCATTGCTATTGCAATCCATACAGGTCAGTTGTCATATGGGGTATTGGTAGTTGCCTCAGATTCGAGCAAAACGATCCGCGAGGATCTGGCCACTGACATTGAACGCCTTGGACAAGGCAGAACTGATTTGCTCACCAATATTGGTGCAGACTGGGCTCAGCGACTACGTGATGCCAAAATTCCAGCCAAGACTGTATGTCGTTGTATTCGGATTAGGGTGATCCATGCCCTCAGTGCAGAGGGCACCAGTATCAATGCGGCCAAAGAGTTATTACGCCATGTCTGCGCGCGGGATGAAGATGTTGATGCAGCATGGAATTGCCTTTTCCGACATGCTGTACTTCTAATCGAAAAGCGAGGGCGATGGACATTACAAGACCTAATTCGTCTACTTAGAAACTCAAACATTGCTATACGTGAGGGTGACTTTCCCGCCTCTGTGTTTGATCGCTACTCCAAATGGGTGATCGATACCACGGGGCATTTCTTCATTACTGGCATAAGACGCAAGATCCCGTTAGCCCACTTGCTTCCGATGCGCATGGAGGCAATGGAGTTCACGCCCCCGGCCTTGGAAAACGCCACATCTGCACTTGAGCGCTATCACAAAAGCACAGAACGTAATCTATTTGGCGAGGAATTCGCCTCTATCTGGACGGCGCGGTTCAAAACACGTGTAGTAGTCGTGGCAGGCCCAGGGCTAGGCAAATCCACAATGGTCAAAGAGTTAGCACATCAGTACGCTCAGGATGGCTATTTGGTGCTACGTGTTGCTCTCAAACCTATTGCCGCAGCAATGATGCAAGGCGCAGCATTCTCAGAGCTGCTCCTGAATCATGCGCTTGACGGCTCCCAACTATCACCTAATCAGATCGAAAGCATGGCCCGCTTAGATTGGGTAATACTGGCAGACGGGCTGGACGAGTGTGGTAGTGCGCATCACCAAGTCGCGGAACAGATCAGTAAATTTGCCTTAGGCCATCCTGCTGCACGAATAGTTGTGACCACAAGACCGATAGGCTACGACACGGTAGCGTTGTCTGACTGGAATCATTATCGTCTTTTACCACCCAGGACGGAGGAAGGAGCGGGCAATCTCGAAAAACTGGTATGCGGTGCGCTGATAGATGACCCCGCTAATCCCAGTGCTCCCGATCTATCGCAGTACCAGCTTGGACAGATACAACCTGCTAATGCCATTTCGATCAGCCCACAGCTTCTCGGAATGTCTGCGTCTTTGATCTGTCATCGTCGTGCTCTGCCTAGCACACGTCTGGAGCTATATGCTCAACTCATCAGCTTATTTGAAAAACTCCCAGCGGATAGCCCTCCGGAACAAGCTGATTTTTACGAAATCGTCCTCAACATCATTGGCTGGATCCTGATCATCAGTCCTTTGATAGTGTTCGAGATGTTGATTGATCGTACGGCCACCACATTGGCACCTATGATGGACGTAGCGCCACTGCCTCTGAAAAAGGAGATTCGACTCGCGGTAGCTCACTGGGAGCGCGTAGGTCTGGTAGAAAAGGTGTTCCACCAAGGTACAGTGCTACTGAGCTTTATCCACAAAACTTTCTGCGAGTTTGTCGCTTCGCGTTTTTTGGCGCGCTATCCCAAAGGTCTGATTGAGGATGTGGTCGACGATCCGGACAAGCAAGAAGTTGTAAAATTTGCGGTTGGGCAAGGCCTAGGCGATGAATTAATAGCGTTGTACCTGAACCGACATGCTACGGGACGCTCCCAGCAGTTGCAGTCCGCCCTTGCGTTGCTGGGAAACAAGGAGATTGCTGTCTCTACAAGGTGGACAGAGGAGCTGATAAGACGCTCATTTGAGGCTGTCGAAGACGGGGCGAGCGACAAGTTCAGCATTGGAATTGCCATTTCGGATCTCGGTGCAAAAGCTAGTCACCTTGTTGAATCTTTGGCTGCGTCCAAACTTGAGGCAGCCAATCCAGCAGTCAAACTAATAGCATGGGCTACCATTATCAGATGTAACTCGCACTATTTTGACGCTGTGACCCTATACGCTACTTTGGCAGAAATGCTTCCACAAATAGAACCCTTCTCCCTTCGTGATGTTTTAGATAAGAAAGATCGCGGTGACCGCGACCTGTTGCAGCTTATTGCTCTGGCGGCATTGAAAGCGCAGCCAAATGAGAGCGCCAGATCCTTTGCTGAGCAAGAACTCCAGGACGACAGGCTCCTAACTATATCGTTTAGATTTCAGGTAAATAACATTCTGAAATCCAAAGGAACTACTGAGTTGCCGTCGATGTTGCAAGAGGGGGAGAGGGTCGCATCACCTGTCGTACTTACCCGAGTTGGCCCTGGTCTTAAAGAGGCGAGCCTTTACGCCCTTCGGTCAATCACCAAGGCTTTCATTAACGAGGACACTCAAATAAGTATTGAGCCAAGTCATTATTGTGACTTACATCAGCTTGCAGGACTGATGCATGCGGCCGGATATGGCAAGATGCCTGCGAGCGACACCTATTCTTGGTTGCAGATTCACGATGAGCCTGCCGTGCAATCGACAATGAAAGCCGTTGCGCAGCTTCTCCCGCTTGACCTACACCGGCTAGCAGGAGAAGCCAAAGAAGTGATACATCGACTCGATTTGAATCTATTCGATTCAGTATTCACTCTTCTGCCTGCGGTAGATATAGATCCACCTGCTTGGGAGAGAGCTGCAGAAGTGCAGATCAACCGTGAAGAGGTGATGCGCGCACTCCTTCACCCATCTAGTTGGATTAATCTGCTCGCTACAAATTTATGGGTTCACCTTGAGATGTCACAAGATGAGCTTGAGTGGCTGTTACGCTCCGCGCAGGGCTATTCGTTGCAGTGCGTCATCGCGTTGATTCAGTATCACCATTCTGAAGAAACGACCAAAATGCTGTTACAGCGCCTGAGCATTGATACTTCAGGCGATTTGAGCAACATTTTTGATGTACTTCGCAAGCTTGAACCCCACCCCTCCACTGAGCTCATGAGCACTACTCTGGCATGCCTGCATTCCAGCGATGAAAAAACAGTCGAGTCAGCCACGGAACTTCTAAGCGCCTGGGTCGATGGAGGCATAGTAATAGACAAAGAGTCCGTCGCAAGAGCAGTAGAACATTGGGGAGGACGTGACAGCCTGAGGCGCTGTAGCCTAGTACTTACACCTATTGGCTCTCTAATTGGGCTGCTCGATAGAATCAACGAGACTCAGCGATAGCTATACTCATTGCCGACGAGCATGAAGGTTTGAAGCAAAAAGGCGCGGTATCTAATCTTGAGATCGTGCTCAGAGTGCCAAGTAATGAACCGGCCCAGACCTCCGAACTTCATAGTGAGGCCAGCTAGGAGGCTCCATGAGTTACCAGCGTACCGTGACTAATAAGCTCGGCCTGCCGATTGCAGGCATTGCGGCCGGGATCATCGCAATGTTTTCTCAGCGGCGAAAGCCAACTCCAGGATATGGGCTCCTCCTTCCAAAACGCCATAGTGTCCGTCTTCGACCAATTGCAGTCGTTCGAGCCGGCGTGGTCAACGCCTGCTATGCAGCGAGTACGGTCCTTCACTTTGCCAAACTCGACGCCCGAAAGCGGCTCCACAGCGTTTGAAGTTAAGAAATGGCCCTAGGCGGGTCCGCCGAGGACATCTCGGGCCTGTAAACTCCGTCAAAAGGCGGATGCAGGGAGTGCAGGAAATATGGCGAAGCAAGGTTCTGTAGGTCCTTCCAGAAGCGGCGATCAGTTCCACTATCAATGGGCTGCCCGGCAGTGCCTCGGGCTGCTTACCGGAGAAAATGGCCTGGTGGCGGTGGCGATCGAAGGAGCGTCGCTCGACGAGGGAGACGCATCCACGAGCGTCGGCGACGAGGTCATTGACGTCGGCCTGTACTACGGGAGCGAGGACGTCACAGCGGCAAAGTCCATCCGCTATGTGCAGCTCAAACACTCATCCAGGCGCTCGCACGAACCCTGGACGGCAAGCGGCCTCAAGGGAACCATCGAGGGCTTCGCAGGGCGTTTCAAGGAGTTGGAGGCGTCGCTTGGCCTGGACGTCCTGGCGAAGAAGGTTCGGTTCATTTTTCTGACGAACAGGCCCATCGATGGAACTGTTCTTGAAGCGTTGGCCGATATCGCTGCGGGGTCGACAGCGCCGCGGCACCGTGAAATAGACGAGTTGCTGAAACGGTACGCGGCGTCAGCTGGCAGCAACGCAAAGAGCTTCTTCGCCGCCTTCTCGGTTGAAGCTGGTGAGCCGGATCTATGGGAACAGCGCAACCTCCTAAGTCAGGACCTGAGCGCATACCTGTCCGAACCGGACACCGAGGCTGCGCTCCAACTGAAGGAACTGGTCACCCGCCGGGCAACCGATGAGGGAGTGAAGGACCGCTCCGTCCGGCTCTACGACGTACTCCGCGCAATGCGGGTGACCGAAATCGATCTCCTGCCGGCGCCCTCGTTGATCTCGGAACCGAAGCAAGTGCTTCCACGAGCACAGCAGGCAGACATCCTGGCGACGCTGCTCACCGCACAATGTCCTGTTGTCATCCACGCAGACGGTGGCGTGGGCAAGTCGACTCTTTCTGCTCACCTGTCTCGTTCGATGCCTGCTGGGTCGGTGGCGGTGCTGTACGACTGCTTCGGTAACGGGACCTATCGCCAAGCGTTGAATTATCGCCATCGATACCGCGATGCCCTCGTCCAAATCGCGAGCGAGCTCGCAGGACAGCAGCTCTGCCTGCCCTTGATTCCGTCCAGCGGCACGGACCCCAAGCAGTTCATGCGGGCCTTCGTATCTCGGCTCAAGCAAGCCATTGATCTCCTTAGAGCCCGCACGCCTCAGGCGAGCCTTTGCATCATTGTCGACGCGGCCGACAACGCATACATGGCTGCACAAGAGATTGGTGAGCGTGCCTTTGTCCATGACTTGATCAACACGGACATGCCCGACGGGGTGCGGTTGGCATTCACATGCCGATCACACCGGCAGAGCCACCTGGGAGCTCCGCTCGATGCCATCGTGATTAAGCTAGAGTCGTTCTCCAAGGCTGAGACTGCCACACACCTACGGCTGAGCTATCCAGAGGCGACGGACGCGGAGGCTGCGGAATTCGCCTTTCTCAGCAGCGATAACCCCCGCGTTCAGGCACTGGCGATGGAGGGCACTCCGCTCATTGATGACATGATCAGGGCCCTGGGGCCAACACCGACGACGGTGCAACGCGCGATTGGAGGCCTGCTGACGAAATCCATCGACAGGCTGAAAGCCGAGTGGGGCCCGACAGAAGCGAATCAGATAGACCTCATCTGCAAGGGCCTCGCGGTGCTCCGGCCCCTGGTGCCTATTTCCATCTTGGCCCAGATCGCCGGCGTTTCCGAGAGCGCCGTCCGTACGTTTGCCACAGAGTTCGGGAGGCCGCTCTTCGTCAAAGACTCAGGTCTGCACTTTACGGACGAACCCGCAGAGACTTGGTTCAACGAAACATTTAAGCCCGATGCGGTCTCACTCGATGCGTTTCTTTCAAAGCTGAAGCCGCTCGCGGCGACCAGCTCTTATGTGGCTGCGGCGCTGCCGCAGTTGCTGCTGTCGGCAGGCCGAATGGACGAGTTGATAGCGCTGGCGCTCTCGAATGAGAGCTTGCCCGAGTTCAACCCTCTTGAGCGAAGAGACGTCGAGCTGCAGCGATTGATGTTCGCGCTTAGAGCATGCTTGCAGCAGGGGAGGTATGTTGCTGCCGCCAAGCTCGCGCTGAAGGTTGGCGGTGAGGTGGCTGGCGAGGCACGCCAGAACACGCTTATCCAGAGTAACGCTGACATTGCCAGCGTTCTGCTTGCGCCAGATCGCATCGAAGAAATGGTTTCCAGGCGCACGTTCGGCGGCGGATTCCTTGGTTCGCATCACGCTTACGAGGCAGTGTTGCTTGCCGGATACGATTATCTCATCCCTGAGGCCAGAAGCAGGTTGCGCATGGCCTGGGAGTCGTTGATCGCTTGGAGCAAGCTGCCATCCAAGCGCCGCAAGGAGGACGAGATTGACGACGCCGATATCGCCGAGCTTGCTATCGGAGTCCTGAGATTGCGAGGCCCTGCTAAGGCCGCACAATTCCTGAAAGCATGGAATCCCAAATCCACCGTACTGAGAACCACGAAGCGCGTGGCCGCCCGACTTGCGGACGTTGGCGACTTCAAGGGAATCGATGAACTCGCAGAGCACGCCGAAGGGGATGTCTGGATGATGCTGGGCCTGGCAACCGAAGCGGCCCGGGTCGCACATCTGTTGCCGGCTGAGCCGCTGCGCCATCTGATGGGCATCTTGGTCGACCCTAAGGTCAAGTTACCCGAGGAACATCTCTCATGGAGGTCTGGGAGTAACGTACTGGATGGAGTCCGGTCTGCAATTACGCTGGCCCTCAGATGCCTCCCGCGCGACGATGCGACTTGGGCGGAGACGTTGCGCCGGTATTTGCCAGAAGATCCACCTCGCCAGTTCCATGACTTCGATGACGAGCGAGCGAACTTCATTCGGGCCTACGCTTTGGAAGCCGCTCTGCGCGGAAAACGAATTGAGTTGATTGATCTGGCGCCAAAGGATGTTCGCACGGAGTTTGAGACGAAAAGCTCCCCCATTAGGGGCGAACAAGCTTCCCAGTTGCAGCACGTAACAGGGGGTGTCCTCGCCTGGTTCATCTTGGCCGCTGAGATCGCCTGTGGCCGCCAGCCTCCCGACCTTGATCACGAAGTCGAGCTTGCGCTGGGACAGACGAAATCTGCGTCGTCACGTGACTATCAGCGGAACTTCAATTTGGAGAAGGCGGCTGCAATCGAATGGGTACAGATCCTTCGCGATGCGGGCTCCATTAAGCCTGCTCAGATCGACGCGCTGCTGAAGTGGGTCGACAATAACGACCGCATCTACTCGAGCACTCTCACGAGGATGTGCCACATCGCCGCGCGAACAGCAGGGATGGGCGACCTCTCACTGCGACTCAGCTCTAAGGCGTTCGATCAGATCACCGCGTCGCGCAGCGATGCGGAGACACAGGTTGACGATCTTCAGGAGCTAGCGCGCGCCATCTTTTGCGTGAGCAAGTCGGAAGCGGCTGCCTATTTCGACAAGGCAATCGACATCGCCAGCAAGATCGGAGAGGAACACCTCTCTCGATGGACAACGTTCCTGGAGCTGGCGGACGCCGCACATCGCTCGGGCGAGGCAAGATCTCGGACCGCCTATCGACTGGCAAGGATTGCCGAGCTCAGCTACGAGCACATGGCCCGGGACAAGTACATGGACTGGGATCGGCTGGTCGAGGGCTTGGTCGGCCTTTGTCCTTCATCCAGCCTCGCAATTCTGAGCCGCTGGCGGGATCGAGAGTTCGGCTTTGCTGGCGAGCTATTTCCCGTCGCAATCTACAGCCTGATCGACCAAGGACTCCTTCCAAAAAAGGCCGCGGTGACCCTGAGTGGCACCGGGAGGGGATGGAGGCGCGTCAGCGACATCAAAGCGGCCATTGAGGCGGAATCCGACAACAATCGGAAAAGATCAATCCTGCTGATCGCCTACCGATTCCTCCGTATCCAGCACCACGAAACGCCCCCCTGGCGCAAACTCAAGGTTCTAGCCGACTCCTTGGCGATGTCGCTTCCAGATTTGGAGAGACTGCTTCAGGCATCTGTGACCAAAGGAGCCGGTGAGTCGGTAACTGCAGCTCGCGCGCCCCGGTTGGTGCCTCGCAAAGAGGTGCTGGAGCCCGACTGGGATGCCATCTTCAACGGCGTCGATCTCTGCGACGCAGCTGCGGTTCTCGCGGCACGGCAATCGCTCAAGAAGGTTGACGGTCGTTCGTACGTTCGCGAGTTCTATGAGCAAGGCTGTCGGCGCGCGAAACTGTCGGAGATCGACGGATACCTCCGTGCGATCCAGTTGGACGACGAATTCAGTGTGTTCAGCTTCATGGACGTCATCAGGCACCTCTCCGAGCCGAGCAAGAGGCTCCTGTCCGTCCGCAGCGAACTCAGAAAGGCGGCCCTTTTGCTGGCTGCAAGTGAACCCAATCGCGTGGGGCGCCGCGGCTGGGGCTATGAGGGCCCATTTGATGGTCTCTATGCAGAGGGCATCGTCGTGGAGAAGGACGTCGCTTCAGCTCGGATCAAGGGGTACCTGTCGCAGCTCGACACACTTGGAGCGAACGACTTGTTCCATCTGGTGGAGCCGCTCGCGCGGCACTTGACCAGCGACGAGGCCGATGAGGTGTTGAACTTCGGCTTTGACCTGCTCGAAGAGATTCTCGAAAGCGAAGACGGTGATGGCCCTTGGAGCGACTCGCTCGCACCGTCACCCTCTTGCGAGGAAGCCTTGGCTGGCTACTTATGGGCGGGTCTGGCGCGCCCGTCCACTGCGGAACGCTGGGAGCACGCCCACTGCGTCCGCAACTGTCTTGAGCTCGACTGGCAATCCTTGTTGTCCGCGCTGGCCACTCGCGCATCGGGAACTGACCCGCAGCAATTTGTCGACCGCGGCCTGGTCTTTTATGAGTGGCATGCCCGCCAATGGCTCTGTATTGCCTTGGCACGGGGCGCCATGGACGTACCTCGTGCCGTTGCTCCTTTTCTCGCGTTTCTTGAGTCTTCCGCAAGGGAGCAGCATGTCATCATCCGGCACTTCGCCTCGGATGCATTGAGGCGCCTGAATGAAGTCCATACGCTGCCTGCGAATTTGCTCGCCATCGCGAAAAGCGCAAACCGCGCTGCGCTGCCCACGGAGGTCTACGGCCGTGGAGAGTACAAGATCGTTGATGACGAGGCCTCGGACGACGAAGCTATGGACGACGAGAGGTACTTTTTCGGCTTAGACATCGGCCCCTATTGGTTCGCACCGTTGGGCCGCGTCTTCGGTTTGAATCAGCAGTCGATCGAACAACGGGCACGAACAATCTTGCGTGGCCGCATGTCGCTAGGGCTTCATCGTCACGTCGATGATCAGCGCTACAATCGCGGGTTTTTCCGAGGGCGAGAGACAACCCACTCACACGGCAGGATGCCGGAAGTGGAAGACTGCCTCGTCTACCAGTCCTATCACTCCATGATGTTCGTCGCTGGCCAGCTCTTGGAGACCAAGCCGGTACGCCGTCGCGCTGATGAGGAAGAGGATCCGTTCGACGATTGGTTGAGAGGACAGTTGCTCACTCGCGGTGATGACCGGTGGCTTGCGGATCGACGCGATCCCGAGATCCTGAAGGTTGCCTGCGGATTCCACGCTGACTCGGACACCCATTCCACGCGCATCCGGACAGTGATTCCACGCTGATCCGGACACTCATTCCACGAGCATCCGGACACCGACTCCACGGTCATCCGGACACTTTTCTGGCAGGCAGCCACGCAGGATTTATTCACTACCATCGATCTCTTTTTCGAAGCAGAGAGGTCGTTGTGGAGCGTTTATCCATGCGTAAAATCCGAGAGGTGTTACGCCTCAAGTTCGACTGCGGCCTGTCCGTGCGCAAGATCGCCCGCAGCCTGGGCATTGGCCACAGCAGTGCCGGTGATTACCTCTGCCGTTTTGCCGCCAGCGGCCTCACCTGGCCCTGTTCGTTGTCCGATGCCGAGTTGGAGCAGCAACTGTTCCCGCCGGCCCCGGCGGTTGCCAGTGAGAAGCGGCCTTTACCCGATTGGGCATGGGTGCATGCCGAACTGCGCCGCCCCGGGGTGACCCTGGCGCTGCTCTGGCAGGAGTACCGCCTGAGCCAGCCTCAGGGCTTTCAGTACAGCTGGTTCTGTGAGCACTACCGAGCCTGGCAGGGCAAGTTGGACGTGGTGATGCGTCAGGAGCACCGCGTCGGCGAGAAGCTGTTCGTCGACTATGCCGGCCAGACGGTGCCGGTTATCGATCGCCACAGCGGCGAGATCCGCCAGGCGCAGGTGTTCGTCGCGGTGCTTGGCGCGTCCAGCTACACCTTCGCTGAAGCCACCTGGTCGCAGCAGCTGCCGGACTGGCTGGGCTCGCATGCCCGCTGCTTCGCCTTCCTCGGCGGCGTGCCGGAGATCGTGGTGCCGGACAATCTGCGAAGTGCCGTGAGTAAGAGCCATCGCTACGAGCCGGACATCAACCCCAGCTACCGCGATCTGGCCGAGCACTATGGCGTGGCGGTGGTGCCGGCGCGGGCACGCAAACCGCGCGACAAGGCCAAGGCCGAAGTCGGCGTGCAGGTGGTCGAGCGTTGGATCCTCGCCGCCCTGAGGAATCGGCAGTTCTTCTCCCTGGATGAACTCAACACGGCCATCGCCGGGCTGCTGGAGCGGCTCAATCGCCGCCCGTTTCGCAGGCTACCGGGCTCCCGGCACTCGGCCTTCGAGGCTCTGGATCGTCCGGCGCTGCGCCCATTACCGGAGCAACCCTACGTCTATGCCGAGTGGAAGAAGGCGCGGGTGCACATCGACTACCACGTCGAGGTCGATGGGCATTACTACTCGGTGCCGTATCAACTGGTGAAGAAGCAGCTGGAGGTGCGCCTGACGGCGCGCACCGTCGAGTGTTTCCACGCCAACCAGCGGGTGGCCAGCCACCTGCGCTCAATGCACAAGGGCAGGCACAGCACGCAGGCCGAGCACATGCCCAAAAGCCATCGCGAGCATGCCGAGTGGACGCCACAGCGGCTGATCCGCTGGGCCGAGCAGACCGGGCCGAACACCGCCGGCGTGATCCGGCACATCCTCGAACGGCGCATCCATCCGCAGCAGGGCTACCGGGCCTGCCTGGGCATCCTGCGCCTGGGTAAAACCCACGGTGAGGCGCGTCTGGAGTTGGCCTGCCGTCGCGCCATCAGCCTCGGCACGTGCAGCTACAAGAGCCTCGAATCGATCCTACGCCAGGGGCTGGAAAACCTGCCGCTAGCTCAAACCAACCTGCCGCTACTGCCGGACGACCACGCCAACCTGCGCGGATCCGCCTACTACCACTGACCCCAAGGAAACTCACCATGCTGCCCCATCCGACCCTGGACAAGCTGCAAACCCTGCGCCTGCACGGCATGCTCAAGGCGCTGAACGAACAACTGAAAACCCCGGACATCGACAGCCTGAGTTTCGAGGAACGCCTCGGCCTGCTGGTCGACCGCGAGCTGACCGAACGCGACGACAAGCGCCTGAGCAGCCGCCTGCGCCAGGCCCGGCTCAAGCACAACGCCTGCCTCGAAGACATCGACTACCGTAGCCCGCGCGGACTGGATAAGGCGCTGATCTTGCAACTGAGCAGTGGCCAGTGGCTGCGCGACGGCCTCAACCTGATCATCGGCGGCCCCACCGGTGTCGGTAAAACCTGGCTGGCCTGCGCCCTGGCCCACCAGGCCTGCCGGGAGGGCTACAGCGTGCGCTACCTGCGCCTGCCACGTTTGCTGGAAGAACTGGGTCTGGCTCATGGCGACGGCCGCTTCGCCAAGCTGATGAGCAGCTACGCCAAGACCGACCTGCTGATCCTCGACGACTGGGGCCTGGCCCCGTTCACCGGCGAGCAACGGCGCGACATGCTGGAGCTACTGGACGACCGTTACGGCCAGCGCTCGACCATCGTCACCAGCCAGATGCCGGTGGACAACTGGCACGAACTGATCGGCGATCCGACCCTGGCCGATGCCATCCTCGACCGCCTGGTGCACAACGCTTATCGGATCAATCTGAAGGGTGAATCAATGCGCAAACGGACGCAGAAATTGACGACGCCAGCCAACCCGGACTAACAATGCCACCCCTGCGTCGCTGCGCTCCGACTGCCTGTCCGAATGAGCGTGGAACAGGTGTCCGGATCAGCGTGGGCTGAGTGTCCGAATGGCGTGGAATCCGCAGGTTGCCCCGTCGAGCAGCGATCGATCTGATGCCTCGTGGTGTTGGCAGGTTGATAAACAGTACCTGGATAATCAACTGACAACGGACGACGGCATGACGGCCCTCTGGGGCCATTGGACGACCACCGATGCGGTCAACAGTGAAACGGTGTCGGTGGGGTCTGTGCTCGTTCCGTCTTGTCATGCGGCGGCCCTTCTAGCCGCCATGCAGACTAGCCCTAACCCAGGAGACATTTACCTTACAGACGCGGATCACACCGACTATCGGGAGGAGATTGATGATCCAGAGCTGAGGCTGCTCGGCTGGGTCAGGACGGGAAGCGACTCGTTGAGCCTTGACGAATATGACCCATGGGCTGGCAAGGTGGCCAACCCGGGCCCGCGGCCTTGTCAAAAAATCCTCAATGCCCTGAATCCGATGACGGATCCAGACGCACGATCGTGGACGCTACCAGACGGTGGCAGGGCGAGAAGCGAATCGTGGTCGCGCAGCACGGGCTACGGGGAGGAGCGCGATGTCCTGACCGGCACTCGGCTCAGCGCCGACGACAAGTTCATTCGTGCACTGTTGGATGGGCACCCGAACACATCTCTGATCGTCTGCGTCAAGGTTCGCCGCAAGCCACCAAAAGACGAGACTGGCGACGATTACTACTACTTCTACAACTATCCCTACAACCGCTACTACTTGATCGGACACGATGGAATCACTAGATCGCTCTAAGGCTGTCATCGGGCTCGGCAAGCGGATCGTTGCCGGCTTGACGCTCGGCGACGATGTCACTGCCCAATGGATGGCGCACCTATTAGCCGAGAAAATCTGCGCTGCTGAGGATGCGTCCGAAACTGTGCGAGATTCAGCGGTGGCGGAGTGCGTGGATGTCATCCTGAAACTCTGGGCGCACCGGTACACGTTGCCTCCGTACATGCGACCGCTGGGGGAGCTAGACCCACTGCTGCACACACTCAATTCCTTAGGTGTGAATGAGGCAGATGAACTCAGGTTTTTCGCGCGCCCACCTAGCAGCGAAGAGCTTGAAGGTGCTACAGAGGACGAGAAGAAGCTCTTCGAGTTCGCGATCGGAATTGACCAGGCAGCCAGGGAGCTGATCCGTTACGCACTCAGCGTTGCCGCCGAACGGTCAGTCAACGTGGTCAAACCATGGCTAGAGGAGGTCGTCAAGGGCGGCTTGGAAGCAACCGTGGAGTTGCGGGTCTCAAGATTCGTCGCAGAAGGCTTGCTGAAAAGCCAAAAAGAGGCAAATAAACAGGCCATGCTCGACCGAGTCGATAGGCTGGAGAGCTTTGCGAAAGTAGCTTTGTCTCTGGCCGGCGAGATGAGAAAGATGCTTCCGCAAGATACCGAGGATTCGGGTGGCTGAGAAGAAAGGCTCCGCGATCCAGCGAAACGGTTTACGCCGCCGGACCTAGCGAGAGCTCCTGAGAAAGTAGATCAAGCCGGCGAACAACAGGACATCGATCGCCCTGTTGATCACCTGGGTGCTGGTGGACTGATTAAGTTAGAGGATGGCGAGCTGACCGAGTGGATACCGTGATGGTCACGCACGCCCTAGAGTTCGTACGACTTTTCCGCAAGTCCGATTGTTGAAGGCGCGCGAGTGCTCGGCGCTGAGGCTGAACCGCGTGACTGCCAACCGCATACGGCACCTTATTGCCAACTTGATGCTGTCAATTCTTTCCGGGCCGGGATAGGCGTCACCATCTTCCAGCCTGACTTCCCCGACTTCGGGCTTACAAAACAGTCTCTGGTGAACGGCTGCTATCAGCCTGACGCGGTCGCCCCGCGCGGGCGTTGCTACCGACCGCTCCTGGCCGATCTCTGCCTTTGGTTCTCCTCCCCGGATCACCGAAAATCCCGGCTGCGGACATCAAGGCCGGTCAGCAACGGGGTGAGATCGGTCAGCCGGCCGGCGATCACGTGGCGCACGCCATCCGCTGCTTCCAGGTGACCATCGATACGCAGCATCTGCGACTGCACCAGCACCCGTCGTTGGTGATCGGCCAGATCATGCCAGACCACCACATTGACCAGCCCGAACTCGTCCTCCAGGGTGACGAAGATCACCCCGCTGGCGGTCTGCGGGCGCTGGCGACCGATGACTAGGCCGGCGATGCTGACCGGGCGAGCCGGGCTCGACATCGAGCAGCTCACGCGAACTGCGGCAGCGCCGGGCTTTGAGTTGGCGGCGCAGCAGGGCCAGCGGATGTGGCCCGAGGGTGAAGTGGTAGCTGCGGCTCGAGTCCAGCCACCGCCCAGCGTGCCCGGTGGCGGTGTCCGGCGAGACCGCGCAGGGCGCCGGCGTCGGCCAGCCGTTCGCAGGCGCGGGTGTCGAGTCTGGCGCGCCGGCTGAGGTCTTCGACATCGGTGAACGGGCCTGCCTGGCGCGCTGCCTCGATGCGTCGTCCATCGGCTTCGCGCAGGCCCCGAATCACGCGCAGCCCCAGGCGAATCGCCGGCTGCGGGCTGCCGCTGTCCTCCAGGCTGCAGTCCCAGTCGCTGTAGCGTATGTCCGCCGGCCGCACCTCGATACCATGGCGGTGGGCATCCTGCAGTACCTGGTCGGGGCTGTAGAAGTCCATCGGCCAACTGTTGACCAGCGCGCAGGCATAGGCCGCCGGCTCGTGCCCGCCGGCGGTAGCACCGACCACCGGAACCGCCGGCCTGAGCCGCAGAGACGGCATGCCCGAGATTCAACGGGCGGGCCTCAGGAGCCGTCGGCGCCGCCCTGTGCATTCCTGGCGATGAACAGCGACCAGAACGCCACGAACAGCGCGGCGACGACCGGCCCGGCGACGAAACCGGTCAAGCCGAACTGGGCCAGGCCGCCCAGGGTCGACAGCAGCACCAGATAGTCGGGCATACGGGTGTCCTTGCCGACCAGCAGCGGACGTAGCAGGTTGTCGATCAGGCCGATGACGACCGCGCCGACCGCCACCACGATTACCGCCTTGCTGATCGCGCCGGTCGCCAGCAGGTAGAGCGCCACCGGCCCCCACACCAGCCAGGCACCGACCGCAGGCAGCAGCGACAACACCGCCATCACCACGCCCCAGAGGATGGGTCCCTGGATGCCCAGCGCCCAGAACATCACACCGCCGATCGCCCCCTGCACGCCGGCGACCACGAGGTTGCCCTTGATGGTCGCCCTGACCACGACGGCGAACCGTTGGCCCAGCTCTCCCAGATAAGACTGTTCCAGCGGGATGGCCGAGCGCAGCAGCGCGACCAGTCCCGCACCGTCACGGAAAAAGAAGAACAGCAGGTACAGCATCAGCGCGAAGCCGACCGCCAGTTGCAGCGTGTCCTGGCCGATCCCGACCGCGCGTGCGGCGAGGAATTGTAGCGCCTGCGTCGCCAACTGCGATGCGCGCTCGCGCAACTGCGCGAACTCGTCCACGCCCAGGCGTTCGAGCCACTGCCAGGTCCAGGGCGGCGCGGCGTCGGCGACGCGCTGGATGCGATCGGCAATGTCGCTGCCGCCGTCCTCCCTCAGCCTTGCGTAGAGATGGGCCATTTCCTGCACCAGCGAGGCCCCGACCAGGGTCACCGGAATCACCACCACAAGCACGCACGTCAGCAGCGTGATCAGTGACGCTAGGCTAGGCTTGGCAGGTATCCGCGCCAGGATGCGCTCGTACGCCGGCCAGAACAGAACTGCCAGCGTCGCGGCCCAGAAGATCGCGGTGTAGAACGGCCGCAGCAGGACGGCGAACGCCAGCGTGACCAGTGCCAGACCGATGGCGAAGGTTCGGTTCTGTAGGACGGATCGTTGCACGTCAGGCTTCCTCTTGCGCAGCCGGGTCAGGTCTGCTGCCCGCTCAGGACTTGCGCGAACCCAGCAGCCTACGCAACGCGCCCAGCAGGCCGACGCCGAGCGCCAGGCTGCTGCTCAGGTTCTCGATGCGGTGCCCGGCCGCGTTGACCAGTTGCACCACGCCCTGCGTGTCGACCGTGACGGTTTCGAGCGCCGCCGCCTCCATCTCGGCGAGCGCATCCAGTTCGGGGGACTGCGGCTCGTGCAGGGTGTAGGCCAGCAGCACCAGCGCCGCGACCAGGTAGAGCGCCGCGATGGCCAGCGTCGCGCCGAGATCGCCGAGCGGCCCGCGGATGGCCAGGAACAGCGCATAGGTCGCCAGCCCGGAGGTGACGATGAACGCCGCGACGGCCAGTGCGGCGGTGATGCTGCGACGGATGAGTTGGCGCAGCAGAACCTGGCGGCGCAGCAACGCGATGCGGCCGTAGAGCTTTGCAGAGTTGAGCGTGGACATGGAGGGGAGACCTTTCAAGGAAAGCAATAGTCGGTTAGCGGATCCGATGGCCGATGATGACGCCTGCGGCTAGGCCGATGCCCAGCGCAGCCAGCGCCGTCAGGCGTGGATACCGGTCCAGTTCGTCGCCGAACTCGTCGAGCGTGTCATGCGCGGCCTGCAGGAAGGCGTCGATCTCGTTCGGCGGCGACCCTGTCGCGTGCCCACGCGCTGCGTCTGCGGGGGCTGCTTCGGGCGCCTGCGGAGGGGCCTGGTCTTGCGGCTTCGAGCCTTGGCCGACCTGTGCGGCGATCTGCTCGCCAAGGGCCTGGATTTCATCTTTCAGACTCATCGTCTTTCCCCCTTCAGGTGGATTCTTGGGCAGTCACCTTCCTGCGCATGTGTCCGTCGGTTGGAAGCGGGAGCACGCGGGGAGTGCCCGAGTCTTCCGCGGGTGCGGCATTACTTCTTGACCGCGTCTTTGATCGACTGGCGGATGGACGCATAGGTCTCGACGAAAAGCTGCTGGGCTTCCCCGTAGCTTTTCTTCGTGGTCTCCCAGACCTCGGAAGAGGCCTGGGAGACCCGCGCTTTGGTGTCCTCCACGCTGGCATCGAGCGCGGCGATGCGCGCGTCGATGGCCGTGCGCTGGTCCGTCGCGAGTTTGGACGCGTCGGCGCGCAGTTGCGCAAGCGCCTTCTGCTGCGCTTCGAGCTCTGCTTGCAGCACGGCACGCTGGGTGGCGATCGTGGCCTTGCTTTCCTCAAGGTACTTGTCGCGGGCGGCCTGGAAGGCGGCCCAATCGTCGTCGAGCGCCTGGCGCGCTTCGGCCACCTGGGCATCGCTCCAGTTCCTGGCGTTGGCCGCGGCATCCTGGGCCCGGCGCTGATAGGCATCGCGCTGCTTGCGCAGCTCCGCCAGATTGGCATCGGCCTTGGTGCGGGCTTCGCCGCTGAGCCTGCCGGCCTCGTCTTCGAGCACGGCGACGTTGGCATCGAGCTGGACCAGCCGCGCCTGCGACCACGCCAGTGCCTGGCGAGCCCACGAGCGCTCATCCTGCGTGGCCGTTGAACTGGCCTGCGTTGCGGCCTCCTGCGCCAGCACAGGAGCGGCCGCGAGCAGTGCCGCCTGGGCAGCGAGTGCCAAGGCGACCGTGGAAATTCGACGTTTCATGATGATCTCATCCTGATGATCCAAAATAGGCACAATGTGGCGCCTGGGTTCAGAAAACCTTGAAAAAGGCATCCTTGATCTTCTGGACCGTGACGTCGTGAGCGGCCTTGGCATCGGCGAAACCCTGCTTGACGGCATGCCAGGATTCGTCGCCGGCATCCTTGACCTCGCCGATGCGGGCCTGGAATTTCTCGGCCTCGGCGGACAGGCGAGCGAACGCGGCGTCGAGTTCGCCACGGGCCTTCTCGACCGCGTCGGCGGTCTGATCCCGCCAATCGTTGAGCGAGTTCTCCCAGGACAGGCGCTGGGCCTGAGCGCGAGCGCGAATGATGTGTTGCACCGTATCCGCCTGATCCTTGATGCTGGAGAGGAAGGCCTGGAAAGTGACTTCGGCTTCCGCCCATTCGTTTTCTATGGCCTCTTTGATTTCCTCGGCTCGTTGCTTCGCGACGTCCGTTTCCGATCGTAGATCGTCGCTGTATTCCCGTAGTCTCTCGCGAACCTGCTTCAGGCGGGTGAGGGAGCGATCCGCCTGTTGCTGGGCGTTGTCTTTCAGGTTTTCGGCGGCTTTTTCAACCTCCGAGATGGTCGTGTCCAGATCATCGAGCCGCCGTTTCGTCCAAACGATGAGTTCGTGTGCATTGGATTTACCGGTCATGGGATACTTCCTCTCTGCATGGGTTTTGATTGGCTGCTTGCAAAATGATCAAGCCGGGACGGATCCAGAACAACGTCCCGGCATACCTTTAAAAATGTCCGGTGGTACCGTGTAGGGCTGACCTCAGACCACTTCTGATGAAGCTGCTGACATTGATCTGCGTCACTTGGAAGCGTCTGCCGTATAGCTAGCGTTCTAGGCATGCGGCAATGGCCAGAGGTGGGAATGCGATGTTCAGTATCAGCGCCGGTTTCGTGGGGCAATTGGTGAATATGCTGGAGGGGGAGGGGCTGGATTCGGCCCGCCTTTGTCAGGAGGCCGGAGTTGATCTGGGCTGCCTGGCGGCGCAACCAGACAGCTTCGTTTTCCAAGGAAATGTCCATAAGCTGATGGCGTTGGCGGCTGAGGCATCAGCAAATCCCGATATCGGCTTGAGGGCCTACCGACATTTTCTCCCGGGGGGATTCCAACTGCTGGGCTACACGATGATGTCCAGTGCAAATCTCAAGCAGGCGCTGGAATCCTTCGTGTATTTCTTTCCCTTGCTTGGCGACGGCTTCACTCCGGGCCTTTCGTCAGAGGGCGGTGGCCTGCGCTTTTGGGTTGCCGAGGATGCCGAGGAAGGCGTGATCAAGTCCAGGGGGCTCGAGGACGCGGGTATCGCCTCGGTGCTTGGCTTCTGCCGCTGGTTGGCCGGCGCGAGCCTGCCGCGCTTGCGAGAAATCGAATTCACCTATCCTGAACCGGCAAGCACGGTCGAGCACCAACGGTTATTCGGTTGTGCCTTGCGATTCGGTGCTCGCCGCATCAGCATCCTGTTCGATCAACAGGATCTATTGCGCCCGCTGAGCACGGCCAACGAGGCGTTGGCGTTGTTGCACGGCCGTTTTGCCGAACACCGGATAGACCAGTTGCGTGGCACGACCTACAGCGAGCGTGTACGGAGCGTGCTCATCGCGCGCCTCAGTCTGGGCGTCTGCGACATGGGGACGGTGGCGATGAACCTGGATATCGGCAAGCGCACCTTGCAGCGGGAGCTCATTCGGGAGGGCTCGCCTTTCAAGGACGTACTCGATGGGGCTCGCCGGCAACTAGCCGATTATTACTTGCGGCAGTGCCTATACAGCGTAGACAGGTGCAGCGATCTGCTGGGGTTCAAGGAACCGAGCAGCCTCCACAAGGCCTGCTTGCGTTGGTTCGGCATGCCTCCCGGTCGTTATCGCGATCAGCTACCTCGTTCGCTCGAGCCTGGATGAGAGGTGTAGCTGGGCGCGCCGAGCACCGCGACGAAAATCTGCACTTGATGGGTCTCGCCCTGTTGCTGTCGGTCACCGCTACCGTCTGCCCGGCGTAGTCGACGAACAGTTTCTCGCCGACGCGATGCTCCTGCCAGAGCGGCGCCAGGGTCATGCCAGGTCGACACAGAGGTCCAGTCGGGCAGCGGCCGTTGCTCGCTGGTCACCACAGGTGCCGGTGGAAACAGATGGCGCTCCAACTCCGCCTCGGACAACGGCGAGGGTCGGGCGAGGCCTGGGGTAATCCCGGCGCTGCTGCATGGCCAATGCCCTGGCTGCGAGCGATCTTGCGGGCGGACAGGACTCCGTCGAGCTTGAGGCGTAGCACCTCTCGGATTTTACCCATGGACAAACGCTCCGCGACGACCTCTTCGCTTCGAAAAGGAGGCCGGAGGTAGTGAAGAAATCCTGCGTGGCTGCCTGCCTGGATAGTGTCCGGATGGCCGTGGAACGGGTGTCCGGATCAGCGTGGCATCCGCAAGCATACACCTATGCCTGCGCCATCACGCCCGGGGAAACCCAGGTGGATTGGTTGAGCGCATTGGGCTAGGCGTTCAAGCGGAGCAGGTCTGTTGCGGATCGTGGCGCGGACGGGTGCGCATCGGCACAGTTGTAAGGCTGGTTGATGATTTCTGTTTGTATTTATGCATGAATACATAATTGGTGTCTTGATGCATGATTTCATGCTGTGTATCTCATTGATATTTAAGCATTTATTTTTTTGATCTCGTTCTGTTGCAATTGCCTTTCCTTGAAAGTAGTATTGAACCATACTTAATTGTAGCGATTAATGTTCGCCATTCAGTGGAGTACGGAAAATGCGTGGTTTGAAAGCAAAGGTAGCGTTGGTGACAGGCGCCGGGAGCGGGATCGGCAAGGCGATTGCGCAGAGGCTGGCCGAAGAAGGGATGGTGGTAGGCGTGCTCGACGTCAATGCCGAGGCGGCGCAACAGACAGTCGCAGAGATTCGCCAGGCTGGCGGTCAGGCGGATGCCGCCATCTGTGACGTCACCAACTACGAGCAGGTGTGTGCGGCGGTCAATGAGCTCGAGAGCAAGCTCGGGCCAACCTGGGCGCTGGTCAATAACGCTGGCTGGGACAAGCCGATCCCGTTCCTGAAGACCGAGCCGGATTTCTGGCGCAAGGTGGTCGACATCAACTATATGGGTCCGCTGCATCTGACCCACGCCGTGGCGCCGGGTATGGTTGCTCGCAACGGTGGGCGCATCATTTTCATCGCATCGGATGCTGGCCGTGTGGGCTCCTCCGGTGAGGTGGTCTATTCCGGTTGCAAGGGGGCGACCATCGCCTTCGCCAAGGCGCTGGCGCGTGAGGTGTCCCGCAGCAATGTGCTGCTCAACTGCGTATGCCCCGGCCCGACCAATACGCCGGCCATGGACTCCTTCGTCGGTACCGGCGAGTCCGGCCAGAAAATCCGTGACGCCATGGTGCGTGGCGTGCCGCTGGGGCGCATCGGCGAGGCTGACGACTATCCGGGCCTGGTGGCGTTCCTCGCCAGCGACGATGCTTCATTCATGACCGGCCAGACCATCAGCGTCTCCGGCGGTCTGACCATGCACGGCTGATTCCCCTTCAATCCATTGTCAGGAAGCTGAAAAATGACGACCAAGTTCGAAGACATTCTCTACGAAGTAGGCGAGAACGCCGTCCGCATCACCATCAATCGCCCGGAAGTGTTCAATGCCTTCCGCCTGCAGACGGTCGAGGAGCTGATCAAGGCCTTCCAGATGGCCAACGAAGAAGCCTCGGTGAATACCGTGGTGCTGGCGGGCGCCGGTGACAAGGCGTTCTGTACCGGTGGCGACCAGAAGGAACACCTGTCCGAGGACGGTCTGTATGGCCCGCGTGGCACCGTCGGCCTGCCGATCGAGGAGCTGCAGACGGCGATTCGCGACCTGCGCAAGGTCTCCATTGCCCAGGTGCAGGGTTATGCCATTGGTGGCGGCAACGTATTCGCCACCCTGTGTGACCTGACCATTGCTTCGGAAAAGGCCAAGTTCGGCCAGGTCGGTCCCAAGGTCGGATCGGCTGATCCGGGTTGGGGCACGGCGCTGCTGGCCCGTCATGTGGGTGAGAAGCGCGCCCGTGAAATCTGGTTTCTCTGCCGTCAGTACACGGCTCAGGAAGCTTATGAAATGGGGCTGGTCAACAAGGTCGTGGCGCATGATCAACTGGCGGCCGAAGTCGAGGCGTGGGCTGCGGAAATCAACCTGAAGAGCCCTTCGGCGATCGCCATCTGCAAGCGTTCCTTCAACGCGGACAGCGAAAACATCCGCGGCATCAGCTTCCTCGGTGTGCAGGCAGTCAAGCACTACTACATGAGCGAAGAGTCCAAGGAAGGCGTGCGGGCCTTCAATGAGCGCCGCAATCCCGACTTCAAGAAATACCTCTGATCCACTCGGGCCGGTCCTGCCTTGTGCAGGATCGGAGCCGGTTCTGTAGAGCATGATTTATGATCACCGATCCCAATATCCGTACTGATCTCGATGCGGACGGCATTCTGCTCGTCACCATTGATATGCCTGGTCGGGCAATGAATGTGTTTTCCTCCGCGATGATGGATTCGCTGGAAAAAGTGCTGGACCTGGTCGAGCGGGAACCGTCCGTTCGGGGCCTGGTCATCACCTCCGGCAAGCAGGCATTTCTGGCGGGTGCCGATCTGGAAATGATCCGTATGTTCACGGATCGGGCCGAGGTCGACTCGCCCGCGCAGTTGCATGACCTGTGCGGACGGCTGGGCCGCCTGTTCCTGCGCCTCGAGCGAATCGACAAGCCGAGTGTCGCAGCCGTCAACGGCCTGGCCCTGGGCGGTGGTCTCGAACTGGCCCTGGCATGTCATCAGCGTGTCGCGGTCGACAGTGACGCGGTGCTGCTCGGGCTGCCGGAAATCAAGCTGGGGCTGTTGCCGGGAGCCGGCGGCACCCAGCGCCTGCCGCGTCTGATCGAGATCGACAAGGCGCTTGCCATGCTGCTGGGCGGCGATCCCGTCGGCAGCCGGGAGGCGCTGGAACTGGGCCTGGTGGATCGCCTGAGTCCGGCATCCGGGCTGATTGCCACGGCCAAGGCGCTGGTGCTGGAGCCGCGGCGCACACAGGCCGACTGGTATGCCGCGGATTTTGCCGTGGATAGCTCGGTATTCGATGCCGGCGGGGCCGATCCTTTCGCCAGCCTGTGCAAGGCGCTGGACATCAGTACCTATCAGCGCAGCCGCTATCCGGCCTATGAGGCCATCATGAACTGCGTTTACCAGGGGCTGCCGCTGGATATGCCGGCGGCGGTCAGCCTGGAAATGGATATATTCGTCGAGCTGATCCGCGATCCGGTGGCCGGCAACATGGTCAAGACCCTGTTCCTGGAGCGGCAGAAGGCGGCCAAGCTGCGGCCGGGCGAGTCCTTCAGGAGCGCGCGTATCGCGTTGGCGGGGGCTGAGCTGGCCGATCTGGGTCGGCAGCTGGAGAAGCGCCGCGCGCAACTGGCCGACGCCAGTGCGATCGGTGAAGACGATGTCCTGGTGCTGGCCCGGGGCGCGGCGGGAGGCAAAGGCCTCAAGGTCCATTGGCTGGCTGACGGCGCCGCCAGTCTTGAGCCGGGCTCGATCGGTCTGTGGGTGTCCGCGAAGGGCGCCAATGGCTGCGCCGCGGAAATTTTCCAGGCCGGCGCCGCTGTCGACTGCCGCGAACGCGAGGCAGCGCTGCTGGTGGCCAGCCTGCTGGGTGCCAGTTGCCTGCTGAGCCATGGTGCGCGGCCCTTGCTGCCCTTTCTCAATGCGCTTGGGCTGCAATGCGCGGCCAGGGGATGCAGCGAGGAGGAGCGCCTCGCCATCATGGCCATGGCGGCGCTGCAAGACTGGAACGCAGGGCTCGTCGAGCAGCCTGACATGGTCGACATGGCGTGTGTGATCGCGGATATCTACCCCTCTTTCAGTGGTGGGCCGTTCAAGTTCCTGAGAAACCTCGGGCTGGAACAGGCGCGCATCCTGGTTGAAGCCTGCCGTGTACGTCATGGCGAGCTGTTGTCGGGCGAGCAGGATATGAGTGGGTATTTCAGCCGCCATGGCCGGAGTCGGTGAGATGAGCGGAACAGGCTACATCGGCTATCAGCATCCTCCTTTCGAGGTTCGGGTAACCCGCGAAAGTCTGGATCGGTTCAATCAGGCCATCGGTGTGGCTGGGGCCGGGGCCGACAGCCCGGCGCCCCCCACCTACATGAAGGTCATCGAAGGCGAGGGCGGCAGTTCCCGGGCCATTCTCACCGCGCTGGATATCAAGCTGCACCGTGTCCTGCACGCCGAGCAGTCTTTCGAGTATCACGCGCCGATCCATGCGGGCGATGTATTGGAAGTGCACAGGGGCATCAGCGATCACTACACCAGGAAGAACGGCACCCGCGAGTTCCTGGTGATTGAGTCACGCATACTGCGCGCGGACAAGACCCTCGTCGGCGGTTCCAGGCAGATCCTGATCTTGCGCAACATTTGAGAGAACGACCATGACGACATCTTTCGCGCATGCGCAGCCTGGTGAGCGGATTGCCGAGTTCGTCTCCGATCCCATCAGCGCAGAGATGCTGCATCGCTACGCCGAGGCGTCCGGCGACAGCAACCCGTTACACCTGGATCGGGCCTTTGCGCAGAAAGCCGGTTTCGATGACGTGATCGTACACGGCATGCTGGGTATGGCGTTGCTGGGACGCCTGCTGGACAGCCATTTCGCAGCGGAGGATATCCGCAGCTTCAGTGCGCGCTTTCTGTCCATCATGCCGGTGGGCAAGCGGATCCGTTGCCAGGCCGAGGTCGCCGGGCGCGAAGACGGTCACTTGCTGTTGAATCTCTCGGCCAGGGTAGATGGCGCCGAGCAGGTCGCCATCAGTGGGCAGGCCGTCATCGGCAAGCCGCAAGCATAACAATAAGAAACGGGAATCAGCATGCCTACCAATAGAACCCTGGACGCGGTGGTTGCCAGCCTGCGGCCGGGCATGAACATCTACGTTCCGGGGGTGTCGGGCGAGAGCCTGGCTTTTTACCAGGCCCTGCAAGCCAATCCCGAGGCGTGCAACGGCGTGCGTTTCATCGGCGCGCATTTCCCGGGCATCAATCACTCCGACTATATCGGCTTGCATCAGGCGGCTCGCCAGCGCAACTACTTCATGCTGCCCGGCTTGCGTGAGGGCTTTGCCAGCGGTCGTGCGGAGTTGCTGCCACTGGACTACCAGGGGATCTACCGTGATCTGGCTGGGATGGACGACATCGATATCGCCATCGTCCAGGTCAGTCCGCCGGATCGACATGGCATCTGTTCCCTGGGGCCCTGCCAGGACTTCATCCCGGCGGTATGGCGCCGAGCCCGCCAGCGTGTGGCGCATGTCAACTCGTCACTGCCGAGGACCCGGGGCGCATTCAGCATACGCTGGGACGAAATAGACATTGCCTGCGACGCGCCGTGGGAGGTGCTGTCCTACGACAACGGGCAGCCCACCGAACTGCAGGGCCGGATTGCCGCCCACGTCACCGGCCTGGTGCGCGATGGCGACACCATCGAGCTGGGAATCGGCAAGATCCAGTCGGCCATCATTTCCTCGCTGAAATCACACCGGAACCTGAGCATCTACTCCGGCATGGTCATGGCGCCAGTGCTGGAGCTGATCGATACCGGGGTCATCAAGGGGCCGGAAAGCATCCAGATCGGCGTGGCGCTGGGGAACAGCGATTTTTACCAGCGCACGGCCGAAGACCCGAGCTTCTTCTATCGGCCGGTCGGCGATACCCATGACCCGTGCAAGATCGCCGCCATTGCGAACTTCTGTGCCATCAACTCGGCTGTCGAGGTTGATCTCTTTGGCCAGGTCAACGCCGACTCCATCAATGGCCGTCAACTGGCGGGCGTCGGCGGGCTGCCGAATTTCGTCCAGGGCGCGCGGATGTCGGAGGGAGGGCGTTCGATCATCGTGCTGCCTTCGATGTCGGATAACGGGCGTTTCAGCCGGATAGTCGCCGCCATCCCGAGTAGCTGCAATACCGCGATTGCCAGGCAGGATGCCGACTATGTGGTGAGCGAGTACGGCGTTGCGGTGCTTAGGGGGTTGTCCGTGCATGCCCGTGCCGAGGCCCTGATTGCCATTGCCCATCCCGAGCAGCGGGACCATTTGGCCAGCGCCTGGTCGATCATGATGACTGCCCTGTAGCGATGGGGGAGCGGGCCTGGCTATTCATTCGTATTCACAGTGGGGGAATTGCAGCATGAGTCAAATCAACAACACCTTATTGGCCGGCAAGGTGGCCTTGGTCACTGGCGCGGGCCGTGGCATCGGACGCAGCATTGCGCTGGCGCTGGCCGAGGCGGGCGCCAAGGTCGTGGTCAACGATCTGGGCGTATCCCTCGAAGGCAGTAGCACCGGCGAGTCTCCCGCCGAGGCGGTGGTCAGTGAGATCCGTGCCATGGGTGGTGAAGCCATTGCCGATCAGCATTCGGTTGCTGATTTCGCCCAGGCCCAGGCCATGGTCGAGGCGGCCTGCGATCAGCTTGGCGGTATCGACATCATCGTCAATAACGCGGGCAACCTGCGTGACGTGATCTTCCACCGGATGAGCGAGGAGGAGTTCGATGCGGTCATCGCCGTTCACCTGAAAGGCAGCTTCAACGTCAGCCGGGCGGCCGCGCCAAGGTTCAAGGAGCAAGGTTCGGGCGCCTTCATTCACATGACCTCGACCTCCGGCCTAGTGGGCAACTTCGGTCAGGCCAACTACTGCGCGGCCAAGCTCGGCATTGTTGGTCTGTCCAAGGCCATCGCCCTGGATATGCAACGCTTTGGTGTCCGTTCGAATGCCATCGCGCCCTTCGCCTGGACCCGCATGGTCAGTTCGATCCCGGATGAAACACCGGAACAGAAGCGCCGCGTGGAAGGCCTGAAGAAACTGATTCCCGAAAAGATCGCCCCGTTCGTGGTGGCCCTGGGCAGTGATGCGGCCAAGGACATCTCCGGGCAGATCTTCGGTGTGCGCAACAACGAGATCTATCTGTTCTCCCAGCCCCGCCCGGTGCGCACCGCGCATACCTCCGACGGCTGGACGCCGGACAGCATCATCGAGCGGGTCTTCCCCATGTTCGAGGACGACTTCTACCCGCTGCATCGCTCGGGCGATGTTTTTACCTGGGACCCGGTCTGAGGGTGTGAAAAAACCAAGACGGTGATCTGGTCGTCCACGCGTATACGCCCACTGCGACTACCGAATGGATGCGTTTCTGGCTATCCGTAGTTCGGTAGGGCATGGGTCAATATCTCTGCCCTTCATACCGAGAGCTGCAATATGGAACTGTCACCTGTTGCAAGAAAGACTCTGCTGCTATGTGGGTGGTGTGGGCCACTCGCGATCATCATTTCGTTGATTGGTTGGCTGGTGGCCGGTTTGCTGCCGTTTCCGTTGGGGCCTGGAAATACGGCCGAGGAGGTGGCCCGATTTTACGCGGGTGGCACTCACGTAACCATGGGGATTGTTATTTCCTCGGTCAGTCTTGGCCTGGTGATTCCGCTGGTGGCGGGCATTACCTTCGTGATGTGGCGCACCGAGTCGAAGGCTCCGGTGCTGACGTTCGTGCAACTGGTCAGCGGTACCGTGACGTGCGTGTGCCTGTTGCTCCCCATGTTGATCATGGCGACCGCGGGTTTCCGTTCCGACCGCAGCCCCGAACTGACCGTGCTGCTCAACGACTTGTCGTGGCTGATGTTCATCACGCCGATTGCCCCCTTCATCATCCAGAATCTGGCGATTGCCGTGGCTGCGTTGAATGGTGAAGGCTCCTTGTTTCCCCGCTGGATCGGCTTCCTCAATCTGTGGGTCGGCTTCTCTTTTACCTTCGACATTCTCGCATTCGCGTTCAGGAGTGGCCCGCTCGCCTGGAACGGTTTCCTTATCTTCTGGCTGGCGTTGACCACCTACTCGATCTGGCTGATCTGCATGGGGCTGACGCTGCGCAGTCTGGCGTTGAATGCCTCCGATAGCACCCAGCAGGTATATGCCCATGACCGTTATTGAGAGCTGCAAGGAACTCCTTGGGAAAAACATCGCACAGGGTAAGAGGTCGCTGCCGGCCGAGCCTGGAATGTGGCTTTTCCTGCTTGGTGACATGAGCATTTTTGCGATGTTCTTTGGTGCCTACCTGTGGGCGCTGAGTGAAGATCGCGAGGCCTTTATCCGTGATGCATCCGATCTGGTGTTGGCGCTCGGATTTGCCAATACGCTGGTGCTGCTTGGCTCTTCTTATGCCGTCGCGCGCGCCGTGCAGATGCACCGTGCCGCCAATTGGGTGGCAACCCGGCAGTGGCTGGGCTGGGCACTTGTAGCAGCGGCAGCCCTCGCGGTGATCAAGTTGACCGAGTACGCGATGGAGCTGGTCGATGGCAATGGCCTGACCACATCGCCATTCTTCATGTACTACTTCGTGCTCACCGGCCTGCATTTGCTGCATGTCGCCATCGGCAGCCTGCTGCTGGTCATTTGGCGGCGGTCCCTGGCCGATCAGTCTGCTGCCCATTCGCAAGGCCGAGTCGAAAGCGTTGCGGGTTACTGGCATATGGTCGATTTGCTCTGGCTGTTGATCTTCTCGTTTGTCTACATTGGGAGCAGCTCATGACGACTTCCGTTACCCGCCTCGGCGCCGTTTTCATCGGACTGGTACTCATCACCTCGCTCTCGCTCGGTTTTACCTCCGATGCGATGCATGGTCTGCTGTCATTGCGCGGCGCTGCCGCTGCTGCTGCCGTGATTGCCTTTATCAAGGCGCGCTATGTCGTGCTCGATTTCATGGAGTTGCGCGGCACCGCAATGCAACTGCCTGTCGATCTCTGGCTGCTGGTGGTCGGTGCCATCAGTCTGGTGCTGACGCTGCGCTAATGCTGCGTGCAACGCTTGCAGAACCGAAGAGGGCGGCCGTACAAGGGCCGCCTCCCTCCCAGTTCAACTCAGGTGGCTGAGTACCTTGCGAGCTGATTTCAGATGCGGGATATCCAGCATCTTGCCATCCAGTGACACAGCCCCTTCTCCCTGTTCAAACGCAGCCACTACACGCTTGGCATAATCGATCTGTTCCGCACTGGGTGAGAATGCCGTGTTGATGATCTCCACCTGCGATGGGTGAATGGCCACCTTGCCGGTGAAACCGTCATAACTGGCATCCCGGCAGTTGGCTTCACAGCCTTGCGGATCGCGGAAGTCCACATAGACGGTATCGATTGCCTGGATACCCAGCGCGTGGGCGGCCAGCAGGGCCTGGATACGCGCGAATTCATAGGTCTGGCGCCAGGCACCCTGCATGGTGCGGGGGTCGCCCGCGCCGATGGCGCTGCTCAGGTCTTCCGCCCCCCAGATCAGTCCCAGCAAGCGAGGGCGCCTGGACTTTATCAGATCGGCCATGCGCAGCACCGCTTCGGGCGTTTCCGTGGCGACCGCGATGATCCGCGTGCTGCCCTGCTCGATACCGGCCATGCATTCGGCCATGTCCAGCCAGTGGCCCACCAGGTCGAGATCCTCCGGGCCGCGGATTTTCGGCAGGACGATACCCGCCGGGGCGAGGGGGACGATGGCGGCGAGGTCGTTCAGCAGTTCACCGGACTCCAGGTCGTTGACGCGTACCCAGGGCTGCCCGCTGCCGGCATAGGTCGGCAGGAACGCCTTGAGCTTGTCCCGGGCAACGGGTTTGCGTGCAGGCAGGACCGAGTCTTCGAGGTCGAACACCAGGGCGTCGGCCTGAAGGTTGCTGGACTTCTCCAGTTTGCGCTCGCTGTCTGCCGGGACGAACAGCATCGAGCGGATAGGGCGTTGCACGGGGGATGTCGCGCTTGAGGGCATATGAGCCTCCATAATGGGCATGACTTGCTTTTGATAGTTAAGTATATTGTATGCTTTGATACTAAATGTTCAATGCTAAACATGCTGTAACCCGCTCAACCTGGAGAACTGCAATGACCACCTCTCATTCTGTCGGCATCACGGCTTACGGCGTTTTCCTGCCGCGACTGCGCATGGCCAGAAGTGCCATAGCCCAAGCGCATGCGTGGGCGTTCCCGTCAATGCGCGGGAAGGGGCACAAGGCGCTGTGCAGCTGGGATGAAGACAGCATCACCCTGGCCGTCGAGGCGGCTCGGGATTGCCTTGGCGGCCAGCGCGAAGGGATCGCCCGTCTGCTGCTCGCATCGACCACCGCCCCGTTTGCCGACTTGCAGAATGCCAGTACCGTGGCCACGGCACTGGGGCTGCCGGGGCAGGTCGCTTGCGCCGATCTCGGCGGCAGTACGCGGTCGGGTCTCGCCGGCCTGATAAACGAGTTGAGCAACCCGGAGCAGCGCCAGCGCCTGCTCGTCGCGAGTGAGCGGCGCTCGGCCAGGCCGGCCAGCGCCCAGGAAATGACCTATGGCTCGGGCGCGGTGGCCATGCAGGTGGGGGAGGGCGAACGGCTGGCGAGTTACCTGGGCAGTGAGTCCCTGAACGTACCGTTCATTGACCACTACCGCATGAGCGGCCAGGACTACGACTATTACGCCGAAGAGCGCTGGATACGTGATGAGGGGGTTGGCAGGCTGGTGCCCGCGACCGTCGCTGCCCTGCTGCAGAAAACCGCTATCGGCGCCGCGGATATCGGTTGGTTTGGCTTGAGTGGGGCGCCCAAGGGCAGCGACAAGCTGCTCGTCAAGAAACTGGGTATTGGCGGCGCGACTCTGCTGGATGACTTCCAGGAAGGGGTTGGCGACATCGGGGCCGCCCACAGCCTGCTGCAGCTGGCCGATGCGCTGGAAAAAGCCGAGCCTGGCCAGGTGATCATGCTGGTTGCCTTCGGCCAGGGTTGTGATGTCGCCCTGTTCAGGAAGGAAGCCGGCGCGCGCAGGCCGCAACGCGGTGTGCGAGGAGCCCTGGCGGAAGGGATCGAGGAAACCTCCTACCTGAAGATGCTGTCCTTCGCGGGTGAACTCAACATCGATTGGGGGCCGCGTTCCGAGGTCGATACCAAGGCTTCCATCGCTCAGCAATACCGTGCCCATGAGCAGGTTCTCGCCTTCACCGGCGGGCAGTGCCAGGGCTGCGGCAGCATCCAGTTCCCCAGCCTGCCCAACTGTGTCAATTGCGGGGAGGCTGACTCGCAGGTTCCCGTCAGCCTTGCGGACCAGCCCGCGCGGGTCGCGACCCTGAGTGCCGACTGGCTGCAGTACTACCCGGCTCCGCCCCTGTATGTCGGTCTTGCCCAGTTCGATAACGGCGCACGGCTGCTGATGGAAATCGTCGATGTCGGCAAGCAGGAGCTCGATGTGGGGACGCCCTTGAAAATGGTCTTCCGGGTCAAGGCCAATGACAGGCTGCGTGGCTATCGCCGTTATTTCTGGAAGGCGGTCCCGGCCATCCAACCCGATCCATCCATTTCTTGAGGAGCTGACAATGGCTTCAGGTATCAAAGACAAGGTAGCAATCATCGGCATGGGTTGTTCGCGCTTTGGCGAGCGTTGGGACGTCGGCACCGAGCAGTTGATCAACGAAGCCTTTGCCGAGGCGCTGGCGGATGCCGGAATCGAGAAGGCGCAGATCAATGCCGCCTGGTTTGGCTCGGCGCTGGATCAGGCCAACGTCGGCAACTCTGCCATTCCATTGTCGACCGCATTGCGCCTGCAGGGCATTCCGGTGACGCGGGTGGAAAACATGTGCGCCACGGGAACCGAGGCCTTGCGCGGCGCGACCTATGCCGTCGCCTCGGGGGCGGTGGACATCGCCCTGGCCGTTGGCGTGGAAAAGCTCAAGGACACCGGTTTTGGCGGTTTGCCGGTGCCGACCAAGGGCACTTTCAATGACCTGTGGATTCCCTACTGCTCGGCTCCCGCCGGGTTTGCCCAGCTCGCTGCGGGCTACCGCAGCCGCTACGGCGTCAGCAAGGATGAGCTGAAGCAGGCCATGGCCCGCGTCTCATGGAAAAGCCATGTGAACGGCGCGAAGAATCCCAAGGCCCACCTGCGCAAGGAGGTGAGCATGGAGACTATCCTGGCGGCGCCGATGATCGCCGATCCGCTGGGTGTGTTCGATTGCTGTGGGGTGAGCGATGGTGCCGCCTGTGCCATCGTTACCACGCCAGAAATCGCCCGTGCCCTGGGCAAGCAGGACCTGGTCAGCATCAAGGCATTGCAGCTGTCCGCCAGCAGCGGGCGGGAGTCCGGGACCGGTCAGTGGGACGGCAGTTACGTGCAGAACACCCGGCTGGCCGCCAAGGCCGCCTACCGGGAAGCCGGTATCGATGACCCGCGCAGGCAGTTGAGCCTGATGGAAGTTCACGACTGCTTCTCCATTACCGAGCTGGTCACCATGGAAGACCTGGGTATGTCCGAGGACGGCCAGGCCTGGCGCGACATCCTCGACGGCAAATACGACGCGGACGGCAAGACGCCCTGCCAGATCGATGGCGGCCTGAAGTGCTTTGGCCACCCGGTGGGGGCCTCCGGTCTGCGCATGGTCTATGAGAACTACCTGCAACTGCTCGAACGCGCGGGTGACAGGCAACTGGTCAGCCCAAGCATGGGGCTCAGCCACAACCTGGGTGGCGTGCCCTACAACAGTATCGCGGCCATCAGCATCGTAGGCCTATTGTGAGCGCCGGGAGCTATTCATGAGCCAGCTTTTCACTCCTCATCCCCTGGGCAGACTGTCCCTGAAGAACAGGCTGGTGGTGGCGCCCATGTGCCAGTATTCAGCCAAGGCCGGTGTCGTCCAGCCCTGGCATGAACAGCATCTGGGGCACTTGGCCTGTTCCGGCGCTGCGGCCGTGACGATCGAAGCGACCGGGGTCGCCGAAGAAGGCAGAGTGACCCATGGCTGTCTCGGGCTCTGGAATGATGAGCAGATGTCAGCCCTGGGACAGTTGGTCGGACGGGTGCGTGACTACAGCGATGTCGCCATCGGCATCCAGTTGAACCATGCTGGCCGCAAAGGCTCGGCCCTGCCGCCGTGGGAGGGGGGCAAGCCAATGGAGCCGGGGCAGGGGGGCTGGGAAACCCTAGCCCCCTCGGCGCTGCCATGGGGCACGGCGTGGCCCACGCCCACGGCGCTCGATGCTGACGGCATCAGGCGCATAACCGAGGCCTTTGCCGCCGCTGCGGCACGCGCTGCCAGGGCGGGCCTTGACTATATCGAGATCCACTCCGCGCACGGTTATCTGCTGCACGCCTTCCTGTCGCCGATATCGAACCAACGCGACGACGCGTATGGCGGCAGCCTGGAAAACAGGATGCGTTTTCCGCTCGCAGTGGTCGACGCGGTGCGCAAGGCGGTGCCGGACCTGACGCTGGGTATTCGCATCAATGGCAGTGACTGGCTCGACGAGGGCTGGAGCCTTGAGGATGCGGCAGTCTATGCCGGCAGGCTGGAGCAGGCTGGGGTCGATTACATATCCGTTTCCAGTGGCGGGGCTTGCCAGGGCGTGCGCTACGACAACAAGCCCGCCTACCAGGTCCATATGGCCAGTTCGGTACGCCGGCATGTTTCCTGCCCGGTTATCTGTGCTGGCCTGATCGCCGATGCCGAGTTGGCGGAAAGCATCATTGCCGAGCGGCAAGCGGATTTCATCGCGCTGGCGCGCACCGTGCTCGACGACCCGCGCTGGCCTGTCCATGCGGCGCGCCAGCTGCAAGCCGACCTGCGGATGCCAAGGCAATACATGCTTGCCGGGCCTGGGTATTGGCCGCTGATGAAATAGTCACCTCAATGTGAAGGGAAGAATAACAATATGAATAAACAACAGAGAAACATGATTGGTCATGGCACGATTATCCTGTTGATCGGCATGCTGACCGGGTTTGGCTTGCTGGTCAGCTTGTTGGGCGGCATGGAGTTCATCCCGGGCAGTATTACGGAGTTCGTCATCCCGGGTGATCCGGGTGCCTGGGCGCGTGCGCACGTGGGCGGGATGCTCAATGGCATGCTGATTATCCTGGTCGCTGTTCTGGTCGTCATGCTGAAGTTGTCCGCCCGCCTGGCTGGCCACTTGTACTGGATGCTGGTGGGCACGGGATATGCGAATACCCTGTTCTACCTGGCGGCGCTGCTGGCGCCGAATCGCGCGTTGAGCTTTGCCGATAACCGGTTTGGCGAATCGAATATCTTTGCGGTGGTGGGATTGACGCCGGCCCTGGTTTTTGTGGTGGTGTCGGTTGTTGCTGTTGCGATGCTTGCCTATGGCGTTTTCGCCAAGACCGACCCATAGACCGGATGCGGCCGCTTTTCGTCGTGTGGTGGGTGCTCCGCGTCTGGCGTGTTGCGCCGCTCCATATGTGGATCGTTGGGCGAGGGGGCGAACCCGCGTTTCCTGCAGCGTGGGTGGGTCCTGTTGACTTTTTGACTGTGGTGAGGGGGAAGGGTGGGGAAGCTGTTTTCTTCGGCCATGCTGGGTTCAAGAACGCTGGAGAACCGGATCATCGTTGCGCCTGTGGCCCAGCATGCGAGCCGGGACGGAACAATCCAGCCCTGGCATGAGCAACACTATGGCCATCTGAGTTGCACCGGAGTTGCGGCGGTGACAATAGAGGCAACGAGCGTTTCGCCTGACGGGCGAGCCACACCGGGGTGCCTAGGCCTTTGGAATGACGTTCAGCTGGTTGCGTTGATGCAATTCGTGCAACGCCTTAAAAGCTACAGCCCGGTACCTGTCGGGATTCAGCTCGATCATGCGGGGCGAAAGTCGGCTGCCTCGCCGCCTTGGGAGGGAGGGGCGGTTAGCCTGCTGAATGGATGGAAGACCTCCGCGCCTTCTGCGATACCCTGGGGCAGGCGTTGGCCCGTTCCCCGTGCCTTGGATCGGGCTGATATCCGGCGTATCGTGAAACAGTTCATCGATGCCACGGAGCGGGCGGATGAGGCCGGGGTGGACTATATCGAGATCAACTCGGCCAGAGGCTATCTGTTGCACTCGTTTCTTTCCCCGCTATCGAACAAGCGCACTGACGAGTTCGGCGGTAGCCTGGAAAATCGTATGCGCTTCCCGTTGCAGGCAATACGCTCGATCAGGAAGGCGTTGCCGTCAGGCAAGACCCTGGGGGTCTGTATCAATGCCAGCGATCTTGTAAGGGGCGGCTGGGATATCGGTGAGGCGTGTGAATATGCCGGCAAGCTGGTCAGTGAGGGGGTGGATTACATTTCCGTTGCCAGTGGTGGTGTGTCTGAAGATGCCGGCGGTGATGCTGTATATGAAAATCCGGAATTTTCCAGATCGATCCGTGACGTGGCCGGGTGTCCAGTTGTATGTACCGGCCATGTCCCTGAGCCGCTTGCGGCAGAAGCCATGGTTGCGGGTGGGCAGTGTGATTTCCTGGCATTGGGCAGATCCTTTATAGCCGACGACCGTTGGCTCGTAAGGGCTGCCTCCGCGCTTGCCGAGGGGGTCGTTCTCCCACCCCAGTATACGGTTGCTTCAACCGAACAATGGCCCTTTGCCGACTTCTGGTGTGATGCCCCCTGATAGCCTTTGGCTGCCAGCCATGGTCCTTGGGTTAGACAAGGAAGGTCTGCAAGCATATAATATGATGTCATGCAGGTTCTCTCTGTAATGCTTTCGCGGGCTAGCTTGACTAGTCAAGAGTCACATGGATCATGGGTGAGTGGGCTGAATGGGCAAGCACGAGGTTGAGATGTTAACGGTAAGCAGGAATGGCCGTCAGATTGAAGAGGAAAACTGGGACCAAAGACTTGGTTTCCTGATGCACGATGTTTCGCGTTTGCGTCGCATCGTCTTCGACAACCTGATGAAGCCCTTGGGGGTGACCCGCTCGCAATGGTGGGTATTGGCCTACCTGTCCCGCCATGACGGTATGGCGCAAAGCGATCTGGCCAATATGCTCGAACTGGGCAAGGCCGCGCTGGGTGGCATCATCGATCGTCTGGAAGTCTCCGGCTTCATCATGCGTAATCCTGATCCGGTGGACCGGCGTATCAAGCGGGTCTTCCTGACGACGCTGGGCAAGCAGACGATCAAGGAAATGCGGGTCATCAGTCATGACATGAGTGAGCAGATTCTTGAAGGGCTCGATAACAACGAGCGGGTTCTGCTTGCCGACATGCTGAACAAGGTCAAACACAATCTGCTCGATATAAAAGTCCGCTCCAACGACTGAGTGGCCTTTTGCAGGTCTGGCGCGGAATGCCTGTCACAGTGATCGCCTGTCCGTGACACGCATCCGCGCTTTTATCTATTGCCCCGTGTAGACGGGCTTTCTTTTTTCTGCAAAGGCGGTCAGTCCTTCCCTTGCATCGCTGCTTCCCGCGCATCTGGCCAGTGCCTGCGCTTCGTTTTCAAGCTGCGTTTCCAGTGATTGCGACCCGGCCGACAGCAGCAGCCGGCGTACTTCCCCATAGGCCTTGGTCGGACCGGCGGCGAGCCTGGTCGCAATGGCATTGGCGCGGGCGGTGTACTCGTCGATCGCGCAGATCTCGTCAATCAGGCCAGCGGCAAGCGCGGTGCCGGCGTCAAGGGTCTCATTGAGCAGAAGGAACTTCCGGGCGCGGGCCAGGCCCATTCTTCTGCTCAGGGTGACCGAGCTGCCGGCGTCGCAGCAGTAACCGATACCGGTATAGGCGGCCACGAACTTGCTGTCTTCGGCGGCGACTACGATATCGCAGCCGGCAATGAAGCCGGCCATGCCGCCCGCGCAGACGCCGTGTACCGACGCGATCAGGGGGGCATCCATTCTTTGCAGGCGGGCGATGGCCATATGCAGGTCGCTGGTCCAGCGCTTGATCATGCCCGGCAGCTCGTCGAGCTTGGTCAGGAAGCTGGCGATGTCGCCGCCGTAACTGAATGCGGGGCCTTCCGCCGTAATCAGGACGGCCCTGACGTCCTTGTGCTCGGACAGAACCACGGAGGCTTCGTTGAGCTCGCGGCACAGCGCGCCGTCGATAGGGTTGCCCCGTTTGCCCTGGGTGAATACCAGGCGAGCCAGGCCATTATCGATGGTAAGTTTCAGTGCTGAGTCGGTCATGCCTGTTTCTCCTTGATCATACCGAACGCATTTTCTTGTCCCGCTCGGAGGCGGCTTTGATTTTTTCCTTGGCCCTGGCCCACTGCTCGTCGGTCATTTCAGTCAGGCCGGCAAAGGTGCTGGGGGCGGCAAGGTGATGCGCGCCGTCGATGGCAATGGTCTGTCCGGTCAGGAATTCGCAGGCATCGGACATCAGGAAGATGACCAGGTTGCGCAGCTCATCCATGCGGCCATAGCGGCGCATGGGTATCTGGTCGGACTGGGTCGCGCCGATCGATGCATCTTCGATCGGATTGAGCTTCTCCCAGGCGCCCTCGGTCGGGAAGGGGCCGGGTGCGATGGCGTTGAGGCGGATGCCATAACCGCCCCACTCGACGGCAAGGGACTGGGTCATGTTGTTGATTGCGCTCTTGGCCATGGCTGCCGGCACGACAAAGGCCGACCCGGTCCAGACCCAGGTGACCAGGTTGCTCAGCACCGAGCCCTTGATACCTTCCTTGATCCAGCGTTTCCCGCAAGCCAGGGTGGCGAAGAAGCTGCCGTCCATCACGGTTGAGCGGATCGCTTCATAACCGCGGGGGCTCAAGTCCTTGGTCGGGGCGATGAAGTTGGCGGCGGCATTGTTGATCAGGCCGGTGAGCGGGCCTTCCGCCCAGATCTGATCGATCATGCTTTCGACCATTTCCGGGTTGCGCAGGTCGCAGATCAGGGTGCCGACGGTATTGCCGGTTTCCCGCTGGATATGCTCCGCGGCTTCTGCCAATACGCTTTCACGGCGGCCGCAGATGTAGACCTTGGCGCCATGCGCGGCCAGTCCGGTTGCCAGCTCGCGTCCCAGGCCACTGCCACCACCGGTAACCAGAATGCGTTTGCCCGCCAGTGCGCCTTTTTCGAATAGGGTGTTCATGATCGCCTCTTTTTGTATGCATGTATAACGTATGCATAATTAAACAATGTGCGGGCGGGGGCGTCCAGCCCTAAATACGCTCCGGTGCCCCAGTTGTCTGCCGGCCGCCAGGCCGCGCCGCTCCTCGTCGAGTTTCGAGCGGCAGGCGATGAATGGCAGGGTCGCAAAAAAATCATTGACAGCCATGTCCCGGGGAGGGAGTATCCGCACAGCTCATAACAAACAGACAGTACGGTCTGTTTGTTGGAGGTCCGGGATGAGCCATGCCTAGCCTGCCTGTGCGAACAAGAAGAAGAGACATGAAGACTGAAATCAACAGCATCGTCATTGCTGGTGCGGGTCAAGCCGCCGCCGCGGCTGCGGTGGAACTGCGGCGTGCCGGTTACGAGGGACGCATCACCCTGGTTGGGGATGAGCGGCACCTGCCCTACGAACGTCCGCAACTGTCCAAGGAAATGCTGAGGCTGGACGTGGAGCCGTTGAAGCTGATCCAGCCAGCGGAAGCTTTTGCCGAGTCCGATATAGACCTGATCCTGGGCTGCCCCATCATCGCCGTCGATGCGGCCGGCCGCGTGGTGTCGCTGGAAGATGGGCGCCGGCTCGAATATGACCGGCTGTTGATTGCCACCGGCGTGCGCCCGCGCCTGCTGCCCTGCGCCCATGATGATCGCGTCACCTACCTGCGTACCGTGGAGCAGGCAGAGAAGCTGCGCCACGCATTGCTGGGCAAGCCGTCACTGGTGATTGTCGGCGGCGGGGTGATCGGTCTGGAAGTCGCCTCGGCGGCAGTCGACCACGGTTGCCGCGTCACCCTGGTGGAGGCGGCGCCGAGGCTGATGCCGAGAAGCCTGGATGCGGACATCGCCGCACACCTTGGCAACCTGCATCGCCAGCGTGGCGTGGAGATCATCCACGGCGCCACGGTGGAGAGCATTGCAGCAGACGGCAGCGTTTCACTCTCCGACAACACCCGGATCAAGGCCGACAGCATTCTTGCCGGCATCGGGGTGCAGCCCAATGTCGAAGCCTTTGCCGATCTCGGCATCTGTGATGACGCCGGCATCAGGGTGGATGAGTTCGGCCGCACGGCCATCCCGGAGATCTATGCGACGGGCGATGTGGCCTCCCAGCCAGGTGGCGGCCGGCATGGTCGCGTCGAGACCTGGGCCAACGCCCAGGAACACGCCGCCTGCGTGGCGCGCAACCTGGTCGGTGAGCCGAGTTCCTGCCAGCGCCCGATCTGGTTCTGGTCCGACCAGGGAACGCTCAATCTGCAGGTCGTTGGTGATGCGCTGGCTGGCCGGGCGGTGCTGCGCGGGAATCCGGGCAGCGGTCGATTCAGCCAGTTCCGCCTCGACGATGACGGCCGACTGCTCGGCTGTGTCAGCTGGAACTCACCCAAGGACATGGCCATGGCCCGACGCTGGGTCAGGGATGGAGCGCTACTGGACGGCCAACGCTTGGCCGATCCGGGAACCGACTTGCGAAAGTGCAGTAAATAACAGACTCCGCGCCGGAGAACTTAATTCAAACCTGACAGGGATATGGCTCTACTGAGGAGTCGTCGTCTGACTGGCTCGGGAATTGACTTGCGTGCAAGCAGAAAATAACAAATTCAATACCGGAGAGATTTATGAAGCCTGATTCGAAAATCAAACTCATACAGATCGATGAAGAACATTCGACGTTTCATGTGTCGCGCTCCACATTCGTTAAAGATGACATCATGAGCGATGAGTACCGCAAGGTATTCGACAAGTGCTGGCTATACCTGGGCCATGAATCCGAACTGGAAAAGCCGGGCGACTTCGTTACCCGCACCATTGCCAAGCGCAATATCCTGTTTACCCGCGACACCAAAGGGCGGCTCAACGCCTTTTTGAATACCTGCCCGCATCGCGGTGCCACCGTATGCCGTGAGTCGGCCGGCAACAGCAAGAACTTCCAGTGTTTCTACCATGGCTGGGTGTTCGGTTGTGACGGCAAGCTGAAAAGCCAGCCGGGCAAGGAAAGTTATGGCGATGACTTCAACTGTGATGGCAGCAGTGATCTGCGTCCTGTGCCGCGCTTCGACAGTTATGCCGGTTTCTGTTTCATCAGCTTCGACGCCAATATCCAGTCCCTGCCGGACTATCTGGCTGGGGCCAAGGAATACCTGGACCTGATTTCCAATCACTCGGAAAGCGGCATGGGCATTGTCGACGGCGCCCAGGAGTATGCGATCCGCGCCAACTGGAAGTTGCTGGTGGAGAACAGCATCGACGGCTATCACGCCGCCACCACCCATGCCAGTTACTTGGACTACCTGCTCAATACCAATGGCGGCCTGACCAACGTCGCGCTGGAAGGCAAAAGCTACGACCTGGGCAATGGCCATGCCGTACTCGAATACAGCGCACCCTGGGGGCGCCCGGTAGCCCAGTGGATTCCACTGTTCGGCGAGGATGGCAAACGCGAAATGGACGCCATCTATGCCCGTCTGGTGGAACTGCACGGCAAGGACATGGCCGACCGCATCGCCTTCAAGAACCGCAACATGCTGATTTATCCGAACCTGGTCATCAACGACATCATGGCCGTGACCGTGCGCACCTTCTATCCGCTGGAGCCGGGCCATATGCATATCAATGGCTGGGCGTTGGCGCCGAAGAACGAATCGGAATGGGCGCGCAAATATCGTCTCTACAACTTCCTGGAATTCCTCGGCCCGGGTGGCTTTGCCACGCCGGATGATGTCGAGGCGCTGGAAGCCTGCCAGAACGGTTTCCAGAACCACCAACTGGTCGAGTGGAACGACATCTCCAAGGGCATGGGGCTCGAATCGCCTGCTTACGATGACGAACTGCAAATGCGCGTTTTCTGGTCCCGCTGGAACCAGCAAATGACCCAAGAAGATGCCGAGTGAGGAGATGCCCATGAACCAGATTGCCAGCCGCAGCGAAGTCGAGGATCTGCTGTATTTCGAAGCCGAATTGCTCGATGACTGGAAGCTCAAGGAGTGGCTCGAGCTGTATACCGAGGACGCTTCCTATTATGTACCGTCCACTGACCTACCCGTAGGTGCGGATCCGGAAAAGACACTCTTTTATATCGCCGATGACCGCCTGCGCATGAATGAGCGGGTGATCCGCCTGATGAAGAAGAGTGCGCACTCGGAATATCCGCGTTCACGTACCCGTCATCTGGTCAGCAATGTGCGTATTCATCCGGGTGAAAACGAGGATGAAGTCCGCGTGTCCGCCGCGTTTGTCACCTACCGCAGCAAGTGGGGCAATACCGATGCCTATATCGGCAGCAGCCATTACCGCCTGTGCCGGGTGGATGGCCAGCTGCGCATCCGTGAAAAGCTGTGCCGTCTCGATCTCGAAGCCCTGCGCCCGCATGGCCGCGTCAGCATCATTCTCTAGCAGGAGCCATGTCCAATGAGCGTTCCATTCCGTTATCAGAAACTGGCCTACGTGGCGGTGAATGTCACCGACCTTGATCGGTCGGTACCTTTCTACCGTGACCTGGTCGGCCTGGATCTTGTCGAGCAGCGCGATGGCATGGCCTTTTTCCGCTGCAGCCGCGACCACCACAATGTCCTGCTGTGCAGTGCTCCCGAGGCGGGTCTCAAGCGCGTCGCCTTCGAGCTGGAAAACGAGACCGAGCTGGACAAGGCGTTCGAGCACTTTTCCGGGCTGGGCATGCAGCCTGTCTGGGTTGCCGGGGACGAGTGCCGGAAGCTCAAGCAGGGGCGCACCCTGCGGGTCGTCGAGCGGCACAGCCAACTGACGGTGGAGATGTACGGCAGCATCACGCAGATGGCCAAACCCTTCGTGCCGACGGTCGCGCAGATTGCGCGCCTGGGGCACGTGGTCATCGGCGCGGTTGACTTCGAGGCCTGCTGCAAGGCGTTCATCGAGGATTTCGGCTTCCGTGTTTCGGATTTAATCGAAGACCGCATCTCCTTCATGCGCTGCCATCCGAATCCCTTCCACCATACCTTTGCGGTCGGCCCGGCCAGTGCCAACCGCCTGCACCACATCAACTTCATGGTCACGGACATCGATGATGTCGGCAAGGCGCTGTACCGCATGAAGAAGCATGACATCAAGATCGTTTACGGTCCTGGCCGTCATCCGCCTTCCAACAGCATCTTCCTGTATTTCCTCGACCCGGATGGCAGCACCGTCGAATACAGCTTCGGCATGGAGGAGTTTCCCGAGCATGGCGCTCGTGAAGCTCGCATGCTCGAGGCCGTGGCCGAGTCGCTTGACACCTGGGGATCGGCACCCACTCCTGAATTTGGCGCGGGTGGTCCGATCGAGGTGGCACGATGAGTCTGCCGGGCATGGCTCCAGCTCCGCTTGCCGGCCAGGTGGCCGTCGTCACCGGTGCAGCCCAGGGCATTGGCTACGCCATTGCCCGGCGTCTGGCGGCGCTGGGCGCCGATCTGATGCTGGCGGATCTGTCGTCGGATCAGTTGCGCACGGCGACGGGCGAACTGAGTGGCGAGTACGGCGTCAGGGTCGAGGCCCATGCCGGTGACCTGGCGGACGAGGCCGTGGTGAAGGCGCTGCGCGAGAAGACCCAGGCGTTGCTGGGGCCGGCGCAGATTCTGGTCAACTGCGCCGGGGGCGGGATCATCCTGCCTTTTCTCGAGCATACGGCACAGACCCTGAAGGCGACGCTCGACAGGAATATCTGGACCGTACTCTGGTGCTGCCATCAGTTCCTGCCCGACATGGTCGAGCAGGGCTATGGCCGGATCATCAATCTGGGGGCCGACTCGGTCAGGAACGGCCTGGCCGACCATGCGGCCTACAACGCGGCCAAGGGCGGTGTGCATGGCCTGACCAGCGGCCTGGCCCGTGAGTTCGCCAAAGCGAAGATCACGGTCAACACCGTTGCGCCCTGCGCTGTCGCGACACCGCAACTGGTTCACTTCATCGAAACCAAGCCCGAGCTGGCCCAGCGATTCATCGACGCCATTCCCATGGGGCGAGCCGGCGAGATGGATGAGGTGGCCTCCATGGTCGCCTACCTGGCACTGCCCGAGGCGGCGTTCGTCACCGGTCAAGTCATCAGCGTCAATGGCGGGAGCACAATGCTATGAGTGACAGCATGATTGCCAGTAGCCTCGACAGGGTGATCGTCGAGTTGTGCGATACAACCGATGTCGGCCCCGGCGAGATCGTCCAGGCCGAACTGCCCGGTGGCCACAAGCTGGCCGTGTACAACGTCGAGGGTACCTTCTATATCACCGACGACACTTGCTCCCACGGCGATGCCTCGCTTGCCGAGGACGGCATGCTGGATGGGGATGAAGTGGAGTGCACCTGGCATTTTGGCCGCTTCAAGGTGGCCACCGGCGCGGCCTGCGCCATGCCCTGCACCAAGCCCCTGCGCACCTGGCCGGTGATCATCGACGGTGACAGGATCTGCACCGAAGCCGAGCAGGGTTTCCTGTGAAGGCCGTCAGTGAGCTGCTCCAGCGCCGTGTCCGGGTGGCTGCCCGGGCGCTGGCCCGGCATGGGCTGGTGCAGGCCTGGGGGCATTGCAGCGCGCGGATCGACGAGGGGCATTTCCTGGTCTGTGCCTCCCGCCCGATGGGCCTGATCGGGCCGGATGAGCCTGGAACCGTGGTGCGCATCGATGCGCCCCTGCCGGAAGGCGTGCTGGGCGAGGTGCGGGTCCACCAGCAGATCTACGCCCGCCGTTCGGACGTGGGCGGCATTTGCCGCATCATGCCGACCAACACCATGGCGCTGTCGACCCTGCGTCTGGTGCCGCGTCCGAGGCATGGTGTCGGCGCTTTCGTCGACGGTTGCGCCCTGTGGCATGACCCGCGCCTGCTGCGCGACGATGCCCTGGCCGCACAGCTGGCCGATACCCTGGGCCAGGCTCCGGCACTGGTCATGCGTGCCAATGGCGCGGTGACGGTGGGGGCGAGCATCGAGCATGCCATGGGCCTGGCCTGGTGCCTGGAGGATGCGGCGCGGATCGAACAGTCCGTGCGAGCGATGACCGGCGACCCGGATGAATCCCTGCTGACGCCGGAAGAGGTCCGCTCCAGACAGGTCAGCAGTGGCAAGGTGTTCGAGCGCCTGTGGGCGTTCATGAGCGCAGGCGACCCCGAATCGCTGCTGGAGTCGGACGCTTTTCCCGCGGGCGAGGCGCTTGCCCGATGCTGATCCTGGCCGGGGTGCTGCCCGTGCGCGAGGCTGCCGATGCCATCGCGCCGTCTGCCCGTGAATGGGAATATACTGTCCGCGACCTTCGCAGCCGGAGGGAAGGGGGGCGGTGTCTCACGGGGCTATCCGGCAGCCGAGCATTCAGGAGCAACCAGGGTTCTTATGAATCAGCATGCAGAGTCGCCAGAGGACAAGCCGGCGCGGGTGAAAGCGCCGCGGCGCACCCAGGCGGAGCGCCGGGAAGAAACCAAGCGGCGTATTCTCGATGCGGCTGCCCACGTCTTGCGGACCAAGGGCTATGCGGGCTTTCGCATCAGCGAAGTGGCGAGCCTGGCCAAGGTGTCCCGTGGTGCCCAGACGCATCATTATCCAACCAAGGACAGCCTGCTGCTGGCCGCGCTGGAAGAGATCTACAGCAAAACCCGGGAGCAGAGCCTGGCCAGGATCGCATCCCTGAAACCGGAAGACGACATCATCGCCGCGATACAGGAGGATGGCGTGAACTTCTTCCTCAGTCCGCATTTCTCCATGGCGCTGAGCCTGATCAATGTGGGCGACGGCAATACCGAGCTGAGTCACGAGCTGCGCAGGCTCTCGCTGGAGAACCGGCGCCTTCTCGATCAGGCATGGGCCGCTGCCCTGGTCAAGCGGGGCATTCCCCGCGAGATGGCGGGAATCATCCTGTCCAGTATCTACTGCCTGTATCGCGGGCTGGCCGTGCGGCAACTCATACACTCCGACTCGGAGCACATCCAGAAGGTTTCCGCCTTCTGGCACGACATGCTGAAAGACCAGCTGCAACGCCTGCTGCCCGACACCCCCTGATTCCCGGCCGGCGCTGTCCGCGTCGGCCTTTCCTTTCCGACCTTTCCCTCTTATCCGCACTGTGCCGGCCTGGCGCAGGGCTTTTGCGTGTCCATTATTCAGGAGAAAACCATGAGTCTCTGGCTCGATATGCTTGGCGCGGAAATCCGCTTCGTCGAAACCCGCAACTTCGGTCGTATCCGCATTGCCGAGGCGGGCAAGGAAAACAGCGAAACCATCCTGTTCCAGCATGGCATCAACGGCCATCTGGAAGCCTATGCAAAAAACATCATTGCGCTGGCGGATGAGTTCCACGTCATTGCCTTCGACTACGTGGGGCACGGCCTGTCCACCAAGAAGGACATGGAATACAGCCCGCTGGTGCTGGCGGACCAGTTGGCGGAGCTGATGGATGCTCTGGGGCTGGAGAAGGCCCACCTGTCCGGGGAGTCCCTCGGTGGCTGGACCTCCGCCCACTTCGCCGTCAAGTACCCCGAGCGGGTTGGCCGTCTGATGCTGAATACCGCGGCGGGTTTGCCGATTGCCACCGAGAAGGGCAAGCAGGACCTGAAAAACCTGATCGAGTTGAACAAGCGCAACATCAACAACGTGCCCAGCTACGAGTCGGTCGAGGCGCGCATGCACTGGCTGATGCACGAGAACAACAAGGCGCTGGTCAACGAAGAGCTGGTCAATCTGCGCCTGGGTATCTATCTCAAGCCCGAGACCCGGGCGATCGCCTCGAAGATCACCGAGATCATCATCCGCCACGACGATTACCTGATCCCGCTGGACAAGGTCGCCTGCGAAACCCTGTTCCTGTGGACCGAGGACAACCCCATCCACGATATCGAAACCGCCAGGGCCGCCTCCGCGCGGATACCCGGCAGCAAACTGTACGTGATGCAGGGTGACTCCGCCCATTGGCCGCAGTACGAGGCGCCGGATGAGTTCAACCGGATCACCACGCGCTTTTTCAAAACTGGTCAGATCGACTGAGCCCGGGGGTTGATGTGAGCGATTTTTCACAGATTGCCGCGCTGCTCTGGGACGCGGAACACAGTGGTTCCGCCTGCGAGCCGGTGCGCGAACAGTTTGCGGGCCTGCCCGTGGAGCAGGCCATGCAGGCCGCCTACCAGGTGCAGCGGCTCAACGTGGCCAGGCATCTCGCCAATGGCCGACGGATCGCCGGGCGCAAGATCGGCCTGACCAATCCGCGCGTACAGACCCAACTGGGCGTCGACCAGCCAGACTTCGGCACCCTGTTCGCCGACATGTGTTTCGGTGACAACGAGACCGTGCCGCTGGCAAGGGTGATGCAGCCCAAGGTGGAGGCCGAGATCGCCGTGATTCTCGAGCGTGACCTGCCAAGCGTGGACACCAGCTTCGCCGAGGTCTGTGCGGCCATCGGCTGGGTGCTGCCGGCGCTGGAAATCGTCGGCAGCCGGGTACGCGACTGGAATATCCGTTTTGTCGATACCGTTGCCGACAATGCCTCCAGCGGGCTCTACGTGCTCGGTGGCCCGGCGCGCCGGCTGGATGGCCTCGATCTGCGCGATTGCCGCATGCGCATGACCCTGAACGGTGAAGAGGCTTCCAGCGGGCACGGTTTCGAATGCCTCGGCCACCCGCTCAACGCGCTGACCTGGCTGGCCCGCAAGATGGCCGCCCTGGGCGAGCCGTTGCGGGCCGGTGACACCGTTCTGACCGGCGCGCTCGGCCCCATGGTCGCTGTCCAGGCTGGCGATCGCTGCGAGGCCGAGATCGATGGCATAGGCAAGGTGGCGGTGAGCTTTGCCGCCGTCCCCGATACAGATGCGACCCAAGCCTGAGGAGGCCGACCATGAGCAAGAAACTCAAAGCCGCGATCATCGGCTCGGGCAACATCGGTACCGATCTGATGATCAAGATCCTGCGCAATGCCCAGTACGTCGAGATGGGGGCCATGGTCGGTATCGACCCGGCGTCCGACGGCCTGGCCCGTGCCGCCCGCATGGGCGTGGCGATCACCCATGAAGGTGTGCAGGGCCTGGTCAAGCTGCCCGGGTTCTCTGACATCGACATCATCTTCGATGCCACCAGCGCGGCTGCCCATGTCAAGAACGAAGTCTTCCTGCGTGGCCTCAAGCCCGGCCTACGCATCATCGACCTGACCCCAGCCGCCATCGGCCCCTACTGTGTCCCGGTGGTCAACCTGGAGCAGAACCTGCACGAGACCAACGTCAACATGGTGACCTGCGGCGGCCAGGCCACCATCCCCATGGTCGCCGCCGTCTCGCGGGTGGCCAAGGTCCACTACGGCGAAATCGTCGCCTCGATCGCCAGCAAGTCCGCCGGCCCCGGCACCCGCGCCAACATCGACGAATTCACCGAGACTACCTCCAGGGCCATCGAAGTGATCGGTGGGGCGCGCAAGGGCAAGGCGATCATCATCATGAACCCGGCCGAGCCGCCGCTGATCATGCGTGACACCGTCTACGTCCTCAGTGAGTTGGCCGATCAGGACAAAATCGCCGCCTCGGTCGAGGAAATGGCCCAGGCCGTGAAGCGTTACGTCCCCGGCTATCGCCTGAAACAGCGGGTGCAGTTCGATGTGATCCCAAGCAGTACCCCCCTGAATATCCCCGGTCTCGGCCACCTCAGCGGGCTGAAGACCAGCATTTTCCTCGAAGTCGAAGGTGCCGCCCACTACCTGCCGGCCTACGCCGGCAACCTCGACATCATGACCTCCGCCGCGCTGGCCACCGCCGAGCGCATGGCCCAGTCACTGCTCAACGCCTGAGGAGATAGCGCCATGACCTTCAACCCCGGCAAGAAACTCTACATCTCCGACGTGACCCTGCGTGACGGTAGCCACGCCATCCGCCACCAGTACTCGATCCAGAACGTGCAAGCCATTGCCCGCGCCCTGGACAAGGCCAGGGTGGACTCCATCGAAGTGGCCCACGGCGACGGCCTGCAGGGCTCGACCTTCAACTATGGTTTTGCCGCGCATACCGATCTGGAATACATCGAGGCGGTCGCCGAGGTGGTCGAGCACGCGAAGATCGCCACGCTGCTGCTGCCCGGCATCGGCACCGTGCACGACCTCAAGGCCGCCTACGACGCCGGCGCCCGTGTGGTCCGCGTGGCCACCCACTGCACCGAGGCGGACGTGTCCAGGCAGCACATCGAATACGCCCGCGAGCTGGGCATGGATACCGTCGGTTTTCTGATGATGAGCCATATGATCCCGGCGGAAGAGCTCGCTCGGCAGGGCAAGCTGATGGAGAGCTACGGTGCCACCTGCATCTATATGGCCGACTCCGGCGGCGCGATGAACATGCAGGACATCCGCGAGCGCATGCGTGCGTTCAAGGATGTGTTGAATCACGAAACCCAGACCGGCATGCACGCCCACCACAACCTGAGCCTGGGCGTGGCCAACTCCATTACCGCGGTGGAGGAGGGCTGCGACCGTATCGACGCCAGCCTGGCGGGTATGGGTGCCGGTGCGGGTAACGCCCCTCTCGAAGTCTTTATCGCCGCCGCCGAACGCATGGGCTGGAACCACGGTACCGAGCTTTACACGCTGATGGACGCCGCGGATGACATCGTCCGTCCGCTGCAGGACCGCCCGGTGCGGGTGGATCGCGAGACCCTCGGCCTGGGTTATGCCGGGGTCTATTCGAGCTTTCTCCGTCACGCCGAAATCGCCGCCGAGAAGTACGGCCTGAAGACCCTGGACATCCTGGTTGAGCTGGGCAGGCGGCGGATGGTCGGTGGCCAGGAGGACATGATCGTCGATGTGGCGCTGGATCTGCTCAACGCCGGATAGCGAGCCTGAGCGACCTGGCCCGATGGCCTCCGTGGAAGCCATCGGCCTGATGAGAATAAAAACAATAGCGGGCTACCAGTCTCGGCGCATGAACTGGTTGTTCCATCTTGCGGAGATAAGGCAATGCAGCAAACGCACCCCTTCATTGCGGCGCGGGACTTCCTCCTGGCCCACCGTTCCGATTATCAGAAAGCCGTGGACGGTTTCGCCTGGCCTGAACTGGACGCGTTCAACTGGGCGCTGGACTATTTCGATGTGATGGCCGCCGGCAACGACCAGCCAGCCCTGCAGATCGTCAATGAACAGGGCCTTCACGAAAGCTACAGCTTCGCGCAACTGTCCAGGCGCTCGAATCAGGTGGCGAACTATCTTGCCGGCCTGGGGGTTCGGCGCGGTGACCGTGTCCTGCTGATGCTGGGTAACGAGGTGAGCCTCTGGGAAACCATGCTGGCGGCCTTCAAGCTCGGTGCCGTGGTCATTCCGGCATCGGAGCTGCTGGTCGAGGCCGATCTGGCCGACCGGCTGGAGCGGGGCAAGGTCAGGTTCATCGTCAGCAACAGCCGGCACAGCCATAAGTTCGGGGAGTACCTGGATAGCGTCAAACACGCCATCTGTACCGACAGGCAGGAGGCCGGTTGGCAGGACTACCGCCAGGCCGCCGAATGCGCCGAAGCGTTCAGCGCTTGCGGAGTCACCAGGGTCGACGATCCGCTGCTGCTGTATTTCACTTCCGGCACCACGTCCAAGCCCAAGCTGGTGTTGCACAGCCACCAGAGTTACCCGGTCGGCAGCCTGTCGACCATGTACTGGATTGGCCTGATGCCGGGAGATCTGCACCTGAATATTTCTTCACCTGGCTGGGCCAAGCATGCCTGGAGCTGTTTCTTCGCGCCGTGGAATGCCGGTGCCTGCATCTTCATCCACAACAGCGGCCGTTTCAGCGCCCGTGGCTTGCTTGAAACCCTGGCGTCCTATCCGGTTACCAGTCTCTGTGCGCCGCCAACTGTGTGGCGCATGCTGATTCAGGAAAACCTGCCTGACTACCGCAGTCGCCTGTCGCTGCGCGAACTGGTTGGTGCCGGAGAGCCGCTCAACCCGGAAATCATCGATCAGGTACAGAAGGCCTGGGGCATCACCCTGCGCGATGGTTTTGGTCAGTCGGAAACCACCGCACTGATCGGCAACACGCCTGGCCAGGAAGTTAAACCAGGCTCCATGGGCCGCCCTCTGCCGGGCTACCGGGTTGCGTTGCTGAATGCCGAGGGTGTTCCGGCGCAGGAGGGGGAGGTCGCACTGTATGTGGAGCCGAGGCCGAAGGGCTTGATGCTCGGTTATCAGGATGCCCAGGAGCAGACCGACAAGGTTCTGCACGATGGTTTCTATCGCACGGGCGATACGGCGACTGTCGATGCGGACGGCTATGTCAGCTTCGTCGGGCGCTCCGACGATGTCTTCAAGTCGTCTGACTACCGCATCAGCCCCTTCGAGCTGGAAAGCGCCCTGATCGAGCACGATGCCGTGGCTGAAGTGGCAATTGTGCCCAGCCCGGACCCGGTGCGGCTGGTCGTCCCCAAGGCCTTCATCGTCTTGCGCCAAGGGGTGGAAGCCGACAGGAAAATAGCTCAAGCACTGTTCGAGTTTACCAGGGGACGTCTGGCACCATACAAAAGGATAAGGCGGCTGGAGTTCGTTGCTGAACTGCCTAAAACCATCTCGGGGAAAATCAGGCGTGTTGAGTTGAGACTCAACGAAGAGAGCATGTATATCAAGGGGAATAGGTCTGTTCAGACATTCGCAGAGGAGGATTTCTGAGGCGTTTCGGTATCTGCTGAAGAATATTCTTGCATGTGATGCCAGATGTTTTTCTATCGTTGTATCCTGCAGTATCGTATGCTCAAATACCAATTGTTGGGGTGCTTTTACTGTGACGTTGCCGAGCATGCCACAGGAGGAACGTGCGGTAGCTGCCACTGGTGCCAAGAGCGCGTTTCGCAGGTATGGCTGCGGTGGGTCAGGTGCATTACAACAGCCATGCATGCTCGGGTTGAATTGTTCCATACGACTGGATGTTCGGCTCTCTGGCGTGCACAGCAAGGATCACTGTGGTTCGTTGTTTTGGGTGTGATCGTAATAACAATAAAAGAGGTGCACTGAATGAAAACAATAAGAAATATGAGGATGGTGGCTGGTGCAGCATCGCTGTCAGCACTGGCACTGGCTGTTCACTCGTCTGTCTTGCAGGCCGCGCAATTCGAGATAGGTGAGGTGAAGGGGCAGTTCGATTCGTCGTTGTCGATCGGTGCCAGCTGGTCCATGGCAGCTCCTGATCAGAAGCTTGTCGGTGCGCTCAATGGTGGCAAGGGCAATGCTTCCGTCAGTGACGACGGGCGCCTGAACTTCCGCAAGGGGGATATGATCTCCAACATCTTCAAGGGCGTGCATGATCTGCAATTGTCGTGGGGTAACAGCGGTGTCTTCATTCGAGGCAACTACTGGTACGACTTCGAACTCAAGGATGGCTCTCGCGAGCTCTATGACATCGACGACAGTAACCGTCTGACGGCCGCCAAAGCCTCGGGTGCCCAGATTCTCGATGCGTTTTTCTACCACAACTACAGCATTGGCGATTATGCCGGTAGCGGTCGGGTTGGCCGGCAAGTGGTCAGTTGGGGCGAGAGTACCTTCATCCCCAACTCGATCAATGCCATCAATCCGGTTGACCTGAGTGCGTTGCGCCGACCTGGTGCCGAGGTCAAGGAGGCACTGATTCCGGTCAACATGCTTTTCGTCTCCCAGACCCTGAGCGACTCTCTTTCAATGGAGGCGTTCTATCAGCTGGACTGGAGCGAGGTCGTCGTTGACAACTGCGGTACCTTCTTCTCCAGCTCTGATCTGATAGCCAAGGGCTGTGATCGGGCGGTAATCGGTGGCGGTGGTGATCTCGATCCATCGACCCAGCTGTTCATTCCGCGCATAGGCAATCGCAATCCGCGCAACAGTGGCCAGTTCGGGGTCTCGCTGAAGTGGTATGCGGAGCAATTGAACAGCACAGAGTTTGGTCTCTATGCCATGAACTACCACAGCCGGGGTCCTTTTCTGACCGCTATTGGGGTCGATGGCACCGCTCCGGTGCCGGGTAATCCTGGTAACGCAGTGAGCTCGCGCTACTTCGTCGATTATCCCGAGGATATTCGCCTGTACGGCTTCAGCTTCCAGACCAACATCGCGGCGACGGGAACCTCGCTGAGTGGTGAAATCAGCTACCGCCCCAATATGCCACTGCAGATCAGTGGTAACGATTTGGTCAGCGCGGCGATGGTGCCACTGGCGAACCGACCTACCTCCGCGAATCCCCTGTATCTGACAGGCCATGCGCCGCTTGCCGGTGGTGAAGAAATTACCGGCTATGTTCGCAAGCCCTTTACCCAGGCCCAGGTAACTGCTGCGCATATCTTCCCGCGCGTGCTGGGTGCCAGCCGCTTGATGCTATTGGGTGAAGTGGGTTTCAGCCACATCGATAAGCTTGGCAGTGCCAATGGCTCCGACATTCGCTTTGGGCGTGACACGGTATTTGGTACCGGCCCATTGACCAATGGCAGCTGTGCCGCGCCGAACAAGTGCACCTCTGACGGCTTCTACACCAGCAATTCATGGGGTTATCGCGTTCGCAGCAACCTGGAGTACTCCAATGCATTCATGGGCGCGACACTGACCCCCAGTATTGCGCTTTCTCATGATGTCAGTGGCTATGGCCCTACCTTCAACGAAGGCAGCAAGGCCGTCAGCCTTGGGCTTGGGGCCAGCTACAAGGATACGTATTCAGCCAGCATTGACTACACGAATTTCTTCGGTGGCGACTTCAACACCAGTACCGACCGTGACTTCCTGTCGGTCAGCTTCGGCATCAATTTCTGAGGAGATGATTATGAACAAATATACCGTTGCAGGCAGGCTGGTCGCGTTCGCTTTCAGTCTGGTTGCCAGCAGTGTCATGGCGGCCCTGCCACAGTCTGAGGCTGACCGCCTGGGCAGCGAACTGACGCCTCTAGGGGCACAGAAAGAGGGCAATGCCAGCGGTACTATTCCGGCCTGGACAGGGGGGCTGGCTGTCGATGCTGCGCCGATCGAGCGTGGTTTCATGGCGGACCCCTTCGCTGGCGAAAAACCGAAATTCGTCATTACCGCTACCAACTATGAGCAGTACAAGGCGAACCTGTCCGAAGGACAGGTCGCCATGCTGCAGACGTATCCAGAGACCTATCGCATTCCGGTCTATGAAACCCACCGCACGGCAGTCGTACCCGATAGCATCAACGAAGCGGCCAAGCGCAGTGTCACCAATGTGCAGACGGTCAACGACGGTAACGGGCTGAGCGGCTTCGAGTCGAGCCGCTATTATGCGTTTCCGATTCCGAAGAGCGGGGTCGAGGTCATCTGGAACCATATGACCCGTTACAAGGGCGCGGGCCTGAAGCGCGACATGGTCCAGGTCTCGCCCTACCCGAACGGCAGCTATTCGCTGGTTCGTTTCAATGACGTATTTTCCTATCCGGAAACCGTAGCGGGCGCCACGAATGAGCATATGAGCACGGTGCTGTTCTTCTACAAGCAGCGTGTCCTCAGTCCGGCCCGCCTGGCGGGTGGCGTGTTGCTCGCCCATGAAACCATCGATCAGGTTCTGGATCCCCGGCGTGTATGGCTGTACAACGCCGGCCAGCGGCGCGTGCGCCGGGCGCCCCAGGTGTCCTATGACGGCCCAGGTCAGGCAGCCGATGGTCAGCGCCTGGCGGACAACCTGGATTTGTACAACGGTTCTCCCGATCGCTACGACTGGAAACTGGTGGGCAAGAAGGAGCTGTACATTCCCTATAACAGCTATCGCCTGGCCTCACCGGAACTGAAGTACAGCGACATCTTCAAGGCCGGTCACATCAATCAGGATCACACCCGCTATGAACTGCACCGGGTCTGGGAAGTAGTGGCAACGCTGAAGCCCGGACAGCGTCACGTTCATGCCGAGCGTCGTTTCTACGTGGATGAGGATACCTGGCAGATCGCGATCCAGGACATGTTCGATAGTCGGGGAGCCCTGTGGCGCGTTGGCGAAGGGCATACCGTCCAGTTCTTCAAGCAGCAGGTACCCATGTACGCGGGCGAAACCCTGTATGACCTGCAGAACCGTCGCTACCTGGCCATGGGCTTCAGCAATGAGGAAAGCCATGGGCCGGTATTCGGTGAGAAATCCGCGCTCAATGACTACTCGCCGGGTGCGCTGCGGCTTGAGGGCGTGCGCTGAGCGAATGTGTTGAACAGACGGCCGACCCTGCGGGGTCGGCTGTTTCCGCCTATATGAAAGAGGAGCGGTTTCATGGGTTACAACTCGGTATTCAAGGACAAACTGTTTGATGGCTATGTCGTCATCGTCACGGGTGGCGGAAGCGGTATTGGCCGGTGCACGGCCCATGAGCTGAGCGCGTTAGGGGCGACGGTGGCGATCGTCGGCCGTAAAATCGAAAAACTGGACACTGTCGCCGAAGAAATCCGTGCCGAGGGTGGCAAGGTCAGCTGTCATGTATGTGACATTCGTGAAGAAAGCCAGGTCATCGACACCATCGAAGCGGTGCTCAAGGCGCACGGCAAGATCAATGGCCTGGTCAACAATGCCGGTGGCCAGTATCGGCAGCCGATGAAAGACATCAGCACCAAGGGTTTCGAGGCCGTGGTGCGCAACAACCTCACCGGTGGTTTCATCTTCATGCGTGAAGTCTATAACCGCTGGATGAGCGAACATGGTGGCGAGATCGTCAATATCATCGCCGATATGTGGAATGGCTGGCCGCACTATGCGCATTCCGGCGCCTCGCGTGCGGGCATGTGGAGCCTGACCGAAAGCGCCTCCTCGGAATGGGCGCCATCGGGCGTGCGAGTCAATGCGGTTGGCGTCGGTGGCGTGGCCAGCAGCGGTTTCGATACCTACACGCCCGAGGCGCAGGCGGAAATCCTCAAGTTTCCCAAGCATATTCCGGCCCAGCGTTACGGTACCGTGTCGGAAGTCTCCGCCGCCATCACCTTCCTGCTGTCACCGGCCGCGGCCTTCATCAGTGGTTCCTGCATCCGCGTCGATGGTGCGGCGCCGAATGCGCGCGTCTGCTACATGGGTCTAGAAGAACATGACAGATCCGTGCCCTTCAACGGCTTCCATCTCGATGAGCCGCCGCGACTGCTAACCGAAGGGATCAAGAAGGCGTGAGCGGCTGGCGAAGGGCAGGGGAGCGTCAATAGACCCCAGCTCTTGTTGACTCCATGGCGGCGTATCCGGCCCAGACTGCATGTTGTCGGAAGGCCCGGTTGTCCATGGCATCGCCCTGGCGGATGAAGCGAACAACAGCCGCTGGCTGTTGTCGCGTTGCCGAGGGCACTCAGGTGCTCTTGCCGTATGGTGAGGCAATCAAGGTCAAATTGGCCTGTTCGGGAATCCACTCTCCCCATGGTCAGTCAGAACCACAGAGAAAGCCGATGCAATCAAGTGAACATGATGCCGCTGTGCCCATGACGTCGCCGCTGCGCAGGCTCGACCTGGAAGGTGCGGTGAATTTTCGTGACCTGGGGGGCTACGTGGCGGCCGATGGCCGGAAAACCAGGTGGGGGCAGATCTTTCGTTCGGACTCACTGGCCGATCTGTCGGATGAGGATGTTGCGCGCATCGGCTCGCTGCAGCTGCGCAGCATTTTCGATCTTCGCCACCCGCATGAGCGCAACAACCGGCCCAACCGCATCGATGCCGGCTGGCAGGTGCGTACCCACGCCATCGGTTTTTATCCCCATGGCGCAAAAGAGCTGATGGACCGGGTAAAGAGCCGGGACATTTCCCATCAGGCTGTCAGTGAAACATTCAAATTGATGTACAGCCGCCTGCCCATCGACCAGGCGTCCAACTACGCCCGGCTGCTCCAGGAGCTGGTAGCACCGGGTGCGTTGCCGGCCCTGATTCACTGCACCAGCGGCAAGGATCGCACCGGCTTCGCCGTGGCCGTGGTGCTGCTGGCCCTGGGGGTCGGGCGCGATAGCATCATGGCGGATTACGCCCTGACCAATCAGTTCCGGCGTGACCTGACCTTCATGGTCGGAGAGGGTGCCGATCCGGCCATCGTCAGGCTGGTGCAGGGGGCCGAGCCGGAATACCTGGGCGCGGCCTTCGATACCCTGGAGCGCACCTGGGGTGGTGAGGTGGCCTATCTGCGCGAAGGCCTGGGCTTCTCGGCCGAACAACAGGATCGACTGCAAGCCCTGTTGCTTGAGTGAGCATGGCTCATCGAGGGGGCGACAGATCGGCCTGAGCAATGAGATGCATCTCACGGGAGGTCGCCATGCCGATCAGCCGTCTCCATGATTTCCTCGATGCGATACCCGATGAGGCGAAAGCCGAGATCGATGCCATCAGTACCTATCGTACCGTGCCCCCCAATGCTCACCTGATGCGGGCTGGGCTCCGATTTGGGGAGCTGTTCCAGATTCAGTCGGGTTGCGTGAAATACTGTGCCGTTGATCATGACGGACGCGAAACCGTGCTCATCCATATGACTCGCGGCGACTGGATCGGCCTTTCCGAGGTATTCAGCAAGTTACCGGCACATTGGGATGTGGTGGCGCAGACACCCGTGCGGGTGCGGGTGATCCGTCAGCGCGATTTCGAGGCCATGGTGCAGAAGCACGCGTCGCTTGCCCACGAGTTGCTCAAGGTATTTGCCCATCGTGCCAGCATGCATCGTTTGTTCGGGATGGAGCACCGTTCGTTCTCGTTGAAGGAGCGCCTGGTCAAAACGCTCTATTTCCTTTCGTTGAGCTACGCGAAAGAGGCGCCGGACAGCGCACCGATAGTCATGAATCTTTCCCAGGAAGAGCTCAGCAAGGTTGTCGGCTCATCGCGGCAGAAACTCAATCCGGCCTTGAAGGAGCTGGAGAGGGAAGGGTTGCTCACCGTGAGGCTCGGAGGGGTGACCCTGAACAGCAGGACCTGCCTTGTCCAGTGTTATGGCTCTCTGCTGGAAGCCATCAGGTCGCTGAAGACCTGAAACGCAAGGTTGTCCCTTGGGTGACAGAGCCGTATCGGCTGCTGAAGTAAAGTCCAGGACGGTCAAGAAACCGATCCGCCGCTTGCCGTGCAATCCAGACTGACCACGGCGGGCAGCAGGTCGGTGACGGCTGCACCGTAGCCATCGCTTCAGCGTGCCATTTCCGTTACCAGGAGACACCATGAAACTCGAAGATATCGTAGTTGATCCGCGTCTTGTCGCCGAACCGAGCGATGATTTCCGCCATGTGTTGCGTCCTCATCCGGTCGCCCGTGAATCGATCCCCTACATGCTGGTTCTGCCCGAAGAGCAAATCACCGCATTCGTCTACACCTGGGTGGGACCGGACAGCAAGGGTGGTGCCGCCTGTTGCATCTACGGCCCTGGTGTCGGCCCGGAACCCATACTGGAAAAGCTCGACGGGCTCGAGGTGCCGCGGGACATGGATTTCACCGACTGGAAGGTTGGCAACGTCCACGTGCGTCAAACCACTGCGCTGGAAGCGGTCGAGGTGGCCTACATCGGCAAGCGCGTCAGCTTCGAAATGCATTTCCAGGCGACGCACCCGGCATACAGCTATGCCGGCCATGCCGAAGGCTGTCCGCCAGCTTTTGCAGACAACCGATTCGAGCAAAGCGGCCTGGTCAAGGGGGTTCTGACGATTGATGGCCGACGTATTCCCTACGACACCACCGGGCACCGCGATCATTCGTGGGGCGCGCGCGAATGGCAGGCCATCCAGCATTGGCGGTGGTTTCAGGGGCAGTCCGGGCCTGGCCTTTCCGCGCATTTTCTCGAGATATTCATTGCCGGTCAGCGCTATGTGCGGGGTTACCTTTACCAGGATGGCCAGATGACCGAAGTGACCGACGTGGATCTGCGCTTCGAGCATGGAAAGACGTTGCAGCCCATCAGCATGGAAGCCGTTCTGCGTGATGATGCCGGTCGGCAGTTGCACATCTGTGGAACCCCGGTGGCCACCTATCCGTTCCTCATCGCGCCGACCACCATCAACACGCAATCAGGCATGGCTCTTGAGTTCGACGGCCAGCCGGGTGTCGGTTGGTTCGAGCTGAGCTGGCCGAAGGCCTATGTCGATTACATGTCGGCGTGTGAGGAATACCCTTCAGACTGATGCAAAGGGCAGGGCGGCAAGACTCCCTTGAGCGCCACCGGCTCAAGGGGGCCTGCATCACAGCCTGAAGCGCTCCACTGTCTGTCTCAGGCTGTTCGCCGCGCGGTCGAGGTCCTGCGAAATGCTGGCGCTGAGACCGCCGGCATTGCAGCTTTCCTCACTCATGTGGGAGACGGCCTCCACGCGCTGGGAAATATGGCTGGCGGCCGTATTCTGCTCCGCAATGGCAGCGGAAACCTGTTCGATGAATTGTGCCGCCCGCGTGGTGCAGTCACGGATTTCATTGATGTGCCTGGCGGCTTCCTCCGACAGGCTGCGTCCACCCTCGGCACTGCTCATCACCGCCTGCATGCTGGCCACCGTCATCGAGGTGGAGCGTTGCATGGCGACCACCTTGTCGGCGATCTCCTGGGCGGAAATGGACGTGCGCTGGGCCAGGGAGCGGACCTCGTCCGCGACTACCGCGAAGCCGCGCCCCTGTTCTCCGGCGCGCGCCGCCTCGATGGCGGCATTCAGGGCCAGCAGGTTGGTTTGATCGGCGATGGCCTGGATGACCTGCACGATACTGGAGATATTGCTCGCATCCACCTCGAGCGCCGTGACTATCTTGCCGGTTTCCTCGATTTCCCGGGCGATGTGCCGCATTTCCTGCGCACTGCGGCCGATCACCTCGGCGCCGGCCGTGGCAGCCGAGTTGGCCAGTTCCGAGCGGTTGAGCGCCTCACGCGCGCCATCGTGGGTCTGGGCGATATTGCCCAGCATCTGATCGATGGCACTGGCCATGGACTGAGCGGTTTCATTCTGCAGCTGGGAGGAAGACGCGACCCTGGACGCAATATCGGCTGCCTGCTTGGATGAGTCGTCGATGACGATTGCCGAGTCACGCACCTCGCGCAACGAGTTTTGCACCCGTTCGAGCAGGGTATTCAGGGAGCTGGCGGTCTTTGCCAGCTCATCCCGGCCGGAGACCGGGGCGCGGGCGACGAAGTTGTTCTGTTCGGCAATCGCACTGATCACCGAACGCATCGAGTCCAGCGGCTTGAGGATGCTGCGCGCGATGGTCACGCCGATGATGCACAGGAGAATGGCGGCGATGACCACCGCGGCGACCGTGACCTGGGTGGCGATACGCACCGCCTGCCTGGCGTCCGCCTGCGCCAGGTCGGCATCCTCGACGCTGGCGCCGGCAAGCTGGTTCAGGGGAATGTCCAGGTTGGCGTATGAAATGGCCCAGCGCGATGCATAGCTTTCATATTCTCTGAATCGAGCGCGAAAAGTCGGCCAGTCATCCACATTGCTGAGCTCGCGTGTGAGTTCTATCTGGCGCTCGTCATTCAAGGAAAAATCTTCCCACATGGGTTTGATGGCTGTCCAGAGTTCGGCCTGCGCGGCGGTTTTGGGTAGCCGGTCATACTGTTCGTAAGCGAGGGAGGCACTTCTACTCGACTCACCGAAACGCTCGAGAATGTTTTCAAACACCGCCCGGCCCTCAAGAATCAACTCCTGCTCATCATTGAAGAGGGACTCGAATTGATCGATTTTCCATGCGGCGCCCTCCTGTACCGAGACGATCGCTTCCAGTCGGCTGGAACGAATGATACCCACCAACCTGACGGCCGCCAGGTTCTGGTCACTGATGGAATGCATGGCTGACACCACACGCTGGAGCCCGGCCCATCCGGCCAGGCTGACGCAGCCTATCGACAGAATGGAGATAGTGATCAGCAGGAACAGCTTGGTTCTAACAGATAGAAGATTCATGTCGGCACCCTGAACCGATTTTTTATACCAAGTGCTGGCATTTGCTCCACGCACTTTCGTGTGCATAGCTGGGTCGCCGTTGGCCGAGTGCTACTCCGACCTGTGGTTGACAGCAGGTCGGAGCAGTGTCATCTCAGAGCGTCAGCACGGGCTTGATGGCCTTGCCGGACTCGGTCGCTGCCATCGCTTCGTTGATGTGCTCGAAGGGGAACGTGGTGATGAGCTTGTCGAAGGGGAATTTCCCTTCACGGTACAGCGCAAGCATCCTGGGGATGAATTCTTGTGGATTGGCGTCACCTTCGGTAATCGGCTTGAGGGTGACATTCTTGCTCAGTAGGTCGAGCAGGGTCGCGGGAACATTGGCCTCGGGGTTGGCCATGCCGAGCAGGCCGAGCTTGCCGCCGGACATGATGCAGTCGATGGCATTGGCGATGACCTTGGGCAGCCCGGTGGTATCCAGCGCATGGTTGGCGCCTGCCGGCACGACCTCACGGATACTGGCGACCAGGTCTTCGCTATTGAAGGGGTCGAAGGCATGGCTGGCACCCAGCTCCAGCGCCAGTGCCCGCCGGGCCTCATTGGGTTCGACCACGATCAGCGGGCTGACGCCCAGGGCTTTGGCCGCCATGACCGCGCTCAGGCCCACGGCACCGCCGCCAAACACAATGAAGGACTGGCCGCCTTGCAGGCCCAGTGAGTTCATCGCGGCACCGGCGCCTGTCTGGATACCGCAGCCCAGTGGCCCGAGGAGGGCAAGCGGCAGGTCGGCGTCGACCTTGACCGCATTGGCCGCACGGGCAATCGCATAGGAGCCGAAGGACGACTGGCCGAAGAACATGCCACGCACCGCCGCGCCCTTGCCGTCCTGGATGGTGCCGTCGGCGGCCCGCTCGGCACCGCCGAAGTTCAGCGGCAGCATCTGCAGGCAACTGGCTGGCTCGTCATGGTCGCAGTTGTAGCAATGGCCGCAGGAATTGAACGAGAGCACCACGTGGTCGCCCGGCTGCAGGCTGGTGACCTGATCGCCGACGGCTTCGATGACACCGGAGCCTTCATGCCCAAGAATGATCGGCAGCGGGACCGGAAAGCTGTCCCGGCATACCACATCGGTATGACAGACCCCCACGCCGACGATCCTGACCAGGACTTCATCACCTTTGGGTGGGCTGATACAGATGGGTTCGATACTGAACGGGCCGCCAACGGCGCGCAGTACCGCTGCCTTGGCCTGGGTGGGTTGAATGCTGTTTATTGTCATTGTAGGAGCACCTGTAGGGTTCACCATGATGGGGCGGGCTGCTGCTATGGCAGCCCGCTCGACGGGAGCCGATCAGTCCAGCAGTGCGCAGACCGTCTTGGTCTCGGTGTAGGCATAAAGGCCTTCCGCGGAAACCTCACGACCCCAGCCCGACTGCTTGAAGCCGCCGAAGGGCGCTGCCGCATCGATGATGCCGTGGCAGTTGATCCACACCGAGCCCGCTTCGAGCCGGGCAGCCATCTTGTGGGCCTTGTTGATATCGCGGGTCCAGACGTTGGCGGCCAGGCCGTAGACGCTGTCGTTCGCCAGCTTGAGGGCATCGTCCATTTCCTTGAACGGCATGATGCTGACCACCGGGCCAAAGATTTCTTCCTGCACGATCTTCATCGACGGATTGGTGTTGGCGAACACGGTAGGCTCGACGAAGTAGCCCTTGTCGCCATGGCGCTTGCCACCGGTAACCAGTTCGGCCCCCTGGGCAACGCCCGAGGCACAGTAGTCGAGTACCCGCTCCTGCTGTTTGCGCGAAACCAGCGGGCCCAGCATGGTGTCGGCATCGCGGCCATTGCCCAGCTTGAAGGTTTGCGCCGCCGCGGCAACGGCCTCTACCACCTGGTCGTAGACCTTTTCCTGCACCAGCAGGCGGGAGGCGGCAAAGCAGATCTGCCCGGAGTTGAAGAAAATGGCCAGTGCCGCGCCAGGGCCGACGCGCTCCAGATCGGCATCGTCGAACACGATGCTGGGCGACTTGCCGCCCAGTTCCAGGGTCACGCGCTTCATGTTGCCCAGCGAGTATTCGGCGATCTGCTTGCCCACGGCGGTGGAGCCGGTGAAGGTGACCTTGTTGACATCGTTGTGCAGGGCCAGCGCCTTGCCCACTTCATGGCCATAGCCGGTGACGACGTTGAGCACGCCCTCCGGCAAGCCGGCCTCCAGGCAAAGCTCGGCGAGGCGCAAGGAGCTCAGGGAGGTCAGCTCGGCAGGCTTCAGTACCACGGTGCAGCCGGCGGCCAGCGCGGAAGCGATCTTCCAGGCGCCGAGTGCCAGCGGATAGTTCCATGGGGTGATGGCACCGACCACGCCGACCGGATCGCGCCGGGTGTAGGCATGGTACTCGCGGCCGTCGAACGAGATGGGCAGGGTCTCGCCGTGCATCTTGCTGCACCAGCCGCTCATGTAGCGGAATACTTCGACGGTGGAGGGGATGTCCAGCATCTTGGCAAATGCCACTGCCTTGCCGGTGTCGATGGATTCGAGCAGCGCCAGCTCATCGGCATGGTCTTCGATCTTGCGGGCGATGCTTTCGAGCAGCCGACCGCGATCGATCGGGCGCATGCGCGACCAACTGGCGGATTCGAAGGCCAGCCGGGCAGCACGGACGGCGGCGTCGACTTCCTCGGCGCCGCAACGCGGGATGGCCGCGATGATTTCTTCGCTGGCGGGATCTTCAACGTCGATGGTTTCACCCGAATAGGCGCTGACCCATTGCCCGCCAATCAGCGACTGCTTTCTGCAATTTTTCAAAATGAGGTCTGACATACGAAACTCCCGTTCTTGTTCAATGTTTATCGTGGAGCGGTGGTGCTCTGGTCGGTGAATTTGTCGTAGTGGATCCGTTCGATAGCGATGCCGTGCCCGGCGGCCGTCTCGATGGCGCGGTCGATCATCCCGGGCGGGCCGCACATGTACATTTCGGTCTTGTCGTGCGGCTCCCGGTTCAGGCTGGGGGCGATGAAATCGGTCACCAGGCCACGGGCGCCGGTCCAGGCGCTGCCTTCCGGCTCGTGGGAAAGCACGGGGACGAAATTGAAGTAACCCTTCCAGCCCCTGCCGATAGTGGCGAGCTGCTCCAGTGCATAGAGATCGGCCGTGGTGCGGGCACCGAAAAGGACCGTGCAGGAGCGCTCGACGCGTTTTTTCCTGGCGTCCTCGAGAATGCTCAGCAGCGGGGCGAGGCCACTGCCACCTGCCACGCAGATCATCGGCGCGGTGCTCGGGCGCAGGAAGAAATCGCCGTGCGGGGCTTCGACTTCCAGGGGCTTGCCCGTCAGGCTGCCGGCAAACAGGGCCTCGGTGAACTCGCCACCCGGCACCTTGCGGATCATGAAGCTGACCGAGCTGGAGCCTTTGGGATCGGGGGCGTCGGCGAAGGAATAGCTTCTGCTGCGGCTCAGCCCCTCATGGTGGAGATTGGCATATTGCCCGGCAACGAACTTCAGGGGGCGGTCGAGGCTGATCTCGACGCGCAGGATGTCGTGGGTCAGCGCCTCGGTCTTGACGAGGGTGCCGGCGAACTGTTCGGCAGGCGGGGCATCGATGCCGCTGCCGATGATCTCGACCGTGGTTTCCTCTTCGAGCGGCACCGCCTGGCAGGCGAGAATGTAGCCGGCTTCCAGCTCCTGCCTGGACAGCGTATAGCCGAAATCGGTGATGGCCTTGACGCGCCCGGAAACCAGACGGCATTTGCAGGCTGCGCAGGTACCCACGGTACAGTTGTGCGGAAAGGGAACCTGGTTGAGCAGGGCGGCTTCAAGCAGTGTTTCGCTGCCACGTACTTCAAAGTGACGCTCAAAGGGCTGAACCGTAACGGTCTTTACCGGCTTTGGGCGAAAGAGGGACTTGAGAAAAGCAACCATTTTTGGCCTCGGGCTAGTCTATCAGGCTCAGTGCGCCAATTGATTTATTGTATTCTAGCATATCGTTATTTGACGGATTACGAGGCCGTGACATTCTGGATCTCTCAACGACTTCCAGGTTTTATGGGCCTTTATCGGGTTTTTATGCTGATTTGTACGGCAGTCTATTGGTATGCATGGTGTATAGATAATGATGCAGAATGTTGAATTTGTAAACTGTTTGCGGGCTGTATTTACCAGTCAATCATGTCCGGCCCGCGGCGAGGTTGGCCGGCAGGGCACCGGCCGGTCGGCGATTAGAGGTGTGGCCGTTCAGCTCATGCGCAGATACCGTATGGCAACCTACCGAGCAAGGGTCGGTGCAGGATCCAGAGGCTGATCGAGGGGCGTGCGGGGCCGGATCGTCGTCGATGCGCGCCCAGATCGCTTTCAGCGCTCCCTGGGCCTGGGGTTTGCCGCCATCGTCGCCGGCAGAGTTTTCCATGTAGGAGCGAATTTATTCGCGATGGGGCATGCACCGTGCTCAGCCATGATCGCGAATAAATTCGCTCCTACGGACGCTGCATGTCCATGACATCGGTTTTCTGGGGGAGAGCGCGGCGTTGAACCGTGCTTCTTCGTAGGAGCGAGCTCTGCTCGCGAACGCAGGCGCTCGCTGGGCTTGCCGCATCGCAGGCAGCGGGTGGTCGTTCAACAGCATTGGCTGTCGTCGTTGCGCAAAGCTGCCCGGATCTACAAAGGCCGCGCACAACACCCAGCCGGGGCATGGCCATTACCCGTGCGAGGAGGCGCCGTTCAGCGGCCGAGAGGTGGCGGCAGGGGGAGCCCGGATGGGTTGTTCTCGGCATTTTCCCTGCCGAAGGCCATTCTCAGGAAATGAATCCCCCACTTGAGCTCTTCCGGGCGCAGGTGGGAGAAGTAGCTAGAGAAGTAATTGATGCCCGCCTGCCGCATGCTTTCGAAGAAGTCCTTGCCGGCATCGGTCAGGGTGATCAGTTTTTCCCGGCCGGAAGCAGGGTTTTCGATTTGCACGATCAGCGCCAGGGGGGGGTTGGAAAGCTCCTTCAGGAGCTGGGATACCCGCGAATTGCTGCTTTCAAACCAACTGCCAAGCGCTTGCTCGACGACGCGCCGCCTTACCCAGCCATCCTCTCCCGACTCCGACTCGATCAGCCAGATGATCGCCGCCTGTTGGCGCGATAGCTTGCCCTGGCACATCTGGGTCTCCAGCTCCATCCCGACCTGATAATGGATGGGATAGAAAAAGGTCAGCATGGTGGACAGGGTTTCATGGCTGTGTCGGGTGGGGCGTGGCTTGGTGGGCTTCTGTCTGGTTTCCATAGGGCAAGGATTTGGGCTCGAAGAAACGAAGGTTGCCAGTATATAGCGCGAAGGCAAACAGCGTTGTCGTTGTGGGGGCGGAAGTGTCGGCTTCCGCCTTTTGAGGGTGTCCGAATTTTTGTGTAACCGGCTCATTGGCACCTGTGGGCCGCCGCCGGCCTGGCTGAGGGCCTGGAAAGCCACGCGTGCATTCAGCTCATCCCTTGTTGGAAGACTGGCTGTTGACATGATTGTTAAAAAATTAAACAATCTGTTCGGCAGCTTGGTATTTAGCATACTGTCTGCCAGGTTAATAATAAAGCCGAAACTGGAGACGCCCCATGAACACCGCATCCGACCAGACGCTCGGCGGCCTTGCGCCGGACGACGCCGTCGCCGTCCCTGAACCCCATATCTTCAGGGCCTCGCTCAGCAATGAGTCCTATTTCAAATACTGGCGCGCCTGCGCCGCGATGGGGCCGATATTCCTCGCCGCCTTCCTGTTCTTCTGGGGTGTGCTGGGGCATAACATTCCACCGATTCCGGCCGACCACACTGCCGAGCAGATGGCCGAGTTCTTTCGCACCCACTACAACGAAGTGCGCGCGGGCATGGCGGGCGCGATGCTGTTCGGCGTGCTCTACCTGCCCTGGACGCTCGCCATCACCCGGGTGATGGAGTGGATCAACCCGCTCGAGAACAACATCATGACCACCCTGCAGATGTGGGGCGGCGGACTGACGGTAGTGCCGCTGGTGACTTCCTCGGTGTTCTGGCTTACCGGTGCCTACCGACCCGACGACCTCGACGCGGTCACTCTGCAGATGCTGTACGACCAGGGCTGGTTGCTGATCGACATGTTCTACGCGATCACCACCATTGCGATGGTCGCCATTGGCGTGGCTGGCCTCACTGATCGCCGCTCACGGCCACTGTTTCCGCGCTGGGTGTGCTGGTTCGCGATCTGGGCCGGAATCAGCTTCCTGTTCGAGCTGTTGATGCCCTTCTTCAAGGACGGCCTGTTCGCGCGCCAGGGCTGGCTCAACTTCTGGGTGGAATTCCTAGTGTGGTTCTTCTACATCGTGAGCATCACCTACTACGTGTTCAAGGCCGTGCCGCGTCTGGAAAACGAGCGCGGCATCGCGCTGGCCAAGCAGCGTGCGAGCTTGCCCACGGACGAGCGTTGAGGAGGGGTAAATCACATGAATGCGATCCAGAACCCGGTAGCACAGGCTGCCACCCCCGCCCACCGCGCCAACCTGCTGCCGGGCGTGCTGTGGTTCATCCTGGCGGACATCATGGTGTTCTTCATGATTTTCGCCGATTTCATGATGCAGCGGGCGGGGCAGCTTGATGTCTTCGAGCAGTCCGCCGCGACCCTGGACGTGCAGTTGGGTGTGCTCAACACACTGATCCTGATCACCAGCGGTCTGTTCGTGGTGTTCGCGGTGAATGCCGCCAAGGCGGGCGACCGGGGCGCCACTCGGCGCTGGCTGCTGGTGTCCTTCGTCGTCGGTGCCGGCTTCGCCGTGACCAAGTGGTACGAATGGAGTGGCAAGCTGGACCAGGGTATCACCATGTATACGAACGATTACTACATGTTCTATTACACCTTGACCGGCGCTCATTTCCTGCACTTTATCGGCGGCATGGTCGCGCTCGCGATCCTGTGGTTCCTGGTCGGGCGGCAGCAGATCAACGCTCGCCTGCTCAATACGATCGAGGCGGGCGCACTGTACTGGCACATGGTGGACCTGCTGTGGATCTTCCTCTTTCCGATGCTTTACCTGCTGGGGGCACGATGACACACACTACTTCCCGATTGGCCACGATGATCTGGCTATTCCTGGTTCTCGCTACGCTCGGCAGTACCTGGCTAGCAGGACACCATTCCTTCGCCGGCGAATGGACCGTGGTATTCGTCATGCTGGTTGCCTACATCAAGGGGCGCGCGATCATGCTCTACTTCATGGATCTGCGCGCAGCGAATCCGGCATGGCGACTCCCGTTCGAGGTATGGGGCATCGCCTCTGCCGCCGTCATCATCGGCTTCTGGCTGCAGGCAGCCAACGGCTGATCCACTGCCGTCGCCACTCCCGCCTTCGCGGGAGTGGCGTCAATAGAGCGGGAAAATCCTTGGTGCCGAACCTCTGCAGGAGTCCTCGCCCCGTCCGCGACGGCGCGCTCTCGTGCAGCATGCATCAGCACAAGGTGAGTCGGCAGCCCAGTCGTAGGGCGGGTGCAACCCGCCACCGCGATCTGGCGGGTTTCACCCGCCCTACGCGGGACAGTCCGTAGCCTGAGTGCTGTCGCGCAGCAGGCATCTGTGGGAGCGGACTTGTCCGCGAATGTTTCCGGGTAAAAGCTCGCGGACAAGTCCGCTCCCACGGTGATGGGATCACCCATGAAATCAGCCGGTTACTTTATGTCGATAGCGAGCTCTGCTCGCGAATGGCCTGGCGACGTGCCCGGGGCTCTTTCGCGAGCAGTTCGTAGGGGCGGTTGGGTGCCTGGCGCTGGCATACCGATCCAGCACGGCATATCCGGCGCCGCTAACCCATCTACAGTCTATTCGATGACCGATTCGTCACTTGCCTGGGCGGTGCGCTGGTGTCGGCTGCGAGCAGGCGTAACGGTGGGGGCGGCAGTTTCGTGGTGATGGGCGCGGTGCGCGTGTGTGCGGCAAAGGCCATGCTCAGGAACTGATGCCCCCAGTGCATTTCCTCCTGCCACATATGGGCAAAGTAGCTGGCAAAGAAATCCCTGCCTGCCTGCTGCATGTTGCCGAGAAGATCCTTGCCGCCCTGGGTCAGCGAGACGATTTTCTCTCGTTTCGAGCCGGGGCTTGCCTCCTGGCGAATCAGTGGCAGGGGCGAGCTGGACAGTTCCTTGAGCAGTTTGGAAACCCGGGAATTGCTGCATTCGAACCAGCTTTTCAGGGCCAGCTCGATCGCCCGTCTTCTTACCCATCCATCGTTGCCGGCTTCGGAGTGGACGATCCAGAGGATGGCGGCCTGTTGCCTGGACAACTGGTCCTGGCACATGGCACGTTCCAGCGCCATGCCGAACTGATAGTGAATGGAATAGAAGAAGCCGAGAATGGGGGCGACGGCGCTGTGCGGGGAGGGGCTTGGGGCGGTGGCCATCCCTGCCGTGGGATGGGCTTCTTCGGCGCCTCGCGTTTCATCGCATTGCATGGGGCCGGTCTCCGGTCAGGCACTGCCGATTAGCGCTGGGAAAAAAACAGCCTTGCCAAGCCCGACGGGGTGGGCTGGCAGGCTGCAAGAGGTGCAAGCTTCCTGGCTTGCAAGGTGCTTTCAGATTGCTGTCAGACCTGTCCGGCGGTCGTCTGGCCAGCCCGTGCTTTTGCATCGTCGAACCAGTTCGGCCATCCGGCGCGTTCGTTCTGCGCCTTGGCCAGATTGCGCTCCTCCGGGGAGGCGAATTCATTGTCCCAGCGTTTCAGGGCCGGCTTGATGATCAGGTTGTACCAGACCGGCGGAATCAGCGCGGCCCAGAAGCAGAGGAAGACATTCGGCAGCGGAATGGCATCGCGATCAGGCACCAGCGCGAAGTAGGGCTGGAAGGAATTCAGGTGATGGTCCGCGTGGTTGGTGATCTCGAACGTCATGATCCGCGACAGGGGGCTCAGGTGATTCCAGACATGGCGTTTTTCAATCGGGGTGCCGGGCAGGCGAACCTGGCCGTAATGCTGGAAGTAGTTGAAGGTTTCGATCCAGAAACGGGCGACCAGCATGGCTGCTAGGGCGAGCAGGTTGGCCTGGATGCCGCCGATGGAGAAGATGATGGCCTGGAACACCACCTGGGCAACGATGGCTTTCCACAGCCGGTGGTGAATGGACCAGCGGCCCAGGCCGCGTTTTTCCAGGGCATTGGACTCGGTGCGCTGGCAGTCGAGTGTGGTTTCGACCACCGCATGGGGGGCAAAGGCATACAGGGAAACACCCCGGGGGGCCGTATCGCTGTCTTCCGTGGTGCCGACGTGGATGTGGTGGGTCACGACGTGGCCGATGTCCCTGGTGCAGTCCAGGTAGCAGACCTGGGCGTAGCGGCCGACGAAGCGGGAGAAGGCATCGCGTTGGTGGTAAAGCTCATGGGACGAGGGCACCAGCGGCAGAACCGACATCCAGGCGCAGCTCAGCACGGCGCCGAGCATCTGCCAGCCGGACAGTTCGGCGGTCACGACGGTGTAGGCCAGCCCCAGGTAGAGCACCGGCCCGAGCAGGGTGCAGATCCAGACCGGAATCAATGCCAGCGCCTTGCTGGACATCTTGCGAGCGGAATAGTCCCTGGGCAGCAGGCTGTCGATGATGGCGAGGGCGGGGAAGGTGGCAACGCCGATCCAGACCCAGTCGCCTCCGACCAGCAGGCCGCCAAGGGCGGTCAACTGAACCAGCACCGGTAGGTAGTATTTCAGGTAGTCCATCGTTGTCACCTCATTGTTCTTATGGGGGGTATGGGGTTGGGCCCGAATCGGGCGGCTTGGCTGGGAGCCTGAGTCGCGTCACTCGGCAAGCAGGCACAAGGTTTAATTTGTGCATGATTAAGACGCTACCATACGGGTTTTTTACGGGCAAGAATGTTTTGTTATTAAACAGTTTATTTTTGACATTTTTCCTTCCTCCTGTGCTTCCAGCGCAGGCCAGACAAGACCTTTATCTCCACAAATAGCGGGTCATGGCTGTTTATCAAGATGGCGGCAGGCGCTTCGTACCCGCTCCATCCGATGGATCACCTCTCGAGAAGGACAGCTTTTTTTCGCATCCGCCACTGGTGGTTTCCATTGGATATGGTATCGTCCAATACCAATGGCTTCTGTTTAAAAACTGTTTGATCTTCGGCCGGCTCTGTGCGTGCTGGCTGGTTTTTGCAGGGCCATTCTGTCTGATCAATAAGAATAAGCAGGGCAAGTCTATGAAAAACAACAACAAGAGTATGTCGTTGCTCAGTGCCGCCATCGCCTCTGCGGTGGCGATGATGGCGGCGCCAATCCATGCGACAACCTCCTTCGAGGTGGGTAATGGTTGGCGGGGCGATCTGAGTTCCAATCTGTCGCTGGCCTCCAGCTGGCGTTCGCGCAATCCCGATTCGAAGCTGATTCATCCGGGAACCGGTGCTCTGGCGGGGACCACCGGAACCGGCAATGCACCAATTGACGAGGGTAACCTCAACTATGGGCGCGGGGATGCGTTTTCCACTCAGGTCAAATTGATTTCCGAGTTGGGCATCAGTAAAGGCAGTCGCGGTGCCTTCGTGCGGGCCAAGGCCTGGTATGACTATGCGCTGAATGATACCGATGTTCGGGTTGGCAGCCAGAATAACGGCTACAACAATTATGATCTGGCCACCAACAGTCTGGGCAAGCGCAAGCCGTTATCCGACAAGGGCTTCGAGCGACTGAATCAATTCGATGGCGTCTATCTGCTGGATGCTTATGTCTATGACACCTTTGACGTGGCAGGTGAAGCGCTGCAGGTGCGGCTGGGCAATCAGGTGGTCAACTGGGGTGAGAGCCTGTTCATTCAGGGCGTGAACCAGATCAACCCGATCGACGTTCCTTCGTTCAGAAAGCCGGGTGCACAGGTCAAGGAAGTGTTCCTGCCGGTCCCGATCCTGTTCGCCAGTCAGAGCCTCGGGAAGTGGGGCGGGCTTGAGGCGTTCTATCAGTTCAAGTGGGAAAATTCACCGATCGAAGCTGGTTGCGGCAATTATTGGGGCATATTTCCCGGCCCCATCGGTGCAAGTCCCGGTAGTTGTGACAATGCCATTGGCTTGCTTGACTCGAACGCAATGAGTGTCGCTGCTGGTGCCTACGTACCGATTGTCAAAGGCAAGAAGGCTGGAAACAGTGGTCAATTCGGGCTGGCCTATCGTACGTTCTTTGAAAGTATCGAGTCTGAGCTGGGCCTGTACGCAATGCAGGTTCATTCGCGCACGCCGGTCGTCTCGCTTATTCAAGGGGCCAGCAGTTCGCTTATTCCTGTCTCGGCGATGTGGGAGTATCCGGAGGATATCAAAATCTTTGGGGCAAGCCTGGCGGGTAACTTCAAGGGGTGGTCGGTAGCTGCTGAGTTGAGCCATCACCGTGACGTGCCGGCGCAGATCGATGGTAATGACCTGTTGATGAGTGGGTTGGCTGCAACGGGTGCGCTCACGGGGGCGCCGGTGGCGATAGGTCCCTATGGTCAAGGCGCCATGGCGATAGGTGGAAGTGGTTATCAGACTGGGTTTACCCGCACCAACAAAACGCAGCTGCAGTTCAATACCATCAAGGTTGGCCGTGGCATTCTCAATGCTCAGCAATATCTCTTGATCGGCGAAGTCGGAGTTCAGTGGAACGATCTGGATCTGGGCAGTGATGATCTGCGCTATGGGCGTGCCTTCATTTTCGGGCCGGGGGCGCACGCAACTTATGGGCCGGATGCCTGCGCATTGGGCAATATCAATAAAGAAGGTTGCAAGAATGATGGCTATGTGACTCGTTCCGCCTGGGGCTACCGGCTGCGCGGCGAGTTGACCTACAACAACGTCGGGGGCAGCGGTATTGCGATCACTCCGAGTGTGTTCTGGTCGCATGATGTCAAGGGCTGGTCGGTTGACGGTCAGTTCGCCGAGGATCGCATGGCTCTGGGTGTGGGGGCGAAATTTTCCTATGACAAGAAATACACCCTTGATCTGAGCATCACCGAGTTCAATCGCAACGCCAAATATGACCCCTTGCGTGACCGTGGCTTCTACTCCGCCGCGTTCAGCGTCAGTTTCTGATAATTGAGGAGACAATAACAATGATGAAAAATATCTCTAAGGCGCTGGGTTGCTCGGTGCTGTCCATGCTCGGTGCGAGCGTGGCCTTTGCCCAGATGGCCCCGGAAGATCTGGCCCGCCTGGGCAATGACCTGACTCCGAACGGTGCTGAAGCGGCCGGCAATGCCGCCGGCACCATCCCGGCCTGGACCGGCGGCCTGACCGAGCCACCGGCGGGTTGGAAGCCGGAAATGGGCTATGTGGACCCATTCAAGGATGAACAGCCACTGTTCGTCATTACCGCCCAGAACATGGCCGAGCATGCCGAGCAATTGACGCCCGGTCTCAAGGCCCTGCTGGAGAAATACCCAAGCTACCGCGTGCCGGTCTACAAGACCCACCGGACCTTCGCCCATCCGCAGCATATCTATGAAGAAACCCGTGCCAAGGCGGCCACTGCGCGTGTTAACGGCCTGGCTCTGGAAAACTACGATGTGCCCGGCACGCCCTTCCCGGTGCCGCAAAGTGGCGTGGAAGCGATGTACAACCATACAACCAAGTATTTTGGTGGCTACAACGCCTGCCGTGACTGGCTGCCGGTGCGGGGCAACGGTTCCTATTACCGTGTCGGTTTCTGTGAGGACATGATCCAGGGGCAGAACATGACTCCGCGCCAGCCGGGTAATGTGTTCTCCTTCTTTGGCGCTTACGATGCGCCGGCTACCCTGGTAGGTACCATCTACCTGGTACATGATCCGGTGGACTTTACCAAGGCATCCCGTCAGGCGTGGATCTACAACGCCGGGCAGCGCCGTGTTCGCCGCGCGCCGGACCTGGCCTACGACAATATCGAAGATGGTACCGAAGGCATGCGTACCACTGATGACTACTGGGGTTTCCAGGGCGCTTTGGATCGCTATGACTGGAAGTTGGTAGGCAAGAAGGAAATGTATATTCCCTACAATGCCTACAAGGTGATGGATCCGAAGCTCAAATATGCCGATATGGTCGACAAGGGCGGCCTGAAGTCCGAACTGATGCGCTATGAGCTGCACCGCGTCTGGGTGGTGGAGGCGACCCTGCGCTCGGGCGTGTCGCACGTCCTGTCCAAGCGGACCTTCTATCTGGATGAGGACAGCCACATCATTGCCCTGGCTGACGGTTATGACAGCCGTGGCAACCTCTGGCGTGTCTACCACTACCCGCTGGTGCAGGCCTACGATGCCGGTGTGATGTTCCAGACCTCGTTCACTACGTCCGATCTGTCCAATGGTAACTACATGGTGTCAGCGCTGACCAATGAGCGTCCGCAGCCGGCCTATCGCTGGAATGCGACCGGCAACGCCAATGACTTTACCGCGGATGCCATTCGCAGGCGTGGGGTGCGCTGAGTCCTGGGTTCATTGCCACCTGAAGCACTCCTGCCGATGGGCGGAGTGCTTGTCTTGACCCGGTAATCCTGACTGTCACGGAGCAACGGCTTCGTGCAGCCGGGGTGCGGTATTACAAGAACAATGAGGAAATCTTGCCTGCCATGAAATACTTTATCGCGTGCCTTGCTTCAGTGTCGCTTCTATCGGCGTCGGCCGGATATGCCCTGGCCTCCGATCTGCACCGAGGCTTGCCGCCGAATGTCTCACCCGGCAAAGCGGCGCTCTATGATCTGAAACCAGCCAATGGCGCCTTGCTCGCTGTGGGTGAAATCGGCCTGATCATGCGTTCCGAGGATGATGGCCGAACCTGGACCTCCCAGTATGCCCCCACGGACCGAACGCTGGTATCGATCCAGGCCCTCAGCGATGAGTTGCTGCTGGCCGTAGGGCATGGTGGCACCATCGTGCGCAGTACGGACGCCGGGCTGAGTTGGCAAGTGATCGAGCTTGACGAGGCGGGGCTGGACTCCTTTCTCGGCATAACCCATCTCGGCAGCGGCCGCTTGCTGGCCTATGGCGCCTACGGCATGTATTTCACATCGGACGACGATGGCCTCACCTGGTCGAGACGCCATGTGTTCGATGAGGAATTCGAATGGCACATCACTGGCATCGGCGAGCAGGGTGACAGGCTTTACCTGGTCGGTGAGGCCGGCACGCTGGGGGTTTCGGAGGATGCGGGGCAGACCTGGCGCAAACTGGATTCCCCCTATGGCGGTTCCTTCTTCGGCGTGCTGGCGCTCAAGGATGGCGCATTGCTTGTGTATGGCATGCGTGGCCATGCGTTTCGCTCGGTCGACCAGGGGCAAAGCTGGTCGGCTATTTCCCTGGGTAGCCAAAGCGCTATCAATGACGGCACCGTGGCCGAGAGCGGCAAAGTCCTGCTGACTGGCGACAACGGCCTGCTTGCGACCAGTGCCGACAATGGTCGGACCTTCGAGATCCTGCCCGCCCCGAGCTCCAACCCGATTGGCAGTGCGCTCTATGCCCGTGACGGGGCCCTGGTGTACGTCGGTTACATGGCGGCTGGCCGGCTGGCCGCTGCCGATGACGATAATCTGAAGTAGCCTGCGAGGAAGCATCATGGGAAATATGAAAGTAGATGCGGCGCGCAAGGCACCAGAGGCCACGGTCCGTGGTGAGTTCAAGCTGGAGGAGTTTGACAGCAATTGGGTGGGCCGGTTGGCCTTCGCCATTTTCCACTGGCGTTTACCGCTGTTGATCCTGGGGATTCTGGGTACCCTCTTTTTCGCTTATTCGGCCAGCAAGCTGCAATTGAGTTCGGGTTTCAACAAGATGATTCCCGCCAATCACGAGTACATGAAGACCTTCTCCGATTACAGCGAGGTATTCGGCGGGGCGGATCAGGTGCTGGTGGCGATTCAGGTCAAGGACGGCGATATCTATGCCAAGGACGTCATGGAGATCGTCCGCGGCGTGACCGAGGAAATGTTCTATATCGACGGGGTGGAGCGTAGCTCGCTGACCTCGCTGGTCACGCCCAATGTGCGTTACAACGAAGTGGTGGAGGAGGGCTTCAAGAGCGGCAACCTGGTGCCCGGTGACTTCAGCGGTACCAACGAGGATCTGGAGCGGGTTCGCAGCAACGTGATGAAGTCCGACTGGGTAGGCCGCATCGTTGCCGATGACATGACCGCTACCATGGTCGTGGCCACGCTGATGGCGACCGAGCCCGGCTCGGACCAGCCGCTGGATCTGCGCCGGGTCGGCGCGCAACTGGAGGATATTCGTAGCAAATTCGAGGGTGATCGGGTATCCATCCATATCGTCGGCTTCGCCAAGGCTTCGTCGGACATAGCCGATGGCGCCGCTGGGGTGGTGGTGTTCTTTGGCCTGGCGTTCGTGATAACCGCCGTGCTGCTGTACTGGTATTCCGGCTCGGTCATGCTCACGGCCTGGGCGCTGATCGCGGCGCTGATCCCGGTCGTCTGGCTGCTGGGCATTCTGCCGCTGATCGGGCGCGGGCTGGACCCGATGTCGATTCTGGTTCCCTTCCTGATCTTCTCCATCGGCGTATCCCATGCGGTACAGATGACCAACGCCTGGAAGCTGGAAACGCTGCTGGGCCATGACGGGGTGACGGCTTCGCGCAACTGCGTCATGAAGCTGTTCGTCCCGGGGACCATGGCGCTGATCATCATGGCCGCCGCTTTCATGGTCATCGCGGTGGTCGATATCCAGATCGTCCAGGAACTGGCGATGATATCGACCATCGGCGTCAGCCTGATGCTGCTGAGCAACAAGGTCCTGCTGCCCATCCTGCTGTCCTACATGGCGTTTCCGGCCAGGGACCTGGCCAAGCTCAAAGGCTATGAAACGAGCGGCAACGCGGCCTGGGAGAAGCTGGGCTGGCTGGCCACGCCCAGGGGCGCGGTACTGCCCATTCTGCTCGGCCTGGCTCTGGCGGTCTTCGGTGCCTGGAAGGCCCAGGATCTGAAGGTAGGCGACATGGGCAAGGGCGTGCCGGAGCTGTGGGAAGATTCCCGCTACAACCAGGACGTCGAGCTGATTACCAGCCGTTTCGCCATCGGTGTCGATCTGCTGCAGATCATCGTGGAAATCAAGGGCGATGACTCGCCCTGCGTCAGGCGCGATGTCCTGGAGAAGATCGAGAAGTTCGATTTTCTCATGCGCCAGACCGATGGAGTCGCGGCCGTTCGCAGCCTGCCGTCCTTCATCGGCAAGGTGACCCAGGACTTCGCGGAAGGCTGGTACAAGTGGCGCACGCTGCCGGAGACGACACCGCAGATCGCCCAGGGCATCGGCATGGCGACCCGTCTCGGCAACGAGTACCGCAATTCGACCTGCGATGCGCTGCCGATTTCCATCTACACCAGCGATCACCAGGCGACGACCATTTCCCATATCGTCGATGTGATCAAGGCGTTCAAGGCCGAGCACGATACCGATGAGGTGGTGTTCCGCCTGGCCTCGGGCAACGTCGGCGTGATGGCGGCGACCAACGAGGTCGTGCACAAATCCGAAATGATCGTCAACCTGGCGGTATTTGGCACCGTGGCACTGATGTGCATGCTGGTATTCAGGTCCTGGCGCATCACGCTCAGCGTGATCGTGCCGGTCGCCCTTATCACGCTGTTGTGCAACGCGATCATGGCGATGATGGGGATTGGTGTGAAAGTGAATACCCTGCCGGTCATCGCCATCGCCGTCGGCCTGGGGGTGGATTACGGGATATACATGTTCGAGCGCGCTCAGCATGAGATGCACGAGCGTGGCCACAACTTGCGTGACGCCTTCGTCCTCGGTCTCAAGGCGCGTGCCACGGCCTCGGTATTCACTGCCGTAACCATGTCGATATCGGTGCTGATCTGGGTCATGTCCTCGCTCAAGTTCCAGGCGGACATGGGGTTGCTGCTGGCATTCATGTTCTTGGTGAACGTGTTTGGCGCCATCCTGCTGGCTCCGGCCGTTGCCGCCCTCCTCGGGGTTGGCAAAAAGACAGGCCAGGGCGGGAAGGCGGCGCACTGATATCCGAATTCTGGGTCGGTGATTACGGTCAACCAGGCGTCGGGTTTGCTTCATCTGCCGGTGCGTGCCACCGGCAGGTAACGCTGCTGTATGTAATCAGGAAAATAATAAAATGGTAGATCAGGTAAACAAGAATGCCCCTTCATCAGGGTGGGTGGAGCACTTGCGCAGGCGGTTTCCGGTCGAGTCTGAAATAGATCGTATTCTGACCCGTAAGATGCAGGGCCGTGCCGGGCCGGGATACTCCCCGGTTTCCCTTGAAATACTGGTACAGGGTGTGGAATCCCTGTTGCGTTCGGAGTTGGGTGACGACTTCGAGGTGCGTGACGCCAGATGGCTTTCCGGCGGGGCTTCGAAATTGCAGATGTCTTTTCTGCTGACCTGGCAGCGTACCGCAGCAGGTCGCGAGACTCTGCCAATGGTTTTACGCATGGAACCGGCGGAGTCCATCGTTGAAACCAGCCGTTTGCGCGAGTTCCAGTTGATCAAGGCGATGGAGGGCGTGGTGCCCGTGCCGGCGGCCTACTGGTATGACGTGGACGCCAGGCACCTGCCCTATCCGGGGCTGATCTATGGCTTTTCCGCAGGCGTCACCAAGCCGGCCAATGCGGTCAGCGGCGTCAGCGGCCTGGGCACGCAGTTGCCGGAAGACCTGCAGCGCAAGCTGGGGCCGCAGTTCGTCGAGCACCTGGCGGCCATCCACACCTTCGATTTCCGCAGCAGGGATCTGAGCGCCTTCGACATCCCCGAGGTGGGGACCACCCAGTGCGCCGAGTGGGGTGTGAACTGGTGGGAACGGGTCTGGGAAGAAGACAGCGATGAAGATATCCCTGCGATGCGCTTGTGCGCTGCTTGGCTGCGGGCAAACATGCCGGTACTGGACCACGCCAGTGTGGTGCACGCCGACTATCGCGTGGGAAATTTCCTGTACACCGAACACGATACGCGCATCAGTGCCTGGCTGGACTGGGAATTGGGCCGCATCGGCGACCGCCATCAGGACATTGCCTGGACGACCTCGCGGGCCTTCGCCAGTCTCGCCGCCGATGGCAAGACCCTGCTGACCTGTGGACTGATGCCTGAGCTGGATTTCCTGGCAGCCTATGAGCGGGCTTCGGGGCTTGGGATCAACCCGAAGACGGTGCATTGGTACAAGGTCTACAACGATTACATGATGGTCACCCTGACAATGGCAACCGGTTACCGGATTGCGCGGGGAGGCAAGACGCATCAGGACGTACTGGTTACCTGGTTGATGGGCATTGGCTACATGCTGCTCGATGAGATGTGCACACTGATAGAGGAGGCACCCTGATGCAGATGCGACCGGATATTCAAATACAGAGCATGATCAAGGCGATGACGGATACGGTACTGCCGGCGTTGGACCCGGAGAACAAGTTGGCCCAGGAACAGGCCAGGCTGGTGCTGGGCATGCTGGCGTTGATGCGCAGGCAATTGCCGATCCAGTTCGCGTTCGACTGCGATGAGTTGCAGCGCCTGATCGAGCTGTCCCAGGCACTGCGGGCGCTCGATATCGAAGCGGCGGATGAGGCACTGCTGCAGGACGAGACGCAGGCCCTGAACGTGCTGGCTGGCGCACGGACCAGTCCCGCCGATGTGCTGGCGTCGGTCAGGCACCTGCGCAGCGTGATCGGGCAACGGGTAACGCGGCTGTATGCGCTGGCCGATGGCGACGCCAGGGCACGCTTGCAACAACTGGTGCTGCGCAGCACGCGGGAGCAGTTGCAGCGCGATCGCGCCTTGCTGGTACAGCAGGGCTGGGAGCCGGATCCGGATGCGCTGCCGTCGATCGAGACCTTGCTCGGCCTGCCGACCGCTGCCAGCCAGCCTGCCTGATTCAAGGCTGCGCCCCTGTCCGGCAGCCATGGGGCCGGACTGGCGATGCCTCGCCCAGTACGCACGATCAACGAAGAAAACACGATGGAGAACAACCGAGATGACATACGCCATTGAGAAACTGGATCCGGTAAACGATGGTCGCCACAAATTGAGTGGTGGCGCTCTGGAGCGTGAGTCCATTCCTTACGTGATTGCCCTGCCGGAGCTGGGCCTGGGGGCCTTCATCTATACCTGGGTGGACAAGGAGAGCGTAGCCGGTTCGGTATTTGTGATCTATGGCCCGGGGGTGGCCGACGGGCCGATCGTCGAGGCCGTCGATCAGGTGAAGGTGCCGGCCGAGCAGAACTTCGATGACTGGCGGGTCGGCAAGATCCACCTGCAGCAGAACCTCGATCTGCAGACTGCCCGGCTGCGGGTGGATGGCGACAGGGCCGGGATGGACCTGACCTTCGAGGCCATCCATCCGGCCTATGCCTATGGTTCGCACAAGGATGGCTGCCCGGACTGGTTCGCGACCAACCGGCTGGAGCAGGCTGGCCGCGTTCGCGGTGTACTGCGTGTCGACGGTAAAATCTTCGACATCGACACCACCGCGGCGCGGGATCATTCCTGGGGCACGCGCGACTGGCTGGTTCCTCAGCACTGGAAGTGGGTGCATGCCCAGGCCGGCGCCGATCTCGCCGTGCATTTCTGTGAAATCTACGAGCGTGGGCGCGTCGAGTTGCGCGGCTATGTCAGCCGTGACGGCCTGACCGCCGAAGTGGAGTCGGTCGACGTGAGCTTCACCCATGACGACCAGTTCCGGCATAAGAGCATCGAGGCCAGCCTGACCGACAAGGCGGGCCGGAAGGTCTCGCTCAAGGGGAACTTCTATGCGCATTTCCCGCTGATTCCCTGCCCGCAGGTCACCCTGTACGAGTCTTCGATGAGTTGTGAAATCGATGGCAAGCCGGGCGTGGGTTGGGCGGAATTCATGTGGCCGACGGACTATCTCGGGTATCTCGGCGAGAAGAAAGCCTGAGGTTATCGGTCAGGGGCGCGGTTGGTAGTAAACGCGAGCATGTCTATCGCCCGTGTTCCTGGACTGTTACGACAGGGAGCGTCGTAACAGTGGTCGATAGGTAGGAGCGACAATGATGGATAGCCAGTGAAAAGCTATAGAAGGGAATGGAAAATGTCTCGGAACCCTCTGCTTGTATTGATCCTGCTATGTGCTGCCTTCGGGGCCAATGCAACGCCACAGGAATTTCGCGAAATTCAGGGAATGCGCATCAGTGCCGCTGGATTCTGTGGTGTCCTGATGACCAACTACAACCATATACGCAGCGCTTCCCAGCAACGTTCCGCCGACGACTATCGACAGTATCTGGATGCCTTGAATACCTCGTATGAGCAATCGGGGCTGACGGTGGGTATCGATGAACTCAAGAAGCTGAATGCGCTGACGGAAGAGCTGGAAAAGCTACCGCAGCTCGACGGCGAGATGAGTTCGGCGATGCTGGCCTACCCGAACATGATGACCGATATCTTCAAGACGCAGCAGCAGTTCGATCAGGCACTGGCCGGACACCTGGCCACGGTCGATCAGGGTGGCGATGTCATCAGGACCATCGATGATTTGCGCGTGGATATCAGCAGCATCATGTTGCTGTATTCGGTCAGCACCTTTACCGGGTTGGCCTATCTCAACGAGGAGGACCCCGACCTTGCTATTCTGGACGCCAAGATACAGGAGGGCCTCCGTATGCTGGACCAGGAAGTTCCCGAGGAGCTCCACGAGCAAGTCAGAAAAGTTAAAAGCTCCTATCATTTTGTGCAGAACAAGCTGGTCGGCCTGACGCGGCCCTGGGCTCCATCTGCAGTAGCGTTCTTTCTCATGCGCGCCGAATCGCAGTTGCAGGAGTTGACGCGCCAGGTGCAAGGGGCTAATGAGGGGGCTTGAATGGCTTTGGCTTCTTGCCGGCGGGAGCGGTCGCAGATGGGAGTCTTAAGCAATGGCTGATACGGCAGCCACTACCCAACCCAGGTGTCTCGTAGGGGGCTTGGGTGTTTATCTGATCGCCATCACCTGATACATGCTCAAGGCACTGGCACGACAAAAAGGCGGCTGCCAGACTAGGATAGCCGCTGCGCGGTACCCATTTCGTTTTCAGACTGCGGAACACTGCAGTTCAGAATTCAACCCGCCGATGGTAAGTCGCCGACCAGTCGCAGATAGGTCATGATGCGCGAGCGTCCATGAATCATATGGATTCATACCATGGTTATATAGGTGAGAGTTGCGCATTCGATGAATGCTCTTTCAGAGCAGTGATTCGCTGATAGCGCGCGATTGTGTGTCAAAAAGTATCTGTGTAGAGCCTCTATCTGACCGCTTGGTATTGCAGAAGCCTTTATTCTATGGACCGTTTGCGATTTTGAATATAGGGCGCTTTCTGGCGAGGGCTCTCCAGTCAATACACAGATGATTGAAATTAGTATGCGTATATACTATATTCCATGCTTACCGTATGGGTCTTCGGCTGATCCTGGCTTACAGGAGTGCAAGCAAGGGTGGCTCAGCGGACGATAAAAACGTTTGGAGTCATTTGGTTATGTCGGGTCAAAGAAGCATTTTCGATGAAGAGCATGCTCTGTTTCAGGAGGCGGTACGCCGTTTCATCGCATCCGAGGTTGCTCCCAATTTCGACCGCTGGGAAGAGGAAGGGATCGTTCCTCGCTCATTTTGGCAGGCTGCCGGGCGGGCTGGCCTGCTGTGCCCGCAGGTACCCGAAGAGTATGGTGGTTCGGGGGTAGGCTTCATTTACCACGCCATCGTCAATGAGGAGTTCACGCGGGCGGGATTCATCGGGCCGCAGAACAATCTTTCGGTACACAGTGATGTCTGCATGGGCTATCTGCTGCACTTCGGCACCGAGGAGCAGAAGCGCAGGTGGTTGCCTGGAATGGTCAGTGGGGAGACGGTCTGTGCGATTGCGATGACCGAACCAGGTACCGGGAGTGACCTGCAGGGCGTCAGGACGAGGGCTGTGCCCGAGGGTGATGAATATGTCATCACGGGCTCCAAGACCTTTATTTCCAATGGCCAGCACGCCGATCTGGTGATCGTCGTAGCGCGCACCAGTGATGCTCCGGGTTCCAAGGGGATGAGCCTGATTCTGGTGGAAGCTGACCGGGAAGGATTTCAGCGTGGCCGCAACCTGGACAAGCTGGGGCATAAGTCTGCGGATACGTCCGAGCTGTTTTTCGATTCGGTACGGGTTCCGGTCAGCAATCTGCTGGGGGCGGAAGGTGGCGGTTTTGGTGCGCTGATGACCGAGTTGCCACAGGAGCGCCTGACTATCGCCGTGGCCTGCATGGGGGCCGCCCAGCGCGCCTTCGATATTACCTGTGACTACGTCAGGGAGCGCAAGGCATTTGGCAAGCAGATCATGGAGTTCCAGAACACGCGCTTCAAACTGGCCGACATCAAGGCGGATCTCTCCGTGGGTTGGGCCTTCGTCGATCAGTGCCTGGTGCAGCATGAAGCTGGAAGTCTTACACAAGCCAATGCCTCCATTGCCAAGCTCTGGTGCAGCGAAATGCAGGGGCGAGTAGTCGATCAGTGTGTCCAGTTTTTTGGTGGCTACGGTTTCATGCGTGAGTATGAGATTACCCGACTGTTCGCCGATGCACGGGTATTGCGGATCTATGGCGGTACTTCCGAGATCATGCGCGAGCTGATTTCCCGGAATTTGTAAACAACAGCGATGAGTGAGGTCATAAATGGCTGGTTTGTATTTTGAGCAGTTCAGCGTTGATCAGGTTTTCGAACACGAAATTCGCAGAACCGTGACCGAGTCGGACAACGTCTGGTTTTGCGGGGCGACCTACAATCCGGCCCAAATTCATATCGATGCCGAGTATTGCAAAGCTACTGAGTTCGGTCAGCCGCTGGTTAATTCGATTTTTACCCTGGGCCTGGTGGTCGGATTGACTGTGCAAGACACCACCCTGGGTACTACGGTGGCCAATCTGGGCTTTACCGATATTGTATTCCCCAAACCGGTATTTGCCGGCGATACGCTACGTGCGGTGACAACAGTAAAGGATGTCAGGGAAAGCAGATCCAGGCCCAATGCAGGTATTGTGACCTTTCTGCATGAAGGGCTTAACCAACGCGGTGAGGTGGTTTGCAGTTCGAAGCGCCAGGCGCTGATGCTGCGCAAACCGCATTGACAGAGATGCCTGCCGACAATGGCAGGAGAACAGTGCAATCGAGCTTCCAACAGGTGGGAAAAGACAATGTTTGAACGCAACCTCTTTAATGAAGAGCATGAGATGTTCCGTGCGACGGTTCGCAAGTTTATTGAAAAGGAAATTGCTCCCTTCCACCAGCAATGGGAAGTTGATGGCATCGTTCCTCGCGAACTGTGGTTGAAAGCTGGTGAGGCCGGCATGCTCTGTTGCACTGTTCCCGAAGAGTACGGCGGGCTGGGCCTGGATTATCTGTTCGATGTGATTGTGTTCGAAGAGATGGCACGCAGTGGCTTCACCGGCCCCGGCTTCCTGATCCATTGTGACCTGGTTGCTACTTACATCAAGGGCTTCGGTACTGAGGAGCAGAAGACGCACTGGCTGCCGAAGATGGTCAGCGGCGAGGCGATTGGTTCGCTGGGGATGACCGAGCCGCATGCCGGTTCCGATCTGCGCAATATCCGTACCCGCGCGGTGCGTGATGGCGACGATTTCGTCATTAACGGCCAGAAAGTCTTTATTTCCAACGGTCAGATGTGCGACGTACTGGTGCTGGCGACCAAGACCGATGCCGCCGATCGCGATAATGGCATCACGCTATTTCTGGTCGATACCAGCCTTCCGGGCTTTCAGCGGGGGCAGAATCTCGACAAGCTCGGCATGAAGGCACAGGATACCTCCGAGTTGTTCTTCGAGAATTTGCGTGTTCCCGCCAGCAGTATGTTGGGTGAGGAGGGCAAGGGCTTCCAGCTGATGATGACGAAGCTGGCGCAAGAGCGTCTGGCGCAAGCGATCCGCTCCGCGACCGTGGCTGAGCACATCGTCGATATCACTCTTGAGTACACCATGCAGCGGGAGGCCTTCGGCAAGACCATCGCCGATTTCCAGAATACTCAGTTCAAGCTGGCAGAGTTGCGTACCGATGCGGTCATCGGTCGGGTATTTACTGACCATTGCATCCAGAAGTTCATGAAAGGGGAACTGGATGAAGTGGACGCGGCCATGGCGAAGATGTGGTTGTCCAATTTGCACTGTCGTGTGGTCGATGAGTGCCTGCAGTTGTTTGGTGGTTGGGGTTACATGTGGGAATACCCGATTTCACGCGCCTTTGCCGATGCACGTATTGTCAAGATTGCCGGTGGCTCGATCGAGATCATGAAACATATCATCGGTCGTGACATGATCCGCAAGAAGCGCAAGGAGCAGGGTGCGTGAATGAACAGTGACCAGGGCGGATCGAGCTGTGCTTGAGTTGGCGATAAGTTTGTCCAGGTCAGTCAGAAATAATGATAAATAAGAATAATGGAGAGCAATATGTGGTTACACTCTGAGATAAAGACCTTGGGTGATATTCCCCGCTACTACACAAGGGTGTCGCCGGACAAGATCGCTCTTATTGACAGTTCGGCCAAGCGCAGCTTTGCCGAGTTGAACAAGCGGACTAATAAGCTGGGGAATTTTCTGCTGGATCAGGAGCTGCCCCGTGGGTCGCATGTTGCTTTTCTGGGCAAGAACTCCGTTCGCTATTTTGAAGCGGTGTTTGGCGCAAGCAAGGCAGGTTGCGCTCTGGTGCCGATGAACTGGCGTTTGGCTGTGCCTGAACTTTGTGCTGTGGCAGTTGATGCGCAAATCAGAATATTGCTGGCCGATGCCGAGTCCTACGAGCTGGCCATCGCCCTGCAGCGAGATTGTAAACAGTTCTTTGAAGTGATTCTGTTCACCAATCAGTGGTTGGATGAGTTGGCGGCCAGTGATGCCGATCCACAGGTTGATGTTTATCAGGATCAGACAGCATTGCTCATGTACACCTCGGGTACGACCGGTAGGCCCAAAGGGGTACAGCTGACCCACCTTGGTTTCAATTACATGCGCTTCTGCGAGCATAATGAGCCGGCGTATGACTGGAGTGCGGATGATATCAAGATGCTGGTCATGCCCAATTTTCATTTGGTTGGCACAGGTCTGAGTATCCAGGCGCTCTATAATGGCGCCACGCTGAGCATTGTTGCTGCTTTTGATCCGAAGCTGGTGTTGGAGGCGATCAAGCGCGACCGACCGACTATCTGTGCCCTGGTACCGACAGCAATCCAGATGTTGCTCGAAAATTCGCCGGAAGATGCTGATTTCTCCAGCTTGCGGATGATCATGTATGCCGGTTCTCCAATCAGTCCCGGCTTGCTGAAGCAGGCTATTCAGCGGTTTGTTGGCTGCAAGTTCATGCAGTTTTATGGTGCCACTGAATCCGGTGGCGCTGCTACGCTGCTGCGCCCCGCGCAGCATGATCTGGAAAACGAAAGCTCGCTGAAATCCTGTGGTACGCCACTGCCCTGGATCGAAATCGATATTGTAGGCGCAGATGGTAAGCGTCTGCCGATCGGTGAAATCGGTGAAATGTGGATTCGGTCGCCAACCATGTTCCGTGGTTACTGGAATAACCCGGAAGCAAGCGCTGATGTTATGCAGGAGGGGTGGTATCGTTCTGGGGATGCGGGCTACAAGGATGAGCAGGGGCTCATCTACATCGTCGACCGGGTCAAGGACATGATCGTCACCGGTGGTGAGAACGTCTATTCGATCGAGGTCGAACAGGTTCTCGATGCGCATCCCGCGGTGAAGAAATCGGCGGTCGTTGGCCGGCCCTGTGAAAAATGGGGTGAGATGATCGTCGCCGTGGTCGTGCTGGAAGAGGGGGCTGTGGTGAGCGAAAAAGAACTGGATGATGCCTGCCGGAAGAAGATTGCCGGCTACAAGGCACCCAAGGAGTACCGTTTCATAGAGAGCTTCCCGCTGTCCGCCACGGGCAAGATACTCAAGCGGGTACTGCGCGATGAGCTGATCTCCGGCTGAGGCCCCGGCTTCACCAGGGCGTCGTTCCGTCAGGTTTGTGTTCTGCCCTCTTTCCCCGTCTGGGGATCGAGGGTGGAGAGGCGCATCCTGTTCTTTTTTGTTCGAACATTCTCGATGGGCAAGCGGGAAAAAAAGCCATGTCGGCTCCTCTGAGTTCGTTGAAGGTTCTTGATTTTTCGACCCTGCTACCCGGCCCTTTCGCCACGCTGCTGCTGGCGGATATGGGGGCGGAGGTTCTGCGCGTCGAGTCGGCCAGCAGGGTCGATCTGGTGCGCAGTCTGCCGCCTGTGGTCAATGGGGTGTCGGCCAGTCACGCCTATCTCAATCGGAACAAGCGTTGCATTGCCCTCGACCTGAAAAAGAGCGAGTCGCAGGCGCTTGTCCGGCAATTGATCGCCAGCTACGACGTGATCGTCGAGCAGTTCCGGCCAGGGGTGATGGATGCTTTCAATCTCGGCTATGAGGCGTTGAGGCAGATCAACCCCAGGCTGATCTATGTGTCCGTGACCGGCTATGGGCAGAGCGGGCCTTATCGGCAACGGGCAGGCCACGACCTGAACTATCTCGCCCTGAGCGGATTGTCCAGTTACAGCGGGCGCAAGGAATACGGACCGGCACCTCTGGGCATGCAGGTGGCGGACGTGGCGGGCGGCTCATTGCATGCCGTGGCGGCCTTGCTGGCGGCTGTCATACAGCGTCAGCACACCGGCGAGGGCCAGCACGTCGACGTGAGCATGGCGGACTGTGTGCTGACCCTGAACGGTGTGATTGCCGCCGGGTTTCTGGCTGACCGGAAGGTGCCGGATTATGAGTCGCACATGCTCAATGGGGGTGGTTTCTACGATTACTACCAGACCCGGGATGACCGCTGGCTGGCGGTGGCCAGCATGGAGCCCAAGTTTCAACAGGCGCTCTGCGATGCGCTGGAGCGGCCCGAGCTGATGGCGCTGGCCGGGTCGGCGCGTGCGGCGGATCAGCAGGCTTTCAAGGCGGCGTTGAAGGCAGTTTTTGTCGCGCAGGACCTGCATGACTGGTGCGAGCTGTTTGCCGGGGCCGATGCCTGTGTCGAGCCTGTCCTGAATCTGGCGGAGGCGCTGGAACATCCGCACTTCCAGGCGCGCGACATGATCCGGCAGGTGCCGGGTGAGGATGGGCAGGTGCATCGCCAGCTTGCCTGCCCAGTCAGGTTCAGCCGCTCTGAAACACGCCTGAGGCATGCGGGGAAGCCTGTCGGGGCCGATTCCTTGCGGGTGCTGCAGGAACTTGGATATGACCAGGAGCAGGTTGCCGCCTTGTATGAGGCCGGCGCTGTTTCCTGACCTGTTATCGCTGTTGGGACAAGGGGATACCCACATGAATGAAGACTATCTGCTTCCAGGGCGATTCGTTGAAAGTGATGATCAACAGGTCATCGAGTATGTCCGGGCGGTGACGGGTTGCCAGGGCGCCACGTCGACACCGCTGGAGTCGGTGGTGCGTCTTTACTATGCGGTGCGCGACGATTTCGTCTATGACCCCTACGACGATTTCAATGATATCCAGGTGTTTTCCGGCAAGCGCGTCCTGCAACGGGGGCGTGGCTTCTGCATCTCCAAGGCCGCTCTGCTGGCGGCAGGCTGCCGTGTGCTGGGTGTACCGACGCGCCTGGGCTTTGCGGATGTGCGCAACCATCTGGCATCGCCGAGAATACGGGAAATGAACAACGGCGATATTTTTCGCTGGCACAGCTATGCGGAGATTCTTCTCGAGGGCAAGTGGGTCAAGGCGACCCCGGCGTTCGATCTGGCCCTGTGCCGGAAAACCTCCACGCAACCGCTGGAGTTCGATGGCCTGAGCGATTCGATCTTTCACGAATACGATTCGGCGCAACGCAGGCATATGGAATATGTCACCAATCATGGTGTTTTCAGTGATGTGCCGGCTGAAGCGGTGCTGGCCTCTTTCCGCAAGCACTGCCCCAGGGTGTTCGATCGCTCGTTCAGCGCGGCAACCAACAGTTTCATCGACGAAGTACAAACCCGAACATAAATACCTGGGGCGGTAAGGGCCGAAGTGACTGGAGCGATGGTTACCGGAGCGGCTGGGTCCATTGCGCCAGCAACCCCTGGCTGCGGGCGCGGGCGAGTGCCGCCATGCGGTTGGATACGCCGAGCTTGCGGTACAGATTCTGCAGATGCCATTTGACCGTGGTGATCGAGACATGGGTGTAGTCGGCGATTTGCTGATTGGACAAACCTGTCTCGAGCAGTGTCAGCAACTCGACTTCCTTGGGGGTGAGTGCGCCATGCACGCGATGATCGTCGGCCTGGAGGTCGAGCAGATCATGGTGCAGCGCGCTGTCGAGCGGCAACCTGGCACAGATCTCGGCAAAGAAGGCATGTTCCTGCGGGTGGGCAAAGGGCCAGGCCGAGGCCCGCGTGTCGTTGACGATCCCGCGTCGTGCCGCGTTGACGATGGCGCTGCTCAGGGCCTTGCCGGCTGCCGGGGCATTGCCGGTTCGCAGGGCGATTTCCAGTCTGGCCAGATTGAGCTCGACCATGCGCAGGGCCAGTCCGTTCTTCTGCGCGATGCCGTAGCTGTGAGCGATCCTTAGCCTATGCAAATGGCCACGGGGCGTCATGGTCCGGGCCGGACTCTCGCTGACCACCGGGAGCAGGCCGAAGAATGCCCGCACTCTACCGCTGATGCCGCGCAGTTCGGCGTGGCCGAGTCGGCCTTGTTCCGCCAACATTGATCAATATGCTAGCATGCTAGCATGCTAGCAGGCTATGCCCCCGCAACTCATCCCACAGGAAGAAAAGTCATGTCGAATCAATACGATGCAATCATTATCGGCAGCGGTATCGGCGGTGGCGGCATAGGCGCGTTGCTCGCGCACGCCGGCCAGAAGGTGCTGGTGCTGGAACGCAACAAGCTGATCGGCGGCCGCTGCATCTCCTACGACCGGGGCGGCGTGCCGATGGACCTGGGCTGGCACTTCTACTGCCTCGGCAAGCAGGGTCCGCTGCAGGAAATCCTTGATCGCGTCGGCCTGCCGGACAGCATTCCGTGGAATGACCTCAACGGCACCTCGTACATCCAGATCGGCAAGGTCGCCAAGAAATATTCCAAGCAGTCGATGTACGAGGCCGCCGCCGAGGAAGAACGCGACAACTTCAAGCGGCTGTTCGAAGCGGTGTTCACGCTCACCGACGAGGAACTGGACAAGCTCTGGTACGTCACGGTCGAAGAATGGGTGCAGTCCTTCACCAAGGACAAGATGGCCAACACCCTGATCGAGAGCTTCGCCGCACAGTATTTCTGCGTGCCGTCGAGTGAGGCCAGCGCCGCCGAGTTCATCCGCGCCTTCCGCGACGTGATGGCCAACCGCGCGACCTCATATCCGTCCGGCGGCAACTACTCGGTGCCGCTGGCCTACATCGATGCGATCAAGCACTTCGGCAGCGTGGTCATGACCCACACGCCGGTCGAGAAAATCATCGTCGAGAACGGCGCAGCGGTCGGCGTGAAGACCGAAGCCGGTGACGAGTTCCGCGCGCCGGTGATCATCAGCAACGCCGACATCAAGATGACGGTGGCCGATCTGGTCGGTGAAGAACACTTCCCCGCCGAATACGCGGAGAAGATCCGCAATCTCACTTACTCCTGCCACGGCATGATGCTGCGCGTGCTGGTGTCCGAGCGGATCTCGAAGAAGCAGGTGGTGATCTACATTCCGGACGACAAGTCGCCGCCGTGCAAGGTCACCGAGGAAATGGCCGAAGGCAAGGTTCCGCACCTGATCGGCGGCTGCTTCGGCTCGCCGTCCGAGTTCGACATCAACCTCGCGCCGCCCGGCAAGCAGATGCTGACTTCGCTGCACGCCTGCCCGCCCGACATCCGCGACAAGATGGACGAGTGGCGCGAAGCGTTGATGCGCTCGTTCTACGAGGTCTACCCTGAAGCGCACGGCAAGGTCGAGAAGATCTGGCTGGATCCACCGTCGCTGATCAAGGGGCTGTGTGGCGAAACCGGTGCGATCATCGGCGTCGGCCAGACCATCCACCAGGTGCACGAGAAGCGTCCGTCGGTGGTCAGCCCGCTCAAAGGGCTGTATTTTGCCTCCTCGGAAGCCGGCGGCCACGGCATCGGTACCGAATTGGCGGCAACCAGTGCGCTGGAGCTGTTCGATATCATCGGCCCGCGGAAGAAGAAACTGCTGACGGCCTGAATGCAACATGAGTGAGCGGGAGCGAGTACATATGGGTACCCACGAAAAACCTGCGGTATCCAGACGCGGAACCGTTCACGACGACGTCGCGGAAAGTAGCACCTCCGGCGCCGGCTGGAGCCGTGCGATCGTCCGTGGCGTGCGGGGCAACGATCTCGCCGGCAAAGCCGGCGAGATCGCCACAGTGCTCGAAGAGCGGCTGATTACCGCCGAATACCGTTTCGGCCAGTTGCTGTCGATCTACACCCTGGCCACACAGTTCACCGCCAGCCGTCAGCCGGTAGCAGCGGCAGTGCTGTACCTGCGCAGCGTCGGCTATCTGGAAGTGATCCCGCAGGTCGGCTGCCGCGTCGTCTCGCCGTCGCCCGAGGAAGTGCAGGATTTCTATGCCCTGTTCGCCCGCACCGAAGGCTTGATCGCGCATTTTGCCGCACAGCGATGCAGCGAAGAGGAAGGCCGGCAACTGGTTGCCCTGGCCAATGAACTGGCCGCCAATCCGTTCCGCTCCATCTACGACCGCCGTGCGATGGCGGACGGTATCTCGATCTTCCACGAGCGAATCAGTACGATGGCGCGCTCGCCGCTGCTTGTCGAGCGCATCAGCAACCTGCGTCGCATCTTCCGCTTCTACCTGTGCCAGAGCCGCATTCCCGGGGGGCGGCCGTCTGCAGCGCCACAACACCTCAATGCACTGCGCCTGCAGCTCGCCAGCGCAATCGCCGAACACCGCCACGAAACGGTTGAAGCGCTGGTTCAGTCTTATGTGCTCGACGCGCTCGACGACTGGGCGATAGTGGTCTGAGAGTCACGGGAGTGTAGGCCGGGCCTGAACGCAATTGCATAAGGGGGGGGGATTGCCGGGAAGGGCGCCTGTTCAGATCGCCGAGTCGATCGGGCGGATGATGATTTCGTTGATACCGACCGGGTCCGATTGTTCCATGGCGTAAACGATGGCCTTGGCGATATTTTTCGCTGGCACAGTTATGCGGAGATTCTTCTCGACGGCAAGTGGGTCAAGGCGACCCCGGCGTTCGATCTGGCCCTGTGCCGGAAAACCTCCACGCAACCGCTGGAATTCGACGGCCTGAGCGATTCGATCTTCCACGAATACGATTCGGCGCAGCGCAGGCATATGGAATATGTCACCGAGCACGGTGTTTTCAGTGATGTGCCGGCCGAGGCGGTGCTGGCCTCTTTCCGCAAGCACTGCCCCAGGGTGTTCGATCGCTCGTTCAGCGCGGCAACCAACAGTTTCATCGACGAAGTGCAAACCCGAACATAAACACCAGGGGAGAAGGGCCGCTGGATAGCCGTTGCGGAGCGACTGGAGCGTCGCTTATCGGGGCGGCTGGGTCCATTGCGCCAGCAGCCCCTGGCTGCGGGCGCGGGCGAGTGCCGCCAGGCGGTTGGACACGCCGAGCTTGCGGTACAGATTCTGCAGATGCCATTTGACCGTGGTGATCGAGACATGGGTGTAGTCGGCGATCCGCTGATTGGACAAGCCTGTCTCGAGCAGTGTCAGCAGCTCGACTTCCCTGGGGGTGAGTGCGCCATGCGGACGATGATCGTCGGCCCGGAGGTCGAGCAGATCATTGTGCAACGCGCTGTCGAGCGGCAACCTGGCACAGATCTCGGCAAAGAAGGCCCGTTCCTGTGGGTGGGCAAAGGGCCAGGCCGAGGCCCGCGTGTCGTTGACCACCAGCGCAAGTGACTGGGCATGGTCGATGAAGGGCCTGACGATCCCGCGTCGTGCCGCGTTGACGATGGCGCTGCTCAGGGCCTTGCCGGCTGCCGGGGCATTGCCGGTTCGCAGGGCGATCTCCAGCCTGGCCAGATTGAGCTCGACCATGCGCAGGGCCAGTCCGTTCTTCTGCGCGATACCGTAGCCGTGGGCGATCTTTTTCTCGGCTTCCTGGAAGGCACCCCCGGCGATCTGCAGGTCGATGCGCGTCATGTTGTAGAGATCGCGGAAGCGCGGTATGCGCAGGTGCTCGGCATGGCGTTCGGCGCCGTCCTCCAGGGCATTGCTGCGGGCCTCCTCGAGCGCGTCCTCCACGCGGCCAAGGCGCAGCAGGCGGCGCACCAGGTAGCAGCTCAACATGAGTGAGAGACGCGGCGGGTAGCTGTTGGCGATATTGCGCAGACGGTCGATCAGCGGGAGGTTCTGCGCTTCGCCATCCCAGAGTTTGATCGCCGTTTCGAAGCCGAACGCGGCGGTGTCGACCAGGCCGTGGACGTGGGTCGTGTTCAGCCCGGACAGGAACAGTTGCCCGGCTTCCTGGTCCTTGCCCATTTCCACGGCGCACAGGGCGTTGGCCAGGGCGAGCAGGCCGCACAGCATGGCGTCTTCTCCCAGGGTTTCACGCGCTTTCGACAGGCCGCAGGAGAGGTCTTTGCGGGCGGCGATGAGGTTGCCCTCATAGAGGGAGATCATGCCGTAGATCAGGTCGACCCAGCCGATCGTGTAGGCGCTGCCGTTTGCCAGTTCGATATGGTCGGCAATGCGCATCGTCTGGCGGGCCTCGGAGAATCTGAACGAGCTGGTCAGGCAGATCGCCTTGATGCGGTAGACCGAGCCGATGTTGTAGGGCGCGCACTTGCGCACCGTGGCCAGCCAGCGTTCGGCGGCTGTGTGTGCATCGTGGATGCGGTCATTGAACAACTCGATGCAGATGCGCAGATGATCCAGGCGGTGTGGCAGGTCTTCGGGAGGTGCGTCATGCGGCTGGCCGCCGTGTTCGCGCAGGCGCTCGGCGAGTGCCTCCAACTGCTCCAGGGCGAAGCTGTACTGGCGGTTCAGGATCAACGCCCAGACGAACCAGAACTGGGCCTCCCAGCCAAGCGGGGTGAGGTTGACGCGCAATCGCCCGATCCAGCGGATGAACTGCTGGATGTCACCCTGGTCGCGCACGAACAGGGTTCCCGTCCTGTCGAGGAGCCGGCTGGCCTGGGCATGTTCGTCCGCTGCCAGGGCATAGTCGATGGCGTCTTGCCAATACTGGTTGCTTTCGCACCACTGGGCGGCGCGCGCGAGTGTATTTCTGCGTTCGGCCTGGCTCAGCAGACGATCCGCCTCGCTGCGCAGGTATTCCTGGAACACGCGGTGGAAGCGGTAGCGCTGGCGATTCCGGTCCAGGGGAATGAGGAAGGCGTGGCGCTTGAGCAGTAGCTCGATATGGCGTCGGGCGTGTGCGCATGTGGTGATGTGCTGGCACATGTCCACGCTGAAGCTGTTGATGTCGGCCAGCGCGCAGATGAAGGTGCGCAACTCGCTGGGAAAGCCTTGCATCACATGCCTGTTGAGCATGGCGGCCACGTCCTCGTCCGAGCCGGAGAAGTCGGCCAGAGTGGCTGCCGGCTGCTCGCTGTCGGCCAGTGCTATCCGCGCCATGCGTACCCCAGCGGGCCAGCCTTCGGTGCGTTGCAGGATGGTTTCGACGCCTTGCTGGCCAAGCTGCGCGGCGAGCTCGCCCCCCCAGCAGTTCACATGTTTCCTGCCTGTCCAGGCTCAGCTCCCTGAACCCGATCTGCCTGAGCAGGCCTTCGAGCCTGGCGTGGGCGAGGCTGAACGCTGGCATCGTCGTGCTGGACCAGACGAAGCGGACGCCGGGAGGGGTGCGAAAGATCAGGGCATCCAGCAACTGCTCGAGTGCGCCGTCATCGCAGCTGTTCAGGTTGTCGATGAAGATCGTGGTCGGCCGGGCCAGCCGGGCGATGACCTCGATCAGGGTGTTGATGAGGGTTTCCATGGGCTCTTCGACGGCGAACAGCGTCTGATGGCCATGAGGGTGCCTGTACTCGGGGCTGATGGCCGCCTTGAGCTGTTGCACCAGGCGGCTGGCACTGACTGTCCGGTGATCGAGGCCGAGCCATGAGCAGCCCCTGCCGGCCCGCTGATGGGCGGCGTACAGTTGGCCCATGAGCACGGTCTTGCCGAAGCCGACGGGGGCGATCAGGGCGAGTACCTTGGGCTGCTTGTCGAGTCCGGCTTCGAGTTCGCCGAGCAGCCGGGTACGCACGGGGCGGAACAGGTAGTCCGGCGGGCTGTAGATACCGTAATGGGAGGCGGCGTCGCTCATGGGGCCGGTTTGCACCTCGAGCCGTTCACAGCACTTCTTCCAGCTTCATGCGCAACTGGTCCAGCATGGGGTAGGTGATGCCGACCAGCCAGGCGACCAGCACATCCTGGTGGGTCTTGCCGTTGCGGGGCGCACGATAGCCGGTGCCCAGGCAGAGGACGACCAGCTTGTAGAGGCCGAGAATGTCGTAGAACCTCAGGGTCTCGGGTATGACCGGCAGCCCCGTGGCTTTTTCGTAGGCGGCGAAGAAGGCTTCCCGCGACATGAAACCGCCGACCAGAAAGGTGTCGCTGCCTTCCGTCCTTTGGCCGAATTGGGTGTTGGTGGCCCAGGCAATATCGGAATGCCGATCCCCCAGGGAGGCCAGTTCCCAGTCGAGCCAGGCGGAAATCCTGCCGTCGTGCTCGGTGAACAGGAAGTTGCCGGTGCGGTAGTCGCCATGCAGCAGCGAGACGTGATCGACCGGCGGCATGTTGCTGCGCAGCCAGGCCATGGCCAGGCGCATCAGCGGCACGTCTTCATTGGCGTCTTCTTCCCAGACACGTTCCCAATGATTGAGCTCCCATTCGACGGCCTGGGTTCCGGGCGCCGGTTTGTCGAAGGCGCCCAGGTCCGCGCCGGCCCAGTCGAAGGTGTGGATCCTGGCCAGGTGCTCGACGAACTGAGCGCCCAGCGGCTGGCGCAGGTGGGGCGGGAAGAACGTGCCTACCCCGCTGACGCCGGATGAGGACTGGGAAGGCTTGGTCACGCCCTCGGCAAAGCCGTAGATGATGGCGGGATAGGGCAGGAAGGTGCCCTCGGCATCGACCCGGAAGGCTTCCGGCACGGGCACTTCCCCGCCGATCGCCTTGATGACCTGGAATTCCCGCAGGCGGCTGCTTTCGGCGATGGACTCTGACGGCTCCATGCGCAATACCAGCGGGGTGCTGGTCCTGCCGTGATCCGGAGAGTTCCAGTCGAGCTGGAAGGCCATTTGCAGCTTGGAGGCGCCGCCAGAGAGCCATCTGGCGTCGGTGATCCTGAAGCTGTCCCGCACCGTGCTTCCGATCAGGGCTTCGCTACCCTTGACCAGTTCGTCGAGGGTGACTGGCGTATAGCCAGGGCCCGCGCGGCGTTGCAGCTTGCGGGTCAGTACCCGGTCGATTTCCTGTTCGCACGGGAAGCGTTGCTGCAAGTGCCTGATCCAGTCCTGCGAGGGTTGATTCTTGTTGATGTCGACCACAGGTGTTCTCCACAGGGGTGTCTGTTCTGGCGCTCAGTTGCCGGCTGTGCGCTGACTGAGCAGTGTTTCAAGGTCGGGGATTGCCTGTGGGTCGGTTTCCCAGCCCTGGGCGATGAGGAAGGCGCGGTCACGCAGCAGTTGCTCCCTGGCGTGACCGGTCACCAGGGCGCTGGTCCGTTTCAGGTCGCTGCTCCCGGCATCGGCATACAGCGCCGTGATCAGGGCGCCGACCTGCTCGCGCAGGGCAAAGTTGGCCGCCACCAGTTCATCGGGCTCGGCCTTGGCCCGGCTCAGTACGTCCCTGCCGGCCGCCACGCCGCCAGTCAATGCCTGGAGGTGTTCCGCGACACCCGGCACGTCCACGGCCTGCGTGTGCAGGGCGCTGGCAAGCGCCAGCATGTGGTCCAGCTCGTCACGGTCGAAACGGTACATGAGCGGCAGGCGCTGGCGGACGATGCCCAGCATGCCGATCACCAACTGGGCCTGCTCGGTGGCCAGCTTGTTGTTCGGGTCCACGGCGGGCAATACGGTGTCGGTCATCGCCTTGATGACGGTCTGGATCAGGAATTCGGGGCGCAGTTCCATTTAGAGTACCTCTTCGAGTTGTTGGCGCAGTTCGTCAAGCAGCCGGTAGCCGATGCCGGCGAGCCAGGCGACCACGACATCCTGATGGGTCTTGCCGTTGCGGGTCGCCCGGTAGCCGGTGGCCAGGCAGATGGCGACGCTCTTGAAGTTGCTGAACAGGTCGTAGTACTGAAGCGTTTTCGGGTCTACGGTGAAACCGGTCAGCGCTTCATAGGTGCCGAAGAACTCGTCCCTGGGGATCAGGCCGCCAACGAGGAAGGTATGGCCGTCTTCTGCCATGTGGCCAAAAATGTCTTTGGTCACCCAGGCCAGGTCCTCATGGGGATCGCCGAGATAGGACAGCTCCCAGTCCAGCCAGGCGGTGATCCGGGTGTCGTGTTCGGTGAACAGGAAGTTGCCTACGCGAAAATCACCATGCACCACGCAAGCCTGCTTGACGGGGGGCATGTTCTGGCGCAGCCAGGCTGCTGCCAGGCGCATCAGCGGCACGTCTTCGTTGGCGTCTTCCTCCCAGACCCGCGCCCAGCGGTTCAACTGCCATTCGAGTGCTTGCGTGCCAGGGGCGGGCTTGTCGAAGGCGTCGATGTCCGCCTGGCGCCAGTCGAAGCCATGGAGGGCGGCGAGTTGTTCCACCAGCTGTCTGCCCAGCGGTTGCCGCAGCGATGCGGGCATGCTGGTGCCGATACCGCTGACATTGCTGCTGGCGCTGGTGGGTTTGGTCACGCCGTCGGCGAAGCCGTAGATGATGGCCGGGTAGGGCAGGTAGGCGGCGGTGGCGTCCACCCAGTAGGTGGGTGGAACCGGCACCTGTCCGGCGAGCGCCCGGATGATCTGGAATTCCCGTAGCCGGCTGGTTTCGGTGATGGACTCCGCCGGCTCCATGCGCAGTACCATCGGTGTGTCCGTCCAGCCGATGCCGGGTTTGTTCCAGCGCAGGCTGAACTGCATTTGCAGTTTCGAGGCGCCACCGGAGAGCCAGCGGGCGTCGGTAAGCTCGAAGGCGTCCGGGAGACTGCTGGCGAGCAGCGAGCGGGTGCCGGCCACCAGGGTTTCCAGGGTCACGGGGGTGTAGGCCGGGCCTGAACGCAAGCGCATCTTGCGGGTCAGGATGCGATCCAGCTCCCTTTCGCAGGGATAGCGCAGACGCAGCGTCTCGATCCAGTCGGCTGCCGGATCGTTCTTGTCCAATGCGGGCATTGGCTGATTCCTTGTATTGTTATTGTTTTACAGGTCGGTTAGAGCAACTGCATCGCCAGGTCAGAGGTTGGCGCGAATGGCGTCGCGGTTGCGGGTGAGGTAGGCGCGGCTCAGGCCCATCTGTTGCACGCCATGACCCGTTTTGCCGTTGCAGACGACGCGCATGGAGGCCTGCAGGTAGGTATTGGATGGGTACGGCGCCCAGTGGCAGCTGTTGACGGTCGAGTAGCTCAGGGTGAAGGTCTTGCCGCGTGTGTCGGTGACTTCCAGGATGCCGCCCATGGGCGTGGCCTTGCGATATTCCTGGTGCCCGCGCGAGTCGACGATGCCGTAGATCTTGCCGTCTTCGAGTACGTAACCGCTGATATGTGGCCCCATTGCCGAGGTCCGGGCAATGTCATGGCCGGTGAACAGGTGGACTGTCAGTTCTTTGCCGAAGCTGGCGTGCCACCAGATCACCGAGGCGTTTTCGCGCTCCGGGCGGGGGCCCCAGCTGCGGTCGCCGGTATCGACACAATCCACGGCGTAGCGTTTGCCGCGCACCACCAGTTCGCCGGTTATGTGGTAGGTCGCTTCGTAATGCCCTGACCAGGACGTGTCCCAGGCCGGGTTGATGCGGGCGGCGGCCATTGGATCCATGTTCGGATCGTTGATGTCGTAGGGTTCATGCAGGGCGACCAGCTCAAGGTCGAAACGGGTGTCGTCGATGCCTTGGTATTTCAGGCTGTAATGCTTGAGCGGTTCGATGGCCTTGAGGCTCAGGCCGTTGGGCAGGCTGAAATCCATCAGTGACTTCGGGCAGGGCATGTGCTGCTGGTTGTCGATATAGAGCTGCTCTTCCCACAGGTCGGTGATCTTGTCCATGATCGTGATGTCGCTCATGCAGACGCCCAGCATGGGGCGTGTGACGACATAGCAGATGACGTTGATGTTGGCTTCGGCGACGTAGAACGGCATGGCGATGGTTTCCACCCACTGCCAGTGCGAATCCTTGGTGAAGTGGAAATCGAAATCCTCGGGTTTGATCATGGCTGCTTTCCCTTGTAATTGTAGTGGTTAGCCGATTGACCTGTTGACCTTGTCACCATAGGGGGAGGGAGGGTTGCCCAGGTACCCTCCCGAAGGAGGGGATTGCCGGGAGGGGTGCCTGTTCAGATCGCCGAGCCGATCGGGCGGATGATGATTTCGTTGATATCGACCTGATCCGGTTGTTCCATGGCGTAGACGATGGCCTTGGCGACATCCGCCGCGGACAGGGTGCGGCTGAATGCCTGCTTCAGCATGCTGACGGTGCGTGCGTCGGAGCTGCCATCGAACAGCCCGGTGTCCACCGGGCCCGGTGAGATCAGGGTGCAGCGGACCTTGTCGGTTTCCTGGCGCAGGCCCTCGCTGATGGCGCGCACGGCGAATTTGCTGGCGCAGTAGACGGCCGCCCCGGCGTTCACCTGGTGCCCGGCGATCGAGGCGATGTTGATGACGTGGCCATGCCGTTGTCGCTCGAAGACCGGCAGCACGGCGGCGATGCCATGCAGTACGCCCTTGATGTTGATGTCGATCATCCGCTCCCACTCGTCGGTTTTGCGCTGCGCGAGTGGGCTGATGGCCATCAGGCCGGCATTGTTGATCAGTACGTCTATCCGCCCGAAACGGGCCAGGGCCTGGTCCACGAGGTTTTGCACCGCCGTGGCCGAGGTGACGTCGGTGGTGACCGCCAGGCATTGTCCGCCTGCGGCTTCGAGGCGTCTGGCCAGGGCATCGAGCCGCTCCGCTCTCCTGGCCGCGAGAACGACGTGGGCGCCCTGGGCGCTGAGCAGCAGGGCGGTTTCCTGGCCTATGCCGCTGCTGGCGCCGGTGATGATGACGGTTTTACCTGCAATGCGCGTTGGCATGGGTGGCTCCTTTGCCGTGGTTTTACCCTGGTTATGCACGATGCCCGTGCATGCCGCTTCAGTGCTTGCCGAGCCGCTCCAGACACTGATCGCGGATGACGTTTTTCCTGATCTTGCCGACCGCTGTGGTGGGTAGCGGCTGATCTTGGAAGTCGATGCTGCGCGGGATCTTGTAGCCGGCGATGTGTTCCCGGCAGAACTGCATGAGCTCCTGTGCAGTGGCCTGCGCCCCCTGGCGCAGCACAACCAGGGCATGCACGCTTTCGCCCCATTGTTCATGGGGAACGCCAATGACGGCGGCTTCCTGCACCGCCGGATGCAGGTATAGAACGCGCTCGACTTCGATCGAATAGACGTTTTCACCACCGCTGACGATCATGTCCTTATAGCGGTCGGCAACGAACAGGAAACCCTGGTCGTCGAGGTATCCGGCATCGCCGGTGTGCATCCAGCCGTCACGCAGTACCGCCTGCGTGCTGTCAGGGTTGTTCAGGTAGCCGTCCATCAGGGCGCTGCTGCGGATGCTGATCTCGCCGAGCACGTTGGCTGCAACCGGGGCGCCTTCGGCATCGATGATCCTGACCGATACACCGGGTGCGGGCTGGCCGGCGGACTTGATGCGGTTTGCCTGCGGGGTGTGATCTTCCCAGTGCAGCATGGTGGCGAACCCGCCGGTTTCGGTCATGCCGTATATCTGCCTGAACTCCCAGTCGGGCAGCAGCTCGATGGCGCGCTGCATGAGCGCCTCCGGCATGGGCGAGCCGCCATAGATGCAGGTTTTCAGCGAGCTCAGGTCGTATTGGCTGAACTCGGGATGGTTCATCAGCATGTTGATCATGGTCGGGACCAGCACGGTGTTGGTCGCCCGATGCTGGTTGACGCCCTGCATGAAAGACTGCATTTCGAACTTCGGCAGGACAATGTGAGTGCCGCCGGACAGGGTGATGTACCAGACCGGGCTGGCGGCTGCGAAGTGGAAGAATCCCGGTACATAGATGTGCCGAAGGTGGCGGGTGTGATTGAGCATGCCCAGGTAGGAGAGGGCGCTGAAGTAGATTGCCCGGTGCGACATGGCCACGCCCTTCGGGTGTCCGGTGGTCCCGCCGGTGTAGAAGATGACGTACAGGTCGTCGTCGGCTCGTCCGTTGTCCGCTATGGCCGGGTATTGCTCGATGAGCTGTTCATAGCCGGGCATGTCTGCCGGAGCCGGTCCCTGGCCGATATAGATGATCCGCTTGAGGTCGGGGAGCCGGGCGGCAAGCTGGCGGGCCTGCTCGACGAAACCCTCGTCCACCAGCAGGAAGCTGGCCCGGGAGTCTGCCAGGGCATAGTGGTTCTCCTGCACGGACCAGCGGATGTTCAGGGGGGCCAGAACGCCCCCGGCCCAGGGCACGGCGAAGAAGGTTTCGATGTAATTGTCGGAGTTCATGGCCAGGACGGCGACCGTGTCGCCGGCTGCAAGCCCCAGCGCCTGGAGTGCCGCTGCCGCCCTGGGAATGCGTTGGCCAAGCTGCTGCCAGGTTCTTTCCCGGCCGGCGCAGAGGGTGGCGGTGTGCTGGCCGCGTGAATGTGTGGCCTGTTCGAGCAGTTGGGTAATTCGCATGACCGGCGTCCTTTATTGTTGTTATCCGCGCGCAACGAAAACGACCGGGTAGCCTGTCCGCGCACTGTCGGGTGCGCCGGGCAGGCTGATCCGCAGCGACTTAGAGCCGCTCGTAGATGGCCGAGATGCCCTGGCCGCCGCCGATGCACAGGCTGACCAGGGCATAGCGCCCCTGGGTTCTCTGCAGCTCATGAATGGCTTTCACGCTGATCAGGGCGCCTGTGGCGCCGACCGGGTGGCCGAGGGAGATACCGGAACCGTTGACGTTCACCTTGTCCAGGTCCAGCCCCAGTTCGCTTGCCACGGCGAACGCCTGGGCGGCAAAGGCTTCGTTGATCTCGATGACATCCATCTGTTCCAGGGTCAGGCCGGTGCGCTCCATCAACTTGCGGGTGGACGGAACCGGTCCCATGCCCATGAAATCGGGATCGACGCCGGCATGCGCATAGCCCACCAGCCGGGCCAGTGGCTTGAGCCCCTGGGCCTCGGCATATTGGCGTTCGGCAAGAACCAGTGCCGCGGCCCCGTCGTTCAGCCCGGAGCTGTTGCCGGCGGTGACCTTGCCGTTTTCCCGGAATGCCGGGCGCATGGCGGCCAGTTGTTCGAGGGTCACGTCGGCACGCACGTGCTCGTCGGTATCGAAAAGCCTGGCGTGCTTGCCGCTACCGACGCTGACCGGCACGATCTGCTCCTTGAACCAGCCCTTGGCGATCGCCCTGGCGGCGCGTTTCTGGCTTTCCAGCGCCAACTGGTCCTGCTGTTCGCGGCTGACCCCATAGCGTTCGGCAATGTTTTCCGCGGTCACGCCCATGTGCAGCTTTTTCCAGGGGTCATGCAGGATCGCGTTCATGTAGTCGATGATGGTTGCGTCGCCCAGGCGGGCCCCCCAGCGATTGCTGGGCAGGATATAGGGGCCGCGGCTCATGGATTCCGCGCCACCGGCGACGGCCACCTGGGCATCGCCCAGCAGGATCGACTGTGCCGCCGAGACGATCGCCTGCAGGCCCGAACCGCACAGGCGGTTGACGTTGAAGGCCGGCGTTTCGATGGGGATGCCGGCATCGACCCCGGCCACACGGCTGAGGTAGGCGTCGGTTGGCAGGGTGGGGATGACATTGCCCATCACCACATGGCCGACGCTGGCCGGGTCGACAGCGGAACGCTCCAGTGCGGCTTTTACTGCGGTCGTGGCCAGCTGCGTCAGGGGAACATCCTTGAGGCTGCCGCCAAAGCGGCCAATGGCGGTGCGGACGCCGCTCAGTACGACGACTTCACGTTGCTTCATGTTGTACTCCAGTTGCGGATCGTGGGCGCTCAGGCATCGTTCTGCTGGCTGAGCCATTGCCGGGCGAAGTCCAAGTACCAGTCGAGACTGTCCGGATTGGCCATGGAATCCTTGTTGGCGACTTTCTCGATGGGGTGTCCGAGCAGCAGCTTCTTCACCGGCAGCTCCAGCTTCTTGCCGGACAGCGTGCGGGGAATGGCCGGCACGACAAAAATGTCGTTGGGGACGTGCCGCGCCGTCAGTGCCTCGCGGATGGCGCTCATGATGCGCTGGCGCAGCGCATCGTCCAGCTGCGCCCCTTCGCGCAGGATGATGAACAGCGGCATGTAGGACGCCTTGCCGAGGAATTCGAGGTCCACGACCATGCTGTCCTGTACTTCCGGCAGCGCTTCGACGGCCTGATAGAGTTCGCTGGTACCCATGCGGATACCATGGCGATTGATGGTCGCATCCGAGCGGCCATAGATGATCACGCCACCGTTCCCGGTGACCTTCATCCAGTCGCCATGTCGCCATACGCCCGGGAAGGTGTCGAAGTAGCTGTCCAGGTAACGCAGGTTGTCGGTGTCGTTCCAGAAGAACAGTGGCATGCAGGGCATGGGCTCGGTGCAGACCAGTTCGCCGACCTCATCGAGCACCGCTTCGCCGGCATCACTGAAGGCATGCACGGCGGCACCCAGTACCCGGCACTGCATCTCGCCGCGGTAGACCGGCAGGGTCGGGTTGCCGCCGATGAAGGGCCCGGCCAGGTCGGTTCCGCCGGACATGGGCGCCAGCCAGATATCGCCGTTGCCGACGTTGCCCTGGATCCAGTCGTAGCAATCGGAGGCCAGCGGCGAGCCGGTCGAGCCGACGGTCTTGAGCGCGGACAGGTCGGCGAGTTCGTTCGGAACGATCCCGGCCTTCAGGCAGGACGCATAGAAGGCGGCGCCGGCGCCGAACAGGGTGGCCCGGGTCTTGCCGGCAAAGCGCCAGAGCGCGCCCAGGTCGGGGTAGCCGGGGTTGCCGTCGAAGATGCACAGGGTGCTGCCCAGCAACAGGCCACCGACCTGGCAGTTCCACATGATCCAGCCGGTGGTCGAGTACCAGTGGTAGCGGTCGTTCGGGCCCAGGTCATTGTGCAGCCCCAGGCTGACCGACATGGCCAGGATGATGCCGCCGTGACCATGCACGATGGGCTTGGGCATACCGGTGGTGCCGGAGGAATAGACCACCCACAGCGGGTGATCGAAGGGCAGCCAGGTGAACTCCAGAGGCGCATCCGCGCGCAGCAGGTCGGCCCATTGGCGAGCGTTCTGCAGGGCGGCACCAGCCTTGTCGGCGCCGAGCACCGGTATGGCGATCAGCTGTTGCAGGGTCGGCAGCTGGTTGCGGATCTGCTCCACCACATCGACCCTGGAGAAGGTCTTGCCGCCATACCGGTAGCCATCACAGGCGATCAACACCTTGGGTTCGATCTGGCGGAAGCGGTCGAGCACACTGACCGCGCCCATGTCCGGCGAGCAGACCGACCAGATGGCGCCAATGCTGGCGCAGGCCAGAAAGGCCACCACCGTCTCCGGACGGTTGGGCAGGAAGGCGACGACCCGATCGCCGCTGGTGACGCCCATGCTGCGCAGCGAGGCGGCCAGCGCCGCGACCTGGCGTTCCAGCTCGGCCCAGGACAGTTCCTGCTCGGCACCGCTTTCGTCGGCGAACAGAATGGCCGGCCGGTCGCCGCCGGCGTGACGGAACACCTGTTGCACATAGTTGACCTGTGCGCCCTTGAACCATTGAGCGCCCGGCATTTTCCTGGCTTCCAGCACGCTGCTGTGGGGCGTGGGGGAGGTGATCTCGAAGTACTCCCAGATGCTCTCCCAGAATCCCTCGATATCAGTGACCGACCATTGCCACAGGCTGGCGTAGTCCGCGAAGCGGGTCTGCTCCGAGCGATTGGCCAGCCACTGGCTGTAGTGGGTGATCCTGGATTGCTCGCAACGCTGCGCCGATGGTGCCCAGAATGCCGCCATGCTGCTGTCTCCTTAGGTTCGTGCAATCAGTAGGATTTCGGCAGGCCGAGAACCTTTTCCGCGATGAACGACAGAATCAACTGGGGGGAGATGGGCGCGATTCTGGGCAGCATGGCTTCACGCAGGTAACGCTCGACGTGATATTCCTTGGCGTAGCCCATGCCGCCGTGGGTCAGGACGGCGGTTTCGCAGGCGCGGAAGCCGGCCTCGGCGCAGAAGAACTTGGCGGCGTTGGCTTCGGCGCCGCAGGACTTGCCGTTGTCATACAGCCAGGCGCCTTTCTGGTAGAGCAGGGTGCCGGCTTCCAGGTCGACCCAGCGTTCCGCCAGCGGGTGCTGGATGCCCTGGTTCTTGCCGATCGGCCGGTCGAAGACGATGCGCTCGTTGGCATAGGTCGCGGCGCGGCGCAGCGCGGCCTTGCCCAGGCCGGTCGCCTCCGAGGCCAGCAGCAGCCGCTCCGGGTTCAGGCCGTGGAGGATGTATTCGAAACCGCGGCCTTCCTCGCCAATGCGATCTTCGACCGGTATTTCCAGGCCATCGATGAACAACTGGTTGGAGTCGACGGCCTTGCGGCCCATCTTTTCGATTTCCCGGACTTCGATCTTGCTGCGGTCGAGGTCGGTATAGAACAGGCTCAGGCCATGGGTCGGCGAGGTGATTTCCTCGATCGGGGTGGTACGCGCCAGCAGCATGATCTTGTGGGCGACCTGGGCGGTGGAGATCCACACCTTCTGGCCATTGACGATGTAGCGATCACCCTGGCGCACGGCCATGGTTTTCAGTTTCAGGGTGTTCAGGCCGGTGTTGGGTTCGGTCACGCCGAAGCAGGCCTGCTGTTCGCCCTTGATGATCGGCGGCAGCCAGCGGGCCTTCTGCTCGGCGTTGGCGTGGGTCACCACCGGGTGCAGGCCGAACACGTTCATGTGGATGGACGAGGCGCCGGCCAGGCCGGCGCCGGAGCCGCTGACGGTTTCCATCATCAGGCAGGCCTCGCTGATGCCCAGGCCCGCTCCGCCATACTCCTCCGGCATGGCGATGCCCAGCCAGCCCTCCTTGGCCATGGCCGAGTAGAAGTCCATGGGAAAGCCACCCACCTTGTCCTTGTGGGTCCAGTATTCATCGTCGAATTTCTTGCAGATCTCTTCAACGGCAGCGCGAATGGCGAGTTGGTCGTCAGTCAATGCGAAGTTCATCATCTTCCCCCGAGTCTGTGGCGGCTGTTCAAAAGGCAAGCAGCGGTTCAGGGGATTATTGCATATGATATTGATGCATACAATATTGCTTGGGACGGTGTTGCCGGCTCTCTGGTTTGCGGTGTCCTGGCAGGCAGCGAGGTCGCTGGGCAGTTGGATGTTGCCTGGATTAACGGTAAGCAAATAAACTGTTCATTTTTTACATGTTCTGCCTTATGGTTTCCTTCGCCCGAAATGATCGAGGCGAATGCGCCATTGCCGCCTGGCCGGCGCGCGGCAGATCGTGGGCAGGTTCCAAGAACAACAATAAGCATAGGAGCGGCAGGTGAAAGACCTTCGCATGGATACAAGAGTCGTCAGTCTCATGGCATGGTCGGGAATCGTGCTGGTGGTTTGCCTGGCGGTGGCCCAGGGGCTGCTGATGGGCTTCATTCCGCCACCCTCGCCGGACATGAGTGCCGAGGAGATCGCGCAGCTATTCATCGAGCGCAAGCTCAGTATCCGCGTCGGTACGCTGCTGGAGTGCATCGGCTTCACCTTCTACCTGACCTGGTCCATGTCGATCGTGATGTTCATGCGCAGGATGGAGTCCGGCATGCCGATCCTGACGTACACCTCGATAGCCAATAATGGCGGGGGCTACGTGTTCTTTCTGCTGATGCCGATCACCTGGGCGGCACTGGCATTCCGCCCGGAAGCTCTGGACCCCAACCTGTTGCAGCTGGTCAATGACTATGTCTGGTTCATCTTCATTCTGAGCTGGCCGCCGTTTGCCCTGTTCATGGTCTACATCGCCGTCGCCGTGTTGCGCGACCGCAATCCCGAACCGGTCTTTCCCCGCTGGGTGGGCTACTTCAATCTCTGGACGGCAGCGATGATCATGCCGGCAGGTCTTATCGAGTTCTTCACTACGGGGCCCTTTGCCTACGATGGGGTGATTGCCTTCTGGTGGGTCTGGCTCGAGTTCTTCGGCTGGATTGTGGTGATGAGCTGGGTCACGTTGCGTGCCTGTGCCGCGGAGAAGCGCCGCCAGCTCGCCGAGGATGGCGCAGGAGTGTCGGCATGATGAGTCAGCCAGGGCAGAAAAAGACCCATATCCCCGGCGAGCCGGGAATATGGATGTTCGTTGCCGGTGATATGGCGATGTTTTCGCTGCTGTTTTTCATTTTCCTGCATTACCGTGCCGCGGATCCGGTGCTTTTTACCGAGTCGCAGGCCCACCTGAACCAAGGGCTCGGGCTGCTCAATACCCTGCTGATGCTGACGAGCTCATGGCTGGTCGCCAGTGGCGTGCAGGCTGCCAGGCGGCATGAGACCGTCCTGGTCAGGCGTTTTTTCAAGCTGGCGATTGGCTGTGGTGCGGATTTCGGAGCATCGTGACCGGCCATTTCGGTTGATCGTGACCGATCATTTCGCTAACGCGTGACCGCTCATTTCGGTAGCAACGTGACCGATTCTCCGCCTGTTCCGAAACAGGTGGTCACGGCTTACCGAAATCGCCGGTCACGACTTAGCGAAAGCCTTCCCCTTCGTTGCGCATGACCTGATGCGCCGCCATCCTCGACCGATTTCGGGAGAGGAAGATGGCGGCGCCGCGAGTAGCCATGCGAAACATCAAAGAATGTCTGCGCCTCAAGTTTGAGGCCGGCTTGTCCCACGAGAAGATTGCCCGTGCCTTGCAGCTGTCCAAGGGCGTGGTTAGCAAGTACATCGCGGCGGCGCGGGTGGCCGGGCTGGACTGGCCGGCGTTGGCGGCCATGGATGAGGCCGCGTTGGCAGCCGCCTTGTTTGCGCCGACGCCACCGGGCAAGCCGCGCGGTGAGCGGGTGCTGCCGGACGTGCTGAGCATCCACCGCGAGCTGCGCCGCAAGGGCGTGACCTTGCAGCTGCTGTGGGAGGAGTATCTCGCTGCGCATGCGGGGCAGCCGACCTACCGCTACACCCAGTTCGTCGAGCACTACCGGCGTTACGCCCAGACGCTCAAACGCTCGATGCGCCAGGTGCACCGGGCGGGCGAAAAGCTGTTCATCGACTATGCCGGCCCGACGCTGCCGGTGGTCGATCCGGCCACCGGCGAAGTGCGCCGGGCGCACATCTTCGTCGCCGCCCTGGGCGCCTCGAATTACACCTATGCCTGCGCGACGCCGGGCGAAACCCAGGTGGACTGGCTGACCGCGCTGAGCCAGGCGCTGACCTACTTCGGCGGCGTGCCGGAGATGGTCGTGCCGGACAATCCGCGTGCCCTGGTCGCGCTGCCGGATCGTTACGAGCCGGGACTGAACCGGGCGGCGCTGGAGTGCGCGCGCCATTACGACACCGTGATGCTGCCGGCCCGGCCGCGCAAACCGCAGGACAAGGCCAAGGCCGAGGTGGCGGTGCAGGTGGTCGAGCGCTGGATCATGGCGCGGCTGCGTCATCGGCAGTTCTTCAGCCTGCATGCGCTCAATCAGGCCATCGCCGAACTGCTGGAGGATCTGAATCGACGTCCGTTCAAGCGCCTCGACGGCTGCCGGCGCGACTGGTTCGAGCGCCTGGATCACCCGGCCTTGCGAGCGTTGCCGGAGCACCCCTACGAGGTCGCCACCTTCAAGCGCTGCAAGGTCAGCATCGACTACCACATCGAGGTCAATGGCAGCTTCTACAGCGTGCCCTCGGTCCTGGCCCGGCAGAGCGTGGACGTGCGACTGACGGCGCACACCCTGGAAGTGCTGCATGGCACCCGGCGGGTGGCCAGCCATGTGCTGCTGGGCCGTCGCGGTGCCTACAGCACCCAGCGCGAACACATGCCTGCCGCACACCAGGCGCACCGCGAATGGACGCCGCAACGCCTGCTCGACTGGGGCGAGCGGATCGGCCCCTACACGCGCCAACTGATCGATCACCAGCTGACCCACAAGCCGCATCCGGAGATGGGCTATCGCGCCTGTCTCGGCCTGCTCTCGCTGGCTCGCCGCTATGGCCATGCACGCCTGGAGGCCGCCGCCGAGCGGGCCGTCCAACTGCGCGCCTTCACCGGGCGCAGCGTGCGCAACCTGCTCCAGCAAGGCCTGGATCAACAGCCGCTGCCCAAGCGTGCGGCCGAGACGAGCCTGCCCGGTCACCACGAAAACGTCCGTGGCGCCGACTACTACCAACCCCCGCAACAGGAGCTGTTCGATGATGCCGCAACACACCCTGAATCAACTGCACCAGCTACGCTTGGACGGCATGGCTCGCGCGCTGGAGGAGCAATGGACGCTGCCGGTCAGCCACAGCCTGAGCTTCGATGAACGCCTCGGCCTGCTGCTCGACCGTGAACTGGCCTGGCGTGACAACCAACGCCTGGTACGGCTGCGCAAGAAGGCCAAGCTCAAGTACGCCAACGCCTGCCTGGAAGATCTCGACCGCCGCCCCGGCCGCGCCCTGGACGAGCGCCTGATCGCCAGCCTGGCCAGCGGCGACTGGATCCGCCAGCAGAACAACCTGCTGCTGACCGGCCCGACCGGCGCCGGCAAAACCTGGCTGGCCTGCGCCCTGGGTAATCAGGCCTGCCGCCAGGGTTACAGCACCCTGTACCTGCGCACCCCGCGCTTGCTGGAGCAACTGCGCATCGCCCACGGCGACGGTAGCTTCGGCCGCACCCTGCAACAGCTGGCCAAGGTCGACGTCCTGGTGCTGGACGACTGGGCGCTGGCCCCGCTGGAGGAAGGGGCTCGGCATGACCTGCTGGAAGTGATCGACGACCGCGCCGGCAACCGCTCCACCATCCTGACCAGCCAACTGCCCCTCGAACACTGGCACGGCTGGATCAACGACCCGACCCTGGCCGACGCCATCCTCGACCGCCTGGTGCACAACGCCTACCGGCTGACGATGAAGGGCGAATCGCTGCGCCGGAAAAAAGCCGAGGAACAAGCCGCATCGTGACCGATGCGATTACAATCCAGAACCCGCGCAACCGGGGTGGAAGCACCGGTCATGTATTAGCGAAACGCTCGGTCACGTTCGCCGAAATCCGCAGCTGTGGCGCAGCCTTCCTGGCCGTGAAGTACTTCGAATACGGCGAAAAGATCAGTGCCGGGCAGAACATGTGGGCCAATGATTTCTTCATGCTGTACTTCTGCTACACCGGCATTCACATGATTCACGTGATTCTGGGCATGGGCGTTCTGGCCGGGCTGATGGTCTACGCGCAAGGTCAGCGGATCGCCCCGTCCAATCTGCGCAATCTCGAGGTCGGGGCCACCTTCTGGCACATGGTCGATCTGCTGTGGATCGTCATTTTTGCACTGTTCTATCTGGAGGGCTGTCATGAAGAAGCTGTTCTGGACACGCAATACGGCGATCTGGCTGCTGCTGGTTGCGGTCACCCTGGTGGCATGGCAAATGGGGCATGGTGTTGGCGGGCTGGAACCGGCCGTGGCGGGTGTTGCCATCCTTGTCATATCGCTGGTCAAGGTGCGTTTCGTGCTGTTTGACTTCATGGAGTTGAGCGGCGCTCCCGCCGGGATGCGTTGGGTCGGCGATCTCTGGCTGGTTGGGCTCGGGCTGATATTGTCCGCCCGCTTCCTGCTTGTCTGAGCCGGAACTGCGGATGGATTGGCAGCGGTGCGCGGCCAATCCATCCTCCGGGTCTTCTCACTGATCGCTTTGCGGAAGATAGCTGACCAGCTTGGCTGTCTGCCTGCGCCATGCCTGCTCATGGGCGGGGCTCCAGTCATCGCCCATGAGTGCGGCCAGCGTGTCGTTCAGGGCGTCGAGGAAGTCCGCGTACAGCTGCTGCCCACTGACCTGGAACGCCATGTGTTCGTTGGCAATCTGCTGCATGTAGTCGGGCACGTAGCTCTTGCCGGCGGCACTGTCGCACAACAGCGAAATGATCTCGAACAGCATCTGCCCGCAGCCCATGGGTGGGGTGTCGGGGTCGATGATGGTGAAAAGCCCGGAGGCCGAGGGGCAGCGGCTGAAGAACCGGCGGTAGACCGCCGGTGTCAGGTCTTCGCATCGCTCGGCGACTCGCTCGAGGGTTTCTTCCAGCAGCGCCGCATCGCTCGTTGGTGAGTTATCCAGCATTGTTGTTGTCATGGCGGTTGCTCTTTGGTTAGGCCGGGTCAGGCTGGCATGAGGGCTTTGACCTCGATACTGTCGTCAGCCAGTTGCTCGGTATTCACAATGGTCCCGCTGGCGATCAGGCGCTTGCTGAGCATGAACTCCTGTGGCCGGTTGACGCAGTCGGCGGCAATCAGTTTGCCGGCTTGCAGATAAAAGGCGGCGAAGCTGCGCGAGTGCTCGAGATCGCCCCGGATCACGACCTGGTCGTAGCCCTGATTGAGACCGGCGATCTGTAGTTTCAGGTCGTACTGGTCGGACCAGAACCAGGGCAGGCTCTGGTGGGGTTTGCATTTGCCGCAGATCGTGGCGGCGGCCGTCTTGGCCTGCTCCGATGCATTGGGCACGGACTCCAGGCGGAGCCGACCGTAGCGTTCGGAGGGATGATTGGTGCAGTCGCCCGCGGCTACGATGTGCGGGTCCGAGGTGCGCGCCAGTTCATCGACCAGGATGCCGTTGTCCACGTCCAGGCCGGCGCTGGCGGCCAGTTCGGTGTTGGGAATCACGCCGATACCGACTATCACCAGATCTGCCGGCAGGCGGCTGCCATCGCTGCAGAGGACCGCGCTGACCTGGCCGCTGCCTTCGAAGCCGCTGACCTGGGTGTCGGTCCTGATGGTCACGCCTTCTTCGGCGTGGATGCGTTGGAAGAACGCCGATACCTGCGTCGCCGTCACCCGCGCCAGCACCCTTGGGGCCATCTCCAGCACCGTGACCTGCATGCCGATCTTGCGCAGGGCCGCTGCCGTCTCCAGGCCGATATAGCCGCCGCCGACGATCACCGCGTGCTTGTCTGTACCTGTGTGTTCGCGGATGCCGTCCACGTCCTTGAGCGTGCGCAGGTAGTGTACGCCGGCCAGGTCACTGCCGGGCAGGTTGACCTGGCGCACCCGTGCGCCGGTGCAGAGGGCCAGTTTGTCGTAGCTTAGGGTTTCGCCGCCATCGAGTGTGACCGTTTGGCCGGCCGGGTCGATGCTGCTGACCCTCTGCCCCAGTCTGAAGCTGATGGCGTTTTTCGTATAGATGGCCGCCGGTCTTATCAGCAGGTCGTCCACGCTCTTTTCGGCCAGCAGATAGGTCTTGGACAGAGGGGGGCGATGGTAGGGAACGGTCTGCTCGTCACCAATGACGATGATGTCGCCTTCCCAGCCTTCCTGGCGCAGGCTGGGGGCGAGTTGAGCGGCGGCATGGCTGGCGCCGATGATGATGCAGGTCTGGTGCATGCTGTCTCCTTGCGGGCGTCTGCCCGGTCACTCTTCGGCTTGCGGCAACTGCCGGTGGTCGACGACCGGCCGATCCTCGCGGGTGCCCTTGAGTACCAGGTCGGGACAGGTGGGATCGTTGGTGGAGATCATCACGTAATCGTCGTGGACCTCGACCAGGGTGCCGACGAAGGGGAAGTCCTCGAAGCGTTCGGGGATCCGGTAACTGACCAGGTCGCCGACCTTGAAGGTGGTCGGGTCGAAGTTGAAGCTGAAGGGACAGGATTCGTTGTTGCCGGCATAGGTTTGCATGGCTATTGACCTCTGTCTGTGCGGGGCGAGGGCGCAGGGCTGTTTCCCTGCAGCATGTCCGCGGCTTTTTCCGCGATCATCATGGTCGGGAAGTTGGTATTGCCACTGGTGATGTCGGGCATGATGGAGGCGTCTATGACACGCAAGCCCTCGATGCCCCTGACACGCAACTCGGCATCGACCACGGCCATGGGGCCGTTGCCCATCATGCAGGTGCCCACCGGGTGGTAGAGGGTGTGGGCATGGTTGCGGATGTAGTCGTCCAGTTGGGCATCGGACCTGGCCTGTGCGCCGGGCGCATACTCGCTGCCACGAAAGTCGTCGTAGGCGGCCTGGGCATGGATCTCGCGGGTCATGCGGATACCCTGGCGCAGCAACGGCAGGTCGGCCGGGTCGGAGAGGTAGCGCGGGTCGATGGCTGGTGCCACGGTCGGGTCGCTGGAGCGGACTTTCACCGTGCCGCTGCTCTTCGGACGGCTGATATTGAGGACCGACATGAAGCCCTCTTCGGGAATGATGTCGCGACCATGGTCGTTGTACAGCAGCGGTACGGTATAGATCTGCAGGTCGGGATAGGCCAGTTCCGGGCTGGTTTTCAGGTGTGCCCAGGCTTCCAGGGCGCCGCTGGCGGCCGGGCCGGAGCGGTGCAGGAGGTATTGGCCAAGAATTTTGAGGGCGGCCAGGGGGCGCAGGCTGGCGCGCAGCGAGTAGGCTTTGGTGCTGCGCTGTTTGACGCTGATGGCGAGATGGTCGAGCAGGTTCTCGCCCACGCCGGGCAGCTCATGTCTGGCTTCGATGCCAAGGGCGCGCAGTTCGTCCGGATTGCCGATGCCGGAGAGTTGCAGCACCTGTGGCGAGTTGATGGCGCCGCCCGAGAGGATGACTTCACGCTCGGCCTGTACGGTGACACTCTTGCCGCCCTGCAGGTATTCGATACCGATGGCCCGGTCGCCAGCCAGGATCACCCGCTTGACATGGGCACCGGTCAGAATGCGCAGATTGGGGCGCCACATGGCGGGTTGCAGGTAGCAGGCCGAGGCGCTTTGGCGCACCCCGTCGCTGTAGTTGCCCTGCATCTGGGCCATGCCGAAGGGGTCGGCTGCGTTCATGTCGGGGTTGAACGGGTGACCGGCTTGCATGCCACCCTCTATCCAGGCCCGGGAGAAGGGGTTCATCGACTCGATGGGGCTCAGGGTGACACCGATCGGACCGCTATGGCCACGGTACTCGGGGTTGCCGGCGGGATAGCATTCGATGCGTTTGAAATAGGGCAGGCAGTCGGCCCAGGACCAGCCGGGATTGCCGAGCCTGGCCCAGTTGTCATAATCCTCCGCGTTGCCTCGGGATACGACCATACCATTGATGGAGCTTGAGCCGCCGAGGACCTTGCCACGGGGAAAATACATGGTTCGACCGTTCAGGCCGGGCTGTGCGACGGACTCGAAATTCCAGTTGCCCCGGCCGGTTTTCATCAGTGGAAAGAAGCCGGCGGGCATGCGGTACAGCAGGCTGTTGTCACGCCCGCCCGCTTCCAGCAGCAGTACCCGGACACTTGGGTTGGCGCTCAGACGGTTGGCCAGCACGCACCCTGCCGAGCCTGCACCGACAATGATGTAGTCGGGTGTAAAACTCATCTTGTTGTTATCCTGTTCTGTCTGGCTGTGCCACCACCGGTGGTGGTGGCAACGATTCCCGGTGACTGACGTTACGGGCTCAGTGCTGGGCGGCAGGCATGTGCAGGATCAGCCCATCGTGTTCATCCTCCAGGACGATCTGACAGGCCAGCCGGCTGTTGGCCGTGGCGTTGTCGGTCAGCAGCAGCATGTCCTGTTCGATACCAGGGCGTGCTGCGCCGATCCTGTTCAGCCATTGGTCGTCGGCATAGACATGACAGGTGCCGCAGGCGGCGAGGCCGCCGCAGTCGCCGTCGATGCCGGGCACCATGTTGTCCAGGGCGGCGTCCATCGCCGTCTGGCCAGTGGCGGCGTCAACCTGGTATTCCTGATTGTCTGCTGTGATGAAGATGATTTTTGGCATAGTCGGATCCACCATTCTTGTTTGAGCTGTCATGCGTAGCTGTGCTGTGCCGGTCAGGCGTGCAGGCGCACCGGTATGTCGATATAGCCATGTACCAGGTTGGACGGTACGCGGACCGGCTCACCGCATACTTCGATCCGCGAGTAGCGATCGCACATCTCTTCCCAGAGGACTTTCAGTTGCAGTTCGGCCAGCCGGTTGCCCAGGCAGCGATGGATGCCGAAACCGAATGACAGGTGGTGACGGGCGCGTGGGCGATCGGCGATGAAGTCCATGGGCCGATCGATGACCTCGTCGTCACGGTTGCCGGACAGGTACCACATGACGACCTTGTCGCCCTTGCGGATCTGCTTGCCACGGAATTCGACGTCTTCGAGAGCGGTGCGGCGCATATGGGCGATCGGCGTCTGCCAGCGCACCACTTCGGGAACGACGCTGGCCAATAGGGCGCGGTTGTTTTTCACCTTGGTGAATTCGTCGGGATACAGATGGCAGGCCATGGCCGTGCCTGACATGGAGCTGCGCGTGGTGTCGTTGCCGCCCACGATCAGCAGGGCGAGGGTGCCGAGGAAGTCGTTCGGCGTCAGATCCTGCATCTCCGGGGAATGGGCCAGCATGGAGATCAGGTCCGGCTTGGGTGGCATGGCCTGGCGTTCGGCATAGAGCCGCTGGAAGTAGGCCAGGCATTCCATCAGCTCGCTTTCGCGCTGTGCCCAGGAGTCGACCAGGCCCTGGCCGGGGCGGGTGGTGACTACGTCGGACCAGCGGGTGAGCTTGCGGCGCTCCTCGAAGGGGAAGTCGAGCAGGGTGGCCAGCATCATGGTGGTCAGCTCGATCGAGACGCGATCGACCCAGTTGAAGGGTTCGCCGATCGGCAGTTCACTGAGAACCCGCTTGGTGCGCTCGCGGATGGTGGTTTCGAAACGCAGCAGGTTCTGCGGCGCCACGATCGGGCTGACGACCATGCGATGCACGTCGTGCTGGGGCGGATCCATGCCGAGGAAGTTGGGCAGGTAAATGCCGCCGTCAACCGCGTTCAGGGTGGTGTCGTCCAGCACGAAGCTGCCGTTGGTATGGTCCGACGAGAACACCTTGTGGTTGGTATCGATGGCGACGATGTCGTTGAACTTGGTGATGGACCAGTAGGGGCCGTACTCGCTGGCCTTGCAGTAATGTACGGGATCCTCGCGGCGCAAGCGCTCGAAGTAGGGATGCAGGCCGTCACGCTCGAACAGCTCCGTCTTGCTGACGTCTATGTCCTCCAGGGCGATGCTGCGGGCGATCTCGGCGTCATCGATAGGGGTGCTGGGTGTCATTGTTGTTATCCTCACGGCATTGGGGCGCTTGGGGCGCCCTTGTTGTGTTTTGGCAGTCTATGAAGGATGAAATGGGTTGAACCCATACTTTTGGACTGGCCCTCGGAGATTGATCCGTATTAGCCTATTTTTTGTGCGGGAACTGCATGGGCAAGATGACCGCGCCTTCCTTTAGCCATTAGATAATCTGTTTTTTATCAAAGGCTTACTGGTATTCGAGGGGCGGCTCGGCTGGGATTGGTCGTGTCGCTTTTTCTTTGGCCAAAAGACCTTTTCTGGAAAAAATGTCCAGGACCGACTGTTCGGGTGGCGTTCCACGCCATTGAAAACAACAAAAATGCAGCGCGGATGTCGTCGAGCATTGGGTGCTGCTGGAGGAGATAGCAGGTATGTCGGGCACGCCACTGTCACAGGATTCCGCTCGGAGAGGGGAGCTGCGGGTGGGCCGTAGCGACCCGCCGGCATTTTTCTTCAGCTCGCTGCGTACCCGCGTTCTGGATGCGTTGCCGGTGGACAGCAAATGCCTGGCCGTCGTCGCGCCGGTGGGATACGGCAAGACGGTCCTGATGTCGATGCTGCTGAACGATCTCCGTCAGGCCGGCAAGCAGTGCCTCTGGCTATCGCTCGATGACCGTGACCTAGCCATCGAGGGCATCATCAGCGAGCTCGAGGGGATGCTGCATGGCGATGAGCAGGGCCAGAACCATGGCGACTCCCTGTTTCGCGGCCATGATCTGGTCGAGCGTCGTATCGACATGCTGATACACCGGCTCAACAAGCATCCGCTGCCCCTGACCATCTTCATCGACAATCTGCATTTCTGCTCCGACCCGGGGCTGGAGCGGTTGCTTGGCCAGATGATGTTTCGTACCCGCGATACGCTCCATCTGGTCGTTTCCAGTTCCCGCGAAATGCCGTTCGATACGAGCCGTGCCCAGCTCGAAGGGCTGATCAGGCAGGTGGGTGTTGCCGAACTGAGTTTCAACGAGGCCGAGGTTGCCGGGCTGCTGGGTGAGCGGCTATGCCAGGCAATCGGCGAGCTGGGTATCGCTGAGGTGACGCGCAAGACCGAAGGCTGGCCCGCGGCCGTGCGGATGATAAAGATTCTGCTCGATGGCTCGGCGCAGCCCCGGCTTACCCTGGAGAGCTTTTCCGGTACCGATGAGTCCCTGGCGCAACTGCTCAACCGGCAGGTGCTGTCCACCTTCACTGCCGAGACCAGGGATTTTCTGCTGTGCCTCGCGCAGTTGCGGACCTTTTCCGAGGCGTTGTGCATCGAGGCGGTAGGCGGGCAGGCGGTTCATGAGCATCTGCATTACCTTGCCGAGCACCATGTCTTCATCATTCCGCTCGATCACAACCGCAACTGGTTCCGCCTGCACGGCCTGTTTCGCGAGCATCTGCTGCGCGAGTCGGATGTGCTCCTGAGCCCAGCCCGGCGGCAGGAGATCCTGGTCCGCGCGGCGCGCTGGTGCGAAGCGCAGGGGTTGTGGCGTGAGGCGGTCGAGTATGCCTTTGCCTCGGGGTCCACCCGCAATGTCGTGCATGTTCTCGATCGTATTGCGCCATTCTTCGTGCGTATCCATGGCGGCGCCCAGTACATGGACTGGCTCGAGAGGCTGCATGGAAGCGGCAAGCAGGCGAGTGCCGAGGCGGAGTACTGGTTTGTCTGGGCGTTGGCGTTTCGCCGGCGCTATGAATATGCGCACAAACAGATCACCCGGCTTTCCGCCAGGCTGCAGCGGCGCAAACCGCGAGCCGATGCCGGTGATCTGCAGCGGCGGATCGCCAATCTGCGCATATCCCTCGATTACTGGGTCGACCGCCTCGAGGACGCCAGTCTGGGTGCGCGGCAGTGGCTCGACGAGGCGCGGGACGGGGAGGACGATGCCTTCAACCTGGCGGCGGCGCATTGCATCATCGGCTGTCATCTGCTCAACAACCTGCATCTGGTCGAGGCCAGGCAGGCCGTGCAGTCCGCGCGCGAAATGGCCTTCCAGGCCGAAGGTGTGCATGCCGAGAGCTGGGTGACCTGTTTTGACGCCCTGATTGTCATCACTGAAGGCGATTATGCGGATGCCTATGCCCGCCTCGTCCGATCGATCACCCGGATCCGCGTCGAGCTGGGTGACGAGGCGGGTATCGCTGGCACCACGGCGCTGATGGCGGCCCGTTGCGCCGTGGCCATGGGGCTGGACGCCGAGGCCCGGCAGTTGCTGGAGCTGGGCATCAGGAGTTCGCGCAGCCATGGTTTCCTGGATGCCGCGGCGTGCGGTCTCGAAGCGGGATTGATGCTGTGGCGCGGCCAGGACGACGATGCCGTGGTGCCCATGTCCGTGCTGCGTGACGTGGTGGCGGCCTATCCGCAGCGCTTGGCCCTGACCTTTTCCTGTTACCTGATTCGCCGGCTGATCGTGCTTGGCCGGCTCGACGAGGCTGTTGCCGAAGCCGAGCGTGCCGGCTTCGGCCTGGCACCGAGGCAACGCCGCAGTCGCATGGAAAAAGCACAACGGGTGGTCCGCCTCGACGCACTGATTGCCATGACGAAGATCGAGCTGGAAATTGCCGCTGGCCGCTACAAGCAGGCAATACCCATGCTGAACAGTGAAATACGCCAGGCCAAGCTCAGTGGCTGCAATGCCAGCCTGGTCGAGCTGGAACTCAACAGTGCGCTCGTGGCCGTGCGCCTTCAGGACCTGGCCCTGGGGATTCGCCATATGACCCGCGCTGTCCGCATCGCGGCATCACGGCGGATAGTCAGACCGTTCATGGACCGTATCGAGGTCCTGAGAACCCTGGTCTCTCAGTCGAAACCTTCGGTATGGGGGTTTGCCACGGCGGTCGAGAGTGAATTCTTTGCGCGGATGTGCCGCCAGCTGGATCTGCACGATCAGGTGAAGGCGGCCAATCTGGTTGCCGCCGATGCCGGTTCCAGAGCGCTCGATGTGCTGACCCCCAGGGAAATCGAGCTGCTTGGTTTCATTGATGCCGGTTTGTCCAACCAGCAGATGGCCGACCGGATCGATGTCTCGGTGACGACGATCAAATGGCACTTGCAGAACCTGTACGGGAAGCTTGGCGTATCCAGCCGGACGGCCGCGCTTGCCAGGGCAAGAAGCATGCACCTGCGCGGTTGAGAACCTGCCACTGTCCTGTTCGGCACGGTGCTTTGCGGAGCGCCGGCCGGCAGGTGATTTTCTTGATTACAATATGCTTGCATATCTTGATTCCGTGAGGTGACATCGGGCAGTCTGGTGCCGGAGTAATGACAACCGGAAGAGAGGTAGCAGAATGAGTGCGGGAGTCGAAGCGTTCACCGTGTCGGTGCCGGAACGTGCCCTGGAGGACCTGCGCCGCAGGCTTGATCTGGTGCGTTGGCCCGAGCAGGAACTCGTGGCGGACTGGAGCCAGGGGGCGCCCTTACGGAAGGTGCGCGCACTGGTCGAGTATTGGCGCAATGATTATGACTGGCGCCGTTGCGAGTCTGCGCTGAATGCCTGGCCCCAGTTCACGACCCGCATCGATGGCGTCGATATTCACTTTCTGCACGTGCGCTCCAGGCACCCCGAGGCCATGCCGCTGATTCTCAGCCATGGCTGGCCCGGTTCGGTCATCGAGTTTCTCAAGGTCATCGGCCCGTTGACCGATCCTGTCGCCCATGGCGGCGATGCCGCCGATGCCTTCCATCTGGTCATTCCTTCCCTGCCTGGCTTCGGTTTTTCCGGCAAGCCGGAGGCGACGGGGTGGAGTGTGGAGCGCATCGCCCGTGCCTGGGATGTGCTCATGACCCGCCTTGGATACACCCGGTATCTGGCGCAGGGCGGTGACTGGGGCGCCGTCGTCACTACCGAGTTGGGGGTGTTGCGCCCGGATGGGCTGGCCGGCATCCACCTGAATCTGCCGTTGGTGCTGCCGAGGGTGCTGCCGGAAACCCCCAGCCGGGAGGAGGCGGCAATGCTCGAGGCCGTGGCGGCATACCAGCGTTGGGACGCCGGTTATTCCACGCAGCAAATGACCCGGCCGCAAACACTGGCTTATGGTTTGGCGGATTCGCCGGTTGGCCAGGCCGCCTGGATCTACGAGAAGTATGCCGTATGGTCCGATTGCGACGGAGAACCGGAAAACGTCTTCTCCCTCGATGAGATGCTGGACAACATCATGCTCTACTGGCTACCCAATACGGCGGCCTCTTCGGCCCGCTTGTACTGGGAGAGCTTTGCCAATGCCTTTTATGCGCGCCAACTCGATGTGCCTACCGGGTGCAGCATCTTTCCCAGGGATATCTATGCCGCGCCACGTAGCTGGGCGGAGCAGTGCATGAACCAGCTCGTCTACTGGAATGAGCTTGAACGCGGAGGGCATTTTGCCGCCTTTGAGCGTCCTGGGCTGTTTGTCGATGAGATACGTGCCTGCTTCAGGTCGTTACGCTGAGCAGGGCTCGTAGCCGGGCTCTATGCCGGGCGTTCGATGAGCCGTGATGTGATCATGTAGGTGACGTTGGTACGGGCAATGATCTGCCCGTCGACGTACATGAGGCCCTGGCAGAAGAACAGCGTTTTGGTGCGGCGCAGCAGGGAGGCGTGCAGTTCCACCCAGTCCCCGGCCTTGGCGGGCGCTATGTAGTCGAGAGACAGGTTGATGGTCGGCGTGATGGCAATATTCGGCAGGCCCATCATGTGCTTGATGGGCGCGCCCAGGTTGTCCGCCAATACACCCAGCGCGGCGCCATGGCAGGTTCCGGCAGGGTTGAGGTGTTGCTCCTCGACCCGGAATGCGACGATGGCCACCTCGCCCTCGATCTTCATGTAGAAAGGGCCGGTGAGCTGGTTGAAACCGGTATTGGCGCCGAAAATCTGTTCGAAGCCTGGTGGGATGGGGTGCTGGAGACTGTTCATCGCGATTGCCTTCTCGATTGGCTGGGCGTTACGGCGGGCTGGCAGGGAGGCCTGGCCAGCCGCATGACTGGGCGTCAGTCGACCGCCTTGACCATGTCCTCGATCACCTTCTTGGCGTCGCCGAACACCATCATGGTCTTGTCCATGTAGAACAGTTCGTTGTCCAGGCCGGCGTAGCCGCTGGCCATGGAGCGCTTGTTGACGATGATGGTCTTGGCCTTGTAGGCCTCGAGGATCGGCATGCCGGCGATGGGCGACTTGGGATCGTTCTTCGCCGCCGGGTTGACCACGTCGTTGGCGCCGAGCACCAGCACCACGTCGGTCTGGCCGAACTCGGAGTTGATGTCCTCCATCTCGAACACCTGCTCGTAGGGCACCTCGGCCTCGGCCAGCAGCACGTTCATATGGCCCGGCATGCGCCCGGCCACCGGGTGGATGGCGTACTTCACGTTGACCCCGCGATGGCTCAGCTTCTCCGCCAGTTCCATCAGCGCGTGCTGGGCACGGGCCACGGCCAGGCCGTAGCCGGGCACGATCACCACGCTGTCGGCGTTGGTCAGGAGGAAGGCGGCGTCGTCGCTGGAGCCGGACTTCACCGGGCGCTGCTCCTGGCTGCCGCCGGCCGGGCCGGTATCGGTGTCGCCGCCGAAGCCGCCGAGGATGACGTTGAAGAAGGAGCGGTTCATCGCCTTGCACATGATGTAGGAGAGGATCGCGCCCGAGGAGCCCACCAGGGAGCCGGCGATGATCAGCATCGAGTTGTTCAGCGAGAAGCCGATACCGGCCGCCGCCCAGCCCGAATAGCTGTTGAGCATCGACACCACCACCGGCATGTCGGCGCCGCCGATGGGGATGATGATCAGCACGCCGATGACGAAGGCCAGCGCCACCAGCAGGGCGAAGGCCGGCACGTTGCCGGTGAAGGTGTAGACCAGGCCCAGGCCGAGGATGGCCAGGCCGACCGCCAGGTTGAGCCAGTGCTGGCCCTTGAACACCACCGGTGCGCCCTGGAACAGGCGGAACTTGTACTTGCCCGACAGTTTGCCGAAGGCGATCACCGAACCGGAGAAGGTGATGGCGCCGATGGCCGCGCCGAGGAACAGCTCCAGGCGGTTACCGGCAGGGATGGCGTCGTCCATGCTGGCGACTATGCCCAGCGATTGCGGTTCCACGACTGCCGCTATGGCGATAAATACCGCGGACAGGCCGATCATGCTGTGCATGAAGGCGACCAGTTCGGGCATCTTGGTCATCTCGACGCGCTTGGCCATGACCGTGCCGACGGCGCCGCCGACCAGCAGGCCGAGGATGACGAAGCCCAGGCCCTGGGTGGCCAGCTCGCTGCCGAGCTTGTACACCAGGCCGACCGTGGTGAGGATGGCGATGGCCATGCCGAGCATGCCGAAGACGTTGCCGCGCCGCGACGAAGTCGGGTGCGACAGGCCCTTGAGCGCCTGGATGAAGCACACCGAGGCGAGCAGGTAGAGAACAGTGATCAGGTTCATGCTCATGGTCAGTGTTTCTCCGCCTGCACCTTGGGTGCTTTCTTCTTGAACATTTCCAGCATGCGCTGGGTGACCAGGAAGCCGCCGAACACGTTGACCGCGGCCAGGGCCACGGCCAGGGTGCCCATGGTCTTGCCCAGGGGGGTCACGGTGAGGGCGGCGGCCAGCATGGCGCCGACTATCACGATTGCCGAAATGGCATTGGTCACCGCCAGCAGCGGGGTGTGCAGGGCCGGGGTGACGTTCCATACCACGTGGTAGCCGATATAGATGGCCAGCACGAAGATGATCAGGTTGTAGACGCCGTCGGATATGAGATCCATGTTGTGATCCTTGTAGTGCGACTTTCAGGTATCGGGGCTAGGGCAAAGGCCCTCTCCCGCCCTTCGGGCACCCTCTCCCGGAGGGCGAGGGTCATTCGATGCCTTGCGGCCGTTCTATCCGTTGTTGCGGACGATCTGGCCGTCGCGGCACATCAGGCACGCGGCGACGATGTCGTCTTCGAGGTTGAGGTGGAACTGGCCGTCCTTGTCGATGACCAGCTTGAGGAAGTCCAGCAGGTTGCGCGCGTACAGGGCGGAGGCATCCGCCGCCACCAGCGCCGCCAGGTTGGTGTGGCCGACCAGGGTCACGCCGTGCTTGATCACCACCTGATCCGCCTCGGTCAGCGGGCAGTTGCCGCCCTGTGCCGCGGCCAGGTCGATGACCACCGAACCGGGCTTCATCTCGGTGACCGTGGCTTCATGCAGCAGGGTCGGCGCCTTGCGCCCCGGAATCAGCGCGGTGGTGATGACGATGTCGGCCTGCTTGGCGCGCTCGTGCACGGCCTTGGCCTGGCGCTCCATCCAGGACTGCGGCATCGGCCGGGCATAGCCGCCGACGCCCTGGGCGCATTCGCGCTCCTCGTCGGTCTCGAAGGGCACGTCGACGAACTTGGCGCCGAGCGATTCGATCTGCTCCTTCACCGCCGGGCGCACGTCCGAGGCCTCGATCACCGCACCCAGGCGCTTGGCCGTGGCGATGGCCTGCAGGCCGGCCACGCCGGCGCCGAGGATCAGCACGCGGGCGGCCTTCACCGTGCCGGCGGCGGTCATCAGCATCGGCATGAAGCGCGGATAGTGGTTGGCCGCCAGCATCACCGCCTTGTAGCCGGCGATATTGGCCTGGGACGACAGCACGTCGAGGCTCTGCGCGCGGGAGGTGCGCGGCGCGGCCTCCAGGGCGAAGGCGATGACGCCGCGGGCGTTGATCCGCGCGATGGTGTCGTTGCAGAACGGGTTGAGCATGCCGACCAGCACGGCGCCGGCCTTCATATGGGCCAGTTCGGCTTCGGTCGGCGCGACCACCTTCAGCACCAGGTCGGCGGCGAAGGCGGCGGCATCGCTGCCGATGGACGCGCCGACGGCGGCATAGGCGCTGTCGGGAATGCTGGCGCTGACGCCGGCACCGGTCTGGACGGTCACCTGGTGGCCCTGGGCGACCAGTTTCTTGACGGTCTCAGGTGTCGCGGCAACCCGCGTCTCCCCGGCGTGGGTTTCGAGAGGAACACCGATGTGCACGGGTTGTTCTCCTGTGAGGAATTTGGGTAAGCCGATTCCGCCGGATGCGCAGTGGCGCATCCGGGGGATGGCTAGGTACTTACTACCGGCGGGGGCGGGGCCTCAGATCAACCGTTCCAGTTCAGGCACCGCTTCAAACAGGTCGGCGACCAGGCCGTAGTCGGCCACCTGGAAGATCGGCGCCTCCTCGTCCTTGTTGATCGCCACGATCACCTTGGAGTCCTTCATGCCCGCCAGGTGCTGGATGGCACCGGAGATACCGACGGCGATATACAGCTGCGGCGCGACGATCTTGCCGGTCTGGCCGACCTGCATGTCGTTGGGCACGAAGCCGGCATCCACGGCGGCGCGCGAAGCGCCGACGGCGGCACCGAGCTTGTCGGCCAGGGCGTACAGGTGCTTGAAGTTGTCGCCGTTCTGCATGCCACGGCCACCGGAGACCACGATCTTGGCGGCGGTCAGTTCGGGGCGGTCGGACTTGGCCAGCGCCTCGCCGACGAAGGCGGAGATACCGGCGTCGCCGCCAGCGCCGACCGCTTCAACGGCAGCGGCACCGCCGCTGGCGGCCGCGGCGTCGAAACCGGTGGTACGCACGGTAATCACCTTGACGGCCGCGCTCGACTGCACGGTGGCGATGGCGTTGCCGGCGTAGATCGGGCGCTTGAAGGTGTCGGCGCTCTCGACGGCGATGATCTCGGAGATCTGATCGACGTCCAGAGCAGCGGCGACGCGCGGCAGGATGTTCTTGCCGTTGCTGGTGGCGGCAGCCAGGATGTGGCTGTAGTTCTTGCCCAGCTCGGCTACCAGCGGTGCGACGTTTTCCGGCAGCTGGTTGGCATAGGCGGCGTTGTCGGCCACCAGCACCTTGGCCACGCCGGCGATCTTGGCAGCGGTTTCGGCAGCAGCGCCACAGGCGCTACCGGCTACCAGTACGTGGATGTCGCCACCAATCTTCGCGGCAGCGGCAACGGTGTTCAGCGTGGCGGGCGCCAGAGCGGCATTGGTGTGTTCAGCGATAACCAGGATAGTCATTTAGATTACCTTCGCCTCGTTCTTCAGTTTCTCGACCAGTTCAGCCACGGACTTGACCTTGATGCCAGCGCTGCGAGCAGCCGGCGCTTCGACTTTCAGGGTCTTGACGGTGGAGGCGGTGGAAACGCCCAGGGCGTCCGGGGTAACGGTTTCCAGCGGCTTCTTCTTGGCCTTCATGATGTTCGGCAGCGACGCGTAACGCGGCTCGTTCAGGCGCAGGTCGGTGGTGACGATCGCCGGCAGGTTCAGCGCAACGGTCTGCAGACCGCCATCGATCTCACGGGTGACCTTGACCTTGTCGCCGGCCACCTCCACCTTGGAGGCGAAGGTGCCCTGGCCGAAACCGGTCAGCGCGCCGAGCATCTGACCGGTCTGGTTGTTGTCGCTGTCGATGGCCTGCTTGCCCATGATCACCAGCTGCGGCTGCTCCTTGTCGACCACCGCCTTGAGCAGTTTGGCCACGGCCAGGGAATTCAGCTCGTCATTGGACTCGACCAGGATGGCACGGTCGGCACCCAGAGCCAGCGCGGTACGCAGTTGCTCCTGGGCGGTAGCCGGGCCGATGGAGACGACGACGATTTCGCTCGCCACGCCTTTCTCCTTCAGGCGTACGGCTTCTTCCACGGCGATTTCGCAGAAGGGGTTCATCGACATCTTGACGTTGGCGAGGTCGACGCCGCTGTTGTCCGCCTTGACGCGAACCTTGACGTTGTAGTCGACCACGCGCTTCACAGTGGCTAGTACTTTCATGAGCTGCCCTTCAGGTCAGGATAAAAAAGGGCAGGGCCACGGGGGCACCTGCCCACAAAAGAGTCATGGGTTGTAGTGAGCCAACTCACGGGCGATCAGCAGGCGCTGGATCTCACTGGAACCTTCGTAAATCTGGGTGATGCGGGCATCGCGGTAGTACTTCTCCACCGGGTAGTCCTCCAAGTAGCCGTAGCCACCGTGGATCTGCACAGCGTGGGAGCAAACGCGCTCGGCCATTTCCGAGGCGAACAGCTTGGCCTGCGAGGCTTCCGACAGGCATGGGTGAGCGGCGCTCTTCAGCCGTGCCGCGTGGAGAACCAGCAGCCGTGTGGCGTTGAGCTGGGTGTGCATGTCGGCGAGCATGTTGGCCACGCTCTGGTGCTCGATGATCGGTTTGCCGAACTGGATGCGTTCCCGGGCATAGCCCAACGCTGCCTCAAAGGCCGCACGGGCGATGCCCAACGCCTGGGCGGCAATGCCGATGCGGCCGCCTTCGAGGTTGGAGAGGGCAATGGCCAGGCCCTTGCCGCGCTCACCGAGCATATTGGCTGCTGGAATCACGCAGTTGCTCAAGGTGACCGCGCAGGTATCCGAGGCCCTGATGCCCATCTTGTGTTCGCTGCGGTCGACCACGAAACCGGGGTTGTCGGTGGGTATCAGGAAGGCCGACAGCCCCTTCTTACCCAGCTCCGGGTCGGTGACCGCGAAGACGATGGCCAGTTTGGCGCGCTTGCCGTTGCTGACGAACTGTTTGGCGCCGTTGAGTACCCAGTGATCGCCATTCCATTCGGCGCGGGTGCGCAGGTTGTTGGCCTCAGAGCCGGCGTGCGGTTCGGTCAGGCAGAAGCAGCCGATGGCCTGGCCACTGGCCAGGCTTGGCAGCCATTCTTCCTTCTGTGCCTGGCTGCCATAGCGCAGGATTGGCCCGCAGCCGACCGAATTGTGGATGCTCATCAGTGCACCGAGCGCACCATCACCAGCGGAAATTTCTTCCACTGCCAGCGCATAAGCGACGTAGTCGATGTAAGTACCGCCCCACTCCTCGGGGACGACCATACCGAGCAGACCCAGCTCGCCCATCTGCGTCACCAGGGCGTCATCGATCCAGCCGGCCTTTTCCCATTCCTGGGCTTTGGGCGCGATCTCGCGATGGGCGAAATCGCGAGCCATGTCGCGGATCATGCGTTGCTCTTCGCTCAGTTCGAGGTCGTGCATCGGTCTCTCTCTTGTTCTGGAGCGCGGTTCAGGCGCTACGTTGTGCCTTGGTCGGTTGGAAGCCGTTGAAGAATTCACTCACACGCTTGTTTTCGAGCTGCTCCAGAGTCGGTGGATTCCAGCGCGGCGACTTGTCCTTGTCGACGATCAGTGCGCGCACGCCTTCCATGAGGTCGCCCTTGGCGAACCACTGCCGGTCGAGGTGCAGTTCCAGCTCGAAGCAGTTGGCCAGGGACAACGTGCGGCCGCGGCGCAGCAACTCCAGGGTGACGCTCATCGCCAGTGGCGAGCGGCTGTCGAGCAGCTTGACGGTCTGCTCGGCCCAGTCCTGGTACTCGGGACGGCTTTCCGCCTGTAGCGAGGCGCGGATGGCCGGTAGATCGGGCAAGGCGAAGTGCTCGTCGATGGCCGGACGCAAAGCCTTGAGTTCGGCCCCCGTCAGCCTATTGCTCGCCAGGGTGGCGAGCAGGCTACTCAGGGATTCGTGCGGGTGGCCGGTCCACGTCATGTGGTCCAGGCAGCGCTCGAACTCGGCGAGCTGCTCGCTGGGCAGGCACCAGTCGGCCAGCCGTGCGTACAGTGCATCCGTGGCGCGGACCTGAATGCCGGTGATGCCGAGGTAGAAGCCCAGCTCACCTGGCAGACGTGGCAGGAAATAGCTGCCGCCGACATCTGGGAAATAGCCGATGCCGGTTTCCGGCATGCCCATCTTCACCCGCTCGGTGACCACTCGTAGTGCTGCACCCTGGACCAGGCCCATGCCGCCGCCGAGGACGAAGCCGTCCATCAGTGCGACTATGGGTTTGGGGTAGTCGTGGATGTACTGGTCGAGGGCGTATTCTTCCTCGAAGAAGATGTGGTGCAGGTCGTCGCCGGCCCGGTAGCTGTCATACAGCGCGCGGATGTCTCCGCCGGCGCAAAAGGCCTTTTCGCCGTTGGCGCGCAGGACCACGGCGAGGATCGTGGGGTCGTCCTCCCAGGCCTGCAGCTGTTGCCACAGGATGCGGATCATCGGCAGGGTCAGCGCATTCAGACCGGCCGGGCGATTCAGCGTCAGGTGGCCGACACGGTTGCGTGCTTCGGCCAGTACGGGCGCTTCGGCGTCGCTCATGCTCAGTCCTCTTGCTTGCGATACAGGTTGATGATGGCGGAGAAGTCCAGAGTGCCGTTGCCCTGCAGGCTGAAGGCCTGGTAGAGCTGCTGCGCCGCTGCGCCGAGCAGTACCGGCTGACGCGCCTGCTTGGCCGCCTCGGTGGCCAGGCCCAGGTCCTTGAGCATCAGGTCGGTGCCGAAGCCGCCGCTATAGCCGCGTGCGGATGGCACGTTGTCCATCACCCCGGGGAAGGGGTTGTAGGTGTCCGAACTCCAGCAGCGGCCGCTGGAGGTGTTGATCACGCCGGCCAGAACCGTGGCATCCATGCCCAGGGATACGCCGAGGGCCATGGCTTCGGCCACGCCGATCATCGAGATGCCGAGCAGCATGTTGTTGGCGACCTTGGCCACCTGGCCGTTGCCGGCGCCACCGCAGTGCACGATGTTCTTGCCCATGGCGGCAAGAATCGGCTGGGCATGCTCGAAGGCGCTGGGTGCGCCACCGACCATGAAGGTCAGGGTGCCGGCCGCTGCGCCGCCGGTACCGCCGGATACCGGCGCATCGAGCATCGGGTTGCCTTGTGCGAGAGCGGCCCTGGCCACTTCGCGGGCACTGAGTGGGTCGATGGTCGAGGAGTCGATCAACAGCACACCGGGGCGGACGTTGGCCAGCAGGCCGTCTTCGCCGAGGTACACGCTCTTCACATGGGCCGCCGCCGGCAGCATGGTGATGATCACCTCGACATCGGCCCGGGCCAACTCGGAGGGGGACGCTGCCGCTGCCGCACCCGCCTCGACCAGGCTGGCGACAGCCGTGTCGGAAAGGTCGAAGACGCTCAGCTTGTGGCCGGCCTTGAGCAGGTTGTGGGCCATGGGCGCACCCATGTTGCCGAGCCCGAGAAAACCGATATGCATGGTGGAAACCTCTTGTTCTTGTAGGGGTCAGCGATGTTTGAACTGTGCTGGCCGTTTCTCGACGAAGGCGGCCATGCCTTCCTTCTGGTCGGCAGTGGCGAAGATCGCGTGGAACACCCGCCGCTCGAAGCGCAGACCTTCGCTGAGGCTGCCCTCGAAGGCGCGGTTGATGCTTTCCTTGACCATGACGGTGGCGGTCAGCGACTTGGCCGCAATACCTTGGGCGACCTTGAGGGTTTCCTCCAGCAACTGGTCGAGCGGGAAGACACGGGCGACCAGGCCGGCGCGCTCGGCTTCCTCGGCGCTGAGCTGGCGGCCGGTCAGGCACAGTTCCATGGCCTTGGCCTTGCCCAGGGCATGGGTCAGGCGTTGGGTGCCACCGATTGCCGGCAGCACGCCGAGGGTGATTTCCGGCAGGCCGAAGCGCGCGTTGTCGGCGGCGTAGATGAAGTCGCACATCAGCGCCAGTTCGCAGCCGCCGCCCAGGGCATAGCCGGCTACCGCGGCGATGATCGGCTTGCGCCGGTTGCCGATACGGTCGGCACTGGCGAAGAAGTCGTCGAGGTAGATCTGCGGAAAGGTCAGCTCAGCCATTTCCTTGATGTCGGCGCCAGCGGCGAAGGCCTTGGGCGAGCCGGCGATGACGATACAGCCGATGGCCGGGTCGGCCTCCAGACGGTCGAGCACCTGGTTGAGCTCGTCGATCAACTGGCTGTTTAGCGCGTTGAGTGCCTTGGGCCGGTTCAGGGTGATCAACCCCACGCGATCCTGAATATCGAGCAGCAATGTTTCGAATGCCATGTTTGCGCCTCCTGGAAAGAGGCCGGCGCTCCAGATGCCGGCCTTGCTGGATTACTTCAGGGTGATGGTGGTGTTCACCGGCCCACCGACTTCATCCTCGTCGAACCAGCGCTGGGTGATGGTCTTGGTCTGGGTGTAGAACAGGATCACCTGCTTGCCGTAGGGGCCGAGGTCGCCCAGCTTGGAGGCGCGCGAACCGGAGAAGGAGAACAGCGGTACCGGCACCGGGATCGGTACGTTGATGCCGACCTGGCCGACGTCGATCTCTTCCTGGAAGTGGCGGGCCGCCGCGCCGGAACGGGTGAACAGGGCGGTGCCGTTACCGTTGGGGTTGGCGTTGATCAGCTCGATGGCGTCGTCCAGGGTCGCGGCATTGAGGATGCACAGCACCGGGCCGAAGATTTCTTCGCGGTAGACGGTCATCTCGGTGGTGACGTCGGTGAAGATGGTCGGGCCGACGAAGTTGCCTTTCTCGTAGCCGGCGACCTGCGGGTTACGACCGTCGAGCACCAGGCGCGCGCCTTCCGCTTCGCCCTTGGCGATCAGGCCGCTGATGCGATCCAGCGCAGCGCAGGACACCACCGGGCCGACGTCCGCACCGGCTTCGCTACCGCCGCTGATTTTCAGGGTCTTGGCCTTTTCGATCAGCTCCGGCAGCCACTGTTGAGCTTCACCGACCAGGATCACCACCGGCAGTGCCATGCAACGCTGGCCGGCGGCACCGAAGGAGGCGCCGAGCAGGTTGTTCAGGGTCTGCTGCCTGTTGGCGTCGGGCAGCACGATGGCGTGGTTCTTCGCGCCCATCATGCACTGTGCGCGTTTGCCGTTGGCGGTGGCACGGTTGTAGACGTGGGTGCCGACCTTGGTCGAACCGACGAAGGACACGGCCTTGATATCCGGGTGATCGCAGATCAGGTTGACCGCCTCGACACCGCCGTGGATGACGTTGAGCACGCCCGGCGGCACGCCGGCTTCCAGGGCCAGTTCGACCAGGCGCATGGTGACCATCGGATCCTGCTCGGAAGGCTTGAGGACGAAGGTGTTGCCAGTGGCGATGGCCATCGGGAACATCCACAGCGGGATCATCGCCGGGAAGTTGAATGGGGTGATGCCGGCGCACACGCCCAGCGGTTGCAGCAGGGTGTAGGTGTCGACGCCGTTGGCCACGTTGTTGGCCAGCTCGCCCAGCTGCAGGTTGCCGATGCTGGCGGCATGCTCGACCACTTCCAGACCACGGAACACGTCGCCCTCGGCATCCGGCAGGGTCTTGCCCTGCTCGGCGGTGAGGATGGCGGCCAGCTCCTTGATGTTTTCACGTATCAGTTGCTGGTACTTGAGGAAGATCCGTGCGCGGGCACCGATCGGCGTCTTGCGCCAGGTCTTGAAGGCTTCCTTGGCGCTGGCCACGGCGGCGTTCATTTCCTCGTCTGTGGCGAAGGGCACACGGGCCAGCACTTCCTGGGTGGCCGGGTTGATTACCTCGCGCCACTGGGTGGTTTTCGACTCGACGAACTCGCCACCGATCAGCAGCTTGACGGTGGGAATGGCAGTCTGGGTATTGGTTTGCGCGGTCATTGTCGGTGGCTCCAGCCTTTTTGAGAGCGGGTATGGAGGGCGTCGGCTTTGAAACCCTTGCGGCGATCTTATCAGTGCATTTTTTATGTATCAATAAATACCTTATGCATTGATACTATATGGGTTTTCATGAGGGGCGGAGCTGCTTGATGGATTGGGACAACCTGCGCTATTTCCTCGAGCTTTCCCGTGCTGGCAGGCTTACCTCCGCTGCCAATCGGCTGGGCGTCAATTACACTACGGTGGCGCGCCGCGTGCAGGCGTTGGAGAAGAGCCTGGATGCTCAGTTGTTCCTGCGCAGTACGGTAGGATACAGCCTGACCGAAGCAGGGCGGAGTTTGCTGTCGCAGGTCGAAGAGATGGAGAGCACCTTCTCGATCATCGAGAAGACCCGTGAGGATCGACAGGAGAGCCTGTCCGGCCACGTGCGCATTGGGGCGACAGAAGGCTATGGTTCGCTGATGCTGGCCCCACAGTTGGCGCAGTTCGCCAGTGGGCATCCGAACCTGAGTATCGACTTGCTGGCGGTGCCGCGCACGGTCCACCTGTCGCGCCGCGAGGCGGACATCGTGATAGCTCTGGAGCGCCCGGAGCGTGGGCCGTTCATCATTACCAAACTGACCGACTACGTGCTCAAGCTGTATGCCTCGGCCGGTTATCTGGAGCGTCATCCCCCGATCCGTGGCAAGGACGATCTACGCGGGCACGGCTTCGTCGGCTATGTAGACGACCTGCTCTACAGCAGGGAGTTGTCCTGCCTCGACGAGATTGGCAAGCCTCGGTGCATTGCGCTACGCAGCACCAGCATCCTTGCCCAGCAACAGGCCGCTGCCGCAGGTGCCGGCATCGCCATCCTGCCAGCTTTCTCCGCCGCTGCAGACGCGCGCCTGCGATGCGTTCTGGGTGAGCAGGTCGAATTTACCCGGACATTCTGGATGCTGATGCCAATGGAACTTGAGGGCATTGCCCGGATGAAGGCGACATGGAATTTCTTGCGGGAAATGGCGGTGGAGAATCAGGCTCTCTTGCTCGGAGTGTTGGACAGTGGGGAATAATGACCTCACGAACTACCTCTTGCGGAGCGCTTTGCTTGAAGCGGTCAGCGACGACACACTCCGACGCTTTTCGGAATTATTTCATCAGGGAGCGCAGGAAGCTGAAATTGTGGTTCCGTCTCCGCTGAGGCGTTTCGCTGTCTGCGCGTATTGGACCCGACAAACGTAAGCAGCAAATACGGATTGTTGGGCGGCACCTCCTCGAATAGGTGCCGCGGATCCGCCAGCAGGTAGCCGTGTAACTGCCGCGACTTGCGTGGCCCCGTCACCTCGCAGGTCCAGATGTTCAGGCCGCTGTCTTGCTTACGGTGCAGTTGCAGCTTCTCGAAGCGGCGCTGCACCCACTGCCAGTCGGCTATCTGGTCTTGCTTGGCAAGCGTGGCTGTTTGCAGGTGTTCTCTGGCGTAGCGCTGGAATACTCCGGGGCTGACCAGGAAAGCCGTGTCGGCCACGCTATGCACCAGGGCCTTGGCGTCGTTGATGATCAGCTTGTGGCTCTGGATGCGTTGCTTCAGCCAGGCCATGAAGTGTTCGCCTGATGGGGGTTCCCGAGAGCCTTCGCTGTTCGAACAGGATAAGCGATCGGGCGTTGGCACCGGGGCATCGATCGGAGCCTGCAGGATCGGTTTGGGGCCGGCTGTACCGAGTAGGCCCAGCAGGGCATCGACACTGTCAGCGGCGGGCGTCTCTGCTGGCGCGGGCGTAGTAGTGGCGGCTGGTGCGTCGTCGGTGTCGGTTGCCGGTAGTGCCTCGGCCTCATCCTTGGCCTCCGGTTCCACGACTACGGTGCCGGCGAACGACGCTGGGCGGTCATCTGCCTCCCAGATCAGGGCCGGAGTCAGCCGCAGCAGCGTGAAGGTGTGCGACCAGCCGGTTTCGCTCGTGATGGTCGCCCGCCAGATCGCTCTGCCGTCGGGGGAGGGTTGCAGCATGCCGTGATCCTGGAGCACGTTAAATAGCGAGGTGTTGCTGCTGGGAATGCCGTCGATGCCCTGTGCCAGTAGGTGGGCACGCAACTTGTCCGAAACCGTTTTGCTGACAAGCCAGAGCGCGTCCTGGGTCAGCCAGCCATCGGATGGACCGGCCTGGTTCAGCTTGAGTTCTGCTTTCAGCAGGTAACGCAGGCCATCGAGCAGTTTGCGCTGCAGGCTGTGCGTTGGGGCCGTCATGGCTCGAGCCGGATCGCCTCCCAGGGACTGGGCAACCGAGGCACGGTCGGCGTGGATGACCAGCTCTCCCAAGATGCCGGCATGCTCGTACTGACCTGCCAGTAGGTGTAGCAGGTGTCCCCAAAGAGCAGGGAAGGTGCTGAGCCAGTCGAGGAGGTCCCGATCAAGGATCTGGGTGTAGAGCAGGCCGGCCGCAGCGCCATGCAGCTTGTAGTCACGCCCTTTGCTGTAGCGAAAGCGGTAGGGCTGGTCCAGGGGGCCATGCCAGGGATGCCAGAGGCTGCCATCCTGGCGTTCGATGCGCAGGTCCACGGCGATCTTGCCGATATCGTGGAGCAGGGCGCCGTAGGCGATGCCGGCGGACCAGGCATCGGCCTGTGCCGCTTGGTCTTCAGGGGCGGCGCCCGTGGGCAGCAGGTAGGACTGGCGCAGTTTCAGGCTGTAGGCAACCAGTTCCAGACCGTGATCGAGCATGCCGCCGTGGTAGGCGTGATGATGGGCCTCGCTGGCCGGGAGCTGCTGGACCCATTGGGCGTAGCGCTGGATCGGGTTCAGGTAGAGCTGCTGGAACTGGGGATGGGACAGCGCGGTGAGTTCCCAGATGCGTGCCAGCAGCTGCTGTCGATGGGCGGGCTGGAGCAGGTCATGGGCCGACTCCACGGGCGTGTAGCTTTCAGGGAGAGGTTCCGGAGGAGGGGCAGCCTTTTGGGGTTTGATGCGAAATAGGCGGAGCATCGTGTTCTCCGGAAGAGCCCGCTTCTGGTGACCTTTTAGCCTTTTCGGGTAGCTCTCTTACCCTTGGTATTCCCTTCCTTTCTGGCCCTTGTGGCCTTTTGGCCTGTATCCCTTTGGCGCGCCAAGCAGGAAAGCGATATGGCTCACGACGGTTAAGCGAGCGGGATGGTCCGTAGTGCAGCAATGGGGCGAGAGGCGGTAAACTGCCGCCGTCATTTTCCGTAAGCGATTTCATGACCCTTACTGATGCCACGCTCGCGCTGCTGCTGGCTGCGCGGATACATGGAACCGACACCGCGGTCCGGGCGACGGCGAAGCGCTGTGTGAAATTGCTGCCACGCAGCAAGCGCGACCTGATCTACAAGGTGGTCGACAGCCGGAGTCCACTCGAGCTGGTGGCGCTCCTGGCGCGGGAGCTGGAGTTGTGACCGTCCGAGCCGAGAGGCGCTGACGCGAGACGTCGTCTGTCAGAGGCCAATCTTTGCATCTCTCCGAGGTGCGCTATAGCTGAGTGGTCCTGCCCGCCCGCTGCTAATGACCCTTTAGTCCTGGGGAGGGAGCGGTGGGCACTTGTACCTGATTTGGGAACAAGAGGGGTCGTACCTTAAACAGGTACGCATGACGGACAGTATCAACAAGCCCGAAACCATTGCCTTGACCGATTGGCTCTGCCGTATGCGCAGGAGCCAAGGGCTTTCGATGCGGGGATTGGCCGAGCGCCTGGGCGGCAAGCCTCACACCTATGTCCAGAAAGTCGAGTCGGGAGAACGTCGACTCGATGTGGTGGAGTACGTCTGGTATTGCAGGGCTTTGGGCGTGAATCCCGAAGAGGGAGTCGCCATCGTTGTGGCCAATCTGGCCACCGTGGAGTGAGTCCCGGCCCGAGCTCAGCGGTACTGTCCCTGGTGGAGCTAGTGCTTGGTGCCGATCGTCGAGTAACTCCGCAAGGGCCCACTCTGTCTGGGAGAACGGTGGATGAGGTCTGCTATCCACTTGGAGGTATTATAGTGGTCGCGCACTGAAGCCAGTGCTTCCCGGGTCATTTCCAGGAGCCTGCCCAGTTCATGCAAGGCCGCTATGTGGCGAGGGTTTTCGCTCAGCCAGTCCAACAGATTGTCGGCATGATCGGGCTCGTCCGGGGCCTCGGTGGCCAGCAGGAACAGATCGAGGGTTCGTGCGAAAATTTCCTCGTCTTCCAGATCATCGTGGTTCTTCATTGCGTCTTTCCTGTAGTGACGCCTCTTGGAATTGATGTACCCAATATAGGTACGATTTTCTAAAAAGCAAACCTGCAAAGTACGCAGTGTCGTGGCGTGGTTCCAGCCAGAGGCGTTTGGAGGACGGACTGTTTGGCGCGATCTGTGCCAGGCTTTGCTTCTCGTGTTCATTTGTGGGAAACAAGGTCCCGGCTTGCGCCGGGCCTTGTTGGTTGCCGTCAGGACTGTGCCTGCAGGATGACATTGTGCTTGAGCGTAGGAGTTGCCCGTCACAGGGGCATGACCAGCTCAGTGGTCGGAGCGTCGTCTCCGCTTCCCCCTGTCATGGCGTCGTCCGGTTTCCGCGCCAGACCAAGCAGATATTCCGAAGCTTCCCGGGCCTGGCCACTGGCCCGGAAGATCGCGCGCTTGTCCGCCTTGAGCAAGCTGAGCCATGACTCGAGGTAACCTTCGTGCCGAAGCTCCCCCTGAATGCCGGCATGAGCGCACAGGAAAGCGGCGCCCATTTCCGCGACCAGTTCCTCGAAGGCATAGCCGGGAGAGCCGAACGGTGTGGGCGAGATGATTCCTTCGCGCCGCAATCGCGAGTAGTGCCCGCTCCAGTGGGTCAGTTCGTGCAGGGCGGTGGCGTAGTAGCCGCCTTCGTCGTGGAACTGCGCTTTGGTCGGCAGTTGGATGAAGTCCCGTATCGGGTAGTAGCACGCCATATCGGTTGGCTTGTGCATGATGCTGGCGCCCGAATTGAGCAGCAGCTGTTCCGCATAGGCGTTGGCCTGGAAGGTGGCTGCTGGCTCGGTTGCGGCTGGCACTGCCTCGAGTGGTTCGAGGCCTTCTGTCTGCTCGATGTTGAACAGGAAGTGCGTGCGCAGGATGGCGAAGCGCACGAGCTTGGCATGGCCGTTTTCGTCGAGGATGACCCGACCTGATTCGTCCTTCTCTTCGCGCTCCATCGGCTTGTAGAGAACCGCCAGGGTGCTGTGTTCGCCCTTGCGGATGTGGCCGCCGGCTTTTTTGGCCTGGTTGAAGGTGAGCCAGCGGTCCTGGCTGTAGCCCCGCATCCTGGCTTCGGCCCACAGCAACGGCAGGTTGATACCGGAGTAGGGACGCCGGGTGATGGCGTTGATCGGATAGGGCTGGTGGGTGGCGGTTGATCCGGCGGAGGACCAGGGTTTGATCCAGGGGACGACGCCCTGGTCCAGGGCGCTGACGATCTTGTCCGTGACGCTTTGGTAGATGTCGTGCATGGCGTTCACCTTGTGAAAGAGAGTGGGGAACGCCGCCCCAGCGGGGAGGTGGTTCCCCGGTTGGGTGATGGGTTGGCTTCGGTGCCGGTGGCCTGTGCTATCCGCAGGCCGTGATGGCGCTTGGGGCCGCCTGCTGGACGTCTACTGCGGGTGCTCCCGTGTCAGGGATATCTGCAGTGCCACAGACTGGTCTGGGTCTTCGATCAGGCTGAGGCGCAGTTGCAGCCACTGACCGTTCTGCGGGTGTCCCTCCGGAGCGGTCTGGATCATCTGGAAGTCCACATGGGGCTCGCCTGGATAACCCAGGAGGGCTTCGAAGGCCGCTCGCAGCACGTAACGCAACCGATTTTCCAGCGGTTGCGCCGAGGCGACGCCGGGGGTGAGCAATACCGCGTCCTGCCAGGCCACTTCGGTGAACGTGACCGGCAGGTTCATGTGGAGCACAGGTGGGGGACATGGATTGGACATGGTCGACCTCCAAGATCGAGACGCGGAGAAACCTGCCCCGTGCGGGTGTTTCCCGCGGGAGTGAATGAGGAGATGGGAAGGAGGCGTTGCGGGCGAAGCCCGAGCACGCCGGTGGTGGAGTAGTGAGCGTTCATCACCGGCGGAGCGATGACCGTGCGAGCCTCCGAACGCTGATCGCACTTGGGCAAGAACCACCACGGATGTGGCGTAGTCTCGAAGGTTCCGACTACCTGGGCAGGTGCTGTCTGTGACAGCGCTCCTTACTGGCTAATTAATGGAGCTATCGGAGGGCGTCAAGCAGCAGGAAAGCTGCGAATTTTCGAGATATTCCGCTGTATTCCAGGGCATGCTGATGGAGCGGCAAAGTGCCGGTATGAACTGATGAATGGTGAGGGCAGTCTTAATAAACACGGATTCGTGTGTGCTAGAACATAATCATTGAAACACCCATCCAGAGGTTGCTCCATGGCTGCCATCTCTTCCGCTAAAGCCTCCCGCGCGAACCGCTGGGCATATGCGTGCGGTATGGCATTGAAGCGCGGCTATCGGCGGATAACCGCGTTCGAATCACGACTGGCTGAGCGTGCGGTAGCTGCTGGTGTACCTGTTGGAAAATCGCTTGTGCGTGGCGGTTTTCTGATCGCTAAGCTGGCCCTTTTAGGGGGGCTACTTTTCGTGAGTTTCTGGATATTCCTGTCATTGCTGAGTTTGGCTGTCTTGTATTTTCTGGTCGTCAACCACCGCTTGAATGGTTCCAAGGACTTCTATGGGTATCAGGCATATGGCGATCCCTATGGTGAGTACGAACTTCATCGGACGCCGGGTCAGCCTGATCTTGACGATAAATAACAGAGGTACCAGGTCAGTTTCTCTTCATTGAGGAGCGCCCGGCTGATGCTAAGGCATCAGTGCCTTTTGAGCCTGCGTTTTGGGCTGTGATTGTGCCTTTAGCCAGCATGCCTTCAGCAACTGAACCAACTCTATATCCCGCCCAACTCATCGCCGCCAGGAACAGCATCGGCAGTACGATGAACATCGCCCCCATCACATACACGATCACCTGCGCCGTGACCGTTCCGTCCGAAAATCCGGCTGTGGGCAAGGTGAGGAGAAGCCGATCGGAAGTCGCCACCTGGTGATACAGGGTATCGAGCATGCTGGAGTCCACCCAGCGTGCCAGTTCCCACCAGAAGGTCAGCATGTGCAGGGTGAACAGGGCGAAGGTCAGGGTCATGGCGGTCTTCAACTGGTAGGTACTGACCAGCAGGATCAATGGCAGGCTGATGATCACGGCCATGATCAGAAAGGCCTGCACCATCGGCAGCGCCGTACGCAGGGCGTTGAGGGCGGGGAAGTTGCTGAGGGTGCCCAGGGCCAGGCCGGTATTGGTCGCCATGTTGTTGAGGCCGTGCATGATCGAGCTGCCTCGGGCGCTGGAGCCGTACTCCTGGTAGATCTGGCCCGGTGCCATGGTTAGCGACTGTAGGCGGGGGCTGACCAGTTCGCGCAGTGCCGCATCCTCGATGTCGCTGGCGGAGCGGCCCGTCAGCCAGCCTTGCAGGCGGGTCAGCAACGATGGGTCGAGCTGCTGAAGCAGGCGATCACGCAAGCCGATCTCGCTGTCGCTCCACCATTGCCGGCAGGTGGGGTAGCCCGCGCCATTGTCGAGCCGTGGCAGGGAGAGGTCGCGGCTTTCGTCGTAAGGCCAGTTCACCCGTGGCGTACGCGAGCGGTCCGTATCGTAGTAGCCGGGCGTGTCGAGGAAATAGCGCGAGCCGATCCAGGACGCGTCATGGCTTTGCGCTTTGTCCAGCACCGGGCGATTGGTAAACAGCCGCGAGCGGGAGTAGCCGTAGCAGTCGCGGGTGAAGTCGGCGACTTCCTGTAGCAGCACCTGGCTGTCGATGCGCGAGCTGTCGATCTCCATGCGCATCTGCCGGATATCCGGGGCGCAGGGTATCGCCGCGGTCGCGGCCGCCGTTACGCCCTTGCTCAAGGCATGCACCAGAAACCACCAGACCGGCACGTTGGCCGACTGTTCGCCGATGGTGTTGAAGGTGGCCGCCCATGCCGTTTCCGCCGGCGTAGTCACACTGGTCCCGCAGCGTTGGCTGGCCGCGTCGTCGAGGGTCATCGACGCCAGGTTCAGCGGAAGGACCGGCATGCAGCCGAACAGCACCACGATATAGGCCAGCCACAGCCGGTTCTCGATCCTGGGCACCGAGAGCAGCCCCTTGTTGCCTTCGTCCGCGCCTTGCTGGCGGGCCGACAGCCACTCCTGCAGGATGATCGCGCCGAAGGGCGCGGCGAACAGGCCGGTATCGGCGAGGATGTTCCAGATGCCGTTGTTGATGATCCAGGCCAGCAGGGAGAGGTAAAACTCCAGGTAGCTGTTGCTGCTCATGAGCATGGCGAGACCTCACAACCGCGTGATTTCGGCGCAGGTGAACAGCGCGAGGCCCATGATCCCGAGGCGCTGCACCCGCGGCAGGGCATAAGGGTTGCCTCGCTGGCGCCGCAGCAGATCCAGCCAGAGCGCGAAGAGGGCGCCGTAGAGTAGGGCGCGCCACAGTCGCAGGTAGGGGCGGGCGGACTCGAACGCCTGCTGCCAGGCCTCGAGGCCACCCAGCAGCGAGCTGCCGAGGATCAGGGCCATGGCCGGCACGAGGATCATCAGGGCGGCAATTCCCAGCCCGGAGAGCAGTGTGGAGGACAACGATCGCTGCATGGCGTCACTCCTGCCGGGCGTCGGCCTCGTTGAGGCGGCCGGGTTCGGGATCGCCCTGATCGACGGTACGCGACGCCTCGGCCCCTGCGGCATGCCGGTCGAGCACCAGGCTGGCGGTGTTGCTGGCCAAGACCTGGCGCACCTGTAGCTCGGTTTGCAGCAGTCGGATCTCGCGTTCCAGGGTGTCGATGTTTTTCGCCAAAGCGGTCTGTGCCGGTGCGGCGGAAGCGACATTGGGTTCGTGACTGCCCGCCAGCAGGGTGCGCAGCAACAGGAGCGCCTGGTCGAGCACGCTGGACAGCGCCGTCTCGCTGGCCAGACGGCGTGACAGCAGATTCTGCTCGGGATCGTCGCGCAGGGCCTCGATGACCCTACGGGTCACCGGCAGCATCGGACTGGAGGCCTTGTCCAGGTTCTCGCGGCTGAGAGGAACCGCGCCCGACAGCAGCTCCTGCAGCGCTTTCAGGTGCTCGGCATAGGTCTCCTGGATCAGGGGGGTGAGCCCGCCACCGGCGGTCGCCCGCAGGGTTTCGCAGTCATCGCAGGTCGCCACCTCGGTTTCGCCCAGCACCCGGATGGCCCACTCGGACATCGCCTGGGGCGAGGTCCAGGTGCGGCAGATGGCGCCGTCCTGGCAACTGCCGTCGCCGAGTTCGGCAGTGTCATCCACCGGCCGGTTGTGCAGCAGGTTGTAGCCTGCGCGTACCACGTCGGAGGTCACCCTGATCGGCGGCTGCCCGTTCCCGCCGGCTTTCTGGCCGCCGACCCAGGGCACGCCGTTGTTGCCATTGCTGGCCTCGGTGTTCGTCACCGCGGTGACCGCGTCGCCTCCCGAGCGCTCCAGGTTGCCCTGCATCTCCTGGTTCCTGGCCAGGGCGCCCCAACCGGCTTGGCCGACCTGGTCCGCCATCTTCTCGGCCATGGCCCGGCAGGTGAGTTTCGAGCGATCGAAGTCGATACGGCCTTGCATCACGCCGTTGCTGAGCAGCTCGTACAGGCCGGGGTTGGCGCGCTGGATGATCAGCGCGGGCAACGACATGACCGCCTGGGTGGCGTTCTGCACGATTTCGCCCATGATCCGCTGGAAGCCGTCGGTGACCCCGTTCAACTGGTTCTGCAGGGTGGTGGCGAGGTCCATGTTTCCGCACATCATGTTGGCGCGCCAGGATAGGCCCACGCCGATACCGCTGGGGCGGTAGAACGAGCTGGGCGAGCCCACCGCCGCACCGCCGCCGATGCTGTACATCACCCGGTCGTCGAGCACTTCGCCCTGGGTGCCCAGCCGGTAGTCCTCCGCGGCGGCGCCGCTGTGCAGCGCGGCACCCAGCAGCAGGCAGGCGAGCGACCGGTTCATGGCGTACCGCCTGCGAAGTCGAGGCTGAACAGGAAGGTCTGGCCCTCGCGTCTGCAGCAGCTGTAGGGGCGCCACAGCGACCAGGCGTAGCCACCGTCCTCGCTCTGCGCCGTATCGCTCGGAAAGATCGCGCAGGTGCTGCGGCGTTGGGGATAGAGCAACTGCCACTTATGGGTCGAGGCGTCGTTCTCGACGATCGGTCCAGGCGGCCAGTAGCCGTCGCGTCGGGCCGGCGTGAGTGGCCGATACACATGGGGCTGGCCGTTGCGGGTCACGACGTCTCCGGCCCGTTGCGCCATCACCGCGGCGGCCTTGAAGTCGTCGGGCTGCACCAGAAAGCCCTGTCGCGGGTAGAGGTTGCCCCACATGTTTCCGGCGGCTTGGCTGCCGGTTTCGCGCAGCCCCGGGGTGATGGCTTCGGGGTAGACACTTTCCGGAATGCCATGGCGCCAGGCCAGGGTGTCCAGTGTGCTCAGGTAATAGGGCATGAACGCGGTCGCGCCGCTGGCGCAGGCATAGCCGGACTGCGCCGCCAGTTGCGTTGCCGCCCAGCCGCCGGGATGGCCGATACCGTCGACATGTTTGAAGCGGGGCAGGTTGTCGCGTCGCCTGTTCGGCGTGATCAGGTTGCCGCCGCCTTCGGCACCGATGATGGGGGAGGCGAGCGGAGCCATTTCCGACCAGGGGTTGTTGCCCGTGCTGGCGTAGCTCGACACCACCAGTTCGGGGATGAAATGCCGCACCCTGGTCGAGGTGCGCACCGAGCAGCCGGAGGCGCCACAGCGCAGCCAGAAGCAGATGCCGACGACCCGGTATTCAAGGCAACTGGGCGAGAGGGTGGAAGCGACGATGCTGCCGGTGTCCAGCGCCATGCTTGGGCTGGAGACCAGCAGGCAGGCCAGGGCCAGGGGGCGTAGCCGCTCCTGGCGACGGCTCACCGGCCCTGGCAGGCGATGCGGGCATTTGGGCATGATCGAGGCTCCAGGCGACAGGGGTGACCTGGGAGCAGGGTCGATCAGCGGGTAGCGGTTTTCCCTGGGAAAACTGAATGCGCAGGAGTCGGTTTAGAGAGGGGAGCGTTGGACTCTAGGCAGGCTGGCGCATCAGGCGTGCGCCGCACGCTCGAACACCTCGTCCGCCCACTGGTTCAGGCTCTTGCCGGCAGCCTGGGCGGCGATGGTGGCGGCGGCATGTACTTCAGGGCGAATACGCAGCATCACCTTGCCGGACGCCGGCTTCTCCGGGCTGACCCCGCGCTCGGCGCAATCGGCCAGGTAGTCTTCCACTGCCAGGCGGAATTCGGCGCGCAGCTCGGCCACCGAGTCGGCATGGAAGCTGATGATGTCCCGCACGCCCAGCACCCGGCCGACGAAGATGTCGTCACGCTCGTCAAACTCGATGCGGGCGGTGTAGCCCTTGTAGCTCATGCTATTCATGGTTCAACTCCTGCCCGTTGCAAGAACTCCCGGGCCTCTTCTACTTGGTACTTCTTCGCTTCTTTTCCGGGGTGTGGTCGATGGCAACGCCATTGCACCTCGCCCAGTACCAGCTTGACCCGCGACCCTTCACGTTCCAGCACCTGACCGCCCAGGTGAATGACCAAGGCTTCGATGTCGGAGAACACCACCGCGGCGCTGGTCGGCGTACGGAAGATGGCTTCGAGGGTCTTACGGTGCCGGTTTTTCATGAATGGGATGATAGCAAAATTAGATAGCAGATGTATCGTACAGTATCACTGTACCGTTGAGGCTCTCGCCAAACGCGTCGATGTTGCCGCTCCGGTCCGGAGGCAGGTGAAAGGATGGCGGTCGTGGCCGTATCCAGGGGGTGCCTGGCTTCGATGACGATCAATGCTGGATAATTGACCGACAATGCGCTGGAACGAGTGGATGAGCACCGGGCTCAGCTACCCGGGAAGCGGGATAGATGTACGAAGAGGATGTTAGGCATGACCCGAGACGAGCTACTTTCCGCCCCTGAGGCCGATTACATGGGCGAAGCTCAGTTGGACTTTTTCAAGAGACTGCTGCTGGCCCAGCTGGATGAGTGCAAGGCACGCGTCGAGGGTGGCAAGCAGGGGTTGGCCGAGCTGGAAAGGCCCATCGATGTGGCCGACGTCGCGTCTATTGAGGAGGAGCGCATGACGTTGCTGCAGATGATTGATCGCGACCGCCGGATGCTTCCCGCATTTCAGCAGGCCCTGGAGCGGATCGACGATGGCAGCTATGGCTGGTGTGACGAGACGGGAGAGCCGATCGGCCTGCGGCGACTGTTGCTGAGTCCGACCACGACCTTGTCCATCGAGGCCAAGCAGCGTCAGGAATCGATCGAGCGACATATGGGGCAGGCCTGAGGCGCCTGTCCGCATGGCAAAAAGGGCCTGGCTCAGGCCCTTTTGTCGTTTTGGAAGGGGCTCAGTTCACCGCGTCCTTCAGGCCCTTGCCGGCCTTGAAGCCCGGCAGCTTGGCCGCGGCGATCTTGAGCGTGGCGCCGGTTTGCGGGTTGCGCCCTTCGCGCTCGGCGCGTTCTTTCACCGCGAAGGTGCCGAAGCCGACGAGGCTGACGCTGTCGCCGTTTTTCAGCGCGGAGGTGATGGCGCCGGTGAGGGCGTCCAGCGCCTTGCCGGCGGTGGCCTTGGGCAGGTCGGCGCTGGTGGCGATGGCTTCGATCAGTTCGGCCTTGTTCATGGGGAATTCCTTCTGTGGTCTTGGAAGGAGGGGATTATAGTCAGGCTTCACTCGGCGATCTGCCGAATATCCAGCAAGGCCCAGACCTCCAGGCCCTGTTCGCGCACGGCTTGCTCGGCCTCCAGTCTGGCCGCCAGGGTGCTGACCGAGCGCGAACGGTATTCGAATGTGAAGGCCGGTCCCCCGGTTCGTTTCCTGACGCTCAGCACGACCTGCGTATAGAACCCGGGCCGTTCGGGCTTCTTCTTCGGCGGCGCGCTGGGCGCAAGGCCCAGCGCTTCGCGCATTTCCGTCTCGGATATCTGTCTGGAACTCAAGGTAGGGCTCCTGGCTGATTCATGGGCTGATCCCGCGGGCCTGGTCGATCTGCGTTGCGACCCGCATCGCCGCCTCCAGTTCCGAGCAGCCGTATTGCTGCATCAGGTTCCAGCGGGCAGCTTTCTCTTCCGGTTCGGTTTGCGCGATGGCGAGGTAGAGGCTTGGTGGCACGGCGCGAAACAGCGTTTCGAGGTTCTTCGCCAGCACCACGCCCTCGGTGTACTTGCCGGGCTCCTTGCTGGCGGACAGCAGCAGAGCCTTCTGCGCCGGGCTGAGCTTCTTGAAGCGGGCGATTTCCTCGATCTCGGCCAGCGGCATGTTCAGGCAGATCCACCACTCGATCATATTGAGCATGGTCTGCGCGGCATTGGGGAAGTCGGCGAGATTCTGCGTTGCCAACCAGAACCAGGCGCCCAGTTTGCGCCACATCTTCGTCCCCTTGACCACGAACGGCGCCAGCAGTGGATGCTTGGTGATGATATGGCCCTCGTCCGTGATCATGACGATCGGCCGACCCAGGTACTGGTCGCGTTCCGCCAGGTTGTTCACGGTGTTCATCAGGCTGATGTAGCTGATGGACAGTTGCGCCTCGTAGCCCTCCCGCGCATAGGTCGCCAGATCGACGATGGTCACGTCGCTTTCCGGCCAGGGCGTGCCGGCACGGTCGAACAGTTCGCCCTCGAAGCCCTGGCAGAACAGGTCGATGGACTCGCCCATTTCCTGGGCGCGTTCACGGCGTCTGTCCGGCAGGGCCGGGTCGGTGGCGACACGCAGCAGGGCATCGCGTATGTCGCGGGTCAGCACCTGGCGGCCGGCGGCAACACAGGTGCGCGCGGCATCGAGGATGCATTCGCGGATCAGGCCGCGGTCGGCGCGGCTCATCCGGGCTTCTTCTTTCGCTTCGCCGCCGGTGATCATCAGCCGCGCGGTGATTTCCAGTTCGCCGAGGATGTCGCGTTGCTCCTCGTGGTCGACCGCTGCTTCATCGTCCGGCACCTCGGCCGAGAGGCTGGCGACCCGCTCCGGCTGTTCGACCAGGCGCGCGGCGTCGGCATAGGGCGCGAGGCTGACCGGCGCGCCGGGCTTCAACTGCACCTTGTTGACCGACAGCCCCAGCGTCGAGAAGTAGTCGCCCTGCAGGCCGAACGAATTGCCCGCCTCGACGATGAACAGGCGGGGGCGGTACACCGCCATGATCTGCATCAGCAAGGTGCCCAGGGTGGCCGACTTGCCTGCGCCGGTCGGGCCGACCAGCAGCAGGTGGCCATTCATGGCGCGGTCCTGGCGCGACAGCGGGTCGAAGCTCAGCGGCGAGCCGCCACGATTGAACAGGGTGATCCCGGGATGCCCGGTACCCGTGCCGCGCCCCCAGACCGGCGCCAGGTTTGCCAGGTGCTGGGCGAACATCAAGCGGGTGTACCAGTCGCGGGTATCGCGCTGGGGGTTGTAGGCCATCGGCAGCCAGCGCAGGTAGCTGTTGCAGGCGGCGACCTCGTCGCCCTCGCGTACCGGCTGCAGGCCGGCGCCGAGCAAGGCATTGGCCAGGCTGATCGAGTGCTGGTGCAACTGTCGCTCGTCGTGGCCACGCAGGTAGAAGGCCAATGTGCCGCGGTACAGCTTGTGCTTGCGGCCGATGATGGCCCGGGCCTCCTCGACGTCCTGGCGGGTCTGGGTCGAGGCCAGGTTCTCGCCGATGGCCTTGCGGGCCAGACGGTTCAGTCGCTCCTCGAGCACGTCCTGGGGTTTGACCACCAGCGTCAGGCTCAGCACCGTGCCTTCCGGCAACTGGTCGAACAGGGCATTGATCGCATCGCCCTTGCTGGTTTCGCCGGTGAGCTGACCGATCGAGGGCGGACGGCGCAGCTTGTCCACCACCATCACCCGATGGGGGTGGCCGTCGAAGTACCAGAGCCCGCGTTGCGCATCCGAGCGCGGTTCGTTGAAGAACAGCCGCTCGGCGAAATCGTGGTCGAAGGGCAGCTCCAGCGATTCGCCGTCACCGGCTTGCGGATGGGCCACGCGCGCATAGAACGCCTCGGGCGTCTCGTCGGTGAGCGTGGGCGCCGGGTTGAACCAGGGCAGCAGCCAGGCGTAGAGGCCATGGCCATCGACCGGCTGCGCGCGCACGCCGCAGGCGCGCAGCGCGGCGCCGATCCGTTCGCCCGCCTGGCGCAGGGCCGGCATGGGGGCCAGCCCGCTCTCGTCGTCATCGGCGCCAACCCAGCGATACAGCACCAGGCGAACCCGGCGGTTGTTGCCACGCCACGGTAGCTGGGTGACCACCTCGTCGTCGAACAGGCCCCCCGGCTTGGCGACCGCCTGCAGATGGCGGCGGGTCAGTTCCAGGTAGGCCTCGGTAAAGGCGCTGCCGCGTGCGCGATCCTGGATATAGGCGCTGAGCCGCTTCAGGTAGGGGCTGAAGTCGCAGTCGTCCTGACAGAAGAACTGCACGACCCAGGGCGAGGTCTCCAGCTCGTCGAAGCTGTCCTGCAGGGCATCCTCGACCGCGTCGCGGGCCGTCATCAGCCAATCGGGCTCACGCCCCTCGGTGCCGATGGGCGTCAGTTCGAACAGCGCGCCCACCGAGCGGTTGTCGTCCAGCAGGAAACACTGCTCGTCCTCCAGGTATTCGACCCAGGGCAGGTGGTCGGTGAGGCTGGGGCCGTGGGCATACAACCGTGCCTCGTCGGCCAGGGTGGCGCGCGGGCGCCGTGGATGGCGCCAGGACCTCCACGCCCTGGCACCGCCAACCGGCTTGCCGGTGCGCCTCACAGCTCTTCCTGGCGTTCGCCGGGCAGGGCGTACTGCACCCGTCGATAGAACGGGAAGACCGTGGTGTAGCCCGGGATCGGCGCCTGTTCCGTACCAGTCAGGTGCGGATAGACATACATCAGCAAGTCGGGGTTGGGCAGGCGCGGGAATAGGCTGCGGATCTCGTTCGCCGCGTGGCGGCTATAGGGCGCCTGCAGGTTCGCGGCGAGGTCCGCCGACGTCAGCGGGCGGCGCAGCTGTTGCCGGGCGTCGAGCAGTTGCAGCGGGACGCCCGGCCCGCCGGCGCCGTGCCAGATGTCCAGCATGCTCTGCCCGCCATGGGGCAGCAGGGCTTCCTTGTCGGTGGCACAGCCCGCCAGCGCCAGGCAGGCGCTGGAGACCAGGCTAATCCAGATCGGAGAGGGTGGTGTGGCTGTGTTCATGGCGAACGCTCCGGCCGTTGGGCTCGTAGTCGAGGCGGATCTCGTGGTCGAGGTGCAGCGCCACCTGGGCGGCCGGGGGCACGTACACCGCGGCGAAGGCCTCGCCGTAGAGCTTGTTGACCCAGGCACGGATATCGCTGACGCCGCCGGCCAGGATGGCGTTGAGGGCGCTGTTACCGCTGCTGCTGGTGACGCCGAGGGTGCCGCTGGCGGAGCTGACCACGCTGCTGTCGCTGCGCTCGTCGCCGAGCAGGGCGGCCACGCCGGCGCCGGCCGCGGTGATCAGGCTCTGGCTGCCGAGGTACTGCTGGGCGTTGGAGCGGCGTTCGCCGGCGATGCAGGGAATGCCGTAGGGATCGGACAGATAGCCGAGCCCACCGCGGATCCTGTCGGTGTTGCTGGCCTGTGTCGTGGAGGCATTGCGGCTGAGCACCGCCCTGGGTTCCGGCACGGTACGGACGGTGCCGTCGGTGAACACAAAGGTGATCGACTCGACCTGGCCGCGCACGCAGGACAGGGTCCAGTCGCCTGACGCCGTGCCACTCATGACCGCACCGGCCACCTCCGGCAGCTCGATGCCATTGGCGGCCAGGTTGTCGGGGCCGACCAGCACTTTAAAGGGATAGGGGTCGATAACCGTGCCGTCCACCGGCACCCGCCCGATCAGCGCGGTCATTGCCACCGAGCCCATCAGGGTGGCGTTCTCGGGGATGGTGTAGACCGGCCTGGCGCCTTCGCCGCGCTCGGCCGGGCGCGCCCGCTCGGCGCCACTGTCGCTCACTGTCCGCAGCGGCTTCTGGCTGCGGTCGAGGGCGCCGCCATCCAGCCCCAGAGACTGGAAACCGGCGGGCAGGTTCAGGCTAGAGCGGACCTCGCTGGCGTCGCGCTCCCCGGCGGGGCGGCTGCCCGAGGGCTCGATCCACAGCAGCGAGTCACCTGCCGGGTCTTCACCGAACCGCTCGCCGTCGCCGGGTTGAAGCCCCAGGCCTATCGGCAAGTCCTGCTCCTGGCCGGCCAGGCCGGCGAGTTGCTCCTGCAGCCGCGTCAGCAGCCCGCGCGTTTGGCGGCTTTCCTCCTCGGCCTTGCGCCGGTCCTCATCGGCTTGCCGGCGCTCTTGCGCGGCCTGCTGGGTCACATTGCCGAGCGCGTGCTGAATGCGCCTGTCGACGCTGCCTTCCCGTTCCCGCAGGCGAGTGTTCTCCTGCCGCAGGGTGTCGTTGCTCTTCTTCAAGCCGAGCATTTCGCTGCGCATGGCCTTGACCTGGCCAACCAGGGTGGCGACCGTGTCGCGTGGTGTGTCGCCGGCGATACCGAGCGACTTGGCCTGTTCGGCGGACAGTTCGAGGCGTTCCGGGTCGCTGGGGCTTTCACGGGAGCTGTCATCGTCCAGCCAGCTTTTCAGGATGATCAACGCCACCGCCAGCAATGCCCCCGGCACCAGCCATTTGAGCAGCACGTTAGCTTTCATCGCCGTCACCTTGCGCGCGCTCTGGCGCTGGCAGCACCGCCCGCTCCAGGCCTGAGCCCCGGGTGACCAGGTAGGCGACGCTGGTGTCCTCGGCGCTGCCGGCCGGCCCCAGATCGGCATGCTGGAAGGTGGCGGCGAACAGGCTGGCCTGGAGCCGGCGTGGGTCGAGCCGGACGGGATGCGCGCCACGATTGCGCAGCTGCACCACGGTCACCCAGTACTCGCCCAGCCGCCAGGCCGCGATGGGCGTGCTGGCGACGTTTTCGCTGGGCAGCAGGGTGGGCAGTTCCCCGCTGAGCCTCAGGGGCACGCGGCGCACGCCGGGCAAGGCTTCCACGGTGCGCAGGGGCGCGTACAGGCTCTGCGCCGCATAGCGGGTCAGCATTACGGGAATCGGTGTTGCGTCCGGGACGCTGGCGGTGGGCTCGGCTGGCGCCTGGCCGGAGTCGCCGCGGACGATGCGCAGCGGCTCCAGCGCCTGATCGCCAGGGCTCGCCGCGATATCCAGCAGGATGATCTGACCCGTCGCCACCGACTGCAGCTGCAGCCGGGAAGGGGCGATGGCCTCCGAGGCCAGTAGGTAGACCGCGCCGTCGCTCGATTGCACGCGCAGCTTGCCGGCCAGGTGGCTGGGCAGGCCGACTCGGACCTCGTCGTCGAGAAACACCACGCGCTCATGGCCGACCACCAGCGGCACGGGCAGGGGCAGGCGTTCCCAGCGCATCAGCTCGACCGCGCCGACCACGCCGCTGGACAGCACGAGGACAATGGCCAGCCCCAGTCCGGCTATCCGCTTCATCTCGCACCTCCGGGCAGGCTGAGCTTCTGCGGGGTGCCCTGGTAGCAGTCCAGTGCCAGTCCCCATTTGTTGCGTTCGGGGTCGACGTCGAAGCGCACCACGCGCAGGGGATAGCGCACCACTACGCGCTTCACCGGCTCGGCGGCGAAGTACTCGTCGGCGTTCAGGTCGAGGTTGACCAGCCAGCTGTCCTGGTCGAGCTGCTTGACCCGCAGTGCGGGATCGTCGCTGTAGCCACGGCCCAGCACCTCGTAGACGCCGCGCACCCGCTGGCGCAGCTCTCCGGCGGCCTTGCGGTACTCGTAGTCGCCTTCCAGGAAGTGGCGGCAGGCCGGTGTCAGGTAGGACTGCAGGGCGTAGATGGCGCGGCGGTAGTCCTGCTCGCCGTCCGTGGGCCAGCGGTTTAGCTGGCCGAAGATGTACAGGGCGAACGCGTAGGCATTCTCGGGCGGTACGTCCCACCACAGCCGCGTGCTGCCTGAGCGCAAGTCCGGCGGCACATGCACCGTCAGCGCCCTGGGCGCCGAGTGCCAGCCGTACCAGAAGCCGAGGCAGGCCAGCGTCAGGGCCGCGACCGCCAGGCGCAGGCTGAGGATATGCGCCTGCTGCGCATCCACCTTGTTGCGGAAGCGGCTCATGACGGCCACCGCGCCAGGGGCGGACGCGGCCGGCGTGAACGGCGGACCGTCCAGGCGCCCGAGTGGAGGATCAGCGTCCCGTGACCTAGCCGCCAGCGGCTGGCCAGCAGCCACTCCAGCCGCCGGTACAGCCAGGTCTCGGGGCGGGCGCGTTTCGCGCGGCGGAGCAGGGTGCCGGCGACGAACAGGGTCATGGCCATGCCGGCGATCATCCCGGTCGGCGCCACGGCAAGGGCAGAGGTGGCGATGGACAGCGGCACGCCGAGCACCAGGCCGAGGACCGCGCCGAGGCCCAGGGCGAGCCACATCTCGTCGTTGGTCAGCCCGCGCAGCACCACCGGGTCGCGGTTGAGGCGCTCCGGCAGGAAGGTCAGGGTGCCGTCGTCGAGGCGTTCGATGGCGTCGTGCATGGCGGCCTCACAGGATCTCGGCGGCCTTGGTCAGGAACCAGATGATCACCACCACCAGCAGAGCGCCGACACCGACCACCGCGCCGAGGTCCTTCCAGGTCTTGCGCTGGTTCTGAACGTCGGCGAAGACGGTCAGCGAATGCCAGGCCACGCCGAGGAAGGCGAGCAGGGCGATCAGCAGCCCGAGGAGGATGCCGCCGTCGTAGGCGTAGTTCTGGATGGTCTCGATCAGGCCCGAGCCCTCGCCGCGCGAGGGCGCCTCCATGGTGGGCAGGTCGGCCATGGCCAGGCCCGGACCCAGGGCCAGCTGCAGGCCGAGCAGGCGTTGGGTGGCACGGTCTCGTAGGTTGTGGCGGGCGATGGCGAAGGCCTTGCACATGGCGTCGATCCTCCAGGCTCAGGAGAGGGTGAAGAACATCAGGATCAACAGGGCCAGCAGCACGCGGGCGGCACTGCCACCAAAGGTGCCGAAGCACAGGCTGCCGACGGCCCAGCCCCGGTAGGCCGTCCACATCGCCCAGGTGCACCAGAGCAGGGCGAGGACGAGCACCAGGGACAGCCACAAGGTCGAACTGCCCTGCGGGGTGAAGCCGGCGCTGTTGTGGAAGGCGGCGATCTGGGCGGCGGTCATGCTCATGGCGCCGGCTCCTGCTGGGGGCCGTCGAGGCGGTAGTCGCCGATCAGCGCGCCGGGGTCGCGTGGCTGGGCGCGGGAGGGCGACAGATAGCCCCGCACGCCCTGGCGGATGCGCTGGAGGTCCTGGTACAGCCGGGGATAGTCGAAGCGGTAGCGTTCGGTGGGCGTCCCCGAGGCCTCGGCGCGCTGGGCGAGGACTTCGAGGGTGTCGAGTTGCCGCAGGAGCAGGTCGAGCTCAATGCGCTCCTGGGCACCGCCGGCAAGGCTGGCGCCATGCACTAGGCTCAGTGCGAGGGGGAGCAGGTATCGAATCGAAGTGGCAGGCATGGTGGTGGCCCCGGGATGATCCTGGGGCCAGCATCGAGTCTGGTGGGCGGGCGATCAGCAAGAAAACCGACGCTGATGCGGTCGCTTTGCAACTGACAGCTCCTGAGGCTAACCATATCGGCGGCACTGCCCGCGAAAGGAGAGGGAAGCGATGAAGGCTTGGCTGATGGTGCTGTTGATCGGGGTGTTGACGCCTTCGCTCGTCTGGTCGCAGTCGTCCGACGAGGACGCGGGCCTGCCGGAGCAGAGCACTCCGCTTGCCATGGAGGAGGAGGTTCAACCGCTGGTGTCGATCCCGGTCCACGAGTTTGAGGCGTTGCAACAGGATCTCGCGGCCGTTCTTCAGGTCACCCGGCAGATTGCCGAGGTGCAGGAGCGGGAGGGTTCATTGCTACTGAAGGTCAGGGATGGAGTCCTGGTCAACATGGTCTGGGAGATCTTTGGCTTCGGCGGTGCGGGGAAGAGCGCTGTCGGCTATGCGATCTCGCTCATCGGTATAGCCGGTGTGTTCATGAAAGCGGCTTGGTTCGTGTTAAAGGATGGCAAGCCCGAGCCCTCTTGGGCGCGGGGATTGACCTATGCCTATCTGGTGCTGGTGGTCGCGGTGTTCTCGACCCTGGTGTTCTCCGGTGGCGTGGTCAGCGCGGGGCCCGCGCCGAGCGCGTCGGCCAAGCCCCTGCTCGAAGCCGCCGATCGGCTTGAACGAACGGTGGAATCACGCCTGCAGGCGTTGGATAGGAAGCTGGAGGACTTGCAGGCGCCTTCCGTCTCCGCCGGATCATCCCTTGACCCGCTGGCCGCCGAGGCTCTGCTGACTATCCAACGGGATCTGGAGCGGGTTTCCTCCCTGGTGGATAGTACGGAGAAGCAGGCGGCCGAGGCCGCGTCCCGCTCCACTGGCTGGGGTTGGCATCTGCTTATCGTGGTCCTGTTGCTGGCCGTCCTGCTCCTCCAGTTCCTGTTCCTGCTGGCGCATCTGTACAGGGAGAAGGAACGCCGCTAGGCAGGGGCCTGAGGGTTGCTGTGGTAATAGCTTGCGCCAGATCAATACCAGCCACTTCCAGCGGTGGTCTTTTGCTGCAAGTGGCCTATGTTGGGTTCACACAGCGGATGAAGGAGATCTGAAATGCGCAAGGTCCTGGTTGCTTTCGACGGTTCGGAACACTCGAAGCGTGCTCTGCAGTACGTCATCGACTTTATCCACGATGGCGCACGGCCGCTGGAGGTGCATGTCCTCAACGCCCAGAATGAGCCGGTCCTCTACGGTGGCTACCTGACAGCCAGCATGATCGAGGAGTTCAATGGCGGCCTGCTGGAGAAGGCCCGCAGTGTGCTGGAGGAGGCGGCGGCTACGCTGCAGGCTGCGGGCATTACCCATGAAGTCCATGCGGTGCTCGGCAATGTGGCGGAGCAGGTCAATGAGGCGGTCGAGCAGCTGGGCTGCGATACCGTGGTGATGGGGACCCGCGGCCTGGGCAGCTTCGGTGGGCTGCTGCTGGGCTCGGTGGCGAACCGGGTCATCCATGAGGTGTCGGTGCCGGTAGTCCTGGTGAAATAGCCGGGCGTAAGGCCGGTATGGGGCAAGAGTTCCCGCGCTTTCCAGATGCGCTGGAGTGGCGCTCCAGTCTGGCTTTTCGCTGGCGCACTGTTCAGTCGCACGTGTGTGGCATGGGGGCGAGACGGCTTAGCCCTGGGCGGCAAGCGCCTGGGCTCTCCGTGGTGCTGGCTCTTGCCAGTCAGACGCTCCGCAGAGCGATCTTGCCCAGGATCTCGGTGGATAGCACGGAGAAGAAGGCTGCCGAGGTCGCGTCCCGCTCCAGCGTTGGGGGTGGCCTCTGTTTATCGTGGGCATATTGCTAACCGTCCGCTGTCTTCAGCTCCTGTTCCTGTTGGCGCATCTGCACGGCGAGAGTCCGCTGGTGCGCGGTTCTCGCTGATAGGGTGCTGGCGAAGGAATGGTTTGCATGGTGTTAGATTTTTGTTAGAAATATCTAACAGATGGAGATCAACATGAACACTGCCCAAGCCATTCGTGAGCGCATCCAGGCACAGCCTGTCGGCGAGCCCTTCACGCCCGCGCTGTTCGCGGGAGCGGGGTCGCGTGCGGCTATCGATCAGGCTTTGATGCGGCTCACCAAGGCTGGCCATATCGAGCGCATCGGCCATGGCCTGTACCGCGTGCCGAAGGTGGGGCGGTTCGGTATCAAGGCCATGCCGGCCCCCGAGTTAGTGGCGAAGACCCTGGCGGCGAGCGAAGGCGCGGCCATCGAGATGCATGGCGCCGAGGCGGCTCGGCGCTTGGGGTTTTCGACCCAGGTGCCGGCGCAGCCGGTGTTCTACACCACGGGCTCGTCGCGCACGATTCACTTGGGCAAGATGGTCGTGCGTCTGCAGCATATAGCACCCCGCAAGTTGGTGTTGGCGGGGCGTCCTGCGGGCATGGCGCTGTCCGCGCTGTGGTATCTGGGGCGGCGCCAGGTCACGCCGGCCACCTTCCAGCACATCGCCGAGAAGCTGCCGAGCGTCGAGTTCGAGGCCTTGCGTGAGGCGAAGCCCTCGATGCCGGCATGGATGATCGCCGCGCTGATCGGCTACGAGCGCGGTGAAGTCGCGCATGGCTGATAGCCCTGAGCGTTACTTCGAGCTTCAGGTGCCGGTCGTGCTCGTGAAGTAGGAGGAGGCCGCTGTGAGGTCGTGGCTGTGTCTTGGCCGGGCGTATAGTGGTCCGGTTGCGGCTAGAGGTACTTCTTGAAAGTCGCCGCCGTGATGGCGACCGCCGTCCCTAGCAGCACCGCTCCGGGCAGCAGTATCAGCAAAGGATGCAGCGAGAAGGGCAGCGACAGGTAGATGACCCACGGCGCGATCAGCAGCGGCAGCATCGCCCGCTTGGCGCGGTGGTAGACGAAGCTGCTCTCGCGTCCGGCGCCGAACTTGCGCAGGTCGCGCCGCATCAGGCCGTCGACGAGGCCGGTGAGCATGGCCAGCAGCAACAGCGGGGTGGCCAGGAGCAGGATGGTCAGGCGTACGACGAAGGTAAAGCTGATGTATAGCGCCGCCAGAACGAAGTCCTCGATGCTCAGGTAGAGCCGGCTGAGCCAGCTCCAGAAGCCGCTGCCCTGGCTCGACCCCTGCGCCTGCCGGGTGAACTCCGCGAAGCCGGTCTTCATCAGCAGCCAGTGGTTGAGCTGTTCCAGCAGTTGGGTGGTGGTTTGCACCGGTTGCTTGAGGATCAGTGAGGACTTGAAGTGCTCGCTGAGCCAGCCCAGCTCGCGGGTCAGCATGGTATGGCTGTGCCGCCAGCCCTGATCGCTCCAGAACAGCAGCAGGCCTGCGAACTCCATCAAAATGGAGAACAGCAGCGAGGCGATCAGCAGGCCGATGATGCGCAGGACCAGGCCGAATGCCGAGGCGATCAGCCCGGGGCGCTGGATCGGCTGAGCTTGCCGTGACGGGGTGTCGTTCGCCATGGCTCAGCCTGGGTCTTGTCGCCGGGAGGACTGGCTCACGGCGCCTCCTGGACGGGCGCGTCCTTGCCAGAGTCAGCGTGGGGAGGGGGAGCCGTCTGCGGCTCCAGGGCGAAGTCGAGCGTTGGTCCGCCACCGCTGGTTTTCCACCATTGCCCCGCCTGTTCGTTGTAGGTGGCGCGCATCCGTTGCGCGAGCTCCTGCAAGTCCTTGGGCATGGCATCGTCAGGCGAGGGCTTGGGCAGCGGCATACGCACCTTCCACAGCTGTCCGCCTTCCTGGAAGGAGAACATCTGCCCCTTGGGCAGGCTGACGATATGGGCCGGTTCGATCAGTGGTACGCCGCTGGCGCTGACACGGTCCTGCGATGAGGAGGTGAAGTCGGTGGCGGCGTGGGGATCGGCGGTGTCCGTGGCCCCCGACACCAGGGTTCTGCTCAGCACGTTGACCTTTGGCAGTTGCCCGGTGAGCAACTCGGCGGTGGCGGTTTCGCGCACGCGCAGCATCTGCACGGTGTTGAAGTTGCCGATCACCTGCCCGGCCCGGGCACGGCTGCCGATCCGCGCCTCGATATCGCTTAGGGTCTGGGTATAGGCGGTCACCCGGATATTGGCCCCGCCGCCCTTGTTGATCAGGGGAATGAATTCGCTGCCCATCAAATCGCTGAATTCGTCGGCATGCAGGTTGATGGAGACCCTGTGCGGAGTCTGGCTGACAGCGGGCAGGCCGTGGTCGATCCCATGCTTGTAGACGTGCCCGGCAATCGAGACCAGGTCGGAGAACATGGAGTTGCCCACTGCGGCGGCGACCTCGGCGTCGGTCAGCGCATCCAGGCCGACATAGACGATGCCGCGTTTCCGGATGATCTGCAGCCAATCGAAAATGGGGCGCGGATCGTTCAGGTCGGTGTAGTTCGGTGCCAGCAGTTGGGAGATCTTGCCGGTGGTCAGCTTCTCCAGCAACGGCAACAGCGACGCCACGATCTTGTCGAAATAAGTGCGGTCGTAGCGCACCGCCGAGCGCAGCCCTTCCAGCACCGGGTCGAATACGCGCTTGGCCGCCAGGTACTGCTCGATGGCCACCACGCGCTTCTCGCGCCCGAGCATGTGGCGTGGGGTGTTCTTCTCGTTGAGCCTGCCCTCGAGTTGGACGATCACTTCCCAGGCTTTCGGGTCGGTGCGGGCGAAGAACTGCTGGGCGTACTCGATGAACAAGGGATCGATGTTCACCACATGCCGCTGGATCTGCAGGTAGTCCGGGCGCCGGCCCAGTTCGATCAGGGCGCGGGCGACGATATTGACGAAGCGCCAGGCAAACTCCCGAAAGGCCGCCGAATTGCCCTCGCCACTCAGTTGTCCGGCGATGCGCGAGGCGACTTCGGTGATGCGCCCGATGCGTCCCACCGCGTTGTAGCGCGCCGATATCTCGGGCCAGCCCAGGTGAAACACGTAGATCTCGTTTTCCCGCCCGGCTCGCCGCGCTTCGACGTACATGCGCTTGAGCAGATCCGGATCCCCCTTGGGATCGAAGACAATGACCACCTCGTGCTCACGGCGGTGGATGTCCTGGGTGATGTACAACTCCGCCAGGCGCGTTTTGCCGACCCGCGTGCTGCCCAGCACCAGGACATGTCCGACGCGCTCGTCGAGCGGCAGACTGGCCTCCACCTCGTCGGGTTCGACTCCGTGCAGCAGCGCCGAGCCGCCCACGGGGGGCAAGGGGCGCACGGGGTTGCAGGCATTGTCCCAGGTGGTGACGCGGGCCAGCGCCGAGAACGGGAAAGGCGCATGCTCCAGGCGCCGTTCCAGTCCACGTGCCAGGCGCTGGACCAGAGGCGGCTCGACATAGCGCGCGACGGCGGGATCCTGCGCCTCGACCAGGCGCTGGGTGTGTAGACGGGTCCAACGAAAGCCCCGGCCCATGAACAGGCGCTTGCGGCTGACGGGAATCTGCCGGCTGGTGAGCGCATAGCGGGGCAGGCGGCGGATGTTGCGCCGGTAGCGCAAGATCGCCCAGGCCTGGCGCAGACGGATGAAGCCGAACAGGGCGTAGGCCAGCGCCGCGACCTGGCCTATCTCGGGCGACAGCGCCACGGCCCAGGGCGCCTGCAGGCACAGCACCACGGCGGCGCCGCAGATGGCCACCGTGTACAGTTCCACGGCCGGCCGGAGTCTGGACTCCATCACGTGCTCGGCCATGGCGCAGGCTCACTGCCGCAGGCCGGTGGCGGTGATCAGCACCGGGTAGTGCCCGATCTGCAGGCGCGCGGCGATGTCATCGCCGTTGACCGGCAGAATGACCAGGCCGGCCGCCGCCACCCGGATCCGCTCCAGGCTTGCCGCGTCGGCCACCTCCACGGCCAGGCCGGCCGCGCCTATTGTCCGCAGCCGAGCGGCGTTATCGCGCAGCCAGGACAGCGAGCGAGGATCGCCGCCGACCAGGAAGAATGGCGGCAGCCCCGGCATGTCCAGGGCGCGTGGGGTGACGGCTCCAGGGCGCAGCAGGGAACTGCTGACCGGTAGCATCCAGGTCTCGTCCAGATGCTGGCTCAAGGGGGGAATGGGGACGTCCCGTGCCGGCTCCGCCAGGACGGTGGAGGCCAGTGCCAGGGCGAGCGCAGCGGCGGCAAGTGGGACTTTCATGGGGAACTGCTCCTGGTCGAGACGGGCGGGGCCCCCACGATCCCTTGCAGGTGCTGGGCGAAGCGGGCGCGGTAGCGCGCGGCCGGCGCACCGCCGGCCGGGCGGTGATAGCGTCCGGCGGCCAGTACCCAGTCGCCCGTGGCGTCATGCTGCTCGCGCAGCAGTGCGGCGGTGACCGCGAGGTTGCGGTAGGGATCGAGTGCCTGGCAGGGGCTGGAGAAGCGCTGGCCGTGATAGCCCAGATTGATCTGGCCGAGCCCGCTGTCGATGCGTTTGGCATCGTGTTCGGCCAGCGCCTGGAGCAGGGCCTGGCACGCTGCCCGGCGGGTGGCGAAGCGTTGGCCCTGGCCGGCGATATTGAGGGTCCAGGGCCAGGGCAATAGCTGGCCGCGGATGCGCAGACCGCTTTCCTGCCGGGCGATCGCGAACAGCACCGCGGGCGGGATGCCGGCGCCCTGCGCCGCCAACTGGTAGGCGGGCGGGGGCCCCTCGGCCTGGGCGGCGAGCAGCGTCAGCAGGAGCGCGAGCCCTACTGCTCCAGGCGCTGCCATTGTCCATGTACCTGCTGGAAGAGGGCAGGGAGCGGGCCATGTGCGCCGAGGCCCAGCCACTGACCGCGATCATGGTTCAGGGTGATCTGGCGCCGTTGTACCCGGGCCGGGTCGATACCCGCCTGCCGAGCCCAGGTCCGGATACGTGCGTCCTCGCCTTGGCTGCCGACCAGGTAGAGGTCGAACTCGGTATCCTGCTGTTGCAGGCGTTGGGCTTCGGCGGTGCACGCGGGGCATTGCACTTCCACGAACAGGGCAAGCCGCCGCGAGGTTGGCGAACTGGGTGAGCCTCCCAGCCCCTGGACGGGCAGCAGGCCGGGAAACAGCCTGGCCCAGGCCGCGTCATAGGCTCGCTGATAGGCCAGCTCGCGCTCGGCGCGCTGGGCTTCCAGCTTGACCTGTAGCTCCGCGTAGCGCCGGCGTTCCTGCTCGTTGCGCGCTTCGACCCCCAAGGTGGTGAGCGGGTCGAGGTGCGGGCTCCAGAAGCCACGCGGACCCGTCTGGATCTCCTCGAAGCGTGACCATTCCTGTTCCGTCAGCCCCCAGTCCGAGGCGCGCCCCGACTGGCGGTGTTCCAGTGGCGTGGGCTCGCTGCTGCGCACCTGCGACTGGGCGGTGTTGGTGTCGCCAGCCAGCGAGGCGGCGGCGACCAGCGCGGTGAGGCAGGCGGTGACGGTCGGCAGCGAGCAGTTCATCGTCACTTCTCAAGGCAGCGGGATGGTCTGGTCCGGCTGCTCGGGCACGGCGAAGATGGCGGTGCTGGCGCCCAGTGTTTTCAAGTGCCAGGTGCCGATCCGCTCGCCGTGATGCAGCAGGCGGACCTCCGCCAGAGAGCGGCTGCCAAGCGGCGCCGCCAGCAAAAAGCGCTCGCCGCCACGGGACTCGGTGCCCAGCACGGTGAAGGGCGGGGGCAGCGGTGCTGGGACGGGTGGTCGTAGGGGCTTTCTGGGCTTGGCGGGTGGTCGCGCTGTGGCGCGGCGGGGTTTGGCCTGGAGGGCCTGGAGCTGCTGCTCGGCCTGCTCGATGCGTGCCTGCAGGGCGGCCAGCTCCGTCCCGGTGGCGCGTGCCGCCAGTTCATTACGCAGCGCCTGTATTTCCTGGGTCCATTGATCCTGCTGAGAATCGAGGGTGTTGGCCTGGGCGCTGTTATCGACGGCGAGCCTCAGTGCATCCAACTCCTGTCTCAGCGCCTCCTGTGCATCCAGCAGGCGGCTTGAGTCCTGCTGCAGGGATTCCAGGTGCTGCTCGGGTTTGGCGGTGGTGGTCTGCAGCTCGACGATACGCTGGTGCTGGTTGTATAGCGTGCCGGCCACACCGGCGACCACCAGGCACAACAAGCCGAGGATGAAAGCTTGGAAGGTCGAGGCTTTCATGAGCGGGCCTCCATGGCACCGCTGCCCAGGCCCCGCTGCCTGAAGCAGACCGTGCGACCGATATCATCGGCCAGCAACTGCCAGGCTGGGCCGGCCAGTACCTCCAGCGCGTTGCGCAGCGTGAGCGGGCCGAGCCGGTAATGGGTCGCCGGCAGCGGTCGGGTGAACAACACCTTTACCGCCGAACTGACGGGACACAGCGCATAGCCCGAGCGCTGTAGCACATGACGCATGGCGTCCTGCACCGTTGGGTTCAGCCCGGGTGGGATGCTCACCTCGATGATCTGGGCGAGCAGGTCCAGTTGTTCCGCCGTGGGTTCGGCGTTGACCAGGGTATAGCGCCCGTAACGAACGTTTTGCGCCGGAAGAGGTGGTGTTTCCGCTGGTTGCTCTGTCCTCGTTTCGTGGCCGTGTGGTCCGGGGGACGAGGACTGTTGTGTGGCACATGCTCCCAGCAGCGCCATCAGCGTGAGCAGTATGGAGGATCGGTACACGGCGTTTTCCTCATGCCAGGGATGGCATCACCCTGGCATGAGGAAATGGGTGTTACGGAGGGGAAAGCTGAAGCTGTGAGTGTCGCTTTTCGGGTGAGGTGTATGTTCGCGGTCAGGAGTGGGGCAGGCATCGTCCAGTGCCGGTGCTGCCCGCCAGGAAACCCCCTGTGGCGGGCAGATGCCTTCACTCTTTGTAGACGGGCAGTCCCTCCAGCGTGCTGGCGCTGGGATCGAAGATCAGGAACCTGGTATCGGCCAGGGCGGCCAGATACAGGATATCCACGAGGGTTTCCGGCACGCCGGCGGCGAGTTGTTGCTGCCTGAGTTCACCGTAGGAGTGGCCTACAACCTGGAGAAGGTGCCGATTCGTCCAGGGTGTGCAGATCAATTTGCAGCCGAAGCCATAGCAGTCCGGGAGCGCGAAGGGCTCGAACAGCAGACCTGTCTGTCTGGACGGCGATCTGCCTATCCAGTTCACCAGATAGCGGACGGCCTCTTCGGGAAGATGTAGCGTGCTGATCTCCCATGCCTGGCTGTAGCGCCCGGTCTCGAAGCTCAAGTGGCGGATCAGCGCCTGTGCCTGTTCCAGGGAGTGCAGGTCGGCGATGTGTTCACGCTCGTTGAACACGGCATAGACCACCTGGCGAACCAGTCCGTTACACGGGCAGCAGTCGTCCAGGTCGTCGGGGATGGAATGGCCTTCGCTGATCAGGGCGAAGTCGTCGTTGAAGATACAGGGGAACAGTTGCAGCTCATGATCCTGCAACTGGGCTTGCGACTCATGCACTGGACGGCAGCAGGGTGGACAGTCGTTTGCATAGGTGATCAGCAGCGACCGTTCGATGCGCAGGTTCTGGTAGCAGCGGGTGAACGGATTTTTGCTGGCCGCCGTGAGGGCGGTCTGGTGTGCCGGTTTCATATGGGATCTCCAGAAAGCAAGGGCGCCCGAAGGCGCCCGTGGGCTCAGAGCCAGCCGTTTTCGGCGAGGGACGTGGGTCGGCCTGCGCCGACGATGAAGTGGTCAAGAACACGCACCTCTACCAGAGCCAATGCTTCCTTCAGTCGTAGAGTCAAGGTGCGATCGGCTTGACTGGGAACCGTGCAGCCTGAGGGATGGTTGTGGCACAGGATCACCGCCCCGGCGTTATGGGCCAGGGCACGCTTGACCACCTGTCTGGGGTAGACACTGGCGCCGTCAATGCTGCCGTGAAACAGCACCTCGAACGCCAGCACCCGGTGTTTGGTATCGAGGAAAACCACCCCGAAGACCTCATGCTCCTCCTGGGCGAGCAGTACTTTCAGGTACTCGGCGACTACGCCGGGTGAGGTCAGTTCGGGGCCGCGGCTGAAGACCCGTCGTTCGAGGATGAGCAGGGCTTCTTCGATCACCTGATCTTCCTGGTCGAGACGGGCGTGTTCGCTGGCGTTCGTGGTGCCAATCAGCGTGAGTGGTGAGTTCATGGTGGGTACCTCCGGTGAAATGGGGTACGCACTCCCTGGGGAGTGGTATCCCCAGGGTGGGTTGATAGGTGGCGTGCGCTGCGGACTTCATGTCTTCTGCGCGTGTGTGGATGTGTTCGAGTCGATCCTGACGTTGCTGACCGACGTGCGTGACGAGCGGTGTGTTTGCTCTCTGGCGCTAATCGCTCAGCTATCGAGGAATTTTTCCAGCTCGTCGTGCAGTTCCTGGGCGCAGGCTCTCCATGCGGCTTCGCTGATGAGTTTGTCCTCACCCATGAAACCCTTGGGCGCCTGAATCACTATCCTGCTGAATTGGATGAGGGCGTGGATCACCACGGCGTGCATCAGCGGGCCGGATCTGGGCTGGGTCATCAGCCTGGTTACGAACTCGATATTGGTCTCTCGCCTGTCCATCAGTCGGTCTCCAATTGGATGACGTATGGGTCGCCGGTCAGCGCCAGGGCGTTGTTCAGCGTGGTGCGGGTGGCCATGGCGTCGGTGCTCCCGAGCCGCTGGGCGAGAAGTTGTTCAGCGCCGATGGCGGCCATTCGCAACTCGGTCAGGTGCTCGACGGGGATCGCCACGTAGTGGACGTCGGGACGTGGGGTGTCGCGCTCAGCGACGGTGAAGGTGTGTTTGCTCATGGTAGTTACCACTCATAGTGGGGAAGGTGGCGCCTGGGGCCAGCTGGCATGTCACAGCCGGGTGAAGCGATGCCGTTGGCCGTGCAGCGGTGAGCCACAGCTCTCGCAAGGCGAGCGGGAAAAGGGGTCGATTCCCCAGCCGGTATCGGCATCGAAATCGACGCTGATGGGCATCAGCCGAACCAGCCCATCGCGGATGGCGGTGATGCGGGCATCGACTTCATCCGCCGGGTGGTGGAGTGACAGGGCGCTGTAGTCGTCATAAACGGCGGCAAACAGGCAGTCGTCGCAGAGCCAGAAGGATTCCATCGTCGGTTTCCCCTATGCAGGGATGAAGGAAAGGCGCTCAAAGGAGCGCCTTGTTCGGGAGGTCGCGCAGGGTTCAGGCGGGCTGAACGGTACGCTCGGTGTCACGGTTAACCGTGGGGGCAGACGGTTGTGCGTCCGGTGCGGTCGGTGCATCCGTCGTGGTTTCCGCTTTATCGGTCCCGGTGTCGGCCGATTCCTCAGCGGGCTCGTTACTCGGTGCCTGCTCGACAGGGGCTGTTGCCTGCTGCCTGGCGGGCGCCTTGTACAGCAGCTGGCCGTCGACCTTGATCCACTCGATGAAGAGCAGACGGCCTTTCAGGCTTGCACCTGGCTGGCCTTGTCTGTCGCCTTTCTCGTAGAGGAATGGATCGACCCACAGGTCGCCGATACGGAAGGACAGCAGGACCTTTTTATCGGCCTGGACCGCATCCCAGTACTGGCGGATCAGCCGTTCGGCTTCACCACCGGCGACCTTGCAGTCGAAACGGGTGTATTCCACCGCATCGCTGGCGCCGTGCAGGGCGGCGATATCACAGGCCATGAATGGCGGGCCGCGATGCACCGGCACTTCACGAACGCGATTGAGGTAGCCGATGCCGCTGGTGTGCAGATTGAAGTAGGTGAGCGCTTCTTGGGTTTGGTTGGCGTGGGCCATGGTGCTTCTCCTGTTTCAGGGGAAACGGAGACGCACATCCCGGACGGGGAGGCGAGTCCCCGTCAGGGTGGGTGAGGTGCAAGCGAATCCAGAGCCGGCATCGGCAAGCCGACGACGGCCGGGGCAAAACGCCTGGGTATGGTGGAGGCGGTACGGCGAAAGGGAGCCTGGTGCGATGAAGCTGCCAGGGGAGGGGTAGTCGGCATTCATCACCACCGCAGTGGCGACCGTGCGAGCTTCCGAACGCTGATCGCACTTGGGTTGAACCACCACGCTGTGGCGTAGCCTCGAAGGTCCGAGCTACCTGGGCGGGAGCCGTCAACGACAGCGATCCACGCCCTTTCTATAAGCCTGTGGTTAGATGGCGTCAAGGCGCCGCGGGTCGGTTTCTTAGCGTTGGAATCCAGTGGTAATCGCTGGTATGAAAAAAGTGAAGAGTCGGCCCGGCGCAGGGCCGGGCGAGGAACAGGAAAGCCACCTCCGAGGGTCCTGCGAAGTGAAACCGGCTCCTGGTAAGGCCTGGCTCACTATCGCCTGATCGTCAGCCGATCCTTGTCGTGGCCTGGATCGGAACAAGCTGGCACGCATCCGCGCACAAAGGGTGCCCGGTGTTTCGCCGGCGGGCTCCGGCGCTGAATATGGCCGCCGAAGCGGATGACCACCGGAGCCTGGACAGGCCGCAGTGGTCATCCGCCTCCACGATCCACTCGTGTGGGGAGCGGGAGCGATGTCCCGAGGAGGAGAAGGCTCCGAACCCGAAGGTCTGACCGAGCTGCCCGGAGCGAATCGGTCTTGGGGATGCCGGTGGCACTACAGCATTGCTGCCGGCGGAGTGTCAAGCCGAGGAACATTGCTTGCTCCACCCTGCTGCAACCTGAGTACAGATGATTGGGCAACAGGGACGAGATGGTTTTGGAGGCTCAGCCAGCATCGGAGGCTGTTGATGATTTGGAAGGTTTCATATTGTCGTAGCCTGGCTACGATTCAGGCCATCAAGGGAAAATTTGCAAAAATTTGGAAAGGTGGTATTAGTCGTAGTATGGCTACGACCAGTAGAAATAAACTAAACACCCTCTATACTCGTCTGTTGCCGGGGGCGCCGCTGACCTCGGAGGATCTGGCGGCGCTGGGCATTTCCGCCGACCTGGCCGTCCACTATGTGCGGGCGGGCTGGCTGACGCGCCTGGCGCGCGGGGTGTATTGCCGGCCCAACGAACCCTTGGCGCTGCATCCCAGCCTCGTCCTGTTGCAGCGCAGGTTCGAGGGCCTGCATGTGGGTGGTAAGTCGGCGCTCGATTGGTACGGTGTGCGCCACTACCTGCTGCAGCGACCGGTTCTGCAGTTGTACGGCTGGGCAACTGCCCGCCTGCCGGATTGGTTCTGCGAACGCTTTCCGGCCGAGTACCACCGCAAGCGTCTGTTCGACGAGCGCCCCGAGGCCCTGCTGCACGTCGGCCCCTTCGAGAAGCGCAGTGGCGCGCCGCAGGTATCGGCGCCGGAGCGCGCGTTGCTGGAGATGCTCAGCGAGGTCGGTATACGCCAGTCGTTGCAGGAGGCGCGCGAACTCGTCGAGAGCGCCTACAGTCTGCGCGCCGACGTACTGCGCGAGCTGCTGCAGCACTGTACCAGCGTCAAGACCGTGCGGCTGTGCCTCCAGCTCGGCCGCGAACTGTCCCTGCCATGGGCGGCTAAGCTCGATCCATCCTCGCTGCCGACCGGCAGTGGCCGCCCATGGGTATCGAAGTCGACCGATGGCCTGCTGGTGCTCAAACCATGAACCAACTCTACCTCGATATCGCGCGCCTGCTGACCCAGGTCGCACCGCTGGTGTTCGTGGACGACACCTTCGCTTTGAAGGGGGGCACGGCGATCAATCTTTTCGTGCGCGACATGCCGCGCCTGTCGGTTGATCTCGACCTGGCCTTTCCCGATCACAGCTTTCCGCGTGAGCAGGCGCTGGCGCGTATCAACGAAGCCATCCGGCAAGCCGCCGAACGCCTGAACCGACGGGGGTTCCAGACCCATGCACCTGCCGCCGCCGCGGGCGAAACCAAACTGCTGGTGCGTCGCGACGGCATCGAGGTGAAGATCGAGGTCAACTTCGTGCTGCGTGGCACCGTGCAGCCCGTGCGCATGGCCTCGCTCACCCCCAGCGCACGCGACGTGCTGTTGGCCGATTTGGACATCCCGGTGGTATCGCTGGAGGACATGTACGGCGGCAAGCTGATCGCCGCGCTGGATCGCCAGCACCCGCGCGATCTGTTCGACGTGATGCAGCTCTTCGCGCATGAAGGCATCACGCCCGGTATACGCCGTGCCTTCGTGGTCTACCTGGCCAGCCATAATCGCCCGGTACACGAAGTGCTGTTCCCGTCGCTGCGTGACATCCGGCAGGACTACGTGCACAACTTCCAGGGCATGACCGTCGAGCCAGTATCGCTGGAGGCGCTGCTCGCCACGCGTGAGCGCATGGTCCTTGAGCTGCAGCAGGGGCTCGACGCCGATGAACGGCGTTTCCTGTTGTCCCTGGTCGCCGCTGCTCCCGAATGGTCGGCGCTGGGCATCGCCCATCTCGAACAGTTGCCGGGCATACGCTGGAAACTGCACAACCTGGTGCAATTGCAGAAGGTCAACGCGAAGAAGTTCGCCGAGCAGGCAGACGCGCTGGCAGATCGGCTGACTAGCGTATCCGATGCTACCGTGCCGCCGGTCAGGGGAGTGGATTGAGCCTGGAGGTTCTGTTCTTCCTCAAGGAACGCACGTGCCCCAACCCGGGGAGTTGGAGCACCGCTGAAACGACACGATGAGCCGTACCGTTTCACGGAAAACTCCACGAAGAGGCGCGGCTTTTATCCATCGACATCCATTGAGGTCTGCTGAGGTTGGCGCCGGCTGGACTTCTTGCCGCCCTTCGCTGTGGACGGCCGTTGCTCGGAGTCACTGGACTCGCTGGGCTTTTCCTTCATGGCGATGCTCTGCACGCGATGCGGCAGCACCCCGATCCGGCGTGCCTCGATCTTGAAGGTCACCCGCATATTGTCCTCGCTGTCCTCCCACTCGTCGCGCGCAGTGCGGCCCTCGACCAGGATGCGCATGCCCTTCTGGTACAGGGTGCTCCAGTGCTCTGCCTCGCGGTGCCAGAGTTCGACCGGCGCCCAGTAGCCGCCACGGTCTTCGTAGCCGCCGTCGCGGGGGATGGGGTTGTCGAAGTAGACGTTGAGGCGCAGCAGGCGTCTGGGCTCTTCGCTGCCCGAGTTGAACTCCTGGAATTCTGGCGCACTGCCGATATTGCCTTCGCCGAGGAAGAAGGTGCTCATGGGTGATCCTCCACTGGGTGGGTGAGCTGGCGCAGCACCTGTTCGGCGCTGGCCATCTTGGCCGCGCAGGCCGTGGCTTGGCGGTACAGCGAATGCGTGACGCTCATCTGCAGGTTCAGAACGATGCGGTCGCATTCGATGCGGTACAGGCCCTCGCGAAGGGCTGGCGACAGGTTCGAGCGGCTCATCTGAAGCGCCCAGACCGCCACGCCCATCCGTGAGAAATCGCGCGTGCGCCAGCGCAGGAAGGTGCTGCCGGCGCTGGTGTTCTGCTGCACCAGGCGCAGGTCCAGCAGCGAGTAGGGCGGTCGTGCGGCCTGCCGGGTGACGCCAGCCATCAGCTGCCGTATCTGTGCCTCGACGACCTTCGCCAACTGCGCCAGGTGCTCCAGTTCCCCATTACCCTTAAAAGCCCTTAAAAAGGCTTTTAGCGAGGCGGCGTATTCGAGCGTCCGATAGGCATCCGTTGCCAAGGGTGCGTAGGCGGGCAGCGGCGGGTGCGGTCTCATGGCGCCTCCTCCCGATCGGTATCGGCTGCGGCTGGCGCACTCGCTTGTTCGTCCAGCTCTCCGGGGCTTTCCTCTGGCCCAGGCGCGCGGTGAATGATCGGCGGTGCGAACTGGGAGCGGCGCGTGCCTTCGAGCACGTCCTGTGGTGGCAGGCCGAAGCGCTCGATGGCTTCATGGGCCCGGGCATTCTTCGCCGCCATGTCGTCGCGGGTGACGCCGGCCAGCCGGTAGCGCTGGGCCATGCCGAACAGGCTGCGCAGCAGGTGGGCGCCGTTGTCGATCCAGGTTTCCATGTCCACGCGGCCAATCAGGGCGGTGTGGTGGGCCAGCAGCGTTTGGCGTACCAGGGTGTCGTAGTCGGTGAGCAGGTAGACGGCGAGGAAACCCAGCTGGCTGCCGATGTAGAGCGGCAGGGTGACCGGGTGGATATTGAGGTTGTCGCCGATATCGATCTGTGCCGGCAGATCCTGCTTGACCCTATCCAGTTGTTGGGCCAGCGCAAGCATTCCGGCCTTGGCCTGCATCAGCTTTTCTTCCAGTTGCAGCATGGCCCAGTCGGCGTAGGGATCGTCCTGTGCCGAGGCTTGCTTGATCAGGTTGGTCACGCTGATGTAGCCGGCCATGCCCATGATCGAGCGAACCCCTTCGCGCGCCGCCCGGCCTTGCCAGATGCGGGCGGCATGGTGCGTGTGCAGGGTCAGGCTGATGCTGCTGCGCAGTGAACCCAGGTTGAGCTGGTAGTGGTCGGCCACGGAGGGATCCTCGCCTGAGAGCTGGCGAGAACGGTGCGCCAGCCGGGGCTCTGGATCAGTCGAAAAGCTGAAGGTGGTCTGTTCGGTTTGGCCTGGCTGCTTGGCGCCGACGGCCTTCGCCACTCTGGTTGTGGAACTCCCTGGATTTGATGCCAGTGGCATCAAATCTACTGACGGCCAGGGTGGTTGCCACGCAGCTGGCGCAGCTCGTCGAGGCACGCCTGGGCCAGGGGCGAAATGGGTTCGCCCTGTGTTCGGGGCGGACGTGGCGGGAGGGACGCGGCCGGGGTCACAGGAGGCTGCAGCGTCACCTGGCCCGCCCACGGATGAAACTCGCCGCGTAGCGCGCGCTGGATCAGGCCCATCAGGTAGGCGGCAGGCTTGCGGATGCCGCCGGCCGCGTAGCGGGCACCGATTTCATTGAGCACCGCCTGGCGGTCTGCCGGCTTGAGCTTGCTCAGCGCGATCGTGGCGGCATGCCGCTCGTTTGGGCTCAGCTGCAGCGCGTCCGGCCAGTGCAGGGGAGCGTTATCCACCGCTGGGCTCGCGCGCGGTACGGTACAACTACTTGCTTCTAGTACGGTACAGGCCGCGTTCGGATGCCGAACGCCGTGGTCAATACGGGGCTGCAGCCCTGGTTCGGCATCCGAACCGGGCTCTGTCCGATTCCGAACGAGGTGATCGGAGCCCCGTTCGGATTCGTGCAAGGGGCCCTCGGGTTGGTCCAGCCCTTGCCGCGCCCAGCGCTCGACCCAGGTATCCAGCCGCGTGGGCAGTTGGCCCTGATCGATATCGGCGTCCTGGCGGATCTCCTCCAGGACGTGCTGGGCGACGATGCGCACGACTTTGCTGGCATGGCTGAGGCAGCGTCCCACCAGCTCCAGGTATTCCTGATCCAGCTCCATCGCCTCGGCGGGCGTCAGCGGCTCGTCGTGCAGCACATACAGGGAGCCCTGCATCCGGCCGCTGACCTGGTCACGCCCACGCGCCACCAGGCTGAGCCAGCGGGTGAGCCTGAGCATGGTCAGCACGCGCGCCACGGTCTCACGCGAGGCGGTGGCGCCATAGGGCACTGTCGACAGGTAGGGCTGCAGATCTTCGTAGCGTGGGGTGACCAGGCCCTGGCCGTCCAGCAGCAGGCGGAAAACCTGCCAGGCGTTGCGCTCCAGTGGCGTCAACCGGTTATCCAGCAGCAGGCGTCGGGGCACGGTTTCATGGGATTGGCCGCTGAACAGAAAGCCGGCCTGCAGGCCGTAGGTGGAAGGTTTTTCGGCTGCGGGGCGGGATGGCCAGCGACCTTCCACATGGCGGGCGCACTGTTGCAGGACACGTTGCCAGCGGGAGGGCGCCGCCGTGTTCATTTGCCGCCGCTGTAGTGGTTGATCTGCTGCCAGACCACGGCCAGGCTGATCTGCTGCTCCTCGGCCAGCAACATCATGGCATCGAGCTGATCATCCGCGCCGTCCCGTGCTCGCAGCTGACACCAGCGTTGCCAGAGTGCGTGTTCCTGTTCTTCGCTCAACTGATGAGGGCGGCCCTTGCGGCTTTCGATCCGCAGCAGGCGCCGGCGCATCGCGGTCTCCGAATGGGCCAGGCCGAAGCATCGATACATGATGGCGCTGCTGGCGCCGAGCTTGAGCGCCCGGTTGATCAGCCGTTCGTTCTGCTCATCACGCTCGGCCTGCTCGATCAGGCGCCGCAGCACCGGCGAGTCGATCCTGACCTCGACCCAGGACACGCTGGCATGCGCCAGGCGCGACAGGGTGGTGGGTGGCAACGATTGCAGCAGCTCGATATCGTCCTCGTCCAGGCCCAGGGCCTTGCAGCGTTGCAGATTGCCCTGGTGCAGCTCGTGCAGCACCTGGGTCAGCATGGCCTGGTTGAGCACGTTGAACGATAGGCTCATGGCTGCGTCTCCGGTGAGTCCGGCACAGGCGCGAGCGTCAGCTCGATCAGCCGGCGCGCCAGGCGGATCAGGCGATACAGCTTGATCAGCAGCGCGTCGGGTAGGCGTTCCAGCCCGACATCCAGGGCCGGGCGATCCGCCAGGGGGAGCTGGTAGACGCCGAGCAGCAACTGGCCGAACAGGGCGGAGGGCAGCTGCCTGCGGTCTTCCCAGTCCACCCCGTCCTGGGCGCGCAGCAGGGCGGTGAGCAACAGGTGGATGCCGGCGGCGCGCGGTGTGCCGAGGTCGAGTCGCTCCAGGCACAGGGTGAAGCCCAGCCCATCCTCCTGCTCGAGCACGCTGTCGGCATAGCCGGCATAGCTCGCCATTTCCCGCGCCAGACTGGCGATGGCCGCACGCAACCGCGGCGGCGTATCCAGCGCCTGCTCGATGTACCAGATGTCGCTGACCGGGTGGAGACCACCGGCCTGAACGGGAATGGCGGTGACCGCGCACTCCTCGAAGTTGGGCAGGTCTTCGCCGAAGACCTCGCGGGCGATCTGTTCGCGGATCCGTTGCACCCGTGGCGTGCCGCCGACCGGGGCGACCACGTGGGCGTCAATCCGTGCCTGCCGCTCTTCCTGCGTAAGGGCTGGCTCGGCGAGGGAGAGGCCGTCTCCAGGCGAGGAGGGCGGTGGTGTTCCAGGCTCATGCTCCGCTGTGCCCACCGGTGGGCTGATTCCGGCCGCGCTATCGGTGACCAGGCCGGAGACCTGTATGGCCCTCGGGCTATCCGTCAGCTCCAGGGCCAGCATGCGGTAGGACTGTCCGAGTCCCCGGCTCATGCGTTCGAGGAGTTCGTCCTGGATGCGCTCGATATCGAAGGCGTCGGGCCCTGCGTCGAAGCCGGCCAGCGTGTCGAGCCAGCACTCGGTGAAGGTGGTGCCGTCGGGCGAGTAGCGGTTCCAGGTCCGCACGGCCTGGCTGCGCAGAGCGATCAGACGCTCGATCTGGGGTTTGCCCAGGCCGGCATACAGGGTCTGCGGAATGGCCGGCAGCAGGTGCTCCAGGGTGTCGAGCATGCGGCTGATATGGGGTTGCGATACCGGATAGCCGCTGGCGCTCAGGCGTTTGGCCAGCTCGCGTTGTGACAGCGAGGCACCGTCGGCTTCAAGCATCGCCTTGAGCTTGGCCACCGCCAGGGCGCGCTCGATGAAAGTGAGCTGGCCGTGCAGGTCGCTTTCGGCCAGATGCCCCAGCAGGGCGGTGACCTCATCCGTCCACGGCCTGAACAGGCAGTGGATGCGAAAGAAGCGCTCCTCCCGGGTCTCCTGCCACAGCTCGCCCAGTATCGCCAGGCGGGTATTGCCGCCAGTGCGGACAACGAAATGCTGCTCGCCAGGTCGGCGGGTAATGGGCGGCGGATGATCCAGGCCGCGTTCGCGAATGGAGGCCTTGAGGTCATCGTAGAGCGGATTGCGGATGAAGCGTGGGTTGTGTTCATAGGGCCGCAGCTGCTCCAGTGTCACCAGCATGGGGGTATCGGCGAGTGGATCGGATGCCCGCTCCAGCTCCGGGCCTTGGGGGAAATGTCCCAGCAGGAGCTTGCCGGTGATGTCCTCCTGGGTGGGCTTTTTCATCCACCACGCCTCGCTAGTTCCGCGGCCCCAGGTGATCGCCGACCTCGAACCTGACGATCTCGGCGGTACCCGAGCCTTCGAAATGCCGGGACAGTTCGGCCAGGAACCAGCCCATAGCCCTGCGACCGCCTTGCAGGTGGAACACTACGGTACAGTACTCCTCGTCGGGGGAAAGCGCCGGCAGGACGTTGGCTTCAGGAAAAGCAGTGCTGTGCTCTCCCACCTGGTAGCGCCTTGTTGCTCGACTGGGACTCATCGCCGGATCTCCTTGGGGGCGTTAATCGTCAAGACGGCATCACGCCATTCGGGGAACAGCTCGATGGCCAGTGCCTGCATGGTTCCCAGGGCGGAGGGGGGACTACGGCCCGCGGGCGAGCGCATCTCGACTCGATGCACCGGCAGGCCGAGGGAGGCCGCGTTGAGATAGGCCACCCGGTCGAGGATCATGGTGTCCAATATCCCGATGCCGGCTGCCCCGACGAAGGTATCGCGCAGGCTGCGCATAATCATGCGGCTGTCCCGTTTGATGGCGTTCACCTGGTTGAGCAGCAGGCGCAGCGGTGGCGTGACGATGCCCAGGTGGCGGAAGGGTTCGAGCTCACTGAGCAATTTCAAGGTGCCGCGGCGCAGTTCACGTGCGGCGAGCATTTCCGGGGTGACGGGCGAGAGTGCGAGGTCGCAGGCCAGGACCGCCATCTCCACGGTTACGCTACGTGCGCCTTGCGTATCGATCAGCAGCAGGTCGTAGTGGGGACGAAAACCGTCCAGCAGATTGCGCAGACGCAAGCGTCCATCCGGAGCATGCAGCAACAGGTTGCCCAGCCGGCCCTGATCGTCGTTGGAGGCAATCAGGTCGAGGCCGCTGATGGCGGTTGTAGAAACGACCTGCTCAGGTTCTGCCTGGTTGAGGGCGATCAGCTCGTACGCGCCTGCGACGGCCTTATGGCGCAGGGCGTAATAGCTGGACAAGGTGGGTTGGCTGTCCAGATCCAGGAGCAGGACCCGTAGGCCGGCATCGGCCAGCAGGCCACCCAGATTGGCTACCACCGTGGTCTTGCCCACGCCACCCTTGGTGGAAATCACCGCTACCGCGCGCATGGCATCAGTCCTGGCGCGTCAAACGCTCGGCAATCCACTGCTCGATTTCCAGCGAGTCCCAGCCAACGGCGCGTAGGCCGATGCGTTTGGCTTGGGGAAACTTGCCTTGCCGCATCAGGCTGTAGATGTGCGCGCGCTTGAAGCCGGTGAGGCGCTCCACTTCGTCGCGACGCATGATATGGCGCTCGACGGCTTGTGGAGCCGTGGCTGGTATAGGGGCGGTTTGTGCTTGCATGTCGTCACTCCTTGGCGTTAGGTGGCGCGGGATAGGAAGTGACAGCTAGTCAATAGCAGAAAAGAGAGGGCGTCATTGCACTGTAACTTTTACGGTTGCAGTGCAGCCCTCTTCAGGGCTCGGAGAGGCTGCGCTTGGCCGCGGCGAATTTTTCGTCCAGGGTGCGCTTGGTTATTCCAGGCACGTTTTCATGGTGGGCGATGAGCGCGGAGACGATCGCCGATTGGCTGCGGAAAACCGAGTGCGGTTTGCCGGAGGGGGAGTGGCCCAGCAGCAGTTTGAGCAGGGCACCGATGATATGGAGATAGACCTCTTCACTACGGTTGCTGAGCTTGCCCTGGGACTTGAGGAGCGTCTTGAGGCTCTCGCGTTCGAGCCCGGTGGCCTGGAGTTCATCCAGTAGTTCCTGATGGATCGTCTGGATACTCTTGACCTGCAGCTGGAGGGCGTCACGATCCGCCTGCAAGGCCAGGTAGGTACCGATGCTGAGTTCGCTGAAAAGCTCGGGGGATCGCTCGAAGAGAAATGCCGGTCGCTGATCGGGATAGTGGCAGGACATCCACTGCTTCAGGTCGGTATGGCGTACGGTCAACAGGGTACAGTCGACCTCCGTTCCTAGGGGGACCGATATGCCGAGGCATCCATAAGGCAGTTCATGGTTGCGCACAGCGTCGAAGATTCGGTCTGTATTGGCATGCAAACACGGCCACTGAGGAAAGGCACGACTCAGCAAAAGAGGGCAGTCCCGGGACTTCTCCAGGATCTGCTCCTCGTATGCTATCAGGTTGCACCAGCGCAGGGCGGCCTCGATGGGACGGTAATAGACCTTAGCGAGCGGGTTGTGGTGAGCGTGCATGCCGGCGGCTCCTTCCTCCATGGGTAGACCTTCCGCTGAGCACTACGCCAGTCTCTGCTGTGCTTTTATGGGCTTCCGTGCGGTAGCTACCATGTTGTCATTAGTCGTTAAGGTCATTACATAAACGGCCTAGGTCGTGGCGCTAGACGGTTTTCGCTGATGGAGTGAGTACATCGCCCACTGACCTTAAAAGCCTCTGCCCGTGGGACTCTACGTTTCACTCAGGAGTGATCATGCGCACTCCTGATGATAAAGGATATGCATGGATACCATATTCTGTGATTCTAATATCTGGTGTGAGTTCCCAATAGATGATTTCTCTTGGAGCATGATCATCAGCAATAGACTTTGGGCGGAAGAAGGACCTGCAAGGTCTGGCTATTTGATGGGGTGGCCGGGGCCGTGCCGCGTAGTCGCTTGGGTGAGAGCAACTCTTTGCTTCGTGGGCCATGCCAGTGTTTGGCGGTCAGCAGATAGTCTTTCAGCACCTGCTCCCATGAGATGCCGAGGGTGCTGAGCAGTATGGCGGCGACGAAACCGGTGCGATCCTTGCCTGCGACGCAGTGGAACACCAGCAGCAGGCCGTCGCTGGCCAGCAGTCTGTCGAACAGCGGGGTCAGGCGCGGGGCAACGGCTGCTGGGAACTGGTGATAGGAGAGCAGCATGGCCTGGGTAGCGTCTTGCTTCGATGGGGTGTCGAGCAGGGCTAGCCCCATAGCTTCATGCTCGCGCGCAAATCGGCCGATATATCTAGGTGCAAGGTGCTGACCGGGGGCGCCTCGGGCCAGCGGCTGGGGATCTGCCGTCTCTCATGACCACTGCGCAGATCGCAGATCAGGCGGATTGAGGCTGGCTACGGTCGACAGGCCCTGATCGGTCAGCTCGGCCAGGCTCTCTGAGCGGTAGATCAGGCCCGGGGAATGTGTCTGCCGTCCACCGAGGTGTAGCCGCCCAAGTCGCGAAAATTCGGTGCGCCCGTGAGCCATGGGGCGGATGGAAGCTCAATAGACATTACGGATTCTCCGGGGTGGCCGTTCAATCGAACACGGCCGGCTTACGCTCCAGGATCGAGCGGATACCGCTGATGAAACCGTCGCAGGTCGCACAATGGGCGACCTGCACCGCCTCTTCCACCAACTGCTCGTTGAAGTTGCGGAAGGCGGCGTGGTTGAGCAGCGCCTTGTTCGCCGCCATGGCGGTAGTGGGGCCTGCGGCTAGGCGCTGGGCGAGTTTTTCAGTGGCTGCGGTCAACTCGTTGTCGGGCAGTACCAGGGTAACGATAGAGCCAGAGCTTCGTCGGGATCGATCCGCTCGTAGAGTAGGGCTAGGCATTTGGCGGCTTTGATCCTAGAAACGGCAGTTGACCGCGCATGATGACCTGCAAGCTTGTGCCACCAACTAGCTTTCCGGGTGCCTTCCCCGTCACCCAACAGGTACTGCTCCGCACTTGCCCATTTCGATCTCAAGCTGTTGTCAGCATTACAGTTTTCCGTGCCACGTGCCGTTTCAACTGCGGTTTCTAGGTTGATATCCATTGCGCCGGCCAGCAGGCCGCTGAGGAGTGTCAGGCCGGCACTGGTGATCGAGCTGCGGGTCTCGTTATTTCAGGTAGTTGCATGTGATATCCAGCTCGCTGGGAGCACCGAGCAAGGGTTGGCTTGAATCCTGTTGCTTAATGTATTGATGGTAATGTTATGCATGAATACGTTATTGTATCAAGGCCATCACGGAGGTCGAGAGCGTCATGCATAGCATCTCTATAAAAATAAGATTGGTTTTCCTGGCTCTGTTGTCTTTGCTCGGCATTCTTATCGCCGGGTTACCTCCGCGTTGCATGAACAGAGTCTGGCGGCCGGAGCCATTGCGCGGGAGGTGGGGCAGATAGCACGGATGAGTGAGGAAAGCAGCCGCATTGCCGTCGGCACGACATCCATCTCCCAGACGCTGCAAGCATCCTCCAGCGTGCTACACGAGGCGGTCAGCCGCTTCAAGGTTTGGTTTTCCTGCCGGGGTTACATGAACAGTCCGTCTCCTCTCCGTTACCCGCTGTTCCGCGCCCTCTGGGTGGCCAGCCTGATCGCCAATACCTGCTTCTGGATGCAGAGTGTCGGGGCGGCCTGGTTGATGGTCACCCTGAGCGGCTCGGCATTAATGGTGGCTCTAATCCAGACCGCGATCAGCTTGCCGGCTTTTTTCTTCGGTTTGCCGGCAGGTGTGCTCGCGGATCTATTGAGCCGGCGTTGGCTGCTGGTGGCGATCCATGTCGGCATGCTGCTGGTCGGTATATTGCTGGTGCTGCTGGGCGATTTACTCGCCCCTTGGGGCTTGTTGGCCCTGGTCTTCCTGATGGGCGTCGGCACGGCTTTGAGCCTGCCGACCTGCCAGGCCTCTATAGCGGATACGGTGCCCAAGGCGGCACTAGTGCCAGCCATCGCCATCAACAGTGTGGCCTACAACGCCGCGCGCGCGTTGGGGCCAGCCATAGCTGGACTGGTCATCGTCCGGCTGGGCGTTGAGGCGGTGTTCATTCTCAATTTGGCCATGCTGCTATTCGTGCTGGGCATTTTCATTTTCCGCTACAAGCCACGGCCTGTGCCGGTAATTGCGCCGGAACGGATGAGCGGAGCCATGGCCACTGGGCTGCGCTTTATCCGCCATGCCCAGCATCTGCATGGTTATCTCTACCGAGCGATTGCCTTCGTGGGGTGTGCCAGTGCGCTTTGGGCGTTGCTGCCGCTGCTGGCGGTAAGCGTTGCCGATGGTAGCAGTGCCGTCTATGGCTATCTGCTGGCTTGTCTGGGCCTGGGGGCGGTCGTCGGAGGGCTGCTGCTGAATCGGATGCGTGCTTGGTTTACCAGCTTCGACGCATTGTTGCGATTCGCCGCAGTGTCGTTCGCAGGTTGCATGCTGGCCGTGGCCTGGTTGCCGGTGTTACCCCTGGTGGGCTTGGCGCTGGTGGTTGCTGGCCTGGCCTGGATCGCGTTCAGTTCGACGCTCAATGCGGCGTTCCAAAGCCATCTGCCTAGCGCGCTGAGGGCGCGCTCGATCGCGGTGTTGTTGCTTGCTTTTCAGGGGGCTATGGCCCTGGGTGGGCTGCTCTGGGGAGGGCTGGCGGAAGCCGTTGGCGTCCCTCGTGCCTTGAGTGTTGCGGCCCTGTGTATTGGCCCAGGTCTGTTGTGGGCGCACCGTCATGGGATCGCCACGAGCCTGGGCGTGGAGAGCAGGGGCGGCGAATAGGCAGAACCGTTGGGTTTATTGATCGGAAAACGACCGGAACAGGTCGCAAGAAGCGAGGAGTGTGTTGTGCTTGACCGTGAATTTATGGAGTTCGACGTCGTTATCGTCGGAGCTGGCCCGTCCGGCCTGTCCGCTGCCTGCCGACTGAAGCAGAAAGCCGCTGAAGCGGGCCAGAAGATCAGCATTTGCGTGGTCGACAAAGGCTCGGAAGTCGGCGCTCACATCCTCTCCGGCGCCGTGTTCGAGCCGCGTGCCCTGGACGAACTGTTCCCCGACTGGCAGGCACTGGGCGCCCCGCTCAACACGCAGGTGGTGCGCGACGATATCTACCTGCTGCAGGGGCCGGAAACCGCCACCCGGATGCCTGGCTTCTTCGTGCCGAAGACCATGCACAACGAGGGCAACTACATCATCTCCCTGGGCAATCTGTGCCGCTGGCTGGCCCAGCAGGCGGAGAACCTGGGCGTGGAGATCTACCCGGGCTTCGCCGCCCAGGAAGCGCTGATCGACGACAACGGCGTGGTGCGTGGCATCGTCACCGGCGATCTGGGCGTCGACCGCGAAGGCAACCCCAAGGAAGGCTACTACACCCCGGGCATGGAGCTGCGCGCCAAGTACACCCTGTTCGCCGAAGGCTGCCGCGGCCATATCGGCAAGCAACTGATCAAGAAGTACGACCTCGACAGCGAGGCCGACGCCCAGCACTACGGCATCGGCATCAAGGAAATCTGGGACATCGACCCGGCCAAGCACGAGCAGGGCCTGGTGGTGCACACCGCCGGCTGGCCGATGGACATCATGGGCACCGAGAACACCGGCGGCTCCTTCCTCTATCACCTGGAGAACAACCAGGTGGTGGTCGGCCTGATCGTCGACCTGTCCTATGCCAACCCGCACCTGTCGCCGTTCGACGAGTTCCAGCGCTACAAGCACCACCCGGTGATCGCCCAGTACCTGGAGGGCGGCAAGCGCGTGGCCTACGGCGCCCGCGCCATCTGCAAGGGCGGCCTCAACTCGCTGCCGAAGATGGTCTTCCCCGGCGGCGCGCTGATCGGCTGCGACCTCGGCACCCTGAACTTCGCCAAGATCAAGGGCAGCCACACCGCGATGAAATCCGGCATGCTCGCCGCCGAGGCCATCGCCGAAGCCCTGGCTGCCGGCCGTGAAGGCGGCGACGAGCTGACCAATTACGTCGATGGCTTCAAGGCCAGCTGGCTGTACGACGAGCTGTTCCGCAGCCGCAACTTCGGCGCGGCGATCCACAAGTACGGCGCCATCGTCGGCGGCGGCATCAACTGGCTGGATCAGAACCTCTTCGGCGGCAAGCTCCCCTTCACCCTGCACGACAACAAGCCGGATTACGCCTGCCTCAAGCCGGCCGCCGAGAGCAAGAAGATCGCCTACCCGAAACCGGACGGCAAACTGAGCTTCGACAAGCTCTCCTCGGTGTTCCTCTCCAACACCAACCACGAGGAAGAGCAGCCCTGCCACCTCAAGCTCACCGACCCGAGTATCCCGCTGGCGAAGAACCTGCCGCTGTACGACGAGCCGGCGCAGCGCTACTGCCCGGCCGGCGTCTACGAGGTGGTGACCCAGGAGGATGGCGAGAAGAAGTTCCAGATCAACGCGCAGAACTGCGTGCACTGCAAGACCTGCGACATCAAGGATCCGGCGCAGAACATCACCTGGGTGGCGCCGGAAGGCACCGGCGGGCCTAACTACCCCAATATGTAAGCGTTATGTTGTGTATGCTGTCTTGCGCAGTATGTATGCATATGTTGTCGGTGTAAGCGCTACTGGAGAATGAGCTCAATAGAAATCGGATTATGCGGACGGCTTATAAGGTTCGCGTCAGGGCGGACAATCGCGGTGTCGACCTAGTCAACGTCAAGATGTCCAGGGACCCCTTCTGCGACATCGCCGCGGAAGAAGCCGTACGCCTGAAGGAGAAGGGCGTGGCGAGCGAATCGTCGTCTCCGTCGGCCCGGCCACCGCCCAGGAGCAACTGCGCGCCTCACTGGCTCTGGGGGCTGACCGCGCCATCCTGATGGAAAGCAACGACGAACTGAACTCCCCGCAGGTTGCTCAATACCGTGTAAGCAGTACAGCGCTTGCGGTGAATGCCTCAGGCGCTTGTTATCAAGCCGAAGAGGCAGGAAAGCCACGACTCTGCAGATGCCCTTTTCAAACCCCTTCGGGAAGGAGCCTCAGCGCAGTAGTCCAGATCGTCGACAGTCTGGGGGAAGGATAGTCTCCCGACCGAGCGGTAGCAGCGGTTGATGGATGCCGATAGAATTTTCTGGAACACAGTGCTTGACGGGACAGGGAAATGAGTCCAGAATTGCGTCCATTCCGAAACAGGGAATGGCGAAAAACCCTTTTTAATCAAAAGGTTAGAGGCTAGATTAAAGTCTCGTTTCCCGCTCCAAACAAACGAAAACGCCGCTCAATTGAGCGGCGTTTTCGTTTCTGTCGTTTGCGTTCAGGCTGCCCGTGCCAGATACAGCATGGTATAGCCCAGCCCGCACAATCCCCAGCCCAACCAGGGTGAGAATATGGCGCGCCACAGCCAGTGGCGCGGGGCGAAGCCGACGCCGTGGATGAAGGCGTTGGATACGCCCCACATCACCAGCATCAGTAACGAATGGCTGTAGCGGCCCTGGCTGTCGAGCATGGCGCCGGGGTGGATCAACAGCAGCAGCGCCAGCGGTGTAGCCAGCAGCCAGGAGAGCGCGCGCAAGGGCGTACGCTCGCTCAGGGCGATATCACACATTTTCGCCATTGCTATCGAGATCCTGCGTGGTTTCCAGCCATAGTGCGTTGATGATGCCGAAGCTGCAGGCCAGCAGCACGCCAAGAATCCAGGTGAAGTACCACATCGCGTTTCTCCTCAATACAGGCCGTGGGGGTTGGCTTCGATGCTGCGGTCGTTGAGCTTGCCCCACATCTTCACGTAGCCCCAGAGGGTGTAGATGAGGATGATCGGTACGAAGATGCAGGCGACGACGAACATGATCCCGAGGGTCTTTTGGCTCGATACCGCGTCCCACACCGTCAGGCTGGAGGCCGCATCAAGGCTCGACGGGAAGACGAAGGGGAACAGGGCGAAGCCGGCGGTGCAGATGGTGCCGACGATCATCAGGCTACTGCCGATGAAGGTCAGGCCGGCGCGACGCCAGGTGCAGGCGAGGATGGCCAGCAGTGCTCCGACCACACCCAGCACGGGGGCGCCCATTGTCAGTGGGTAGCGACTGTAATTGCCGAGCCAGCCGGCATTGTCGGCGAGCACCTGCTTGTGCAGCGGGTTCAGTGCCGCGCTAGCATCGAACGCACCCGCCAGACTCATGCCCTTGATACCCAGTGCCAGCCAACTGCCGGCCAGCAGGAAACCGATCAGGAATACCAGCGCACTGAGGTAAGTGGCCGTGCGCGAGCGTGCGGCCAGGTCACCTTCGGTGCGCATCACCAGCCAGGCGCCGCCGTGGGCGCAGAGCATGCTCAGGCTGACCACGCCGCAGAGCAGGGCGAAGGGGTTGAGCAGGGCGAAGAAGGAGCCGTGGTAGCTCGAGCGCATCATGTCATCGAGCTGGAACGGCAGGCCGAGGAACAGGTTGCCGAAGGCCACGCCGAAAACCAGCGCCGGTACCGCGCCGCCAACGAACAGGGCCCAGTCCCAGGCGTTGCGCCAGCGGGTGTTTTCCAGTTTGCTGCGGTAGTCGAAACCCACCGGGCGGCAGAACAGGGCGAACAGGGGGTTTGGGGAGCAGTGGAACCAAAAACCAACGTAAGGCTTAGCTAGAGTTCACCGCTGCCGAAAATAGGGGCGGTTATCCAGACTTTGTTTTACTGAACGACTTTTCTGCACTGCTTTTCATGCGTTTGGACGGCCTGGCGTCAGTGCCTGCCAGGGTTCGACAAAAGGATGGTTTTCCCGAACTAACCAGACGCCACAAGGGTTTGCGGGCAGGCGCTGGGCTTAAGTGCACTTTCTGTTCCGTTGCTCCCCAAACCCCCATTTCAAATTAAAAATCTTTACGCGTAAAAAACAGCAATAAAAAACAAGCAACTTGAAAGCTTTAATTATCCACGAAAAAATTAAATTAATCGCCAGCCAGCCTAATCGCGACAGGGCTCTGGAAACATCAGGAACCCCGCCGACGACCAAGAAGCTATATTGTTTTAAGCCACTTAACGTTTCTCTACTTGGCAAGGAACTGCCGTCTCGAACGAAGAAACTGTGGTGTAGCGAGCACGCGGGAAGTAGTCGCCCATATCCTGCTGGATAGTTTCTTGCGACTTAATATTCTGCACTGCGTGTTTGAACTCACCACGGCCCAGCATGTTGCGCAGAACCAGGAAACTCAGATCCGGATCACCGGTACCGTCGCCCACATCCGCGATTGGCAACCAGGACACACCACACTCGTTGATTGCATTGCGTGGGCGGTCACTTTCGCGACTAAGTACCAAGGTGTAGTAGCCGTTAGCGTCCACCGGAATCTGCTCATCGAACAGACACTTATTGACCCGACCAGATGCGTAGCCCTGCTGAGAGCACCACGACCAGTAGCGCAGATCACCATCTTCAAACTTGGTGTTGCCGTTATAGGTCTTTGGCGTAGTTGGTGCTTTGGCGCGGATTACGAAAACCTCGCCGTGCTTACGGTTGATAAAGGTGCGCACATACTGGTTGTCGAGGTTGGCAAAGAAGGTCCCGTCTTTCTTATTGGTACCACTCGCCACTGTGTTGTCGCCGGTGTAAATGGCATAACGCGACATGCTTTCCGAACTCTTGCTCCAGGTCGGCGGGTTACTGGCCGGCATGGCCGGACCGCCACGCGCCTTGGCCACCTCCGTCAGTTTATTGAGGTACTCACGCGGGGTCGCCAGGGCTGCCTGATCAAACGACAATGGCTGGAAGCTACTCAAGCTGGCACAAACATCCTGTCCGCGCAGCTCCTTGCCATCAGCGAGAGTGAGTACCGGAGTTGGCAGACCGGAACCTGCTGTTTCGTCGGTATTTTTGTCCCCTGCGTAGATCCGATAAATCAGTTGCTGCTGGCCGTTTTCGGCTTGACCAGGCGCATGGATCTTGTCGCGGGTCTTGGCTTCTTGGTAAACGCCCCATGGAATAGGAGTGCTCAACGGCTCGCTAACCACTTCGATTTTATAGCCGCGCTGTTTACTGTTGCGGTCTGCACCGAAGAGATATGGGTTGCTAGCACCTGGCTTCGGCGCGATCAGGTAGTCGGCCACTGAGTCGAGAGGAGCACCCAAACGGTCATAGCTGATTAGGGACATATAGCGAGCATGCGGAAAACTGCCCTCTAAATGCAGCTTCGCGCCCTTCGGCACCGAGAAAGCTGCTCCCCAATAGAATGTTCCGGCGTCAGGGAAGGCGATGTTGATGTAGGGGTCACCACTGACCGGGCCGTAGCGCCAAAAACACGAACGAGGGCCTGGCATTGGATCCTTACCGATGGCAACACGCTGCTGGCCTTCCTCGAAGGCATTCGCCTGATCCCAGTTAGCCTGAGAAGGCGAGGCCGCCAGGATTAGAGTGGTCATCGCTAAAACTTGTGACGTTAGCCAAATATGAGGGCTTCAAGGTCATCTCCTTATCGGTGGATTCAAACCTTATTTTGGATACCGTATCCAGGCAGCGAAATAGTGTGGGCACCACAAGGGATAGGGCGGTTTTCTAGCGCGTATTTTTCTAATGTTGTCGCTTACAACTGCTGCGGACACACGCCTTGGCAAAGTATGTGGTGGTCGACCCTAAGGACTTGGGACCTGCTACCGAGGGCTGCTAGCTCTCCGCCGGCAACACCAGTCAGTTCCCCACGCATAGGCCACGCATGCCGCATTAGGATCATTAGGATCATTAGGATCATTAGGATCATTAGGATCGGGCGAACCCTGGGTGAGAAGAACGGCTCTAGGCAGCCACTCTGCTATGTCGACAGCCGGCCTAATAAATTAGCACCGCCCATTTACAGCGATAGCTGCACCTGTGATTGCACTAGCCTCCTGAGAGGCTAAAAATACGATCACATTAGCGACCTGCTCTGGCGTAACCCAGCGGGTGGCATCCGCATCAGGCATATCGAGGCGGTTCTGCGGGGTATCGATGATCGATGGCATGATCGCATTGACCGTGATGCGCTGATCTTTCAACTCTTCGGCCAACGCCTCCGTAAGGCGCATCACCCCGGACTTTGCTGCAGCATAGGCCCCCATGCCTAGGCTGGCCTTACTGGCCGCTCCGGCTGCAATGTTGATAATGCGCCCGGCTTCGGCTTTCTTCAGGTGTGTCAGCGCGGCCATGCTAGCCGTTGCGGCAGTGCGCACGTTCATTTGATACATCAAATCCCAGGTCGCAAGATCGCCGCCCTCGATGGTCTCCCAGCGAAAACCACCCGCCACGTTGATGAGCGCATCTAATCCTTGAAAATGCTGCTGCACCTGCTGCATTGCACAATTTGCCATGTGCAGATCGGTTAGATCGACCGCGCCGATAAGCAGTTTTTCAGAGCGCGCCGTGTCGGCCAGGGGTCGCGGCACGCTGGCCTGATCAATCAGGGCCACCCGCCAACCATTGGCCGCGAACGCCTCGCCTACCGCTATACCTAGACAACCGAATCCACCGCTAATTGCGACTACTTTACTCACGCTTATTCTCCTTGAAGTGGACTACACCAGGGCTGCACTGAGCACTGAGCCCCGGCACGAGTGGTCAGCTAGGTTGCCACTATTGCCGTGCAGAACCTGTCGCCGAGCCGACAAGTGGGCACAGTCAAGAGTGCTAACTTGCCTGGTCGCTGAGTCGCTGAAAGCCATCAGCCGCTCAACTTTCTTGAGTCGAGAGAAAAGGATCGCGCGCAATGAATCTGATCGTGTTTGCCATACCGATTTTTTTAACCACCACCTTGCTGGAAGCATGGCTGGCGCACCGCCGCGGGCTAGCGGCGTATTCCATACCTGATGCCATCAGCAGCTACCAATATGGTCTATTGAGCCAGGTGGTTGGGGCGTTCACCAAGTTGGCGAAACTGGGCGTTTACACTCTGGTATTCGAAGCCTACCGCGCCACGACCTTGCCTAGCGATAGCCTGTGGGTATGGGTCGGAGCCCTTGTGGCCTACGACTTTTTCTACTACTGGCATCACCGTATGAACCATGAAATTGGCTTGCTGTGGGCCGGGCACGTATCGCATCACTCTTCCGAGTACTTCAACCTGGCAACAGCCTTACGCCAGTCCTCGACGAGCGCACTTCTGGGCTGGATATTCTATCTACCGATGGCAGTGGCCGGTGTGCCGCCCAGCGTGTTTGCCGGGGTGTTGCTGATCGACTTGCTTTACCAGTACTGGGTGCATACCGAGGTAATTGGTCGTTTGGGCTGGCTTGATCGCATCTTCGTCACACCCTCAAACCATCGCGTCCATCATGGGCAAAATGACTACTGCATGGACACAAACTACGGGGGCATTCTGATTCTCTGGGATCGCCTATTCGGTACCTTCGCCGAGGAGCGCAAGGACGAGAAGGTCATCTACGGCGTGCGCACACCGTTGCAGAGCCTTAACCCATTCTGGGGCAACATGCATTACTACATTGAGCTCTGGCAGAAATCCAAAGCCACCCCGGGCTGGCGGGCTAAACTTGGCGTCTGGCTGGCACCACCTGGTGGCTGGCACGATGAGGCGAGCGAGCCTTACGAGCCGTCGCAGTTTAAGTATTACGATCCGTGTACACCCGATGCGGTCAAACGCTATGCGGTAGTGCATCAGGTGCTTGCAATGTTGTTCCTCATGCATTTTCTGACGCTAGTCAACACCTTGCCGAAGACCTTACTGGCACTCTACGCCGCTGGCTTTGCCATTTCGGCAATCTCTCTCACGTCACTATTGGAAGGACGTGCCAATGCACGGCGTTTTGAGCAGTGCCGTGTCATAGGACTGGGCATTGCCTTTGCTGCTCTACCTGACTGGTTCGGTTTTAGTATGCCCATCGCACTCAAGCTGATGTTATTGGTTGTAATGCTAGGCAGCGCTGCATGGCTCAGCCGCACTTCCTTCAAACCTGCTGCTTTGTGGACTTCCCAATGAATGCCGATGCCATTTCCGACTTGATCTTGGCTGTGGTTGCCTTTTCCATTGCCTTTGTCCAGCTGCGCCAGCGCCCTGCTCTAGCCATTGGTTGCGGCCTGATCGGCCTGGCGGCAGCGATTGGTACACTGCATTACCAGTATGGTGAGTTGTTCGCCGGCCCACATCGCTTTACCGGCCTGGTTGCCGCCAGCGCAGGTTTCCCGCTGCTGGTCATTGCACTGCGCTGGCCAGATGACTCTGTTGCTCAGCGCATCACGGCCGCAGGGCGCTTCGCGCTCTTGGTTGGGAGCTTCGGGGTGGTGATTAGCGTGTCGGGATTTGACACCTGGCGCATGCTGGTGCCTCTTGGCTCTGTCTTGTTAATCTGTGCCACAGCCTTAGTGACGCGGCGGGTAATGCCACTCGGGGCGGCGCTAGTGTTCATCGTTAGTCTAGCGGCCGGTGCAACCGGTGAAGAGATGCTCGGACCGCTATCTGGCATCCAATGGCTGCACTACTTGCTGTCTTTAGCCCTGCTGCTGCTGCACCGGGATAGGGTGGTGCCGCTGTTAGCTGCGAGCCGTTAATTCGGCTTCCCCTGCATCCCATATCTTGGGAAACTGTCGAATGTGGTTAAGACCCAACATCGATGTTTCCAAGGTTTCCAAATGCAAAACATAGATGACGCAGCCCATCAGACAATCTACCGCCTGCGCGAGGCAGATGACTGGTTCGCAAGCTTGCCGGGGGAAGTGCAAGACAAAATCATCCAGTCTTCCGTATTGCGCCACTATCGCAAAGGGCAGGTGATCACTGCCCAAGGCAGCCGACCGACTGCAGCCTCAGTAGTGCTTGAGGGGCGCGTGCGGGTTTCGCGGCTGCTATTCGAGGGTGAGGAGAAGCTTTATATGATTGGCGAGAGAGGATTTTGGTTCAACTTCCTCGCCCTGATTACAGGCGAAAAGGCCGATGTGGCTGTGATCGCCGATACCAATGTGCAATTACTAATGCTGCCTCTGCAGCAATTCGAGCGAATCCTTGAAGAGGAACCTCTCTATTGCAAGGCAATTACACTTTTTATTGCCAAGCGCTATGCCGCTTTTATGCGGCACTTTGCCGATGGCCAGATGATCGTGCCGCTGCAACGGCTGCGTACAGGTTTAGCAGAACTGTTGTTGCTGCAACCACAGGCAACAGGCTCTGAGGAAGTTATTTTGAATGTTTCTCAGGCGGATTTAGCCTCCATACTTGGTTCTTCCCGCCAGACTATCAACGGGCTGCTAAAACAACTGGAAAAGGCGGGACTGATTAAGATCGGTTTTCGGCATATTCGAGTAATTGATCCAGCTGGGCTTTCTGAGCACGCGGCTAACTGAGCCGGCACTAATCTCGATGTAATTTTCGCAGGGCCGAGTGCATCGCTGTTGATCATGAGTGGACTCACCACCTGACTTCATCAGTACCACCTGACCACAATGCTAGAGGTGAACCGGCCCTATCAATAGCCCCGGCTTTCCTAGAGACCTTTGGGCCTAATAACTGCCCCCGCACGAGGGCCGCTTGGTCACCAATCAAAGACTGCTTTTGGCCGAGTCCGGTCTATCGCGTCAGGCTTGAATCGGCCAAAAGCGGCCGGTCGACAATGGTGTGTCCGACCCATTGCTGTCGCTCGCAAAAGCTGATGGACAAGAAGGCGTTGTCTACCCTACAAAGCCATCAAGTCCCTGTAGGGTGGAAAACTGCGGAGCATTTTCCACCAGTGGTCATCCAGGCTACCGCGCTGAGAATGCGTAGTGATGTATTACGTCCTCAGCCACAATGTTAATATCAAGCTGCAACATATCGACAGCCGCCTGCTTCAACACATGACATTAATGGAGCTGGGCAGGCTTGAAGTGAATAATAAATTTTACAAGCTAAAAAACTAACGAATATATTATATTTCGAGAATCAAAAGGAAATTGATCAGCAATGTTCACTGTTAAAAACTACGGCGTCTCCTTTTCAACAAAAAAAAGCGACATCGCGCTAACTAATTTCTTCGTGTCATTAGTAGGAGCCGATATTGACTTTCCAATCCGCACTGATAGTGCGAGAAAAATAATAATTGACCAAGATGAAAAATATATCTATGGCACAGTTATAACCATAAAAAACCAGAAAAAATTCACATCATTAGTAGGGAAAGGAAGCAATCTTGAAATTAAGGTCTCGGATCTATCAAAACTTGAAAAAATAGCTGAATTCAATTTTTTAATTATCAATAAAAAAATGGCTTTGGGATTTACCAGTATCATCATGGGTCGTGTACCGCCCCTAATTTTGGATCAATGATAACCACGCTTTATAGGCGAAAATTAGAGGCTAAGCGAGATGCAGAGATATTAGCTCTCGGTGGTAGAGATTCCGTACCAAGAAAACAATTAAAAGCTATTAATAGTCGTTTTTTTCATGGAATTGAATTTGACATGATTGCTCAGTCAAAAGACATTAAAAAAGTTTTAGAAAAATACAAATCCATACGTTCTTTCAGATACGAAGTGTCTTCTCTCGAAGCGTCTTTACGTGAAGAGTCGCCGCTGCAAGGCCTAATTGAAAAGGTAAGACATCACGTACGCTTTGATAGCTCAGTAGATTCAAGTCTGATCATAAGTGGTATTCAAAGTATGATACCTACCATTAAACAAGCAACGGCTAGAGTTGAAGTGCTTGACGATCAGGATGAGCCGGTCTCTGTGAAAGTAATGGATGTGCCTGCGAATTTTGGCGAAATGGGCTATGATGATTTCATCAAGAATTTGCTAACATTTAAAATGACAGACATTAAAGGCTGTAGTTTGTTTCAAGATCTTAAAGGCAAATGCGAAAAGGATTATAAGCATGTCTTCACAAAAACATCCTCTAACTAATAGCAAGGAATGCTGGACATTTGTTGTGGCGGCGGCAATCACTGCCTTACTCTATGTGGCCCTGATAATCACGATTTCTAAAGAGGTAGGGGTTTGGGGAGCAATGGAACCAAAAACCAACGTAAGCTCTGAATCCCACCGTAAAGGGGCTTTCCGATCTCCAGCTCACCCGCCAGGCATTACTCTCTGATCAGTGCCTCGATGATCGGGCAGATCGTTCCGCCGTCTCCCGCATCACATTGCTGCACCAGTTCGCCTAACAGTTGCTGCATGACGACCAAGTCGGCCATCTTCTGCTCGATCAACGCGAGCTTGCGTGCAGCCCGTGCTCGCGTTTCGGCACAGGCGCACGACTCATCCAGCGTCAGCAGTCCACCGACTTCCGAGAGCGTGAAACCCAGCGCCTGAGCCCGCTTGATGAAACGCAGTCGCTTCACCATGTCCACCGGATAGCGCCGATGGCCACCCAAGGGTTTGGCTGGTTCATCCAGCAGCCCGCGTCGCTGGTAGTAGCGGATCGTCTCGACGTTCACCCCGGCGGCGTCTGCCAGCTTGCCAATGGTCAGCTCTGTGGCCATCACTTTCTCCTTGATTCCGTACTTTGGTACGGAGTTTAGAATAGCACCTAGGCAATCAGGCTCAGGAGATGGGAATGGGGATGCAACTCACCGGGAAAGGCTCGCTGGTCGCGAGTTCGCTGACCGCCATCGGTGCGTCGGTGTGCTGTGTCGGGCCACTGGTGCTGTTGGCACTCGGTGTCGGCGGTACGTGGGTGGGCGCTCTGACCATGATGGAGCCACTACGCCCCCTCTTCATCGGGTTGACTCTACTGTTCCTGGGATTGGCATTCCGCAAGCTCTACCTGGTGCCACAGGTTTGTACGCCAGGTACACCCTGCGCCGATCCGCGCACGCTCGTGCGACAGCGACTCGTGTTCTGGATCGTCAGCGTGCTGCTGCTCGGCCTATTGGCCGTGCCGTGGCTCGCCCCGCTGTTCTACTGAAGGAGATTAACCATGCGCAAACTGCTGATCGCCGTGCTTTTCGCCTTGCCCTTCGTGGCGCTGGCGGCTCCCCCGAAAACCGTCACGCTCGACGTGCAGAACATGACGTGCGGACTCTGTCCGATCACGGTCAAGAAGTCGCTGGAGAAGGTGTCCGGCGTGAGTGACGTCCAGGTCAATTTCGACCAGAAGACGGCGACCGTCACCTACGATCCCGATAAGGCCCAGCCCGAGGCACTGACTGAGGCGACCGCGAACGCGGGATACCCCTCCACAGTGCAGAAGTGAGGTCACGATGAGCGCCATTGTCCTTGAGTCCGTGCTGACTTGCCCGCGCTGCGGCTTCGCCAAGCCGGAAACCATGCCCACGGACGCCTGCCAGTTCTATTACGAGTGCAGCAACTGCAAGGCGCTGCTGCGCCCCAACCCAGGGGATTGCTGCGTTTTCTGTTCGTTCGGCTCGGTGAAGTGCCCGCCGATCCAGCAGCAGCTTGGGTGTTGCTCATAGCGTTTAGGGGGATCACAGGTCGTCGTCTGGATTACGCAGTGGCCGCAGCTCGCCGCGCGCAACTTCTTCCGGTACCGCAAAGGAATACCGCCCGAGCATGTTGATGTGCTCGTAGATCAGCGGCGATAGCCGGGCCAAATCCTCTTCCAGCACTGGATAGCCGTGCTGCTTGAGCCGTTCCACGGCCGCCGTCATGTAGAGGGTGTTCCACAGCACGATGATGTTCACCACCAGGCCCAGAGCACCGAGCTGGTCTTCCTGGCCTTCGCGGTAGCGCTGGCGGAGCTCGCCGCGTTTGCCGTGGAACACGGCGCGGGCCAGGCTGTGCCGGCCTTCGCCTCGGTTCAACTGGGTCAGGGTGGCGCGGCGCTTGGACTCGTCGTCGATATAGGTCAACGTGTGCAGAGTCTTTTCGATCCGCCCGAATTCGGCCAGCGCCTGGGCCAGCCGGGTGGGTCTATCTCCCGTTTGCAGCGTGCGCATGATGCCAGTCGCCGGCACCCGGCCGAGTTTGAGCGAGCCGGCCAGGCGCAGCAGGTCGTCCCAGTGCTCGGCGATCAGGTCGAGTTTGACCGACTGGCGGGCCAGCCCGTTGAGCTTGCCGTAGTCCGCGTCCGGGCGCGTGCGCCAGAAGCGGGTACCGCCGACATCGGCCAGCCGCGGACTGAAGTGGTAGCCAAGTAGGCGGAAGAGCCCGAACACCACATCGCTGTAGGCCCCGGTGTCGGTCATGATTTGCGTCGGCTGCAACTCGGTCTGCTGTTCCAGCACGACCGCCAGCAACACCAGGCTGTCGCGCAGCGTGCCGGGCACGGTGATGGCGTTGAGGCCGGAGAATTGGTCGGAAATCAGGTTGTACCAGGTGACACCCCGGCCGGTGCCGAAATACTTCGGATTGGGGCCGGCATGCACGGTGCGCACCGGTACGACGAAGCGCATGCCATCGGCGGAGGCGACCTCGCCGCCACCCCAGACTTGGGCCAGTTCCAGTTGGCTTTGCGCTCCGACCAGGATGGCGTTAGCCGCTGACAGGGTGTCGTCGCGGATATAATTCTGGCTGACCCAGGACAGCCGGTCACGGCGCAGCGCCGGGTTGTCGGTGCGGATCAAGGGCTCCAGGCCGGTGTTGCAGGCCCCGCCCAACAGCACCGCGCAGAGGCTGGTGACCAGGTTGTCGGCGCGTGCATTGCGTTCGGAGACATGGGTGAAGGCCTCGGAAAAGCCAGTGCGGGCGGCGATTTCCAAGAGGATTTCCGGCAGATCGACACGCGGCATCAGGTCAGACACGGCCGCCCGCAGTTGCAGCAACGAGCAGGGCTCGTCCAGCTTGTCCAGCGCCCCGAGCGACAGTTCGGTCTTGCCCTCGGTGTTCTCGCTCAGTTGAATCGCCGGGTTGTCGGGCAGGCGCGCGGCTACTGCCAGCCAGGTTGCATCCAGCTCGACGGACAAGGCGTCCAGGGTGGTTTTGGCGTCGATGGTCAGGCCCAGTGACCGGCAGATGATCGGTCGCGCCGCCAGCCATTCGGCACCGTCGAGCAGGCCAAGGCGCGGGTCGGCATAGCGCCAACTGGGCGAGACGAAGACATCGCGGCGGCGCAGGGCCGTGCGCAGCGCATCGAGCGTGCAGAACACATAGGCACCCATGTCGAGGGAGCCATCTTCGCGGGTGATGTGCTTCTGCCAAGCCTTGGCCACGATCTCCTGCGGCGCGTCATCCTCTGGCTTCCGGCGCGGCAGGTTCAGTTGCAGCCACTCCAGACTAGCCGCCACGCCCTTGCCGGCCGGGCTGAAGCCGAAGCGGATGTGCTTGAGCAGGTCGGGCAGGAAGCGGCGCACGCTGCGGTAGCGCGCTTCCAATGCAAGAAAATAGACGTCATCTACCGGGCGGATCAGCGCGTTGACCTCTTCCAGGGCCTTTTCCAGGGTGGTCCTCGGCAGGTCGTTGAACAGCCGGGCGCGCACGTTGTCATCGCTGATCGAGCTGTCCAGCACGACCTTGCACGCGGCGGCGAGCGTCGCGGCCGACCGATCCAGGTCTTTCAGGCTGCGCATGCGGGCTTTCTTGTCGGCCTTCTCCGCGTTGCTGAACAGGTCGCGCAGCAAGGCCTCCAGGACTTCCAGTGCGTCGTCGTGCGCAGTCGCCTCCAGGCAGAGTGCGAAGGCCACCAGTGTCGCCATCCGCCGCGACGCCGGCAGCCGATTAATCGCGGTGACCTTGGCCGTGTTGGCGAAGCGGGCCAGGGCGGCGATACGGCTGGGAGGGATGTGCGCCGCCGCCGGCAAGGTGATGCCGATGCCGCGCACGTCATCGAGCCGGCGCAGTGCCCGAATCAACGCGGGGCCACTGACCATGACCGGGCCGGAGCGCAATTGATCCAGCCGGGAGCTGCGGTTGCCTTCGGCCACCGTCAGCAAGTCTTGCAGTTGCAATCGCTGTTCCTCAGTCACGCTGCGGCCCAGCGTAAACCAGAGGCGTTCTTCGACCCGACTGCGCAACTGGGCGATAAAGCGCTCTAGTTGAGACACACCAGGCAGGAGGACTTTCTGTGTGAACAGCCACGAGGTGGCTCGCTCAAACAGCACTCCCGGCCGGTCGGTGCCCGTCCAGCAGAGGGCATACAGCCAGCGGCTCAAGCGAAAGCCGATGCCCGGATCGGTGAAATGACGATAGCCAAAGCGGTTCTGAATATCGGTGGCATGTATCCAGCGGCGATGATCGCTATAGCGCTGGAGGCAGTCGGGGTCTGGAATCGCCAGTTGTCGGCAAAGCACCTGCAGGACTTCCACCGGCACGGCGGCGGGCTTGTCCGGCAGAACGCCAACGAAGCGGACGGTGGTCAGCAGAACGGCATAACCCAGACGGTTATGGCTACCCCGCAGCACCTGGATGGCTTCACGGTCTTCATCGCTCAGGTGGAAGTAACGTTCCAGCTCTTCACGGCTGGGCGAATCAACATAGCGGCCAAAACCGTCGCGTTGCTCTTGAGTCAGAAAACCGACCGGCATTGATCACAGCACCTCGACGCAGAACACGGCGGGCGTGACGATCCGCGTGCGTTCGATGTGCCCGCGTTGCAGCAGGCCGGCGCGGCGATCACCGGTTACCAGGTAGTCCGCATCGCCCGCCAAGGCCATGGCCAGCAAAAACGAGTCATCCGGATCATCGGCTTCGACCTCGATGGTCAGGCGCTCCAGTACCACAGCCCGTTGCAGGTTATTGATCATGGCGCCCACCTTGGCGGGCTGTAGGATGGCCTGAAGCTTGGGATAGCGGCTGGCTCGACGAATTTCATCGAGTTGCATCCGCGAGGTCACCACCTCGAAACGCGCCGCCCGCCAGGCACGGTAGATCGCATCGGGCGCGCCATGTGGCGAGATCAGGGCGCTGAACAGGATGTTGGTATCCAACACGACCCGCATCAGCGCTTACGTGCCCAGTCGAGCGCTTCGTCAACCGCGTTGGTCAATTCTGCCTCACTCAGATGGGCGTTAGCGGCCTTGGCCTGCTCAGCGCTCAGCTCCAGGATGTGTGCCCGTACCGCTTCTTCGATGAAGCGCGACAGGTCGCCCTTACGGCCGCCGCCCTGGCTGGCCAGAAACATCCGAAGCGACTGGTCGGTGTCGGCCGAGACGGCGACATTCCAGCGAATGGTATTCATAGCGTTCTCCGCTAATAGGTGTTTGTGTGTTTATACGCCAATCACAAAGGGCGATGCAATGGTTCGACAAAACGAAGGTTTTGCCGAACTCTATCGAGGAATGGCTCGGTTCGTTAAGCTCCCCGCGCTACGGTTCAAATAACTGGTATGCTTAATCAAAGTTCAACTATTACTAACGTAGTCGAGTAAACAGTACTTTTGATGAAGATCGGTTATGCGCGAGTGAGCACTCGGGATCAGAAAGCCGACCTACAAGTCGATGCCCTGAAACAGGCCGGGTGCGAACGCATCTACCAAGACATCGCCAGCGGCGCGAAAAGCGCCCGGCCGGAGTTGGACAAACTGCTGGCCAACGTGCGGCCGGGTGATGCCGTGGTGATCTGGAAGCTGGATCGCCTTGGGCGTTCCCTCAAGCACCTGGTCGAGTTGGTCGGCGAGCTGGCAGAGCGCAAGGTCGGCTTACAGAGCCTGAATGACCCCATCGACACCACCCACGCCCAAGGCCGCCTGGTGTTCAACCTGTTCGCCTCGCTGGCGGAGTTCGAGCGCGAGCTGATCCGCGAGCGGACTCAGGCGGGTCTGTCGGCCGCACGGGCGCGTGGCCGGATCGGTGGCCGTCCCAAGGGCCTGCCAGCCAAGGCTGAGGCCACCGCCATGGCGGCCGAAACCCTCTACCGCGAAGGTCGCCTGAGCGTCAGCGCGATCGGCGAGAAGCTGCACATCTCCAAGAGCACGCTGTACAGCTACCTGCGCCACCGTGGTGTCGAGATCGGCGCGTACCAGAAGAGCGCCAGGTCACGCGACCAGCAGCCTTCGGCCGCGTCGCCGGCAGAGCCGCCCGCCGCCGAGCGGGTGGCCACCGTCACCCTGCGCCTCGCGGTGGTGAATAACAGCAAGTTCGTGCGCGGCCGGAAGCGGGCCACGGAGAACATTGAGCGCTACTGCCTGGAGCCCTATGGCATGAAGCGGCTGGATGCCGGCCACTATGAGTTGACCATTCCGTATCGGAGCGACGATGAGCTGGACAAGAGCGTGCATGACCTGCTGACCGAGATCAGCCAGGAGGCCGACATGCGCAACTGTTTTGTCGAGATGGGCGCCTGGGAAGAAGACACCGAAAAGCGTTGGTAGGGCTTACGTTGGTTTTTGGTTCCATTGCTCCCCAAACCCCAACAGCACCAGTAACATGGCCCAGTACAGCCCGGAGAAGGCCACCGCGTAGACCATCGGCCAGGCGGCGAACAGCGCGCCGCCAGCGGTGATGAACCACACCTGGTTGCCGTCCCAGTGCGGGGCGATGGTGTTGATGGCGACGCGACGCTCGTTGTCGGTCTTGCCGACGAAGGGCATCAGCGCCATGGCGCCCATGTCGAAGCCATCGGTGAGGGCGAAACCGATCAGCAGCACGCCGATCAGCACCCACCAGACGAGTTTCAGGGTTTCGTAGTCGAACATGACGAAGTCCTCAGGCGTGGGCCGGCTGCTGTTGCTCGAAGTGGTAGCGTCCGCTGTGCAGGCTCGATGGGCCAAGGCGGGCGAACTTGATCATCAGGTACATCTCTACCACCAGCAGCAGGCTGTAGAAGGCGATCAGAGCGATCAGCGAACCCCAGACGTCACCGGCCGACAGGCTGGAGGCAGACAGATGGGTCGGCAGCACTTCACCGATCGACCAGGGCTGGCGTCCGTGTTCAGCGACGTACCAGCCGGTCTGCGCGGCGATCCAGGGCAGTGGCAGGCTCCACAGCGCCCACTTGAGCAGCCAGGGTTTGCTTTCTTCGTTCTTCTTCGCCGAGGCCCAGAAGGCGCAGGCGAACAGCGCCAGCATGAGGAAGCCGCTGGCGACCATGATGCGGAAGGTCCAGAACAGACTGAATACGTTGGGAATGGTGTCCAGCGCCGCCTGCTTGATCTGCGCCTCGCTGGCATCGACCACGTTCGCCGTGTACTTCTTCAGCAGCAGGCCATAACCCAGGTCGCTCTTCACCTCGTTGAAGGCGGCGATGGTCTCGGCCGACTTGTCGCCGCCACGCAGGCGCTCCAGCAGGCCATAAGCGATCATGCCGGTGCGGATGCGCGCCTCGTGCTCGATGAGCAGGTCCTTGATGCCCTTGACCTCCTTGTCCAGCGAACGGGTGGCGATCAGGCCCAGGGCGTAGGGGATCTTCACCGCGTAGTCAGTGCGTTGCTCCTGCTGATTGGGCAGGCCGAACAGGGTGAAGCCGGCCGGTGCCGGATGGGTGTCCCATTCGGCCTCGATGGCGGCCAGCTTGGTCTTCTGTACGTCACCGATCTCGTAACCGGACTCGTCGCCGAGGATGATCACCGAGAGAATCGAGGCCAGACCGAAGGCCGAGGCGATGGCGAAGGAGCGACGGGCGAAACCCTGATCGTGTTTCTTCAGCAGGTAGTAGCTGGAGATGGCCAGGACGAAGATCGAACCGGTGACATAGCCCGCCGCCACGGTATGCACGAACTTGACCTGCGCCACCGGGTTGAACAGCAGGGCACCGAAATCGGTCAGTTCCATGCGCATGGTCTCGAAGTTGAACTCGGCACCCACCGGGTTCTGCATCCAGCCATTGGCGATGAGGATCCACAGCGCCGAAAGGTTCGAGCCAATTGCCACCAGCCAGGTCACGGTCAGGTGCTGCAGCTTGCTTAGGCGGTCCCAGCCGAAGAAGAACAGGCCGATGAAGGTGGATTCGAGGAAGAACGCCATCAGCCCCTCGATGGCCAGCGGCGCACCGAAGATGTCACCGACATAGTGGCTGTAGTAGGCCCAGTTGGTGCCGAACTGGAACTCCATGGTCAGCCCGGTGGTGACGCCCAGGGCGAAGTTGATGCCGAACAGCTTGCCCCAGAACTTGACCATGTCCTTGTAGACCTGTTTGCCGGTCATCACGTAGACCGACTCCATGATTGCCAGGAGGAAGGCCAGGCCCAGGGTCAGGGGGACGAAGATGAAGTGATACATCGCTGTCATGGCGAACTGCAGGCGTGACAGGTCGACGACTGATTCCGAGATCATCTCGGTGTCCCCTCGGTAGTGACAGAAGGCGGGGTGGCGGGCTTGCCGAGCAGGTGCGTTTCGATACGCTGCTGGCCGTCCCTGGGAACGGTGGGTTCGTTGAACCAGATGGCCTTGATGCCGAGCAGCAAGGTCAGCTTGATCAGCAGGACCACGGCTATCTCGCGGACCAGCGGGATTCGCCAGGGGGAGGTGGGGGTGCGTTCGGGCATCTCGACGCTCCGGTTTTGCCGGCGCTCACCCGCAAGCGGCGCCGGCAGAATAGATGTGTCTTAATGTTACGCGGTACCCGGGGGAGTATATAGAGGCGGGCATTGATGCAGATCAGGGGAATGTCGATTTGTAGCAGCTTTGCCCTTTCGAGCCGCCCTGGTGCTCAGTCGAATGCCGGCAATGCAGGTGTCCGCACGTCACGACCGGCTGCCTGCCAGGCTTCAATACCGCCGACCAGGGACACCACGTTGCGATAACCCATGTCTTGCAGGGCGAGTGTGGCCAGGGCCGAGCGTCCGCTGTTCTTGCAATACAGCACCAGCTTGAGCTCTGGGTCGGCGAGTTGCGGGTCATTGCTCAGCTTGAATTCCAGCAGGCCGCGAGGAATGTTGATGGCGCCGGGAATGTGTGCGTTGTGGAACTCGTCCGCTTCGCGAACATCGATCAGTAGATCGGCCTGTCGAATGGCGGGTTCGGCTTCCAGCAGGTCGATTTCGGTGATCTTCGCTTTGGCCGCGACTACCAGGTCATGAGCGCTTTTCGTGGGGGGTTCCTTGCATGGACAGTGGTTGGGAGGAGAGCGCGAGGGCGAGGTGCTTGAGCGCCTCGAACTGGCTGATGAACACCTGGCCGCCGAAGGTCTGCAGGAAGTCGGAGCGGCGCAGTTGGTCCATCACCGGGCCCTTGACCTCGGAGAGGTGCAACTGCACGCCGGCCGTCCGCAGGCGCTCGACTATCGTCTGCAGCGAGTCAAGGGCGCTGGCGTCGATCAGATTGACCCCCGAGCACATCAGCACCAGGTGGCGCACCTGGGGGCGTGCGGTCACCAGCTCGCCGACGCGTTCTTCGAGATAGCGGGCATTGGGGAAGTACAGGCTTTCATCGACGCGCAGGGACAGAACGCTGGGTGATTCGATCACGGCAAAGCGCTCGACATTGCGAAAGTGTTCGCTGCCGGGTACTTGGCCGACCACGGCGATATGCGGTCGGCTGGTGCGCCAGAGAAACAGCAGCAGCGACAGGCCGACACCGAGCAGGATGCCGGTTTCAACGCCGATCAGCAGCACGCCGAGCAGAGTGGCGAGCTGCGCGGCACCGTCCTGGTGCGAGTAGCGCCAGGTATGGCGCAGCGACTTGAGGTCGACCAGGCTGAGTACGGCGACGATGATGGTGGCCGCCAGCACGGCCTGCGGCAGGTCGTGCAGCAGGGGCGTCAGCAGCATCAGGCTGAGGCCGATGCCCAAGGCGGTGAATACCCCGGCCATCGGCGTCTGCGCGCCGGCATCGTAATTGACCACCGAACGGGCGAAACCGCCGGTCACAGGGAAGCCGCCACTGAAGGATGCGGCGATGTTCGCCGCGCCAAGGCCGAGCAGCTCGTTGTCCGGGTGGATGCGCTGGCGACGCTTGGCGGCCAGGGTCTGGCCGACGGAGACCGATTCGACGAACCCGACCAGGCTTATAAGCAGCGCCGCCGGCAACAGCTGCACGGCCAGGTCGAGATCCAGGGTCGGTAGGGTCAGCCCCGGCAGACCCTGGGGCACCACGCCTACGACTCTCACGCCTGCCTGCTCCAGCTGCAGCAGGGCGACAGCGGCGATGGCCGCGATGATCGCCATTATCGGTCCGGCCTTGGCCAGGTTGCTCGCCAGTGGCGCCGACAGACCAAGGCGTTGCAACAGCGGTTTGAGGCGGGTTCTTGCCCACCACAGCCATGCCAGGCTGAATACGCCGATGAGCAGGGTAGGCCAGTGTGTGCCAGGTAGTGCCTCGATCAGCTGTGGCAGCAACTGCGGCAAGTTCTCGCCAGAGGCCGAGACACCGAGCAGGTGCTTGAGCTGGCCGACGGCGATGAGAATGCCTGAGGCGCTGATGAAACCGGACACCACCGGATGGCTGAGAAAGTTGGCGATGAAGCCCAGGCGCAGCATGGCCATCGCGGCCAGGAGCATGCCGGACAGCAGCGCCAGAAGCATGGCCGCGCCGACGTATTGCGGGCTGCCGGCAGGGAACAATGGCGCCAGGCTGGCGGCGGTCATCAGCGACACCACCGCCACCGGGCCGACGGCCAGCGTGCGGCTGGAGCCGAACAGGGCATAGGCCAGAAGCGGCAGGATGCTGGCATACAGGCCGGTTACCGGGGGCAGGCCTGCGAGCATGGCGTAGGCCAGGCTCTGTGGAATCAGCATCAGGGTGACGATCAGCGCGGCTAGGCCATCCTGCGCAGCGCTGCTGCGGTCATAGCGCCGGCCCCAATCCAGGCAGGGCAGCCAGTGACTCCACTTCATGCTCCGACCCTGGCGCAAGCCTTACAGCACATTCAGGGGAATTTTCAGGTAGTGGATGCCGTTGTCTTCGGCCGGCGGCAGCTGTCCAGCACGCATGTTCACCTGTACCGAGGGCAGGATCAGGGCAGGCATATCCAGGCCGGCATCGCGTTCGCGGCGCATGGCGACGAAGTCGGCTTCGGCGATGCCCTGGTGCACATGTACGTTGTGTGCGCGCTGTTCGGCCACGTTGGTCTGGTAGTGAAAATCATCGCGTCCTGGTGCCTTGTAGTCATGGCACATGAACAGGCGGGTTTCGCCAGGCAGGGCGAACAGTTTTTGAATCGACCGGAACAGGGTGCTTGCGTCTCCGCCGGGGAAGTCACAGCGGGCAGTGCCGTAGTCAGGCATGAACAGGGTATCGCCGACGAAGCCGGCATCGCCGATCAGGTAGGTCATACAGGCCGGGGTATGGCCGGGGGTATGCATGGCTTGCGCGCGGATTTCGCCGATATGGAACTCGTCGCCATCGGCGAACAGCCGATCGAACTGGCTGCCATCGGTGGCGAAATCGCTTCCGGCGTTGAACAGCTTGCCGAAGGTGTTCTGTACCACGGTGATGTTCTCGCCGATACCCAGCTGGCCGCCAAGCTCGCGCTTGAGGTAGGGCGCGGCCGAGAGGTGGTCAGCATGCACATGGGTCTCGAGCAACCATTCCACCTGCAGGCCGCGACTCCTCACGTAGGCGATGATGCGATCGGCGCTGTCGCATGAAGTCCGCCCCGAGGCTGGGTCGTAATCCAGAACCGAGTCGACGATGGCGCAGTGGCGGGTAGCGGGGTCTGCTACCACATAGCTATAGGTGTAGGTGGCGGGATCGAAGAATTCTCTGACATCGGCTTGCATGAGGGTGCTCCTCGCATATACCCGTGGGAGTATTTAGTTGGGAGCAATCGTAACTGTTTTTTGGTTCTATGCTTATATTTAAATAGAATAAAAAATGGAATGCCTTTCAGGTGGGCTATAACCGCAGCAGGGCCGGACTCCAGGCGAAAGGCTACGTGACGCTGCGTGCCGCCCTCGAGCGGCATCAGGTGTACTTGGTGAAGATCTCGCGCACACGCTGCAGCGAGTCCTCGGGGTTCTGCTCTGGGTCGAGCATGGCCTCTTCGATCAGGCAGGTGAGCATCAGGCGATAGGACTTATCCAGCGCGCTTCGGGCGGCGGAAAACTGCTGAGCGATGGCGGCGCAGTCCTCGCCGCGCCTGATCATCGCCTGGATGCCGCGGATCTGGCCCTCGACCCGGGCCAGGCGCTTGAGCATCGCTTGCTGCTGTTCGAGCATGCGTGCTTGCAGGTCGGTACTCTGGGTCATGGGGTTTCCTGTGCAAGGGGTCGACTGAGAGTAAAGGCGCCGCGAAGTTCGCCGACCTGATAACCGCGGGCCTGATCATGTGGATAGTACTGGTCAATGGCTTCTCGTATCTCCGTCTTGATCGCCTTGCCGTGACACGCCAGGCAGGGTTCGCCAACGGCGATGGCCTGCATGTAGCGATACTGGCCGTCGACCTCTTCACCATGGCGCAGGTCTTTCACCGGCGTACCCGCTGCGGCGGCGCTGGCGAAGCGTTCGAGCACGGCTCGTTCCCAGGCATCGGGAGCGTTGTCCGGATTGCGTACCTTGAGTGAAGTGCGGCCTACCTGCCAGGCGTGCTGGCTGTGCTCGCTGGCAATCTGCGGCGCCAGTGACTGGCAGGCCCGTACAGCTGCAGTCGGGCCGCCCTCGGCGCTGGCCTGGCGCACGGTACCTAGCAGCTGTTCGGCGAACGGCGGGATCTGCGCAGCAGCTTCTTCCTGCCAGAGGGGGGCAGCGTTGACTGTTGTAGAGACGAGCAGGGCGGTGAGCAATAGGGAGCGCATTATCGGATCTCATAAATACTGGTGGGGGTATTTATGCCCGAAACCCAAGGCGCTGTCATCGCAGTTGCCTGCGACATTCTGACCAATGGCTCGTCAGGTGCGAATCAATGCTTGGCGCCGTCTGTGGGCAGGGCCAGCAGCTGTTTTTCCTGGTTCCAGTCGAACGGCTCGTCGTTCTCTTCAGCTTCGAAGCGACGCTCGTCGAGGGCCTGGTAGAGGGCGATTTCTTCGTCCGGCATGAAGTGCAGGCAGTCGCCGCCGAAGAACCACAGCAGGTCGCGCGGTACCAGATGGGCGATCTGCGGATAGCGATGGAATACCTGGCTGATAAGGTCCTGGCCGAGGTATTGGCTGGACACCGGATCACGCGGCAGTTCGGCGAGCAGTTCGTCGTAGCGCTCGAGGAACAGGGCGTGGCTGTCGTCGAGCACCTGTTCGGCTTCGCCCAGGGCGACGAGAATATCGCGCAGGTGATTGAGCAGGGCGAGGTGATGTTCGAGATGGCTGGCCATGTTGCAGTGTCCTGAAAGGTAAAACGGGCGCAGGAGTATAGAGCTCCTGGCGCCCGCTGTCCTGCATGGGTGGCTTTCGTGGGTGGGGCTTTCGGCTCGGGCATCCTGCTTCGCTCTACCTCCTGCATCCCTGCAGTCGCGACCAAAGAGAATCGCGGCTAAAGCCCCTCCCACGAAGCGCTGGGTTAGCGCACCTTGCCAATGCCCAGTTCGAGCTCTTCCTTGGCAAAATCGTCGACATCGATCACCCGGCGACGTGCCGCCTCGGCCGCCTGCAGGCGTTGACCCTGCTCGCCATCGAGAATACCGGCAGCAATCGCCGCCTCGATGGCGTCCTGGCCCGGAGCCGGTTGCAGGCTGCCGTCCTTGAGTGCCTGCTGCAGGCGTTTACGTGCGTCCTGGCTGGCCTGCACCAGGTTCAGCGCATGCTGCAGGGCGCCGACCGAGTCCTGATCGGCCTGCGGGCGATAGCAGCCTTCCAGCACCGACTCCAGACCGGGATCGCCGGCCTGGCGGCCGATGATCGCGGCCACCTCGGCGTCCAGTTCATCGCTCGGGCCGTGATGGCGGCGACCCAGCGGGAACACCAGCACTTTCAGCAGACAACCGAACAGGCGGTTGGGGAAGTTGCTCAGCAGATCATCGAGTGCCTGCTCGGCGTGGTAGAGGTTTTCCTCCATGGCCCAGCGCAGCAGCGGTCTGACGGATTCCTGATAGTCCAGATCGTGGTAGCGCTTGAGTGCCGCCGAGCCCAGGTAGAGATAGCTGAGCACATCACCCAGGCGCGCAGACAGGCGTTCGCGACGCTTCAGGTCACCGCCGAGCAGCATCATGCTGCTGTCGGCGCACAGGGCGAAGGCGGCGGCCAGACGGTTGAGAGCACGGTAGTAGGGCTGGCTGAGGTCGTCACCTGGGACGGTGCCCAGGCGGTTCAGCGTCAGGCCCAGCAGCAAGCTGCTGGCGGCATTGCTGACGGCGAAACCGATATGACTCATCAGCAGCGAGTCGAACTCGACCTGTGCCTGATCCTTGTCCTCGCGCTCAGCCAGGGCCATCTCCTTGAGCACATAGGGATGGCAGCGGATGGCGCCCTGGCCGAAGATCATCAGGTTGCGCGAAAGGATGTTGGCGCCCTCGACGGTGATGAAGATCGGCGCACCCTGCCAGGAGCGGGCCAGGTAGTTGTTCGGGCCCATGATGATGCCCTTGCCGCCGTGCACGTCCATGGCGTGGCTGATGCACTCGCGACCGCGCTCGGTGAGGTGGTACTTGAGGATTGCCGACAGCACCGAGGGCTTCTCGCCCAGGTCGACGGCATTGGCGGTGAGGATCCGCGCGCTGTCCATCAGCCAGGCGTTACCGCCGATGCGCGCCAGGGCTTCCTGGATGCCTTCGAAGGCCGCCAGCGGTACGTTGAACTGCTCGCGCAACTGGGCGTACTGGCCGGTAGCGAGGCTGGTGAACTTGGCCGCGCCCGTGCCGACTGCGGGCAGCGAGATGGAGCGGCCGACCGACAGGCAGTTCATCAGCATCATCCAGCCCTTGCCGAGATACTCCTGGCCGCCGATCAGGTAGTCGAGCGGAATGAATACGTCCTTGCCCGAGTTCGGCCCGTTCATGAAGGCCGCGCCCAGCGGCAGGTGACGCCGACCGATTTCCACGCCGGGGGTATCGGTGGGGATCAGTGCCAGGCTGATGCCGAGGTCTTCCTGGTCGCCCAGCAGATGATCCGGGTCGTAAGCCTTGAAGGCCAGGCCGAGCAGGGTAGCCACCGGGGCGAGGGTGATGTAGCGCTTCTCCCAGTTCAGGCGCAGGCCGATCACTTCCTCGCCGTTGAACTGGCCCTTGCAGACGACACCGGTGTCCGGCATGGCGCCGGCGTCGGAGCCGGCCAGCGGGCCGGTGAGGGCGAAGCAGGGGATGTCATCGCCGCGCGCTAGGCGTGGCAGGTAGTGGTTGCGCTGTTCCTCGGTGCCGTAGTGCAGCAGCAGTTCGGCCGGGCCGAGGGAATTGGGCACCATCACGGTGGAGGCCAGGTCGCCGCTGCGTGTGGCCAGCTTCATCGCCACCTGCGAGTGGGCGTAGGCGGAAAAACCTTTGCCGCCATATTCCTTGGGAATGATCAGGGCGAAGAAGCCATGCTGCTTGATGTGCTCCCAGGCTTTCTCCGGCAGGTCCATCTCCTGGCCGACCTGCCAGTCGCTGATCATCGCGCAGAGTTCTTCGGTGGGGCCGTCGATGAAGGCCTGTTCCTCCTCGGTCAGCCTGGCCTTGGGGTAGGCCAGCAGCTTGTCCCAGTCTGGCTTGCCACTGAACAGCTCGCCATCCCACCACACCGTGCCGGCTTCGATGGCGTCTCGCTCGGTGGCCGACATCGGCGGCAACACACGCTGGAACCAGGCGAACAAGGGGCGGGTGAAGAGCTGCCGGCGCAGATCGCCAAGCAGGATGAAGGCGGCGACTGCGCCGGTGATGATCCACAGCAGCAGTTGCAGCCAGCCGGGTACCGGGCTGAACAGGGCCATGGCCACCAGATAGGCCGCGGTGATGCCGAGGGCGGGGAGGGCGGCGGTACGACTATGGGCCAGGTAGATGACCCCGAGCAGCAGCACCAGCAACCAGATGACGAGCATGTGCATTCCTCCATGATTCGAGCGGGCAACGCCCCGAGCATAGCCATAAAAAATGGCCGGGAGCCATTTTTAACGTCGCGTAGCGACGGCCCGCAGGGTGGCAGCCAGGGGTGGCGGGCCATAAATGGCGCGAGGGGCGGTGAGCTTGGCCGGATCGTCGTAAGCATCGCGCAACTGGCGGATTAGACTGAAGCGAACTTCAGGAGCCCCGTCATGCAGATCTATCTTCGCCCCGGCCGCTTCATTGACAGTGACCATCCATTGGTAGTCGAGTTCGCCGAACGTTGGCGTGGTGCCTCACGAGAACCGATCAGTCAGGCCGTGGCTCTGTATTCGGCAGTGCGCGACGAGATTCGCTACAACCCCTATGCCTTCAGCCTCGATGCGCAGACGCTGAAGGCCAGCCACGCGCTGACGGCCGGGGAGTCCTACTGCGTGCCCAAGGCCAATCTGCTCGCCGCATGCGCAAGGCATTGCGGCATTCCTGCGCGTATCGGCCTGGCCGATGTGCGCAATCACCTGTCGACGCCGCGCCTGCTGGAGCTGCTGCGCAGCGAGGTGTTCGCCATGCACGGCTACACCGAGCTGTATCTGGACGGGCGCTGGGTCAAGGCCACGCCAGCGTTCAACGAGGCGCTGTGCCGCGTATTCAAGGTGGCGCCGCTGGAGTTCGATGGTGTGCACGACAGCGTCTTTCATCCCTACAACGAGCGCGGCGAGCGCTGCATGGAATACCTGCAGGACCACGGCCAGTTCGAGGATCTGCCGCAGCAGCTGTTCTTCGCGCACCTGCGCAATTGCTATCCACATCTGTTCGAGGCCGGGGGCTTGGAAGTGAGCGGCGACATGCAGCGCGAAGCCAGTGTTATCGACTGAGTCGATAATCAAGATCGCCAGGACGGCCTTTTCTCCGCGCGTCAGGGTCGGTAGGGTGCATGCCAGCAATGAGCGGACGAAACACGCAGTTGCAATCGAGCGTCTGTGCCCTCATCTATGACAACCTCACCTTCGCGCGGGAAACCCCATCTTCATGAGCTCCGCCCTGACCATTCGCCAGTTGACCAAGACCTACGGAAACGGCTTCCAGGCCCTGCACGGCATCGATCTGGACGTTGCCGAAGGGGACTTCTTCGCTTTGCTCGGCCCCAACGGTGCCGGCAAATCCACCACCATCGGCGTGCTTTCCACACTGGTGAACAAGAGCAGCGGCACGGTCAGCGTATTTGGCCATGACCTCGACCGCGAGCCCTACGCGCTCAAGCGCTGCCTGGGCGTGGTGCCGCAGGAATTCAACTTCAACCAGTTCGAGAAAGTGTTCGACATCGTCGTCACCCAGGCCGGCTACTACGGCATCCCGCGCGCCATCGCCAAGGAGCGCGCCGAGCAGTACCTGACCGAGCTCGGCCTGTGGGACAAACGCGACGTGGCTTCACGCGAGCTGTCCGGTGGCATGAAGCGCCGCCTGATGATCGCCCGCGCCCTGGTGCACCAGCCGCGCCTGCTGATTCTCGACGAGCCCACCGCCGGCGTGGATATCGAGTTGCGCCGGTCGATGTGGAGCTTTCTCACCGAGCTGAACAACCAGGGCATCACCATCATCCTCACCACCCATTACCTGGAAGAGGCCGAGCAGCTGTGCCGCAACATCGGCATCATCGATCACGGCCGCATCGTCGAGCTGAGCAGCATGAAGGACCTGCTTAAAAAGCTGCATGTCGAGACCTTCCTGCTCGATCTGAAGGACTCCTACAGCGTGGCGCCGAAGCTGATTGGCTATCCGGCGCGCCTGCTCGATCACCACACCCTGGAAGTGCAGGTGGAGAAGAGTCAGGGGCTCAATGCGCTGTTCCAGCAGTTGGCCCAGCAGCAGGTGCAGGTGCTTAGCCTGCGCAACAAGACCAATCGCCTGGAGGAGCTGTTCGTCTCTCTGGTGGAAAAGAACCTGGCCAAGGTGGCGCAATGAATACCCAGTACCTCAACAGCGAGTTTGCCGCCAACCTGGTGGCGCTACGTACCATCGTTCATCGCGAGGTGCGCCGTTTCGTGCGTATCTGGCCGCAGACCCTGCTGCCGCCGGCGATCACCATGGTTCTGTACTTCGTCATCTTCGGTAACCTGATTGGCCGGCAGATCGGCGACATGGGCGGCTTCAGCTACATGGAATACATCGTGCCGGGGCTGATCATGATGTCGGTGATCACCAACAGCTACGGCAACGTGGTGTCGAGCTTCTTCGGCAGCAAGTTCCAGCGCAACGTCGAGGAACTGCTGGTGTCGCCAGTGTCGCCGCACACCATCCTCATCGGCTTCGTCGTCGGTGGTGTGCTGCGCGGGCTGGCGGTGGGGGTGATCGTCACCATCCTGTCGCTGTTCTTCACCCATCTACAGGTGCATCACCTGGGTGTGACCGTGCTGGTGGTGTTGCTGACGGCGACCATCTTTTCTCTCGGTGGCTTCGTCAACGCTGTGTTCGCGCGCAACTTCGACGACATTTCGATCATCCCCACCTTCGTGCTGACGCCTTTGACCTACCTGGGCGGGGTGTTCTATTCCATCACGCTGTTGCCGCCATTCTGGCAGACGGTATCGCTGGGCAACCCCGTCCTGCATATGGTCAATGCCTTTCGTTACGGCATTCTCGGGGTGTCCGACATTCGCATTGGCGTGGCCATTGGCTTCATGCTGCTGGCCACCGCCGTGCTCTACACGCTGTGCATCCGTCTGCTGATCAGCGGTCGCGGCATGCGCCAGTGACGGTTTTGTGGGAGCGGATTCATCCGCGATTTTCGCGGCGCAGGCCGCGCCGGTAGCTTGGATGAAATCCGGGGTATGGCTGCTGTGTTCCCGGGGTTTCATCCGGGCTACCGTTGAGTGGTCGCGGCTGAAGCCGCTCCTACAGAATGTGGCGGCGAGCGAAAAACATAGCGAAATAACTTGCGCACCTTTCAGTAACGCAGCAGCCGGTTAGACTCCGCTTCTACCAAGAAGAAGGGGCTGATCATGAGCGGGCTGTTGCGTGCGCTTCCGTGGCTGTTGCTGGGCTTTTACGCGTTGCCTGCGGTGGCTGCCGAAGGCCCAATGGTCGAGGTGGTGCCGGTGCGGCAGATGGAGGTGCGCGACGAGCTGATCACCTTCGGTTCGCTGCGTTCCGACGAGTCGGTGATGATTCGCCCGGAAGTGGAAGGGCGCCTGGCCACCCTGCATTTTCGTGAAGGCCAGGCGGTGACTGCCGGCGATCTGCTGGTCAGTCTCGACGACGCCATTGCCCGTGCCGAGTTCGCCCAGGCTCGGGCCAACCTCGACCTCGCCGAGAAAAACTACCAGCGTGCGCAGATGCTGTTTCAGCGTGGCGCCAGCAACGCCCAGGCGCGAGACGAGGCGCAAAGCCAGCTCCAGGCCGCACGTGCCAGTCAGGCGCTGGCCCAGGCGCGGCTCGACAAGACCCAGATCAAGGCGCCCTACGATGGCACGCTCGGCCTGCGCCAGGCCAGCGTCGGCGACTACCTCAGCGCCGGGCAGAACATCGTCAACCTGGAAGAGCTCGACCCGCTCAAGGTCGACTTCCGTATTCCGCAGAAGGCCGTGGCTCAGGTGCGCCTGGGGCAGACCGTGGAAATCACCCTCGATACATACCCGGATGAACGTTTCCGTGGCGAAATCTTCGCCATCAACCCGCGCCTGGATGAAGCCGGGCGTAGCCAGGCCATCCGTGCACATATCGCCAACGATGACCGCCGCCTGCGTCCGGGGCAGTTCGTGCGTGTCTCGGTGATTCTCGAAGAACGGCCCAACGCGCTGGTAATTCCCGAAGAGGCGGTGATGCCGCAGGGCGACAAGCTGCTGGTCAATCTGTTGGTCGATGGCAAGGTCGAGCGCCGTGAAGTGACGCTGGGCAAGCGTTTCGACGGCTTGGTCGAGGTGCGTGAAGGTTTGCAAGGCGACGAAACCATTATCAGCGCCGGTTGGCAGCGTGTACGCGAAGGGCTGGCCGTGCGCAGCAAGAGTGGGGAGCGCCAGCCGTGACACTCTCTGACGTCTGCATTCGCCGGCCGGTATTCGCCACCGTCCTGTCGCTGATTGTGGTGCTGTTGGGGCTGATGGCCTACGACCGCCTCAATGTGCGTGAATACCCCAATATCGACGTGCCCATCGTCACCGTGCAGGTCACCTATCCCGGTGCCAGCCCGGAGATCATGGAGTCGCAGGTGGCGCAGCCAGTGGAAGACGTGCTGTCGGGTATCGAAGGGTTGGATTTAGTCACCTCCATCAGCCGTGCGGAAAACACCCAGATCACCGCGCAGTTCCGTCTTGGCCGCAGTGCCGATGAGGCGGCCAACGATGTGCGTGACCGCCTTGGGCGGGTGCGTAACCTGCTGCCCGACGAAGTCGACGAGCCCATCGTGCAGAAGGTCGAGGCCGATGCCCAGCCAGTGGTGTGGATTGCCTTCCATAGCCAGCAACACAGCGCCATGGAAATCACCGATGTGCTGGAACGGGTGATCAAGGATCGCCTGCAGACCATTCCCGGTGTCTCCGAAGTGCAGGTGCGCGGTGCGCGTACCTTCTCCATGCGTATCTGGCTCGATCCGGAGAAACTCGCCGCGCACAACCTCACCGTGCAGGACGTGGAAGATGCCCTGCGCCGGCAGAACGTGGAAATCCCGGCCGGGCGCATCGAGTCGCGCGAGCGCGAGTTCAGCGTGCTGTCGGAAACCGACTTGCGCACGCCGGAGCAGTTCAACGAGCTGATTCTCGATGATTCGCAAGGCTATCTGCTGCGCCTGTCCGATGTTGGCCGCGCCGAAGTGGGGCCGCGCGATGAGCGCACCGTGGTGCGCTTCAACGGTCTGCCGGCGGTGACCCTGGGCCTGGTCAAGCAGGCCACGGCCAACCCGCTGGATATTTCCGATGGGCTCGAAGCGGCCTGGGACGACGTTCAGGCCTTGTTGCCCGACGGCATGAACATGACCGTGGCCAACGACAACTCGCAGTTCATCCGCGAATCCATCGACAACGTCTTTACTACCATCTGGGAAGCCGTGGCGCTGGTCATCCTGATCATCTTCATCTTCCTGCGCTCGTTGCGCGCGACGCTGATCCCGCTGGTGACCATTCCGGTGTCGCTGATCGGCGCCTTCGCCCTGATGTCGCTGATGGGCTTCACCATAAACACCCTGACCCTGCTGGCCATGGTGCTGGCCATCGGTCTGGTGGTGGACGACGCTATCGTCATGCTGGAAAACATCCATCGCCATATCGAGGCGGGGATGAAACCCATGCAGGCGGCCTTCAAGGGGAGTCGCGAGATCGCCTTCGCGGTGATCGCCATGACCCTGACCCTGGCTGCGGTATTCGCCCCCATCGGCTTCATGCAGGGGACTACCGGCAAGCTCTTCACCGAGTTCGCCTGGACCCTGGCCGGCTCGGTACTGGTCTCCGGGTTCGTCGCCCTGACGCTGACGCCGATGATGTGCGCGGTGATGCTCAAACCTCACTCGCACGAGCAGCGCCATGGTCGCGTGTACAACCTGATCGAAGGTTTCCTCAATGGCCTGACCTACAGCTACAAGCACAGCCTGGATCGCGCCCTGCGCGCCTGGCCGCTGGTGCTCGCTGTACTGCTGGGGGCTTTCGTGCTGTGCGCCTGGCTGTTCGGCGGCTTGCGCTCCGAGCTGGCGCCAACCGAGGACACCGGCACCATCGTCGGCGTGTTCAATGGCCCGGACGGTGCCACCATCGATTACACGGCGCGCTACGCCCGTGAGGTGGAGGCCGCTTACGCGAGCATTCCCGAGACTAATCGCTATCTGGTCATTGCGGGTTTTCCGACCGTGGCCCAGGGCATTTCCTTCATGAAGCTGGAAGACTGGGGCGATCGTGCGCGTAACCAGTTCGAGATTCGCAACGAGTTGCTGCCGCAGTTGCAGGATATCGCCGGTATGCGCGTCACTCCGGTCAACCGCCCGCCGCTGGGGCAGAGTGCGCGTAACCAGCCGATCAACTTCGTCGTGCGCTCGTCCATGGAGTACGCCGAACTGCAGGGTTACGTCGATCAACTGATGGAGCGCATGCGCGACTATCCGGGGGTCGAGGGCCTGGACAGCGACCTCAAGCTCAACTCGCCGCAGTTGCAGATTACCGTCAACCGTGAGCAGGCCGCTGCTGTTGGCACCGATGTGTCGGTGATCGGCCGCAGCCTGGAAAGTCTGTTCGGCAGCCGTCAGGTGACCCGCTTCAAGCAGAATGGCGAGCAGTATGACGTGCTGGTGCAGTTGCAGCACGTCGACCGCAGCAACCCGCAGGATTTGGATCGCGTCTACGTGCGTGACCGCGACGGTGGCATGGTGCAGCTGTCCAACCTGATCGAGGTACGTGAAACGGTGGCGCCGCGCGAGCTCAATCACTTCAACCAGCTGCGTGCTGTGACTATCAGTGCCAACGTCGGCACCGGATACACCCTGGGCGAGGCGCTCAATCACCTGGAAAGCGTGGCGCGCGAGGTGTTCCCGCCGGAAACGCAGTATGACTACACCGGCACGTCGCGTGATTTCAAGGAATCCAGTTCGGGCATCCTGCTGATCTTCGCCCTGGCCCTGGCCTTCATCTTCCTGGTGCTGGCAGCGCAGTTTGAAAGCTTCAGCGATCCGCTGATCATTCTCTTCAGCGTGCCGCTGTCGATGGCCGGTGCCTTGCTGGCGCTGAAGCTGTTCGGTGGCACCTGGAATATCTATTCGCAGATTGGTTTGGTGACCCTGATCGGTCTGATCACCAAACACGGCATCCTCATCGTCGAGTTCGCCAATCATCTGTTACGTGAGGGCAAGGCCCTGCGCGAGGCGGTGATCGAGGCTTCGGTGCAGCGCTTGCGGCCGATCCTGATGACCACCGGCGCCATGGTGCTGGGTTCGTTGCCGCTGGCCATTGCCACTGGCGCCGGTGCGGAAAGTCGTCAGCAGATCGGCCTGGTGATCGTTGGCGGGCTCATAGTCGGTACCTTCTTCACCCTGTATGTGATCCCGACGCTGTACCTGCTGCTGCGCCGCTGGGCGCCGCTGCGCAAGATTGAGGAGGAGCCGGTGGCGGTCTGAATCCTCCAGGAGGGGCTTTAGCGGCAGTCGCGTCTACGACTGCAGGGATGCAGGGTGCCCGAGCTGAAAGCCCCTCTCACGGATTACCGTTCAGCTTCGGTCGGCGGATGCAGTAGGACGGCCAACCCGCTAAACTCGCCCGGTTTTTCGCCACCCTGGATTGCGCCCCATGCAGCACCCCGCCGAACATTCCCCGCTGGGCAAGTCCAGCCAGTACATCGCCGCATACAGCCCCGAGCTGCTGTTCCCCATCTCGCGCACCACCAAGTGGGCGGAGCTGGGGCTGGATGGTGCCAGTCTGCCGTATCAGGGGGTGGACTACTGGAACTGCTACGAACTGTCCTGGTTGCTGCCGTCCGGCAAGCCGGTGGTGGCCATCGGTGAGTTCGCCATCCCGGCTGACTCGCCGAACATCATCGAGTCGAAGTCGTTCAAGCTGTACCTCAATTCGTTGAATCAGTCGGTTTTCACCTGTTGGGATGAGGTGCAGGCGACGCTGGTGCGTGATTTGTCGGCGGTGGCCGGCAAGCCAGTGGCGGTGCGTCTGCGCTCTCTGGCTGAGGTTTCCGAGGAAGGAGTGGCGACGCTACCCGGTCAGTGCATCGATGATCTGGACATCAGCGTCAGCCAGTACGATCACCCGCAGCCCGAGTTGCTGCGTTGCGACGCCGCGCGTGTGGTGCAGGAGCGTCTGCACAGCCATCTGCTCAAGTCCAACTGCCCGGTTACCGGTCAGCCGGACTGGGGCAGCCTGGTCGTCGAGTACCGCGGCGCGGCGCTGGATCATGCCAGTCTGCTGGCGTATCTGGTGAGTTTTCGCCAGCATGCCGATTTTCACGAGCAGTGCGTCGAGCGTATCTTCCTCGATCTGCAGCGCCTGCTGCAGCCGCAGTCGCTGACCGTCTACGCGCGCTACGTGCGCCGCGGCGGACTGGATATCAACCCCTACCGCAGCACTGGGGCGATCACGCCGGAAAATGGCCGCCTGGCGCGGCAGTGATCCTTGAAAAATGCCGCTTGGACAATGCGGCCGTTGTAGGAGCCCCGCCCCGGGGCGAAGCTTTTCGCGTCAGCCCCGCCCAGGTTCGCGGTGGGGCGCCGCTCCCACACGTTCGATGCATCGACGCTTGGCTAAGTGGCATTGGCCAAGCGGCGACATTTTGCTTGAAACGCCGGGCCTGAGCCGGGGCAGGGCATTCAGATGCCCATGTTGGCCAGGCTCTGCATGATGTTGCGCAGGGTGCCGGCAAGCGTGGGATGGCTGGCTTCGAAGCGTTCCACTGCCAGATTGACGCCATCGACCAGCGTTGCATCAGGTGCAGCAGCGGCTTCTCGTGCCAGTTGTACTTCGATTTCCTGAGTCAGCAGGTAAAGCGATGCGCGTTCTTCCTCGCTGAGCGGGGTGTCCTGAGCCAGATGTTGATGGAGGGCTTCCAATTGCTGCTGCAGGTCACTTGCGGGCATGGCGTTTTCTCCTTGTGGAATCGGCATAGGCATTGACTCCCGGCATGGCCGGAAGTTTTCAATCACATAGCTGAAGGTTAATCCATGCGGGGCGGCTTTGCCTGATTCGAGTCAATGGCTCAGGGCTTTTCGCCCTTGCTGCGGCGTACGCCGATATCATCCAGGCTGGCCTCGATTTCCCCGAGGTGATCGACGACCGAATGAACGCCCAGGCGATAGAGTTGCAGCGTGGCCCTGGCGCGCAAATGCTCCTGTGCGCTCGCCCCCAGTGTCTGCCAGTCGGCCAGGCTGTAGCCGCACAGTGGCCCGCTAGCGGCCAGGCCGATGGTCCAGCAGCCGGCATTGAGTCCGGCTTGCAGCAGCAGCGGATTCGCGCTGACGACCACGCAGCCATCGAGACGCTCGACCTTCAGCTGGCTCAATGCCTGCCAGCAACTGTCTGGCGCAGGCCATGGCCTGGCCTGACGCATCAGTACCGCTTCGATGGTGGTGGGCAACGCTTCTGCCAGGCGCAGGCTGATATCGGCGGGCAGGTTATCCAGCCAGGCGCAGGACATGCCGGTGGCATGCAGGGTGTGCAGCAACTGTGCAGCACCGGGAGTCAACTCGGCATGCTCGCCGGCGACCTCGCTCATTGCCTGCAGCAGCGCTTGCAGCTGTGCTGCGCTTGCCGGCTTGCCGAGCCAGGCGTCAAGTGCCTGTTGCGGGGTAGCCGCCAGGCTCGCAGTGGTGTCGCGGGGATGCAGCCGTTGCAGGGTGCCGGGCAGCAAGCGGGCGCCGAAGTCGACCAGGCAGCCGGACAGTTGAAAGATCAGGGCAGTGCAGGGAGCGGGCATGGGATCATCCGTGGCATTGGTCTAGGCCAATCTAATGCTCGAGGGTGACCGTTAGATGACGTTGAACGGGGTGCGTACATGCTCCGGCAGGGCCACCGATCGGCCGCTTTGATAATCGATCCACACCAGTTTGCAGTAACCCTCGCCGTAGAGTGTGTGCGGGTCTTCGCTCGTGGTCAGTCGGTGTTCGATCACCAGGCTGTTGCGTCCCGCCGCGCCGGCCCTCAGCTCCACTACCACGGTGGCCGGGTGAACCACCGGTTTCAGGTAGGTATGTTGGGTTTGCAGGACCACCGGGCCGAAGGGTACGTTGCTCATCGGCACGCCAATCTGCTTGAACCAGGCAATACGCGCTTCTTCCAGATACTGTATGTAAATGATGTTGTTGACATGCCCGTAGCTGTCCATGTCGCCCCAGCGTACGCCGATATGTGCCGTGTGCAGCAGGATTTTCTCGGTCATCGCTTTTCTTCGCTATGCTGCCCAATCAGGGCTCCAGGCTTTATACTACGCGGCATTCGGCCCGCTGGCGGTGGCCATATTGGTTCCTCAAGGAGAGATTTAAATGCATGTGATCGGTGCTCGCTGGATCGCGCGTCTGAGTGGCCTGATGGCCCTCGTCGGCCTGAGCCTGCTGCCTGCGATGAGTCAGGCCGCTTCGGAAGAAGATCCCTGGGAAAGTTTCAATCGCCCCATCTTCCGTTTCAACGATACCGTTGATACCTATGCGCTGAAGCCGATCGCGCAGGGTTATCGCGCGGTTACCCCGCAGTTTCTCGAAGATGGCGTGCATAACGTCTTCGGCAATATCGGCGATGTTGGCAACCTGGCCAACAACCTGCTGCAGGGCAAGCTGCACAACGCGGGTGTCGATACCGGGCGCCTGATCTTCAACACCACCTTCGGCCTGTTGGGCTTTTTCGACGTGGCCAAGCATATGGGCTTGCGCAAGAACGATGAAGACTTTGGTCAGACCCTCGGTGTATGGGGCCTAAACAGCGGTCCTTACCTGGTGATTCCATTCCTCGGCCCGAGCACCGTGCGTGATGCCGGTGGGCGCATCCCGGACAGTTTTCTGGCTCCCTATGGGTACATGGATCATGTCCCGACCCGTAATGTCACCCGCGGCGTTCAGGTCGTCGATACTCGCGCCAAGCTGTTGCAGGCCGAGCGCCTGATCAGTGGCGACAAGTACATCTTCATCCGCAATGCCTACCTGCAGAACCGCGAGTTCAAGGTCAGGGACGGGCAGGTGGAAGACGATTTCTAAGCCCTGAGAAATGTGAAAAAGGCGGCCCTGGGCCTAATGCCAGTCAGTTAAGCGCTACAGCTTGACCTTCTGCGCGCTGAAACGAAAATCCGATGCTTGTTTGGAGCATCGGATTTTTTATGCGACTTTCCCGCGCCTTGGCACTGACTCACGAAGCGGCTTCTGCCACCCACTCCCTTGACGAGCTGGGGGTGCTGCTTGATCCAGACCTAGTTAGCACCGCACTGGAAACGGCGGGAGTGGCGACCCTGCGTAAGCGACGTCTCCCTCTTGAAGCCATGATCTGGTGCGTGATCGCCATGGCGTTGTTTCGCCGGATGTCGGCCTGGGATGCCGCGAGCCGTATGGGCATCATGCTGCCTGGGCAGAAGCCATTGGTAGCACCCAGTGCAATCGTGCAAGGTCGCCAGCGTTTGGGCAGCGCTGCGGTGCGAGAAGTCTTTTCCCTGACTCAACAACGCTGGCATGCCAGCGCCAATCACCCCACTTGGGCCGGTTTGCGCCTGCTCAGTGTCGATGGCGTGGTCTGGCGCACGCCGGATACGGATGACAACCGCAAGCACTATGGCAGCGCCAGTAATCAGCATGGCGATACCGGCTATCCCCAAGTTCGCATGGTCTGCCAGATGGAGCTGACCAGCCACATGCTGGTGAGTAGTGCTTTTGCCGGCTACCACAGCAACGAGATGAAACTGGCCGAACAACTGATCGACAGTACACCCGATCACTCGCTGACCTTGTTCGACCGTGGCTTCTATTCACTGGGGTTACTTCATCGCTGGCAACAGACAGGCACTCAGCGCCATTGGTTACTGCCGCTGCGCAAGGATGCTCAATACGAGGTGCTGCGTAAGTTAGGGCGCCACGATGCCATCGTCTCGCTAAAGACCTCGCCGCAGGCGCGTAAACAATGGCCCGATCTGCCAGACACGCTACAGGCTCGGTTATTAAGCAAGACCATCAAGGGCAAAGTGCGGCAGGTACTGACCTCAATGATCGATCCTCTGCGCTTCCCTCCAGACGAAATCGTGGATCTGTACAGCCAGCGTTGGGAAATCGAACTGGGCTATCGAGAAATGAAGCAAGGCATGCTCGCGGGTCACTACACACTGCGTAGTAAAACGCCGGAGATGATTGAACAAGAACTGTGGGGCGTACTACTGGGGTACAACCTGCTGCGTTATCAAATGCTGGAAATGAGCCGCCACTGCCCTGGCATCTACCCCTGCGAAATGAGTTTTACCGCTTGCACCTGGGCGATTCTGGGCTTCTTGAACGGGGTCTCTTTGAATCATCCAGGCAACATCCCTCGCTACCTGGCCGAACTACAGGCCTCGGCCATGCACTACGTCCTACCTCATCGTCGTGAGGATCGCAGTTATCCACGAGCGGTCAAACCCAAGCCGTCCAAGTATCCGACCAGAAATAAAAATGCCAGTCAGCTTAACTGACTGGCATTAGCCCTGGGCCGCCTTTTTCGTAAATGCTGATGTCAGCTCATGGAAATGATCGCCAGGCCCAGTGATTGTCGGCCATCGCCCAGATCACTGATCCGAACCACCTCCGCATGGGCATCCAGGCCTGCCAGTTCACTGTGTTCCGAGGGGATGTGAACCTTGACCTTGTCGCCGGTGCTCAGTGCGACTTCAGCCTCGATCTGCATGCCAGTGCTCGACAGATCCAGGCACAGTGCAGGAATTTCCTGGCCAGCATGATGGAGGATGACTGCAGTTTCCAATCGCATGCGGATGTAGTCGCGCTTCTCGCTGTACGCTCGATCATTCTGACTCATAGACCCTGTCCTCTTCTTATGAGCTGTTCTGCGGCCCTTATAACTCCCGCCGATTTGACCTGTAAAGCCGCCGGGCGACCACCGGTTCCAGCTTGAATCGGGCGGCAGATGGGAGTACCGTCTGCCCCTGAAATCGCCCTGGCACCCTGATGAGGTGCCGCGCCACGGGCAGTGATCATAAATTGCCCCGGCGCAGTTTGCCTGGATATCCCATGCACAAAACCAGTGCCACTTTGCTGATCATCGACGACGACGATGTCGTGCGTGCAAGCCTCGCGGCCTATCTCGAAGACAGTGGCTTCAAGGTGTTGCAGGCCAACAACGGTTTGCAGGGGCTGGAAGTGTTCCAGCAGGAAAGTCCGGAGCTGATGATCTGTGACTTGCGCATGCCTCAGGTCGATGGTCTTGAACTGATTCGGCGTATCAATGCTCTGGGTGTGGAGGTGCCGGTGATCATCCTCTCCGGTGCCGGGGTGATGAACGATGCCGTCGAGGCATTGCGCCTGGGGGCTGCCGACTACCTGATCAAGCCACTCGAAGACCTTGCCGTACTGGAGCATTCGGTGCGTCGTGCGCTGGATCGCTCGCGCCTACGGGTCGAGAACCAGCGCTATCGCGAGAAGCTGGAAGCCGCCAACCGTGAGTTGCAGGCGAGCCTGCATCTGCTGCAGGAAGACCAGAATGCCGGTCGCCAGGTGCAGATGAACATGCTCCCGGAGACACCCTGGCAGGTCGATGACCTCACCTTTGCACACCAGATTATCCCGTCGCTGTACCTGTCTGGTGACTTCGTCGACTACTTCCGTATCGATGAGCGGCGTATCGCCTTTTACCTGGCCGATGTTTCCGGGCATGGCGCGTCCTCGGCGTTCGTCACCGTGCTGCTGAAGTTCATGACCACGCGCCTGCTCTACGAGTGGCGACGTGGCGGCACGCTGCCGGAATTCAAGCCTTCTGACGTGCTCGGGCATATCAATCGCGGGCTGATCAATTGCAAGCTGGGCAAGCACGTGACCATGCTCGGTGGTGTCATCGATCAGGCAAAGGGCACGCTGACTTACAGCATTGGCGGGCATCTGCCACTGCCGGTGCTGTTCGAGAGCGGACAGGCGCGGTATCTGCAAGGTCGTGGTTTGCCGGTTGGCCTGTTCGAAGAGGCCGAATACGGTGATTTGCTCATGGACTTGCCGGCATCCTTTAGCCTGACCCTGCTCTCGGACGGTATTCTCGATCTGTTGCCAGGCGACACTCTGAAAGAAAAGGAACTGGCGTTGCCACAACTGGTTAGCCAGGCTGGCGGTACGCTGAGTGGTTTGCGTCAAGTTCTCGGTCTGGCCAATCTGGGCGAGATGCCGGATGATATCGCCTTGCTGGTGTTGAGCAGGAACCTTGCATGAACCCTGGGATTAGCCCCGGTCGCATCCAATTTGCCGAGCAGGATGGAACATTCGTCCTGAAGTTCGTCGGTGAAGTCCGTCTGACCCTGTGTTCAGCGCTGGATGCCACGATTGAAAAGATTTTTACCGCGTTGAATTTTTCGGCCATCGTTATCGACCTGACCGAAACTCGCAGTATCGACAGTACTACCCTTGGTTTGCTGGCGAAATTGTCCATTTTGTCGCGGCAGAAGGTTGGCCTGTTGCCGACCGTTGTCACCACTCACGACGACATCACGCGCCTGCTGGAGTCCATGGGCTTCGATCAGGTGTTCAATATCGTCGATCGGCCAATCCCGTGCCCGGATTGCCTGGATGATCTGCCGTCGCAGGATCAATCCGAAGAAGTGGTCAAGGCCAAGGTGCTGGAGGCGCACCGCATTCTGATGGGGCTCAACGATTCCAATCGCGAAGCCTTTCGCGATCTGGTCAGCGCACTCGAGCGGCACTGATCGAGTGCATTGCGTAGGGTGCGCTGTGCGCACCGATATCTGCCGAGAAATCCTGGGTGCGTACAGCGCACCCTACCTTCGAACTCGCAATGAATGGGGGGGTCAGCCAGGCTGACGCCCCTTTGTCATTCAGGCCTTGGCAGCCAGCAGGGCTTCGAGTTTTTCCTGGTCGCGGGCGAACAGACGGATGCCCTCGGCCAGTTTCTCGGTGGCCATGGCATCCTCATTCAGGGCCCAGCGGAAGGCACCTTCGTCCAGGCTTTGGCGAGGCTCGCCGCTTGCGCCGGGCTGTAGCTGACGACTTAGTTGGCCATCGTCCTCGGCCAGCCTCTGCAGCAGGTCGGGTGAGATGGTCAGGCGGTCGCAGCCGGCCAGTGCTTCGATCTGGCCGAGGTTGCGGAAGCTCGCCCCCATCACCACGGTGTCGTAGCCGTTGGACTTGTAGTAGTCATAGATACGCGTGACCGATTGCACGCCTGGATCTTCGCTGCCCACGAAATCGCGGCCCTCGGCTTTCTTGTACCAGTCGTAGATGCGCCCCACGAACGGCGAAATGAGGAACACACCGGCATCGGCGCAGGCCTGGGCCTGGGCGAAGGCGAACAACAGGGTCAGGTTGGTCTGTACGCCGGCTTTTTCCAGCTGCTCGGCGGCGCGGATGCCTTCCCAGGTCGAGGCGATCTTGATCAGTACGCGGTCGCGGCCGATGCCGGCCTTTTCATACAGACCGATCAGGCGCTCGGCGCGGCGTAGCGTGGCGTCGGTGTCGAACGACAGACGCGCATCGACCTCGGTGGAAATCCGTCCCGGAATGACCTTGAGAATTTCCTGGCCTACGGCGACTGCGAAATGATCGCAGGCCAGCCCCAGATCACCCTGGCCGGCGCTCACCGCCTGGCCCAGCAGGTCGGCGTAACGGGGCAGGGTGGCGGCCTTGAGCAGCAGCGAAGGGTTGGTGGTGGCATCCACCGGTTGCAGGCGGGCGATGGCGTCGAGGTCGCCGGTATCGGCGACTACGGTGGTGAACTGCTTGAGTTGTTCCAGCTTGGAGGTCATGACGTAGCCTTGTCGTTACAGATGGCATGACCTTACCCGAGGCGCAGCGGGCGCTCAACGGTCGGATCACTGACAATATTTAGCGATTCAGGGCTGCGCTTTTCTCGGGTTCATTCGTCTTGACCAACGGCACGCGCCGCAGTATCTGGAATGCGTCTGTCAGCGTTCGCTCGACTCCGCCTGCTTGTTCACTTGCAGCCGCATCGGCAGCGCGGTCAGTGTCGACAGTGGCTGCGGGCATGGGACGCGGCCACTATCGCCTCAGTGCGCCGGATTAATGCCCGCGTAGCAGTTCGGCTGCCTGGTCGAGCAGGCCCAGCGGGTCCTGCACCTTGTGAATGTCTACCGACAGCAGCTGGCGGAATCGCCGTGCGCCGGGGAAGCCCTGGGCCAGCCCCAATACATGGCGACTGACGTGATGCAGGGTGCCACCCTCACGCAGGTGCTGCTCGACGTAGGGCTTCAGGGCAAGTAGGGCGTCCATGCGGGTGATGCCCGCGTCCACGGTGCCGAACAGGCGGCTGTCCACCTGCGCCAGCAAATAGGGGTTGTGATAGGCCTCGCGGCCAAGCATCACGCCGTCGAAGGTCTGCAGGTGCTGCTCGCTTTCCTCGAGTGTCTTGATGCCGCCATTGAGGATGATCTCCAGGTCGGGGAAGTCCCGCTTGAGTTGGGCGGCGACCTCGTAGCGCAGCGGCGGAATCTCGCGGTTTTCCTTGGGCGACAGGCCTTCGAGGATGGCGATGCGGGCATGCACGGTGAAGCTGCGGCAGCCGGCCTCGCGCACCTGGCCGACGAAGTCGCACAGCTCGGCGTAGCTGTCACGGCCATTGATGCCGATGCGGTGCTTGACCGTCACCGGGATGCTCACGGCGTCCTGCATGGCCTTCACGCAGTCGGCCACCAGCGCCGGGTGGCCCATCAGGCAGGCGCCGATCATGTTGTTCTGCACCCGGTCGCTGGGGCAGCCGACGTTCAGGTTCACCTCGTCATAGCCGTGCTCTTCGGCCATCTTCGCGCAGGCCGCCAGGTCCTGCGGGTTACTGCCGCCCAACTGCAGGGCGATGGGGTGTTCGCACTCGCTGTAACGCAGGAAGCGCTCGCGGTCGCCATGGATCAGCGCGCCGGTGGTGACCATCTCGGTGTAGAGCAGGGCATGGCGCGACAGCTGACGGAGAAAGAACCGGCAATGACGATCCGTCCAGTCCATCATCGGGGCAACGGAAAAGCGGCGGGAGAGGGCTGGGCGTTTGGAATCCTGGGGCATGGGACGCTGTGACGGGCTGGAAAATGGCTGCGTATTCTAACAGCAAGCCCGCGTGGCCCGGGCTTTTGTTGCTGGCCGGTCAGCGGCTTTGCATCAGGCTGTCGGCCCGGTCTCGGTCCAAAGCAGCATTGCCGGACCGAGGGGCAAGAGGCAAGCTGGCGACAAGCTGCCCAGAGAACCGACGATGTCCAATCAAGCTCCCGTTACCCGGCGCCTGGCCAATGGTGCCGAACTGTGCGCGCAGCAACAGCCCTGGGCGCAGCAGGCAGGGGTGTGCCTGCGGGTGGCGGCGGGCAGTCACGATGAGCCGCCAGCCTATCCGGGCCTGGCGCACTTTCTCGAACACCTGCTGTTTCTCGGTAGCCGCAATTACGCGCCTGATCAGGGGCTGATGGCGTTCGTCCAGCGCCACGGTGGCCTGGTCAATGCCTCGACCCAGGCGCGCCACACCGATTTCGTCTGCGAGGTGCCGGCCGAGTTGCTGCAGCCAGCGCTGACACGTCTGTTGGATATGCTTGGCCAGCCCTTGCTGGCGATCGACGCGCAGCTGCGTGAGCGCGAGGTGCTGCACGCCGAATATCAGGCGCGCAGCCAGGATGCCGACAGTCGCATCGATCATGCGCTGGGCCAGGCGCTCGCCGCCGGGCATCGCTGCGGCGCATTCCTGGCTGGGGATCGCAGCACCCTGGCGGTGGAGTCTGCGGAGTTTCAGCAGGCGCTGCGTGATTATCATCAACGCCACTACCAGGCTCGGCATATGAGCCTGACTCTGGTCGGGCCACAACCGACCGAACAGTTGCTGGATATCGCCGAGGCGCTATTTAAGGCATTGCCGGTAGACGAGGGCGACGCCTGTCACGCGCCGACGCTCGACCTGCTGCCACTGCGAGCGCCCCGTCTGTGTCTGCAACACAGTCGTCCCGGGATACATCTGGGTGTTGCCGTGCAGCTCCAGACGCGCAATCTGCGCGCTTCTCTGGATGTGTTGCTGGATACCTTGCACGACCCTGCGCCCGGCGGCCTGCTGGCGGGTTTGCGTGAGTTGCAGCTGTGCCGACAGTTGCAGGCGCGGGTGTTGTATCAGCACGCGGGGCAATGCCTGCTGCGCCTGGACTTTACCGGCGCCAGCCCGGAGCAGAGCGCCGCGTTGCGCGCTGCCGTGCAGCGTTGGGCTGCGCAATTGCAGGGCGATGCAGCTTGGCCCCAGCGATTGCAACACCTGCAGCGGGCGGCAGCGCTCAGATTGTTCGGGCTCAGCCCGTTGGTGGCGGCCAGGGAGCTGCAGTCGCCTGCTCAGGACGACAGCCACACCTTGCGTGACCTGAACGCGCTGCTGGCTTGCCTGGCTCGCGGTGACGGGTTGATCGAATTGCAGTGTGGTGAACAGGTGCGCCCACTGTGGCCGGCAATCGGACTGGATCTGCCATTGCAGGCTCTGCCACCGGTGTCATCGCCAGCGCCAATTCCGAGCCACCCGTGGCGTCTGCCTGGCAATGATCCGCTGCTGTGCGGCGCTGCCGTGGCATCGGCCGTTTTGCCATTGGCCGCGTTGCGACATCATCCGGGGCAGGCCGAGGGTGGGCCGGCCGCGCTTTACTGGCGTGGCCCCTGTTCAGGTGCGGGCGACTCGGCGGTGATCGAGGCCGGTTTGCTGGCACGCAGCGCCGACCTGCGCTGGCGTGGTGAGCGGCTGGGCATCACCTGCCAACTGAGCGTGCAAGCCGCTGGCTGGAGCCTTTTGCTGCGCGGGCCGGCGCCGCTGTTGCCGGCCTTTAGCGCCTTGCTGGTGCCGCTGCTGTTGGCTGCGATCGATCAACCGGCTGAGCCTGCTGCCCAGGGCATGTTGTTGCGGGCGCTGCTGCAGCGTTTGCCACAACTATGCGAGCTGCCCAAGGCGTCGCGGCTGGAAGGGCTGAGCGTCGGTTTTGGGGGGCGCGAGCAGGCGCAGTTGGCTGAACTGTGCGTGGCCGTCGAGGCGCTTGCTGACCTGCCGTCAGCACCATGTAGAGAAACCGGGATCGACTGGCATCAGGTCGCGCAGCCTGACACGGATGCCGCGTTGCTGCTGTTCTGTCCCTTGCCTGCCGGCGATGCCTGCACCGAGGCCGCCTGGCGTCTGCTTGGGCAGGTGCTGCAGGGGCGCTTCTACCAGCGCCTGCGTGGTGAGCTGCAGCTGGGATATGCGCTGTTCGCCGGTTTTCGCCAGGTTGAGGGCTGCCGGGGGCTGTTGTTTGCCCTGCAGTCGCCGGTTTGCGGAGCGGCCGGGATCTTCGAGCATATCCGCGCTTTTCTGGGCGAGCAGCGGCAGTCGCTCGTCCTGCTGGACGACGAGACTGTGTCACGTTATCGCGATGTCTTGCTGCCGGCGCTGAGTCCGGCCAAGGCCAACCTGGCGCGTGCCGAGCAGCTGTGGCAGTTGCACCTGGCAGGCTTGCCCGAGGTGCACCTGCAACGGGTGCAGCAGGCGCTGACAGCCTTGACCCAAAGCGATCTGCTCCAGGCACATGAGCAACTGCTGAGCGCCCGCGACTGGCGCGTACTGGCCAGCGCAGCACCTTCGCTGGCCTAGGCTGCGTTCTCTTCAGCGCTCTTCGAACTTTCAACGCCCTCTTTTTGTAGCAGCGCCGATCCGCTGCGAGGCTCTGGTTTTGTGGCGTTCTTTCGATTCGCCGCGGGGCGCGGCTCCTACAGCGTGTGGCAGTGTCTGGTGGTTGTGTAATTACATGGACTCGCCCACGCCGAGGCGTCAATGCGCCACGGTGGCAGTCTAAGAAGCCAACGGCAGCGAGGGCGAGTCCATGAAAAAGCATACAGCAACTAATCAATCCCAGGCCTTAAACGATCTATCGGCCTGCACGACAGTGGCAGTCGATCTTGCCAAGCGGGTCTTTCAGGTGGCGGGAGAAGACGCTCTTGGTCAGGTGCGTTACGAGGCGCGGATCAAGTCGCGTGAGGCGTTCTACGAGTTTCTGTGCAAGTTGCCGCCGAGTGTCGTCGTGCTGGTTGAAACTGGCCCAGGTGCTCAGGCGTGGGCACGGCAGCTACAGGGGCAAGGCAACCTGGCGCGGATTCTTCCGGCTCGTCTCGTCGAGGGTCACCGCAGCGGTGCGAAGAATGATCGTAACGATGCCCTGTCGATCTTGCGCGCCGGTCGCGATAGCAAGATTTCAGCCGTGCCCATCAAAAGCGCTGCCTCGCTGGCCATGCAGGCGCTGCATCGCGCTCGGCAGGGTTATGTGCGTCGGCGTACGGCGATGAGTAATCAGATGCGCGGTTTGCTGCTGGAGCACGGCGTGGCTCTGGCGCAAGGCGATGCGGCTATCAGCCACGTGATACCGAGGGTGCTGGAAGATGCAACGCAGCCACTGCCGGAGATACTGCGGGAGTTGATCGACGAATTGCTGGGTGAATGGCGGCAATTGGGCGAACGCATCAACGTCTTGAGCGGGCGCTTGGAAGCTGCTGCGAACGCGGACAAGACCGCGAAACGACTGATGACGGTGCGCGGAGTCGGCCCGATCATCGCCACCGCGCTGCTGGCCAAGCAAACCGAACCTGAACGTTTCGCCAATGCCCGCTTATATGCGGCTTACTTCGGCATGGTGCCTGATCAGCACAGCAGCGGAGAAAAGATCCGCCTGGGCAAGATGAGCAAGCGAGGCGATGGCTACCTGCGCAGCCTGATGATCCAGGGCGCGCATGCGGTCCTCCAACAACTACGGCCTGATTCGCAGCAACCGGATGATCGCCGCTTGCTGGGCTGGCTGAGTCGCCTGGGGCGCAAAGAGGCGGCGGTGAGGTTAGCCAACCGCAACCTACGGATCGCCTGGGTGCTGCTACAGAATGAACAGACTTATCAACGCCAGCCAGTTAATGACAGGCAGGCGGAAATGAGTCACTGATCCACCGAGTTCTGCCACCGGGGCGCGAAGTCGCTCCAACCTCTGCTAGAAAACATTGACCCCAGGTAAGACCGTTGCGGATTGATGCCTTGGCTCCTACTGGCCTTCGAGGTCTGAATGTAATAGGCATACCGCAAGCTCACACAATGTTGGCCAGAAGCTGATGACAGCTTCCTCGAATAGGCCTGATACATAGATGCAGCCGGGTAGCAGTGTTGAAAAGCAGGCTTGACAGTGGGGGCGAGTCCATACATAGGAGCCCCGACCCGGGGCGAAGCCTGTAGCCGCGCCGCCGCCGCTCGTTGCGGTGCGCGACGCCTGCCGTTCAGCTACCGGCGCATCTACGCCCTAGGGCTGGCCCGGTACTACGACCTTTCTCCCGCTACCGGTAGCAGGTCGGTCGCGAGTCGGCGGAAGCGGGCCGGTAGCGCCCGGCCAAAGCAGCAGCGAATCGCTGCCAAGGCAGCGTATGGCCCGCCGCCCCCGCTTTCGATAATCGCCTCCGACACGACTGCCCTGGCGGTCGCCACTCAAGCGGAGAGCGTTATGCACAACAACAAGATCGCCATCACTCGACTTCTGCCCCTGACCCTGGCCACCGCCGTCGCCCTGGCGACTGCGCAGCAGGCCGCCGCCGAGATCGTCCTGTACGACAAGGACAACACCACTTTCTCCACCGACGGCTATATCAACGCCTTCTACGTCAACAGCGACGTGGACCGTGACGGCGAGCAGTTCGACCGCCGTCAGTCGCGGGTGAAGATGGGCTTTCTGCCCAACTGGATCGGCTTCAACTTCGGCAAGCAGATCGATGGTCTCAAGCTGACCGGTCGCTCCTCCTTCTGGGTCACCATCAACGACAGCGAAACCAACGGCACCGACACCGCCATCGACGTCCGCCAGTTCTACGGCACCGTTTCCAGCCCTGAATGGGGCGAGGTGCTGGTGGGCAAGGACTTCGGCCTGTTCTCGCGCTCCAACATTTTCCTCGATGAGCTGCTGGCCGGGTACGGCAACGTTTCCGACACCCTCGGCCTGGTGGACGGCAACGGCGTGTCCTTCGGCAACATCGGCACCGGCTACCCGTATCCGTTCCCGACCTCGCAGATCACCTACCGCAACAACAACCTGGCCGAAGGCCTGCGTGTCGCGGTCGGCATCATGGACCCGGTCGACACCAACGATGACAGTGCCACCGGCAAGGCCTACCAGGAAAACCCGCGCTTCGAATCGGAAGTCAGCTACCAGTTCGATCTGGGCGGCTCGACCATCTACACCTGGGTCAACGGCGCCTACCAGACCTCCGAAAACACTGACGACACCGTCGACAAGGTCACCTCCAAGGGCCTCGGCTATGGCGTGCAGGCCAAGTTCGGCGGCCTGTCGCTGACCGGTTCGGGCTTCCAGGCCAAGGGCATCAACCCCTTCTTCACCAACAACCTGGGCGAGCCGACCTTGCGTGACATCGACAGCGACGGTTATCTGCTGCAGGGCTCCTACACCTGGGGCAAGAACCGTGTGGCGCTGTCCTACGGCAAGACCGAGGACGACGGCAACGGCCTGGGCGTGGCGGCGGACTACGAGACCCGCGGCATCGCCTATTTCCGCACCATCAACGACAACCTCAAGCTGGTCGCCGAGTACAACCAGTACCAGATCGACGCCGCCGCCGGCAGTGGTCTGAACGAGGACACCGACACCTTCGCCGTGGGTGCGGTGGTCAGCTGGTAACGATTGCAATAACGCTGGCCGGGCAGGGGGGATCTCTGCCCGGCCTCTTTGTTTGTGGTCTGTAGGGCGAGTGCAACCCGCCAGAGGGATAACGGCGGGTTTCACCCGCCCTACAGTTGTTGCCTGATTGATCCAGAAAGCGGCGTACTGCTTCGCGAGTACGTCCTACGGATCTACTACCCAGTACTCAAGTAGCATGGGGCGGGCAGCGCCGGCTTCGTAGAATTTCCCCATGATCAGCACGTGAATTGGGGCGTGATATGGCCTTGGAACAGTCGGAGGGCGTGCTCAGCGCTGTCTCCAGCACGAAGGATGTGGAATTGGCCGCCCAGGAACTGGCACGCCAGCTGATCCATCCCTATCTCGGTTTCGTGCTGTTCTTCTGCTCGGCCGAATACGATCTCGACGGCCTCGGCCAGGCGCTGGAAGCGCATTTCGGCGGTGTCAGCCTCGTGGGCTGTACCAGCGCTGGCGAGATTACCCCGCAGGGCTACGGTCGTGGTTGCGTGGTGGCGCTGGGCTTCGATCTGCGCTGCTTCTCCATCGCCAGCGTGCTGATCGACGAGATGGAGCGCTTCAATCTGCTCGATGCGCAGCATCTGGTCGATGGCCTGGTCAAGGATTGCCGCAGCAACGAGCTGGCCTCGATCAAGGGCCACAGCTTCGCCCTAACCCTGCTCGATGGCCTTTCCAGCCGCGAAGAACTGGTGCTCGGCGCACTCAGTGCGGCGCTGGGCAGCATCCCGCACTTCGGCGGCTCGGCCGGCGACGACAACCACCTGACCCACACCCACGTCTATCACGGCGGCCGCTTCCACAGCGGCGCAGCGGTCGTGGTGCTGTTTAACACCTGGCTGGAGTTCGAGGTGTTCAGCACCCACCACATCCAGCCCAGCGCGGAAAAGCTGGTGGTGACCCGCGCCGACAGCGCCACGCGCCGGGTGTACGAACTCAATGCCGCACCGGCCGCGCAGGAATATGCCGAGCTGATCGGTGTGCCGGTCGAGGCGCTGGATCTGCGCGCGTTCGCTGCTTATCCGCTGGCGGTGCGCATCAGCGATCACTACTACGTGCGCTCGATCCAGCAGGTGCACGACGACCTCAGCCTGACCTTCTACTGCGCGGTGGAGAACGGCATCGTCCTCACCGCCATGCACCCCGGCCCCTTGCTGCCCAATCTGCAGCAACTGTTCGCCGGGCTGGAGCAGCGCCTCGGTCCGCTGCTGCTGACCATCGGCTGCGACTGCTTCCTGCGCCGCCTGGAGATCGAGAACGATGGCGGCGTCGAGTCGGTCGCCACGCTGCTGCGTCAGCAGCGGGTGATCGGCTTCAACACCTACGGAGAGCAGTTCAATGGCATGCACATCAACCAGACCTTCACCGGCGTCGCCATTGGCCGACCTGTTGGGCGTGCCGAGCGCTGAGCTGCAGGCACGCTGTGCGGCGCTGGAGCAGGAGAACGCCAAGCTCAGGCGCATCAATGCCGCGCTGATCGAGCGGGTCGAGTCGATCCATTCCCGTGGCGATGACGCCTACGCGGCCTTCCAGCATTCGGTGGTGCTGTCCGAGCAGGTGCGCGAGCGCACCGACGCGCTGAACCAGGCGATGGCCGAACTGAAATCCAGCAACCAGCTGCTCAGCGATGCGCGGTTGCGCGCCGAGACCGCACACCAGCATTTGATCGATGCCATCGAGAGCATCTCAGACGCCTTCGTGCTGTTCGATGATCGCCAGCGCATCGTGCTGTTCAACAGCCGTTTCAAGGCGCTGTGGGCGCGCAGCCGCGCGCGCATCGGCACCGGTACGCGGTTGGAAGAAATTCGCCGGCTGAGCCGCAGCACCGGCCTGGTGGTGGAGGCGCAGCTGGGCAAGGAGGGCGAGCCGAGCCTGTTCCGCCTGCAGGACGGGCGCTGGGTCCAGGTCAGCGAGCGGCCGACCCGCGAGGGCGGGCTGGTGATCCTCTATACCGACATCACCGAGGTGAAGCAGAGCGAGGCGCTGCGCCGCGAGCAGGCCCTGGCGCAGAAGTCGCGCCTGCTGCAGCGCGCGGTCGACAACCTGTCGCAGGGCATGGCCATGGTCAATGCCGATGGCGCGCTGGAGTTGTGGAACCACCGTTTCCTCGAACTCTGCGGCCTGGCGCCGATCAATGCCCATCGGCCGTTCGCCGAAGTGATGGCGGAAAGCGAACTTGAGCCGCTGACCCCGGACAGTCGCGATGCCACCGGCAAACCGCTGCGTCAGGTGGAGGTGCGCCTGTTCGACGGGCGCATGCTGGAAGTACGCACCCATCCGCTGCCTACCGGCGGCTTCGTCAACACCTTCACCGATATCACCGAGCGTCATCGCCAGGCCCAGGCGCTGAGCGACAGCGAGCGCTGGATCCGCCTGATCACCGACCACGTGCCGGCGCTGATCGCCTATCTGTCGGCCGATCTGGTCTACGAATTCACCAACAAGGTCTACGAGGAATGGTACTGCTGGCCGCGCGGCGCCATGCTCGGCCAGAGCCTGCGCGAAGTGCACAGCGAGGAGCATTGCCAGCGCCTGGAGCCCTACGTCGAACTGGCGCTGTCCGGTGAGAGCGTGACCTTCGAATTCGCCGAAACCAACCACAACGGCCAGGAACGCTACATGCTGCGTTCCTACGTGCCCAACCGCCAGGCCAGTGGCGAAGTGGTCGGCATCTTCGTGCTGATCCGCGATATTACCGAGCGCCGCCGCACCGCCGAGGCGCTGCACCAGGCCTATCAGCATCTGGAGCAGCGCGTGCGCGAGCGTACCGCTGAGCTGACCACGGTGAACGACCAGTTGCGCCGCGAGATCGACGAGCGCACGCAGATGGAGGCGCGTCTGCGTGAAGCCAAGGGCGAAGCCGAGCAGGCCAACCTGTCCAAGACCAAGTTCCTCGCCGCCGTCAGCCATGACCTGCTGCAACCGCTCAACGCGGCGCGGCTGTTCACCAGCGCCCTGCTGGAGAAGAACGACCTGTCAGGTTGCGCGCCGCTGGTACGTAATGTCAGCAACTCGCTGGAAGACGTCGAGAGTTTGCTGGGTACACTGGTGGATATCTCCAAGCTCGATGCCGGGGTGATCAAGCCGGATATCGCGCCGTTCGCCGTCAGCGAGCTGCTGGAAAATCTGGCCGCCGAGTACCACCAGATCGCCCGTAGCGAGGGCCTGCGTCTGGACTACCTGCCCAGCTCGGCGCTGGTACGCAGCGACGTGCAGCTGTTGGCGCGGATTCTGCGCAACTTCCTCAGCAACGCCATTCGCTACACCGCCAGCGGGCGCATCCTGCTGGGCTGCCGGCGGCGCGGCAACAGCCTGTCCATCGAAGTCTGGGACACCGGCATCGGCATCGCTCAGGACAAGCTGGTGGAGATATTCCAGGAGTTCAAGCGCGGCGATAACGTGCAGCGCAAGCAGGATCGTGGTCTGGGCCTGGGCCTGGCGATCGTCGAGAAGATCGCACGCATGCTCGGCCACCGCATTCGCGTCGCGTCGCAGCAGGGCAGGGGCTCGATGTTCGCCGTCGAGGTGCCGCTGACCCGCCGCGCGCCGCGCGTGCGTACGGTGCAGGACAGCCCGGATCAGTTGCTCGAACGCCTCAGCGGCGCGCGGGTGTGGGTGCTGGATAACGACGCGGCGATCTGCGCCGGCATGCGCACATTGCTCGAAGGCTGGGGCTGTCGGGTGGTTACCGCCCTGAGTGAAGAAGACCTCGCGCGCCAGGTGGACAACTACCACGCCGAGGCCGATCTGCTGATCGCCGACTATCACCTCGACGACGAGCGCAATGGCGTCGACGCGGTGGCGCAGATCAACGCCCGGCGCAGCACGCCGCTACCGGCGCTGATGATCACCGCCAACTACAGCAACGAACTCAAGCAGCAGATGCGCGAGCTGGGCCACAGCCTGCTGCACAAGCCGGTGCGGCCGATGAAGCTGAAGGCAGCGATGAGCCATTTGATGGAGCGTGGGGTAGGGGTTTGAGATTGACGTGGGCCCCGGTTCGCACGGCACCCCCACGGACGCCCTGCGCTGAGGCCGCCACGATCCCGTAGCCCGGATGCAATACGGGAAGGATCATGCCGTTCTGCTCCGGATTTCATCCGGGCTACGATACCAGCGCGTCGTCAATCATCCGCGATCAGGCGCTTGCCCAGGCTGACCGAGGCGTCGACCTTGTAGCCAAGCCGTTCGTAGAAGGCCAGGGCCGCGCGGTTGGCATCGCGCACCTGCAGGCTGAGCTTGGGGCAGCCCAAAGCGAGCAACTGTTCTTCGATATACACCATCAACTGACGGGCCAAGCCTTGCTGGCGTTGCTCGGGGCACACCGCCAGGTAGTTGACCCAGCCGCGATGCCCCTCGTAGCCGGCCATGGCCGAGGCCACCAGCTTGCCGTCGATCTCACCCACCAGAAACAGCTCGGGCTGCACCTGCAGCTTGCGCTGGATGTCCTTGTGCGGATCGTTCCACGGGCGGGTCAGGTCGCAGCGTTGCCAGAGATCGACGACGGCGGCTTCGTCGGCGAGCCGGAAGGGGCGGATGTGCATGGTGGACTCCAATCGATGAGGCCGCCGTTTTAGCACGGGTTGGTGACGGGCGTCAGGACAACCTCTTCCGTCACTCCCGCGAAGGCGGGAGCCCAGGTGCTGCGTGCGGGATTGACTGTCACTCCTCAGGAGCTAGCGCCGCAGGTAGGAGGCGAAATCGATATCGCCGGCCGAGAGGATCGCCTGCACACGGTTATGTACGTTGAGTTTGCGCAGGATGGCCGAGACGTGGGCTTTGACCGTGGTTTCGGCGATATCCAGGCTGTAGGCGATCTGCTTGTTCGACTCGCCCTTGGTCATGCGCTCAAGCACCAGCAGCTGCTTGCGCGTCAGGGCCTGCAGCAGTTCCGGGGCGATGCTGGGGTTGTCGTGGTGCTGGCGCGAGTTGCCGCTCTTCTGCGAGCGGATGATGTCCGGCGGCAGGTAGACGTTGCCGTCGAGAATCTGCGCGATGGCCTCGGTCATCTGCGCGCGCGGCGAGGATTTGGTGATGAAACCCACCGCACCGTAGGTGATGGCCTGCAGCACGATCTGCTTGTCCTGTTCGGCGGAAACGATGACCACCGGGATGGTTGGCGCCTCGTTGCGCAGGTTCATCAGTCCGCCCAGGCCGTGCATGCCGGGCATGTTCAGGTCGAGCAGGATCAGGTCCAGATCGTCGTGGTTCTGGGTCAGCTCCAGGGCACTGTCCAGGTCGGCGGTTTCCATGATCTCGCTGCCGGGAAAACCGTCGGCGATGACGTTATGGATGGCTTCACGAAACAGCGGATGGTCGTCGGCAATCAGAATCTTGTACATGGCCTTGCACCTCGTTGTTGTGATTATGGGTTGGCGGCGGGCGTGAGGAAAGCAGCAGGCAGTTCGGCAGGTTGTGCGGCTACCAGGGGCAGGCCGGCCTGTTCCCAGGCATCGACGCCGTCACGGTACCAGTAGAGCTGGCGATAGCCCATGGCATGGGCGCGACGCGCGGCGTTCCAGCTCAGCCAGCAGTCGGAGCGGCAGTAGAACACGAAGGGCTGGCGCACGTCGCCGCGGCTCTGCTGGTGCAGATAGTGGCTGAAGTAGCGCTGCCATTGCGGGGCCAGGTTGCCGTCGCCGGTGTTGGCCAGCCACAGGCTGCCGGGCAGGTTGGCGTGGGGGACGTCCTCGACGAAGCGGTCCTGCACGAAGGGACGGCGATAAACGTCGATCAGGCGGGTGTCCGGGCGCTCGGCAAGGAGCTTCTGCAGGGCGGGTGTATCGACGACCTGTACACCTTCCAGACTGGACGGCGTCGGGCTGCGGTACTGGCTGCTGCGATAACCATCGGCGTCGAAAAGCTCTTCGGCCTGCGCAAGGCAGGTCAGTAGCACGCAGGCGAGCATCAGGCCCGCTTGCATGGGCAGACGGTACTTCATGGCAAGGTCTCTACTTATTGTTGTAGTGGTATTACAGGCCATGGTCGCAGGCTTGGGAATTCTACGTTGGAGAGGAAAACCAGTACCAAAGTAGTAGAGCGGTCAGTGGGTAGGGCGGGTGTAACCCGCCGCCGCGCCACTGGCGGGTTGCACCCGCCCTACGGATACGTTGATTGCTACCACGCAAAGCGTGGGAACGATCATGCTCAGCCCGCCTTGCGCAGCGCCGCGTGCTGCGGGTTGAAGCTGACCACGGCGAGCAGCGTCAGTAATACCGTCAGGCCGGCGCAGATCAGCAGCGCCTCGACATGCAGGCGCAGGTACAGTGCGTTGCGCACCAGTTCCACGGCATGGGTAAAGGGATTGGCCGCGCACAGCCAGTACAGCCACTCGCTGGACTCGCGCATTTTCCACAGCGGGTACAGCGCCGACGACAGGAAGAACATCGGGAAGATGACGAAATTCATCACCCCGGCGAAATTCTCCAGCTGCCGAATGCCGTTGGACAGCAGCAAGCCCAGTGCGCTGAGCAGCAACGCCACCAGCAGCAGTGCCGGCAGCACCGCGAGCAGGCCCAAGGCCGGCGGCTGCACGCCGTAGACCCAGGCGATGGCGAGAAAGGCATAGACCTGCAGCAGCGAGATCAGCGCCGTGGCCAGTAGTTTGGCCACCAGCAGGAAGGCGCGCGGCAGCGGGCTGGTGAGCAGCACGCGCATGCTGCCCATCTCGCGGTCGTAGACCATCGACAGCGAACCCTGCATGCCGTTGAACAGCAGGATCATGCAGGCCAGGCCCGGCACGATGTAGGTGTCGTAGGTGATGTAGGTGTCGTACGGCTCGATGATGGCGATGCCCAGCGCGGCGCGAAAGCCGGCGGCGAACACCAGCAGCCACAGCAACGGACGCACCAGGGCGCTGAGAAAGCGCGAGCGCTGCAACACGAAGCGCAGCCATTCGCGAAGGACGATGCCGCGCAGGCATTCCCAGTAGGCGGTCATCAGCTAGCTCCTCGCGTAGGGTGCGCCGTGCGCACCGGGGCCGTTTCATCATCGCCAACGTCGTCGGCACGCTTCGGCCGCAGCGCCTCACGCACATGGCCACGGCCCAGCGCCTCGTCGCCGGTGAGGCGGGCGAAGCTGATGGCCAGGTCGTCGCCGAACTGGCTGGCCTTGCCCCAGGCCACGCGCTCGCCGCGATGCAGGATCAGCAGGTCGTCGCTGGGCTCGATCTCATCCAGCAGGTGGGTCGTCCACAACACGCACAAATCCTGCTCGCGGCACAGGTTGCGCACATGTCGGCCCAGCGCCAGGCGGCTGGCTGGGTCGAGCCCGGCGCTGGCTTCGTCGAGCAGCAGCAGGCGCGGCTGGTGGAGCAGGGCACGGGCAATCTCCACGCGGCGACGATGGCCTCCGTTGAGCGTGCGCACCTTGTCGTGACGACGCTCGGCGAGATCCTGGCGCAACAGCTCCTCGTCGATACGCGCCTGCGCCTCGCGACGGGGCATGCCATGCAGCGCGGCATGATAGGCGAGGTTCTGTTGCACCGACAGGTCGAGATCCAGCGTGCTCTGCTGGAACACCACACCCAACTGGCGTAGCGCCTGGCGTGGTTCGTCGCGCAGGCTATGGCCGAAGATGCGAATGTCGCCCTGCTGCAAGTCGTACAGGCGGGTGAGCAGGGCGATCAGGGTCGACTTGCCGGCACCGTTGGGGCCGAGCAGGGCGCCGAAGCGCCCCGGCGCCAGCTCGAAGGCCAGGTCATTGAGCGCCTGGCGGGCGCCATAGGCGAAACCGACGCCGCTCACCTCCAGCGCATTCATGGCGTCACCACCACGCCCCAGGGATAGCGGCCGACCTTGATCGACTTGGTCACCTTGAGCGTATCGACGTCGATCACCGATACGTCGCCACTGACGCCATTGGTGGTGAGCAGGTGCTTCTGATCCGGGGTGAACGCCAGGTGCCAGACGCGCCGGCCCACCAGCAGGTAGTCGAGAATCTCGTAGGTCTTGGCATCCACCACGGCCACATGGTTGGCCGGGCCGAGGGCGACGAAGGCGTACTTGCCGTCGTCGGTGAGCTTGACCCCTACCGGCTGCACCTTGTCCGGGTGCACGCCCTTGATGGCGAAGTTGAGCACCTTGAGCACCTGGCGCGAGTCGACGTCCAGCACCGTCACCGTGCCACCGATCTCGGCCGAGGCCCACAGGCGCTTGCCGTCCTTGTCGAACTCGACGTGACGCGGGCGCTGGTCAACCAGGGTGTTGTCCACCAGTTGATGGGTGCTGGTATCGATCCAGTGCAGCATGTTGGTGGTTTCGCTGGTGTTGACCGCCCATTTGCCGTCCGGGCTCACCGCCATGCCTTCGGGCTCCACGCCGACTTCGATCTGCGCCAGCACCTCGTCGCTTTGGGTGTCGACCACGGTGACCAGGGCATCGTCCTCGTTGGAGATGTACAGCCAGCGGTCGTTGGGGTGCAGGGCGAACTGCTCGGGATCGGCGCCGGAAGGCAGCTCCTTGATGATCGTGCGCGTGGCCAGATCCATCACCTGTACGCGATCCGAGTCGCTGGCGCAGATGTACAACAGCTTGTTGTCGGAAGACAGCAGCAACCCGCGCGGGCGCATGCCGACGTCCAGGGTAGCGGTGACTTCCAGGCTGTCGAGGTCGATCATGCTGATGCTGTCATCCTTCTCGTTGGACACGTAGGCAGTAGCGGCGAAGGCCGAGTGGCAGGCCAGGCTGAAGGCGACGGCGCAGGCGAGACGGGTCAGGCGCATGGGGTTGATCCTCTTGTTGTTATTGCTTGGCGGTTTTCGCTGCTTACCTCGGAAGTTGGGCAGCTAGGTTCAAAGTCGTACACATTTGCTCCCCTCTCCCATTTATGGCAGAGGGGTTGGGGGAGAGGGCTGAAATACAGCGAAATGCCTGTATACCCCTCTCCCTAACCCTCTCCCCAGCGGGGCGAGGGGACAGAATTTCTTCGCCTGTGACCATTACCTTCCACAGGACAATCGTGCTGAACGCTCAGCTGCTAAGGCATGTTCGCCAGATCGCAGCTCACTTCCGGGCGGTCGTAACCGAGGCTGTCCATTTCATTGCTCGGATGGAGAAAACCGTCCTGCGGCGAGGTGCTGACCAGCGCGCGCGGGTGTACCAGTGGAATCGGCTGGCGCAGCTCGCCATTCCACGGGCGGAAGCTCAGCTTGCGGCCCTTGAAACCGTCCAGCGGCAGTTGTTCGTTCAACAGCAGGTGGCGAATGCCCTGTGGCTCGGCGGTGCGCTGCTTGGTGATGGCCGTGGCCAAGCTGCGCACGGCCATCCAGGCGGCGAAGTCGCGGTCGTTCATCCAGCGTCCGGCCAGCGCCTCGAAGCGTTTCTGCAACTGCGCGGCGCCGAAGGTTTCCACCGTCTTGTGCCAGGCGGTCGGGGTCAGGCCCTGGGTGCCGGCTACTGGGCGCGGATACCAGGTGTTGTAGGGCAGGTATTCGCCGAAGTCGCCGCGCTCGTCGGCCACCAGCACCACGTCGTACTCGCCGGCCTGGGTAAACAGCGGCATCTCCGCCTGGGCGCTGCGCCGTTGGTCGTTGTCGAAGCTCCACGGCTTCTCGGCGATGATCGTGTGGCCGAAGCGTTTGGCGGCGCGCTTGAGCGCGTCGGCGTAGGCGATGTCGTCCTCGGTGGTACCTGTAACCAGCAGCCAGCGCGTCCATTTGCGCACGGCGAGGAACTGCGCCAGGGCGTCGGCCAGCATGGCGCGGCTGGGCAGGGTGTGCAGCACGTTGCCCAGGCATTGCTCGCGGCGCAGGCCGTCGTCGGCGCTGCCGGCGTTGAGCAGCAGGCTGTCTGGCAGGCGCTCGCTGAGCTGGCGCAGGGTATCGGCCGGGGCATTGACTACGAACAGGCGAATGCCGGCCCGATGCTGTTGTTCGGCGGCAGCAAGCAGCTCGGTTGCATCCTCGCTCTCGGCGCTTTGCAGTTCGAACTTCTGCTTGAGGAAGCGCCCGGTGCTGTTGCTATCGATGATCGCCAGCTCCGCGCCGCGCCGGCCGGCGTCCAGCGGTTCGGGGATGACGTTGGACAGCAAAGGCCCGCGTGGTGGTTGATGAGCCAGGTAGCCGATGCGCACCTGCAGCTCGTTCGCGCTGGCTTCGGCTACCAAGCTGAATATGGCAGCGAGGCAGAACAACAAGCGGTAACTGATCCGGTGCATGGGGCGACTCCTGCAAAGGGTGTCGCCAGCATAGGAAGCGTCGCCAGGTCGGGAAATATGCCCAAGGTAGCGCCGGCTTAGTACAAAGGTCGTAGCTCTTCAGGGCCGTTCTTCAAGGCCTTCACTCGCCTTGTTGGCGGATATCCAGGCGCAGGCCATGGATGCTGGCCTTGCCGTCGCGGACGCGTAACTGGGCGTTTTCGCGAATTTCCAGCTGCTGTATCCGGTCGCCGCGTTTGAGCTTCTCCCGGATCAGCGAGAAGGCCAGGATAGTGCCGCCTGCGTTTATCAGTTCGGGCTCATTGCGCTGGTAGCTGTACTCGTCGGCCTGGGCAAAGGTCTGCTGCCAGAGCGTGCGCAGCTGCGCCTTGCTCAGATGCTGCCAGTTACGCTCGTGCGGCAGGCGCACCAGGATCTGCGCGTCATCGTCGATCAGCGTCACCAGTGCCTCGGCATCCTGGCGTTGGGCTGCCTGGTCGACCGTCGCGATGGCCGCCAGTGCGGCGCGGCGTTCGTGCTCGGTCGGGGTGATGGTGGTGCGGCTGCCTTCGCGGCTGGCGAGAAACTGCTGGGCCTGCGGATGTTCTCCCTGCCTGGCCGCGGCCCGTATCCAGCTCAGCCCGTCACTGTGCTGGCCTTGCTTGTACAGGCGTTCACCCAGCGTCCACTGCGCCTCGGCGTTGTCCTGCTCGGCAGCACGTCGATACCACTGCGCCGCCTGGTCCGGGTCGGCCTCGGTGCCCAGCCCCAGGTCATGGGCGCGGGCTACCTCGTACATGCCGATGGCGTCACCCGCATCGGCGGCGCGCTGGTACCAGGTCAACGCCTGTTCGAGGTCGGCTGCGGTGCCCAGACCGGCGGCGTACATGTTGCCGAGGTTGAGCATGCCCTGGCGGTTACCGGCTTCGGCGAGCTGGCGATAGCGCTCTAAGGCCTCATCGAAGTCGCCCATCTTGTATACCGCATAGGCGTCCAGCACCTGGATCATCTCGCGGGCGATACGCGTCTGTTCGTCGTCGCCGGCACTCAGCGGCGTGCTCAGCAGTGTGCCCAGCAGCAGGCAGGCGAGATGCCGCATGGCGGTACTCCAGAGGGTGGAAGCGGTGAATTAGGCTAACAAGCCGGGTACGTGCGGTATTTAGTTCGATGGTGGCGGATGGATGCGCCGATGGTGGTGGGTAGGGCAGGGGCGATGGGAATTCGGCCCGGATCTGGCGGGAAATGTGCCCAAAGTACCAGCTGGGCAGTACCAAGGTAGTAACCCGGTGTGGGCCTTTACTTCCTAGCATGGCAGGCGACGTCCAATAACAAGAACAGGTGAACGCCATGCGTATTTTCAAGGCTCTGCTACTGCCGCTGTTGCTGATCATCAGCCTGCTCGGTGTCGATCAACTGCACGCCGCCGGCGATATGACCCGCCGCCCGCTGGCACTGCCCGACCTGGTGTTGGGTAACGATGACAGCGACTACTTCATGTCGCAGACTGAGTACCAGCTGGAAACCGGCCAGGCCTACCAGCTCAAGATCATCGCCAGCGGGCAGAAGGAATACGCCTTTCAGGCGCCGGAGTTCGCCACTTCCATCTACCTGCGCAAGGTCGAGGCAGGCGGCGTTGAGGTCAAGGCGGTCACCCTCACCGAGCTGGAGTTCGAGGACGCCGGCGAGGCGGAGATCTTCTTCCTGCCGGTCAAACCGGGCAAATACCGCTTCTACGCCAAGGGCCTGGAAGGCAAGGGCATGCTTGGTCATTTCGTGGTCAAGTAGATGACCGCCCTCGGCCGCATCAACCTCGGCGTCAGCCTGCTGTTCGTGCTGGTGACCCTGATCGGGCTGGCGCTGCTGTTGCGCCAGGCCAGCCACGATGTGCAGCGCGAGCTACAGGCCGCCGAAGCGGTGGTGGAATACCTCGGCGAAGTGGCGCGCAGCAATCCCGGCAGCCTGCGCCCGGAGCTGACCGAGAACCTGCGGCATATCCGCGTGAGCTGGCTGCGTCCGGGTGAAGAGCCCGAGCAGCAGACCGAAAGCCTCATCGAGCACTGGATCGCCGAACGCCTGCTGGGCTCGGCTTCACTGGTGGCCGATGCCTGGCCGCTGGAGGATGGCCGCGAGTTGCGTATCGCTCTCGACCCCTATGACGAGATCGAGGAAATCCAGGACTCGCTGTTGCAACTGCTACTGCTCAGCGCCTTCGCCCTGGTCCTCAGCCTGCTCACCATCCGCTTTGCCGTAAACCGGGCTCGGCGCGTGTTGGACGAGCTGCTTGCCGGCCTGCGCGAAGTCGGCGCCGGTCACTTCGATACCCGTTTGCATGACCACGGCCTGGCCGAGGCCAAGCACCTGGCGGCGCATTTCAACGAGATGACCATCACCCTGCAACAGGTGCAGGCGGACAACGCCGAGCTGACCCAGGCGCTGCTGGAACTGCAGGAGCGCGAGCGCACGCGCCTCGGTCAGACCCTGCATGATGACCTCGGCCAGTACCTGAGTGGCATCCGTGCCCAGGCCTGCCTGCTCAAGGTGATTGCCGACCGGCCGCAGCAGGTGCAGGACACCGCGCGCCTGCTCGACGACAACTGCGAGCGCCTGCAGCAGGGCTTTCGCAGCCTGATTCGCGACCTCTACCCGGTGGTGCTGGAGCGCCTGGAGCTGGGCCCGGCGCTGCAGCAACTGGCAGCCGACTGGCAGCAGGCGCAAGGCATTCGCTGCCGTCTGCAACTGGGCGAGCACCTGCCGAGCCTGCCGCTGGCGAGCAAGGCCCACCTCTATCGCCTGGTGCAGGAGGCGCTGACCAACGTCGCCCGCCATGCCGAGGCCAGCGAAGTACGCATTCGCCTGCAACGCCGTGGTCATGGCTTGCGCCTGCTGGTGCGCGACAACGGCCAGGGTACTGCACTGCCGCTGCGCCCCGGTATCGGCCTGCGCTCGATGCGCGAACGCAGCCGCAGTCTGGGCGGCGAACTGCGCCTGCACAGCCGCCCGCAAGCCGGTTGGGCGCTGTGTCTGAACATCCCTCTGGAGGCCGCGTCATGAAGATTCTATTGGTGGACGATCACGCCGTGGTGCGCCAGGGCTACGCAAGCCTGCTGCGCGCGCTGTTGCCGGAGGTGCAGCTGCGTGAAGCCTGCGATGGCGAACAGGCTCTGCAACGGGTGCAGGAGGAGATTCCCAACCTGGTGATCATGGACATCGGCCTGCCCGGCATCAGCGGCCTGGAAACTACCCGCCGCCTGCGTCAGCGCCTGCCGCAACTGCGCGTGCTGTTCTTCAGCATGCATGACGAACTGCCCCTGGTGCGCCAGGCGCTGGACGCCGGCGCCATCGGCTACCTGACCAAGAACTCGTCGCCGGAAGTGCTGGTAGAAGCGGTCAAACGCACCGCCTCCGGCCACGCCTATATCGAGCAGCAGTTGGCGACCCAGCTGGCCTGCAACCCTGCCAGCAGCGACGGCCTCGACCCGCGCCTGCGCGAACTGACCCAGCGCGAGTTCGAAATCTTCGTCATGCTCGCCCGCGGCCTGCCACCCCGGCAGATCGCCGAGAAGCTGTGCATCAGCGCCAAGACCCTGTCCAACTACCAGACCCTGGTGAAGAACAAACTGCAGATCAGCTCGCAGGCGGAGCTGGTGCATTTGGCGATTGATAGCGGAGTGGTCAGGGTGGGGATGGAGAGTGCCTGATCAGGGCGAGACCTGCCGACGTTTGATCGTTCCCACGCTTTGCATGGGAATGCAGCCCTCGACGCTCCGCGTCCGCGTGTCGGTCGTGGCGCATATGCATCCGCTGGCGACGCAGAACGTCGCGGGCTAGCTCCCACGCGGAGCGTGGGAGCCATATGTCGCTTCCGCTGCCTTCTCGCACCATCCGCCAAGCTGCATTCGCCTGGTTGTTTGGTGGGCTGAAGCGGATCGCCGCGCGGCCCACCTTAGATGGGGTGCGGCGAATCAGTCCCAGCCTTTCGGGCAGTCGATGCAGCCGGGCATGTTGGCGTCCTGAAAGTTGCCGAAGCGGGTGCGTGCACCAGTGAGGTTGGCATTTTCCAGGTTGGAGCCGCCGAGTTTCACTTCCTGCAGGTTGGCATCTTCCAGGTGCGCGCCCTTGAGGTCGGCCTTGCTCAGCCAGGTCATTTCCAGGTTGGCGGCCTGCAGCTGGACGTTGTGCAGTTTGGCGCCGGAGAGGCGGGCGAACTCCAGGTTGGCGGCGCGCATGTCAGCGCCTTCGAATTGTGCCGCCTGGGCGAACAGCGCCCAGCCGCTGATGGCCACCAGGTTGGCGCCAGACAGGTCGGCCAGGCGCAGGTTGCTTTGTTGCAGGCTGGCGCGGGTCAGGTTGGCGCCACGCAGCTTGGCTTTTTCCAGGTTGGCCAGGTCCAGCGTGGCGTGACGCAGGTCAGCGCCGGAAAGGTCAGCACCGGACAGGTTCATGCGGCGCATGTCGAGGTTGCGCAGGTCGGCGCCGCGCAGGTTGGCGTTGGGGCATTGGCTGTCAGGTTCGATACGGCAGCCGTTGATCTGTGGCACGCCGTCGGTCTCGGCGCCGATGGCGTGGCTGCCGATTACCAGCAGCAGAACCGGAATAAGCAGGGGCAGGTAGTTCATGGCGAGTCCTCGGAGAGTTGCCTGATTCGCTTCGCGGCCGATGCGCAATGACGCCCAGCCGCTGGCACGCGAATACGGTGGGGAGCAGGGGTAGGGGGCGCTGCGCGCCCCCTGATCGAATGCCCATGGCAAGAAGCTGTGCGCATGACGCACCCCGGGGTGCGCCATGCATTCAGCCTTTAGCGTTTGGCAGTGGTCTTGTCCCAGCTCGGCAGCTTGAACACCCAGAAGGAACCACCCTGGGCAATCGGCTTGGTCAGGTCGGCCATGTCGCCACCCCAGAGAGGTACGGCACCGCCGTAGCCGGCGGTTACGCCGATGTACTGCTCGCCGTCCTGTTCCCAGGTAACGGGCGGGGAGATGATTCCGGTGCCGACCTGGAACTTCCACAGCTCCTTGCCGTTCTTGGCGTCGAAGGCCTTGAAGTAGCCGTCGCCGGTGCCGGTGAATACCAGGTTGCCCTTGGTAGCCAGCACCCCGGCCCACAGTGGCAGGCGCTCCTTGTGTTCCCAGGCGACCTTGCCGGTGGTCGGGTTCATCGCGCGCAGGATGCCGACGTGGTCGTCATACAGGCGCTTGATGCGGAAGCCCATGCCCAGGTAGGCGGAGCCCTTCTTGTAGGTAGCTTCCTCGGCCCAGTAGTCCTCCTTCCAGTGGTTGGCCGGGACGTAGAACAGGCCGGTGTCCTGGCTGTAGGCCATCGGGTTCCAGTTCTTGCCGCCGAGGAAGGGCGGGGAGACTTCGACCACTTCACCCTTGGTTTCACCAGGCTTGGGCTTCGGCGGGCGTTGCCCCGGATTCTCCACCGGGCGACCGGTTTCCAGGTCGATGTGGCTGGCCCAGGTGATCTTGTCGACGAAGGGGAAGGCATTTTTCAGTTTGCCGTTGCTGCGGTCGACCACGTAGAAGAAGCCGTTGCGGTCGGCGTGGGCAGTGGCCTTGGTGACCTTGCCGTCCTTGTCCTTGTAATCGAACAGCACCAGCTCGTTGTTGCCGGAGAAGTCCCAGGCGTCGTTCGGGGTGTGCTGGTAGAACCACTTCACTTCACCGGTGGTGGGGTCGACGCCGACCTGGCCGGAGGTGTACAGGCTGTCGTAATCCTTGGGATCGCCACCGTCGCTGGTGCGTGCCCAGCCGTTCCACGGGGCCGGGTTGCCGGCGCCGATGATGATGGTGTTGGTCTCGGCATCGAAACTGGCGCTCTGCCACGGCGCACCACCGCCCTGGCTCCAGGCTTCCTTCTTGCCGGTCGGGTGGTTGGGATCATCCGGCCAGCTCGGCGCCTTGATGTCGCCAGTCGGGGTACTTTCCTTGCCATTCAGGCGGCCCATGTGGCCTTCGACGAACGGACGCATCCAGACTTCTTCGCCAGTCTCCGGATCGCGGGCGAACAGCTTGCCGACCACGCCGAATTCATCGCCGGAGCTGCCGTGGATGACCAGCACCTTGCCGGTCTTGCCATCTTTGACGATGGTCGGCGCGCCGGTCATGGTGTAGCCGGCTGAGTGATCGCCGAACTTCTTGTTCCACACCACCTTGCCGGTGTCCTTGTTCAGCGCCACGACGCGGGCGTCGAGGGTGCCGAAATAGATCTTGTCGCCATAGATGGCGGCGCCACGGTTGACCACGTCACAGCACGGACGGATGTCGTCGGGCAGGCGATGGCTGTAAGTCCACAGGCGTTTGCCGGTCTTGGCGTCGAGGGCGAACACGCGTGAGTAGGAGCCGGTCACGTAGACCACGCCGTCGTGGACGATCGCCTGCGATTCCTGGCCGCGCTGCTTCTCGTCACCGAAGGAGTAGCTCCAGGCCGGGGTCAGCTTGAACACGTTGTCGGCGTTGACCTGAGCCAGTGGGCTCCAGCGCTGGGCGTTGGTGCCCATGCCGTACTGCAGCACGTTGCTGGTGGTGAGGTGGTCATTGGCAATGTCGTCCCAGGTGACCGGTTTGGCCAACGCCCCCTGGCTCAGCGCCAGGCCGCCAGCCAGCATCAGAGCAAGCGCCAGGGGGCGCGGGGTGCTGGGTAGGTTTCTTGTTGTCATGGTTGTGCTTCCCGTTGAAGAAAGTGGTCGCCGCAGTGGCAAGCCGATGGTGGAACCCGGCCACCTTTGCGCCTACGGAAAAACTCCCGCCTTTGCCGGGAGGATTTCCCGACCGGGTCATGACTTGGCCTTGCTGCCAAGGCATCACGCACACCCCCTCCCAAGCCCTACTACCAAGGGACTAGAACGCGACCACCAAAGCAGCATTCGGCGTGTCGCGCGGCCTTTCTAAGATGGTCGCCACGAGCTCTGTATGGGCTGTCTTGCGTGCATTAGATGAGGTCCTAGCCATGAACAAGAAGATCCAATCCACCCTGGCGCTGCTGTTGCTCGCCGCATCGACCAATCTCTGGGCGCACGGTGATGTGGTACCGCAGGCGGTGAACACCGAGGGCCTGGAACCGCTGGGTGAGGATTGGCTGGACGAGAATCCCTATCGCGACAACCCGCGCGCCATCGAGATCGGTGCGTCGGCCTACAACCAGAATTGCGCGGCTTGCCACGGCCTGGAAGCCAAGTCCGGTGGTATCGCCCCGGACCTGCGCCTGCTCGAGCTGGGTGCCATGGGTGACGAGTGGTACAAGGAACGGGTGATCAACGGTGCGGTGCGCGATGGCCGCGTGTATATGCCGAAGATGGCCGACTTCCTCAGTCAGGAAGCGTTGTGGGCGGTGCGTAGCTACCTGGAGAGCGTGCACGTCGAGGAGTAAGCGCTTGATGATAAATCTGCTGCGCTCGGCATCTCGCGTTTCGGCGGTGCTTGCAATGCTCATGTATTTCAATACATTCCGCTTGCTGCGCGCAGGCCCAGCGCGACCTGCCATCGCTCGCGACGATTTCTTCATAAGCGCTCGCGCAATGCGCCGGCTGATCCTCCTGTGTGGCCTGCTGTTTTTCCTGGGTACGGCCCAGGCGCAGGTGCGCGACTTCGACCGCATCACCGAGTCGGGCACCCTGCGCGTGGCGCTGTACCAGAACTTCCCGCCCTACAGCTACGAGCAGGACGGTCAGCCGCGTGGCGTCGACTACGAGCTGGCCAAGGCGTTGGCCGAAGGGCTTGGGCTGAAGCTGGAAGTGATGTGGGCGCCGCCGGGTGAAAAACTCGACGATGACCTGCGCGACTACATCTGGCGTGGTCGGGTGACTGCACAGGGCCAGCTGGCCGATGTGATGCTGCGTGTGCCCTACGACCGCGACTACGCGCAGATGCGCAATGAGCTGGGCGAGCTGGTCAACGAACGCGTGGTGATGTTCGGCCCCTATCAGCGCGAGCGCTGGCAACTGGCTTTCGATCGTCGGCGCCTGCCCGAGGTGCCGAGCATCGTTGCGTTGCGCCAGCATCCGGTGGGCGTGGAAGTCGAGAGTGTGCCCTCGTTCTACCTGAGTTCGGTGCAGGGCGGCATGCTCAGCCAGGAAACCCGCCATTACCCGACGCCGAAGCTGGCCTTTGCGGCCATGCAGGGTGGTGAAGTGGATGCGGTGATGGCGCTGCGTGGCGAGGTTGACTGGCTGGTGCATGAGGCCGATGACCCGCAACTGGCGCTAGCGGAGAACGCCTACCCGGACATGGGCCGGCAGATCTGGGAAATCGGCATGGCGGTGCACGAAACCAACCGGCAATTGGCCTATGCCCTGGAAGAACAGCTGGAAAACATGATCCTCGACGGCTCACTCGAGCGCCTGTACGCGCGCTACGGACTGCGCTACGAGAAGCCGGAACAATACCAATAAGAGTCGAGCCGGAGGTGGGCGATGGATTGGCGTAGCCTGATATTGCTGGCCCTGTTTGCCTGGGCCTGGGAAGTGCGGGCCGCCGCGCCCGATCCGGTCACCTCGGTGATGTGGGACTACTACCACCAGCGTCTGCTCAACGGTGAGGCCTTCGTCTTCGACGACAAGGTTCGTCTCGAGGTGCCGCCATTCGCCGAGGATGCGCGCCAGGTGCCGATCCAGATCGACGCCAGCGCCTACCGCGGCAAGGTCAAGCGCATTCTGGCCTGGGCCGAACTCAACCCCATCCCGCGTATTCTCGACTTCGCCCCCGGTGAGCATCTGGAGCCGAGCCTGGCCATTCGCATCCGTGTCGAGCAGGCCACGCCGATTCGCGCGGCGGTGCTGACCGACGATGGCGTCTGGCATATCGGCTCGGCCCGCGTCGAAGCAGCAGGCGGCGGTTGCACCGCGCCCAGCGTGGTGCGTGCCGAGGCCGGCTGGGAGGAGCGCCTGGGTCAGGTACTGGGCAAGCGCTTCGTGCGCGGTGAGGACAGCCGCCTGCGCCTGCAGGTGTCGCACCCGATGGATAACGGCCTGGTCGGTGGTATCCCCGAGTTCTATATCGAGCAAGCCGAGCTGCGCGATGCCGAGGGTCAGGTGTTGGGGCGCATCGAGTTATTTCCCGCGGTCAGCGAGAACCCGACGCTGACCTTCGACCTGCGCGACGACCGGCAGGCCGAGGTCTGGCTGCGCGACAACAACGGCAACGAATTCCAGGCCGCGTTCTGAACACCGCGACCGGTAGGGTGCGCCGTGTGCGCACCAATCCCATCTAGGAGGCCTCCATGCGTTGGGTGCTACTGCTGACCTGCCTGTTCGCCAGCCTGGCCCAGGCGCTCGACTACCACCTGCAACCCCGGCTGATCGCCGAGGGCGTCTGGCTGCTGGAAGGTAGTACCGATAATTTCGCGGCGGAAAACGGCGGCAATATCGTCAACGTCGGTTTCATCGAAACCGCAGACGGCGTGGTGGTGATCGACACCGGTCCGTCGCGTCGCTACGGCGAGGCGCTGCGCCAGAGCATCGAGAAAGCCACCGGTAAGCCGGTGCTGCGCGTGTTGCTGACTCACCATCACCCCGATCATGTGCTGGGCAACCAGGCTTTCGCCGGGGTGCCCATCGCGGCATTGCCCGAGACCACCCGGTTGCTGGCCGAACAGGGCGATGCCATGGCGGAGAACATGTACCGCCTGGTCGGCGACTGGATGCGCGGTACCGAAGTGGTGTTGCCCACCGAGGAGGTGCAGGAAGGCACGCTGGAAATTGGCGGCAGGCGCCTGCAACTGCTAGCTCTACGGGGGCATACCGGCGCCGACCTGGCGATTCTGGATGAGCGCTCGGGCGTGCTGTTCGCCGGCGATATCCTGTTCTATCAGCGTGCGCTGACCACGCCGAACAGTCCCGGGCTGGATGTGTGGCTGGCTGATCTGGATCGACTCGAAGCAATGCCATGGAAGCAGATCGTGCCCGGCCATGGCCCGGTGACCACTGATGCGGCGCCGTTCGTGCAGATGCGTGACTACCTGGGCTGGCTCGATGGCTTGCTGCGTCAGGGGGCAGAGCAGGGCGCGGAGATGAACGAGCTGATCCGCGCACCGATCCCCGAGCGGTTTGCCCAGGTCAACCTGTCGCGTTATGAGCTGATCCGCAGCGTTAGCCATCTGTACCCGCGCTACGAGCGCAACGCCATGGCGCGGGTGGATCGTCAGGATTAGCGGCGTGCGGTGCTGTAGGGAGGCTTTGGGAGGGCTTCAGCCGCGACCTGTGCAGGAAGATATCGCCGCTAAAGCGCCTCCCACGCTTAGGCCAGCTTCGTAGCCCGAATGAAATCCGGGAGAAATTTGCTCGCTATCCCCGGATTTCATCCGGGCTACAGGCTGCTCTTGTGGGAGGGGCTTTAGCCGCGGCTTGCGTATAAGGGCGTCACCGCTGAAGCGCCTCCCACGCTCAGCGATCAGAGCTCTTCGTCATCACGAATCAGCACGTAATGACGACCGTGCTCGGTCTCTTCGTGGTCGTAGACGTAATACATCACCACTTCGCCCTGGGACTGCACGGCTACATAGTCACCGCTCTCGGGCATGAAGAATTCCCGCGTCGCCGGCTTGGCCAGGCATTCGATATGGGCGCTGACGAAGTGGGTAGGGTCTTCTTCGCCGTAGTAGTCCTCGCGCTGGTGCGCATCCCAATCCTGCGGCGGCTCGAAGGCGCCGGTGATCAGCACCTTGCCGTCGCCCAGATCCTGCTCTTCGGCATCCGGATCTTGCTCGTCCGGGCGATAGACCGTGCAGTCCAGTGCATCGGGATGGTTGAGAATTTCCTGGCGAGGGTGGGGCACGGGCGTCTCCGATCAGAATGTGCGGGCGGCCAAGTGTCGGGCAAAGCCGGGGCCGCCGCAATCGTCATGAGCATGGCCTGTGGAGCAGGTATTGCTACCAAGGGACGAGGAAAATCGGCTAGGGGTGCAATTGTTGGGTGGCCTGGGGGAGCCAAGAATTCGCGGCAGACCGGGAAATTTTCCCGGCAATAACAATGAACCCGCAGAGGTAGCCGCAATGAAACACGCCGGTCTTCGCCAGCCCTTCCTCCTCACCGCACTCTGTGCCGCCATGCTGTTGCCGTCCGCCGCCGCGCTGGCGGTCACCGACGCCGAGATTCTCAAGGACGCCACCACCACCGACCAAATCGTCACCAACGGTCTCGGCCTGCAGGGCCAGCGCTACAGCCCGCTGAGCATCCTCAATGACAAGAACGTCAAGGAGCTGCGCCCGGTATGGACCATGTCCTTCGGTGGCGAGAAGCAGCGCGGCCAGCAGGCGCAGCCGCTGATCAAGGACGGTGTGATGTATGTCACCGCCTCATACTCGCGGGTGTTCGCCGTCGATGCACGTACCGGGCGTGAGCTGTGGCAGTACGAAGCGCGCCTGCCGGACGATATCCGCCCGTGCTGCGACGTGATCAACCGTGGCGTCGCCCTGTATGACGACCTGGTAATCTTCGGCACCCTCGACGCCAAGCTGGTGGCGCTGAACAAGGACACCGGCAAGGTGGTGTGGCGCAAGAACGTCGCCGATCACAAGGCGGGTTACTCCATCACCGCGGCGCCGCTGGTGGTCAACGGCAAGCTGATCACTGGCGTCTCCGGTGGTGAGTTCGGCGTGGTCGGCAAGATCGAAGCTTACGATCCGAAGAACGGCGAGCTGCTGTGGAGCCGCCCGACCGTCGAAGGTCACATGGGCTACGTCTACAAGGATGGCAAGGCCATCGAGAACGGCATCAGTGGCGGCGAGGCTGGCAAGACCTGGCCGGGCGACCTGTGGAAGACTGGCGGAGCCGCGCCCTGGTTGGGCGGCTATTACGATGCCGACACCAACCTGCTGTTCTTCGGCACCGGCAACCCGGCGCCGTGGAACTCGCACCTGCGTCCTGGCGACAACCTCTATTCCTCCTCGCGCCTGGCACTGAACCCGGACGACGGCAGCATCCAGTGGCACTTCCAGACCACGCCGCACGACGGCTGGGACTTCGACGGTGTCAACGAGCTGATCTCCTTCGACTACCAGGAAGGCGGCAAGACCATCAAGGCCGCGGCCACCGCCGACCGCAACGGCTTCTTCTACGTACTCGATCGCACCAACGGCAAGTTCATCCGTGGCTTCCCCTTCGTCGACAAGATCACCTGGGCCAAGGGCCTGGACAAGAATGGCCGGCCGATCTACGACGACAGCAACCGGCCCGGTTCGCCGAGCGCGAAGGAAAAGGGCAAGAGCGTGTTCTCCGCACCGGCGTTCCTCGGCGCGAAGAACTGGATGCCCATGGCCTACAGCCAGGACACCGGCCTGTTCTACGTACCGTCCAACGAGTGGGGCATGGACATCTGGAACGAAGACATCGCCTACAAGAAGGGCGCCGCCTACCTGGGGGCCGGCTTCACCATCAAGCCGCTGAACGAGGAATACATCGGTGTGCTGCGCGCCATCGATCCGAAAACCGGCAAGGAAGTCTGGCGCCACAAGAATTACGCGCCGCTGTGGGGCGGTGTGCTGACCACCAAGGGCAATCTGGTGTTCACCGGTAACCCGGAAGGCTACCTGCAGGCGTTCAATGCCAAGACCGGCGAGAAAGTCTGGGAATTCCAGACCGGCTCGGGCGTGATCGGCTCGCCCGTGACCTGGGAAATGGACGGCGAGCAGTACGTCTCCGTGTTGTCCGGCTGGGGTGGTGCGGTACCGCTGTGGGGCGGCGAAGTGGCCAAGCGCGTCAAGCACCTGAACCAGGGCGGCATGCTGTGGACCTTCAAGCTGCCGAAGGAGCTGGTGGCCAAGCGCTGATCGTTTGCGGCGCCAGACGATGGCCGGACTCTGTCCGGCCATCGCCGTTTCTGGCGTTAGCCAGTGCTGACAGGCTGCGTAGCCTCACAACTGGATTTTCACGCAGGGGAACGCAAGGGCAGGCGAACGGGTCTAGCCTATAGCTTTCATGGCTTCTACTTTTCTGCCAAAGCCCGCGCCAGAACGCTCTACTACTAAATGACTAGGCGATCTGTGCCATGGGCACATGCCGAGGTTTTCAGAGGCTTGCTAAGATCGAACCATGACTCGCTTCCCCGATTGGCAGCGGGCTCCGACAACAAGAGAGGTCAGCATCATGATTTACGCCAAACCGGGTACCGCAGGCGCCCTCGTCACCCTCAAACCACGCTATGGCAACTATATCGGAGGTGAGTTCGTCGCCCCGCTCAGCGGCCAGTATTTCAGCAACACCAGCCCGGTCGATGGCTCGGTGATCGGCGAATTCCCCCGCTCCAACGCCGCCGATATCGACAAGGCTCTCGATGCTGCTCACGCCGCTGCCGACGCCTGGGGCCGCACCAGCGTGCAGGAGCGTTCGCACATCCTGCTGAAGATCGCCGACCGCATCGAGGCCAACCGCGAACTGCTCGCCGTGGCCGAAACCTGGGACAACGGCAAGCCGGTGCGTGAGACGCTGAACGCCGACGTGCCGCTGGCCGCCGACCACTTCCGTTACTTCGCCGGCTGCATCCGTGCCCAGGAAGGCAGCACCGCCGAGATCAACGACGGCACCGTGGCCTATCACTTCCACGAGCCGCTGGGCGTGGTCGGGCAGATCATCCCGTGGAACTTCCCGCTGCTGATGGCCGCCTGGAAGCTGGCGCCGGCCCTGGCCGCCGGCAACGCCATCGTGCTCAAACCGGCCGAGCAGACGCCGCTGTCGATCACCTTGTTGGTGGAAATCATCGGCGACCTGCTGCCGCCGGGCGTGATCAACATCGTCCAAGGCTTCGGCCGCGAGGCCGGTGAGGCGCTGGCCACCAGCAAGCGCATCGCCAAGATCGCCTTCACCGGCTCCACCCCGGTCGGTTCGCACATCATGAAATGCGCTGCCGAGAACATCATCCCGTCCACCGTCGAGCTGGGCGGCAAATCGCCGAACATCTTCTTCGCCGACATCATGAACGCCGAGCCGGCTTTCATCGAGAAAGCTGCCGAAGGTCTGGTGCTGGGCTTCTTCAACCAGGGCGAGGTGTGCACCTGCCCGGCGCGCGCACTGGTGCAGGAGTCGATCTATGACGCCTTCATGGTCGAGGTGATGAAGAAGGTCAAGCAGATCAAGCGTGGTAACCCGCTGGACACCGAGACCATGGTCGGCGCCCAGGCTTCGCAGCAGCAGTACGACAAGATCCTCAGCTACCTCGAAATCGCGCAGCAAGAGGGCGCCCAGGTGCTCACCGGCGGTGCGGCCGAGCAACTGCAAGGCGACCTGGCCAGCGGCTATTACATCCAGCCGACCCTGCTCAAGGGTCACAACAAGATGCGCGTGTTCCAGGAAGAGATCTTCGGCCCGGTGATCGGCGTGACCACCTTCAAGGACGAAGCCGAAGCCCTGGCCATTGCCAACGACACCGAGTTCGGCCTGGGCGCCGGTGTGTGGAGCCGCGACATCAACATCGCGTACCGCATGGGCCGCGGGATCAAGGCTGGCCGCGTCTGGACCAACTGCTACCACCTGTACCCGGCACATGCCGCCTTCGGCGGCTACAAGAAGTCCGGCGTCGGCCGTGAAACCCACAAGATGATGCTCGACCACTACCAGCAGACCAAGAATCTGCTGGTGAGCTATGACATCAATCCGCTTGGTTTCTTCTGATTCACTGATGCACGAGGCCGCATGTTCGCTCCGGCGTGCGGTCTTCTTGAAAGCGTAGGGTGCGCTGTGCGCACCGCGGGTGTCCTGGCGCAAGAGTGATCCTCCGGTGCGCGCAGCGCACCCTGCTCGATGCACGGCAGCAGCCCCCTTATCGCGCGCGGCTTCGGCCGCGTTTTTTATTGGCGCATGTTTCAGCACAGTTTCGTAGCCCGGATGCAATCCGGGGATGACCTCGATATTTCCCGGATTTCATCCGGGCTACCCGCAGCTTGCATGCGCGTTTGGCAAAGCCCTGTCGTGTACCTACCAATGCCAGCCAAATCTCCTCCCAAAGTACCATTTGGCCTCTTGCCTGGCGGGGGCTTAATGGGGTTGCCGGAATGCCCCGGCTTCATAACAAGAGGACCGCACCATGTGGACTAAACCCGCCTACACCGATCTGCGCATTGGCTTCGAAGTGACCATGTATTTCGCCAACCGCTGATCGCGCCTGGCCCCGGCTCGTCCGGGGCATCCCGCTGGTGACTTCCATGCATATCCAGATTCTCGGTTCCGCTGCTGGCGGCGGCTTTCCCCAGTGGAACTGCAACTGCCGCAACTGCCGTGGCGTGCGCTCCGGCAGCCTGCGGGCGCAGCCGCGTACGCAATCGTCCATCGCCATCTCCGATGACGGTGAGCAGTGGATTCTGTGCAACGCCTCGCCTGACATCCGTGCACAGATTGAAGCCTTTCCTGCGCTGCAGCCGGCGCGCAAGCTGCGCGACACGGCGATTGCAGGCATCGTCCTGCTCGATAGCCAGATCGATCACTGCACGGGCCTCTTGACCCTGCGCGAAGGCTGCCCGCATCAGGTCTGGTGTACCGAGATGGTGCACCAGGATCTGACCACGGGCTTTCCGCTGTTCAACATGCTCAGCCACTGGAACGGTGGCCTGCAGCATCGGTTGATCGAGCTGAATGCCGAACCTTTCAGCATTCCCGCCTGTCCGGCGCTGAGCATTACCGCCATCGCCCTGCGCAGTAGCGCGCCGCCGTATTCGCCACATCGCGGCAATCCGCACCCGGGCGACAATATCGGCCTGTTCATCGAAGACAGGCGCAGCGGCCGCAGCCTGTTCTACGCACCAGGCCTGGGCCAGGTGGACGAATACCTGCTGGGCTGGATGCGCCGCGCCGATTGCCTGCTTGTCGATGGCACGTTGTGGCGTGACGACGAAATGCGCGTGTGCGAGGTGGGCGACAAGCTTGGCAGCGAGATGGGCCACCTGTGCCAGAGCGGTCCTGGCGGCATGATCGAGGTGCTCGACGGCCTGCCGTCCGCGCGCAAGATCCTGATCCATATCAACAACACCAACCCGATTCTCGACCTGGACTCGCCCGAGCGCGCCGAGCTGGACGCCCGTGGTATCGAGGTCGCGTTCGATGGCATGAGCATCGTTTTGTAGGGTGCGCGGAGCCGCTCAGGCCTGGCGTACCTTGAAGAATGCTGGTGCGCACGGCGCACCCTACGGCAACGCGTATCGGAGATACTGATGAGCCAACCTGCCATGACACCTGCCGAATTCGAGCAGGCGCTGCGCGCCAAGGGCGCGCTGTACCACATCCATCACCCGTTCCATCGCGCCATGTACGAAGGGCGCGCCACTCGCGAGCAGATTCAGGGCTGGGTGGCCAACCGCTTCTACTACCAGGTCAATATCCCGCTGAAGGATGCGGCGATCCTCGCCAACTGCCCGGATCGCGAGACCCGACGCGAATGGATTCAGCGCATCCTCGATCACGACGGTGGGCCAGGTGAGGAGGGTGGTATCGAGGCCTGGCTGCGCCTGGCCGAGTCCGTCGGTCTCGACCGTGATCAGGTGCTGTCGCAGGAACTGGTGCTGCCCGGCGTGCGCTTCGCCGTCGACGCCTACGTCAACTTCGCCCGCCGTGCGAGCTGGCAGGAAGCGGCCAGCAGTTCGCTGACCGAGCTGTTCGCCCCGCAGATCCACCAGTCGCGCCTGGATGCCTGGCCGCAGCACTACCCGTGGATCGATGCCACCGGCTACGACTATTTTCGCAAGCGTTTGAAAGAAGCGCGCCGCGATGTCGAACACGGCCTGCGCATCACCCTCGAACACTACCGCACCCGCGAAGCGCAGGAGCGCATGCTGCAGATCCTGCAATTCAAGCTCGACGTGCTGTGGAGCATGCTCGACGCCATGAGCATGGCCTACGAGCTGCAGCGTCCGCCGTATCACACGGTGACTGACCAGCGCGTCTGGCATCGGGGCATAGCGCTATGAGTCTCAAGCAAGCGGTGCGCACGGCGCATCCTACGGCCGCATTTCCGTTCGACGCGCCCTTTGTAGGGTGCGGCGCGCGCACCAGTCAGGAGCCCGAACAATGACTGCTGTCATCCTCCCGCCCAGCGTACCCGCCATCCGCCGTGGCTTTCGCCTGCAGTTCGAACCGGCGCAAGGCTGCCATGTGCTGCTTTATCCGGAAGGCATGATCAAGCTCAACGACAGTGCCGGCGAGATTCTCCAGCAGGTCGATGGCAAGCGTTCGGTGGCCGAGATCATCGACAATCTGCACCAGCGCTTCCCCGATGTGCCCGGTATCGACGAAGACATCCTCGCCTTCATGGAGGTGGCCCATGCTCAGTTCTGGATCGAGCTTCGCTAAAGCAGGTCATGAACCAGGGCCACCGCTTTGGCTCCTGGCCGAACTGACTTATCGTTGCCCGCTGCAGTGCCCGTACTGCTCCAATCCCCTGGATTTCGCCAAGCAGGGTGACGAGCTGTCGACCGCTGAATGGATCGAGGTCTTCCGCCAGGCGCGTGAACTGGGCGCGGCGCAGTTAGGCTTCTCCGGTGGCGAACCACTGGTGCGCCAGGATCTCGCCGAGCTGATCGCAGCAGCGCGCGGCCTGGGTTACTACACCAACCTGATCACCTCTGGCATCGGCCTGACCGAAGCACGTATCGCCGAGTTCGCCGAGGCCGGGCTCGATCATATCCAGATCAGCTTCCAGGCCGCCGACGAGGAGGTGAACAACCTGCTGGCCGGCTCGAAGAAGGCCTTCGCACAGAAACTGGCCATGGCCCGCGCGGTCAAGGCCCACGGCTACCCGATGGTGCTCAACTTCGTCACCCACCGGCACAACATCGACAACATCGAGCGCATCATCGAGCTGTGCCTGGAGCTGGAGGCGGACTTCGTCGAACTCGCTACCTGCCAGTTTTACGGCTGGGCCGAGCTCAACCGCGCTGGATTGCTGCCAACCCGTGCACAGCTGGAGCGCGCCGAGCGCATCACCAACCAGTGGCGCGACAAGCTGGCGGCGGAAAATCACCTGTGCAAGCTGATCTTCGTCACCCCCGACTACTACGAGGAGCGCCCCAAGGCCTGCATGAACGGTTGGGGCAATCTGTTCCTCGACATCACCCCGGACGGCACGGCGCTGCCCTGCCACAGCGCGCGGCAGCTGCCGGTGCAGTTCCCAAACGTGCGCGAACACAGCCTCGCACACATCTGGCGCGAGTCGTTCGGCTTCAACCGCTTTCGCGGTGACGACTGGATGCCCGAGCCGTGCCGTTCGTGCGACGAGAAGCACAAGGACTTCGGCGGCTGTCGCTGCCAGGCCTTCATGCTCACTGGTGATGCCAGCAACGCCGACCCGGTGTGCAGCAAGTCCGCGCACCATGGCGTGATTCTCGCCGCGCGCCAGCAGGCCGATGAGGCGCCGCTGGGGCTGGATGCCCTGCAGTACCGTAACGAGAAGGCCTCGCGAATCATATGCAAGGTGTGACCGATCCCGATTCGATCTGGAGCGCTGAACAGGCCGCGGCCGCCAGCACCGACTTCGCCGAGCTGCATGCGGCTCATGGTGGCGTGCTGTGGGTGGCGTTCGATCCGTTGCAGGCGCGTTGCGGGTTGTTCTTCTGTCGTGACGGTGTCGTCAGTGAACTGACGCCGCCAGGCTTCTCCGTGCGTAGCCGTGTCTATGAGTACGGTGGCGGCGCCTGCTGCGCCACGCAGCAGGGCGTGGCGTTCGTCAACGAGCGAGATCAGCAGGTCTATCGCATCGATATCGGCTTGGACGGCGGTGCACACGGCGCACCCTATCTGCTCACCAGTCAGTCCCACTGCCGTTATGGCGACCTGTCTGTCGTGCCCGCCTGGCAGGCGTTGCTGGCGGTTGAGGAAGGCCATGAAGGCGGCGCGGTGGTGCATCGTCTGGTGCGCATCGGCCTTACCGGTAAGCGGGATGTTCTGGTGGAGGGTGCCGATTTCTATGCGGCACCGGTAGCCGACCCCAGCGGCCAGCGTCTGGCTTGGATCGAGTGGGATCGTCCGCATCAACCCTGGCTCGCCACGCGCCTGTGCCAGCGTGAGTCCGGCGAACGTACCCGCGTGCTGGCCGGTGAGGCGGGTGATCAATCCCTGCAGCAGCCGCGCTTCGATGCCCAAGGCCGGTTGTGGGTGTTGAGCGACCAGGCCGGCTGGTGGCAACCCGAGTGCGTCGATGGCGACATAACGCTGCACGCTGCGCCCTATGATCACGCGCCGGCGCCCTGGCAACTGGACAGTCGAACCTTTCTGCTGCTGGAAAACGGTGAACTGTTGCTGACCCGTTTCGTGGAGGGAATAGGCCGCCTCGTAGGGTGCGCCGTGCGCACCGATGCTCTCGCCTCTGAAGCCATTGGTGCGCCCAGCCTGGGCGGCCCGGCGGCACCCTACGTAGAGCGACAGTTGGCCGAAGGGTTTACGCGTTTCCGTAGCCTGGCTGCCGACAACAAGCATTTCTACTGCATTGCTGCCGCTCCTGATCGTCTGCCGGCGGTGCTCTCCATTCGCCGCAGCGATGGCGCATTGCAGATGCTGGCAGGCGGTGAGCAGCCACTGGCTGAAGCACAGTTATCAAGGCCTCAGCCATTCAACTGCACGGTGGGTGAGGGCGAACATTGTCACGGCTTTTTCTACGCCCCCGTGTCGTCCGCAGAGCGCCCACCGCTGGTGATCTTCCTGCACGGCGGCCCGACCTCGGCCTGCTACCCGGTGTTCGATCCGCGTATCGCCTTCTGGACGCTGCGCGGCTACGCCGTGCTCGATCTCAACTATCGCGGCAGCAGCGGCTATGGCCGTGCCTATCGTCTGCGTCTGGCAGGGCAGTGGGGCGAGCTGGAAGTGGAAGATATTCGCGCTGCCATCGACGTGCTCGCCAGCAATGGCTGTATCGACCCGCAGCGTGTATTCGTGCGTGGCGGTAGCGCCGGCGGCTTCAGCGCGCTACGTGCACTGGTCGAGCTGCCGCAGCTACGCGGTGGTGCAAGCCTCTACGGTGTCAGCGACCCGCTGGCGCTGCGCCGGCTGACCCACAAGTTCGAGGCCGATTACCTCGACTGGCTGATCGGTGACCCCGAGCAGGATGCCGAGCGCTATCGAGAGCGCACGCCCTTGTTGCAGGCCGAACGGATCAAGGTACCGGTGATTTTTTTCCAGGGGGCGCTGGATGCCGTGGTGGTACCGAGCCAGACCGAGGCCATGGTCGAGGCGCTGCGTCAGCGCGGTTTGCTGGTGGAATATCGCCTGTTCGCAGAAGAACGCCACGGTTTCCGTCAGGCCGCGAACCTGGCCGAGGCTCTGCGCGCCGAGCATGCCTTCTATCTAAGTCTGGGCTAAGCGCAGGTCGCATTGCATTAACCCGGCAATGCAGTAGGCTGATCGCCATTCCATAACAAGAAATTTCAGGCCGTTGCATGAGCCACGAATTGAATCAGCTGCGAAAGTTCGTTTCCCCCGAGATCATCTTTGGTGCCGGCTCCCGGCATAACGTCGGCAATTACGCCAAGACCTTCGGCGCGCGCAAGGTATTGATCGTCTCCGATCCCGGTGTGGTTGCCGCTGGCTGGGCTGGCGATGTCGAGGCCAGCCTGCAGGCCCAGGGCATCGACTACTGCCTGTACACCAAGGTATCGCCCAACCCACGCGTGGAAGAGGTGATGGAGGGCGCCGAGCTGTATCGCAGCGAGGGTTGCAACGTTATCGTCGCGGTCGGTGGCGGTAGTCCGATGGATTGCGCCAAGGGCATCGGTATCGTGGTCGCCCACGGCCGCAGCATTCTCGAATTCGAAGGCGTGGACACCATTCGCGTGCCCAGCCCGCCGCTGATCCTGATCCCGACCACCGCCGGCACCTCGGCCGATGTGTCGCAGTTCGTGATCATCTCCAACCAGCAGGAGCGGATGAAGTTCTCCATCGTCAGCAAGGCTGTGGTGCCGGACGTGTCGCTGATCGATCCGGAAACCACCCTGAGCATGGATCCGTTCCTCAGCGCCTGTACCGGCATCGACGCCATGGTGCACGCCATCGAGGCGTTCGTTTCCACCGGCCACGGCCCGCTGACCGATCCGCATGCGCTGGAAGCCATGCGCCTGATCAACGGCAACCTGGTGCAGATGATCGCCAACCCGGGTGATATCGCTCTGCGCGAGAAGATCATGCTCGGCAGCATGCAGGCCGGTCTGGCCTTCTCCAACGCGATTCTCGGCGCGGTGCATGCCATGAGCCACAGCCTCGGCGGTTTCCTCGATCTGCCCCATGGCCTGTGCAATGCGGTACTGGTCGAGCATGTGGTGGCGTTCAACTACAGCGCCGCGCCGGAGCGTTTCAAGGTCATCGCCGAAACCCTCGGCATCGACTGCCGCGGGCTCAATCACGCGCAGATCCGCCAGCGCCTGGTCGAGCATCTGATCGCCTTCAAGCATGCCGTGGGCTTCCGTGAAACCCTCGGTTTGCACGGCGTGAGCACGTCGGACATTCCGTTTTTGTCCAGCCATGCCATGGACGATCCGTGCATCCTCACCAACCCGCGCGAGTCGACCCAGCGCGACGTCGAGGTGGTGTATGGCGAGGCGCTCTGACGAAGCGCTGGCCGGGCTGCTCGGGCTCAGCAGCCAGTCGGCGCGCAAGAGTCACTACCCCGAGCTGCTGGCGCGCCTGGAAGAGCTGGAAACCGAGCGCAATCGCTACAAATGGCTGTTCGAGCACGCGGTGCACGGCATCATCCAGGCCAGCCTGCAGGATGGCGTGCTGGCGGCCAATCCGGCGATGGCGCGCATGCTCGGCTACGACGATCCGCAGCAGGTGCTGTGGTCGCTGGGCGACCTGGCGCGGCACCTGTTCGTCGGTGGTTTCGACGAGCTGGAAGTGATTCGCCAGCGCCTGAGCCAGGGCCAGGCCCTGCTCGGCTACGAAACGCGCCTGCGCCGGCGCGATGGCAGCACCATCGACGTGTTGATGAATCTGTTGCTCAAGCCCGAGGGGGACGGGGTCTTCGAAGGTTTCGTCGCCGATATCACCGAGCGCAAGCAGGCGCAGCAGCGCCTGCAGCAACTCAATGACGAACTGGAGCGTCGCGTTGCCGCGCGTACCTATGAGCTGCTCGAATCTAACCGCAACCTGCAACGGCAGATCGAGGAGCGCGAGCGTATCGAGTTGGCCCTGCGCGAAGCGCGCGACGCGGCCGAGGCGGCCAACCGCAGCAAGGACAAGTACCTGGCCGCGGCCAGCCATGATCTGCTGCAACCGCTCAACGCCGCGCGCCTGCTGATTTCCACCCTGCGTGAGCGCGAGCTGCCCGGCGCCGAACGGAATCTGGTCGAGCGCAGCCACCTGGCCCTGGAAGGCGCTGAGGATTTGCTGGCGGATCTGCTGGACATTTCCAAGCTGGATCAGGCGGCGATCAAGCCGGATCTCGATGTCTATCGCCTGGAAGAGGTGCTCGCGCCGCTGGTATCTGAATTCGACAGCGTGGCCTCGGCCAGTGGTTTGCGCCTGCGGGCGCGAGTCCCGAGTTATGCGGTACACACCGATTTCCGTCTGCTGACGCGCATCCTGCGCAACTTCCTCAGTAATGCGTGCCGCTACACCGAGCGTGGCGGCGTGCTGCTTGGCGCACGTCGGCGTGGCGCTTTCGTCGAGCTGCAGGTATGGGACAGTGGCCGCGGTATCGCCGCCGATCAGCTGGACACGATCTTCCTTGAATTCAGTCAACTGGAGGTCGGGCGGGCGGCCGAGCGCAAGGGCGTTGGCCTGGGCCTGGCTATCGTCGAGCGTATCGCACGCATGCTGGGCTATCCGGTGCAGGTGTTCTCGCAGCCAGGGCGTGGTTCCGTCTTCAGTATCCGCGTGCCGCTGGCGCAGGAGGCTCCGCGGCGCCAGGTACAATCCGCTGCGCAGCCGATCCTCGGTAACCCCCTACCGGGGCGGCGCCTGCTGGTGATCGATAATGAAGTCGACATCCTGCACAGCATGGCCGCACTGCTCGGCCAATGGGGTTGCGAAGTGATCACGGCAGTCGATCTGCCCGAGGCCTTGCAGCGGCTGGAGGGCAGGGCGCCGGAGGTGATCCTGGCCGATTTCCACCTCGATCATGGCGTGCTCGGTTGTCAGGTGATTCAGCAATTGCGTGACGAATTTTCCAGACCGATCCCGGCTCTGATCATCAGCGCCGATCGCAGCGATGCCTGCAGTCGTGATCTGCAGGCCCTGGGTGCGCCGCTGCTGAACAAGCCGGTCAAGCCAGGCAAGTTACGTGCGGTGCTTAGCCAGCTTCTGATGGAAACGTGAACGGCTGCGGATCGGTGGAGTGAACCTGAGCGATTTTGATGCTGTCTATCGGCTACCTCGTCCCTCAGGAGATAACCACAATGACAATTTCCATGAACCCCGTTATGCGTCGTCTGGCCGCGATTACCGCGCTGTTTCACCTGTTGCTGGTGGTGCAGATTCCTGCTGCGAACGCGGCAATGGTCGGCACTCACGAGGTGATCGCCGAGCAGCAACACAAGGTGGATCAGCAGCAGTTGATGGCCATGCTCGATGACGAGCAAGTGAAGGAGAAACTGATATCGATGGGCGTTGACCGTGATCAGGTCGAATCGCGTATCGCCAGCCTGACCCCGGCCGAACTGGCGCAGTTCAACCAGCAGTTGGATCAGGCGCCAGCCGGTGCGGGTGTGGTCGGCATTATCGTGTTGTTTCTGGTGATCTTCATCATCACTGATATGCTGTGCGCCACCAACATTTTCAGTTTCGTTAAATGCATAAATCGCTGATTCGCCTCTGCTGTATCGCATCGATCGTTCTACTCACAGCCTGCGCTCGCTCTCCGGTGTTATCACCGGTGGGCGAGCGTTTGCCTGAGCGGGTGGAGCTCACCGACGTTCCCTTCTTTCCCCAGGATGCCTACCAGTGCGGACCGGCGGCCTTGGCTACCATGCTCAACCAGCGTGGTGTGCTGACCACGCCTGGTGCGCTCAAGGACAAGGTCTACATCCCCAGCCGTGAAGGCAGTTTGCAGGTCGAGATGGTCGCCGCCGCGCGCAATCACGAAATGCTGGTGTACCCGTTGCAGCCGCGTCTGGAGGCGGTGCTCGCCGAGGTGGCCGCCGGCAACCCGGTGCTGGTGCTGCAGAACCTGGCATTCGACTGGTATCCGCAATGGCACTTCGCGGTGGTGGTGGGTTACGACCGCCGCGAGCGCACGCTGATTTTACGTTCCGCCACCACGCGCCGGCTCGAAGACAGCTTCAACAGCTTCGACAGAACCTGGGCGCGCGGCGGGCGCTGGGCGGTCGTGACCTTGCCGCCGGAGCGCTTGCCGGCGCAGGCCGATATGCATGTCTGGATGAAGGCTGCCAACGACCTCGAGCAAACCGGCAATGCGCAGGCCGCTCGGCGTGCCTATCGCCGCGCCGCCGAGGCCTGGCCGGAGCAGTCGTTGCCCTGGTTCGCGCTGAGCAACAGCCGCTACGCCGATGGCGACCGCAAGGGCGCCGAGCAGGCATTGCGTGAAAGCCTCAAGCGCGAGCCGGGTTTTGCTGCGGGTTGGTTCAACCTGTCGCAAGTGCTGGGTGAGCAGGGTTGTGCTTCCGAGGCGCAGCAGGCCCAAGCCTGCGCACAGCGTCTGGCACCGGAGGATTCGCGATTCGCCGCACCGCCGAAAGCCAGTGGTTCTGCTGGGCAGTGTCAGGCCTTGCCGGCCTGTCCGTGATGCCAATGAAAACGGCGCCCTCGGGCGCCGTTTTCATTGATGCGTTGCTTAGACGCCCAGCTTGTCGCGCAGCGTGTAGTACCAGGCGCCGATGGCGCTGAACGGCACCTGGAACAGGCGACCACCCGGGAAGGGGTAGTGCGGCAGACCGGCGAAGGCATCGAAGCGTTCGGCCTGACCACGCAACGCTTCGGCCAGCACCTTGCCCGCCAGGTGGGTGTAGGTCACGCCATGGCCGCTGCAGCCTTGCGAGTAGTAGATGTTGTCACCGATGCGGCCCACTTGCGGCAGGCGCGACAGGGTCAGCAGGAAGTTGCCGGTCCAGGCGAAGTCGATCTTCACATTCTTCAACTGTGGGAAGGTCTTGAGCATCTTCGGACGGATGATCGCTTCGATATTGGCCGGGTCGCGTGCGCCGTATACCACGCCACCGCCGTAGATCAGACGCTTGTCGCCGGACAGGCGGTAGTAGTCGAGCAGGTAGTTGCAGTCCTCGACGCAGTAGTCCTGCGGCAGCAGGCTGGCAGCGACTTCATCGGACAGCGGCTCGGTGGTGATCACCTGGGTGCCGCAGGGCATCGACTTTGAGGCCAGCTCCGGCACCAGGTTGCCCAGATAGGCGTTGCCGGCGACCACCACGAACTTGGCCTTGATGCGGCCTTCCGGGGTGTGTACCACAGGGTTGGCGCCGCGCTCGATGCGAGTGGCTGGGGATTGCTCATAGATCACCCCGCCCAGCGACTCCACTGCAGCAGCCTCGCCCAGAGCCAGATTCAGCGGATGGATATGGCCGCCGCTCATGTCCAGCATGCCGCCGACGTAGTTCTCGGTGGCCACCACCTCACGGATGCGTTTGGCGTCCATCAGTTCCAGCTGGGTATGCCCGTAGCGCTCCCACAGCTTCTTTTGCGACTCCAGGTGGCCCATCTGCTTGGCTGTCAGCGCCGCGAACACGCCACCATCCTTCAGGTCGCACTGGATGTCGTACTTGGCGATGCGCTCACGGATGATGCGCCCGCCCTCGAATGCCATCTGCCCGAGCAGTTGCGCCTGCTTGGGTCCGACCGTGCGCTCGATCACGTCGATGTCGCGGCTGTAGCTGTTGACGATCTGCCCGCCGTTGCGTCCGGAAGCGCCGAAGCCAACCTTGGCCGCCTCGACGATGCTCACCTTGAAACCGTTCTCCAGCAGAAACAGTGCAGTGGACAGACCGGTGTAACCCGCTCCGATGATGCACACATCGGTTTCCACCTCGCCTTGCAGGGCAGGGCGTTGCGGGGCGGGGTTGGCTGAGGCGGCGTAATAGGATTGTGGGTATGCCGTGTGCGCCATCTTGAACCTCTGTTCTTTATTTTTTACGAATGAATCGATGCTACCTGAGTTGAAAATAGCCGGCTAGTGTCCGTGCAAAATATTCAACGTACCTGCTTTGAATAAAAAATTGGCCTATTTCAGTGAGTTAGCGAAAAAATCTGTTGACTGCCAAAAAGATCTGCGTAGAATGCGCACCCATCGAAGGCACATAGCTCAGTTGGTTAGAGCACCACCTTGACATGGTGGGGGTCGTTGGTTCGAGTCCAATTGTGCCTACCAAATCGATAAAAAGGGGTCGCTAAGCGACCCCTTTTTTATTGCTCGAATTCTTCGGGCAGGCTTTGCGAGTTTGTTTCAGGCGGCAGCTTGTCAGGGCTCAGGCTTTCTGAAAGCATCCGCACTCTTTACTTCCAGTGACTTGGTTCGGTCTGGTTGGCCTTTGGGCTCCTGCCATCGTTAGGTGGGTATACCGCTGAATCGCTTCCTGGCTCATCCCAACCCACGTGACCTTTGGTAGGGGTCACCACTAGGAGAGGAGGCGCCATGCCCACCATTACTCTTCCCGACGGCAGTCAACGTTCGTTCGATCATCCGGTATCCGTGCTGGAGGTCGCTCAATCCATTGGTGCGGGCCTGGCCAAGGCCACCCTGGCAGGCAAGGTCAACGGCAAGCAGGTCGATGCCTGTGACGTGATCGATACCGATGCCACCTTGCAGATCATCACGCCGAAGGACGAAGAGGGGCTGGAGATCATCCGTCACTCCTGTGCTCACCTGGTTGGGCATGCCGTCAAGCAGCTGTACCCGAATGCCAAGATGGTAATCGGCCCGGTCATCGATGAAGGCTTCTATTACGATATCGCCATCGACCGTCCCTTTACCCCGGAAGACATGGCGGCCATCGAGAAGCGCATGGCCGAGCTGATCGACAAGGACTACGACATCATCAAGAAGATGACGCCGCGTGCCGAGGTCATCGAGCTGTTCAAGTCGCGCGGCGAGGAATACAAGCTGCGGCTGATCGACGACATGCCGGATGAGCAGGCCATGGGCCTGTACTTCCATGAGGAATACGTCGACATGTGCCGTGGCCCGCACGTGCCGAATACCCGCTTCCTCAAGGCCTTCAAGCTCACCCGTATTTCCGGCGCCTACTGGCGCGGCGACTCGAAGAACGAGCAATTGCAGCGCATTTATGGCACTGCCTGGGCTGACAAGAAGCAGCTGGCTGCCTATATCCAGCGCATCGAAGAGGCTGAAAAGCGCGATCACCGCCGTATCGGCAAGCAGCTCGACCTGTTCCATCTGCAGGAAGAAGCGCCGGGCATGGTGTTCTGGCACCCCAATGGCTGGACTGTCTACCAGGTGCTGGAGCAGTACATGCGCCAGGTGCAGCGTGAGAATGGCTACGTGGAAGTGCGCACGCCGCAGGTGGTCGATCGCATTCTGTGGGAGCGTTCCGGGCACTGGTCCAACTACGCCGAGAATATGTTCACCACGGCTTCGGAAAGTCGCGATTACGCGGTCAAGCCGATGAACTGCCCGTGCCATGTGCAGATCTTTAATCAGGGCCTGAAGTCCTACCGCGACCTGCCGCTGCGTCTGGCCGAGTTCGGTGCCTGTCACCGCAACGAGCCGTCCGGCGCGCTGCACGGCATCATGCGTGTGCGTGGCTTCGTGCAGGACGATGCGCATATCTTCTGCACCGAGGATCAGGTGAAGAAGGAAGCGGCCGATTTCATCAAGCTGACCCTGCAGGTCTATGCCGACTTCGGTTTCACCGATATCGCCATGAAGCTCTCGACCCGTCCTGCCAAGCGCGTGGGCTCCGATGAGCTGTGGGATCGCGCCGAAGGTGCGCTGGCTGAGGCGCTGAACGAGTCCGGTTTGGCCTGGGAATACCAGCCGGGCGAGGGCGCCTTCTATGGCCCGAAGATCGAATTCACTCTGCGTGACTGTCTGGGGCGTAACTGGCAGTGCGGTACGCTGCAGTACGATCCGAACCTGCCTGAGCGTCTGGATGCCAGCTACATCGCCGAAGACAACAACCGCAAACGTCCGGTCATGCTGCACCGCGCGATTCTCGGTTCGTTCGAGCGTTTCATCGGCATGCTGATCGAGCACTACGCCGGTTCCTTCCCGGCCTGGCTCGCGCCGACCCAGGCGGTGATCATGAATATCACCGACAAGCAGGCCGATTTTGCCCGCGAAGCGGAGAAAACTCTCAATCAAAGCGGTTTTCGTGCCAAGGTTGACTTGAGAAACGAAAAGATCGGCTTTAAAATCCGCGAGCATACCTTGCTCAAGGTTCCCTATCTCTTGGTTATTGGAGATCGGGAAGTCGAGACACGATCCGTTGCTGTGCGCACCCGCGAAGGCGTCGACCTGGGGTCAATGCCTCTCGAGCAGTTCGCCGCGCAGTTGCAGCAAGCGGTTTCCCGGCGTGGTCGCCAAGATTTGGAGTAAGAACTATTAAGCGTGATATGAGACAGGACAAGCGGGCCGCCCCCAAGGCGCCGATCAACGAGAACATCACTGCACGTGAGGTTCGTCTGATTGGCGCGGACGGCCAGCAGATTGGTGTGGTTTCCATCGATGAAGCGTTGAACGCTGCCGAGGAAGCCAAGCTGGATCTGGTGGAGATTTCCGCAGACGCGGTGCCACCGGTTTGCCGCATCATGGACTACGGCAAGCACCTGTTCGAGAAGAAAAAGCAGGCTGCTATTGCCAAGAAGAACCAGCACCAGCAGCAGATCAAAGAGATCAAGTTTCGTCCAGGGACGGAAGAAGGGGATTACCAGGTAAAACTACGCAACCTGGTACGTTTCCTTGAAGATGGGGACAAGGCCAAGGTATCGCTTCGATTCCGTGGCCGTGAGATGGCCCACCAGGAGCTGGGTATGGAGCTGCTTAAGCGGGTCGAAGCCGACCTCGGCGAACTCGGCACCGTAGAACAGCATCCTAAGCTGGAAGGACGCCAGCTGATGATGGTCATCGCTCCCAAGAAGCGTAAATAACCTCCCGGGCACTGGCAGGCCTGATGGTTATCAGTTGTTAATGAATGCGGAGTACTAAACATGCCAAAAATGAAAACCAAGAGCGGCGCTGCAAAGCGCTTCCTGAAGACTGCTTCGGGTTACAAGCACAAGCACGCTTTCAAGAGCCACATCCTGACCAAGATGTCCACCAAGCGTAAGCGCCAGCTGCGTGGCAGCTCGCTGATCGGTCCGTCGGACGTCGCAAAAGTCGAGCGCATGCTGCGCGTTCGTTAATCGGTCAAGATATCTAGAGGTAATTACTCATGGCTCGTGTTAAGCGTGGCGTTATCGCTCGTGCTCGTCACAAAAAAATCCTGAAGCTCGCCAAGGGCTACTACGGTGCGCGTTCGCGCGTGTTCCGCGTCGCCAAGCAGGCGGTGATCAAGGCAGGCCAATACGCCTACCGTGACCGCCGTCAGCGCAAGCGTCAGTTCCGTGCACTGTGGATCGCTCGTATCAACGCTGGTGCTCGCGTCAACGGTCTGTCCTACAGCCGTCTGATCGCTGGCCTGAAGAAAGCGTCGATCGAAATCGACCGTAAGGTTCTGGCTGATCTGGCAGTGAACGAAAAAGCGGCGTTTGCTGCGATTGTCGAGAAGGCCAAGGCCGTTCTGGCTTAAGTCCCCCGACAATTCACCGGGCTCGCCCGGTGGCAACGTCAAAGATAGGGGAAGAGCCTTAACAGCTCTTCCCCTATTTCGTATCTGGAGTCTGTAAATGGAAAATCTGGATGCATTGGTCTCCCAAGCGCTCGAGGCCGTGCAACAAAGCGAAGATGTCAATGCCCTGGAGCAGCTCCGGGTTCAGTACCTCGGCAAGAAGGGTGAGCTGACCGCCCTGATGCAGACTCTGGGCAAGCTGTCGGCCGAAGAGCGTCCGCAGGCCGGTGCTCTGATCAACGCTGCCAAGAATCAGGTGCAAGATGCGCTGAATGCCCGCAAAACCGTGCTTGAGCAGGCCCTGCTCGCCGAGAAGCTGGCCTCCGAGCGTATCGACGTGACCTTGCCTGGCCGCGGTCAGGCCTCTGGTGGTCTGCATCCGGTGACCCGCACGCTGGAGCGTGTCGAACAGTTCTTTACTCACATTGGTTACAGCGTTGCCGAAGGCCCGGAAGTCGAAGACGACTACCATAATTTCGAGGCGCTCAACATCCCCGGTCACCACCCGGCGCGGGCGATGCACGACACCTTCTATTTCAATGCGAACATGCTGCTGCGCACCCACACCTCGCCGGTACAGGTGCGCACCATGGAATCGCAGCAGCCGCCGATCCGCATCGTTTGCCCCGGCCGCGTTTACCGCTGCGACTCCGATATCACTCACTCGCCGATGTTCCATCAGGTCGAAGGCTTGCTGGTCGACGAGGACATCAGCTTCGCCGACCTCAAGGGCACCATCGAGGAATTCCTCCGGGTGTTCTTCGAGAAGCCCTTGGGCGTGCGTTTCCGTCCCTCCTTCTTCCCCTTCACCGAGCCGTCGGCCGAAGTCGACATGCAATGCGTGATGTGCTCGGGCAAGGGCTGCCGTGTGTGCAAGCAGACCGGCTGGCTGGAAGTGATGGGCTGCGGCATGGTGCATCCGAATGTGCTGCGTATGAGTGGCATCGACCCGGAAAAATACTCCGGCTTCGCCTTCGGTATGGGCGTCGAGCGCCTGGCCATGCTGCGTTATGGCGTCAATGACTTGCGCCTGTTCTTCGATAACGACCTGCGGTTTCTGGCGCAATTTCGCTAGCAACCGTCCCTCGTGATCGAATTCATTTAGCGTGACAGTCGCGTAGCGACGCTTCCTTCAATCCTTCTCCCTCGGGAGAAGGTGGCGCAAAGCGCCGGATGAGGGTGGGGTATGCAGCGTAGGCTTGCATGATGAGGGTGCCTGCGCGGCATGCCCGTCAAGGAGAACAGACAACATGAAATTCAGTGAACAGTGGCTGCGCAGCTGGGTGAACCCCGACGTATCCCGCGAGGATCTGGTCGCGCGCCTGTCCATGGTCGGCCTCGAAGTCGACGCCGTGCAGCCGGTGGCCGGCGCCTTCAGTGGTGTGGTGGTCGGTGAGATCCTCAGTGCCGAGCAACATCCGGACGCCGACAAGCTGCGCGTCTGCCAGGTCAGCAACGGCGCCGAGACCTTCCAGGTTGTCTGCGGCGCGCCGAATGCGCGCGCCGGTATCAAGATTCCGTTTGCCATGATCGGCGCCGAACTGCCGGGCGACTTCAAGATCAAGAAAGCCAAGCTGCGCGGCGTGGAGTCCCAGGGCATGCTGTGCTCGGCTTCCGAGCTGCAGATCAGCGAGGACAACAGCGGTCTGATGGAGCTGGCGGCAGACGCCCCGGTAGGCCAGGACATTCGTACCTACCTGAGCCTGGATGATGCCAGCATCGAGATCGGCCTGACGCCTAACCGCGGCGATTGCCTGTCGCTCGCTGGCCTGGCCCGCGAAGTCGGCGCCATGTACAGCGCTGCAGTTTCTCCAGTTACTGTCGACGCCGTTGCGCCTGTGCATGACGAAGTGCGCCCGGTTGAAGTGCTCGCGTCCAAGGCTTGCCCGCGCTACCTCGGTCGCGTCGTGCGTAACGTCGACCTGTCTCGTCCGACGCCGTTGTGGATGGTCGAGCGTCTGCGTCGCTCCGATATCCGCAGCATCAATGCGGCGGTGGACATCACCAACTATGTGATGTTCGAGCTGGGCCAGCCGATGCACGCCTTCGACCTCGCCGAGATCAACGGCGGCATTCGTGTGCGCATGGCGGAAGAGGGCGAAAAACTGGTACTGCTCGACGGGCAGGAAGTCAGCCTGCGCGCCGATACGCTGGTCATCGCTGATCACAGTCGCGCCCTGGCCATCGCTGGTGTGATGGGCGGTGAGCACAGCGGTGTGAGCGACAAGACGCGCGACCTGTTCCTGGAAAGTGCCTTCTTCGACAATATCGCCGTTGCCGGCAAGGCCCGCTCCTATGGCCTGCACACCGAGTCTTCGCACCGTTTCGAGCGGGGTGTGGATTCGCAATTGGCGCGCAAAGCGATGGAACGCGCGACTGCGCTGCTGCTGGAGATCGTTGGCGGCGAAGCCGGTCCGATCATCGAAGTCAGCAGCGAGGCCGATCTGCCGAATGTGGCGCCGATCACTCTGCGCGCCGAGCGCATCAGCCAGATGCTGGGTATGGACATGGACGGCGCCGAGGTCGAGCGCCTGCTCACCGCGCTGGGGCTGGGCGTCAGTGCTCAGGGTACTGGCCAGTGGCAGGTCAGCGTGCCGAGTCACCGTTTCGACATCAGTCTGGAAGTGGATCTAATCGAAGAGCTGGGTCGCCTGTACGGCTACAACCGCTTGCCGGTGCGCTACCCGCAGGCACGTCTGGCGCCGCAGGCCAAGGCTGAAGCGCGGGCCGAGTTACCCGCGTTGCGCCGCCTACTGGTCGCTCGCGGCTATCAGGAAGCGATCACCTACAGCTTCATCGATCCCAAGCTGTTCGAGCTTTTCAATCCAGGTGTCGAGCCGTTGCAATTGGCCAACCCGATCTCTGCCGACATGGCGGCCATGCGCTCTTCGCTATGGCCGGGCCTGGTTAAGGCATTGCAACACAACCTCAATCGTCAGCAGTCGCGTGTGCGCCTGTTCGAAAGCGGTCTGCGTTTCGTCGGTCAGTTGGAAGGCCTGCAGCAGGAAGCCATGCTTGCTGGCGTGATCACTGGCAGTCGTCTGCCGGAAGGCTGGGCCAACAGTCGCGAAAGCGTCGACTTCTATGACCTTAAGGCCGATGTCGAAGCGCTGCTGGGTTATGCCGGTGCGGCTGATGCATTCAGCTTCGTGCCAGGCGAGCATCCTGCCCTACATCCGGGGCAGACCGCTCGCGTCGAGCGAGAAGGGCGCCTGGTTGGATTCATTGGTGCGCTACACCCCGAGCTGACCAAGATCCTTGGGCTTGATCAGCCGGTGTTCCTCTTCGAGCTGGTGCTGGCTGAAGTCGCCGCCGGTCGTATGCCTGCGTTCAGTGAGCTGTCGCGCTTCCCGGAAGTGCGCCGTGACCTGGCGCTGCTTGTCGATCGCGAGCAACCGGCCGAGGCTGTGCTGGCGGCGATCCGGGAAAACGCAGGCGAATGGCTGACAGACCTCAAGCTATTTGACGTCTATCACGGTAAAGGTATTGATCCGCATAGAAAAAGCCTTGCCGTCGGCTTGACCTGGCAACATCCATCGCGCACTCTTAACGACGATGAGGTGAGTACTACCACGCAAAATATCCTCACCTGCCTCGAACAAAGGTTCAACGCCACGTTAAGGAAGTAGCGTATGGGGGCTCTGACGAAAGCTGAAATGGCGGAACGTCTGCATGAAGAGCTCGGCCTGAACAAACGGGAAGCCAAGGAACTGGTGGAGCTGTTTTTTGAAGAGATCCGCCAGGCTCTTGAGCTGAACGAACAGGTCAAGCTGTCCGGGTTCGGCAACTTCGACTTGCGCGACAAGCGCCAGCGACCCGGCCGTAACCCGAAAACAGGGGAAGAGATTCCAATCACGGCTCGCCGTGTGGTCACTTTTCGTCCAGGGCAAAAATTGAAAGCCAGGGTCGAGGCCTATGCTGGAACCAAGTCATAACGACGAACTACCGGCAATTCCCGGCAAACGCTACTTCACCATCGGTGAAGTCAGTGAACTCTGCGCGGTCAAGCCCCACGTTCTACGTTACTGGGAACAGGAATTCCCACAGCTGAATCCGGTAAAGCGACGGGGTAACCGTCGCTACTACCAGCGCCAGGATGTGCTGATGATTCGGCAGATTCGTGCGCTTCTGTACGATCAAGGCTTCACCATCGGTGGCGCACGTCAGCGTCTTTCCGGTGACGAAGCCAAGGACGACACTACTCAGTATCGTCAGTTGATCAAACAGATGATTGCCGAGCTCGAGGATGTTTTGCATGTACTGAAGAAGTAAGGCCAAGAAAAAGTTGCCTTATTTCAAAAGCTTAATGTATAGTTCCTCTCGCTTTCGGTTAGCCGGAAGCATCGTCGGGGCGTAGCGCAGCCCGGTAGCGCACTTGCATGGGGTGCAAGGGGTCGAGTGTTCGAATCACTCCGTCCCGACCAAAATACCCTAGAAAATCCAGCCACTTAACGGTGGCTGGATTTTTTATGCCTGTAGGTTTTTGATGCTAGTGCTATTTTTATCTTTCTGGTTGCCAATTGGTTGCCAATTGAGATTGGCTAGGCTGTGAGGGCTTCCGGCAACCTGACGTGCTTGGCGCTACTGGAGCGGGGGACGCCATCCGAGCATTGGTTTGGCTTGGCGAGGCAAGCGCGGGGGATGCAGTTTCCAAACTTCATGAGCTGCTACCCGAGAGCGAATGGGGTGCTCTTGTGTCAGCAATCAAACCCGAACAGCTCCGCATATCGCGATCAAGGCAGCACCCTGTTGTCGTCGTGGGGGCGTATGAGGTCTTTGGGCAGGGGCGAGTCATCGACCAGGGGTTCCTCAAGCCAGGTAGGCAGCGTCTGGTGGATGTCGTGGTGACCAAGCCTCAGCTTGAGCCGGCTCTGAAACTGGCGAATCAGCTGTTTCTCAAGCTGGAGGCTGCCGGCCATCGCGTGATGTTTGCACCGAGTGACCGAACCTATGCCCGGGCCTCGTTTGATGAGCATGAACACCCACCCAAGAAGCCAAGGCACCGGCATCCGGCGTTGTGGTCACCATCCAAGCCCACAGTGGTTTTCGTCGGTACGGTTGCCATTGGGCTGACTTTGTTTGAGATGACTGAGGAACTGGAGGCCCGCTACATCGATGGCAAGTACATCCCCACCTCCAAGATACCGTCGCAGCAGATGCGCCGCTTGAGCTCAACCTGGAACTGGTCGACGCGTATGGACTTTGCGACCGGCCGCCTATGTATAAGAGCGTTCTCGCCATATCCGTGGACTGATTGGTCTCAGAGTTGGAAGGAGGCTAAGCAAGGCTCGCTGCGTGGCCAGATGGATGAGATCGTCCAGCAGCTCACGGACGCCGCGCCTGTAATTGCCCGATTGGTAGAGGAGGCCGAGGAGCAGGCCAGAATTCGGCAACAGGAGGGGATGGAGCAGATTCGACGGCGTGAGGAGAGAGAGCGGATTCGACTGCAAAACGAGGCAAGGGAGCAGGCGAGGACTGATTTGTTGAGTGTCATCAAGCAGTGGGATGACATAAAGAGGATCCAGGCCTTTTTCAGTGATGCGGAGAGCTCCGTATCGAACCTGTCCGAAACCGAGCGATGCATTGCTATGGACAAGCTCGCTCAAGCGCGTGAGCTTGTTGGCGAACTGGATCCGCTACAGGCGCTGCTGGAATGGAAGGGGCCTCAAGAGCGCCTGTAGCAATGTTCAAGAATTCCTTGTGTGGTTTATAAAAACTAAATTTTGCTCACTATTGGTGAGTTTTTTTTAGCTTTTCTAAACCTTCTTCTTGCTGAAGGTTTAGAAAAGCTCTATTTTGCTCACTATGAGTGTGCAAAAATCTGAAAAACTAAACTCCTTGCTTGCAGGGCTCGGCGACAGCGACCTGGTATCCAGTAGCTGGTTGAAGGCTCATGGCTACAGCAGCAACCTGGTAGCGCGATATATCGCGAGCGGCTGGCTGGAATCGCCTGCGCGTGGAATCTATCAACGACGAGGTGGACGTCTCACCTGGGCTGCTGTAGTGCACGCGCTGCAGGAAGGAGAGCGATTGCCGCTGCATGTTGGCGGGCGTTTTGCCTTGGCTTGGCATGGGCACGAGCACTACCTGCGGTTGGGCGAGCGTGAGAGGGTCACTCTATATGGCCCTCGAAGCCTCCCTGCCTGGGTGGAAAAGCTTCCCTTGAAGGCTGAGGTGGTGCTGTGCGGCAAAAGCCCATTCAATCTTCCAGCACTGTCATTCAAGGCCGACATGGATGACGAAGCCTTAAGGGGTCTTGGGCTCGAGTGGGTGGATGCTGATGGCGACCGCGGCCGCATCGTAGTCGCGACACCTGAGCGCGCAATCCTCGAGCTGTGTGATGGCGTGTCAGACGCGTCGCTCGTTTATGAAGTGGATGCGCTGATGCAGGGCGCGGACACCCTTCGTCCCCAAAGGGTAAGCATGCTGCTACGACATTGCACCAGCATAAAAGCCAAGCGCTTGTTCCTAGCTCTCGCAGAACGCCACCAGCACGCCTGGGTGGATCATCTCTCGTTGGACGGCGTCTATCTCGGGAAGGGAAAGCGTGGCCTGGTTCCCGGTGGTCGCTTGAACCCAACCTACCAAATAACCTTGCCGGCGGATCTTGATGGGCACCTGGGATAAGCGCTACACCGACCGAGTCCAGTTGTTGGTGGAAATTCTGCCGACCTTGGCGAAAGAAACACGATTTGCCCTCAAAGGAGGGACGGCAATCAACCTGTTTGAGCATGACTTGCCCAGGTTGTCTGTGGATATCGATCTGACTTGGTTGTCGATGCAGGACTATGCGCAGGATGCTGGTCAGATCTCCGATGCATTAGAAAGTCTGGGAAGGGCACTTGGCTCTGCGCCATTAAGGCTACAGGTACAAACATCGGCGCCAGAGAGAGGTGGCTTCATAAACAGACTGATAGTGAGTCGTGGACGAGCCCGAGTCCAAATAGAAACGACTCCGGTGATGCGCGGTTCCGTGCATCTGGTACGGACAATGATTGTCCAGCCGCAGGTCCAGGAGGCCTTTGGCTTTGCCTCGATCCAGGTGCTCGACTTTGCGGATCTATATGCGGGGAAAATGGCAGCAGCATTGTCGAGGCAGCATCCGCGCGACCTGTTTGATATCGGTTTGCTTCTGGCCGATCCGCGCACAGATGAGCGACTTTGGCGAACCTTCCTGATCTACATGACCTGTAGCCCGAAACCTGCCTGGGAGATGCTGGTTCCCAATGAACCCAAGGATTTCGAGGCGATATACCAGACTCACTTCCGTGGTATGACTGCTGCCCCTGTCAGCTCAGAGATACTGCTGGAGCACCGCGCCAGGCTTCTTCGACAAATTTCAGAGTGGCTTACCCCGCAGTCGAGAGCATTTCTGGAATCCGTCGAAATGGAGAATCCAGATTTTGACTTGATCGAGTTGCCACAGGCAGCAGAGCTACCTGCGGTAAAACGGAAACTGCAGAATCTTGCTTCACGATCAGCTGCGAAGCGGGCTTCCGACCATTCTCAGTTGCAAGCGGCCTTCGAGATGTTTGATCGTCGGTAGTGTTCGCGGATTGCCCAGCCGTTGTCATTTCGGCATGTACTGGGTGGGCGTCGCTGGAAAGGCTAATTCCTCAAAGCCGTATGTGGATAGCGGCGCTCGTTGGCGCGACGAAAACTTCAGGCTATTGCCTTGGCTTCTCGAATGAGTTTCGCTTTTTCGAGCACTCCAGGGCGAGCTTCACGACCTCCCGTGGGTAGACGCTGGCGCTATCCAGCGTGCCGCGAAACACTTCCTCGAATGCGATCACTCGGTGCCGGCTGTCGAGCATGAGCAGTGCGAACACCTCGTGCTCATAAGCAGCGAGCAGCGCCTGCAGGTGACTGAACACCTCCTTAGGCGACGTCAGGGCGCGCCCCTTGCGCAGGCGCAGACTGGCCAGTTGCTTGGCCATCAGCAGGATGTCGTTTTCCGTCACCGGCGAATCGACCAGGTAGGTGCCTGTCGTGTCACTGGCTTTCAGCTTGTGCAGGCGCATGGCGGCCTCCTTGGTTTTGGTCTGTGGGTGGGGTTTGACGTGCAGCCTGTGCATCGAGCTTTTCAGCCAGGCTGGCTTTGGTGAAATTAATTGGAGAGGTTGTAGCTGTAGCTGCAGCTGGTACTTCACCCTCGGGGTAGAACTCTTCCACGATGGCGCTGACATCCTCCTCGCTGTCCTCGAAGGCACCATTACCGAAGCCACGTCGTGCAGCTTCATCTAGCGCGGCCTGATTGAAGCCGGCAGCCTGGCGCCGTGAATCGAGTTCATTGGCGGTCACCAGAGCTTCAGTCATGTCCATGCCGCTGCGTACCGTGAGGTCGGCGTAGAAGATCGGCGTGCCATGGCTCTGGCGCGTCGACTTACCGCGCAGGCGAAGCTCCAGCGGCAGGCATGCCAGGCGATTACCCGAGATGGCCTGGAAGTAATGCAGGCGAGCTTCCCCGTTCTGTCGGAGTCTGAGCTGCTGGTGACCACGGAGCAGATGCTGGCGGCACTGGCCGATCCAACGATCAAGCTGCTCGACAATCGTGACAAGGATGAATGGCTGGGGGAAAGCTCGTCGCCCTACGGCAAGGACTTCGCTCCGCGCAAGGGTCGCATCCCCGGCTCGGTCTGGCTGGAGTGGTACGAGCTGATGGACACTAGCAAGCCGATCGCGGCATTCAAGTCGGCTAAGCAGGTACGTGCCTTGGCGGCCGAGCGAGGCCTGACGCCCGATGACGAGATCATCATTTATTGCTTCAAGGGCGCGCGGGCGGCCAATAGCTACGTTGCCATGAAGCTGGCCGGCTTTAACAAGCTGCGCATCTATCTCGGTTCCTGGAACGAATGGTCGCGTGACGAGCGCCTGCCCATCGAAACCGGCCTGCCCAAAGGGGCCGTGCGTCTGCTGCCGCTGGTGGTCTGATTCGTGGCGCTATTGGGGTGATTCATGGTCAGGGCTCGCCGCATTTGTTTCAGTTCTGAGGTGTGGAGTCAGTCGATGACAGGCGTTCGCTTGGGCTTGCGGGAAAACCTCGGCCAGTTTGGCCTGCTGGTGCTGGTCAACGCCTTCATCGTTGCCTTCGGGATCAGCAAGGCGTTGACCAACTATCTCGCCGGACGCTGCTCCGATCGTTTCGGGCGCAAGCCGGTGTTGGTGGCTGGTTGGCTGGTCGCCGTGCCGGTGCCCTTCATGCTCATGTGGGGACCAGACTGGAACTGGGTGCTCGCGGCCAATGTGCTGCTCGGGGTGAGCCAGGGGCTGACGTGGTCAACCACGGTGATCATGAAGATCGACCTGGTCGGCCCCAGGCGGCGCGGCCTGGCCATGGGCTTGAACGAGTTCGCCGGCTACCTGGCCGTCGCCGGTAGCGCATTGCTGACTGGATGGTGCGCCGCCGAGTTCGGCCTCCGGCCAGAGCCCTTCTACCTGGGAGTGGTCTATGTACTGGCTGGGCTGCTGCTGTCCGTGTCGCTGGTGCGGGAAACGCGTCAGCATGTGGCGCTGGAGGCGCGCAGCCAGCCTGCGGCCAAGGGGTTGAGTCAGGGTGAGATCTTCCGCCGTACTTCACTGGGTGATCGCAACCTTTCCAGCGTGAGCCTGGCCGGTCTGGTGAACAATCTGAACGATGGCATGGCATGGGGGCTGTTCCCGCTGTTGTTCGCTGCCGCCGGAATGACGTTCGGCCAGATCGGCGTGCTGGTGGCGATCTATCCGGCCGTCTGGGGGATAGGGCAGGTCTTCACGGGAGCCTGGTCCGACCGGGTCGGTCGCAAGTGGCTGATCGTCTGGGGCATGGCCCTGCAGGCCATAGGTATCGGGGTGACGGCACTGGCCGGGCAGTTCACGGGGTTTGCCCTCGGCGCCGTGCTGCTCGGCGCGGGCACAGCGATGGTCTATCCCACCTTGCTGGCAGCCATCGGCGACGCGGCGTACCCGACATGGCGTGCTTCGGCAGTAGGTGTCTACCGCCTGTGGCGCGACCTGGGCTATGCGGTCGGTGCGCTGCTCGCCGGATTGCTGGCTGACTGGCAGGGACTGTCGGTGACGCTTTGGGTGGTGGCAGCCCTGACCCTGCTTTCAGGATTATTGGTTGCCATGCGCATGGTCGAGCGCCGACAGGGCTCGGCAGGCGGTAATCCCATTGCCGGGAAGGAGGTAGCAGTATGAGCTACATCAATATGCCCCCTGTCCAGAGGCTGATGGCCCGCAAAACCATTCCTGGGTCGTGAGACCAGTCGTTTCAGTAGCAGAGGAGGGGCTGGAACGTACTAGTTGACTGGGCGCGACATAAGATGTCGCATAACCATGCCATCGTGGGCGTTCGTTTGTCTCCCCAGCCAAAGGAGCGTTCGGCATGCCTACCGTCAATCCTGATGCGCAACCCTCCGCCAATACTGACGAGGTTCGCGCCGTCTTTGCGAGTTTCGATTTTTCCAGGCAACCAGCCACTACTCCCCTCGACCAGGTTCTGCACGAACTGTTGGCGCCTTGTCTTGGCAACGAGCCTGGACCGGATGCGGCCGGCTGCCTGGCCCTGCTGCCAGTGCAGACCGGCTTGGGCAAGACCCACAGCAGCCTGGGCCTGTTGATCGAGCAGATGCTGGCGCAGGTGCAGCGGCGTCTCGAGGACCCTTCCGCGGCTGCGCGCCGGCTGGTCTACATCACCGACTCGATTGACAACACGCGGCATGCGCACGACAAGCTGCGCGAGTTGATCGATGCGCAGGTTGTCGACGGCCTGCCGCGCTTCAGTGCCGAGCAGCGCGCCTGGCTGAAGGAGCAGGTGCTCTACTTGCCCAGCCAGGCCAACCAGTTGGAGAGCTGCAGCGACGAGCTGGTGCATGAGCTGGTCGAGTGTTTTGCTGGGGCCGACCGCAAGCTGCTGGCGCAGTGGGCGGAGTTCCTCCGCCTCTCCCGCATGGCCAGGGAGCGCCGGGAACTGGCCAGCGCCTTGCGCGACAGCCTGCAGGAACGGGCGCAGGCAATCCACAAGGCCCTGTTGCAGGCGATCCAGCTCAGGCTGCGCGAGCGGCAGCAGGCCGGGCAGCCGCTGACCTCATCGCGGGAGCAGACACTGCTCGACCAGTTCCTGCCCGCCGAGCGGCTGCGCCGCGGCGAGGCGCATGTGCTGTTCATGACCACCAGCAAGTACCTGCACGGCTGCGACCATGCGCTGGGCAAGTACCAGCCGCTGCTGGACCTGCAGGGCCAGTTGCTGCTGATCGACGAGATCGACCGCCAGAGTGGCGAGATCCTCAAGCTGCTGGTGCGGCGCAAGGCGGTGGACCTGATCGAGGTGATGCGTACCCTGCATGCCAACCTCGGCGTCCACCACCTGGACAACGGCCCGCTGTATCGCGACATCGCCCGCCGTTTCGACGAGCTGGCCGCCGATCTGCGCACATTTGCCGAAGAATGGCATCTCGACTGCGCCTACGATGTGGAAAATCTCGAGGAGCTCCAGGGCCCGCTGAGCCTGTTCTCCGACCGCAGCTACACCCACGTGCATTCGCTGAAGCATGCTTTCAGCCGGCTGCAGCATGACGAGGAGCGCCAGAAGAACCTGATCCAGGTCCTTGAGCGGGCAGATGGCGAGCTGTTGCCCCTGGACGAGGATGCCTTCAGCCGCTTCCTCAATGGTGCCGACCAGTTGTTCCAGCGCTTCATCCGCCTGATGGAAGTGGCGGTCTATCAGCGCCAGGCCAATGCGCGACACAGTGAGGCGGAGGGTGCCCGCGAGCGTTATTTGGATTCGCAGCGCCAGCAGGTGATCGGCTCGATCCTCAGCCACTACAACCTGCGCGGGCTGATCGAGCCGGTGCGCGAGGCACTGGCCAGCCATGCGCTGAGCCCCACTCGACAGACGCAGGCGCGCGAGCAGCGCAGCTACCATGGGCGCGGCTTCAAGTTCATCGAGGTGCGCCGTCACGCCGACAGTCAGGACACGGTGGCCGCGCAGCTCAGCGGCCTGCGCTGCTCACCCAGCGGCTGGCTGGCCGAGCTGGTCGAGGGCGGGGCGGTGGTGCTCGGCCTCAGTGCCACTGCCGAGGCGCAGACGGTGGTGCACAATTTCGACCTGCACTATCTGGCGCAGCGTCTCGGCAGCGCCTTGCGGCGAGTTGACGGAGCCCAGTGCCAGCGGCTGCACGAGCACTATCAGCAGCGGCGCGACTATGCCGACCGAGTCCGCTTGGAGGTGGCGTTCCACTCCGCCGACGAGGTGTGGCTGTACGACCAGCTGCTGCTCTGGCGCAGGATGCGCAACCCAGGACTCGAGCTGGACCGATTGCTCGGCGGCGAAGAGGATTGCACCTACCAGCGCCAGCAGCTGAGCAAGCTGCTGCTGGCTCTGCAGCGCTTCGCTGCCAGTCCCGACAATCGCTACCTGCTGGTGCTGCGCAACAGCTTCCGCAGTCTACAGAACGACGAGCTGCGCGCCTTTGTGGAGGACTGCCTGCAGCGCTGGAGTCCGGCGCGGCGGGTGCGGGTATTCCACGAGGTGAATGCCGGTGCGCTGCGCGCCGATGTCTATGACCAGGTGCTGGAGGTGCTGCACCACACCCTGGACAAGGTGGTGGTGTTCAGCAGCTACAACACCATGGGCACCGGCAAGAATCCCGACTACCGGGTCGGCCAGCCGGCGGATCGCGAAACGCTGGTCTGGGTGGGCACGGGCGAGGCGGACTTCCGTGCTGCCGATATCGACGCACTCTACCTGGAGAAGCCTACCCACCTGCTGCCTGGCGACGAGACTGCGCCGGACAGCGAGCGGCTCATCCGCCTGCATTGCACCTTGGCTCTGCAGGAGCGCGATGAGCTGTCGGTACGCGAGGCGCGCCACTGGATCCGTCGGCTGCTGCGTAACGACACCCGGCAACTGCTTGGTGACTATTACCAGACCCGCGACTACCCGGCGGCGGTCTGGCGCATCGTCGAACAGGCTGTCGGCCGTACCGCACGCACCGCCTGCAAGCGCCGGCAGATCCTCCTGCTCGCCGACGCCGAACTGCGTGAGCTGCTCGCTGCCGACGATCGCGATCCGCGCCTGCTCTCCCATGAGTACCTGGCTCTGCGCGAGCGGGCCGGCACGCCGTCTACTCAGCAGCGCGCCGCGTTGCAGGAGCGCCGTTGCCTGAACCTCGCTGTGCGCCACACCGAGAATTCCCGCCAGTACATCCGCTCCCTGCTCAAGCACCTGTACCAGGGCGATGAGGCCACCATTGCCGCCTGGGAGGGGCTACGCCGTCAGGTGCTGACGCAGCCGGCTCTGGCCGCCGAGCCGGTCGAGCAGGCCTTGCTTTACCTGCAACTGCCGGGTGAGTCAGCTGAGGGCTACGCGTTCAGCGGCAATCCCGAGCATGCCGTCGCGGACCTGTGCTTCTTCTCCGGGCTCAAGCGGCCGCGGGAGGTCAGCGCCCGTGCCGCTGGGCTACCGCTACTAATGGCCAATCGCCAGGTGCGCGAGCACTTCATTGCCAACGACTTCGCCTGCCACTGGCCCGCCTCACCCTGGCTGCTCAATCCACTGGTGTTCCAGGCCATCTATCAGGGCGCGGTGGGTGAGCAGGCGGCCCGTGCTGTGCTGGAGGCGCAGGGTCTGCAGTGGCAGCCCCTGCCGGCCGAGCACTACGAGCGCTTCGATGCGCTGGTCGAGTACCGCGGCCAGCGGGTATTGCTCGACGTCAAGCACTGGCGTGGCGCCCAGGACAGCGAAGCGCAGGAGCTGGAAGCCTGGACGGCGAAGATCCGCCGTGTCGGCGCAGCGCTGGGCGTACGCAAGGTGATCTACCTGCGGGTGCTGGGCCCGGCCGGACAGTCGGTGCGCTTCTGCGACGAGCAGTTCCGCGGTTGCCCGCCCGAGCAGGCGACGGTGATGGACTGGCCGGCGCTGCTCGACGAGCGTACCGGACAGCTGTTGGAAGACAACCTGATCGAGTTTCTCACCTGGCTGGAGGCCAACGCATGAGCCGTATCGAAACCACCCTGATCGAGCGCTACACCCTCGACCGCGAGCGCATCGCCGAGCGCTTCTCCCTGTGGTGCATCGGTTACCGCGACTACGCTGGTCGCGAGCAGCGGGCCCGCATTGCTACGTTGGCGCGGGATATCTATGCCAGTGGCCCGGTGCTGGCGCTGCATCGCTATGGCGGGGAGAAGGCCTGCTATGTGCTGACGCCCAGGGGCGAGTCGTTGAGCCTGGCCGATCCTCGGCTGACCTGCTCGGAGCGCGATTATCGTGCAGGAGCAGCATGGCTGGCTGCTGGCCTGCCTGCTGATCAAGGCCCTGCCCAGCCAGTTGCCGGAACTGGCTTTGCAGGAGGCGAGCCGTTTCGAGGCCGAGGGCCTGTATTACCTGGTCAGGCAACGCAAGCTGCAGCGCAGCGAGAGTCCGCAACTGGTGGCTGTGGAGGTGGCCATGCAGCCGCAGAAGCTCGACATGGGCAGGCAGCAGCTGAAGATCGCCGTGCAGACCTTCACGCCATTGTCTGCACTCCTGAACCAGGACGGCGAGCTACCCGCGCGTCTGCGTCGCAAGCCGCGCTATCGGCTCGATCGCTACAGTCAGCTATTGCACAAGTCGCTGGAGGGGGACTACCTCAAGTGCAGCCTTCCGCGTCAATCGCGCCAGCGAATAGCTATGCTTGACCTCGGCAAACAGAGCCTCAGCGACTACCAGTGCTGCAAGCTCGGCATCTTCGCGCTGTTCCTTGAGGATCTGCAGCGTGCCTACGCCGGGGCACTGAGCCTGGAGCTGCAACATATCCAGGTCGACGAGCGTTACCAGCCGACTCCAGCCGTTCTCAAGCGCGAGTACGCGAAGATCGATGAGATCCTCCGCGACTGGCCGCTGTACATCATCGACACGCTCGGTACGCCGGATACCGTCGCAGCCCTGCGTGAAGCGCTGCAGGTACGTGGCTTCGCGCTGCAGCAGGTGGATACACCGAAGCCTGGCGCTTGCCACCTGCTTATCGTGCCGCCGGCCGAGCGCTTCGAGGCGGAGCCCGAGCGCGATCCCTACCGGCAGATCAAGCGCACCCATGCCGATGCGGTGATCCAGGCCTGCACTGTCGAGAAGCTGTTGCCGGAGGGACAGGACGAAGTCTCGCCCCATGTGCTGGACGTGCTGCTCAAGGAGCTGCTGTTCAAGCTTGAGCTGCAGCAGGGACGGCAGCTGATGGACGGCTATCCGATCCCGCCGGATGCGCTGTTCGTCCTGCCCTGGCGGCTGCGTCGCGAGGAGGACGAAGAGGAAGAGCAGGACGAGGGACAGGAGCGGCCGGCCGCCAACCTGTTCCTGACCCTTGAACAGCGTGACGGTCGGTTGCATGTGGAGCGGCTGGAGCCGGAGGCCTGTCTGGCGCGTGTGGATGCCCTGGATACCTCGCTGCTCAGGCGTCTGCGCTCACCCTACTGGGCGCAGGCCAACATCCCGCTGGTCTACTGGCCCAGCACCGGCGACGTGCTGGCCTTCATCGACAGCGAGGCGGTCGCCCTGGCCGATTTCCGTGGCATCGGCGAGACCCTGCGGGCGTTGGCGCAGGGGCGCAGTCAGCGCATCCCGACAGAGCTGCTCAGAGCGTTTCGCGCAGCCAACCCGGTACTCGACCAGGCGGGCGTGGTTCTCGACGCACTGCTGTCTCAGGATTACGACAGCTACGGTTATGCCGAGCTGCAGAAGATACCCGCCAAGGGCTCGGGAAAACTGTTGTTCGCCTGGCTGGAGGATGCGCTTGGCGCGCCGCTCAAGGCTGTTGGTCTGCAGGGACAGGACGGCCCCCTGGAGCGAGTGACTGGTCTGAACTTGGATAACGGCGGGCGCCTGTACTTCGCCGGCAGCGTCGGTTCGCCACAGCGCCGACAGGAGAACTTCAGCCACCTCTACCACCTGTACGGCACGCACGAGACGGTTCCCGAGGAGATCCTGCGCCTGATGCAACCGCTGCACATCAGGCACAAGGGGCTGACTGTCTATCCTCTGCCGTTTAAGTACCTGCGCGAGGTCGGTCAGGCACTCGAACTGCAGCAGGGCGAAGCCTGAGTGGGCGCGTCGGCATCTGGTGCCATGGCGTCGCGATACTGCCGGAGGCTGGTTTCCAATTGGCTCAGCAACTCCTGGCGCAGCGCTTGCGGCTCATGCACAACGATCTTGCCAGTGTGCGACAACAGCCACCAACGCAGTTGCCAGCTGTCTTGCAGGGTAGCGCTCAGTCGGTAGCCGTCGCCATCGATCTCAAGGCGCATGTCGTCGGCCAGCGGGGTTTCTCGCAGCTGGCGCGCCAGCTCCTCGCTGATCCAGGCCTGCAGCTTAATCATGCCCGCCCCCGGGCTTGTGAACTGCAGGGCGCCGCTGGCGATGTATTCGTCCAGGCTGAAGTCGTCCGGCCGGCGGCATGGCACATCGAGCAGATCAACCTGCTGGAAGCGGTGCGCCGCGTACAGCCGCACGTCCTCGTAGGGTTCGGCGATGGCGGCCAGGTAGGTGATGTTGCCGCGCTGGATCAGCGCCAGCGGATTGAGCCTCAGCTCAGTTACCTTGTTGCGGTGAGCGGCGAAGTAGCTGCATTCCAGTTGACGATCCTCGAGCAGCGCCTGCTGGATGCGCTCGAGCAGCTCGCCGTTTATCTCGGGCGCTAGTAGCGCCAGCTCTGGCGGCACGCTGGCGATCTTGTCGATCCAGCGCGCCGCCGGCACCTGGTCGCCGAGCGCCAGCAGTTTCTGGTGAGCCTGGGCGAAGCGCGGCTCCAGGCTCTTGAGCATGCAGGCGGGCAGCAGGGGGCGCAGGCTGTCCTCGACCAGACGCAAGGTCAGCGCTTCGCTGAGCGTCAGGCCGGGCAGCTCGGCGGTAGCGCCTGGTGTCCAGTACCAGCCATAGGGGGCGCTCTTGTCGTTGCATTGCAGCGGAAACAGATTCGACAGTTCGATCAAGTCGCGCTCGATGGTGCGCTTGCTGACCGTGAAGCCGGCGTCGTCGAGCAGTTTGACCAGATTCTGCGCGGTGATGCCCGGCGGGCGTGCCGGCAGGCTGCGCAGCAGCTCCCACTGGCGGCTGATGGTGTTGCGGGTGGCGGTAGCGGACATGGTTCTTCCTTGAGTTGGGGGGGCTTCAGTTGCTGGTGCTGACCGGCAGGTGCGGGCCGACGTAGGCGATCACCACCTGGCCGTCGATGATATCGAAATACACGCGCATGCCTTCCAGCCCGGTCTGGTTGCTGACCCGCAGATGGCGCACGAACAGCCGCTTCTCACCCCGCCAGGTGAACTCGCGCTGGGCGCGCAGACGGGCGTCGCTGAGGGTGGTCTTCGACTCCTTGGCGCAGTAGGCCTTGCTGCCGAAGATGCCGCGCGCCTGGGTATCCGGAGTGCCGGAGTTGATCGCGTCCAGGTAGGGGAACAGCAGCTTGTCGAGCAGATCGAACAGCCGCTCGGTGGCCGCGAACTGGCCCGGATACTCGGCTGCCGAGTCCCAGGCGCTGTCCAGCACCATTAGGCGCGAACCGGCAAGCTGGCTGAAATAGGCCAGTACCTCGCTGGGGCTGAGGCTGTCGCGGGCGCTGGCGACCCGGCGCAGCAGAGTGGTATCGACCGCAGGAGCCGCGACACGCGGGGGCAGGGCGCCGACCGCATCGGCCATGCGCTGCAGGCGATGCTGTTCGCCGCGGGCATCCTTCAGCTCTTCGCGCAGTTGTGCAGTCGCGTGGCGGGCGTCGTGCAGTTGCTGGCGCAGTTGCAGGATGACCTCGTTTTCGTTGCCATTCGCTGTGAGCGGCGTACCGAGCGCTGACTCGGCAGCCTTTTGCTCGCGCTTCTCGCTCTTGCTCGTCGGAGTGGTCTGACGCTGCAGCTTCTCGATGCCCGCGTAGAAGCCCTCCCAGAGCGCGACATAGGGGCGTGTCTCGGCCAGCGAGCGGGTCAACCAGTCGCGGTTGGCGAGGATTTCCTGGCGAGCGGCCTCGGCCAGCTCGGCGATCTTCAGCAGGCCGGAGACCGATGGCTTCTGCCCCAGCGTCACGATCTGCGCATGCATGCCCTGCAGACGGTCGAGACGCTGCTGGCTGGCGGCGAGCAGTCCGGGGATGTCGATGCACTCGGCTTCCTGCTCGACCAGCGCGCGCAGGCGCTGCTGCAGGGCCGCGTGGTCGGCGATACGCTCGAACTGCAGTGGCCGGCCGATCAACTGCGCCGGCAGCGCCCCGGCCTCCATCTTGATCTCCAGTGCGGCGCTGTAGCGCACGAAGGCCTCGCGCAGCTGCGCGTAGCGCGGCCCGGCGTCCTCGGCGCAGAAACGTTGGTAGAGGCTGGCGAGGGTGCGCGGCAGGCTGCCGTGCTGGACCAGACGGGCCTCCAGCTGGCGCACCTGATCCAGGGCAGTGCCCGGAGCCTCGCTCCAGTTGCCGGCGTCGGCGCACAGCAGATAGGCCAGGGTGTCGCGGGCCACCTGCGCGTCCATTTGCTCCCAGACCGGGCGTGCCGGGTCGAACGTGTCGCCGTTCAGGCCGAAGAAGCGCCAGGGCTGCGCGCCGCACTCCCTGAACGGCGAGGCATGGATGGCCAGCAGGGCGGCCAGGCGTGGAGGCAGAGCGTGCAGCAGCAGGCTGGCGGCCAGAATGGCGCGGGAGCGGTCGGCTCCCGACCAGGCGCCGGCCTGCAGGCGTTCTCGCAGCAAACCCAGCTGCAGCAGCGGCTCGACCAGATGGGGCAGGTAGGCGCCCTGGTCATGCAGCCAGACCATGCACGGCCAGTGTGTCTCGATGCGCCCGGCCAGCTCGACGGCAGTGCCGTCGCGGCATTGGCTTGCCAGCTCGCCATGCGCCTCGCCGAGCAGGCTGCGCAACTGGCCGGCCAGACGGCGTGCCGGATCGGCCTTTTCGCGATCAGCGGGTGGCAGTTGTCGCAGCAGACGCTCCCCCAGGCGTGGATTGCCAGCAGCATCGACAGCACCACCGCCGGGCTGGAGCGCTGGGCGTTGCGGGCAAAGGCGGCGGTTTCCGGGGAGCGCACCTTGAGCAGCAACTCCATAACCCGGGTCACCTGGCGCTGGCTGCCGTACCAGTGATTCCAGACGATGGCTGCGCTGCCGGGATTGCGCAGGCACAGCGGCAGCTCCAGCAGGTCGCCGAAGCCGCAGCCGATGCTGCCGTTGGCGAAGTCGCTGGCGATCCACTGCTGCAGGGTCTTCCGGTCGGTAGCGGACATGGGGCGCGGACTGGCGGCATCCGGCAGCGCGGCGCTGTCCTGCAATACCCCGGAAGGGGCGAGGTCGGTCAGGAACCTGTGCCAAGCGTACGTCTGCAGATCATCGTCCAGGGTGCTCGTGGGGAGTGCGGTCACTGCGTTGTTCATGGGGGACTCCTGTCTCAGGCCGTGGCAAAGGTGGGGACGCTGGCAGGGTATCGGGTGGCAGCGACAGCTTGTGTCGCGAGGCGTTGTGATGGGGGTGGGAGTCGGGCGCGACGCAGGCTGTCGCGTAGGGCGAGCATACTGATCATCCCCATCCTTCATGGAGAGATCAGTCATGCCCAGATCCGAAAGGACGCGCGCCTGCATGTCACCCCGCTCACCCGACGCCATCCTCGGCTGCCTGCTCGGCGGCGCCGTAGGCGATGCCCTTGGCGCGCCGGTCGAGTTCTTCACCTGGGCGCAGATCCGCCAGCAGTTCGGCGAGTGCGGCATCGTCGACTTCGTGCCGGCCTACGGTCAGCTCGGGGCCATCACCGACGACACCCAGATGATGCTGTTCACCGCCGAGGGCCTGCTGCGCGCCCATGTGCGTGGCGCCTTGAAGGGCATCTGCCATCCGCCGAGCGTGATCCACCATGCGCTGCTGCGCTGGCTGCTGACCCAGGGCGAGCGTGCGGCGACCGAAGTGGGGGAGGATGGCTGGCTGTTTGCCGAGCGCCGCTTGTGGTCGCGCCGCGCGCCCGGCAATACCTGCCTGTCCGCCCTGCGCGCCAGCCGCCACTTCGGCGAACTGGCTGACAACGACAGCAAGGGCTGCGGCGGCGTGATGCGTGTGGCCCCCTGTGCCTTCTTCCCCGATGCCTTTGCCAATGCTGCCGAATCGGCGCACCTGACTCATGGCCACCCCACCGGTTACCAGGCTGCCGGCCTGTTCGCGGACATCCTCGCGCGGATCTGGGAAGAACGCCTGCCGCTGGCTGAGGCCGCCCGCGCCAGCCTCACTGCCCACGGCAACAAATCCGGTATGGAGGAAACCCGCCAGATCGTCGAGCAGGTGCTCAGGCTGCACGAGGAAGGCCTGCAGCCGACACCACGGCGCATCGAGCAGCTCGGCGGCGGCTGGGTTGCTGAGGAAGCGCTGGCCATCGGCCTGTGGTGCGCACTGGCGGCGGACAGTCTGGAGCAGGGCATCGTCTGGGCGGTCAACCACAGCGGCGACAGCGACAGCACCGGGCTGATCGCCGGGCACTTCCTTGGCCTGATCCATGGCCCCGACGCCATTCCCAGCCGCTGGCTGGACAAGTTGGAACTGCGCGATGTGATCGAGCAAGTGGCGCGGGATATCGGCGAAGTGCCCGAGCGTTACCAGGGCGGCGGGAGTGACATGGAGCGTGCCATCTGGACGCGTTACCCGGGGGGGTGAGGAAGAGACGCATACCCCTTCAGATGGGATATGCGTCAACCAGATTCAGGCGTTGGCGACCGGCGCAACCTGCTCCAGCAGGCTGACGATTTCTTCCAGCTCCCGTTTCGAGGCGCAGCGCCTGCCGTTGTGCCTGAGTTCCTCGGCCAGCATCTGCAGGGCTTTCGGGTTTTCGATCAGGTACTCGACCCGCTCCAGGGGCGTCATTCCCTGGGAGTTGCGCTGCCAGGCAAGCTCGGGGGCCAGCTGTAGCAGACGCCGGGTCGCATGCAGGTTCCCGGTCCAGGCCGCGGTATGCAGTGGCGACTGGCCGTCGAAGGTGAGTTTGTCCAGGCGGCAGGGATGATCGAGCAGGGCATCGACACAACTATCAACGCGGGACTTGATTGCGGAGTGCAGGGCAGTCATGGCCTGCCAGTCCTGCATTTCCGGGTCGGCTCCAGCCTGCAGCATGATCCTGACCAGCTCGGTATCCCCGGCCTCGGCCATCAGCATCAGCGGGGTCTGCTTCTTGAAGTCGACCCGATGCGCAGTGCCCAGGCTGTGGCGGCGAACTTCGTCATCTGGGCGATTACGTGGCCGAAGTTCTGGAGTACGTGCCGGCGCGCTTCAAGGTGATTCGCCACGTGCGGCCCAAGTTGGCCTGCCGCTGCTGTGACGGGATTGTGCAGGTGCCGGCCCCGAGCCGACCGATTTCCTGGGGTCTTGCCGGGCCGGGATTGTTGGCCATGCTGCTGACCACCAAGTACGCCGACGGCATCCCGCTGTACCGCTTCGAGAAGATGCTCAGCCGCCACGGTATCGACATACCACGCCAGACCCTGGCGCGCTGGATGATCCAGTGTGGCGAGCAGCTGCAACCGCTGCTCAACCTGCTGCGCGACAAGCTGCTGGACTACCCGGAATTACACTGCGACGAAACCCGCCTGCATGCTGTACCGCATGCGCACGGGATGTCCCTGGAGAGACCTGCCCAAGGCGTTTGGTAACTGGAATAAGGTCTACAAACGCTTCAACGCATGGTCTGCTGCCGGCAAATGGTTCAAGGTCTTCAAGATGCTGGTGGCGGAGCCCGACATGGAGTGGGTGTTCATTGATGGCAGCTATGCCAGGGCTCACCAGCACAGCGCAGGTGCTGCCAGCGCAAACGATGAAGCTATAGGGAAAAGCCGAGCCGGCAATACCAGCAAGATTCATCTGGCGGTGGACGCCCATGGCTTGCCCATCGAGTTTGAAATCACGGGAGGCCAAATCAATGACTGCACTCAGGCACCCGCATTGATTTCCAAGCTCCCAGCGGCAGAAACCATCGTTGCGGATAAGGGCTATGACAGCGAGAGAATCCGAGAGCAAGTTGAGCGACAAGGGGCCAAGGCCGTGATCCCGAGCAAGCGTAACTCTGTGAAAGGCAACGCGAATCTGGACAGAGGCCTGTAGCGCAATCGCCACCTGGTGGAAAACGCTTTCGCCCGGCTGAAGCACTACCGGGCGGTGGCCTCTCGATTCGACAAGCTCAAGAGAAATTACGAGAGCGTGGTGGCCATGGTCTGCGCCTTCCTATGGTTGCCCATGTAAAACGGCAACAGGCCCTAAGCGACCAGTCTACTGGCATGGCAAGCTGAGTGCGGCGATGGACTTTAGGTTCCCTGCGGATCCACTGAGGTCTCTATCCAGCGGCTTTCCTTCTGGGCACGAGCGAAGGGCGGTTTGAAGGTTCCCCATTTCAGGTAGGTGCTTCGCCGTACTGCGCCGCTATGAGCTCGCTGTGTGTGGGTTGGTCTGTATACTGTCTGGGTGTCATCAAGAATGGCTAACAATTCTTTCAGAAATCCACTATAGACGACTGGTCTATTTATACATTAATCTGATGAAACTACGTTACGACGATACGCGTCAGCATCTACTCGATACGGGCCACCGCATGATGATGGTTAAGGGCTTCACTGGTGTGGGCCTTAACGAGATTTTGCAGGCCGCTAACGTGCCGAAAGGCTCGTTTTACCATTATTTTAAGTCCAAAGAGCAGTACGGTCAGTCGTTGCTTGAGGATTACTTTCGCAATTATTTGGCAAGCATGGATGAGCGTTTTGCCGTCACGGGCAACACGGCTCGCGAGCGCCTGATGGGGTATTGGCAGAAGTGGCTAGACAGCTACTGCGAGCCCTGCGACGACCAGAAGTGCCTGGTGGTGAAGCTGAGCGCAGAGGTAGCTGATCTTTCGGAGCCCATGCGCCTCACGCTGCGCGATGGTACAGATCAAATCATTGCGAGGATTTCTGAATGTATTGAGCAGGGGCAGCGAGACGGTTCTCTGGCACTGGGCGATGCTTTCCACACTGCGACGGCCCTTTACCAGTTGTGGCTCGGCGCGAGTCTGCTGAGCAAGCTACACCGTAATAGTCGGCCGCTGGAAAACGCCATGGCCACAACTCAGACCATTCTGACCTCTGACAACATCTGATGGCGAGATTGCCCACCTGTTGGTGGGCATTTTTTCACTGACCAACTAGTCGACTGGTCTAATTATGGTGATCGAGACAACCCCAACTTCAGCAACCCCAGGAGTTTGCACATGCCCCAATCAAAGCTAATCAATCGGCGCGTCGTTCTGGCCTCACGTCCCCACGGTGCGCCTCTCGAAGCGAATTTTCACATTGAGCAAAGCCCATTCCTGAGCCAGCAGAAGGGCAGGCTCTGCTGCGTACCGTTTACCTCTCACTTGCCCCTTACATGCGTGGTCGCATGAGTGATGCACCGTCCTATGCTGCGCCGGTGGAAGTCGGTGGAGTGATTGTGGGTGGCACTGTATGCCGTGTGGAGGCTTCGAAAAACCCGGCCTACAGGCCGGTGACTGGGTGCTGTCCTTTGCTGGCTGGCAGGACTACACGCTGTCCGATAGAAGCGATCTGACCGCGTTGGGTAAGTCGCCGGCGCATCCTTCTTATGCCTGGGGCATCTTTGGCATGCCGGGCCTCACCGCTTATATGGGCTTGCTCGATATTGGCCGGCCGCAGGCGGGTGAAACCCTGGTGGTGGCGGCGGCCGCCGGGCCGGTCGGCGCGACTGTGGGGCGGATCGGCAAGATCAAGGGCAAAGCCAACGCCTCGTGTGTAGGCACGCTGGTGGAGCGAACCAGTGGCTACCTGATGCTGGTGAAGATGAACGACGCGACGGCGACCTCGGCGATGGAAGGCTTCAGTGCAGCGCTCAATGGCATGCTGCTGGCGATGCGCAAGAGCATGACCTACGACCAGGGTCGAGAAATGGCGCGGCATGCTGAAATCACCCAGCAGACTGGGGTGGCAGATTTACTTCTGCGACCCGCACAGCCCTTGGCAGCGCGGTAGCAACGAAAACATCAATGGCCTGATCCGCCAGTACCTGCCCAAATGCACAGACCTGTCGGTACACAGCCAGGAGGAACTGAATGCCATCGCACTGCAACTGAACATGCGTCCGCGTAAGCGCTTCGACTTCAAATGCCCAATCGAAGTTATGGGCGAGGTGATACAGAAGTCCATGGCTATGCAGCATGATGCTCCAGCTTCAATTCAATGACCGTGTTGCACTCAGCTCCTGCAACCGCCACTTTTTAAGCAGAGGAAATACCATGCAAATGTTAATCATCAACGGACAGTCGCAGCAGGTTGACGTTGCCCCCGATATGCCTCTGCTATGGGTCCTGCGCGATGTGCTGGGCCTAACCGGAACCAAGTATGGCTGCGGCATCGCCCAGTGCGGCGTGTGCACCGTGCACCTCGATGGCCAGCCGATTCGTTCGTGCGTGACGCCGATTTCCGCCGTGGCGGGCCGCACGATCACCACCATTGAGGCCATCGGTGAGACGGTCGTGGGCCAAGCCGTGCAGCAGGCCTGGCTGGCGCATGAGGTGGTGCAATGCGGTTACTGCCAATCAGGGCAGATCATGGCCGCCACGGCGCTGCTGCAGCGCCAGCCGAAGCCCGATGATCAGGCAATTGATGCCGCCATGGCGGGCAATCTGTGCCGCTGCGCCACCTACACCCGGATTCGCACGGCCATTCACAGTGTTGGCCAGGTTGAGGAGGCGTGAGATGAAAAAGCCTAACGAAGTGACTGTTGATATGTCCCGTCGCCGCCTCTTGCAGGGCAGCGGTATCGCCCTCGGTGGTTTGGTGTTGAGTACCTGGCTACCGCCGCTGGTGGCCAAAAGCGCAGCCGCCGAGGCGGCTGCGGCAGGTCGGCTTGGTGATCACTCCGCGGAGGGTTACGGTGCCTTTGTCCGCGTTGGCCCCGATGGCGTGGTCACGGTGATCTCGCCCAAAATTGAAATGGGCCAGGGTGCGCAAACCGGTATTGCCATGATGGTCGCCGAGGAGCTGGAAGTGCCCCTGGATCAGGTGGTGATCCAGGAAGCGCCACCGAACTCGGCGCTGTATACCGACAGCCTGATGCAGTTTCAGGCCACCGGTGGTTCGACTTCTACTCGTGTTACCTGGGAGCCGCTGCGTCGGGCGGGCGCTACGGCGCGCATCCTGTTGATCCAGGCGGCTGCTCTGCAATGGCGCGTCGCGCCGAGCCTGTGCCATGCGCAGAACGGCCAGGTGTTTGGCCCCAATGGCCTGCAGGCGGCCTATGGCGACTTGGTCGAGGCGGCTGCGACGCTGCCATTGCCCGACGCAGTGCCACTGAAAACCCCCGAGCAGTTCAAGTTGCTGGGCACCCCCGCGCAGCGTCTGGATACGCCTGCGAAGGTCAACGGCAAGGCGCAATTTACCATCGACCTGCAAATCCCCAGCATGCTGGTGGCCTCCAGTATCACCTGTCCGGTGTATGGCGGGCGGCTGCTCAACGTTGATGACAGTCAGGCGCGACGAGTGCCTGGGGTGCGCGACATCGTGCTCCTGGACAATGCCGTGGCCGTCACCGCGAGCAACTTCTGGACCTGTCAGCAGGCCATCAGGGCGCTGAAGATCGAGTGGGACCTCGGCCCACATGCCGTGATTGGTTCAGCGCAGTTGGACCAGGAGCTGCTCGCCGCCAGTAGCCGTGATGGCGTGGTCGCCAAGCGCAGCGGCGACATTGAGCAAGCCAAGCAGCAATCGGCCAGCCAGTTCGAAGCGGTTTACGAGCAGGCGCTGTTGTCCCATTCGCCGCTTGAACCCATGAGTTGTGTGGCCCATGTGCGCAAAGATGCCTGCGAGCTGTGGGTCGGCACCCAAGTGCCGGTGTTTGCCCAGCAGACGGCCGCCCAAGTCACCGGGTTGCCCGTGGAAAAAATCCAGGTGCACAACCAATTGATCGGTGGCGCATTCGGCCGGCGTCTGGAGTTTGATTTCATCACCCAAGCGGTGGCCATCGCACGCCAGGTCGATTACCCGATCAAGCTGATCTGGAGCCGTGAGGAGGACATGACCCACGACCTCTACCGGCCGCTGTATGCCGACCGTATGCAGGCCGCCCTCGACGAGCAGGGACGGCCGCTGGGTTGGGAGCACCGCATCGCCGGCGCCTCGATTCTTGCCCGTTATGTCGGCAGCTTGCCGCCCAATGGCGTGGATAGTGATGCCGTGGAGGTGGCGGTAGACCCCATCTACAGCCTGGCGCATTTGCAGGTTCGTTATATCCGCCAGGAGCCGAGCGTTGTGCCCGTGTCCTGGTGGCGCGGCGTGGGCCCGCTGCGCGGCACCTATGCCCTGGAGTGTTTTATTGATGAGCTGGCGCACAACGCCAAAGCCGACCCGGTTGCCTACCGCCTGGAACTGATGGCGGAGCAGCCACGTGCCCAGGCGGTGCTGCGTTTGCTGGCCGAAAAGACTGACTGGAATAAGCCGTTGCCCGCAGGGCAGGGCCGTGGTGTGGCGGTCAGTGCGGTGTTCGGCAGCTATGTGGCGACCCTGGTTGAACTGGAGATGCAAGGCGACTTGGGCATACGCATCAAACGGCTGGTCAGTGTGGTGGATTGCGGCTTTGCGACTAACCCGACCTCGGTTAAGGCGCAGATCGAGGGCGGCACGCTGTTCGGCCTGTCCGCCTCGCTATTCAACGAAATCCTCATCGAAAACGGCCAGGTGCAGCAGACCAACTTCCACAACTACCGGCAGCTGCGCATCAGCGAAGCGCCGGCGGTGGAGGTGCACCTGCTGCCTAGCCTGGAAGCACCGGGTGGCGTGGGGGAGGCGGGTACGGCATTGATTGGCCCGGCCTTGGTGAATGCTTTGTACGCGGCCTCTGGTCAGCGCATCCGTCGCCTGCCGCTGAGCCGCTTCGGCTACTACCCGGTTTAAGGAGCACTTGATGAAATTAATAAGCAACCTACTGACGCTCGCCAGCGCGGCTCTGCTGACGCAAGCGGCCTATGCGCAAGAGGACTTGCTGGCTAAGGGCGAATACCTGACGCGCGCTGCCAACTGTGTGGCTTGCCATACCGTGCCTGGCGGTCAACCCTTCGCCGGTGGTGTTGAGTTCAAGCTGCCGTTCGGTTCGCTGTTTTCGCCCAACATTACCCCGGACCCGCAAACCGGCATCGGTGCATGGACCGATGACGAGTTCGTCAGTGCGCTGCAGACCGGCATTGGCCGTGACGGCAAGCACTACTACCCGGCGTTTCCCTATACCTCCTACAGCAAAATGTCGCGCGATGACATCCTCGCGATCAAGGGTTATCTCGACAGCCTGCAACCGGTCGAGCAAGCACCGCGCGAAAACCACATCGGCTTCCCGTTCAATCAGCGCTGGGGCATGGTTTTCTGGAATTTGCTGTTCCTTAACGATGAGCCATTTCAGGCGGACAGCCAGCGCTCTGCTGAGTGGAATCGCGGCAAATACCTCGTCGAAGGGCCGGGTCACTGCGGCGAATGCCATTCACCGCGCAACCTGTTTCAGGCTGTCAGCAGCGAGCGCTCGCTGGCCGGTAATCTGATCCAGGGTTGGAACGCCTACAACATCAGTGCCGACCCCGTGCACGGCATTGGTGACTGGCCCACGGACGTGCTAGCTGGCTATTTGAAGGATGGCGCAGCGCCAGGCCTGGGTTTGTCTTCAGGGCCCATGGCGGAGGTGGTGGAAAACAGCTTGCGCCACCTGACCGACGCTGACCGTCAGGCGATTGCAGTGTTCCTCAAGGACTCGCCACCGCGCAGTGAAGGCGTGCCTCGCCCGCAGCAGGTCACGCTTGCAGAACCGGGCAGCGTCAATGCACTCGGCAACAAGCTGTTCGCCGAAGCCTGCGCCAGTTGCCACCGCTGGGATGGCACGGGCAACCAGAGCCAGACGGCCATGCTGCTGGGCTTGAAGACGGTCAACGATCCGGCCGCCAGCAACTTGCTCGGCATTCTGTTGAGTGGCCACGGCACCGCCGACGCCCCAGTGAATCGGCGTATGCCATCGTTCGGCAGCATTTATACCGATCAAGAGTTGGCCGCGTTGAGCAGCTTTATGTTGCAGCGTTTCGGCGAGAGTGGCGCGCAGGTTTCGGTGCCGGCTGTGGCTAAGCGCCGGACCGAGTCCCTGCATTGAGCGGAGGTTCTGCATGTCGGGCCTGAACACATTGCTGGATGCGCTCCTGGCCGAGCGGGAGGCTGGCCGCGAAGCGGTGCTTGCGACTGTGGTCAAGGTCGAAGGTTCGGCGTATCGGCGGCCCGGCGCGCGCATGCTGGTGTCGCGCTTCGGCCGGCCCGAGGGCACCATCAGTGGCGGCTGCCTGGAGGCGGAAGTGGCGAAAAAGGCTTGGTGGCTGACCGAAACCGGGCCGGCGCTGCGCAGCTACAGCACCGCAGAGGCGGATGACGGCAGCGAGGAAGCGCTGAGCTTCGGCCTGGGCTGTAACGGCAAGGTTCACGTGCTGTTCGAGCGCCTGCCGGCCGGCCCTTGCGCCTTGGTCGATGCTTTGCTCAGCGTGCGCGAGCGCCAGCAGCCTGCGGCCATCGCCACGGTAATCGCCAGCTCGGGCGCGGCTGCGCCACGCTTAGGCGAGCGTTTGTGCTTGATGCCTGGGCAGGAGGCCGCGGGCGAGTTGCTGCGCTCGGTGCTGGTTGAGCAAATCAGCGCCGACCTGCAGCAGACTTTGCTGCGCGGCAAGTCATCCCGTGGTCTCTACCCGAATGGTCTCGGCGAAGTGGAAGTGCTTCTGGAGTACTTGCCCCCGGTGCGGCGTCTGGTGATCTTCGGCGCGGGCCATGATGCCCAGCCGCTGGTGCGCATGACCAAGCTGTTGGGTTGGCATGTGACGGTGATCGACGGCCGGGCGCACTTTGCCCGGGCCGAGCGTTTTGCCGAGGCTGACCAGGTGCTGGTCGGCGATGTAGAGCAGCCTTTCGATTACCACGAGCTGGTGCGCGGGGCTGCGGTGGCGGTGATGACCCACAGCCTAGTGCAAGACGCGCATTGGCTAAAGGGTGTGTTGCACAGTGAACCCTGCTATGTCGGTCAGTTGGGGCCGCGTGAGCGCACCGAGCGCTTGTTGGCCGGCATCCACGAACAATTGGCTAAACCACAGGACGAGCTGCCAGGGCTGGAATGTTTGCATTATCCGATCGGCCTGGACCTTGGTGGCGACACCCCGGAAAGCGTGGCCATGGCGGTGCTGGCGGAAATTCAGGCAGTGCTCAACGGCCGCAATGGCGGCAGCCTGCGCTTCAGATCTGCGAGCATCCATGACAGCGACCCTGTGCTGATGGCTGGCCGGGACCAAACGGATGTTGCGGCAGAAGGTTGTCGGCTGGTGGCCGTGCAGCGTTAACAATTTATCAACCGAGGAACCCATCAGCATGAGTCAAGCCATACGCGTTGTAGCGATACTGATAGCCAAGGCTGGCAAAGAGTCGCAGGTCGAGCAGATTCTGCGCGCCTGTGTGCAACCATCGCGCGCCGAAGACGGCTGCCTGTCTTACGTCCTGAATCGCTGTATTGAACAGGCCGGGCGTTTTGTCTTCGTCGAGCGCTGGGCCAGCCATGAGGCGATAGCGCGCCATCGGCAGATGCCACATTACACGGTCATGGCCAATGCCTTGGGCGAGCTGCTAAGCGATCGTCAGGTTTATGTGCTTGAAGCGCTGGCGGAGGACATCGAACCCGCCATTGATCCCCGTACGGGCGTTGTCGGGTGATAGTTGATCGACATGGTCGGCGTTTTCGCAAACTTCGTCTGAGTCTGACTGCCGCATGCAATTACGCCTGCACCTACTGTGTGGCCGATGGCCGTCGCTTGGTGGCCGCACGCGATGAGCTGACGTCCGCGTCGATGCTGCGTGCCGTCGAGTTGCTCAGGGATGTTGCCGGGGTTGAGGAACTGCGCATTACCGGCGGCGAGCCGCTGCTGAGTGACCGGCTGGAGCCCTTTCTGCAGGGCGTAGGTAAGCTGGCGTTGCAGGACATTAGCCTGACCACCAATGGCCAGTTGCTGGCCGGCAAACTGCCGTTATTGCGCAGCGCCGGCATCCAGCGGCTCAATGTGTCCCTCGATACGCTCGACCCGAGTGCCTTCCGCACGATCGCCAAGGGCAGCGACCTGCAGACGGTGCTCAACGGCATTGAGCAGGCGCGCCGAGCCGGCATGAGCATCAAGATCAACATGGTGCCGATGCGTGGTAGCAACCTCGATCAAGTTTTGCCCATGTTGGCGTTCTGCCTTCAGCAGGGCTACGAATTGCGTTTTATCGAACTTATGCGCATGGGCCATCTGGCCCAGAATGCAGAGGCTTTTCGTACCCAGTTCGTCGGCCAGCGCGAGCTGCTGGAGCTTATCGGCGAGCGTTATGCCTTCACCCAGGCTGAGGCGCCGGTAGACTCCACCGCGCTGCGTTATAGCGTTGGCGAGCGCGGGGCGTTCGGCATCATTGCCAACGAAAGCGCGCCCTTTTGCCGGAGCTGCAGCCGTCTGCGCCTGTCGTCTACCGGCAGTTTATACGGATGTCTGTCATCCAATCGCGGGCACTTTATGGGCACGCTGTTGGATCTGCCGACTGAGCAGGCACAGCCGCAGCTCACCGCGTTGCTCGGCCGTGCGCTGGCGGACAAGCAGGACGCTACGTTTACCGGCAGCGCGCTGATTATGAAATCGGTGGGTGGCTGAGGTCGTCCGGCCTGTCGACGTCCCGCAGAATGCCGTGGTCATCGAGCGTCACGGCAATCACCTGTTGCGCATGGCTGGCGATCAAGCCCCTGGCCCCATTCTCGCCTTGCAGTTGCATCAGCTCCGGCCAGAAGCGCCGGCCGAACAACACCGGGTGGCCGCGCTGACCCTCGCAGTAAGCCACGACGATATGTTCAGCGTCGGCCTGCGCTCGCAGTTGCCGCAGGGTGGCGGCAGAAATCCACGGCATATCTCCAAGCAGCACCGCCACCGCAGTGGCCTGCGAGTGTGCCAGGCTCTGGATGCCGGCAGCCAGGCTTGAGCCCATGCCCTGTTTGGCGTGGGCCGCACGTACCAGCTGAACGCCAGGCGGTATAGCCAGGGCCTGGGCATCGTCCTCGGCTTTTAGCACGACTCGAACATCGCTGAAGGCTTCTTGCGTGCGCAGCACTGTTGCGCGTAGCAGGCTGTTGCCGTCGGCCAGCTTGGCGCAGCGTTTGTCGCTGCCGAAGCGCTGCCCGGTGCCGGCGGCGAGTACCAGGCCAATACACTCAGGGTTGCGGCGCGGTTCTGTCATGTTGAAAATCTATGTTGCCCCCGAAAGAAGGTTGGCCGTAGAAGAGCACTTGAAGGGCTTCGCGTCCTCTCTGGAGTGTGCTGTCTTTTGCGTGTACAGCCCCTGGTTTCAGCGTTATCAAGTGGCAGTTTTGCTATAGGAGCGTTTTTTCCGCGCACCGCATCACTGGTAATGCTGTTCGATCACTCGAAGCTTCGGATGATCTGATCGTTATTTGGTCAGATTGCTGTTTTTGACATCGGCAAAGACTGAAATCAGTCAGAAATACAAGGGTGTGCAGCCCTAGATTCTTTCTTGCAGCGCCTTGAAGAAGGCATCGATATTCTCATCGTGGCGTTTGTAGTAGGTCCAGGGGCCGATCCGCTGCGATGTCACCAATTGCGCTCGCTGTAGAGCTGCGAGATAAAGCGATGTCGTTGACTGCGAGAGGCCCGTGCGTTCCTGGATGATACTGACGCACACACCTACCGTCTCTGGATCTACCTCCTGTTCGGGAAAGTTTGTCCTGGGATCCTTGAGCCAATTAAGGATGGCTAGGCGCATCGGGTTCGCCAATGCTTTAAGGGCTTCGTTGACATCAATGGTCATAGATTTTTCTATACCTGTTTTTTTGCGATATTTAGATATTTTCCTAGTTCGCGTAGAAAGTTGGAAGGCGTCTCCGTGACCTCTGCGCGCCCGCCTGTCAAAAAGACTGGCTGCTCTGGACTGAAATCCTATTGTCCTGTCAGGTTGGACTATCGGGCACCTGTGCGCCGAATTGCGGGACGATATGCTTGCCAAGTTCCTCGATAACCTCTGCTGCGGGGCGTTTACCATACTTGAGGTTCAGGATGACATGATCTACACCGATTTCCTGAAGTGTATCCAGCAAGGCCAGAAGGTAGTTACGTCCCAGTCGGAATCCTAGATGGATAGGCGAGGGTGGTGTAGATGGGTGTTCGTCCAGGTCGATATACAGCGATTGCAAGAACGGCTTGTAGATAGTGCCACATTGTTTAGCCGTTTCCTGCCGCCAATCTTCCACGATGAGTCGCTGTATTTTTGGCGGACGTGGATAGTTGATCCATCCATGGCTTTCACGCGCGATCCAATCGAGCGACTGGCGGCTATGTCCGGTTACGAATAGCGGTATTTCCCGAGTCGTAGGTTTGGGAACGAGATCAGCCCCCAGTAACTCGCCGTGACTCCAGCGAATGGGCTCGAAGTGTGTTCGATGGGCTTGGCGTATCACATTGAGGTTTTCTTGAAAGGTCTCGCCACGCTTTTCTGGATCAACGCTGAATGCGGGAAACTCCACGGGACGATCGCCAGAGGCTACTCCCAGGAGCAAACGACCTCCGCTCAACTGATCGACGCTCGCCGCGGCCTTGGCCGTGTGCAAGGGATGGCGCAAGGGGAGGGCGATGGAGGCGGTACCTAGTGCGATTTTTGTTGTATGGGCTGCCATGTAGCCTAGATACACCCAAGGGTCGAAAACCTGGCCGACATCACCGAAGCTTGGGTCCCTGAGCGGGACGTCGCGAAACCAGAGCGCCGAAAAACCTAGTGCCTCTGCACGTTTGGCCAGCGCGACCTGATCCAGCATGCGCGGTGTGTCACCCTGGAAAGCCTCCAGGGGAAAGAACAGCCCAAGGCTTAGATGACCCTGCCTGAAGGTCCGTTTGAATCCCCTATGCTCTTGGTAGGGAGTCGTGCTCGGTTGGTACATGCTTAACTTCCTCGGTCAGCAAACGCTGAGCCACGCCCCTGAGTTATGGGGCGTGGCTCTGAGCGTTTAGGATTTGTAAGTCGGGTAGTCGGTGTAGCCCTTATCGGTACCGCCGTACATGGTGCTTGGATCAACTGGGTTAAGCGGCCAGTTGTTGGCGATACGCGCGGGCAGGTCGGGGTTCGCAATGAAGGGGCGGCCAAAAGCGATCAGGTCGGCCCAGCCAGCTTTTATCACGCGGTTTGCTCGTTCAGCGGTGTACCTGCCGGCACAGATAATCTTGCCGCTGAAGGTCTTACGAACAGCTTCCCGGAACGTCTCAGGCAGCTCGGGTGCGTTTTCCCAATCGGCTTCGGCGAGCGACAGGTAGGCAATGCCCACTTCCTCGAGGATCTTCACTGCCTCGATGTAGGTTTGATGAGGATCTTCTTCGACCAGGCCAAGGTAGACGCGGTCTTCGTCTGTGGTCGCGAACAGCGGAGCAAAGCGAACGCCAACGCGCTCCTTGCCGACCACACCAGCAACGGCGAGTGTGATTTCGCGCAGGAAGCGAAGACGGTTCTGCAGCGAGCCGCCATATTCATCATCACGCTGGTTGGTATGGGCCGAAATGAACTGGTTGACCAGGTACCCGTTCGCGCAGTGAAGCTCCACCCCGTCAAAACCTGCGTCCAGAGCATTTCGGGCTGCTTGGGCGTAGAGCTCAACCAGTTCCTTTACCTCCTTGGTGGACAGGGCTCGTGGGGTCGAAGGGTCGGCCAGTTTACCCGTGCCGGGGCCAGTTTCGATGAACACCTTGACGTTGTCCGCGCGGATGGCTGATGGCGCGACGGGCGCTTCACCTCCGGGTTGCAGCGATGTGTGCGACACGCGGCCTACATGCCAAAGTTGAGCAAAGATCACACCCCCTTCGGCGTGAACGGCGTCGGTGATTTTGCGCCAGCCTTCAATCTGCTCGGTGCTGTGAATGCCAGGAGTCCAGGCGTAGCCCTGTCCACGAGGCTCGATCTGGGTGCCTTCGGTCACCATGAATCCCGCGCCAGTACGCTGGCGGTAATAGGTGGCCATGAGATCGTTCGGAATGTTGCCAGGCTGGGAGCTACGCGAACGGGTCAGCGGTGGCAGAACGATACGGTTCTTGAGGGTGTGTGGGCCCAGCTGAGTGGTTTTGAAAAGTTCTGAGTGTGTCATTTCGTTTACCTGCATATCTAAAATATTCGATGTTATAAGTCAAAAAAACATGGCTCAACGAGCTCAGAAGAGCCCGAGCGGTGCTTCGTTGAGGCTGACGTAGATATTCCCCGCCAGCGGCAAACCCTCACCAACATCCCGGAGCTGCTGTCGGGGGGAGGGCGCGTAGTTCGAATGAGTATCGCTGTACTTCTGCATTTGGGTACATCCTGAGGCACGTGGGGGTGGCTTCGAATTGAGACTATTCGTGAGTTCGAGATATGTCAATATCTAGTTTTACCTTTCTCGGCCCGTATGTGCGACGCCAGCATGCGATCCCGCGCGCGGCATGGGAAACTTCTGCCTGACGTGATAGGTGATCGGTGTTCGCACTGATGCGATTTTGACATAGGCTGTCGGAACCCATTGACCTATCCGGGTACTCAGCTAGCCATGACCTCGTGGGCGATTTCACAGGCTCCATGTAGGTCAGTCAAAATCAGCTATCGCAGGTTGCTCAGATCGAGACATTCATCAATGCTGCGCAAAAGATGATTTGTTGGGATATGGGCTTCAAGATTGAACGAGTAAAATAACCGCTCCTCCACCACCCGATAACTGTCCCATCATGCCTCGTTCTCTCGCGCTGACCAATGGAGCGATTTTGCCGCACGCAAACAGGAGAGCCACTTTTTCAACAGAAGCGGCCAGAAGCTGCCGGTAGCGCCGGAAAGTCGGGGCGGTCGGCCAGTTACCTGAGTCGGCCTCTCACAGATCCGGACGTGCGCAATTCACGCATCCGGCTCCTCAGTAACAGGCTTTGCTAGGGCCTGTTGCCGTTTTACATGGGCAACCATAGGAAGGCGCAGGCCATGGCCACCACGCTCTCGTAATTTCTCTTGAGCTTGTCGAATCGAGAGGCCACCGCCCGGTAGTGCTTCAGCCGGGCGAAAGCGTTTTCCACCAGATGGCGATTGCGGTACAGGCCTCTGTCCAGATTCGCGTTGCCTTTCACAGAGTTACGCTTCCTCGGGATCACGGCCTTGGCCCCTTGTCGCTCAACTTGCTCTCGGATTCTCTCGCTGTCATAGCCCTTATCCGCAACGATGGTTTCTGCCGCTGGGAGCTTGGAAATCAATGCGGGTGCCTGAGTGCAGTCATTGATTTGGCCTCCCGTGATTTCAAACTCGATGGGCAAGCCATGGGCGTCCACTAGCTTCATCGTTTGCGCTGGCAGCACCTGCGCTGTGCTGGTGAGCCTTGGCATAGCTGCCATCGATGAACACCCACTCCATGTCGGGCTCCTCCACCAGCATCTTGAAGACCTTGAACCATTTGCCGGCAGCAGACCATGCGTTGAAGCGTTTGTAGACCTTATTCCAGTTACCAAACTCCTTGGGCAGGTCTCTCCAGGGACATCCCGTGCGCATGCGGTACAGCATGCCCTCCACGGTCATTCGTAGATCACGCTTGTTGTAGATGGCCTTGTGCAGGAGAATTTCCCGCAGCTTCGACCAATGCTCGTCGTTGAGTAGTAATCGGGGCATTGCAAGCTCGTATCGATGTCGGGTCAGAGCTTCAACGATACGAGCTTGCTCTTATAAATCAATTGGTTAGCGCGAAACGGCAACAGACCCTGGGTGAAAATTCTACTTCTGACGAGTACTGATTTTCAGGGAGTCGGTAGCCGAAATCCTGGTGGCTTCATCGATCAGTTTGCCCAGAACGGCGGCCGGGTAGTGACTGGTGAGGCTGCCGTTATCCCGTCTGTCCGAAGTATTCGGCTTCAGGTCGTGAGTGTGGATTTGACAGTAGAGAATTAGCGTCTAGGTTGAAAAATGAGCCTAACGTGCTCGTCTCACTCACCTACATGGAACGTTAAACCATGAAAAACTACCTCTCTTCTGTTCTCTTTGCGCTTTTTGCCTCTTTCTCCTTCGCTGTATCCGCAGTCGACACTGGAAATGCCGAGGCTGGCGAAGCGACCTCTGCGCAAGTCGCTCAGGCTGTAACCGTCAATCTCAATACTGCAGATGCTGAGACGCTCCAGCGTGAGCTGGCGGGTATCGGTGCAACCAAAGCTCAGGCAATCGTGGCCTATCGTGAGGCTCATGGCAGTTTTGCTTCTGTTGACGAACTGCTTGAGGTCAAGGGTATTGGTGAGGCGACTCTGAATAAGAATCGCGACAAACTGGTAGTCGACTGATGCCTGCAGGTATCGCCATCAAGGCCGGTCACTGACCGGCCTTCTTGTTGTTTGAGCCTGCTCAAAGACCTCAAAATGGTCGTGAAAGCCGGCCAAGGACTCACCTCTTCAGTAAATGCTGGCAAACTTGCGCTTCGATTTTCGACAGGAGTCAGTCGATGCCCGCCAGTCCGGAGCTGTCCCCCGGCCTTATCGTCATTCACGGCAATCACCTCGAAGAGCTGCGTGCGCTGGCGGTGCAGTGGATGCGACGCTATCCGCTGCGGCCGCTGGAGAACGAGGTGCTGCTGGTGCAGAGCAATGGCATCGCCCAGTGGCTCAAACTGGCGTTGGCTGAGCGTGATGGTTGCGGTATCGCGGCGGCGCTGGACGTTGACCTGCCAGCGCGGTTTCTCTGGCAGGCGTATCGCAACGTGCTGGGCAAGGACGCGATCCCGCAGCAATCGCCGCTAGACAAGGCGCCGCTGACCTGGCGCCTGATACGTCTGCTGCCGGGATTGCTGGTCGAGGAGGCATTCGCTCCGCTGCGCCGTTTCCTTGCCGATGATCAGGACTTGCGCAAGCGCCACCAACTGGCCGAGCGCCTGGCAGATCTGTTCGACCAATATCAGGTCTACCGTGCCGACTGGCTGGCGGACTGGGCCGGCGGGCAGGATCGCCTGCGCATTTCGCGTGGCGGCGAACGGCCTCTGGAGGGTGATTCACGCTGGCAACCCGCGCTGTGGCGCGCCCTGCTGGCGGACGTTGGCGAACAGCATCTGGCCGAGAGCCGCGCCGGTGTGCATCCGCGTTTCGTCGCGCGCATGGGCGAGCTGGATGCAGCACCCCCTGGGCTGCCCCGACGTATCACCGTTTTCGGTATTTCCTCGTTGCCTGCCCAGGTGCTGGAGGCGCTGGCGGCCATGGCGCGTTTCAGTCAGGTCATGCTCTACGTGCACAACCCTTGTCAGCACCATTGGGGCGATATCGTCGAGGACAAGGACCTGCTGCGCCACGAGTACCGCCGTCAGCAGCGCAAGGGCAGGCCAGGCGCGCAGATCGGTCTATTCGAGCAGGAAGACATGCACCAGCACGGGCAGCCGCTGCTCGCTGCCTGGGGCAAGCAGGGGCGCGACTACATCAACCTGCTGGATCAGTACGACGAGCCGCAGCGTTACCGCGAGCAGTTCGAGCGTATCGACCTGTTCAGTCCGGCCAGTGAGAGCTGCCTGCTCGGCCAGTTGCAGAACGACATCCTCGACCTGCGTCCGCTGGCGGAAACGCGCAGCACCTGGCCGCCGGTCGACCCGGGACGTGATCATTCGTTGCGTTTTCATGTCGCCCACAGTGCTCAGCGCGAAGTGGAAATTCTCCACGATCAGCTGCTGGCCAGTTTCAGCGAGGACGCCACGCTACGGCCGCGCGACGTGATCGTCATGGTACCGGACGTCAATGCCTATGCACCGCATATCCAGGCGGTGTTCGGCCAGTTCGCCAGTGACGACCCGCGTTTCATTCCCTTCACCCTGGCTGATCAGGGACTGCGCGGCAAGGAGCCGATGATCATCGCGCTGGAGCATTTGCTGCGCCTGCCGGAGAGTCGCTTCAGCGTCAGCGAGATTCTCGATCTGCTGGATGTCGCTGCACTGCGCGAACGCTTCGCCATCGCCGAGGATCAGTTGCCGACGTTACGGCGCTGGCTGGAGGGTGCTGGTGTGCGCTGGGGGCTGGATTCGAGTCAGCGGCAAGCGCTCGGCCTCGGCGAAAACCTGGAGCAGAACACCTGGCGTTTTGGCCTGCGACGTATGCTGCTGGGCTACGCGGTGGGGTCGGCCGACGCTTTCGCCGGAATCGAGCCGTACGACGAAATCGGCGGGCTCGATGCTGCGCTGATCGGTCCGGTGACACGCCTGCTGGAAAGCCTCGACCGGCACCTGCAGCAACTGCGCGAACCGGCCATGCCGGTGCAGTGGGGCGAACGCCTGCGCAGTTTGCTCGCAGACTTCTTTCAGCCGCAGAGCGACCGTGAAGAGGTACTGACGACTCAGTTACTCGATGCGCTGGATGCCTGGCTGGAACTATGCGAAGCGGCGACGCTGGAAGAAGCGCTGACTCTACCGGTGATGCGCGAAGCCTGGCTGGGTGGGCTCGATCAAGGGCGGCTGAGTCAGCGTTTTCTCGCCGGTGCGGTGAATTTCTGTACCCTGATGCCGATGCGTGCGATTCCGTTCCGCCAGGTCTGTCTGCTCGGAATGAACGATGGCGACTATCCGCGCAGTCAGGCGCCGCTGGATTTCGATCTGATGGCCGGTGACTACCGTCCTGGTGATCGTTCGCGCCGCGAAGATGACCGCTACCTGCTGCTGGAAGCCTTGCTGGCGGCGCGTGATCGTCTGTATATCAGCTGGGTGGGGCGCAGCATCCGCGACAACAGCGAGCGACCGCCGTCCGTGCTGGTTGGTCAACTGCGTGACCATCTTGCCAGTGCCTGGACGCTGGTCGGTGGTGGCGACCTGCTGCATGGCCTGACCACCGAGCACCCCTTGCAACCCTTCAGCCGCCGCTACTTCGATGGCCAGGCGCAGCTGTTCAGCTATGCCCACGAGTGGGCAGCTCTGCATGGCCAGGTCTCGACTCGCGAGAATGCTGCGCCCTTGCCCGCCTGGGAGGAGGGACAACAGCTCACGCCCGAGCTGTTGCAGTCGTTTCTGCGTGATCCGGTGAAGTGTTTCTTCACCCGTCGGCTCAAGGTGTATCTCGACGAAGAAGAGCAGGCGCAGCTCGACAGCGAGCCATTCGCCCTTGACGGCCTGCAGCGCTACCAGTTGCAGGAGACGCTGCTCAAGGCGGCGGTCGCAGGCGAGGGCGACAGCGACGATGCGCTGAGGTCGGCAGCCGACCGTCTGCAGCGTAGCGGCGTGCTGCCGCTGGCCGGTTTCGGCGAGCAGTACCGCAACGCCTTGCTGGAGCCCCTGCCGGCACAATTACGGCGTTACCAGGGGCTTTGCCTGTGCTGGCCGAGCCTGCTGGAATCGCCGCAGCGCCTGACTTTCGCCGCAGGCGGTGTGCAGCTCGACGGCTGGCTCGCCGGGCTGCGGCAGAAGACCGATGGCGGCCTGGCGCGTCTGGAGCTGCTGCCGGGTGCGCTGCACAAGGACAAGAGCTGGAAGTGGCATCGCCTGCTGCGGCCCTATGCGTTGCACGTCATCGCGGCGGCTTGTGGTGTGCCGCTGACCACCTTGCTGGTCGGCGAGGATCGCAGTCTGGCCTTCGAGCCCCTACCTACGAAGCACGCAGTCCGCGTACTGACCACTTGGCTGGAAGCCTGGAACTCCGGCATGCAGACGCCTCTGCCGGTCGCCCTGAAAACCTCGCTGGCCTGGTTGCAGGACAACAACGAGGGCAAGGCGCGCAGCGTCTACGAGGGCGGCTACAACCTCTCCGGTGAAGTCCAGGGTAGCGCCAGCTTGGCGAGGCAGTTCCCGGACTATGCCGCACTCACCGCCGATGGCCAGTTTCCGGCATGGAGTGAACGGCTCTACCAGTCGCTGCTTGATAGCAACCCCCGGGCGCTCGAAGAGGACGCAGCATGAATCAACAGCGCCCTCTGGCCCTGACGTTTCCCCTGCATGGCAGCCGTCTGATCGAGGCCAGTGCCGGCACGGGCAAGACCTTTACCATTTCCGCGCTCTACCTGCGGCTGATTCTCGGCCATGGCGACGACGCCGCATTCCGCGAGCCTCTGTTGCCGCCGCAGATTCTGGTAGTGACCTTCACCGATGCCGCGACGCGCGAACTGCGCGATCGGATTCGCGCGCGCCTGGTCGAGGCCGCGACCGTATTCCGGGGCGATGCCCAGGGAGATGACCTGCTGCGCGAGTTGCGCGGTGATTTCACGCAAACGCATTGGGACGAGTGCGCCCGCCGCCTGGAGCTGGCGGCGCAGTGGATGGACGAGGCGGCCGTGTCCACCATTCACGGCTGGTGTCAGCGCATGCTGCGCGAGCATGCCTTCGACAGCGGCAGCCTGTTCAGCCAGACCCTGGAGACCGACCACAGCGAGCTGTTGGCCGAGGTGGTGCGCGACTACTGGCGGCAGCATTGCTATCCGTTGCAGGGCGCGGCGTTGCAATGGGTTGCAAGTGTCTGGGAGACGCCTGCAGGGCTGGGTACCAGGCTGCGACCGTTGTTGGGCGAAGAGGGGGAGGTCGCAACGCAAGCGCTGGGCGAACTGCTCGATGGTGCGCTGCTGCAGCGCGAGCAGGCACTGGCTGAACTCAAGTCGCCCTGGCTGGCCTGGGCCGATGAGCTGCAGCTATTGCTGGATGCGGCAGTGGCGGCCAAGCAGGTGGACGGCAAGAAAATCCAGGCGCGCTTTTACAACCCCTGGTTGGCCAAGTTACGCGAGTGGGCTGGCGGCGAAGAGTCGCGTCTCGACCTGGGCACAGGCTTCACTCGCCTGACCCCAGATGGCCTGGCCGAAGCCTGGAAGGGCGAGGCGCCTGATCATCCCGCTCTGGACGCCATGGCTTTGCTCAAGGCGCAACTCGACGCGCTGCCTGATCCCGCTGATGCGGCTTTGCGCCACGCGGCGGCTTGGGTTCGCCAGCGCTTCGATTGGGAGAAACGCCAGCGCGCGGAGATGGGCTTCGATGACATGCTTGTGCGCCTGGACGCTGCCCTGCAAGGCAGCAACGGTCCGCGCCTGGCCGAGGTGATCCGCCGCCAGTTCCCGGTGGCGATGATCGACGAGTTCCAGGACACCGACCCGCTGCAGTACCGCATCTTCGATACGCTCTACGAAGTCGAGGTTAATCGCGACGACTGCGGCCTGTTCATGATCGGCGATCCCAAGCAGGCCATCTATTCCTTTCGTGGCGCCGATATCCACACCTACCTGCGTGCGCGCCGGGCGACATCCGGGCGCCACTACAACCTGGAAAAGAACTTCCGCTCCAGCCAGGCCATGGTCGATGCCGTCAATGGCGTTTTCCTGCGCGCCGAACAGCGTGAAGGCGGCGAGGGGGCGTTCCTGCTACGTGACGACCTGCCTTTTATCGAGGTGGGCGCGCAGGGGCGAGGCGAGGTCTGGAGCGTCGAGGGGCAGGCGCAACCCGCCCTGACGGTGTGGCATCTGGCGAGTGACGAGCCGGTTGCCAAGGGCGCTTATCTGGAAGCCATGGCGGCCGGTGCGGCCAGCGAGATCGTGCGTCTGCTGGATCTGGGGCAGCGTGGGCGGGCCGGCTTTAGCAAGGAGGGTGCGCTCAGTACCCTGCGACCCAGCGATATTGCGGTGCTGGTGCGTGACTTCAGCGAGGCGCAGGCGATTCGCGGTGAGCTGGCCGTACGCGGCGTGCGCAGTGTCTACCTCTCTGACAAGGATTCGGTGTTCGCCGCCCAGGAAGCACGCGATCTGTTGCTGTGGTTGCGTGCCTGTGCCGAACCCGATCAGGATCGCCCGCTACGCGCAGCACTGGCCAGTGCGACCTTGGGGCTGGCGTTGAGCGAGCTGGAGCAGCTCAACCTCGACGAGCGTACCTGGGAGCGCCGCGTCATGCAGTTCCGCGACTATCGCCAGCGCTGGCAGCGCCAGGGTGTGCTGCCGATGCTGCGTCAGTTGCTGCAGGATTTCGAGTTGCCGCAGCGGTTGATGGGACGTGACGATGGCGAGCGGGTATTGACCAACCTACTGCATCTGGCCGAACTGCTGCAGCAGGCCGCCGCTGAACTTGACGGCGAGCTGGCGTTGATTCGTCATCTGAGCGAGCTGCTGGCCGGCGAGGGGCAGGCTACCGATGAGCAGGTGCTGCGCCTGGAGAGCGACGAGGCGCTGGTGCGCGTGGTGACCATCCACAAATCCAAGGGGCTGGAGTATCCCCTGGTGTTTTTGCCGTTCATCTGCGCCTTCCGTCCGGTGGATGACAAGAAGCCGCTGCAGATCCACGACGGCGAACGCCGCCAGTTGGTACTCAAACCCGATGAAGACAGTCTGGCGCGCGCCGAGCGTGAGCGTCTGGGGGAGGATTTGCGCCTGCTTTATGTGGCGCTGACCCGTGCCCGCCACGCCTGCTGGCTGGGCGTGGCGGATCTGAAGATCGGCAACGGCAAGAAGTCGCGCCTGCATGAGTCGGCCCTGGGCTATCTGCTAGGTGGCGGCGAGCCTCTGATGGCTAGTGCCGGGCTTGCTGATTGGCTCGCGCCATTTGTCGACGGGCTCGAAAGTGCAGTGGCGCCGGTACCGCCGGCCAGCGAGCAGCGCTACCGCATGCTTGAGGAGCGGCAGTTCGAGCCACAGTGGCGCACGCCAGCACGACGAGCTGCCGAACATTGGTGGATCGCCTCCTATAGCGCGCTGCGCCTGGACGAGGATGCGCCCAGTCAGGTCAGCCGCCATGAAGACGCAGCGCCTGACAGCCCGGCGATGCAGAATGCCATCGATGATGAGAGTCCGTTGCTGGCTCTGGCGCCGCTGCCGGCATCGGCTCAGGGGCTGCATCGCTTCCCGCGTGGGCCAAACCCCGGCACTTTTCTCCATGGCCTACTGGAAATGGCGGCCCAGGAGGGCTTCGCAACTCTGGCAGAGGATCCGCCGAGGCTGCGCGAGGCGTTGGCCAGACGCTGTCAGCGTCGCGGCCTGGAAAGCTGGATCGAACCCTTGCAGGACTGGCTGCTGGCGCTGCTGACCCAACCGCTCCCGCTGGCGGGCGCGGATAGTGTGGTGTTGGCGCAACTGACCCAGTATCAGCCTGAACTGGAGTTCTGGTTCGAAGCGCGTGGGGTGGACGTCAGGCTGCTGGATCAGTGGGTGCAACAGTGTGAGCTGCCGGGTATCGTCCGGCAGCCGCTGCGGGCCGACACCCTCAATGGCATGTTCAAAGGCTTCATCGATTTGGTATTCGAACATCAGGGGCGTTTTTACGTGGCGGATTACAAATCCAACTGGCTCGGCAGCGACGACAGCGCTTATACCCTTGACGCGATGGAAACGGCCATCGCCAGCCACCGTTATGACCTGCAATACGTGCTCTATGTGCTCGCACTGCATCGGCAACTACGCCTGCGCCTGCCGGATTACGACTATGACCAGCATGTGGGGGGCGCGCTCTATCTGTTCCTGCGTGCGCCGCAGCAGGGTGCTTACCTGGCACGGCCGCCGCGCGAGCTGATCGAGCGTCTGGATGCGTTGTTCATGGGCGAAGCCGAGGAGGGCGCTGCATGAGTACAACTCTTGCGCCAGCGCTGCTTGATCGCGCTGAACTCTTCGCCCTGCTTTCCACTTGGAGCGAGCGTGGCTGGATGCGCGAGTTGGATCGGGCGCTGGCGCAGCTGTTCGCCGAGCTGGATCCGCAGGCTTCACCGCTACTTCTGCTCGGCGCCGCGCTGGCCAGCCACCAGCTGGGTCAAGGGCATGTCTGCCTGGATCTGGCGGCCACGCTGGCCAACCCGGATTTCACTCTGTCTCTGCCGCCAGAGGGGGAGGACGCAGAAGAGGCGATGATCCTGCCGTCTCAGGTACTGGCTGGGCTCAGTCTGGAGTCCTGGCTGGCAGCCTGTGCTGGCAGTTCGCTGCTGGAGTCCGAAGGGGCGCCGCTGGTGCTCAGCGGTGCCTGCCTTTACATGCGCCGTTACTGGAACTATGAGCGCCAGGTGGCAGGCGATATCGCGCGGCGACTGCAGGCGAACGCTGCTGCGCCGGCCGACCTGGCTGCGCGGCTGGCCTCACTCTTTCCCGAACCGCTGGTGGTGGACGGCCAGCGCCTCACCGACTGGCAGAAGCTCGCTTGCGCCATGGCGGCGCAAGGACGCTTCACCCTGATCACCGGCGGGCCAGGCACCGGCAAGACCACCACCGTGGTACGCCTGCTGGCTTTGTTGCAGGAAGCGGCCATGGCCACTGGCGAGCCGCTGCGCCTGAGCCTGGCGGCGCCCACCGGCAAGGCAGCCGCGCGGCTGACCGAGTCCATCGGCGCGCAGGTGCAGTCACTGGTGCTGGATGAAGAGGTGCGTGAGCAAATTCCAACCTTGGTGACGACATTGCATCGCTTGCTTGGTAGTCGTCCTGGCAGCCGGCATTTCCGTCACGATGCCGCCAATCCTCTGCCGCTGGATGTGCTGGTGGTGGACGAGGCGTCGATGATCGACCTGGAGATGATGGCCAGCCTGCTGGACGCGCTGCCAGCACATGCGCGTTTGATTCTGCTGGGGGACAAGGATCAGCTTGCGTCGGTAGAGGCCGGTGCGGTACTGGGCGACCTGTGTCGAGAGGCGGAAAGCGGCGGCTACAGCGAAGCGACGCGCGCCTGGCTGGAAAGCCAGACGGGAGAGCGGCTGGAAGATCCGGCGTTGGTGCCCGGTGACAAGGCGTTGGCGCAGCATATCGTCATGCTGCGGCACTCACGCCGCTTTGGCAGTGGCTCGGGTATCGGGCGTCTGGCGCGTGCGGTGAACCAGGGCGATGCGCAGACGGCTCGTGCGACTTTGGCCGCTGGTGCAGATGACCTGCATGTGCTGCGTCTGTCGGGGGAGCAGGATCGTGCGCTGGAGCGACTGCTTATAGAGGGGCAGGGCGTCGGGGAATCTCGTCCGCAAGGATATGCCCATTATTTGCAGGTGATGCAGGCGAAGCGTCCCGCCCCAGATGCTGACTCCCAGGCCTGGGATCGTTGGGCCGGTAATGTCCTGGCGGCGTTCGATCAGTTCCAGCTGCTCTGCGCCGTTCGCAAGGGCGTCTGGGGTGTAGGGGCACTCAACGAACGTATCGCGGAAGCGCTGGTGCGCCGTAACCTGCTGGAGCAAGCCTATGGCTGGTATGAGGGGCGGCCTGTGCTGGTAACTCGCAATGACTACAGCCTGGGATTGATGAATGGCGATATCGGTATTGCGCTGCGCCTACCGGAGCCGCCTGAATCTCCGGGCGCGCCTGTACGGGAGGTATTGCGAGTGGTATTCCCGCGTAATGATGGTAGTGGCACCTTGCGCCACATCTTGCCGAGTCGCCTTAGTGCGGTGGAGACAGTGTTCGCCATGACCGTGCACAAGTCGCAGGGCTCGGAGTTCGCCCACTGTGCGCTGATCCTGCCCGATAACCTCAATCCGGTACTGACCAAGGAGCTGGTTTATACCGGCATCACTCGGGCTCGTCATTGGTTCAGCCTTATAGAGAGCCGTGCCGGGATCTTCGAACAAGCTGTGCAGCGGCGTGTCGAGCGGCGCAGTGGCTTGCGTGAAGCCCTTGAAGCGCTTTAGGTCATAAAACTGCAATTAAAGCTTGACGCGCATTCTGCTGGATGTAGAATGCGCGCCACTTCAGCGATGAAGCGCTTCAAAAACTTCTTGTTAATCAATAAGTTAAGTTGAATGAAGGGCTTGCAAAGTTGCATCTGGCGTGTAGAATGCGCGTCGGTCGACAGGGTGTGGTTTGGCTCTGTTGGTGGTTCGGTCGAACGGATCGAAAGCGGTAGAAAAGAGGTGTTGACAGCGGTTTTGAATGCTGTAGAATGCGCCTCCCGCTGGAGAGAAGAAGTTCTGATCGAAAGCGCAAGTGGTTGAGTAGAAAGAAGTTTCTCTGGAAACAAATTCGAAAAACAGCTTGACAGATAGAAAGGCTGCTGTAGAATGCGCGGCCTCGGTTGAGACGAAAGGATTAACCAACTGTTCTTTAACAGCTGAATCAAGCAATTCGTGTGGGTGCTTGTGAGGTAAGACTGATAGTCAACTGATTATCAGCATCACAAAGCAACACTCGTTAATTCGAGAGTTAACTCTTTAGTAATAGAGAGATTTGCGATTGCTGAGCCAAGTTTAGGGTTTTCTCAAAACCCAAGCAGTATTGAACTGAAGAGTTTGATCATGGCTCAGATTGAACGCTGGCGGCAGGCCTAACACATGCAAGTCGAGCGGATGACGGGAGCTTGCTCCCTGATTTAGCGGCGGACGGGTGAGTAATGCCTAGGAATCTGCCTGGTAGTGGGGGATAACGTTCCGAAAGGAACGCTAATACCGCGTACGTCCTACGGGAGAAAGCAGGGGACCTTCGGGCCTTGCGCTATCAGATGAGCCTAGGTCGGATTAGCTAGTTGGTGAGGTAATGGCTCACCAAGGCGACGATCCGTAACTGGTCTGAGAGGATGATCAGTCACACTGGAACTGAGACACGGTCCAGACTCCTACGGGAGGCAGCAGTGGGGAATATTGGACAATGGGCGAAAGCCTGATCCAGCCATGCCGCGTGTGTGAAGAAGGTCTTCGGATTGTAAAGCACTTTAAGTTGGGAGGAAGGGCAGTAAGTTAATACCTTGCTGTTTTGACGTTACCGACAGAATAAGCACCGGCTAACTTCGTGCCAGCAGCCGCGGTAATACGAAGGGTGCAAGCGTTAATCGGAATTACTGGGCGTAAAGCGCGCGTAGGTGGTTCGTTAAGTTGGATGTGAAAGCCCCGGGCTCAACCTGGGAACTGCATCCAAAACTGGCGAGCTAGAGTACGGTAGAGGGTGGTGGAATTTCCTGTGTAGCGGTGAAATGCGTAGATATAGGAAGGAACACCAGTGGCGAAGGCGACCACCTGGACTGATACTGACACTGAGGTGCGAAAGCGTGGGGAGCAAACAGGATTAGATACCCTGGTAGTCCACGCCGTAAACGATGTCAACTAGCCGTTGGAATCCTTGAGATTTTAGTGGCGCAGCTAACGCATTAAGTTGACCGCCTGGGGAGTACGGCCGCAAGGTTAAAACTCAAATGAATTGACGGGGGCCCGCACAAGCGGTGGAGCATGTGGTTTAATTCGAAGCAACGCGAAGAACCTTACCTGGCCTTGACATGCTGAGAACTTTCCAGAGATGGATTGGTGCCTTCGGGAACTCAGACACAGGTGCTGCATGGCTGTCGTCAGCTCGTGTCGTGAGATGTTGGGTTAAGTCCCGTAACGAGCGCAACCCTTGTCCTTAGTTACCAGCACCTCGGGTGGGCACTCTAAGGAGACTGCCGGTGACAAACCGGAGGAAGGTGGGGATGACGTCAAGTCATCATGGCCCTTACGGCCAGGGCTACACACGTGCTACAATGGTCGGTACAAAGGGTTGCCAAGCCGCGAGGTGGAGCTAATCCCATAAAACCGATCGTAGTCCGGATCGCAGTCTGCAACTCGACTGCGTGAAGTCGGAATCGCTAGTAATCGTGAATCAGAATGTCACGGTGAATACGTTCCCGGGCCTTGTACACACCGCCCGTCACACCATGGGAGTGGGTTGCTCCAGAAGTAGCTAGTCTAACCTTCGGGGGGACGGTTACCACGGAGTGATTCATGACTGGGGTGAAGTCGTAACAAGGTAGCCGTAGGGGAACCTGCGGCTGGATCACCTCCTTAATCGAAGACATCAGCTTCTTCATAAGTATCCACACGAATTGCTTGATTCATAGTCGAAGACGATGCTGTAACGCGACCCTGTTATAGGTCTGTAGCTCAGTTGGTTAGAGCGCACCCCTGATAAGGGTGAGGTCGGCAGTTCAAATCTGCCCAGACCTACCAATTGCTTGGTGCAGAAGATTACGGGGCCATAGCTCAGCTGGGAGAGCGCCTGCTTTGCACGCAGGAGGTCAGCGGTTCGATCCCGCTTGGCTCCACCACTCTCTGCGCGTTGCGGTGTGAAGGAAAGAGTTCAGAAATGAGCGCTTCAGGTTTGGCCTGTTGAGTGCTGATTTCTGGTCTTTTGACCGGTAAGAAAATCGTTCTTTAAAAATTTGGATATGTGATAGAAGTGACTAACAGCGTGTTTCACTGCACGTTGTTAATCAAGGCAAAATTTGTAGTTCTCAAGACGCAAATTTTCGGCGAATGTCGTCTTCACGATTGAGACAGTAACCAGATTGCTTGGGGTTATATGGTCAAGTGAAGAAGCGCATACGGTGGATGCCTTGGCAGTCAGAGGCGATGAAAGACGTGGTAGCCTGCGAAAAGCTTTGGGGAGTCGGCAAACAGACTGTGATCCAGAGATCTCTGAATGGGGGAACCCACCTAGGATAACCTAGGTATCTTGTACTGAATCCATAGGTGCAAGAGGCGAACCAGGGGAACTGAAACATCTAAGTACCCTGAGGAAAAGAAATCAACCGAGATTCCCTAAGTAGTGGCGAGCGAACGGGGACTAGCCCTTAAGTTGATTTGAGTGTAGTGGAAGGCTCTGGAAAGTGCCGCCGTAGTGGGTGATAGCCCCGTACACGAAACGCTCTTATCAATGAAATCGAGTAGGACGGGGCACGAGAAACCTTGTCTGAACATGGGGGGACCATCCTCCAAGGCTAAATACTACTGACTGACCGATAGTGAACCAGTACCGTGAGGGAAAGGCGAAAAGAACCCCGGAGAGGGGAGTGAAATAGAACCTGAAACCGTATGCGTACAAGCAGTGGGAGCCCACTTTGTTGGGTGACTGCGTACCTTTTGTATAATGGGTCAGCGACTTATATTCAGTGGCGAGCTTAACCGAATAGGGGAGGCGTAGCGAAAGCGAGTCTTAATAGGGCGCTTTAGTCGCTGGGTATAGACCCGAAACCGGGCGATCTATCCATGGGCAGGTTGAAGGTTAGGTAACACTGACTGGAGGACCGAACCGACTACCGTTGAAAAGTTAGCGGATGACCTGTGGATCGGAGTGAAAGGCTAATCAAGCTCGGAGATAGCTGGTTCTCCTCGAAAGCTATTTAGGTAGCGCCTCGTGTATCACTGCTGGGGGTAGAGCACTGTTTCGGCTAGGGGGTCATCCCGACTTACCAAACCGATGCAAACTCCGAATACCAGCAAGTGTCAGCACGGGAGACACACGGCGGGTGCTAACGTCCGTCGTGAAAAGGGAAACAACCCAGACCGTCAGCTAAGGTCCCAAAGTTATGGTTAAGTGGGAAACGATGTGGGAAGGCTTAGACAGCTAGGAGGTTGGCTTAGAAGCAGCCATCCTTTAAAGAAAGCGTAATAGCTCACTAGTCGAGTCGGCCTGCGCGGAAGATGTAACGGGGCTCAAACCATACACCGAAGCTACGGGTTCATCCTTTGGATGAGCGGTAGAGGAGCGTTCTGTAAGCCTGTGAAGGTGAGTTGAGAAGCTTGCTGGAGGTATCAGAAGTGCGAATGCTGACATGAGTAACGACAATGCGAGTGAAAAACTCGCACGCCGAAAGACCAAGGTTTCCTGCGCAACGTTAATCGACGCAGGGTTAGTCGGCCCCTAAGGCGAGGCAGAAATGCGTAGTCGATGGGAAACGGGTTAATATTCCCGTACTTCTAGTTACTGCGATGGAGGGACGGAGAAGGCTAGGCCAGCACGGCGTTGGTTGTCCGTGTTTAAGGTGGTAGGCTGAGATCTTAGGTAAATCCGGGATCTTAAAGCCGAGAGCTGATGACGAGCGTTCTTTTAGAATGCGAAGTGGTTGATGCCATGCTTCCAGGAAAAGCTTCTAAGCTTCAGGTAACTAGGAACCGTACCCCAAACCGACACAGGTGGTTAGGTAGAGAATACCAAGGCGCTTGAGAGAACTCGGGTGAAGGAACTAGGCAAAATGGCACCGTAACTTCGGGAGAAGGTGCGCCGGTGAGGGTGAAGTATTTACTACGTAAGCCCATGCCGGTCGAAGATACCAGGCCGCTGCGACTGTTTATTAAAAACACAGCACTCTGCAAACACGAAAGTGGACGTATAGGGTGTGACGCCTGCCCGGTGCCGGAAGGTTAATTGATGGGGTTAGCGCAAGCGAAGCTCTTGATCGAAGCCCCGGTAAACGGCGGCCGTAACTATAACGGTCCTAAGGTAGCGAAATTCCTTGTCGGGTAAGTTCCGACCTGCACGAATGGCGTAACGATGGCGGCGCTGTCTCCACCCGAGACTCAGTGAAATTGAAATCGCTGTGAAGATGCAGTGTATCCGCGGCTAGACGGAAAGACCCCGTGAACCTTTACTATAGCTTTGCACTGGACTTTGAGCTTGCTTGTGTAGGATAGGTGGGAGGCTTTGAAGTGGGGACGCCAGTTCTCATGGAGCCATCCTTGAAATACCACCCTGGCAACCTTGAGGTTCTAACTCTGGTCCGTTATCCGGATCGAGGACAGTGTATGGTGGGTAGTTTGACTGGGGCGGTCTCCTCCCAAAGAGTAACGGAGGAGTACGAAGGTGCGCTCAGACCGGTCGGAAATCGGTCGTAGAGTATAAAGGCAAAAGCGCGCTTGACTGCGAGACAGACACGTCGAGCAGGTACGAAAGTAGGTCTTAGTGATCCGGTGGTTCTGTATGGAAGGGCCATCGCTCAACGGATAAAAGGTACTCCGGGGATAACAGGCTGATACCGCCCAAGAGTTCATATCGACGGCGGTGTTTGGCACCTCGATGTCGGCTCATCACATCCTGGGGCTGAAGCCGGTCCCAAGGGTATGGCTGTTCGCCATTTAAAGTGGTACGCGAGCTGGGTTTAGAACGTCGTGAGACAGTTCGGTCCCTATCTGCCGTGGACGTTTGAGATTTGAGAGGGGCTGACCTTAGTACGAGAGGACCGGGTTGGACGAACCTCTGGTGTTCCGGTTGTCACGCCAGTGGCATTGCCGGGTAGCTATGTTCGGAAAAGATAACCGCTGAAAGCATCTAAGCGGGAAACTTGCCTCAAGATGAGATCTCACTGGAGCCTTGAGCTCCCTAAAGGGCCGTCGAAGACTACGACGTTGATAGGTGGGGTGTGTAAGCGCTGTGAGGCGTTGAGCTAACCCATACTAATTGCCCGTGAGGCTTGACCATATAACACCCAAACAATCTGCCCTCAAAGCAGAGGGTGTCGATGGTGAAGTCGACACAAAGCCGAAAATTTGCGAGAGCTACAAGCCTCTATCACGTATCCAAGGGATAGCGCCTAACCGCGAGATCCCAACCGAATTGCTTGACGACCATAGAGCGTTGGAACCACCTGATCCCATCCCGAACTCAGTAGTGAAACGACGCATCGCCGATGGTAGTGTGGTGCTTCACCATGTGAGAGTAGGTCATCGTCAAGCTCCTATACGAAACCCCAGATCGCCTAGCGGTCTGGGGTTTCTTCTTGGCGGCGCGGAAAATAGTAAGCGTCCAGCCAAGTCACCTTCCGCAATCCCGCATTAAGGGCGATGGTGTCCGCGTATTTTTAAGCGGACGCGATAGCCCTTATCGCCGGGATATCCATGCGCCAACGAAGCTCTTACCCCAAACCGTTCAAGGCCCAGGTTGTTCAGGAGTGCCTGCAACCTGGTGCGACCGTCTCCAGCGTGGCCATACGCCATGGCATCAACGCCAACGTCATTCGCAAGTGGCTACCGCTTTATCGGGATCAACTGCCAGCGGCGTTGCCGGCGTTCGTTCCTGCGAGGGTTACGCCCAAACGACCAGCTGAAGCAGCGGTGATTATCGAGCTACCGCTGGGCGCGCAATCGGTCACGGTGAAATGGCCAGCCTCCGATCCTGAAGGTTGCGCCCGCTTTGTCCGTGGGCTCGCCCAGTGATCCACGTGGATAGTATCTGGCTCGCCACCGAGCCGATGGATATGCGTGCGGGTACTGAAACCGCGTTGGCCCGCGTGGTGGCGGTGTTCGGTGCGGCGAAGCCGCACTGCGCCTATCTGTTCGCCAATCGCCGCGCCAACCGCATGAAAGTTCTGGTGCATTACGGCGTGGGTATCTGGCTCGCCGCGCGGCGCTTGCACCAGGGCAAGTTTCATTGGCCAGGCATCCGGCACGGCTCGGAAGTCGAACTCGACACCGAGCAACTTCAGGCTTTGGTACTGGGGTCAATGTCATCAACTTAAGGAATTTTCCTATAAATATCATATAATTAGCGCTAAATTCAGCGCATAGGAGAAACCCTTTTGGCCCCTCATTCCACACCGTTTGACACCGCCCAGCAAACCCTGGCCTGAAAATTGTACAAAAAATAACCAGCCAGCTCGATTGTCCCGACTTCATCGATACCCACCGCCAGCGCCCTCACGACTTTACCCGCCGACGCCAACTGACCTTCAAGAACCTCGTCCTGTTTTTGCTCAATCAGCCACGCACCGCCCTGCAAACCGAGCTCGATCAGTTCTATCGTGTGCTCAACCAGGCCTCGGCCGAGACCCAGGTGGTCACCGCGCAGGCCTTCAGCAAGGCGCGCGGCAAGCTCAAGCCCGAGGTCTTCGAGAGCCTCAACCAAACCCTTCAGCAACAGCTCGACAACCTCGGGCTGCGCCAGACGTGGCGCGGGTTCTGGCTACAAGGCCAGCTTCGAGCAAGGCATCACCGAAATCGGCTGCATGGCTCACGCCCGGCGCAAGTTCTTCGATCTGCACGCGGCGAACAAAAGCCAACTGGCCGAACAGGCGCTGCACTCTATCGCTGGGCTGTACGAAGTCGAACGCCAAGTGCGCGACATGAGCAATGAAGAACGCTGGCGAATACGGCAGGAAAAGGCTTCACCGCTCCTCGACGCACTACATGACTGGATGCTGGCCCAGCGTGATCTTGTGCCCAACGGCTCAGCCACGGCGAAAGCTTTGGATTACAGCCTCAAACGCTGGATAGCGCTGACGCGCTACCTGGACGATGGCGCTGTGCCCATCGACAACAACCAAGTCGAGAACCAGATCCGCCCGTGGGCTCTAGGTCGCTCCAATTGGCTGTTTGCCGGGTCGCTACGCAGCGGCAAACGGGCGGCGGCAATCATGAGCCTGATCCAGTCGGCGCGGATGAATGGGCATGATCCGTATGCCTATCTCAAGGATGTGCTAACGCGACTGCCGACGCAGAAGGCCAGCGCTCTGGCCGAGCTGCTGCCGCACAACTGGGTATCCGTCGGCAAGGTGTAATGCCCGTTCGCTTACGGAAAATAGAGCTGCGTGTAGGGTGCGCTGCGCGCACCGACAAGGACGCCGACAGCTCGGTGCGCGCGCACCCTACAGTGATCCGCTGACGCTTCGCGAGCAGAGCTCGCTCCTACCCGTTCAGCGTTGATCACTGGCGGCGTCCCGCCGCGAAACTGGTCGAGCGGTAAGGGGGATAGGCATCAAATCGGGATAGGGGGGAACCAATAAGTTCCGCCCCTCCCACACCACCCGGCATGCGGGTCCGCACCGGGCGGTTCGAGAAGTTGAGGTTTCACGAGAGTCTCGGCACTCCCAACCGATCGAAGTAGGCAATGGTCAGCACATTATGGATGGCAGAGCGACTGTTATGCCACCAGTGACGGCTCAGCGCCGCCACGGATTCCGCAACCCAGGAACTCGCGCCTAAGCGGATCAGCTCCCGGTAGATCGTCTTGCCCCGTCGCCAGTGCCGGAGGTGGAGCATTCTCAGGCGGCGACGTATCCACTCATCCAGTGATCGCCAGATGCGTGGCGTTTGTGCCAGCCTGAAGTACCCTTTCCAGCCGAGCAGGTAACTGCGGAGCTTCTCCACCACCTGTGCCATGCTGCGACCACCTGACCCCCCGGGTCAGTTGCCTGATCCGGAGCTTGAACGCCTGTAACGCCTTGGCGGATACCGCCCGTCGAACGTCTCCACCCCTCCCTTGCCACAGGGCATAGCCGAGGAACTGGCGACCGAACACGCTGGCGACTGCACTTTTGGATTCGTTGATCACCAAGCGCAGTTTGTTGTAACACCGGCGTAGCAGGCGCATCACCCGTTCTCCCGCCTTCTCACTGCGAACGTAAACGTTGCAGTCATCAGCGTAACGGGCGAAGCAGTGCCCCCGACGTTCCAGCTCTTTATCCACCTCGTCCAGCAGAACGTTGGCCAGCAACGGCGAGAGCGGCCCGCCTTGCGGCGTGCCCTCATGCCGATCCATGACCACACCGCCGTCCATGATGCCCGCGTTCAGGTACGCACGAACCAGCCGGATGACTCCAGGATCGTTTATGCGCCTCTTCAGGCGGTCGATCAGGATGTCGTGGTTAACCCGGTCGAAGAACTTCGATAGGTCGACATCCACCACGATGTGGCGGCCCTGTTGGGCATAGCGTTGCGCAGCCAACACCGCATCGTGGGCCCGGCGGCCCGGGCGGAAGCCGTGGCTGTGCTCGCTGAAGGTGGGATCAATCAGAGGTTGCAGCACTTGCAGCAGTGCCTGTTGAATCAGACGGTCGGTGACGGTGGGGATACCCAGTTCCCGCTCACTGCCGTCCGGTTTCGGGATGCCTACCCGACGAACGGGTTGTGGTTGGTAGGAGCCGCTCAGCAGTTGCTGGCGAAGCTCCGGCCACACCCATCGCAGGTGTTCGGCAGTCTGGGCAATATCCAGCCCGTCCACACCTGCCGATCCCTTGTTGGACTTCACGCGCTTCCATGCCCGCTGCATATTCTCTCGTGCGAACGCCTGCTCAAGCAGGCTTCGCCCTGCGCCCTCCGGTTCTCGCCGCGGGAGCCCTGTTTCATCGCTGATCGCATTCGGTAAGGCTTCACCTTCCCGTTCCGCGACCCGCCCCGCTGGCGCGGGCATCTGATGCGTTACAGCGCTCATCGACAAGGCGTTTGACGCTCCTTCTCGTTCAGCCCTTCGCCCTGACCAAGCAGCTACTATGGCTTCTGCTGACTTCTCGCTCCGTGTTCCCACGTCGCCCTTTCAGACATGAGGCGAGATCTCCCCGGGTAAGAACACACTCCTTCACCGCACAACCGCCGGATTTACACCGCCTCGCCTTGGCCACAAGAGCTTCGCGACTTTTGGCCCGCTCGCCCTGCTTGGCAGTGCCTCGTATCCGATTCTTGTTCATCGGCTCACGGTTTACGCTCCACGCTTCCTCCCCACGGTCGGTCGCCCTTCCGCAGTTGCGCTTCGCTTCGTTCGCTGTGGCCAGCTCACGGGAGGACTTGCACCTCCAGGAGTGCGCCCGTGCCGGCGCACCAAAAAGGCCACCCTGAGGTGGCCTTGGGTGTTTCAGGGTGGTGTTCAGTCGCCGCGGTATTCGCAGCCGCTGGTGCAGGTTTCGTGGATGCGTACTCGCGACAACTCTGGCAGCAGTGGTTTGACCAGTTGCCAGATCCACTTGGCCAGCACTTCGCTGGTGGGGTTTTCAAGGCCGGGGATGTCGTTCAGGTAGTTGTGGTCGAGTTGCTCGTAGATCGGCTTGAAAATCGCCTTGATCTCGGAGAAGTCACGTATCCACCCAGTATAGGGGTCAACTTTACCTTCGATATAAATGGCAACTCGGAAGGAGTGGCCGTGCAGACGGCTGCACTTGTGGCCTTGCGGTACGTGCGGCAGGCGATGGGCCGCCTCGAAAATGAACTCTTTGAACAATTCCACTGAACAGCGCTCGCGTAAGTGATTCAGCCCGGTTGGCGTTGAGCAGCGCAGTTTATCAGGTCTGCTCTGGATAGCGGCCTATGTCCGGTGCGCTCATCAAAGTGGTTGCAGGCGTTCTGCCAAGCGGCCGTTTTCGACCAGCTCGAGAAATTCGTCGCCGAGCCGTGCACTCTCGGCCATGGCCTGGCGCCAGTAGCGCTCACGCCCTGCATCATTGCCTAGGTAGCGCTTGAAGTCGGTACGATCCGGCAGCTTGCCGTGCGGTAGGCGTGCCAGATAGTCACGTGATGGTGCCAGCAACAGTACGTCCTGCAGGCGGGTGCGGTCGCCACGGCGCCAGGGCATGCTCTTGTCGAACCAGCCGGGTATCACCCGGTCGGTGAAGTGCGGATAGAGCACGATGTCTTCGCCGTTGTAGGGCAGGTCGAGGTGATAGTCGAGCAGACCACCATCACGATAAGCACCTGGCTCCAGGCCCGGGATTTCACGAATCGCCTCCATCACCATGGGGATCGAACCCGAAGCCAGCAGGGCGTGGCGCAGGTTTTCCGGAGTCAGCACGTGGAAATGAGAGCAGAAGTCATTCAGTTGCGCCAGCGGCGGCGCTTGTCGCGCATCGTGCAGGATCACACGGTCGAAATGGCGACTAAGACGCTGGCGAGCCAGCAAGTTATTGCCGATCACCGATGACAGACCCAGGCTGAGTTTGCCGCGATGATCGTGTTGCAGCAGGCCGTGACTTTTGACCACGACAATATGCAGGCGATAGTGGGGGTTGGCGATGATGGCGGCCTCCTGATCGGCGAGCAGCTCATTGAGCATCTGCCGGCAGCTGTCCGATACCTGGGCCATACCTACGCCCTTGGCGAAGCGTTGAGTGGTGTACAGCTCGCCGAGTCGTCGAATCCCCACTGCCGGATCGGGCAGGCAGGCGCTGGCGAAGCGCCAGGAACCGATGGAAGCACCGATCAGCGCGCGTTCGCGCGGTGCGCGAAGTAGCCAGTCAGCAAACAGTGCGAGGTCCAGCCCCTGAATGCCGATACCCTTGGGGCCGCCTGCTGCACCAGGCAGGATGCCGACGTCCGTCGGGCTCAGGCCGTTCTGGCGAATGCGTGCCAGGGCTCTGGTGCCGGCCTTGAGAGTCAGGGCGGGGGATTTTATGTGGATCGCGCTCATCGGTGCCTCCTTCCGCAGCAGGCGATTATAGAGGGCTGAGTGAGCAGGCCAAGCAACTTCATGTGCTGAATGACGCCAGTGAATTCAGCTTGAATTAAGTGCCTGGGCCTAGAGTGGCAGTCACTGATTCACTGCTGGAGCAGCCCATGAAACGATTGATCAGCCTCGCAATACTTGCCACCCTCGTCAGCGCCGCTACCATTGCCCAGGCGCGTGATCTCGGCCCGGACGAGGCGCTGCGTCTGCGTGATGCCGGAACCATCAAGTCTTTCGAACTGCTCAATGAGGCGGCACTGGCCCAGCATCCAGGTGCACGTATCGAAGAAACCGAGCTGGAGGACGAGTACGGCCGCTATATCTATCAGATCGAGCTGCGCGACGCTCAGGGCGTGCAGTGGGACCTGGAGCTGGATGCCAGCACCGGGGAAATTCTCAAGAACCACCAGGACGATTGATGAAGTTTCGTCGTACCACCGCCTTATTGCTGGTGCTGTCATGCGGGGTTGTCAGTGTGCCAGGCATTGCCCGTGATCTCGATCAGGATGAGGCGCTGCGCCTGCGGCGTGAGGGTGTCATCATGCCTTTCGAGCAACTGATGCAGCACATCGGCAATGCCTATCCGGGCTCCACGCTGCTCGAAGCCGAGCTGGAGGAAGAGGATGGCGTGCTGGTGTATGAAGTCGAGATCCTGACGACCTCGGGTGTGGTACGTGAACTCGAACTGGATGCTCGCAACGGCACTATTCTGAAGGATGAGGAAGACGACTGATGCGCCTGTTGCTGGTGGAAGACCATGTACCCCTGGCTGATGAGTTGACCGCCAGTCTGACGCGTCAGGGGTATGCCGTGGACTGGTTGGCCGATGGTCGTGATGCGGCGTATCAAGGGGCTAGCGAGCCTTATGACTTGATCATTCTCGACCTGGGGCTACCGGGTAAACCAGGCCTTGAGGTCTTGCAGGAGTGGCGCTCCGGTGGCTTGGCGACACCCGTGCTGGTACTGACCGCGCGAGGGTCGTGGGCCGAGCGCATCGAGGGGCTCAAGGCCGGTGCCGATGACTACCTGACCAAGCCTTTTCATCCCGAGGAGCTGGCCCTGCGTATTCAGGCTCTTCTGCGCCGCGCCCATGGCCTGGCCAACCAGCCGCAACTGGAGGCCGCAGGTTTACAACTGGACGAGAGTCGTCAATGCGTCACTTCCGAAGGCGAAGCCATCGACCTGACGGCTGCCGAGTTTCGTCTGCTGCGTTATTTCATGTTGCACCCCGGGCAGATCCTGTCCAAGAGTCATCTGGCCGACCATCTTTATGATGGCGAGACCGAGCGCGACTCCAATGTCATCGAAGTGCACGTCAACCGCCTGCGCGGCAAGCTTGGCCGCAACGTGATCGAAACGCGCCGAGGGCAGGGTTACCGCTTTACCGGAGAGCAGGGTTGAGATCCATTCAGCGTCGGCTCGGTATTGGCCTGGCCGCGACGCTGTTGCTGGTTGGATTGGCTCTGGCGCAGGCGAGCCTGTGGGTCTTTGATCGCGGTCTGCGCGTTTATCTTGAAGAAGGTTTGCGTGATGAAGCGCAAGGGCTGCTGGCAGCGTTGGTGCGTGGTCCGTCCGGCTTGCAGCTGGATGAGCGCCGCCTCGATCCCTCGTTCCAGCGGCAATTCTCCGGGCATTACTTTCGCATCGACTTTGCTGATGAGCGTACTTGGCGTTCACGTTCGCTATGGGATCGTGAGCTGCTAAAGCCTGATGGCACGGGCATGCAGGCCGAGCTGGGGGATGGTCCGCAGGGGCAGTTGCTGCTCATCTACCGCGCCGATTACCGTCGTTATGGCGAGAACTTGTCGATCAGCGTGGCTCAGGATTACCAGCCGATATTGCAGAGTTTTCGCCGTATGCAGTGGGTTGGCATCGGCCTGGGCGGTGCGGCGCTGCTGCTGATTCTGATCGCTCAACGTTACACCGTGCGCCGCGCGTTGCGCCCGTTGGAGCAGGTGCGCCAGCAGATAGCGCAACTGCAGCAAGGTCGACGTAGCGATCTGGACGCCGAGGTGCCCGAGGAACTTGAACCCCTGGTCGCGCAGATCAACCACCTGTTGGCGCATACCGAGGACACCCTCAAGCGCTCGCGCAATGCTCTGGGTAATCTTGGTCATGCGCTGAAAACGCCGCTTGCCGTGTTGATCAGCCTGGCTGGCCGAGACGAGTTGGCGGCCCATCCGGCATTGCGCGCGAGCATGCGCGAGCAGTTGGAACAGATTGAGCAGCGCTTGAGCCGCGAGCTGGGGCGTGCTCGTCTGGCTGGCGAGGTGTTGCCGGGGGCACGTTTCGATTGTGCGCAGGAGCTGCCAGGACTGTTCGCGACCTTGTCGATGATTCATGACCGCGGCCTGAGTCTGGACTGGCAGGCGCCGCCGGGCCTGGTGTTGCCGCGTGATCGTGAAGACCTGCTGGAGCTGCTCGGCAACCTGCTGGACAACGCCTGCAAATGGGCCGATCAACGCGTGCAGCTGACAGTGGAGGAGAGTGCCGAGGGTTATCGCCTGTGTGTCGATGATGACGGCCCGGGTATCGATGCCGAACGCCGCGAGGCGGTACTGGGGCGCGGCACCCGCCTGGACGAGCAGGTGGCCGGGCATGGCCTGGGCCTGGGTATCGTGCGCGACATCATCGAGGCCTGGCAGGGCCATATAGCGTTGCAGGAGAGCCCATTGGGCGGGCTGCGAGTGGTGGTCACTCTGCCACGGCGTTGAGCCTCAGGTTCACGCCAGGCACGCCATCACCTGGTGAGTTATGCTGCGCGATCAATCGCGGGCATCTGCAAGCGCCGTGTTCAGCGCCGCTAACCCGCCCTGCAGGGCGTGCAAGACGGTCCCTTACATCCCGTTGCTGAAAGCCGGGTTATCGAAACTGATGGCGGCGCGCACTGGCTGCAGAGCGTGGGCGTAACGCACCAGTACATCGAGGGTGTAATCGATGCGGGCGCGGATGCGCTCATCGGCTTCGTCCACTGGCTGCGGGCCGTTCAACACTTTCTCGACCTGGCGCACGATCAGGTGCTCCGGCAGGTAGCACAGGCGGCAGTTCTTGTAGCTGGAGGCGCGCAGTTCGCTGATCGGGTAGGCGCCGCCGATGCCCGAGGAAACGCCCACCAGCAGGCCTGGCTTGTGTGCCAGTTCGGCCTTGCTGGCGTAGATGAAGAAATTCTTGATCGCCGGGCAGGCCATGCCGTTCCATTCCGGTGCAATGATCACCACGGCATCGGCGGCGGCCAGTTGCTGTTGGTACATGGACCATGGGCCGGCATCTTCAGCAGGCCACAGCGGCAGTGGGGCCAGGCCAAGATCGATGATACTGCTGCAGTCCTGAGTGGTTTGCCCCATCTCGACCAGGCGCTGACGCAGTGCGCGGGCGACCTTTCCCGATTGGCTGTTGTTGCGGCTGGAGCCGGCGACCAAGGCGATGTTGAGCATGCTGCTTCCCTCGAAAAAGAGTGCAGGCTAGGCGATAGCCTGCCTGAACTGCAAGGGAGACGCGGCCAGATCACGGATGACTGGGCGTCATGTCCAGCTCTGCCATGCCTCGGTATTGCGCCTCCTGGCTCAAGTTACACACGGAACTGATCCATGAGGCTCTGCTGGTGATTGGCCAGGCGGTTGAGGTTCTGGCTCACCTGCGCCGACTCGTCGGCCTGCGCGGTGATGGCCTCGGTCACATCGCGGATCGAGGCGACGTTGCGGTTGATCTCCTCGGCCACCGAGCTCTGCTCCTCCGCTGCACTGGCGATCTGCAGGTTCATGTCGGTAATGGTGCTGACCGCCTGGCTGATGCGCTGCAGCGCGGCAACGGCCTGCTGCACCTGCTCGACGCTGCCCTGAGCCTGGCGATGACTGCTGTGCATGGTACTGACCACCTCGCGCGTGCCGTTCTGCAGACCCTCGATCACCTGACGGATTTCCTCGACCGAATCCTGGGTGCGTCTGGCCAGGTTGCGCACCTCGTCGGCGACCACGGCAAAGCCGCGGCCGGCTTCACCGGCGCGTGCGGCTTCGATCGCTGCGTTGAGGGCGAGCAGGTTGGTCTGCTCGGCTATCGAGCGGATTACTTCCAGCACCGAGCCGATCTGCTCGCTGCTGCTGGCCAGACCCTCGACTTCCTGCATGGCCACGTTCATTTCGTTGGCCAGCAGGTCGATGGTGCTGGTGGTGCGGTCGATGATCTGCATGCCCTCACGGCTGGCCTGGTCGGCATTGCGCGCGGCTTCTGCGGCCTGCGCGGCATTGTGGGCGACATCCTGGGCGGTGGCGCTCATTTCCTGGAAGGCGGTCGCCACCTGGTCAACCTCGCGATACTGCTGCTGCATGCCGGCGCTGGTCTGGCTGGCGATGGCTGCGGACTGATCGGCCGTGCTGCGGGCGTCGATCACGCTGTTCTTCACGTCGGCGATGATGGGCTGCAGCTTGTCGAGGAAGCGATTGAACCAGCCAGCCAGCTCGCCCAGCTCATCCTGACGGGTGTATTGCAGGCGGCGGGTCAGGTCGCCTTCGCCGCTGGCGATATCCTTGAGCATGGCAGCCACACCAAGAATCGGCCGCGTTACGCCGCGTGCAGTCAGCCACATCAGCAGCAGGCCTGCGATTACTGCTGCCATACCCAACAGCAGTGCAACCAGGCTGTCACGGGCGCGGTTGCTGTCGAGCTGTGCCGCCAATTGGGTGGCGCCTTCCAGCAGCACGTGTTGAGGAACCTCAAGCAGCACCGACCAGGGCTTGCTCTCGGGGATCGGTTTGAACGGGCTGAGTTCACGCAGCAGGTCGCCGTGATGCAGCTCGGCATCGCTGCCGCTCTGGATCAGGCCGCGAAGTTCGCCGGCGTTCTCGGCAAAGGTGCGCTCGACCGACTGGCTCAGCAGGCTGCCGTCGCGGCTGTGGCCGGCCAACAGTGCACCTGGGCTGAAAATGCTGATATGACCCTGGCCTTCATACAGCTCACGATTGGCTTCCAGGCTGAGCTGCTGCAGGCTGGCCAGGCTGATGTCCACGCCAATCACGCCAATGATCGTGCCGTCTAGTTCCAGCGGGAAGGCGATGCTGGTCATCAGCGTTCGTTGCCCGCCGACATCGTCGTAATAGGGCTCCAGCACACAGGGCTGGCGGGTCTCGCGGGGGCAGGTGTACCAGGCGTTATAGGCCACGCCGTTGTCACCTGGCGGGGTATCGCCGAGCAATTCTTCGCTCATTGCCTCGGCTTCCAACTGGCCGGCAGTGGGTTGTGCCCAGTACAGCGCGAAGCGACCGGCTTCGTTGCTACCCAGCTCGGCCTGATCGGCGAACAATTCGTCCTTGCCGTCCAGCGCGTCGGGTTCGAACACCAGGTACACGCCGAGCAGTGACGGGTTGGCTTCCAGGCTGCTGCGTACCTGGCGGGTCAGATCCTCACGCAGATCGAAGGCATCGAGAAAACGTTTCTCAGCCTGTTCGCGCAGAAACAGAATCTGCCGGGAGACGCCCTTGCCGTATTGGTAGGCATCCATGAAATAGCGCTGGATGCGTATTGCCTGCAATTCGCCACGTGCTTTCAGGCGTAGCCTGGCGCTTTCTTCGAGCATGCTGGAGCTGGCTTCGCGCACCAGGCTGGCGCTGCGGCTGGCCTGATACTGCGAGGCACCCACCAACAAGGTGACGATGGCGAGCAGGCACACAGGCCGGCGAGCAGGGTGATCTTCCACTGGATCGAAAGACGGCTGAACAGCATGGTGCGTTCCTTTCTTCTACACGGACTTATGCGGTTATCGGTGCGTGGCGCACTTTCTTGACTGTTGCAGGTTTTGCTCGGGATTATGCACGTTTTGCTTTAAATTCTGAACGGCTGCTCATTTTGACAGGATAGTCTGCATCCGGCAGAGTACGCGGCTTTTGCGCCGGTCTTCACGGCGCGCTCGCAGGTGGAATGCTTTATGAATGCTGTAATCGCTGCGGTCGGCATCATGCTGGTCCTCAGTCTCTGTCGCGTACACGTGGTCGTGGCGCTGATCGTTGGGGCATTGGCCGGTGGTCTGCTCGGCGGCCTTGGGGTCGAGGGGACGCTGCAGGCCTTCAATCAGGGGCTTGGCGGTGGTGCGACCGTGGCACTGTCTTATGCGCTGCTGGGCGCCTTTGCAGTGGCCATCGCCAAATCCGGGCTGGCCCATGCGTTGGCGGACAAAGCACTGACGCTGGTCGAAAGGCAGCAGGAAGGTGCCGTTGGCGCGCTGAAATGGCTGTTGATCGGGTTATTGCTGGTGGTGGCGATCTCTTCGCAGAACCTGGTGCCGATCCATATCGCCTTCATTCCGTTGCTGGTACCACCGCTGCTCTATGTGTTGAGCAAGTTGCAACTGGATCGCCGGCTGATCGCCTGTGTGCTGACCTTCGGCCTGATCACGCCCTACATGTTCCTGCCAGTCGGTTTCGGCGGCATCTTCCTCAACGAGATCCTGCTGGCCAATGTCGCCAAGTCCGGGGTGGATGTCACGGGTATCAATGTCACCCAGGCGATGTTCATTCCGGCCCTGGGTATGCTCTTCGGCCTGCTTGTCGCGGTGCTGTTCAGCTACCGTGGTAAACGTGTCTATGACCTGGAGAAAGTCGCGCAGGCCGAACGCGTGGATGTGCACTACAACCCGCTGAGCCTGCTGGTGGCAGGGTTGGCCATCGCGGCGGCGTTCGTCGTGCAGCTGTGGCTGGATTCGATGATCATCGGTGCACTGGTCGGTTTCGTGATCTTCTCGGTATCCGGTGTGGTGCGCTGGAAAGAGGCCGATGACCTGTTCACCGAAGGCATGAAGATGATGGCCATGATCGGCTTCATCATGATCGCTGCTGCCGGCTTCGCCGAGGTGATGAAGACCACCGGCGAGGTCAAGACGCTGGTGGACAGCTCCGCAGAATTGATCGGTCACAACAAGGCGATCGGAGCGCTGCTGATGTTGCTGGTCGGCCTGCTGGTGACCATGGGGATCGGCTCGTCCTTTTCCACTGTTCCGATCATCGCCGCGATTTTCGTACCGCTGGGCGTGCAGCTGGGTTTCAGCCCGCTGGCCATCGTCTGCATCGTCGGTACGGCCGGTGCTCTGGGCGATGCCGGCTCACCCGCCTCGGACTCGACGCTTGGACCGACGTCCGGGCTCAATGCCGACGGCCAGCACAACCACATCTGGGACAGCGTGGTACCCACCTTCCTGCACTACAACCTGCCCTTGCTGGCGTTCGGTTGGGCAGCCGCTATGCTTTTGTGAAACGTGATTGACGCCGAACTGAAGTTGTCGGCACCTTAGGTCGCTTAACTCCTGAACGGGGCTGCCGATAGACGGGTAGCCCCGTTTTTGTGTTGGCTTCGCACAGGGACAATAACAATGCGCCTGACACTTAAAACCAAGGTCATTCTGCTTGCACTGGTTCCCGTCATCCTGTTTGCGCTGGTGCTCAGCGGCACGGCTGCCAATGTTCTGCAGGGGCTGGCTGCCGAAGAGGTGGCCGATACGCGTGAGCGACTCCTCCAGAAAAAACGCAGCGAGCTGGAACACTACATCCAGATAGCCCTGGGCTAGGTGAAGGGGCTTTACGATGATGCGGCGCAGGGAGACCTGGCCAGCCGCGAACAGGCCGTCGCCATCCTGTCCAAAATCAAGTACGGCGCCGACGGTTACTTCTTTGCTCACGACTCCAATGTGGTAAGCCTGTTACGGGGGTGACAGTCCGGTGGGCGTCGGTAAAAGCCTGGCTGATCGGCGCGATCCCAATGGTGTTTACATCAATCGCGAGCTGGTCAATGTGGCGAAGAACAACACTTATTTCGTCAACTACTCCTCGCCACTGCCGGGTAACGAGTCGGTGCTGGTACCCAAGCTCGCCTACAGCTATTACCTGCCCAAGTGGACATGGCCCTGGGGGCCGCGCTCAATCTCGATGGTGTAGAAGCGCGTATCGCCGAAGTGAGGTCGAGATTGATCGCCGCATTGGCACCATCATCACCAGCATCGTGGTGGTGGCGGCAGTCCTGTTGCTGGTATTCGGGGGCATCGGCGTCTGGCTGGGCAACGCGTTCTTGCGTCCTTTGCAGCAAATCAAGGCCAACCTTGACGATATCGCAGCGGGTGAGGGCGACCTGACCCGGCGTCTGCCGGTCACCAGTCAGGACGAACTGGGGCAACTGGCTGGGGCATTCAACCGCTTCGTCGAGAAGGTGCATGGCCTGGTGCGACAGATCGTCGAAATGACCGGACAGCTTACGGAACTGGTCGGCCAGGTTTCGGATCAGGCGCAGCGTTCCGAGCAGGCCATGGCGCAATAGCGGCATGAAACCGATCAGGTGGCCACGGCAATCAACGAAATGTCGGCAGCCGCGCATGAAGTCGCCAAAAGTGCACAAAACGCCGCCGAAGTGGCTAACACTCAAACAGGTCAGTGGCCTACAACGTATCTATGCCGCGCAAGGTGACTGCGTGGGCTGTCCATTGAAATCACGCTGCACCAAGGCTAAACGTCGACACGTGAGTCGGCATGTCCATGAAGCCGCGTTCGAACGCATGCATCAGCGGATGCAGGCGCATCCAGAGATGATGGTCAGGCGCCGATCCATCGTCGAACATCCCTTCGGCAATCTGAAGCAGTGGATTTTGGGTAATGGTCGCTTCCTGCTCCGACAACTGCGGGGAGCGCGGACGGAAATGGCCCTGGCGGTCAACGCCTACAACCTGAAACGAGCCATCAATGTGCTGGGTGCCGATCGGTTGATCGAACTGTTGGGATAAATCCCGTCTTCCATTTCCAGCCATCAAAAACACCAACGCCCCGAACCAGTCGGGGCGTTGGATTTGCCTACGGTCAGGGCGTTTTCACACGCTCTGGAAAGTGGGCTTTGCCATTTCTGCAGTAGTCCTCAGACGATGATGCCCTGGCTGCGCAGGTAATCGTCGTAGGTGCCGCTGAAATCAGTGACGCCATTATCCGACAGCTCGATGATGCGCGTGGCCAGCGAGCTGACGAACTCGCGGTCGTGGCTGACGAAGATCAGCGTGCCCGGGTAGTTCTCCAGTGCCAGGTTGAGTGCCTCGATGGATTCCATGTCCAGGTGGTTGGTCGGTTCGTCCATCACCAGTACGTTAGGCTTCTGGCAGGCGAGTTTGCCGAACAGCATGCGGCCCTGCTCACCACCGGAAAGCACCTTGACCGACTTCTGGATCTCATCGGAGGAGAACAGCATGCGGCCCAGCGCGGCACGGATGTTCTGCTCGCCAGTGGTCCATTGGCCCATCCATTCGAACAGGGTCTCGTCGGCCTCGAAATCATGGGCGTGATCCTGGGCGTAGTAGCCCACTTCGGCACTGTCGGTCCATTTGACGGCACCGGCATCCGGCGTCATCTCACCGACCAGGGTGCGCAGCAGGGTGGTCTTGCCGATGCCGTTGGGGCCGATGATGGCCACGCGCTCGCCGGCTTCGATCTGCATGCTGAAGTTCTTGAACAACACCTTGTCATCGAAGGCCTTGCACAGCTTCTCGATGGTCACCGCCTGGCGGTGCAGCTTCTTGTTCTGATCGAAGCGGATGAACGGGCTGACGCGGCTCGACGGCTTGACCTCGGCCAGCTGGATCTTGTCGATCTGCTTGGCGCGGCTGGTGGCCTGCTTGGCCTTGGAGGCGTTGGCCGAGAAGCGGCTGACGAAGGTCTGCAGCTCGGCGATCTGCGCCTTCTTCTTGGCGTTGTCGGCCAGCAACTGTTCGCGCGCCTGGGTCGAGGCCGTCATGTACTCGTCGTAGTTGCCGGGGAACAGGCGCAGTTCGCCGTAGTCCAGGTCGGCCATGTGGGTGCAGACCGCGTTGAGGAAGTGACGGTCGTGGGAAATGATGATCATGGTGCTGTTACGCGCCGTGAGGATGGTTTCCAGCCAGCGGATGGTGTTGATATCCAGGTGGTTGGTCGGCTCGTCGAGCAGCAGCACGTCCGGGTCGGCGAACAGCGCCTGGGCCAGCAGCACGCGCAGCTTCCAGCCGGGGGCGACTTCGCTCATCGGGCCGAAATGCTGTTCAAGCGGAATGCCCAGGCCGAGCAGCAGCTCGCCAGCGCGGGACTCGGCGGTGTAGCCGTCCATCTCGGCGAACTCGCCTTCGAGTTCACCGACCTTCATGCCGTCTTCTTCACTCATCTCCGGCAGCGAGTAGATGCGGTCGCGCTCGGCCTTGACCTTCCACAGCTCCTGATGGCCCATGATCACGGTATCGATCACGTTGAATTCTTCGTAGGCGAACTGATCCTGGCGCAGTTTGCCCAGGCGCACGTTCGGCTCGAGCATCACCTGGCCGGCCGACGGCTCCAGATCGCCGCCGAGAATCTTCATAAAGGTCGACTTGCCGCAGCCGTTGGCGCCGATCAGGCCGTAGCGGTTGCCATTGTTGAACTTGACGGAAACGTTCTCGAACAGCGGCTTGGCGCCGAACTGCATGGTGATGTTAGCGGTGGAGATCAAGGGGCTTACCTATCAGTAGCTGAGGTGTGCTGCTTGGAAAGAGATAGCGCTTCATGCCTAATCTGACCGGCACTAAGCAAGGCAACTGAGCCGGCGCGCAGACGCGAGGCCAACACCCAGCCGGCAGATAGCCGCTAACAGGCTGTTGAAAAACTACCTGCGTTGCCCTTGCTGCGTTAAAAACAGGCTCAAAATGCTCATTTACAGCCCGTAAACTCCGCTTTTTCGCCTATTTTTGCCTTGCAATGGCTGCCTCGCCTACGTTTTTCAACGACCTGCTAAGGCTGATGAAGCATGGGTAGGCGTGTCGGTATCGTGACGCCGGGGCTCGGGATGGCGTCAGGTGCGCAATGGTAACACTTGGAGCCTGCAACTTCAGCTCTGCCGGTATTTTGCCCCGAGCAGCCGATTTCCTATATACGTGGGCGCAGTTTCAGTTCCGGCGTGGGCAGGTCGCCGAAGGTCAATGGCCGCTCGCAGTCGAGATGCGCAGCCCGAGCCGCGCAGTATTCGCGCTGGCCGCTGAGCTGGTCGAAGTACTGCGGCAGCCAACTGGTCAGGACTTCATCCGGCGCATCGTCATTGGCCTCTGGCATGCCGCTGCACAGGCCGAAACCGTTCATTGGCAACTCACGCAAGGCGATCATGGCCAGGCGGACGATCACGGCGAATACCGCCTGGCGCGAATCGCTCATCTACTGCTCCTTGGCATCATGTCGAATGCTGGTGCGGGCAAGATAGAAGTCTTTGCAAGCGATCTGCCAGTATCGCCGGATGCATATGCAGGCGGTGGTGCCAGCCGAGGCATCCTGGTTTGGCGCGGTTACGCTTCGTTTTGGTTGCTGGCAAATTGCCTTCCCGTCTCCATACGCCTAGCATTCGTTACTTGTACATGCGCCAGGCTTTGCCGTTCGCACAGATGAAGGCATGTACGCAGAGGCCATTGCCTTGGTGCTAGGCTCCTCATAGGGATTGTTCAATTAGCGGGAATCCATGGTCGCGACCGTTATCCTCGGCATGCTCTGCGTGTATCTGCTGTGCTTTTCCGTAATGTTTTTGCTGATCAGCACACGGCTCAGTGGCAGGACAATGGGCATGGAAGTTTTTGCCCTGGGCAATCTGCTGCTCGGCATTGCCTATATCCTGCAATTGAGCAGTGGCCCGTCAGAGTGGGGGCTGCTCAGTGTGGTCAATCACACGCTGACGCTCAGCGCTCCGGTGGCCTATGTGCTGGGCGCGCTGCGTTTCTTTGGGCAGTCCACAGCATTGGTGCAGCCATTATTGGGGTTGGCGCTGGTCTATTCGTTGCTCCAGGTACTGGTGCAGTACGGGTTTGGCAGCGAGGCGCGCCATGCGATGCTGGCTGCTGTGTGTACGACGTTGTTCATGGCCATGACGTTCACCCTGCTGTACGGCGTGCGTACCTTTGCCCGCGACCTGCGTATCGAGATGGTTGTCTTTGCCCTGCTGATCGGCGGTCTGGGCGTGCTCAACGCCATGAAGTTTATGAAGATTATCGAGCTCGGTTTACCGGCGCTGGATATGAGCAGCATTTTCCAGAAGGTCTTCTACATCTACATGTCGTTCCTGGCGACGGTGTTGCCGCCCTGCGTGATATGGCTGGTGCTGTGTCGCCTCACCGACGACTTGCGTGCACTGGCCGCCCATGACCCATTGACCCGCCTGCTCAATAGGCGTGGCCTGATGGCGGCTCTGGAGCAGTACTTCCGCGCGCGCACGGCTGTCGCTGCCTACCTGCTCATCGTCGATGTCGATCATTTCAAGGGCATCAATGACACCTACGGCCACAAAGTCGGCGATCTCATTCTGAGTCGCGTCGCCCAAGTGCTCAAAGCCTGCGCGCGCCAGGGCGACCTGATCTGCAGGCTCGGTGGTGAGGAATTCGTGGTCATCGCGCTGGATACCGACAAGGCCGGAGCCCTGCAACTGGCCGAACGCATACGTGACGCGATCGAGCAGGAGGAAGTGCTGCAAAGCGGCTTGCAGCAGGGGATTCGCTGTACGGTAACCGTGGGTGTTTCAGACCGCTTCAGCAGCGCGCAAGCATTCGACGAGCGTTTGCAGGAGGCCGATACAGCGCTGTATTGGGGCAAGACGCATGGACGCAACAGGGTGGAGTGGGGCGGCGTGCCGGCGGCTTAGCCGTGCGCCGACAGGCCAGGTGTGGCGTTGTCCTGTTGCAGGAGTTCGCTCCTTCCGATGGAGGCCTTGCGGCTGGCGTGGGCGTGGCGCTTGGCGAATAATCCGTGGCCCGTCGTACTCGATCAGCAGGGATCATCATGAGCGCCACGCAACCGCCCCTCGTTCTGTCTATCCAGTCGCATGTCGCCTGGGGCCATGTCGGCAATGCTGCTGCGGTCTTCCCGTTGCAGCGCCTGGGGTTCGAGGTGCTGCCGATCCATACCGTGCAATTTTCCAATCACACCGGCTATGGCCAGTTCCGTGGCCAGGTGTTCGGTGCCGAGCATGTGCGCGAGGTACTGCTCGGGCTGCGTGAGCGCGGTGTGCTGCAACGGCTGTCGGCGGTGCTGTCCGGTTACCTGGGCGACGCCGATAGCGGGCGGGTGATTCTCGAGGCCGTGGGCGAGATTCGCCAGCACAATCCCAGCGTGCGTTACCTGTGCGACCCGGTGATGGGCGATGTTGGCAGAGGCGTGTTCGTCAATCCGGCGATTCCCGATTTTTTGCGTGACCAGGCGCTGCCCTGCGCCAATATCATCACGCCCAATCAGTTTGAGTTCGAGCTGCTCACCGACGCGAAACCGGCCAACCTGCAGGACGCGGTGAAGATCGCCCGGCAGCTGCGCGGCCGTGGCCCGGATGTGGTGGTGGTCACCAGCCTGGCGACGCCGGATATCGCAGATAGCGAGCTGGGCACCCTGGCCGTGAACGGCCAGGGTGCCTGGCTGGTGACCACGCCGCGGCTGGCCCTGCATCCCCTGCCCAACGGCATGGGTGACGTGTTCTCGGCCACGCTGCTGGGCCGCTTGTTGGCCGGACAGCCCTTGCCGCAGGCGCTGGAGCTGGCGACGGCAACCCTTTACGCACTGGTCGGGCAGACCGCCCAAGGTGCGCGTGATCTGCCACTGGTGGCGGAGCAGGAACAGATCGTGGCGCCGACCAAGCGTTTCGTCGCGCGTCAGATCAGCAATGGCTGAGGATGGCGCTGTGCGGCGCCGGCCTGTATGGGTTAGACGCGAGAGATTTGCATTTTTGCCCTGCAAGGCCAGGGGCAGATGAGCGCTTTTGTGTTGCCTTGGCATGCGTCAGACTCACGTTCATTTCGCTGCATCCATTCGATCAGGAGGTTGTCCATGAACCCCGTTTCCTTCGCGCGTCAGCGCTACACCACCAAGGCCTATGATGCCAGCCGCCAGGTGGAGCAGGCGGTTATCGACGAGTTGCTCGAGTTGCTACGTCTGTCGCCATCCTCGGTCAACTCGCAACCCTGGCATTTCGTCGTGGCCAGCACCGCCGAGGGCAAGGCGCGCCTGGCCAAGGGCGCGCAGGGCGGCTTCGCCTACAACCAGGCGAAGATCCTCAATGCCTCGCATGTGATCCTGATCTGTGTCCGTCGCGATCTCGACGACGCCTATCTGGCCGATCTGCTGCAGCAGGAAGCCGATGATGGGCGTTTCCGTGACGAGGTGGCGCGCACCACCCAGCACAACACGCGGCGCAGCTATGTCGAACTGCACCGTGGCCTGGGCGACATCCCGCACTGGGCGGAGAAGCAGGCCTACCTGGCGCTCGGCACGCTGCTTCTGGGGGCTGCTGCCAAGGGGATCGACGCCACGCCGATGGAGGGCATCGACCGTCAGGTGCTGGACGCCGAACTGGGCCTGGCCGCGCAGGGCTTGAACTGCGTGGTGGCCGTGGCCCTGGGGTATCGCAGTGACAGCGATTTCAACGCCACACTGCCGAAGTCGCGCCTGCCTGCCGAGCGGGTCTTCACTCACCTCTGAGGTCTGCCTGGGCCAGTGGCATACGCGGCGTCGTCAGCGCAGGCTGGCCCAGCAATTCATCGAGAATATCCAAGCGAAACTGGCGCTGCAGGGTGACGGCGAAGAACTGCTCGGCGATTTCGGGAATCTCGGCATACAGCTGTAGCGCACCGGATTGCAGTTCGTCCTGCACCACCACCGCCGGCAGCAGCGCCAGGTCGCCGGAGTCCCTGGCCAGCAGGCGCAGCATGGCCATGTCGTCGACCTCGGCGCAGATGTCCGGCTGCAGGCCTTGGCTGTCGCAGAACAGTTCGAATTGACTGCGGATATCGCTGCTGCGCCCGGGGACGATCAGGCGGGCCTGCGGCAGGTCGCGCTGCAGGTCGAACTTGCCGGAGCGCGGCGGGCCGACCAGGCATACGCTCTGCCTGTCCAGCAGGCGGCAACGCCACGAGCGTTGGGCATCGCTGCTGACCGCCTGATTGGTCAGCACCACGTCGAGATTGTGCAGGGCCAGGCGCTCCAGCAACTCGCCGAGGCTGCCGGATTCCAGGGTGATGCGCAGCTTGCTGCGTCCGAGAAAAGGGCGCAGCAGGTTCTCCTGAAAGTTACGCGACAGCGTGGCCACCGCGCCGATGCGCAGTTGCCGGTTGGCCTGCAGCGCGCCTTGCAGGGTCATCTGCAGTTCACTGCCGAGGGCGAAGATGCTGTCGGCGTAATCCAGCACCAACTGCCCGGCTTCGGTCAGCAGTAGAGTACGCCCGGAGCGGATGAACAGCGCATGGCCGAGCTGCTCCTCGAGGGCGCGGATCTGCGTCGAAAGTGCCGACTGGGCAACATGCAGCGATTGCGCGGCACGGGTCAGATTGCCTTCCTTGGCCACGGCCCAGAAGTAGTGCAGGTGATGGAAGTTGAGCCGGCGCATGATTTGTTCTCTAAAAAGGAATGTTTGATTCTTATCAATCTATTTTAAATAAATAAAGCACTCCCTGAGACTGGCGTCATCGTTCGTTTCTGGAGATCGCTCATGCTGCCCCTGTCCTCTCAATTGGCCACCTGGCTGCCCTGGCTGTACGCCCTGGCACTGGTGCCGGTGGCACTGTGGCCGGCTCGCCGGACGGCCAGCCTCTGGTGGCCGGGACGCCTGGCTGGGGGAGCCGGCCTGGTGTTGGTGGTGGCCGCGCTGGTACAGGCCGGCCTCGATGACCAGCCGGCCGACCGCCTGGGGCTGGCCATGGCCAGCCTGATCAGTCTGCTGGCACTGGTGATCATCGAGTTTTCCGCACGTTATCTGCAGGGCGAGCCCGGCCAGCGGCGCTACCTGCTGGCGTTGCTCGGCACCCTGGCGGCGGTGGCCATGGTGGTGACCAGTCGCGATTTGTACGCGCTGGTGGCGGCCTGGATCGTTTCCAGCCTGTGTCTGCATCAGTTGCTGACCTTCTACCGCGACCGGCCCATGGCGCTGGTGGTGGCGCACAAGAAATTTCTCGTCAGCCGCCTGGCCGATATCTGCCTGGTGTTGGCCTGCGTGCTGCTGGTGCAGGCGGCTGGCAGCAGCGAGCTGGCGCAGATTCTCGAGCAGGTGGCGCTGCGGCAGGCTGACGGTGCTGTGGGCTGGGAGCTGCACCTGGCGGCGGTGCTGCTGGTGCTGGCGGTGATCCTCAAGTCTGCGCAGTTGCCGGTGCATGGCTGGCTGATCCAGGTGATGGAGGCGCCGACGCCGGTGTCGGCGCTGCTGCATGCCGGGCTGGTCAACCTGGGCGGTTTCGTCCTGCTGCGTTTTGCTCCCTTGCTGTCCGCAGCACCGGTTGCCCAGACCTTGCTGGTGGTTGTGGGGGGGCTGACTGCCGTGCTGGCAGCGCTGGTGATGATGACACGCATCAGCATCAAGGTGCGTCTGGCCTGGTCGACCTGCGCGCAGATGGGTTTCATGCTGCTCGAATGCGGCCTGGGCCTCTATGAGTTGGCGCTGGTGCACCTGTTGGCCCACTCGCTGTACAAGGCACATGCCTTTCTGGCCAGCGGAGAGACGGTGTTGCAGGTGCGCCATCAGGCCTTGCAGGAGCCGCGAGCGGCGCCGGAGCTGTTCTCGCTGCTGCTGGCCCTGGGGCTTGCGGCGCTGGCCATGGCGCTGCTTGATCAGCTCTGGCGTTACCTGGTGCCGATGCACCCACTGCCGTTCGAGGCGCTGGCCATTCTCGCGGTAGGCTTGGCGCCCTGGTGCCTGCGGCGCCGTCAGCCGCTGTACGCCGTGCTGATGCTGGTGGCGTTGCTGGGCCTGTATCTGTTCTGGCACCTGGCGGCAGGCTGGATTCTCGCTGCCAGTGCCGCGCCCGCCACGGCGCCGCTGTACTTGAGTCTGCTGGCCCTGGCGCTGTTCTTCGGGCTTTACCTGCTGCAGGCGTTGATCGTGGCGCGGCCACAGAGCCTGCTGGCGCGGCGCCTGTACCCGGCGGCATTTGCTGGTTTCTTCCTCGATGAACACTTCACCCGTCTGACCTTCCGTCTGTGGCCGGTGCGTCCGATGCCTGCCCACCACGCCGCCACTGGAGAGCGCCCATGACCGCCATCGAACATGTCGTCGCCATCGACCGTGATGTCCTGCATGACGCCGCTGCGCGAGCCTGCGAACGTATCGCGCCAACCTGGCCGCTGGATCGTCTGATCGCGGTCAGCCCGTTGTGGGAGCGGCGCCAGCAGCCCTGGGCCGAGGTAGCCGAGCAGCTCTGGCGGCGTGCCGGCAGCCGCTTGACGCTGGCGGCTGACGATTACCGCCGGGCCTGGGCTGACGGGCAGATTAGCGAGCGTCACCTGCTGCAGGTGCTGCGGGACAATCCGCAGGGCCGGACGCCGGCAGATCTGTTGCAGACGCTGCAGGCCGAGGATGAACAGGCACATGGCCTGCCGCTGCTGGAAGATATGGCCGATGCCGAAATCGCCTTGCCGGGCTGGCCGACCTTGATCACCCAGCAAGTCGGTCAATGCTGCGCCGCCTGGTTCGATGAGCATCAGGCCGATTGGCATGCCGAACGCCAGGACGGGCTGTATCAGGCCTGGCGTCAGGCCATGCAGGATGATCGTGGTATGAGCGTGCTCAGTGCCTGTCGCGACCTGAGTGCCCGCATCGTCGAGTTGCCGTGGCAGCCGCGGGCGGCGCTGGAGGTCGCCGTGCAACGCCTGGGGTTGCAGGCTGACGAGCTGGAGGAGTGGTTCGACTGCCTGCTGTTGCGCAGCCTGGGTTGGGCCTCCTGGTGTGCTTACCGGCGCCGGCAGGCACGCCAGGCCGGCGGCGACGATGACACGCTGTTGGACGTGCTGGCCATTCGTGCAGCCTGGGAGTGGCTGGTGGATGATCGCCGGCGTGATCCGGGCAGCCGCTGGAGCGCCTGGCGCCAGGCCTGGCAGGAGGGACGCCGCCGCCAGCCATCGTCTGCCTGGCAGGCGCTGCAGATATGGCAGCGCGCCGAAGAGCTGGCCTGGCAAGAGCACCTGCAGCAGCTTTTGCACTCTGTCCAGGCGCAGGGCGTGGCGGTGGAGCCAACGCTGGCCAAGGTGTATTTCTGCATCGACGTGCGCTCTGAGCCGCTGCGTCGTGCCCTGGATGAGGTCTGCCCGTCGGTTGAGACCGGTGGTTTTGCCGGGTTCTTCGGCCTGCCCATCGCTTACACGCCGCTCGGCACTCAGGCCAGCCGGCCGCAGTTGCCGGGCCTCCTGGCGCCGCAACTGAGCGTCAGCGACAGCTGCGGTGACGCGGCGGGTGACGCTCAACTGGTCGGGCGGCGTCAGGCCCGCCTGGCACAGCAGGGGCGCTGGCGTCTTTTCGAGTGTTTGCCGGCGTCGGGTTTTACCCTGGTCGAGTCGCTTGGCTTGGGTTACGCCGGCTCATTGCTCGGGCGCACGGGCGGCTGGCTGCGTGGCCTGGCGCCTGCCGAACGCGCGGGGCTAAAGCGCGACGAGTGGCAACGTCTCAGCCCGCTGCTGGCGCCGCTGGCCACGGATCAGCGGGTACAACTGGCGGCGCGTATTCTGCGGGCGATGGGGCTGACGCGAGACTTTCCGCCGTTGCTCCTGCTGCTCGGTCATGGTAGCCAGAGCGCCAACAATCCGCAGGCGGCCGGGCTGGATTGCGGTGCCTGTTGCGGCCAGAGTGGCGAGGTCAATGCACGCGCGCTGGCGGAACTGCTCAATGATCCGCAGGTGCGCCTGGGACTGGCCGGGCAGGGTATCGAACTGCCGACGGATTGCCAGGTACTGGCCGGGCTGCACAACACCACCACCGACGAAGTCCAGGTCTTTGCCAGTGACGCCTTACCGCCTGACCTCGTGCCAAGCTGGCAGCGCCTGCGCCAGGCGCTGGACAGCGCGGCCGTGCGGGTGCGTCGGGCACGTGCGGCGCGTCTGGGGCTGGGGCCTCTGAGCAAGCGGCCGGAGCGCCTGCTCGCGGCCCTGCGCCGCCGCGCCGCTGACTGGGCGCAGACCCGCCCGGAGTGGGGGCTGGCCGGCAATGCCGCGTTCATCGCTGCGCCGCGTGTGCGCACGCGCGGTCTCGACCTGCAGGGGCGTGCCTTCCTGCATGACTATGACTGGCGACAGGACGAGGGTGGCAAGGTGCTGGAGTTGATCATGACCGCACCGATGGTGGTGGCGCACTGGATCAACCTGCAGTATCTGACCTCGACCACCGACAACCAGCGTTTTGGCAGTGGCAACAAGGTGCTGCACAACGTGGTGGGCGGCAATATCGGGGTATTCGAGGGCAACGGTGGCGATCTGCGCATCGGCCTGGCGCGCCAGTCGCTGCACGATGGCCAGCGCTGGCTACACCGGCCGCTGCGTCTGAGCGTGATCATCGCTGCGCCGCGCTCGATGATCGATCAGGTGATCGCCAGTCATCAGGTGGTGCGCGAGCTGGTCGAGCATGGCTGGCTGTATCTGCTGAGGTTGGACGATGATCGCGCTGCGTCACTGCAGGTTCGCGACGCTGGCGGCTGGCGCGCGCTGCTCGGGGATTGAGGTGGAACCGCGTCTTGCGGGTCGTGCCGGGCGGCGTGCAGAACATTCACTGTGGCAGCTTGGCGATCACCTTGATCTCGAAATCGAAGCCGGCCAGCCAAGTCACGCCAAGGGCCGTCACCGTCGAGTAGGGCGCTTCGCCCCAGTAGTCGGCTGCCACCTCCCAGATGGTTCCGGCGAGCCGTCCTTGCGACTGCCGACCTGGCCGGAGACGAACAGAAAGCCGTTGCTGCGAATGGCCGGGGAGTAGCGATGCAGCTCGTACAGGGCGTGGCGTTCTGCCGGGAAAACCACATCACGTTTGCTATTCATGGGGACCTCCGTTGGAGCCAGTGCGGCCCGCTGTTATCGATAGCCGCACTTCAGGAGTGACGCCGCGCTGGATAAACGTGCAACCCTGGTCATGACTGTTTGTAGAATCCAAACAATCAATGATTAAAGAGTGGCGTTAAATGGATCGTTTCGATGCGATGCAGGCCTTTGCCCGGGTGGTGGAAACCGGCAGCTTCACCAAGGCAGCCAGCACCCTGCACATGAGCAAGACCAGCGTGACGCAGTTAATCCAGCAGATGAAGGCGCGGCTGCGCGTGCGCCTGTTCAATCGCACCACGCGCAAGGTCAACGTCACGGCCGATGGGGCGGCCTATTACGAGCGTGTGGTGCGTCTGATGCCGAAACCAGCGTGTCCAGTGCGTCACTGGCACCGCGCGGCCGTTTGCGTGTGGACGTGACCAGCCCCTTCACGTACATGCTGCTGATTCCGGCGCTGCCGGTGTTCTACGCGCGCTATCCGGACATTCAGCTGACCCTGGGCGTGAGTGACCGCATCGTCAACGTCGATTGGGTGGTGGCGCTGATGGCCGAGCACGCGCCTGTGCGCAGGGCAACGGCGCTCCGTGGGCTCGCAAACCAACGCGTCGAGCGTCTGAGCGAACCTCAGTCGCGATAGAACACCTGGATCAGGTGGTAGCCGAACTGGGTTTTCACCGGGCCGTGTACTTCACGCAGCGCCTTCTTGAAGATCACCTGATCGACGGCGCGCACCATCTGCCCGGGGCGCACTTCACCGAGGTCGCCGCCTTTCTTGCCGGAAGGGCAGGTGGAATGCTTGCGCGCCAGTACGTCGAAGGCCTCGCCGGCCGCGATACGCTTTTTCAGGGCGGCGGCTTCTGCCTCGGTCTTGACCAGGATGTGGCGGGCCATTGCCTTTGCCATTGATGGGCTCCTCAATTCTGTCGGGGCGCTATTGTGCCAGCTTTGCTTGCGCCAGCAGAATGACGTCAATTGTCTGGGCCGTGCGTTGTCCGCTGCGCGAGCGAATCATGGCCTATGGTATTTCAATCGCGCTCACGGGAACGCCGCCATGGATCTCCACGCAATGCTGAAAATCCTGTCCAGTCAGGATGGCTCCGATCTGTATCTGTCCACTGGCGCGCCGCCTTGCGCCAAGTTCAACGGCGTGCTCAAGGCACTGAGCCAGGAGCCGATGAAAGCCGGCGATGTGGCGGCGATTGCCGACTCGATCATGGACAGTGCCCAGCGTGAGGAATTCGAGCGCGAACTGGAGATGAACCTGGCGATATCGCTGACCGGGGTCGGACGTTTCCGCATCAACATCTTCAAGCAGCGTAACGAGGTGTCCATCGTCGCGCGCAACATCAAGCTGGATATTCCGCGTTTCGAAGACCTCAAACTGCCCGAAGTGCTGCTCGGCACGGTGATGGAGAAGCGCGGCCTGGTGCTGTTCGTCGGCGGCACCGGTTCGGGCAAGTCGACCTCGCTGGCGGCGCTGATCGACTACCGCAACCGCAACAGCGGCGGTCACATCATCACCATCGAAGACCCGGTGGAGTATGTGCACCGGCACAAGAAATCGATCATCAACCAGCGCGAGGTGGGCGTGGATACCCGCAGCTTTCACGCGGCGCTGAAGAACACCCTGCGTCAGGCGCCGGATGTGATCCTGATTGGCGAAATTCGCGACCGCGAAACCATGGAGCACGCCCTGGCCTTCGCCGATACCGGACACCTGGCGATTTCCACGCTGCACGCCAACAATGCCAACCAGGCGCTGGATCGCATCATCAACTTCTTCCCGGAAGACCGCCGCCCACAGTTGCTCAACGACCTGGGCAACAACCTCAAGGCGTTCGTTTCCCAGCGCCTGGTCAAGACGCTTGACGGCAAGCGCCGCGCCGCAGTTGAGGTGATGCTGGGCACGCCGACGGTGCGCGACCTGATCAAGCGCAACGAGTTTTCCGAGCTGAAGGAAATCATGGAGAAGTCCAAGAATCTCGGCATGCAGACTTTCGACCAGGCGCTGATCGATCTGGTGCACGAAGGTGCAATCGACGAGGAAGAGGCGGTGAAGAACGCCGACTCGGCGAACAACGTGCGCCTGAAACTCAAGCTGCATCGAGACAACCCGGCCAACGCACGGCCTGCACCTGCAGTAGCAGCTGCCCCTGCGGCGCAGCCCGTTGCAGCGAAAAGTGCTGCAGCCGGTGATTGGGGCCTGGAACTGAAGCTGGAGGAGATCGAGCAGGAGCCGTTGCCAGAAGATCCGGGGCGGCAGGGTATTTGACGGATCGCGGAAAGAACAGGGCCTGGCAGGCAGCCAGGTCGTCAAGGATCAGGCCGCAGCGGCAGATAGGCCTGACGCAGGCGCTGGCTGATACCTTCCTGTTCGAGTTCGGCGATGGCGCTGCACAAGTATTCGATCAGTCGCGCATCGCATTCCTTCGAGCAGCTTAGATAGAGGCCGGTACTGGCCAACGTCGGGCTTCGGCGCAGATTCTGCTGGCGATAGTTCGAACCCTCCCAGATATACAGAGCCTCCGGCACGCCGGTGAACCAGGCGTCGATACGCCCCAGATTCAGCAGGTGGACGGGGTTTTCGCCCAGCGTGAGTTGCACGATCTGCTCGTCGCTAAAGCCCTCGCGCTGGAGGATGGCGACCTGCGCAGTGCCCAGGCCAACGCCGATGCGGCGGTAACGCTGACGGGCCTCGGCGAAGCTCGTCACGGGCTCGTCGAGGCTGAAGAAGGTACGCTCCAGTTCCATGACCGGCGCGATCAAGGTGTACAGCTCCTCGCGTTCGGGCCTGCGCGACAGGGGAATGATCAGCATGTTGCGACCTCTGGCCACGCTGGCCTGGGCGCGTGTCCAGGGTTCGGCAACGATTTCGGTCAGTTTGCCGAGCCTGACCAGAGCCGCCAGGGTGACATCGCCGACCATGCCATGACCGCCCTCGTATTGGTGCAGCGTCAGGGGGCGGTGCGTCCGGCATCTACAGTTTCACCGGCTCGTCAGCCGATGCTGCGGCGGCGAAGAGCGCGGCGGCGAGTATGCGGTAGAGGTCGTGCACGGCTAAGGTTCCGTTGTCAGTGTGGCCTGAAGTGGCATTGGCGCTGTGCACCTTGACCCGGCGCACGCGGCTTACTCATGGCGGACGCTGCGATTCCTGCCCTGGGCCTTGGCCTCGTACAGTGCCCTGTCGGCGGCTGCCAGCAACTGTGTCAGGTAGCGTTCACAAGGTTGCAGGCAGGCAATGCCAATGCTCACCGTGACCGTTTCGTTGGCAACCTGCAGGGTTCTGATCTGCTTATGCACGCGCTGGGCAATATCGCTGGCTTCATCCAGATCAGCGTCGGGTAACCAGATCGCAAACTCCTCACCGCCATAGCGCACGACGCTGTCGCCACTGCGTACGCTGTGCAGCAGGCGCTGAGCGAGGTCTACCAGAACCCTGTCGCCCTCGGCGTGGCCAAAACGATCATTGATCTGCTTGAAATGATCGATATCGATCAGCAGCAGGCTGCCATTGGTCTGCGCCGTGGCGCTGGCGAGCCAATGTTCGACATGCAGGGACAGTGCCCTGCGGTTGCTCAATGCAGTCAGTGGGTCGCTGTGGCTCAGTTGTGCCAACTGTTCGGCTTCGCTTTCCACCTCCACCGTGTAGTTGGCCAGTTGCGCGTAGGCGCTTTGCAGCGCCAGATTGGCCTTGGCCAGTTGGGCAGCACTTTCCTGTGCCTGCTGGCGGGCCTTGAGCAGCTCCGTCTCGAAACGCTGGCGATCCTTGGCGACGAAGAACAGCCAGATGACTTCTGCAGTGCCCTCGGCTTCAATGATGCGGGCATTGGTCATCACGGGCATCAGTTGCCCGCTGCCCGACTGCAGTTGCAGATAGAGTTCGTTGAACTCGCCATTGCGCAGCAGCAAAGGCCAGGCATGGGTTTGCAGGAAGATACGGCTGGCCGGCGGAAAGAACTGATCCATATCGCCGCTCAGGGCCGCGTCTGTCAGACGCTTGAAATCGTTGTTGGCATGCTTGATGCGGCCATTGCAGTCGGTCACCAGAACCGGGCAGGGCAGGCGGTCAAGATAGAACACGCTTGATGGCTCCCTGCAAATAGCGATGCATGGCGGCACTGACCAGCTCGGGGTGGCTCATGTGCGCGCAATGGCCGCTGACTTCGAGGATTTCCAGCCTGCTGTCGGCGAGCGCTCTGTGCAGATAGTCGGCAACTGCGCCGGGTACCAGCGCGTCACGCTGGTGGTGCAGGATCAGGCTCGGCACCGGGCAGGACGGCAGCGCCGGGCGTATATCGGACAGGAACGTGGCCTGAGCGAAGGTGCGGGCCATCAGTGGATCGGTCGAGCAGAAACTGTCGGAGAGTTGCGTGGTGACGGCCGATTCATCGGCGGCGCTGACCAGCGGGGCGAACTGTTTGGCCCAGCCTATGTAGTTGTGCGCCATCAGCTCCAGCAGCCCCTCCAGGTCCTGGCGTTCGAATCCGCCACGGTAATCCGCTTCGTCGTTGAGAAAGCAGGGTGATGGGCCCAGAAGAATCAGCCGGGAAAACAGCTGAGGGCGCCTGATGGCGGCGAGTATGCCGATACTACAACTGATCGAGTGACCGACGAAGGTCAGGTCACCCGACAGTGCGAGGGCATCGCACACTTCCAGCAGGTCATCGACATAACCCTGCAGCCGGCCGTAGCGGACCGGATCGAAGGCGCTGGCGTCGGACTCGCCACTGCCGACATAGTCGAACAGAACCTGCCGATAGGCCGGGGTGAAGGCTGGCGTGACCCTGCTCCACATGTCCTTGTTGCAACCAAAACCGTGACCATAGACGAGCGTTGGCGCATCGTGCGCTGCTGCCGGTAAACAGTGAACCTTGTTGCGCTGGATGATGTTCATGACGCTCCCTCGCCGCGTACTCCATCGGCCCCGATTCAGGCCCGATTTCAGTGAGGACGAAAAAATGGCGCCAGTATAGTGATTTTTCCGGGTGTTGGCTTCGGGCCATGACTACTCATTCAACTCGGGCAGATTTCGGTACAGTGCCAGGGCCTGCGGGTTGGCCAGGGCGTCGGTATTCTTCACCGGTTGGCCATGGATGACGTTGCGCACAGCCAGTTCGACGATCTTGCCGCTGAAGGTGCGCGGTATATCGGCGACCTGAAGGATTTTCGCCGGTACGTGGCGCGGCGTGGTGTTGGTGCGAATCGCCTGGCAGATCTCCTCACGCAGGCTATCGTCGAGCGTCACGCCATCGCGCAGGCGCACGAACAGCACCACGCGTACGTCACCTTGCCAGTCCTGACCGATGACGATGGATTCCAGCACCTGCGGCACCTTTTCCACCTGGCGGTAGATTTCTGCGCTGCCGATGCGTACGCCACCGGGGTTGAGCACGGCGTCGGAGCGGCCATGTATGACCAGGCCGCCATGCGCGGTTTGTTCGGCATAGTCGCCGTGAGCCCAGACGCCGGGGAAGGAGGCGAAATAGGCGGCGCGGAATTTTTCGCCGTCAGCGTCGTTCCAGAATCCCACAGGCATCGAGGGGAAGTGCCGAGCACAGACCAGTTCGCCCTTGCCGCTGCTCAGCGGATGGCCGTCTTCGTCCCACACCTGCACGTCCATCCCCAGGCCCTTGCACTGCAGCTCGCCGCGCCAGACCGGCAGAATCGGGTTGCCCAGGGCGAAGCAGGAGACGATGTCGGTGCCGCCTGAGATCGATGACAGGCACAGGTCGCGTTTCATATCGCGGTAGATGTACTCGAAGCTCTCGTGGGCCAGTGGCGAGCCGGTGGAGAGGATGGTTTTGAGGCTGTACAGTTTATGGCTTTCGCGAGGCTTGACGCCGGCTTTCTCCAGCGCAGCGATGAACTTGGCGCTGGTGCCGAACACCGAGATGTTCTCGGCATCGATCAGGTCGATCAGGCGCGCGGGGACAGGATGCATGGGCGAGCCGTCGTAGAGCACCAGGGTGGCGCCCAAGGCCAGGCCTGCTACCTGCCAGTTCCACATCATCCAGCCGCAGGTGGTGTAGTAGAACAGGGTGTCGCTGGCGCCCAGATCGGTGTGCAGCCCCAGTTCCTTGAGGTGCTGCAAGAGAGTGCCGCCAACACCATGGACGATGCACTTGGGCACACCGGTGGTGCCGCTGGAGTAGAGGATATACAGCGGCTGGTCGAACGGCACCGGGGTGAACTGCGGCGCGCCGCCGGGTTGGTAGAAGTCCTGCCAGAGGGCCACTGGAGCAACTGACTTGTAATCTGCAGGGCTGGCCTCATGGCGTGAGTAGGGCACGATCACCAGGCGCTCCAGGCTGGGCAGTTGCGCGAGAATTTCATTGAGTTTGTCGGTTAGATCGATGGACTTGCCGGCGTAACGGTAGCCGGCGGCAGCGATCAGCACCTTGGGTTCGATCTGACCAAAACGGTCGATCACGCCCTGGGTGCCGAAGTCCGGCGAACAGCTCGACCAGGTGGCGCCGAGGCAGGCACTGGCGAGCATGCCCACCACCGTTTGCCAGGTGTTGGGCATGAAGGCCGCGACGCGATCACCGATGCCTACGCCGGCCTCGCGCAGAGCCCGTTGCAGACCGGCGACATGGGCGGCCAGTTGCGCGTAGCTGAGCTGCTCACGGCTGCCATCCTCGCCAATGGCCACCAGTGCCGGATGACCATCTCGGCGGCGCAGCAGGTGTTCGGCGAAGTTCAGCGTGGCGCCTGGGAACCACCGGGCGTCCGGCATGGCCGGGCCTTCGCGCAGCACGCATTCGGCGGGGCTATGGAAACGGATCTCGAAGAAATCGACGATGGCCTGCCAGAAGGCTTCACGCTGCTCGACGCTCCAGGCATGCAGGGCCGGGTAATCGGCCATTTGCAGACCATGGCGCTGGTTGACGAAACGACGGAAAGCCTCCATTCGGCTGGCAGCGATACGTTCGGCAGAAGGTGTCCATAGCGGTTGCGGCATGGTCAGTCCTCGTCGTTCTTGTTCGTATGCTTCAGCTTAGTGGTCGCTGGGTGTCAGGCCTATAACCCTGGCGACCTTTGTTGCTATCGCACCGACCTTTTCATGGTTCCGAATCTCTGTATGAAACGACGGCTCGATACGCTGCAACCCCTTGTGTAGCGGCTTTAGCCGCGAAAATCGCGGATGAATCCGCTCCAGCCCGTAGCCTGGATTCAATCCGGGGTGCCAGGGGTAGGGTGGATCACGCTTCACCGATCCACCACAGCGGTGGATGAAAACGGCGTCATCCACCCTACGGCGCCTTATTGACTCAGGCGGGCACGCGCCACCCGTGAGCCATTGGTCTTGCCCAGCACCGCGCAGATGCGTTGTCCGGCAGCGATCAGCTTGTCCATGTCCACGCCGGTTTCGATGCCCAGGCCTTGCATGAGGTAGAGCACGTCTTCGCTGGCGACATTGCCGGTAGCGCCCTTGGCGTAGGGGCAGCCGCCCAGGCCAGCCACCGAGCTGTCGAACACGCTGACGCCTTCGAGCAGGCTGGCGTAGATATTGGCCAGGGCCTGGCCGTAGGTGTCGTGGAAGTGCCCGGCCAGCCGATCGCGTGGGATGTCGCGGCCGACCACCTCGATCATCGCGCGGGTCTTGCCGGCGGTGCCGGTGCCGATGGTGTCGCCCAGCGACACCTCGTAGCAGCCCATGGCGTAGAGTTCGCGGGCGACGCTGGCAACCTGCTCGGGGGCAACGTCGCCGTCATAAGGGCAGCCCAGCACGCAGGAGACGTAGCCGCGTACGCGTACATTGGCGGCTTTCGCGGCCTCCAGGAGCGGCACGAAGCGCTGCAGGCTCTCGGCGATGGAGCAGTTGATGTTCTTCTGCGAGAAGGCCTCGCTGGCGGCGGCGAACACTGCCACTTCTTCCACCTTGGCCTCCAGCGCGGCCTCGAAGCCTTTCAGGTTGGGCGCCAGGGCGGCGTAGGTGATGCCCGGTTTACGCTTGATACCGGCGAACACTTCGGCGGAGCCAGCCATTTGTGGCACCCATTTGGGCGAGACGAAGCTGCCCACCTCGATATAGCTCAGGCCGGCGGCGCTGAGATCGTCGGTGAGGCGTACCTTGTCGGCGACGCTGATCGGTTGTTTCTCGTTCTGCAGGCCATCGCGCGGGCCGACTTCGACCAGGCGTACGGAGTGGGGCAGGGTCATGTCGTTTCTCCGTGGGGGAGAGGGGATTGTATGGCATAGGGTGGACCGGGCGGCGATCCGCTTTAGCCCACCAAACCGGGATCAAGTCGTGACTGGTGGGCTGAAGCCCACCCTACGGGGTGGCACGCATCAGGCCTCCTGCAACTCCACCAGCACGGCGCCTTCGCTGACCATTTCGCCTTCGCGGCAATACAGAGCCTTGACCGTGCCGGCTTCGGGGGCGCGGATGCTGTGCTCCATCTTCATCGCCTCCAGCACTACCAGCGCGGTGCCGGCTTCGACCGTCTGGCCGGGCTCGACCAGCACGCGAACGATGCTGCCGTTCATGGGGGCGCTCAGGCCACCATGCTGGGCATGGCTGGCCTCGGCGGCGGCAATCGGGTCGAAGCGGGTGATGGCGTGCAGCTCGCTTTGCCACTGCAAGTAAAGCGTGTCGCCACGGCGAATGGCGCACAGGCGCTGGCGCATGCCGTCGATCTCCGCCAGCAACTCTTCGCCCTGCAAGCAGGCTGTGTTAGTCGCGCGCACCTTGCGACTCTCGCCCTGGCAGCTCAGGTGCAGCTCGATTTCCGCTTGGCCGCCGGAGCGCCAGCCACTGCGGGCCGCCCAGGGCGAATGCAGGTCGTCGTTGCGCGCCAGCGGCGCCTCGCTCTGCACCCAGGCATCGGCTGCCAGTTGCCAGAAGGTTTCCGGTAACTCGCCGGGAGCCGGTAGCAACTGCTGCTGATGACGAGGGATAAAGCCGGTGTCCAGCTCGCACGCGGCGAATGCCGGGTGAGCAAGGATACGGCGTAGAAACGCCAGGTTGGTTTTCACGCCGCCGACCAGGGTATCGCCGAGCATGGCCAGCAGGCGCAGGCGCGCCTGCTCGCGGTTTTCGCCCCAAGCGATCAGCTTGCCCAGCATCGGGTCGTAGAAGGGCGACACACTGTCGCCTTCGGCCACGCCGCTGTCGATACGGCGGCCGCCGCCGCTGGCTGATTCGCGGTAGAGGGCCAGGGTGCCGGTGGCCGGGAGAAAATCGTGATCCGGGTCTTCGGCGTACAGCCGCACCTCGATGGCGTGGCCGTTCAGCGGTACCTGCTGTTGGCTGATCGGCAGCGCCTCGCCACGGGCGACACGAATCTGCCAGGCCACTAGATCGAGCCCGGTGATAGCTTCGGTAACCGGATGCTCGACCTGCAGGCGGGTGTTCATCTCCATGAAGAAGAAATCGCCACGCTCGTCGAGCAGAAATTCCACGGTGCCGGCACCGACATAGCCGATGGCCTGCGCCGCCTTGACCGCCGCTTCGCCCATGGCCAGGCGCAGCTCGGGGCTGAGGCCCGGCGCTGGCGCTTCTTCCACCACTTTCTGATGGCGACGCTGGATCGAGCAATCACGTTCGTTGAGGTACAGGCAGTTGCCGTGCTGGTCGGCGAACACCTGGATCTCTACGTGGCGCGGCTTGAGCACGTATTTTTCCACCAGCATGCGCGAGTCGCCGAAGGCCGACTGCGCTTCGCGCTGGGCGGATTCCAGCGTTTCGGCGAGCTGCGCTTCGGATTCTGCGACCTTCATACCCTTGCCACCGCCGCCAGCGGCGGCCTTGAGCAGCACCGGATAGCCGATGCGCGCGGCGGCTTCGCGGAAGGTTTCATAATCCTGCGCTTCGTCGTGGTAGCCCGGCACCAGCGGCACGCCGGCAGCCTCCATCAGCGACTTGGCCGCCGACTTGCTGCCCATGGCCTCGATGGCCGAGGCGGGTGGGCCGAGGAAGATCAGCCCGGCTTGCTCGATGGCGCGGGCGAAGCCAGCGTTTTCCGAGAGAAAGCCATAGCCCGGGTGGATGGCCTGGGCGCCGCTGGCCTTGGCGGCGGCGATGATCTTGTCGATCAGCAGGTAGCTCTCGCCAGGCTTGGCGCCGCCGAGGTTCACCGCGACGTCGGCTTCGCGCACATGCCGCGCGTTGGCATCGATGGCGCTGTGTACGGCGACAGTGCGAATACCCATGGCCTTGGCCGTGCGCATCACGCGGCAGGCGATTTCGCCGCGATTGGCGACCAGCAGGGTGTCGATCATGGTCGTTGCTCCTGCCAGGACGGCTGGCGTTTTTCCAGGAACGCGCGCAGGCCTTCCTGGCCCTCGGCGCTGACGCGCAGACGGGCGATGGCGTTCTCGGTGTAGCGGCGCAGGGCCGGGGTCAGCTCGCCGCTGCCGACTTCGCGCAGCAAGTCCTTGCTGGCGCGCATGGCTTGCGGGCTGTTGTGCAGCAGGTTGGCGACCCAGGCTTCGACCTGGGCGTCCAGCTCAGCGGCCGGGAAGCACTCGGCGAGCAGGCCCAGTTCGCGGGCGCGCTTGCCATCGAAGCGCTCGGCGGTGAGCGCGTAGCGCTTGGCGGCGCGCTCGCCGATGGCCTGCACGACGAAGGGGCTGATCACCGCCGGAGCCAGGCCGATGCGTACTTCGGACAGGGAAAACAGCGCGTCTTCGGCGCCAATGGCCATGTCGCAGCAACTGGCCAGGCCCACCGCGCCGCCGAAGGCAGCGCCTTGCACCACGGCCAGGATGGGGATCTTCAGACCGTGCAGGTTGTACATCAGCTCGGCCAGTTCGCGGGCATCACTCAGGTTGGCGTTGTAGTCGAGGGTCGCGGCGTGCTGCATCCAGGCCAGGTCGGCGCCAGCGGAAAAGTGCTTGCCACGGCCACGCAGCAGGAGAAAGCGCAGGCTCTTGTCCTCGCCCACGGCGTCGAGGGCAAGAATCAGCTCGCGGATCATCTCGGCGTTGAAGGCGTTGTTTTTCTCGGGGCGGCTCAGCCACAGGGTGGCGAAGCCGCGCGGGTCTTTCTCAAGCTGTACGGTGGTGAAGTCGGTCATGGTGTCAGGCTCGAAGGGCTGGGTAGGAGCGGCTTCAGCCGCGATCAGCGTGCCAGGATTCGCGGCTGAAGCCGTTCCTACAGGGGGTCACATACGGAACACCCCGAAACGGGTCGGTTCGATCGGTGCGTTGAGGCTGGCGGACAGCGCCAGGGCCAGCACCTCGCGGGTCTGGGCCGGATCGATCACGCCGTCGTCCCACAGCCGCGCGCTGGAGTAGTAGGCATGCGCCTGCTTCTCGTACTGCTCGACGATGGGGTGCTTGAGGCGCTGTTCGTCCTCGTCGGAATAATGCTGACCGGCGCGCTCGGCCTGCTCGCGCTTGACCTGCACCAGTACGCCGGCGGCCTGCTGCGCACCCATCACGCCAATTCGTGCGTTGGGCCACATCCACAAAAAACGTGGGTCGTAGGCACGGCCGCACATGCCGTAGTTACCGGCGCCGAAGCTGCCGCCGATGATCACGGTGAACTTCGGCACCTGGGCGCAGGCCACGGCGGTGACCAGCTTGGCGCCGTGCTTGGCGATGCCGCCTTCCTCGTACTTTTTGCCGACCATAAAGCCGGTGATGTTCTGCAGGAACAGCAGCGGAATGCCGCGCTGGCAGGCCAGTTCGACGAAGTGCGCGCCTTTCTGCGCCGATTCCGCAAACAAGATGCCGTTATTCGCCAGGATCGCCACCGGATAGCCATTGATGCGGGCGAAGCCGCATACCAGGGTGGTGCCGAACAGCGCCTTGAATTCATCCAGCTGCGAGTCGTCGACGATACGTGCGATTACCTCGCGTACATCGAAGGGCTGCTTGGCGTCAGCCGGGATCACCCCGTACAGCTCCTCGGCGGGGTAGCGCGGGGCGATTGGCGTGCGGTTATCAAGTTGGCCGAGCTTGCGCCAGTTCAAATTGGCGATGCAGCGGCGGGCCAGGGCCAGAGCGTGTTCGTCATCCTCGGCATAGTGGTCGGCTACGCCGCTGGTCTTGCAGTGCACGTCGGCGCCGCCCAGTTCTTCGGCGCTCACCACTTCGCCGGTGGCGGCCTTTACCAGCGGCGGGCCGGCGAGGAAGATGGTCGCCTGTTCGCGCACCATGATGGTCTCGTCGCTCATCGCCGGCACATAGGCGCCGCCCGCGGTGCAGGAGCCCATCACCACGGCGATCTGCGGGATGCCCATGGCGCTCATATTGGCCTGGTTGAAGAAGATCCGCCCGAAGTGCTCGCGGTCCGGGAACACCTCGTCCTGGCGCGGCAGATTGGCGCCGCCGGAGTCCACCAGGTAGATGCACGGCAGGCGATTCTCGCGGGCGATGGCCTGGGCGCGCAGATGCTTCTTCACCGTCAGCGGGTAGTAGCTGCCGCCTTTTACCGTGGCGTCGTTGGCCACGATCATGCACTCGACGCCTTCGACGCGGCCGATACCGGCGATCACTCCGGCGGCGGGCACTTCCTCGCCGTAGACTTCATGAGCGGCGAGCTGGCCGATTTCGAGAAAGGGCGAGCCGGCATCGAGCAGGCGGTTGATGCGTTCGCGCGGCAGCAACTTGCCCCGCGAGGTGTGGCGCTCCTGCGCCTTGGCGCCGCCGCCTTCATGGATGCGGGCGAGCAGGGCGCGCAGTTCGTCCACCTGGGTGAGCATGGCCGCCTGGTTGGTGGCGAACTCTGGTGAGCGTGTGTTGATCTGGGTATGCAGGATGGCCATCGGTGGCGCTCCGATTTTGATTTGATCGCTCCCACGCTCTGGCGTGGGAGTTCCGCCAGGGACGCTCTGCGTCCCCAGAACGGACGCTGAGCGTCCGGTTTCAGGTTCCCACGCAGAGCGTGGGAACCATCACAGATGCCTTACTTGGTCTCATTGAACAGCTCGCGACCGATCAGCATGCGGCGGATTTCGCTGGTGCCGGCGCCGATTTCGTAGAGCTTGGCGTCGCGCAGCAGACGCCCGGCCGGGTATTCGTTGGTGTAGCCGTTGCCACCCAGCAGTTGAATGGTGTCCAGCGCCATTTTTGTGGCCATCTCGGCGGTATAGAGGATCACGGCGGCGGCGTCCTTGCGCGATTCCTCGCCGCGGTCGCAGGCCTTGGCGACGTTATACAGATAGGACTTGGAGGCGTTCATGCCGGCGTACATGTCGGCGAGCTTGCCCTGCACCAGCTGGAATTCGCCGATGGACTGCTTGAACTGCTGGCGCTCGTGCACGTAGGGCAGCACCACGTCCATGCAGGCGCTCATGATCCCGGTGGGGCCGCCGGAAAGCACGGTGCGCTCGTAGTCCAGACCGCTCATCAGCACGCGCACGCCACCGCCCTCGACACCCAAGATGTTCTCTTCCGGCACTTCGCAGTCCTCGAACACCAGTTCGCAGGTGTTGGAACCGCGCATGCCCAGCTTGTCCAGCTTCTGGTGGCGGGAGAAACCCTTGAAGTCGCGCTCGACGATAAAGGCGGTCATGCCGCGTGAGCCGGCGTTGATGTCGGTCTTGGCGTAGATCACGTAGGTGTGGGCGTCCGGGCCGTTGGTGATCCACATCTTGTTGCCGTTGAGGATGTAGCGGTCGCCGCGTTTTTCTGCGCGCAGCTTCATCGACACCACGTCGGAGCCGGCATTGGGTTCGCTCATGGCCAGGGCGCCGATATGCTCGCCGGAGCACAGCTTGGGCAGGTACTTCTGCTTCTGTGCCTCACTGCCGTTCTTGTGGATCTGGTTGACGCAGAGGTTGGAGTGGGCGCCGTAGGACAGGCCCACGGAGGCCGAGGCGCGGCTGATCTCCTCCATGGCCAGCACATGCGCCAGGTAGCCCATGTCGGTGCCGCCGTACTCTTCCTTGACCGTCATGCCGAGCAGGCCCATGTCACCGAACTTGCGCCACATGTCCATGGGGAATTCGTTGTCACGGTCGATCTGCGCGGCGCGCGGCGCCAGCTCGGCTTGGGCGAACTGATGTACCGAATCGCGCTGCATGTCGAGGGTTTCGCCGAGGCCGAAGTTGAGGGTGGGGTAGCTCATGGGGCCACCTGCGATTGTTCTTGTAGTGGGGCGATTAGGCGGTCGTTTCAGCCAGGGCAGCCAGGCAGCGCTCCTCGGCGGTATCCAGCTCCAGTTGCATCTGCTGGATATCCAGCAACTGCTGTTCAAGCTGCAGGCGGCGTTCGGCGATCTTGCCCATGAAAGTCTTCAACTGCCTGCGGCTGCCGGTTTCCGGGTCATACAGCTCGATCAGCTCGCGGCATTCGGCCAGCGAAAAGCCGATGCGCTTGCCACGCAGGATGAGTTTCAGCGTCACCTTGTCCTTGGCGCTGTAGATACGCTCCTGACCGCGCCGCTCCGGCGCGAGCATGCCTTGCTCCTCGTAGAAGCGTATGGCGCGCGTGGTGATGTCCAGTTCGCGGGCCAGATCGGAGATGGAGTAGGTGATGGACATGGTCATTGCTCCTTTACCTTTACGTTAACGTAAACCTGTGCAAATCTGCCTGTCAATCTCACCCCACAACAATCCCAGAGGCTGAGCATGCGTATCGACGAATCGACATTCCTGATCAGTGGCGGCGCCTCCGGCCTGGGGCTGGCCACGGCCCGTGAACTGGTCGGGCAGGGTGGCCAGGTGGTGCTGCTGGATATCAACGCCGAGGCGGGGCAGCAGGCCATTACCGAACTGGGCGACGCTGCACGCTTCGTGCGCGCCGATATCACTCGCGAAGAAGATGGCCGCGTAGCGGTGGCGCAGGCGCTGGAGGCCTTCGGGGCGCTGCATGGATTGGTCAACTGCGCCGGTATCGCACCAGCCGAAAAGGTGCTGGGGCGCAACGGCGCGCATGGTCTGGACAGCTTCCGGCGTACCGTCGAGGTCAACCTGATCGGTAGCTTCAACCTGCTGCGTCTCGCCGCCGAGGCCATGGCGTAGAACACGCCGAACGCTGGGGGCGAGCGCGGGGTCATCATCAATACCGCCTCGGTGGCGGCGTTCGACGGGCAGATGGGCCAGGCGGCCTATGCTGCGTCAAAGGGCGGAGTGGCGGCGCTTACATTGCCTGCAGCGCGTGATCTGGCCCGTTCCGGCATCCGCGTGATGTGCATCGCCCCTGGTGTGTTCGAGACGCCGATGATGGCCGGCATGCCGCAGGAGGTGCGTGATTCGCTGGCGGCCAACGTGCCGTTCCCGCCACGCCTGGGCCGGCCCGACGAATATGCCGCGCTGGTGCGGCATATCGTCGAGAACGTGATGCTCAATGGTGAGGTGATCCGCCTCGACGGCGCGTTGCGCATGGCGGCGAAGTAACGGCAGCCCGGATGCAATCCGGGAAGCACTCATGCAGATTTCCCGGATTGCATCCGGGCTACGCAATTGAAGGTGATGCTCATGAATCAGCAACTCGACCCTGTCGTCATCGTCAGTACCGCGCGCACGCCCATGGGCGGCTTTCTCGGTGATCTGGCCGGGCTGACGGCGGCTGAACTGGGCGCAGAGGCGATTCGCGCCACGCTGCAACGTGCCGGCCTCGCCGCCGAGGCGGTGGATACGCTGCTGATGGGCTGCGTGTTGCAGGCCGGTCAGGGGCAGGCGCCAGCGCGTCAGGCAGCGCTGGGCGCGGGCCTGAGCCAGGCAGCGCAGTGCACCACGCTGAACAAGATGTGCGGCTCGGGCATGCAGGCGCTGATGCTCGGTCATGATCAATTGCTGGCCGGCAGTGCCGATGTGCTGGTGGCTGGCGGCATGGAGAGCATGTCCAATGCGCCCTATCTGCTGGCCCGTGCCCGCAACGGCTATCGCATGGGTCATGGTCAGGTGCTCGACCATATGTTCCTCGATGGTTTGGAGGACGCCTACGAGCGTGGCCGGCTGATGGGCACCTTCGCCGAGGATTGCGCCGAGCAGTATCGCTTCAGCCGCGAGGAGCAGGATGCTTATGCCCTGGAGTCGCTGCGCCGTGCTCAGCAGGCGATTGCGGACGGCAGCTTCGCCAGCGAGATCGTCGCCGTGGAGGCGCCGCAGGGGCGCGAGCGGCGTCTGGTCGATAGTGATGAGCAGCCACCCAAGGCGCGGCCGGACAAGATTCCCGGCCTGAAGCCGGCGTTCCGCGAGGGCGGTACGGTGACGGCGGCCAATGCCAGCTCCATTTCCGATGGCGCCGCCGCGCTGCTGCTGATGCGCCTGTCCCAGGCGCAGCAACGCGGCCTTACGCCGCTGGCGCGTATCGTCGGCCATGCCGGTCATGCGCAGGCGCCCAATCTGTTCACCACCGCGCCGGTAGCGGCGATCCAGCGTTTGCTGGCGCGTACCGAGTGGGCGCTGGAGACGGTCGATCTGTTCGAGATCAACGAGGCTTTTGCCGTGGTGCCCATGGTGGCTATGCGCGAGCTGGGCATCGACCACGCCAAACTCAACGTACACGGCGGCGCCTGCACCCTGGGGCACCCTATCGGTGCGTCCGGGGCGCACATTCTGGTCACTCTGCTGGCGGCCTTGCAGCAACGCGGGCTCAAGCGTGGCGTGGCTTCGGTGTGCATCGGTGGCGGCGAGGCCACGGCCGTGGCCATCGAGTTGTATTGAATCGACCCGTCGGGTGTCGTGGGGCCGCCCAGGCCGTGCGCACCACGCGTTTCTGCCAACCAGTGGTGCGCATGGAGCACCCTACGTATGGAGCCAGCCATGCTGCCCAACGAAGAAGAAATTCTGATCCGTGACATGGCGCGCCAGTTCGCCCAGGAACGGCTCAAGTCCTTTGCCGCCGACTGGGATCGCGCGCATCGTTTCCCGGCTGAGGCCATCGTTGAAATGGGCCAGTTGGGTTTTATGGGCATGCTGGTGCCGCAGCAGTGGGGTGGCGCCGAAACCAGTAACCTGGCCTATGCCATGGCACTTGAGGAGATCGCCGCGGGCGATGGCGCCTGTTCCACCATCATGAGCGTGCACAACTCGGTGGGCTGCATGCCGATTCTGAAGTACGGCAGCGAGGCGCAGAAACAGCGCTTTCTCCGCCCGCTGGCCGAGGGCAGCATGCTGGGTGCCTTCGCCCTGACCGAGCCGCAGGCCGGCTCCGATGCCAGCGACCTGCGCACTCGTGCGCGGCGTGATGGCGATCACTATGTGCTCGATGGCGCCAAGCAGTTCATCACGTCCGGCAACCATGCCGGCATGGTCATCGTCTTTGCCGTGACTGACCCGCAAGCCGGCAAGAAGGGCATCAGCGCCTTTATCGTGCCGACGGATACGCCGGGGTTCTCGGTGGTGCGGGTCGAGGACAAGCTCGGCCAGCATGCCTCCGATACCTGCCAGATCCAGTTCGACGGCGTGCGTATCCCGGCCGATCTGCGCCTGGGCGAGGAGGGTGAGGGCTATCGCATCGCCCTGGCCAACCTGGAAGGCGGCCGCATCGGCATTGCCGCGCAAGCGGTGGGCATGGCGCGGGCTGCGTTCGAGGCGGCGCGCGATTACGCCCGTGAGCGGGTGACCTTCGGCAAGCCGATCATCGAGCACCAGGCCGTAGCCTTCCGTCTGGCTGATATGGCCACGCAGATCGCCGTGGCGCGGCAGATGGTGCATCACGCGGCCAGCCTGCGCGAGGCTGGCCAGCCCTGTTTGACCGAGGCGTCGATGGCCAAGCTGTTCGCCTCGGAAATGGCTGAGCGCGTGTGCTCGGCGGCGATCCAGACCTTGGGTGGCTACGGCTACCTCAAGGACTTCCCGGTCGAGCGCATCTACCGCGACGTGCGCGTCTGTCAGATCTACGAAGGCACCAGTGATGTGCAGCGGATGGTGATTGCGCGCGGTTTGTAGGGTGCGGTGTGCGCACCGAGGTTGGCGCCGTTGTCGAGGGCAATCAACCCTCTCCCCCAGCCCCTCTCCCACAAGTGGGAGAGGGGAGCGGATTTGCGTCGTGTTCAAGTCTTTGACGCTAGCCCAGGCGGTGCGCAGCGCACCCTACGGGCGTCAATCGAACTGGTACTGCACCCCCGCGCCGACATACCAGGCCCGTTCCGGGCCGGGTTCGTAGTAGCGCTGGTTGGTGTCGCCGACGATCACCGAGCCGATGTATTCACGATCGAACAGGTTGTCGATGCGCAGCACTTGGTTGAAGGTCAGCGCGCCGGCTTTCTGCTCGAAGCGCGCCTGCCAGTTGAACAGCGCATAGCTGGGCGCCGCCTTGGCGGTGTTGCTGTCCTCGACGTACAGCTGGCTGCGGTACAGGCCTTCGATGGCGGTGCTGAACCAGTCGACCGGCTGCCAGGCAAACTCACCATACAAGGTGTTGGCGGGGATGCCAGGCAGGTGCTTGCCGGATTCGACGAGCTGATTGCGGCTGGTGAAGTCCTTGCTGTAGGTGGCGTCGATATGGGTGTAGGCCAGGTTGGCGCGCAGGGTTTCGCTCAGGTGGCTTTCCACGGACAGCTCAAGGCCACGGCGACGGGTCTGGGCGGCGTTCTGGAAGCTGTTGCGCCCGCCTTGTGCTGAGGCTACGACAAGCTCATCGTCGGTGTCGATCTGGAACAGCGCCAGTTGCAGACTGGTCGCATCGGCCAGGCGCGCCTTGAGTCCCACTTCGATCTGCTCGCTGGTGGCCGGTTTCAGGTCGAAGCCGAAGCTGCTGTCAGGTCCTGAATAGGACAGCTCGTTCAGCGTCGGCGTCTCCACGCCCTTGCCCCAGCTGACGTAGATGTTCAGGTCGGGCAGCAGGGCGTAACTGGCGCCCAGGGTCGGCGTCAGTTCGCGATAGGTGACCGAACCGCTGTCGTCGAGGTTGTTGCCCTGGATGAAGTGGTCATCCACCTCGAACTTTACCTCGCTATGGCGCAAGCCGGCTTGCAGGTCGAGTTTGCCCAATTGCCAGGCGCCCTGGATGTAGGGCGACAGGCTGGTGACCTCGTTGCGTTCGTCACGGCGCAGGGCACCTTTCACGCCGAATGTATCGCCGACAAAATTTTCAAAGCCCTGCCGATCATCACGCGAGTAGTCGTAATCCAGCCCTGTCGTAACCGTCAGCAGGCTGCTGCCCAGGTCGAAGGATTGAATCCAGCGGTTGCCGATACCGTGGAAGCGGCGCTCGAAGTCGATCACTCCGCCTGAGTGGCTTTCTGGTGCTTGAAAGTTTGGACGAATTGACTGGTACTGAATTACCCGTCGTGTGCCGCTATACAAGGTGCTCTGCCAAGTACCGGCAGTGAAGCTGCGCTCGTAGTTGAGGCCGAATTGGCGATGATCCACCGTCTTGCGGGTATTGAACTCTAGGGCGTTGCTGGAAGCTGCCCTGCGGTCGGTTTTGACTTCGCCCCAGGTCAGCCCCTGCGGATCCTGGGTGTCATTCTGATCCAGCTCGCTGACGCTCAGGCTCAGTTTGCTGACATCGTCCGGGTACAGCGTCAGCTTGGCGAAGGTCTTGTCGAGGATGGCGCCGCTGTGGTCACGGTAGCCGTCAGTCTCGAACTGCGAGCGGTTGATGATGAAGCCAGCCTTGTCGTTGCCGCCTTCAGCCGCGACGCGGGTGCGGCTGGTGCCGTAGGCTGCTTGCGAGGTGTCGAGCGACAGCTTGGGTGGACCTTCGCCATCGCGCGAGAACAACTGGATGACCCCACCGGAGTTGCTGCCGTAAACGCTGGCGAAGGGGCCGCGCAGCACCTCGATACGCTCCAGGGTGTCGAGGTCGAAGGTCGCCGCCTGGCCCTGGCCATCCGGGTTGGACAGCGGCACGCCATCGGCCAGCAGCTTGATACCACGAATGCCGAAGGCCGAACGGGCGCCGAAACCGCGTGAGGAGATCTGCAGATCCTGCGCGTAGTTCTGGCGGTTCTGTACCACCAGCCCCGGCACGCTGCCGAGCGCCTCGGAAAGGTTGACACCCGGTTTGCCCAGCGTCGCCTGTTCGGCATCGATGCGGTTGACCGAGAAGGGCAGTTGCCAGCCGCTGGCCTGGTAGCGGCTGCCGGTGACCACCAGTGGGTCGGCCTGGTAGGTGGCGTTTTCGGCCAGTGCAGTCAGTGGCAGGAACAATGCGGGCAGCCAGAAGCAGGGGCTCAGCCGGTACATAAGCGAAATGTCTCCCTTGGGGCAGGTAGGCGATATTGAACGTGTCAGTCAGTAGCGGACCAGAGCTGGGTGATAGCCATTAGCGGAAATGCTCTACGAAATGTTGCCGAAAGAGGGTTGTCGGATGATTTGGATAGCGCTAGCATCCGGATCAAACAATGAGCGGCGCCACCTCGATGGTGCCCATGGAGTTCCCATGCAACAGCAGTCTTGCGCATTGCCTGCCCGTACCACCCTGGTGGTCATGGGGGTCAGTGGCTCCGGCAAGAGCGAGATCAGCCAGGCGGTCGCCACCGCACTCGGTTGGCGCCATATCGAAGCCGATCATTTCCATCCTCCCGAAAACGTAGAGCGCATGCGCGCGGGCATCCCGCTGAGCGACGAAGACCGTCGCCACTGGCTGGATGCACTGTGCGAGCAGATGCTGGCCGCGCAGGCCGCAGGTGAATGCTTCGTGCTGGCCTGCTCGGCGCTCAAGCGTGTCTACCGTGAGCGCCTGCGCCAGGCGATTCCGGGGCTACAGTTCGTTCATCTGCATATCGATCACGCCACGGCGGTGCAGCGTGTCGGGGCGCGGCCCGGACATTTCATGCCGATCTCCCTGGTCGATAGCCAGTTCGCCACGCTCGAAAGCCCGGCGGGTGAGCCGCATGTACGCGTCGTGGATGCGCAGCAGACCCGGCAGGCCGTGGTGGCCGAAATCCAGGCCTGGGTGCGCCGCGATGCCACGGAGGCGGTTGCCAGCGAAGCTCAGGATGTTCTCGATAGCGAAATTGATAGCGCTAACCAAACGGCGCAACTGGGTGCCGAGCCAATCTATGAGGGCCGCATCGCGCGGCTGTTCGATCGGCTGACCGACAGCCTGATGGCGGTTCTGATGGCCTTCATGGTGGTGGCCGTGTTCGCCAACGTGGTGCTGCGTTACGTATTCGGCACCGGCTGGCCGGGCGCCGAGGAACTATCGCGGCTGGCCTTCGTCTGGCTGGTGTTCGTCGGCGTGGCCTCCGGCATGCGCCGCGGCGAGCTGATGACCTTCCGCATGATTCGCGACCGCTTCCCGTTGCTGGCGCAGCGCCTGGTGGATTCGCTGAGTTGGGTGCTGGTTGCCGGCGCCAGCCTGCTCTCGGCCTTGGGCGCCTGGAATCAGGTGCAGTTCGGCTGGGGCAACGTCAGTACCGTGGTCGGTTATCCGGTGGTGCTGGCGATGCTACCGGTGCTGGCGAGCATGCTGGTGCTGGCGATTCTCGCGGTGGTGCAACTGGTCAATCTCTGGCGGCGTGCACCGCAGCCGGCCCTGGCCCAGGCGCACGTCGAATGATGCCGACTCCATTCCAACAAGACGGGCACTGCCCACCGAGGACCTGCCGATGACTGTCGCGGTATTTCTTGCTTCCCTGCTGGGGTTCATGGCATTCGGCATGCCCATCGCCTTCGCCCTGATCCTCACGGCGGCCGTGCTGATGTGGTACCTGGATTTCTGGGACGTGCAGCTGCTGGCGCAGAACCTGCTCGCCGGGGCCGACAGCTTCCCGCTGCTGGCGGTGCCGTTCTTCATCCTGGCCGGTGAGTTGATGAACGCCGGCGGTATTTCCCGACGCATCATCGCCATGGCTCAGGCCTATTTCGGCCACCTGCGTGGCGGTCTGGGTTACGTTGCCATCGCTGCCGCCGTGCTGTTGGCCAGTATGTCCGGTTCGGCCCTGGCCGATACTGCGGCGCTGGCCACCTTGCTGCTGCCGATGATGCGCCAGCGTGGTTACGCGGTGCATTCCTCCGCTGGCCTGGTGGCTGCTGGTGGCATCATCGCGCCGATCATTCCGCCGTCGATGCCCTTCGTGATCTACGGCGTGGTCACCAACACCTCCATCAGTCAGTTGTTTATGGCCGGTCTGGTGCCGGGGCTGATCATGGGCGCGGGGCTGATCATTGCCTGGACCCTGATCGCCCGTGGCTTCACCGAGCCGACGCCACCCAAGGCCAGTGCCGCCGAGCGGCGCCGGGTGCTGATCGATGGCGCAGCAGCCTTGATGCTGCCGGTGATCATCGTCGGCGGCCTGCGTTTCGGCATTTTTACCCCCACCGAGGCCGCCGTGGTCGCTGCGGTCTATGCCCTGGCCGTATCCACCTTGCTCTATCGCGAGCTGAGTTGGGACGACCTGATGGAAACCCTGACCCGCGCCAGTCGCACCACCGCGTCGGTGATGTTTCTCTGCGCGGCCGCCACGGTATCGGCCTACATGATCACCCTGGCGCAACTGCCCGATGAGATCGGTGTCATGCTCGGGCCGCTGGCCGAACACCCTAAATTGCTGGTGCTGGCAATCATGCTGCTTATGATTGCAGTGGGCATGGTGCTCGACCTGACCCCAACCATCCTGATCCTGGCGCCGGTGCTGGCGCCCATCGCGATCAAGGCCGGCGTCGATCCGGTGTATTTCGGCGTGATGTTCGTGATGATCGGCTCCATTGGCCTGATTACTCCACCGGTCGGCACCGTGCTCAACGTCGTCGGCGGCATCGGCAAGTTGCGCATGGAGGTGCTGGTGCGCGGCGTCATGCCGTTCTTCCTGATTTACCTGATCATCGTCGCGATGCTGGTGGCGTTCCCGTCCATCGTCACCGTGCCGCTGGCCTGGTTACGCTGAGTTGCCCACCGGCGCCTGCGCGCCGGCAACCTTCACAACAATAAGAGGTAGACCCCATGAAACGTCCACTGCTCGCCATCCTCACCGCGGCCATGTTGTACAGCCCGCTCGCCAGCTTCGTCGTGCATGCCGATGATGTGCGTTCGCGCATGATCCGCTTCGGTTACGGTCTCAACGAGAACAGTAACCAGGGCCGTGCGGTCAGGCTGTTCGCTGAAGAAGTGGCCAAGGCCTCCGACGGCAAGCTCAAGGTGCGAACTTTCAGCTCTGCCAGCCTGGGTTCCGATGAGCAGATGCAGAGCGCATTGATCGGTGGGGCGCAGGAAATGATGGTGGGCTCCACCGCGACCCTGGTCGGCATTACCAGGGAGATGGCGGTGTGGGACACGCCATTCCTGTTCAGCAGTGCCGAGCAGGCCGATGCCGTGCTTGACGGCCCGGTGGGTCGCCAGGTGATGGATAAGCTGGAGGAGAAGGGCCTGGTCGGGCTGGTGTATTGGGAGAACGGCTTTCGCAACCTGACCAACAATGCCCGGCCCATCATCAGGCTGGAGGACTTTTCCGGAGTCAAGCTGCGCGTGATGCCCAACCCGGTGTTTCTCGAAACCTTCAAGCTGATGGGGGCCAACGCCGTACCGCTACCGTTCTCCGAGCTGTTCACCGCGCTGGAAACCAAGGCGGTCGACGGGCAGGAGAATCCGTTCAACACCATTCTTTCCTCGAAATTCTACGAAGTGCAGAAGTACCTGACCGTGACCAACCATGTTTACAGCCCTTGGATCGTCATCGTGTCCAAGCGCTGGTGGGACGGCCTGTCGCAGGCCGAGCAGAGCATCCTGCTGGAAGCGGCAAAGAAGGCGCGCGACTTCGAGCGCCAGGACACCCGCGAGGAGGCCGCCCGTGCGCTGGCCGAGCTGAAGGACAAGGGCATGCAGATCAACGAAGTGGACCCCGCCGAAGTGCAGCGCATGCGCGAACAGGCCGCGCCGGCGATCCAGAAGGTTGTCGACACGGTTGGCCAGCAGCTGTTCGATCAGGTCCAGGCTGAAGCCGAAAAGGCCGCTCTATAAGGATTTGCCCAGGAATGGCGGCCAGTCCGCCGCTGATGCTGGGCGAGCTCGCAGTTTCGCGGGGCACGCAGGTGGTAACGCTCCTTGCATGGTGGCGCTACCCCGGGCGGCGTGTCCCGCGCTTTATTCACTGGCGGGGCTGGTAGAATCGCCCGCTGGTAAACAATGGAGGCGCTATGACTCAACGCCGTCGCCGCTCTGCCGAACGCGTCACCCTATCCGATGTGGCCAAGGCTGCGGGTTGCTCGCTGATGTCTGCTTCGCGCGCGTTGTCGCAGCCGGGGCGGGTATCCGATGCGTTGCGCGAGCAGGTGATGCGTGCTGCGCAGGCGTTAGGTTATGTGCCCAACCCGGCTGCTCGGGCGTTGGCCAGTTCGCGCTCCAACCTGGTAGCCGTGGTGATTCCGTCGCTGTCGAACTCGGTGTTCGTCGATACCGTCGAGGCCATCCAGCGCGTGCTGATGCCGGCCGGTTTCGAGATGATGATCGGCGTCAGCCACTACCGGGTCGAGGAAGACGAGCGTCTGCTGCGTTCCTATCTGGCGCACCAGCCGGCAGGCCTGCTGGTCACCGGCTTCGAGCGCAGCGATGCGGCGCGGGAAATACTCGGCGCCAGCACCTGCCCGCTGGTGACGCTGATGGAACTGAGTGAAGAGCCGGAAGAGTATTGCGTCGGCTTCTCGCAGATCGAAGCCGGTGCGGCCATGACCCGTGCCCTGGTACAGCGTGGCTATCGGCATATTGCCTTCGCCGCCGCCCAGCTCGATCCGCGTACCTTGCAGCGTGCCGAGGGATATCGCCAGGTGATGCGTCAGCTGGATCGCCACGACCCGGCGTTGGAGTTGCTGACACCGCAGTTGTCATCCATTGGCCTGGGCGCCGAGCTGCTCGATCGTTTGCTGGCGCAACAGCCGCAAATCGATGCAGTGTTCTTCAATAACGACGACCTGGCCATGGGCGCGTTGTTCCGGGCGCGGCAGCTGGGCCTGGATGTGCCGGGACGTCTGGCCATCGCTGGCTTTAACGACCTGCCAGCAGCGGCCTGGATGCATCCGGCCCTGAGCACGGTGCGTACCACGCGCGGCCGTATCGGTGAGCTGGCGGCCAATATGCTGCTGGCCCTGATGCGTGGTGAAACCCCCGAGCAGCACTGCATCGACGTTGGCTTCGAACTGGTGATGCGCGACAGCGCCTGAGCCAGACGAACGCTTGCCCTCAGCCGCGCCTGCACACGGCATGCAGCAGAGGCGAGCTGGCGCGGGGCGTACCTTGACAGTGCGTCGTGGGCTTCTCTAGGATGCGCCCTGCGCCGATTTAAACAGCTACTTGCGGGGCGCCACAGGGTGTTCTCATCGATGCCTGAAATTCCGCTAAAGCGCTGGTTCGGTGTCGCCTCTCACCGCTGCCCAGCGGGATTTTCGAGGCGGAGACTTGAGCATGATCTGTCCCCAACCCCTTATTCGTCTGGCCCCCATCACCTCGGGTCTGCTGCTGCGCAATCCGCGCGTGCTGCTCGCTGGCAGCCATCAACCCACCTTGTTGCGTTATCTCGAAGGCTGGCCCAAGCGTTGGGGCGGGCAACGTGCCTTCCGTATCCAGTTCGTGCAGAACGGCGAGTCATTGAGCCGCTTCGCGCGCGACAGTTTCGACCTGGCGGTGATCCAGGCGCCCTGCGCTGATGATGTGGCGCACACTGTCGCCGAGTTGGTGCGGGTAGCGCGCCAGGGCTTGATAACCCGACGCTAGCTGGCGCCTGAGTGCCCTTGCAATCGCGCCCCGAAAACGCTCAGGGATAGTCGATTGCGACGATATAGCAGGTCTTCTCGCCACTGGGGCTGTGCACCCGCACCTCGGCGTCCAGTTCCTTGCCGAGCAGTGCGCGGGCCAGCGGTGAGTCGATGCTGATCAGCCCCTGTTTCAGATCCAGCTCATCCGGGCCGACGATGCGGTAGCGCGCTTGTTCGCCGTTGTCGTCCTCGATGGTGACCCAGGCGCCGAAGTACACCTTGTTCGGATCGGACGGCTTGTCGCTGACGACCTTGAGTTTTTCCAGGCGTTTGCTGAGAAAGCGTACGCGGCTGTCGATCTCGCGCAGCATCTTCTTGCCGTAGGTGTATTCGGCGTTTTCCGAACGGTCGCCCTGAGCCGCAGCTTCGCTGACCGACTGCGTCACCTGCGGCCTGCGCACATGCCACAGCTCGTGCAACTCGGCGCGCAGGCGCGCTTCGCCTTCAGGCGTGATCAAGGGGGTACCGGCAGGGCGAGGAGGGCGATAGCGGCTCATGGTGGCTCTGAACGATGAAAGGGGCGCCAGTCTAGCAAACCCCTTCCGTCAAACTCAGCCTTCGCGCAATACGCTCAATGGGCTGGCATTCAGTGCACGGCGGGTACCGAGTACGCCAGCCAGGCCGACCAGCAATGCGCCGATCAGCGGCAGCACCAGCAGCCAGGGATGAGGCTGCCAGTTCATGTCGAAGACATAGCGGTAGAGCAGGAAGCTCACCAGTTCGCAGCCCAGTGCGGCGAGCAGGCCGGCGGCTGCGCCGAGCAGGCCAAATTCGGCGCGACGGGCGCTGATCAGCAGCTTGCGTTCGGCGCCCAGTGCGCGCAGCAATGCACCCTGGCGAATGCGCTCGTCCAGCGTGGCCTGCAGCCCGGCCAACAGGACGGTGATGCCGGCGGCGAGCACGAACAGCAGCACGTATTCGATGGCCAGTGTGACCTGGGCGAGGATGCTGCGCAGCTGCGCCAGCAGTGCGTCGACCTGCAGCAGGGTGACACTGGGGAAGGCGCGGCTGAGGCTGACCAGTTCCGCGTCCTTGCCTGGGGGCAGGTAGAAGCTGGTCAGGTAGGTGGCGGGCAGATCCTGCAGGGTTTGTGGCTCGAAGATCATGAAGAAGTTGGGCTGGAAGCTGTCCCAGTCCACCTGGCGCAGGCTGGTGACCTGCGCTTCGCGTTCGATGCCACCGACGTTGAAGCGCAGGCGGTCACCGAGCTTCAGTTGCAGGCTTTCGGCCAGTTCGGCTTCGACGGAGACACCAGGCAGGTCAGCGGCCGGTGCGGCGCCCCACCAACTGCCGGCGGTAATCAGATTGTCCGCTGGCAACGCCTCGGCCCAGGTCAGGCTGAGATCACGTTGCGTCGCGCGTTCACCGCGGCTTTCCTTGCTCACCAGTTGGCGTACCGGCTCATCGTTGATCATGATCAGCCGGCCCGGCACCACCGGATACAGCGGCGCCGGATGCGCTGACAATTCAGCTAGGCGTGCGGCAAAGGCATCGCGCTCGGCCGGTAGCACGTTGAGGGCGAAGTGGTTGGGCGCGTCCTCCGGCAACTGGTCCTGCCAGGTGTCGAGCAGCTCGCCACGCAGCAGGGCGATCAGCGCCATGGCCAGCAGGATCAGGCCGAACGCCAGCGATTGCCCGGCTGCAGCCAGCGGATGGCGTAGCAGTTGCCCCAGGCCCAGGCGCCAGGGCAGGGCGGCACGCTGCAGCAGGCGGCGCAGGCTCTGCAGGCCGAGCAACAGCAAACCACCGAGCAGCAATGCGGCGAGCAGCCCGCCACCCAGCAGCGCCAGCGTCAGGCGCAGATCCAGGCTCAGGCGCCACATGATCAGACCCAGTGCGATCAGCGCTGCACCATAGACCAGCCAGGAGCTGGCCGGTACCGGCAGCATATCGCGGCGCAAGACGCGTAATGGCGGTACGCGGCCCAGCGCGGCCAGCGGCGGTAGGGCGAAACCGGCCAATGCCACCAGGCCGGTGGCCATCCCGGCCAATGCGGGCCACAGGTCGGCAGGTGGCAGGTCGTCCGGGATCAGCCCGCGCAACAAGTAGAAAAGAACGTGCTGCCCAGCCCAGCCGAGCAGGGCGCCAATCACGCAGGCGACTAGCCCGAGCAGTGCCAGTTGCAGGCCGAACAGGGCCAGCGCTTCACGCCGCGACAAGCCGAGGCAGCGCAGCAGGGCGCTGGCATCGAAGCGCCGAGCAGCGAAGCGTGCCGCTGACAGGGCCACGGCGACACCGGCGAGCAATACGGCGGCCAGGCTGGCCAGGTTCAAATAACGTTCGGCGCGACCGAGGGCGCCGCCGACCTGGCGATTGCCGTCGCGCGCGTCATCCAGGCGCTGGTTGGGCTGCAGGCCGGCTTCGACTGCCTGACGGTAGGCCGCCAGGGCATTGGCGTCGCCGCGCCAGAGTTCACGAAATCGTACGCGGCTGCCGGGTTGTACCACCTCGGTCGCGGCCAGGTCGTCCAGGTGCATCAGTACCCGTGGCGTCAGGCTGTAGAAATCGCCAGCGGTGTCCGGGTCATAGGTCAAGACGCGGCTAAGGCGCAGGGTCCTGGCGCCTATTTCCAGTTCATCACCGATGTTCAGGTTCAGCGCGGCCATCAGCCGTGCTTCGGCCCAGACTTCGCCCGGCCGTGGGCCGGGGCCGGCTTCTTCCGGGGCATAGGGTTCGGTTGCACTGCGCAGCTCTCCGCGCAGCGGATAAGAGTTGCTGGCTGCCTTGACGCTGGCCAACTGAATGCCGCCCTGTGCCGCGACCACGCTGGAAAATTCCACGGCCTGAGCATGGTCGAGCCCCAGCTTGAGTCCTGCATCGATCTGCTCCTGGCTGGCGGGCGTGCTACCGCTCAGGCGCAGGTCTGCAGCGAGAAATTCACTGGCGCGCAGCAGCATGGCGTCATTCAGGCGTGCGCTGAAATAGCCGATGGCGCTGCTGGAGGCCACGGCCACCAGCAAGGCGAAGAACAGTACCCGCAACTCGCCGGCGCGGGCATCGCGCAGCAGTTGGCGGGCAGCGAGCGAAAACAGGCGAGACAGGGGCACGCGTTTCATCAGGGCTCCACGCGATCGATCAGGTGCCCGGCTTCCAGACGGATCAGGCGCTGGCAACGGTGCGCCAGGCGCTCGTCATGAGTGACCAGTACCAGCGTGGTACCGCGCTCCTGGTTGAGCTGAAAGAGCAGTTCGGTGATGCGCTCACCGGTATGGCTGTCGAGGTTGCCGGTGGGTTCGTCGGCGAACAAGACATCCGGCTCGGCGGCGAAGGCGCGGGCAATGGCCACACGCTGTTGTTCGCCACCGGACAGCTGGCGTGGGTAGTGCGTCAGACGCTGACCGAGGCCAACCCGTTCGAGCAGGGCGCGGGCGCGCTGACGGGCATCGGCCTGACCTTCCAGCTCCAGCGGCAGCATGACGTTTTCCAGCGCAGTGAGGCTGTCGAGCAGTTGGAACGACTGGAAGACGAAGCCGACATGCTCGGCGCGCAGGCGTGCACGCTGGTCTTCATCGAGTTCGCTGAGGTTCTTGCCGGCCAGCAATACAGCGCCGCCGCTGGGCAAGTCCAGGCCGGCGAGCAGGCCAAGCAGGGTGGATTTACCAGACCCTGAGGCGCCGACAATGGCCAGGCTGTCGCCTTTGTTCAGTTCCAGGTCGAGATCATGAAGGATGGTCAGTGTGCCTTCCGCGCTGTTGACCACTTTGCTAAGGTTCCGCGCAGCGAGAATGCTCGAAGTCATGGAGATTCCAAATGCGTGCATGGTGGCTCAGTGGTGCCTTGACCCTGATGCTTTGGGCTCAGGGAGCGGTTGCAGGCACCCTGCTTGTGGTCGGCGATAGTATCAGCGCCGCTTTTGGCCTGGATAGCCGGCAAGGTTGGGTCGCTTTGCTGGAAAAACGCCTGGTGCAAGAGGGGTTCGAGCATCAGGTGGTCAATGCCTCGATCAGTGGCGACACCAGTGCAGGCGGCGCCGCACGGCTGCCTGCGCTACTTGTCGAGCACAAGCCGGAGCTGGTCATCATCGAGTTGGGTGGCAATGACGGGCTGCGTGGACAGCCCCCTGCGCAATTGCAACAGAATCTTGCGTCGATGGTTCGGCAGTCTCAGGAAGCAGGCGCCAAGGTGCTTATTCTGGGGATGAAACTGCCACCGAATTACGGTCAGCGTTACACAACCGCTTTCGCTGAAGTGTTCCCCAAAGTGGCCAGTGAGACCGGCTCAGCCTTGGTGCCTTTCCTGCTGGAAGGCGCGGCTGGCGTGCCCTCCATGATGCAACCTGATGGAATCCATCCGACTGCTGCTGCTCAGCCAGTGATGCTCGATAACGTCTGGCCGACACTCAAACCATTGCTCTGAAGCGATCCTGAAGAAGGTCAGGAGGCGCCATCTTAGTGGCTGCCTCGTGGTGCCTGTCAACCTGAATTTGTCACACGTTTGTGACGCTTCTTGTAACAGTAGGGTACCCCCCCCCCTCTCGCTTGCTCTTCAGGGACAAGGCTCGCCACAGGTTCCGCTAAAAAAAAACATACCCCCCCCCTCGCTTTTTTCCCAGAGGCGATAACCTCCGCACCCCCACCCCCCCCCTCTTGGTTTTTCGCGGGGGCCACGGGGGTGGTGGGGAAGCCTAAATCTATGGAATGGGGTCTCAAATTTTTGGCCCATTTTCTTAAGACACCCTGAGTCCCTTCAGGCCGACCCAACAGAGACCAAGTGATTTAGTCGGGTATTGCAAAAAGAAGCCCCAAGGCCCATACGGGTCTCGGAGCTATCAAGGTGGATTCTTCAGGTGAACCCTATGTCCGCCAGTTGTCGGCGATGGACTTGGTAGGACGGCCCCAGGTGTACCCAGAGCGCATTCCTTTGTGATGGGAGGTGGATGGTATTCACTACCACCCATCATCCCTACGGCGAGCCGCTGAGGCCCTTTACGGACCTACAGGCGCCGGCTGGTCGGCCAGAACGATCTGCTTAATGATCGGCAAGGCTACTGGGGTGGTCTCCCAGTCGGAACCGTCCACCTTGACCTCCACCATTGCGGTGGCCATTACGTCCACCACTGCGGACACCTCAAGCTCCCAACTCAGGGTTGAGCTATTGCGGGAGATGTCGAGGCGCCATACGTCTCCTTCGCTGTTCTCACGGAAGGACAGCATGGCGAATGCTTTGGGCACCAAGAAGACGCCACGGTCTGGGCCGCTGTAGACCTGAACACGGGTGCCCACGAGGTCATCAATGTCCTCCAGGCCAGCCCGCTGTGCCGCACGGTTGAGCACTGGGCGCAGGCTCACAGGAACCAGCACGCCAAACTCCGAGATGTCACGGCCCCAGAAGGTGTCCAAATGGACGGCGATAAGGTCAAGGAAGTCCTCGGCCTGTGCCGCAGGGGTGCCGCTGAGTGGCCCAGCGTAGACCTTGGAGACCGAGGGTTGCCCTTCGAGGCTCTCAGCGATCTTGCCCGCCAGGGTCAGCTCAAGGTCATTCAGTACCTTGTCCGCAGTCTGCTCCATGCTTCGGGATGTGAAGCCGAATTGAACAGTGTGATCAAGGATGGACAGGCGAGCCGATACCATCACGCCGACCTCAGGGGCCTCCATGGACACCAGCGAGCCCGCTACAGCTTCACCCCTGGACACCGAGCGACCATCGTAGGTCTGGCGGGGATCGAAGGTGACCGAGCGATCAGCCATCAAGGCGACCTGTGGGCACGTTGGAACGGAGCCGAATGGGCGTACTTCTGAGGGGAAAGCATTGTTCATGTTCTCCCGCCATTCATCACCATTCAGGTGCTCATCGGCGGCTTCCAGCATGGCCTCTGCGTAGGTCAGCGGGTCACTGGCGGCCATCTCCTGGGGGCGAATGTCCGAGCTGTGGAATGACACTTGGGTCAGCCCAAGGGACTTCACGGACTGGGTGTAGGTACGGTCTGGGGCTTTGTTCTGAAATGGCTTCATTGTCTGTAACTCCTAAGTTGTCTGAGTGATTGGCTATCAGCGGCCCATCTGGCTACGAATGCGTTCTGCGTGTTCTCGAACGGCCTGGGCTTCGCGTAGTCGCTTGGCTTTCTTCTCGGCAATCTCCTGGGCGGTAGGCACACGGCAGCGCTGATAGTCGGCCTCGGCTTCAGCCTTTCGGCGGGCTTCGAGCTGGGCTTGCTCGGCCAAGTGGGCTTGATAGGCGCCATGGGCCGCAGGGACTGTCTTCAGGGACAGGCCAGCAGTAGCGAACGCCTGGGCTACCTTGAGGATTGCCGGGGAGTTCTTGCCCTGAGCTGCCACCATCAGAGGCAGAAGGATCGACTCGACATACTCACGGGCCAGAGGTTGTCCATTGATGGTCACCTTGGCGGGAGTGACAGCAGTGATTTCGATATTCATGGGTGGATGTCTCCTCCCATAGAGCAACCCCCAGTCCGCACAGTGGGCGCGACAAGACACAGGGAGACGTGATCACGCCGACCCTGGGGGCTGCTCTATGGATTCTTGATTTCGGTTAGATGCCCGTGGGAGGGGCGGTGTGGCTTCAGGTGGGAACTGAAGGTGTAGCGGGTGGGCTGGCTGGTAGCTATCGGGCGTTCATTGCGAACAGCAGTGGGGCGCTCAGGGCTTCCCTGAGTGAGACCCCGGAAGCCTCAAGGGACGCCAGCAGGCTTGGCAGCAGCGGTGACTTGTGACGGTCGATCAAATAGCGCTCTTCAGTCTGCCAGTCTCGGTGGTGCTTGAAGGACGCCCGAAGGTCGATGAGCAGCGATAGCTTGGCGGGATTGTCGATGGCTTCCCGAAGTCGGCCTATGGTGGCCAAGTGTTCCTCGGTGGCATTGGGTCGGGCTTGGATACGGTGACGCATAGTCGTTTTCCTTTTGTTTGCTCCCTGCGTTCGCTCCCGATGACCGGCACACAGACCCACGACAAGGGATCGGCAATCGGCACAAGGAGCAAACAGAAGAACTGTGTTGATGAAGACGCCCAGCGACGGGCGAAGGACGGAAGACAGCTCAGGACTGCCCTCAAGGTGAATCGGGATCGTGGTCTGCCAAGACCCGTCCCAACTGAAGGACTCTCAGGGTGGAACTCAAAGACAATCTCAAGGATTTATTTACTTGTTTACACAAGATAAATAATTGATCTCTAAGAGAATCTTTATGTTCTTAAAGCCCCCCCCTGTTCTCGTGGTCAGTTCGAGCGCCCCAGTTCTCGAAAAGGCCCAGGGACACGTCAACCTGAGCGAACACCACGATACCCCTGTCTGCCTGAGGGTCGGGCTCATTGCGCCACTTCGAGTGGCTGTCCCGATTGTCCACCCGTGTTCGCCTTGGCATGACCCGGTGTGAGCTGGTGAACAGCTAACGATGGGCAGCGACTGGCGACGAACAGAGAGGCGGCCTTGTGATCGGCCAGCAGTCCAGCCCGGAGGCTGGCAGTAGGGGAACAGAAGGGCCGTGGGGTAATCCCTCGGACTTATCTTCTGTCTCCCTAATAGTGAGGGTTTTTGTGATGCTGGCTCAGCAGGCGCGATAGGGCGCTGGCAACAATACGAACCGCGAGCGTCCACAGAACTGCCAGAACGGCAAAGAGAGCGAGCGTAGCGCCAACGATAAGGGCTGGTTCATGCCAACGACCAGAGTGGGTAAAGATCATCCCCAAGAATCCCGACAGGGAAAATCGTGACATGGGCCAGCCGGACAACCATGCGTACAATCCAGGAGCCAAGAGCGCGGGAACGAGGTATGAGAGTCGCAGCACAAGGTTAAGCACGGCGCTGATAGGGAAGTCGAGCATGAATCATTCCTTGATTGGTTAGGACAGCGTGAAGGCTGAAGGCCATCATGCCGGGCCTCCGAGGTTTTCTTCAAGCGATGTCCCGGGGCCAATGGTACGGAATCTCCGTACTTAGCCCTGCCGTGTCCTTTGGCATGTGTACATCAACTGTGTACGCTTCTGGCCCTGCCGAGCCGCTTCAGGGCTTCGGGAGGTCTATAACGATCTTATAGACCCGCTGTGCTCCAGGCCTTAGGGATGTCCCTACACGAATCATGTAGGGGAAAAGTACAATAATCTTGTACTTTCTGAGGGCTTTATGTCTGCGTCCCTCTGTTAATTCCACAGGGACCGACCGGCCTAAATGGTCGTCGTGGGGACTGATACAGGAATGTTGTATCAGTGCCTGAAACGGTGTGTATATGCCTGCCCCAAGGTCTTTGGTATTCCCAAAGGCCTCAGCGGCTGCCGTTAAGTGGCGCAATCCGCTACTTACCCTGCGGTGCCTTCCGGGTATCCCTACCGAAATTCGGTATGGGTTCCATTGTGCGAACTGGGGTCTCTACAATCTGTATAGACCCGAACTGAATGGCGTCCGCGTGGCCGGCAATACGAGCGTGGCGGCTTGCTCAAGGTCTCTTGTGAAATAAGAGACCCATACTGCCGCGCTTGGATTTGTTCACTGGCGCCTCTGGCGTTCCTTCTCCCGCTCGTGCCATGACTTGTTGCCAGGAATGAGCCAGGGTTTGTCCCGTAGGCGCCGCTTCAGCTCCTTGTCGCGGTACTTCGGGTCACGGGCCATCCGCTCCTGATAGGTCTCGAATAGTCGCCGCTTCCAGTCCCAGTCCAGCAGAAGAAGAAAGCCACCATAGGAAACGGCCATCGCACCGAGTAATTCCCAGATGGTCATACTGCATCCTTCTTGACCCCTGAGGCTCTGGGGTGAAGCAAGACGCGCGGGAAGTCCCGCCAGTCGCTGCCTTCGCCCATTTCCAAGATCAGCCAGTAGGACACCCCGTCACACTGGAAGCAGCGGGCCACGTCTACGCAATCAGCGCGCCCCACTCGGTTGGCTCCACTGGGGAACTCGTAGTCCGTAGTCGTGTACTCAACGTCCGCCGTCTGGTGGCAGTGTGGGCACTCGAAGGTGCCAACGGGATTAGATAGACCCTCAGAGTCGAACGCTTCGCGGAGTTGTGCGGCTTGGTTGTTCATGTTCACAAAGGCGTTCACTGGGCGTCCTCCCTCAGACCTTGCTTGAGTGCTTCGTAGACCCGTTGAATCGGTGAGCCTGAGCCGTAGTTGTCGTATGCAATGGTGCCCGAGGACTGGCCAGCGGCCGCCTGAGCGAACGCCACGGGAACGCCAGCGGCCTGCATTGAGGAAATCAGATGGTGACGCAGGGAGTGCAGCGACTGGTTATCACCTTTGCTGTCTCCGAGTGCGTCTTTCAGCATCAGATTGAGCTGTTTACTGGCTTTGTCGGGCTTGATGCCGTTGTCAGAGGGCAGGGCGCCCGCTTCGACAGCCTCAAGGAACGCCGACAGGTCAAACCCAAGGGCTCCATCCACGAGGGGCACAAGGCGTTTGCTGTGCTTGTTCTTGATCGACTTGCCCTCGGTATCTTCGTTGATGTCGATGCACCACAGACCATCTACCTGCTTGATGTCGGCCTTGGTCAGATAGCTGACTTCGCCCACGCGCGCCCCAGTGACGGCCAGGAGGGACAGCGCCCAGCGCTCCCAGGAGGTCGCAGGCAGGGCGTTCGCATGGGTCATGAGGGTTACCACCTGCTCCCGAGAGAACGCCACACGCTCGCTGTCTGCGCCCTTGGTGATCTTGAGCTTGTCCGTGTGCTGCTTGGTGAGCTTGTCCGCCCGTACCGCCCAGGTCATGACCGCTTGGAGCTTGGCCACAAGGTTGTTCACGGTGGACGCCTTGCGGCTCTCAAGGAGCTTGGCCCGAAGGTCGGTCATGTTCTCCCGAGTGTGGGCCCGAAGGTCGGTCAGCCCGATGGCCGCGAAGGCGCCCCCGATGACCGTATGGGCGGTGATGGCGGCTTTCCTGCTGGACTCCTTGAGGTTGATGCTGTGTTCCGCCATGTAGAGGCTGGACAACTCGTCCCAGCTCAAGGGGTCTTGAGGTGCGCCTACAGATAGGGACAGGCGAGCGTGACTGTGGCTATCAATTGGCTCGCTCTGATTGAGTTTGTCAATGGCATCCACCAGTGCCCCAGGCCGGCCCTCAATGCGAGCGTTCGCAGCAGCCATGATGCTCTGGCCAATGGACACGGCTCGATGCTGGGCAAGGCCCAGGTCACCCTGTTTGCTGATTGTGCGCAGTGCCCCGTACATCTCCTGATAGAACTCGCTACGTGCGTAGTCCGACCCCAGGTCACCGAACTCTGCCTCAAGGCACTCCTGAGCGATTGCGCGTAGTCGCTCCCGAAGCTCTGGCCAAGTCGCCTCAGGCTTGTTGAGGTGGAAGTAGGCAAGCGCCCTCTGAATGTTGCTGGAGATTTCCATGGCAGTGGCTCGGTCTGTGGTGCGCAGTGAGATCGTAAAGACGCCCAAGGTCTGATTCCGAGGGCGGAACCGGAGGTAGTAGCGACCATGGCGGCGAAAGTGCCAGGGCTTAGCGAGCTGAGTGGTCAGCTTGGGCGGCGCGACTTGTAACAGACTTGTGCCGTTTTGGGTATGCGAAGTGATGTCCATTGGCTGGAACCCTTGAGTTTACTGGGGTTCCTGTCCCTCGTTCGGATTGCAACAGAATCTTGCGTCGATGGTCGAGCAGTCGCAGCAGGCCGGGGCCAAGGTGCTGCTGTTGGGGATGAAGCTGCCACCCAATTATGGCGTGCGTTACACCACGGCTTTCGCCCAGGTTTTCACTGATCTGGCGGAGCAGAAGCAGGTGCCGCTGGTGCCGTTCTTCCTTGAGGGGGTGGGCGGTGTACCGGGCATGATGCAGGCCGACGGCATTCATCCGACCGAGGCTGCGCAGGAAATACTGCTGGATAATGTCTGGCCGACGCTCAAACCCATGCTCTGAGTAGGTGTTGAGTGCAGCACACTGCAACGAGCAAGGCTTTTCCGCCTCGAGCCTTTCGGCTAATGTGGCCGGCCTGTCACGGAGCCCCAGATGCCGCGTCTCGCCTGGTCCCTATACGCCTATCAATTGATCGAGCCGGATGAGCAGCTGGATCTGTTCGCCTGTCGTGAGGTGCGTGTGCATCTGGTGGCTCGCCAGTTGCGTCTGGGCGGCCATGCTGATCGGACATTGTGTGGCGGTTTGTTACCGGCCCGGCCACGCTGGCAGGCACTGGAAAAGCCCTGGCTGCGCGATAGTCGACTCTGTGCCGCCTGTTTGGCGACGCTCGAGGCGCAGCGGCAGGGTCTGTGCTCGAACTGGGCGGACGGCTGAGGCCTGCCCGCTGCCATAAACGCGGTGTACAATCGACGCCATATCTTTCCATTCACAGGGGACATCCCGGATGTTGTCGCGCTTCTCTGCGGTCAACCGCTGCCTGACGTTGCTCGCACTGTGCTGCAGTGCCACGGTGCAGGCTCTCGAACTGCCATTGCCGCCGCCAGGCGAGGATGTGGTGGGCCAGGTACAGGTGATCAAGGCCAAGTACGAGGATACGTTCGCCGATCTGGGAACGGCTAACGATCTTGGCTACCTGGAAATGGTCGCCGCCAACCCCGGTGTCGATCCCTGGCTGCCGGGTGAGGGAACCGAGATCATCCTGCCGACCCGCTATGTGCTGCCACCTGGCCCGCGCGAAGGTATCGTGATCAACCTGGCCGAGTACCGTCTGTATTACTTCCCGAAAGGGCAGAATGTGGTGCACACCTTTCCGTTGGGTATCGGCCGTGAAGGCTGGGGCTCGCCATTGGGAACCGGGCGTGTGACCGTCAAGACGCCGAACCCGGCCTGGTATCCGCCCAAGTCGATTCGCGAAGAGCATGCTGCCGAGGGCGACATCCTGCCCACCGTGGTGCCGCCTGGCCCGGACAACCCGTTGGGGCCGTACAAGATGACGTTGTCCTTCCCGGGCTACCTGATCCACGGTTCGAACAAGAAGTTCGGCATTGGCATGCGCGTCAGCCATGGCTGCTTCCGCATGTTCAACCATAACGTGCTGGAACTGGCGGACATGGTGCCAGTGGGAACGCCGGTGCGCATCATCAATGAGCCCTACAAGTTCGGCGTGAGTGGCGACAAGGTCTACCTGGAAGCGCATGCGCCGCTCGACGATGAAGGTGTTCCGTCGGTTGTCGACAAGCACACGGCCGTGATCAACGCCCTGCTCAAGCGCGACGAGCTCAGCGGTCTGCGTCTTGACTGGGACATGGTACGCGAGGTGGTGGCTGCCGAAGACGGTATGCCAGTACCGATTGCCGCGCAGACCGAGCAAGTCGTTGCGAGCAGTGACAACCCGTTCTGATTCGATACCGTAGTCTACAACCCGCCTGCATTCGTGTTGGCGGGTTTTTTATTTTCCATCGAAAGGTTAAAACCACCGGCTTTCAGCCGGTGAGCTTTAGCGCCACCATGCGGGGCTGGAGGGCAAGCGCATGGATTACAGATACGGCAGTCATACGGTCTACCAGATCGAGTATCACTTTGTTTGGGTGACTAAGTACCGATACAAGGTGCTCAGCGGTGAGGTTGCTGAGCGAGTGCGAGAGCTGGTGAGACAGACGTGCGAAGCATTTGAAATTCGGATTGTGAAAGGTGTGGTGAGCAAGGATCACGTGCATATTCTGGTGAGCAGTCCGCCGAATTTGGCGCCGAGTGAGATCATGAGGCGGATCAAGGGGCGTACGGCGAGCAAGCTTTTCGAGGAGTTTCCCCATCTGAAAAAGCGCTATTGGGGGCAGCATTTTTGGGCTCGCGGGTACTTTTGCGCGACGGTTGGGCAGATGACGGAAGAGATGATCAAGCAGTATCTGGAGCATCATTTTGAGCCGAGCCCGAACGATAATTTCAGGATGGAGCCTGACTGATCCGACGCGTCGTTCAGTCGACGCGTATCCGGACTTTCAGTCCGTAAGTCACTAACCCACCGACTTCAGTCGGTGGTTGTTGAGTGCCTGGTCAGCGCCGCCCAATAATCGGGATAGGGGGGAACCAATAAGTTCCGCCCCTCCCACACCACCCGGCATGCGGGTCCGCACCGGGCGGTTCGAGAAGTTGAGGTTTCACGAGAGTCTCGGCACTCCCAACCGATCGAAGTAGGCAATGGTCAGCACATTATGGATGGCAGATCGACTGTTATGCCACCAGCGACGGCTCAGCGCCGCCACGGATTCCGCAACCCAGGAACTCGCGCCTAAGCGGATCAGCTCCCGGTAGATCGTCTTGCCCCGTCGCCAGTGCCGGAGGTGGAGCATTCTCAGGCGGCGACGTATCCACTCATCCAGTGATCGCCAGATGCGTGGCGTTTGTGCCAGCCTGAAGTACCCTTTCCAGCCGAGCAGGTAACTGCGGAGCTTCTCCACCACCTGTGCCATGCTGCGACCACCTGACCCCCGGGTCAGTTGCCTGATCCGGAGCTTGAACGCCTGTAACGCCTTCGTTGATACCGCGCGTCGGACCTCTCCCTCCCTCGTCTGCCACAGGGCATAACCGAGGAACTGGCGACCGAACACGCTGGCGACTGCACTTTTGGATTCGTTGATCACCAAGCGCAGTTTGTTGTAACACCGGCGTAGCAGGCGCATCACCCGTTCTCCCGCCTTCTCACTGCGAACGTAAACGTTGCAGTCATCAGCGTAACGGGCGAAGCAGTGCCCCCGACGTTCCAGCTCTTTATCCACCTCGTCCAGCAGAACGTTGGCCAGCAACGGCGAGAGCGGCCCGCCTTGCGGCGTGCCCTCATGCCGATCCATGACCACACCGCCGTCCATGATGCCCGCGTTCAGGTACGCACGAACCAGCCGGATGACTCCAGGATCGTTTATGCGCCTCTTCAGGCGGTCGATCAGGATGTCGTGGTTAACCCGGTCGAAGAACTTCGATAGGTCGACATCCACCACGATGTGGCGGCCCTGTTGGGCATAGCGTTGCGCAGCCAACACCGCATCGTGGGCCCGGCGGCCCGGGCGGAAGCCGTGGCTGTGCTCGCTGAAGGTGGGATCAATCAGAGGTTGCAGCACTTGCAGCAGTGCCTGTTGAATCAGACGGTCGGTGACGGTGGGGATACCCAGTTCCCGCTCACTGCCGTCCGGTTTCGGGATGCCTACCCGACGAACGGGTTGTGGTTGGTAGGAGCCGCTCAGCAGTTGCTGGCGAAGCTCCGGCCACACCCATCGCAGGTGTTCGGCAGTCTGGGCAATATCCAGCCCGTCCACACCTGCCGATCCCTTGTTGGACTTCACGCGCTTCCATGCCCGCTGCATATTCTCTCGTGCGAACGCCTGCTCAAGCAGGCTTCGCCCTGCGCCCTCCGGTTCTCGCCGCGGGAGCCCTGTTTCATCGCTGATCGCATTCGGTAAGGCTTCACCTTCCCGTTCCGCGACCCGCCCCGCTGGCGCGGGCATCTGATGCGTTACAGCGCTCATCGACAAGGCGTTTGACGCTCCTTCTCGTTCAGCCCTTCGCCCTGACCAAGCAGCTACTATGGCTTCTGCTGACTTCTCGCTCCGTGCTTCCACGTCGCCCTTTCAGGCATGAGGCGAGATCTCCCCGGGTAAGAACACACTCCTTCACCGCACAACCGCCGGATTTACACCACCTCGCCTTGGCCACAAGAGCTTCGCGGCTTCTAGCCCGCTCGCCCTGCTTGGCAGTGCCTCGTATCCGATTCTTGTTCATCGGCTCACGGTTTACGCTCCACGCTTCCTCCCCACGGTCGGTCGCCCTTCCGCAGTTGCGCTTCGCTCCGTTCGCTGTGGCCAGCTCACGGGAGGACTTGCACCTCCAGGAGTGCGCCCGTGCCGGGCGCACAAAAAAAGCCGCACCAGTTGCCTGGGCGGCTTTCTAAAAACGAGTCGCAAATTACTTGCGGCTTGCTTTTTCCAGCATGCGCAGAGCGCGCTCGTTGGCTTCGTCAGCGGTCTGCTGAGCTTTCTGAGCGGCAGCCAGAGCTTCATCAGCCTTGCGGTAGGCTTCGTCGGCACGGGCTTGAGCGCGGGCAGCTGCGTCTTCGGTAGCAGTCAGACGAGCTTCGGTTTCTTTGGACATGCTGCTGCAACCGGTAGCCAGAACTGCGGCCAGAGCCAGAGCAGAGAATTTCAGAACGTTGTTCATCGTGTTCCCCTTTAGGTGGAGTTTTCCATAAAAAGCAATTTCCCTTCTGTGGGAAATTAGCCGGCGTACATACTACCTATTACTTTTAGTAAGTAAACGGAGCCAAGGCAAGAGTTGCAGTTTTTTTTCTGCGCGCAGGGTGCCGCCCAAGGGGGTTGGCTAAAAAACACTCAGTTACGCAATCGCAACAGTGCAACGCTTTTACCAGCTGTTATAAATGCCCCAGCTTTGCAACTAAAACAAAAAGAGGGAACGCAGATGCTTGGGAATTTGGGGCTGTTGCTCGGTTTGGCGTTACTTATCTTCATGGCGTTGCGTGGGGTGAATATATTCATCGCGGCATTGCTTTGTTCCATTCTGGTGGCGTTGAGCAATGGTGTAGCGGTACCGGGAGCGCTACTCGAGCATTTTCCTTTTGGTCCGTTGGGCGCCTTTACCTTCGCCGGCAAGTTCTTCGTGCTGTTTCTCTGCGGTGCGATCTTCGGCAAGATCATGGCTGCCAGCCAGGCCGCCAGCAGTATCGCTCAGGCCATCACCCGTGGGCTGGGCACGCAACGCACGCTCTGGGTGGCAATGCTGGTATGTGCCGTGCTGACCTATGGCGGGGTCGTGGTGTTCGTAGTGATCTTCACCATGTATCCGCTGGGCATCACCCTGATGCGCGAGGCCAATCTGCCCAAGCGGCTATTCTGTGCCGCCACTGCGCTGGGCGCCGGCACCTTCACCATGACGGCGTTGCCTGGCTCACCTTCGATTCATAACGTGATCGCCGCCAGTGCGCTGGGGACCGATCTGTTCGCCGGTGCCTGGATCGGTTTGTTCGCATCACTGGTGATGATCGTTCTGGGGATGGCCTATTTGCAGCGCGAGTGGCGTCTGGCGCGTGAGCGTGGCGAGGGCTTCGAGCCCAATGCTCAGGATGAGCGCATGCAGCAGTTGGCCGGCACGCCCGGTAGCGGGCCGCACTGGGGGATGGCGCTGGTGCCGATCATCGTGGTGCTGGGGATCATTCTGTTGCCGCGCTTGCTCGCCTTAACTGGTATGGCTGCGCCTGGTGAGAGCGCGCTGGGAGGCTTGCTGGCCTTCAGTCAGGCGCAGCCGATTCTCTGGCCCAGCCTGGCCCTGGTGATTGCCACAGGGGTGGCCGTGATGCTGTTCCCGAGCCTGCGCCGTAACACGGTCAGTCTGCTTGGGCAGGGGGCCGATGATGCGATCATGCCGCTGCTCAATACGGCTGCGGTGATCGGTTTTGGCGGTGTGGTGACGCAGACTGCGGGTTTTGCCCAGTTCGCCCAATGGATATTGGCGGTGGATCTGCCGCCGCTGCTGTCGGTGTTCGCTTCGGTCAGTGTGGTTTCCGGGATCGTCGGTTCGTCTTCCGGTGGCTTGCAGATATTCATGCAGACGCTGGCGCCGCGTTATCTGGAAATGGGCGTGGAGCCCGAGGTGCTGCACCGTATCGCCAATATCGCTGCGGGTGGGCTGGACTCGCTGCCGCACTGCGGTGCGGTAATCGCCATGCTGATGATCATGGGCTTGACGCACAAGCAGGCCTACAAGGACATCTTCGTCATCACCGTGCTGATTCCGGTGGTTGCCGTATTGCTGTGCATTGCACTTCTGAGCTTCTGAATCTGCGCGGGCAGTCTGTGCCCGCAAGGCCGGGTCTTGAAGGGAATGCGCTGAAATGTAAATTTACGCTTTCGTCGACATGCGGGGATGAGGTAAAAACAGGTGCGCCGCTAACGGTTTGCGGCTTGAGGAGAGAAGATGAGCGAAGGGCTTTCCATCCATCACGACCAGACGAGTCATCAGTTTGTGACGACCGTCGATGGTGATCGCGCCTATCTGGCCTATATGGATCTGGGCAAGCAGACGCTGGATATCTATCGCACCTTCGTCCCCAATACCCTGCGCGGGCGCGGTATTGCCGCCGCGCTCACCGAACATGCCCTGCAGTATGCCGAAGGCAAGGGCTATACGGTGATTCCCTCCTGTTCGTATGTTGAGCGCTACATGGAACGCCGTTCGCGGCACCAGTAGAGTCGGCACGGCAGAGGTGGGCTGAAGCCCACCCTACGTTGAGCGCAGATATGAAAACGCCGGGCAATGCCCGGCGTTTGCTTTGCTGCACTACCGCTTAGCCACGAGGACGCTTGGGCAGCACATCCTTGAGCTTGGCGTGCATGCTGCGCAGACTTTTCTCGGTGGTATCCCAGTCGATGCAGGCATCGGTGATGGATACGCCGTACTTGAGGTCGCACAGGTTCTTCGGAATCGACTGATTGCCCCAGCCCAGGTGGCTCTCGACCATCAGACCAACGATGGAGTTGTTGCCCTCGAGGATCTGGTTGGCCACGTTCTCCAGCACCAGCGGCTGCAGGGCCGGGTCCTTATTGGAGTTGGCGTGGCTGCAGTCGACCATGATGTTTGGACGGATGCCGGCTTTGGTCAGTTCCTGCTCACAAATGGCCACACTGACCGAATCGTAGTTGGGTTTACCGTTGCCGCCGCGCAGTACCACGTGACCGTAGGCGTTGCCCTTGGTGGTGACGATGGACACGCCGCCTTCCTGGTTGATGCCGAGGAAGCGGTGTGGGCTGGAAACCGACTGCAGTGCATTGATCGCCACGGTCAGACCTCCGTCAGTACCATTCTTGAAGCCGACTGCCGAGGACAGGCCAGAGGCCATTTCGCGGTGGGTCTGGGACTCGGTGGTGCGTGCGCCGATGGCCGACCAGCTGATCAGATCTTGCAGGTACTGCGGGGAAATCGGATCGAGCGCTTCGGTGGCGGTGGGCAGGCCCATTTCTGCCAGGTCGCGCAGCAGCTTGCGGCCGATGTGCAGGCCGTCCTGGATCTTGAACGAGTCATCCAGATAGGGGTCGTTGATCAGGCCTTTCCAGCCGACCGTGGTGCGCGGCTTCTCGAAGTACACGCGCATGACCAGGAACAGGCTGTCGGACAGCTCGGCAGCCAGCACCTTGAGGCGCTCGGCGTACTCATGAGCGGCCTTGATGTCGTGGATGGAGCAAGGGCCGACGACCACGAACAGGCGATGATCCTTGCCGTCGAGGATGTCGCGTACCACCTGACGACCATGGGCGACGGTCTTCAGCGCGGCATCGGTCAGAGGGATTTCGCGTTTGAGCTGATCGGGGGTGATCAGGGTTTCGTTGGAAGCGACGTTAAGGTCGTCGATCGGTAAATCAGCCATCGTGCTATTCATCAGGTCAGGTCGTCAGGTCACGGGTGCCGGCCGCCAGCGATCCCCTATGGCGGTGCACAGCTAGTTGGTGCAGGGGGGAGCCGAACCTTAGCGCGTACGCGGCTGCGCGACAATGGGCGTTAAGGTCAATAGGCCCGATAGATAGGCAGTATCGGATGATTGTCTGCCTGTACCACAGTGGCTTCAGGCCAGGTCGGGAAAGGTGGCGGCATGCCTGGCGATCCAGTCCTGCGCGCATTGCTCGATGGCAACTGGCTGGCCAGACTCGTGTTCGAGCTGTTGCCGGTAATGCTGGATCTGGCAGACCTGTTCGACCATGCGGGCGCGGAACAGGGTGTCCTCATCGATGAAGGCGATGCCCACCAGATAGTCGCTCTCCTGGCGTCGGCACCAGGCTACCACGCCGGGATAGCGCGCCTGATCGCCCAGCAGCGGGATGCGCAGCTCGACCGAGGTGCCGCGACGAAAGCCCCGTGATGACTTGCATGCGACCCCGCCCAGGCTGATATTGTTCAGCCGTTGCCGGGGGATGCAGGACTGTCTGCGCAACACCAACTCCACCGGCATGTCACTTGGATGACGCAGAAATTTACGCATGAACACCGACCTCGAGTGCAGGCAAACTGATATCAGTGACTTCAGTATAGCGACGCAACTGGAACTGACCGATCTGGATGCCGACCGCTGCCTGCTCGATCTTCCCGGTACCTCGCTGGTGGTTTTCACAAGCACGGGCTGTGCCAGCTGTCGCTGGGCACGCCAGGCGTTGCCCGCCATGCCGCTACCGCTCGAGCGCCTGTGCTGGATCGATGCAGGCCATAACGCCGGGCTGGTGGCGCGCTACGAAGTTTTCCATTTGCCAGCATTGTTTATGGTCAAGGACGGTCATTTCTTTGGCGCACTGTCTGCGCGCCTTACCCATTGCGATCTGTTAACCGCCATGCACGAGGCGTTGCTTCGTCCGGCTGAGGAGCTTCCCTGATGTCCCAATCCCGCGTGCCACGCATCGGTATCATCGGTACCGGCGCCATCGGCGGTTTCTACGGCATGTTGCTGACTCGTGCCGGCCATGATGTGCACTTTCTGCTGCGCAGCGAGTACAGCGCGGTGGTCGAGCGCGGCCTGCAGTTGAACAGCGCGGTGCATGGCGCACTGAATCTGGCGCCGGTACAGGCCTACCAGCATGTTGACGAGATGCCTCCGTGCGACTGGTTGCTGGTCGGTGCCAAGACCACGGCCAATGCCGAGCTGGCGCCCCTGATCGCCAAAGCGGCAGCGCCAGGCGCCAAGGTGGTGCTGTTGCAGAATGGCCTGGCGGTGGAGGATGAGCTGCGTCCGTTGTTGCGCGACGATCTGCATCTGCTCGGTGGGCTCTGCTACATCTGCGTTCATCGCAGTGCCCCCGGGGTGATCGAGCATCAGGCCTTGGGTGCGATCAATCTGGCCTATCACTCCGGGCCGCTGGATGACGACGATGCGCGTCTGGCGCTGGTCGAGGAGGGCGCCAGCCTGCTGCGCAGCACCGGCCTGGATTCGGCGGCAATGCGTGATTTGGCGCAGACGCGCTGGCAGAAGCTGGTGTGGAATATCCCTTACAACGGCCTGTCGGTACTGCTCGATGCTGATACGCGGCGCCTGATGAGCAATGCCGACAGTCGCGCGCTGATCGCCGATATGATGCAGGAAGTGGTGCAAGCCGCGCAGGCACTCGGTTACAGCATGCCGGACAGCTACGCAGACAAGTTGCTGGCCGCCACGCAGCGTATGCCCGATTACCTGCCGAGCATGTACCACGACTTCGCTCAGGGACGGCCGGCCGAACTGCACGCCATCTATGAAGCGCCGCTGGCGGCCGCGGACGCAGCAGGTTTCGATATACCTAAGGTGCGCGCGCTGTATCAGGCGCTACGTTTCATTCAGGCTCGCCGGGAGGCCTAAGCATGGGCAAGGGGCTGGGGGACAAGCTGGTGCTGGCGATATCCTCGCGAGCGCTGTTCGATCTGAGCGAAAGTCACCAGATTTATGAAAGCGAGGGTGTGGAAGCCTATCGCCGCTACCAGATCGAGCATGAGGACGAAGTGCTGATGCCGGGCGACGCCTTCCCGCTGGTGGAGAAGCTGCTTGGCTTGAACGCACGACTCAGTGAGCAGCGCGTGGAAGTCATTCTGGTGTCGCGCAACAGCGCCGATACCGGGCTGCGTGCGTTCAACTCGATCCAGCACTACGGTCTCGGCATTTCCCGCGCCGCCTTCGTCGGCGGTCGTAGCCCTGATCCGTATTTGGCGGCTTTCGGCTGCCATCTGTTTCTGTCTACCCATGCCGATGATGTGCGCAACGCACTGAAGGCCGGTTTCGGTGCGGCTACCTTGCTGTCAGGTGGCGCCCGTCGGGCCACTAGCAACGAGTTGCGCATCGCCTTCGATGGCGATGCCGTGCTGTTTTCCGACGACTCCGAGCGCGTCTACCAGCGTGGTGGCCTCAACGCGTTTCAGGATCATGAGCGTGAATCCGCTCGACAGGCCCTGCCTGGCGGGCCTTTCAAGCCGTTTCTCGCCGCGTTGCATGCGCTGCAGCAGGAGTTTCCCGAAGCCGAATGCCCGATTCGCACCGCGCTGGTGACCGCGCGTTCGGCGCCTGCGCACGAGCGAGTGATTCGCACCTTGCGTGAGTGGAACATTCGCCTGGATGAGTCCTTCTTCCTCGGTGGCCTGGACAAATCGGCCGTTCTCGAAGCCTTTGCCGCCGATGTGTTCTTCGATGACCAGACCGGGCATTGCGAGAGCGCGCGTCAGGTGGTGGCCACAGGTCATGTTCCGCATATGGCGTGAGTAACGAGCTGCTGCCCTGACCCCAGGGCACGCAGGCGCCTGCATATAGCCATTCGTCCTAAATAACGCTGCCGATCTTGCATTGCCTGATGCGCTGCTAAGCTCAATAAGGGCCTGCGCCAGCAGTCAAGGAGGCCGCGTGATCCGCTCGATACTCTATGCCACCGATCTGGGGCTTTATGCTTCCTATGTGCTGCAGCATGCCCTGGCGCTGAGCCGCAGCTTCAAGGCCGAACTGTACGTGGTGCATGCCGTGGAGCCTATGGGGTTGTTTGCCGAGTCCGTCCTGCAGACCTACCTGGACGAAGGCACCCTCGGCGAGTTGCGCCGTAATGGACTTGGCACTGTCATGAGCAGTATCGAGCAGCGTGTGCTCGAAGGGTTCCGTGACGAGCTGGGGGAGGGCCAGCAGGATCTGCAACTGATTCGAGCCGTGCGCGTACTGCAGGGCGACCCGCCTGCGGTGATTCTCGAGGAGGCCCAGAAACTTGGGGTAGATCTACTGGTCGTAGGCAGTCACAGCCACGGCACGGATCTGACCGTACCGCTGGGGCGTACGTCCGCACGGATCGTGCAGCTATCAGAAGTGCCGGTGTATCTGGTGCCCATGCTGCAGCATCGGGGGCGGGGAGAATTGTAAGTTTAAATAATAAAATGTGCGGATATAAAGATTAGACCAATAATATGGTTATATATGGCGTTGGCAGCTCTTGGCCCACCTTACTGCTCTGAGGGAAATCTATGAAGCTTCAGCAATTGCGCTACATCTGGGAAGTTGCGCACCACGACCTCAATGTATCGGCTACGGCTCAGAGCCTCTACACCTCGCAGCCAGGGATCAGCAAGCAGATTCGCTTGCTCGAGGATGAGCTGGGCGTGGAAGTCTTCGCCCGCAGCGGCAAGCATCTGACCCGCGTAACTCCGGCGGGTGAACGCATCATCACCACGGCCGGTGAGATCCTGCGCAAGGTCGAAAGCATCAAGCAGATCGCTCAGGAATTCTCCAATGAGAAGAAGGGTACGCTGTCCATCGCCACCACTCACACCCAGGCACGCTACGCGCTGCCGCCCGTGATCAGCGCCTTCATCAAGCAGTACCCGGACGTGTCGCTGCACATGCATCAGGGCACGCCTACGCAGATCGCCGAGATGGCGGCCGACGGCAGCGTCGATTTCGCTATCGCCACCGAAGGTCTGGAGCTGTTCAATGACCTGATCATGATGCCCTGCTACCGCTGGAACCGTTGCGTGGTGGTACCGCAGGGCCATCCCTTGACCAAGCTGCCGAAGCTGACTCTCGAGGCGCTGGCCGAGCATCCCATCGTCACCTATGTATTCGGTTTCACTGGCCGCTCGAAACTGGACGAAGCCTTCAGTCACCGTGGCCTGACGCCCAAGGTGGTGTTCACTGCCGCCGACGCCGACGTGATCAAGACCTACGTGCGCCTGAATCTGGGTGTAGGCATCGTCGCCAAGATGGCCGTCGACCCCAAGCTGGACCCGGATCTGGTGGTGCTCGATGCCGATGACCTGTTCGAGCCCAGTGTGACCAAGATCGGCTTTCGTCGTGGCACCTTCCTGCGTGGCTTCATGTGTGACTTCATCGAGCGCTTCGCCCCGCACCTGACCCGCGACATGCTGGCCAAGGCCGTGCAGTGCCATAACAAGTCCGAGCTCGAAGAGCTGTTTGCAGGTGTCGAGTTGCCCATGCACTGACACCGCAGGTGTCACGAAAAATGGCGCCTATAAGGCTAATACCAGTCAGTTAAGCGTCGCCGCTGCGAATACGTAGGAGCGGCGCCCCGCCGCGAACCAGGGCGATGCGCAATTGAAAAGCTTCGCCCCGAGGCGGGGCTCCTACGAAAGGCCGCTTTGGCAATCTTATCTGATCGACATTAGCCTATAAGGCGCCATTTTGGTTTTGTACGCAGATCAGTGGTTCAGGTGCAGGCCGCATTCGCGATTGTCTTCGCCCTTGGTCGGATCGAAGTAATCGAACTCGTTCGGCAGGTCGTGGGCGACCAGGTACTGATACAGATCCTTGGATGTCCAGTGCAGCAGTGGTGCGACCTTGATCAGGCCGTCCGGGTTGATGCTGATAGGGGCCATCTGCGCGCGCACGGCGGTGTCGGTGGCACGCAGGGCGGTGAACCAGACGCTGGGTGCGGTCTCGCGCAGGGCGCGGGCGAAGGGCTCGAGCTTGACCTCTTCGGTGAACGCGGCGTGGCGCGGATCGTCCAGACCGGGCACCGGGCCGTCGATGGCCTCGCGGTGCGCGCGTGAACGCTTGGGCAGGTAGATGATCAGGTTGAGGCCCAGCTTGCGGGTTACCTCGTCGGCGAAGCGATAGGTGGCTTCGGTGTTGTAGCCGCTGTCCATCCAGACCACCGGGATATCCGGTTTGACCTGGCTGACCATGTGCAGGATCACCGCTTCGAAAGGGCGGAAGTTGGTGGTACAGATGGCGGGTTTGCCCAGCCCTATGGCCCACTGCACCAGCTTTTCAGGCTGGTTGCCGAGTTCGGCGTTGAGCGCGTCCAGGTCGAGTTCCATGGTGAGGATTCCAGATCGTGTGCGTGAAGGTGCGATGGTAGCAAAGGCCGGTTATGCAGCTAAATAACTAGCTGGATGGTAGAGCTTCAGTATGGTTATAAGCAGTCGCATTGCGCCCACCAGGCTCAGCGGCTAGAGTGCCGACTCCTTTTTGGCTCAACCGAGGAGTGGCCTGTGGAAATCGCGTGTCTCGACCTGGAAGGCGTACTGGTCCCGGAAATCTGGATCGCCTTTGCGGAAAAAACCGGTATCGAGTCGCTCAAGGCGACCACCCGCGACATCCCCGATTATGACGTGCTGATGCAGCAACGCCTGCGCATTCTCGATGAGCACGGCCTGAAGTTGAAGGACATTCAGGACGTGATCGCTACCCTGAAGCCGCTCGATGGCGCAGTGGAGTTCGTCGACTGGCTGCGTGAACGTTTTCAGGTGGTGATTCTCTCCGACACCTTCTACGAGTTCTCCCAGCCGCTGATGCGTCAGCTCGGTTTCCCGACTCTCCTGTGCCACCGCCTGATCACCGACGAGAACGATCGTGTGGTCAGCTACCAGCTGCGCCAGAAGGATCCCAAGCGTCAGTCGGTCATCGCCTTTAAGAGTCTGTACTACCGCGTTATCGCGGCCGGTGACTCGTACAACGACACCACCATGCTCAGCGAAGCCCATGCCGGCATCCTGTTCCATGCGCCGGAAAACGTGATTCGCGAGTTTCCGCAATTCCCGGCGGTGCACACTTATGAAGACCTCAAGGGCGAGTTCCTCAAGGCGTCGGACCGCAAGCTGAGTCTGTAGGAGCGAACGGGCGGTGTTCCGCTTTATTCGCGATTTCATCGCGAATTTCGCGGATAAATCCGCTCCTACAGCGCCTGCTGTTCGGCGCGATAGGCCGAGGGCGACTGGCGCTGCCAACGCTTGAAGGCGCGGCGGAAGTTGGCCAGGTCGGTGTAGCCCAGGCTGTAGGCGATCTCTTCCACCGTCATGCGCCCGGCCTTGAGATGCTCCTGGGCCAGGGTGTGGCGCACCTCCTCGAGCAGGCTCTTGAACGAGGTGCCTTCGGCCTGCAGGCGGCGGTGCAGGGTGCGCGGGGTCAGGTGGAAGAGGCGGGCGGTAAGGCTGAGCGAGGGAAAGCCACCCTGTTTTTCCAGCAGCACCCGGCGTACCCGGCTGCTCATGGACTGCTCGGCGGTGAGCTTGGCCAGTTCGCGCTGGAGTATCTGTTCGGTATCACGAAAGCTGGCGGCGTCGGCGGTCTTCAGCGGCTGGTCGATGCTCTGCGCGGGCAGGACGAAGCCGCTCCAGTCGGCGTCGTAGCGCACCTCGCAGCGGCACAGCTGATGGGCCAGTCCGGCGTAGGCGGGCCTGGCGAAGGCGAAGCTGACCCGCTCCAGCGGGCAACTGCCCAGGGTCATGAAGTCCAGCACGTTCTTGATCGCCAGGATCACCGCCTCCAGCACCGGCCGGGCGATGCCGCCCAGCGGCGCCGCCTCGGCGAAGACCAGGCGCGCCTCCCCCTCCGTCTCCACCAGGCGGATGCTCACCAGGCTGGTGCGCAGGGCGATGTAGCGCTCGATCAGCTGGGCGGCCTGGCGCAGGGTGGTGCTGTTCATCGCCGCATAGCCCAGCAGGCCGTGGGTATTGACCACCAGGCGCTCGCCCACCAGCAGGCCGAAGGCCGGCTCGTCGGTACGCGCCATGGCGTCCTCGATCAAGCGCTCGAAGGTGGCCAGCGACAGGTGCAGGTCGCTGTCGCCCAGTCGCGCCTCGTGCAGTTGCGCCCGCGCCAGCCAGCCCGGCACGTCGGCGCCCATGTCGCCGACCAGGCCGACGATCTGCCGCAGGTACTGCGCGGGTAGGGTGAAGCTCTGCATCGCGGCTCCTGTGCTGGAAGCGAATCACTGCGGCGAACAATGTCAATAAATGACCCATCGATGTCAACCCCGAACCTCACGCCCGCGCCGCGCCGCGCTTAACCTGAAAACGCCTGACACCTCATTCGCACAACTACAACAGGAGGTCGCATGTTTTCACTGTTCGCCAGGCGGCGCCCGAGCACGGCCAGCATCAATGGCCGGACGATCGGCGTCGAGCCCAAGGAGACCCTGCTGCAGGCCGCCCTGCGCCAGGGCCTGGATTTCCCCCACAGTTGCCGCGTGGGCGGCTGCGCCAGCTGCAAGTGCCGGCTGCTGGAGGGGCAGGTCAGGGAGCTGACCGAAACCGGCTACATCCTCTCCGACGAGGAGCTGGACCAGGGCTATATCCTCGCCTGCCAGAGCGTGCCGAAAAGCGACGTGCGCATCGCCGTGGACATGAGCGTTCAGCAGGCCCGGCGCCGCGTCGAGGGGCGCGTGGTGGCGCAGGAGCGCCTGACCCACGACATCACTCGCCTGCTGCTGCAGCTCGACGCCAGCCTGCCGTACAAGTCGGGCCAGTACGCCAACCTCGCTATCGAGGCGCTGCCCGGCGTGGTGCGCAGCTACTCCTTCGCCAGCCCGCCGCAGGCCGATGCCAAGGTCAGCTTCTTCGTGCGCCGGGTGGCGGACGGGCGGTTCTCCAGCTTTGTCCATGAACACAACCTGCTCGGTGAGCGCGTCAGCCTGGAAGGGCCGCTGGGCGATTTCTGGCTGCGCCAGGGCGCTGCGCCGCTGTTGCTGATCGCCGGCGGCAGCGGCCTGGCGCCGATCCTGGCGTTGCTGCAGGAGGCCCTGGCCAGCGGCGTGACGCGCTCGCTGACCCTGCTGTTCGGCGCACGCGAGGAGCGCGACCTCTACGCCCTGGAGGAAATCAGCGCCATCGCCGCGCAGTGGCGCGGCCCCTTCCGCTTTCTCCCGGTGCTCTCGGCGTTGCCCGCCGATGCGCCCTGGCAGGGCGCGCGCGGGCTGGTCACCGAGCATCTGGCGCAGGTGCTGGAGCCCGGCGCCCACGCCTATCTGTGCGGCCCGCCGGCGATGATCGACGCCGCCGTGGCGCAGCTGGTGCGCCACGGCGTGGCCCGCGCGCACATCCATGCCGACCGTTTCACCACGCAGCAGGACACCCTGGCGGCTTCGGCCTGAGAGCCGCCAGACCCGTTACCCATAACAAGAGAAACCGCCATGAATATCCTGCATTACCTGAAGTACTTCCTGTTCCATGCCATCGGCCTGTTCGCCGTGCTGGCGCTGCTCGCCGGCGGCGCCTACACCACCGGCGGCCTGCTGACGGTGCTGGCGATCTACCTGCTGGGCGATGCCGTCTGCGGCGACGACACCTCGACCCCGCGCTTCAAGCATCCGTGGATTCTCACCGTGCAACTGTGGCTGGCCCTGCCGCTGCTGGCGTTGATCGTGTTCACCGCGGTATGGACGGTGAGCGGCGGCGACCCCTTGGGCTTCGGCGCCTGGGCCAGCGCGCTGAGCGGCTACGACGTGCTCGCCGCGCGCGAGGCGACCGCCTTCGGCCACCACGTCGCGGCGGTGATCCTCACCGGCCTGATGATCGGCATGATCGGCACCATCACCGCCCACGAGCTGACCCACCGCACCTGGGACCCGGTGTCCATGCTGATCGGCCGCTGGCTGCTGGCCTTCAGCTTCGACACCAGCTTCGCCATCGAGCACGTCTACGGCCACCACCGCTACGTTTCCACCCGCGAGGACCCGGCCACCGCGCCGCGCGGGCGCAACGTCTACTTCCATATCCTCGCCTCCACCCTCAAGGGCAACCTCAGCGCCTGGCAGATCGAGAAGAAGCGCCTGCAGCGCAAGGGCCATGCCCTGTTCGGCTGGCGCAACGCGCTGCTGCGCGGCCACCTGATGAGCGCGCTGCTGGTGCTGGCCGCCTGGGCCATGGGCGGGGTGGTGGCGGCGCTGTTCTTCGTCGCCTGCGCGCTGTGGGGCAAGGCCTTGCTGGAGATCGTCAACTACATGGAGCACTACGGCATGGTGCGCAACCCGGCCACGCCGGTGCAGCCGCGCCACTCGTGGAACAGCAACCGGCGCATCAGCTCCTGGACCATGTTCAACCTGACCCGCCACTCCCACCACCACGCCCAGGGCGAAGTGCCCTACCAGGACCTGCAACCCTTCGCCGAGGCGCCGATGATGATCGGCGGCTACCTGACCACCATCATCGTGGCGATGATCCCGCCGCTGTGGCACCGCCTGATGACGCCCAAGGTGCTGGCCTGGGACCGCGACTACGCCACGGCGGAGGAGCGCGAGCTGGCCGCCCAGGCCAACGCGCGCAGCGGCATCGCCGCGCTGCAGCGGAGTCTGTAGGAGCGAGCTCTGCTCGCGAATATCGGTGCCGCAAAAGCTTCGCTCGCGACGCTCGCTCCCACGGGGCTCAGCGGCCCAGGCGTTCCAGGGTGTCGAGCAGCACCTTGACCTTGGTGATCGACTCCTGATACTCGGCCTGCCAGCTGGAGTCGGCGACGATGCCGCCGCCGCCCCAGCAACTGACCTTGCCGTCCTTGACCAGCAGGCTGCGAATGGCGATGGAGCTGTCCATCTCACCGCGTACGTCGAGATACAGCAAGGAGCCGCAATAGAGCCCGCGCCGTGCCGGCTCCAGCTCATCGATGATCTGCATGGCGCGGATCTTCGGTGCGCCGGTGATGGAGCCACCAGGGAAACTGCAGGCGATCAGGTCCAGCGCATCCTTGCCGGGCGCCAGCTCGGCGGTGACGCAACTGACCAGATGATGCACGTTGGGATAGCTCTCCAGGGCGAACAGCTCCGGTACTTTCACCGAACCGATGCGGCAGCTGCGGCCCAGATCGTTGCGCAGCAGATCGACGATCATCAGGTTCTCGGCGCGGTCTTTGCTGCTCGCCAACAGCTCCTGCGCCTGCGCTTGATCATCGTCGGTGTCATCGCCGCGGCGCCGAGTGCCCTTGATCGGACGGGTTTCCACCTGACCGCTGCTGACCTTGAGAAAGCGTTCGGGCGACAGGCTGAGAATGGCGTCGCCATCGCCCAGGCTCTGAAAACCCGAGAAAGGCGTGGGGCAGGCCTGGCGCAGTGCGAGGTAAGCCGCCCAGGGATCACCCGTGCAGGGCGCCTGGAAGCGCTGGGCGAAATTCACCTGATAGCAATCGCCAGCGAGGATGTAGCCCTGGATGCGCTCGATCGCCTGGCGATAACGGTGCTCGTCGATAGCGGCCTGGAACGGCTGAGTCAGTCGGAAGGGCGCGAGTTCCTCGTCATGCGCTGCTTCGAACAGCATCCGCAGGCGCCGGCGCTCTGCCTCCGGCAGCGCCGGGTGAAACAGCAGGGTGCTGGTACCCAACTGGTGATCGCTGATCAGTGCCCAGGCGTAGAGACCGAAACGGGCATCCTCGAGATCGAGATCATCGACGCTCTGTTCGGGCAGCACTTCCAGGCGGCGGCCGAAGTCATAAGACAGGTAGCCGATCAAACCACCGACGAATGGCAGCTCCTGCTGTGCTGGAGCCTCGGCGGGGCCGAGGCTCTGCAATGCGCCTCGCAGACGTTGCAGAAAGCCGTTGGCCGATTCGTCGGGCGTGGGCGCCAGTTCTGCCAATGGCCAGGCGCTCATAAGGTCATAGCGTCCACGCGTGGCATTCGGTCGTCCGGCATCCAGCAGTACGGCGCCGGGGGCCTGGCGAATGCGCTGGAAGTAGTCGCTGGGGTCGGTGCGGTAAGCAATAGGGTGCAGAGAGCAGCTGGGCATGCGTGGCAGTCGAATGGGTTGAAAGAGCGATTGTAGTCCGCCGCTAATATTCATCCTAGGGCTTCGGCCAGGTTTGCTCCGGTACGCTCGGCTGATTAGTATGGAGTCGTGCCAGGGTGTTGAACTGCCGTACCAAAACAACAGTGAATGAAGGAATCCAGGCCATGGATGTAGTGATCGGCCCTGCCGCTGGAAGCCTGCTGCGTTCAAAACTGTCGCCGCCCAGGCATCCGTGGACTATCTGAAAAGGCCCCAGGTGGAAGCCGCGCTTTCGGCCTACCCCCCCCCCCCACGCCCGCCTCGTGTTGTTTTGCGCGCCTGCTGGTTTTGGACCACCGCGTTGGCGATGCAGGTCGAGCAGCGTCGTCAGGCCGGCAGCGCTGTTGCGTAGCTATCGCTGGGCGATGCTGATGATGAGCCGGTACGTTTCTTCCAGCAACTGATCGAAGTATTGGGCGTTCACTGCCCGGTCTGGGTGATTACGCCCTGGGCTACCTGCGCAATACCATGCGGGTGCCGGTCGAGGCCGTGATGGAAAGTCTGCTGGTGAAATGCCTGATCGGCGCCGAGTGGGAAGAGGCGCGCAGCCTGTTCATCGAGGAAGGCGAAGCCATACGCCAGTTACTGCAGCTGTTGGAATCCGTCGAGCACCAGCCGGCGCTGCAGGCATTCATCCGTAGTCTGTTGAGCGCCTGGCCCTGCCAGGAATCGCCGCATGCCATTGCCGTGCTGGAGGAGGGGCTGACCGAGCGCGAGCGTGAGGTGGTCTGTCTGGCCGCCAAGGGCATGTCCAATGATGAGATCGGCCAGCAATTGGCGCTGGCCCTGGGTACCGTCAAATGGCACCTGCATAACCTGTTTTCCAGGCTGGGCGTACGCAGCCGTACGCAAGTCGTACTCAAGGGCAAGAGCCTGGGGCTGCTGAGCGAGGCATGAGACGGTGGGGTGAGGGGGGCGAGCTGGCGAGGGTGCATTGAGCGGGTCGTAAGGTGCGGCAGCACCTTACGACGTTCGCTGGTCAGATTTCCTTGCTGGCGACGTGACCAAACAGCTCCTGGGAGAAACGCACGCGCTCTTCTGCGTCTTCCTGAATACCCTTGGCTTTCAGTTCTTCCAGGCGGGCTTCCACGGCATGGGCGCGGTGGGTCAGGCCACAGTCATTGGCGATCTGGATATTCAGGCCGGGGCGGGCATTGAGCTCGAGAATCAGCGGGCCCTTGTCCTGGTCCAGCACCATGTCCACGCCTATGTAACCCAGGCCACACAACTCGTAGCAGCCGGCAGCGAGCTTCATGAAACCGTCCCAGTTCGGCAGTTGCACGCCGTCCACCGCATTGGTGGTGTCCGGGTGCTTGCTGATCTTGTTGTTCAGCCAGGTGCCGCGCAGGGTCACGCCGGTGGCCAGGTCGACGCCGACGCCGATGGCGCCCTGGTGCAGGTTGGCCTTGCCGTTGGACTGGCGGGTCGGCAGACGCAGCATGGCCATCACCGGGTAGCCCATGAGCACGATGATGCGGATGTCCGGCACGCCTTCGTAGCTGATGCTCTTGAAGATGGTGTCCGGGGTCACGCGATATTCGATCAGCGCACGGTCGCGGTGACCGCCGAGCGAGTACAGACCGGAGAGGATGTTGGAAATCTGCTGCTCCAGTTCCTCGTGGCTGACGATCTTGCCGGACACCGTCTTGAATCGGTCCTCGAAGCGGTCGGCGATGACCATGATGCCGTCACCGCCGGCGCCCTGCGCCGGCTTGATGACGAAGTCGGTGCGCCCGGCGATGATCTCATCGAGCTTGTCGATTTCCTTCTCGGTTTCGATGATGCCGTACAGCTCCGGCACATCGATGCCAGCCTCGATGGCCCGCTCCTTGGTGATGATCTTGTCGTCGACGATGGGGTACAGGTGCCGTTTGTTGTACTTCAGCACGTAATCCGCATTGCGTCGGTTGATGCCCATGATGCCTTTGGCTTCAAGGGCCTTCCACGTCTTGATCAGGCCGAACATGGTCTTAGTCCTTGAGGAAGGCTTTGAAACGGAACAGTTCGGTCAGGCGGTAGCCGCGGTAACGACCCATCGCCAGCATGAAAGCCACCAGAATCAACAGGATCGCCGGGAAGGTGAACACGAAGTACACCAGTTGCGGAACGCTCATCAGCAGGTGGGCGATGGTGGCGGCGAACAGGGTGCCGATGGCGACCTTGAAGGCATGGCTGCCGCCGCGCTCTTCCCAGGTGATCGACAGGCGTTCGATGGTCATGGTCAGAATCACCATCGGGAACAGCGCCACCGACAGACCACGCTCCAGGCCCAGTTTGTGGCTGAACAGGCTGATGGCGGCGATCAGCACCACGACGAAGGTCAGCACCACCGACAGGCGCGGCAGCATCTGCAGCTTCAGGTGTTCGAGGTACGAGCGTAATGACAGGCCGAGTGCAGTGATCACGGTAAACAAAAAGATACCGAAGCCCAGCTGGGTTTCGCGGAAGGCCAGAGCGATCAGCACCGGGGTAAAGGTGCCCAGCGTCTGCAAGCCACCGAGGTTGCGCAGGATCAGGATGACCAGCACGCCAATCGGGATCATCACCATGACCATGAAGGTCTGCTGGGTCTGCAGCGGCAGGCCGTACAGCGAGTATTCGAGGAAGCTGGCGTCGGTGTTCTCGTCCGTCAGCTTGGCCAGGCGAATGGCGTTCATCTCGCTGTTGTTCAGGCTGAAGCTGACGGTGGCCTGGCGACCGCCTTCGAGGCTGACCAGTTCGCCGTCGCCGATCCACCAGATCAGACGATCGGCCGGCAGGCCCTGCTCACCGGTTTCCGGGTTGAAATACAGCCACTTCTGACCGTTGAAGCTGCGCAGCCAGAGCTCCGGCGACTGCGCCACCTCGGCTTGCAGGCGAATGGTGTGCACGCGCTCCATCGGCACGTGGGCGATGGACAGCAGCAGATCGACGGCCTTGGCCTTGTTGGCGGTGGAGGCATCGCCACCGAGCAGCAGCTTGACGTTGTCATCATTGAGGTTGTTGACGCGCTTGATGGTCTCGCTGATGAAGGTCTCGACATCCGCCGAGTGCTGGCGGATCGGCGCCAGCAGGGCTTCGGCGGCAATCTTCTCGGGGCCTTCGACCGGGATGCTGTCGCGGAAAATCGGGCCTTTAGCAGGCGTCTGCTCGCCGCTGTAACGCTTGGTCAGAACCAGTCGGTAATAGAGGGTCTGCTTGCCATTGGCACGGCGTGCCGACCAGGTGACGCGGCGGTTGCCATCGACACGGTTGACGCTGACGCCGTAATTGTTGGAGATGAAGCTCTCGTTGAGGCTGACGTAGTCCTGGTTCAGCGGCGGGACGAACATCTGCAGCTTCACCGGCTCACGCGGGGTGGCCTGGAATTCGACCTTGGCGTCGATGTTCCACAGATCGTCGGTCTCATCCTCGGTGACCGGAATGCCGAGAATGAAGATTTGGTATGCCGTAATCAGAATGCCCAACGTCACCAACAGGGTGATCAGGACTTTCAGATGCAGGGTAAGAGAGCGCATGGGAATTACTCGCCAGGGGTTGCGTCGTCGGTGCAGTCGGGTTTGCCGGCCGCGTATTTAAGGCTTGGGTCGACCATGGCTTCGAAGTGCTTGAGCGCTTCGGAGCCGATCAGAAGCGGGTATTGGAATGCGCTTCTGTCGGTCAAGTTCACTTCGATCGTGCGCAGGGTTTGCCCCATGCACAGTTCAAGGTCGATTACCGGGCGTGCCGTGTAGGTCTTGCCTTCATCTGGATCGTAGTCGCCAGCGCGGCGCTTGATCTTGCTGATGCGCGCCAGTGGGCGTTCGATGGTGCGTTCATGGGCGTCGTCGATGGCCAGCACGAAACGCACCCAGGTCTCTCCGTCACGCTTGAAGCGCTTGATGTCGCGCGCACTGAGCGAAGCGGTCTTGGCGCCGGTATCGAGCTTGGCGGCGACCTGCAGATCCAGTTCTTCTATGTGAATGTATTCGTTCAGGCCATAGACCGACTTGTCCATGGCCAGAGCCGGGCAGGACAGGGTCAGCAGGCAGAGCAACGAGGAGAAGGGTTTCAGTCTCATGTGTCCTTGAGAGGGGATTGCCAGAGGCGGGTGGGCGACAGCGTCTGCCAGCATCCTGCCATATAAGTAAGTGCCTGGCAGTCTAGCAGGCATGGCAAAAGTCGGTAGTCGGGCGCGAATGGGCGGATTCTAACATGGGGATTTTCCGTGCTGACAGAAGGTTATGCAGCTTTCTGCATGTAAGGTCGCGGCGTGTTCGTATGGGTCGCCTCAAAATATTGTCGACAATACTTTGGTCTGCTTTGACGTTTTTCTCTTTTTGGCGTAGTTTTACTGGCACTGAAGCATATCGGTGTCGACAATCATGCTGGTCGAATCAGCTACCCCCACAAGTCCTCAGGTGGATTCGGAAACACTTTCCGAGCATGTTTTCCGCCTGATTCAGGCCGCTATCGTCAAAGGCGAGATCGCGCCCGGCAGCAAGATCTCCGAACCGGAACTGGCGCGTACCTACGGCATCAGCCGGGGGCCGCTGCGCGAGGCGATCCATCGCCTGGAGGGGCAGAAACTGCTGGTGCGCATACCCCATGTGGGCGCCCGGGTGGTCTCGCTCAGCCATGCCGAGCTGATCGAGTTGTACGAAATCCGCGAGTCGCTCGAAGGCATGGCCTGTCGTCTGGCTGCCGAGCGCATGACCCAGCAGGAGATCGACGAGCTGCGCCGGGTGTTGGAGCTGCATGAGCAGGACGCCGCCTTCAAGGCCGGCGTTGGCTATTACCAGCAGGAAGGCGATTTCGATTTTCACTACCGGATCATTCAGGGCAGCGGCAATCGCACCCTGGCCACATTGCTCTGCGACGAGCTGTACCAGTTGGTGCGTATGTACCGCCTGCAGTTTTCCGCCACGCCCAACCGGCCGCACCAGGCCTTCGCCGAACACCACCGCATTCTCGATGCCATTGCCGACCGTGACGGCGAGCTGGCCGAACTGCTGATGCGCCGTCACATCGGTGCGTCCAAGCGCAATATCGAGCGCCATTATCAGCACGCGCTCGCCACTTCATCCAAGACCCGAGGTGATTCATGACTCAGCTTTCCGCCGGCCAGCGCTTCCGCCAGGCCCTCGCCATCGAGAGTCCGCTGCAGGTGATCGGTGCTATCAACGCCAACCATGCATTGCTGGCCAAGCGCGCGGGCTTTCGTGCCATCTACCTGTCCGGTGGTGGTGTCGCAGCCGGCTCGCTCGGCCTGCCTGATCTGGGCATCAACACCCTGGATGACGTGCTGACTGACGTGCGCCGCATCACCGACGTCTGCGATCTGCCGCTGCTGGTGGACATCGACACCGGCTTCGGCCCGTCGGCCTTCAACATCGAGCGCACCATCAAGAACCTGATCAAGGCCGGCGCTGCCGCCGCGCATATCGAAGACCAGGTCGGCGCCAAGCGTTGCGGTCATCGCCCGGGCAAGGAGATCGTCTCCACCGAGGAGATGTGCGACCGCGTCAAGGCTGCCGCTGATGCCAAGACCGACCCGGACTTCTTCCTCATCGCCCGCACCGATGCGATCCAGGCTGAAGGCGTAGACGCTGCCATCGAGCGCTGCCTGCGCTATGTCGAGGCCGGCGCCGATGCAATCTTCGCCGAGGCGGCCTACGACCTGCCGACCTACAAGCGTTTCGTCGAGGCGCTGAAGGTGCCGGTGTTGGCCAATATCACTGAATTCGGCGCCACGCCGCTGTTCACCCGCGACGAACTGGCTTCGGTTGGCGTGGCCATCCAGCTGTATCCGTTGTCGGCCTTCCGCGCGGCGAACAAGGCGGCGGAAAATGTCTACACCTCGATCCGCCAGAACGGCCACCAGAAAGACGTAATCGAGCTGATGCAGACCCGCGCCGAACTCTATGACCGCATCGGTTACCACGCCTTCGAGCAGAAGCTCGACGCGCTGTTCGCCGCCGGCAAGAAGTAAAACCAGCGAGGTCGTAGGGTGGGCCGGGCGACGATTCGCTTCAGCCCACCGCATCAGCGCTGCCGGTTGGCTGAGGCGGTGGGCTGAAGCCCACCCTACCCAGAGCACAGCAGAACAAAAAGAGTCGAGGAGATAACCATGAGTGCCACTGAAACCACCCCTGGCTTCAAACCGAAAAAATCCGTCGCCCTGAGCGGCACCGCCGCCGGCAACACCGCGCTGTGTACCGTTGGCCGCACCGGCAACGACCTGCACTACCGCGGCTATGACGTGCTCGACTTCGCCAACCGCTGCGAGTTCGAGGAAATCGCTCACCTGCTGGTGCATGGCAAGCTGCCGAACCTTGCCGAACTGGCCGGCTACAAGTCCAAACTCAAGGCCCTGCGCGGTCTGCCGGCTGGGGTCAAGGCGGCGCTGGAGCAACTGCCGCCATCCGCCCACCCGATGGACGTGATGCGTACCGCCGTGTCCGTGCTCGGCTGCCTGGCGCCGGAGAAGGACGATCACAACCACCCAGGTGCCCGCGATATCGCCGACAAGCTGATGGCTTCCCTCGGCTCGGCGCTGCTCTATTGGTACCACTACAGCCACAACGGCAAGCGCATCGATGTGAACACCGACGACGATTCCATCGGTGGCCACTTCCTCCATCTGCTGCACGGCGAGAAGCCGCGCGAGTCCTGGGTGCGCGCCATGCACACCTCGCTCAACCTGTATGCCGAGCACGAATTCAACGCTTCGACCTTCACCTCGCGGGTGATCGCCGGCACCGGCTCCGACCTGTTCTCCTGCATTGCTGGCGCCATCGGCGCGCTGCGTGGGCCGAAGCACGGTGGCGCCAACGAGGTGGCCTTCGAGGTGCAGAAGCGCTACGACAGCCCGGACGAAGCCGAGGCCGACATCCGCGAGCGAGTAGGGCGTAAGGAAGTGGTGATCGGCTTCGGTCACCCGGTCTACACCGTGAGCGACCCGCGCAACAAGGTGATCAAGGAAGTGGCCCGCGAGCTGTCCGTGGAGCAGGGCAATACCAAGATGTTCGACATCGCCGAGCGCCTGGAAAGCGTGATGTGGGAGATCAAGAAGATGTTCCCCAACCTCGACTGGTTCAGCGCCGTGAGCTACCACATGATGGGCGTGCCCACCGCCATGTTCACCCCGCTGTTCGTCATCGCCCGCACCGCCGGCTGGTCCGCTCACGTCATCGAGCAGCGCATCGACGGCAAGATCATCCGCCCGAGCGCCAACTACACAGGCCCCGAAGACCTGAAGTTCGTGCCGCTCAAGGACCGTAAATAAGATGAATGACACCGTGAATAGCCAATACCGCAAGCGCCTGCCTGGCACCGTGCTGGATTACTTCGATGCCCGCGAAGCGGTTGAAGCGATCCAGGCCGGCGCCTGGGCGAAACTTCCTTACACCTCGCGCGTGCTCGCCGAGCAGTTGGTGCGCCGCTGTTATCCGCAGGATCTGACCGCATCGCTGGAACAGCTGGTGTACCGCAAGCGCGACCTGGATTTCCCCTGGTATCCGGCGCGAGTGGTCTGCCACGACATTCTTGGCCAGACCGCGCTGGTCGACCTGGCCGGCCTGCGCGATGCCATTGCCGAGCAGGGTGGTGATCCATCCAAGGTCAACCCGGTGGTGCCGACCCAACTGATCGTCGACCACTCGTTGGCCGTGGAAGCGCCGGGTTTCGACCCGGATGCCTTCGAGAAGAACCGCGCCATCGAGGATCGTCGTAACGAGGATCGCTTCCACTTCATCGACTGGACCAAGACCGCCTTCAAGAATGTCGACGTAATCCCGGCCGGCAACGGCATCATGCACCAGATCAACCTGGAGAAGATGAGCCCGGTGATCCAGGCGCGCGGCGGCATCGCCTTTCCCGACACCTGCGTCGGTACCGACTCGCATACCCCGCACGTGGACGCCATGGGCGTGATCGCCATTGGTGTCGGTGGTCTGGAAGCCGAAACGGTGATGCTCGGCCATCCGTCGATGATGCGCCTGCCCGATATCGTCGGCGTCGAACTGACCGGCAAGCGCCAGCCAGGCATTACCGCCACCGATATCGTCCTTGCGCTGACCGAATTTCTGCGCAAGGAGCGGGTGGTGGGCGCCTGGGTGGAGTTCTTCGGCGAGGGCGCGGACAGCCTGTCCATTGGCGATCGCGCCACGATCTCCAACATGTGCCCGGAATACGGCGCCACCGCCTCGATGTTTTATATCGACGGCCAGACCATCGATTACCTCAAGCTTACTGGCCGCGAGCCGGAGCAGGTGGCGCTGGTGGAAACCTACGCCAAGACTCTCGGCCTGTGGAGCGATGCGCTGAAAACCGCCGAGTACGAGCGCGTGCTGCGTTTCGATCTGGGCAGCGTGGTGCGCAATATGGCCGGCCCGAGCAACCCGCATCGCCGCCTGCCCACTTCGGCGTTGGCCGAGCGTGGCATCGCCGACGAAGCCAAGCTGCAAGCCGGCAAGGGTGAGGAAGCCCAGGGGCTGATGCCCGATGGCGCGGTGATCATCGCCGCCATCACCAGTTGCACCAACACCTCCAACCCGCGCAACGTCATCGCCGCCGGTCTAGTGGCGAAGAAGGCCAACGCGCTGGGCCTGGTGCGCAAGCCCTGGGTGAAAACGTCGTTCGCGCCAGGCTCCAAGGTCGCCAAGCTGTACCTGGAAGAGGCCGGTCTGCTGCCGGAACTGGAGAAACTCGGCTTCGGCATCGTTGCCTACGCCTGCACCACCTGCAATGGCATGTCCGGCGCGCTCGATCCGAAGATTCAGAAAGAAATCATCGACCGTGACCTGTACGCCACCGCTGTGCTCTCGGGTAACCGCAACTTCGACGGGCGCATCCATCCCTATGCCAAGCAGGCCTTTCTCGCTTCGCCGCCGCTGGTGGTGGCCTATGCGATTGCCGGCACCGTGCGCTTCGATATCGAGCAGGATGCGCTGGGCACCGATGCCCAGGGCAATCCGATCACGCTGAAGGACTTGTGGCCGAGCGATGAGGAAATCGACGCCATCGTCGCTGCCTCGGTGAAACCCGAGCAGTTCAAGCAGGTCTACATCCCGATGTTCGACCTAGGCAGCGTGCAGGAGGCCGAGAGCCCGTTGTACGACTGGCGCCCGCAGTCCACCTACATCCGCCGTCCGCCGTATTGGGAAGGCGCGTTGGCCGGCGAGCGCACGCTCAAGGGCATGCGGCCCCTGGCGATCCTGCCGGACAACATCACCACCGATCACTTGTCGCCGTCCAACGCTATCCTGGCCGACTCGGCCGCCGGTGAGTACCTGGCGAAAATGGGCCTGCCAGAGGAGGACTTCAACTCCTACGCCACCCACCGTGGCGACCACCTCACCGCGCAGCGCGCCACCTTCGCTAACCCACAACTGGTCAACGAGATGGTCGTGGTTAACGGTGAAGTGAAGAAGGGCTCGCTGGCCCGCGTCGAGCCGGAAGGGCAGGTGATGCGCATGTGGGAAGCCATCGAAACCTACATGAACCGCAAGCAGAACCTGATCATCATTGCCGGTGCCGATTACGGCCAGGGTTCGTCCCGTGACTGGGCGGCCAAGGGCGTGCGTCTGGCGGGTGTTGAGGTGATCGTCGCCGAGGGCTTCGAGCGCATTCACCGCACCAACCTGGTGGGTATGGGCGTGCTGCCGGTGGAATTCAAACCGGGCACCACGCGCCTGACCCTGGGTCTGGATGGCACCGAGACCTACGATATCGAGGGTGATATCTCGCCGCGCTGCGACCTGACCCTGGTGGTCAATCGCCGTAACGGCGAGACGCTCAAGGTGCCGGTGACCTGCCGTCTGGATACCGCTGCCGATGTCAGTGTGTACCAGGCCGGCGGCGTGCTGCAGCGCTTTGCCAAGGACTTCCTCGAAGGCGCGGTAGCGTGATGACGCGGCCTGCTCCCTCTCCCATTTATGGGGGATGGCTGGGGAGAGGGTGGTGCAGGCGGCTCGATGTTGTCTGATAGGCCCTCTCGCCCGGTCCCTCTCCCGCAAGCGGGAGAGGGAGGCAAGCGCGTAGCCCGGATGAAATCCGGGAAAACCAGCACCATCATTCCCGGATTGCATCCGGGCTACTCAGGACTGCACCCATGGCTCATCTGCCTCAAGTAAAAATCCCCGCCACCTATATGCGTGGCGGCACCAGCAAGGGCGTGTTCTTTCGTCTGCAGGATCTGCCCGAGCGCTGCCAGGTGCCGGGCGAGGCGCGCGACAAGCTGTTCATGCGCGTGATCGGCAGCCCCGATCCGTACTCGGCGCATATCGACGGCATGGGCGGCGCCACCTCGAGCACCTCCAAGTGCGTGATCCTGTCGAAAAGCAGCCAGCCCGATCACGATGTCGACTACCTCTATGGTCAGGTCTCCATCGACAAGGCTTTCGTCGACTGGAGCGGCAACTGCGGCAATCTCTCGACCGCAGCTGGTGCCTTCGCCATCCATGCCGGCTTGGTCGATCCGGCGCGTATTCCCGAGAATGGCACCTGCGTAGTGCGTATCTGGCAGGCCAATATCCAGAAAACCATCATCGCCCATGTACCGGTCACGGGTGGCCAGGTGCAGGAAACCGGTGACTTCGAGCTGGACGGGGTGACCTTCCCGGCAGCGGAGATCGTGCTGGAATTCCTCGACCCGTCCGACGACGGCGAGGAGGGCGGTTCGATGTTCCCGACCGGCAACCTGGTCGATGATCTTGAAGTGCCGGGCATCGGTACCTTCAAGGCGTCCATGATCACAGCCGGCATCCCGACGATCTTCGTCAATGCCGAGGACATCGGCTACCAGGGCACCGAGCTGCGTGAGGCTATCAACGGTGATCCGACGCAATTGGCGCGCTTCGAGCAGATCCGCATTGCCGGCGCGCTGCGCATGGGCCTGATCAAAACGGCGGAAGAGGCTGCGACACGTCAGCACACCCCGAAGATCGCCTTTGTCAGCCCACCCAAGGACTACCTCACCTCTAGCGGCAAGCAGGTGAAAGCGGGTGATGTCGATCTGCTGGTACGCGCGCTGTCCATGGGCAAGTTGCACCACGCGATGATGGGCACCTGCGCGGTGGCCATCGGCACGGCGGCGGCGATTCCGGGCACCCTGGTCAACCTGGCGGCCGGTGGCGGCGAGCGCGAAGCGGTGCGTTTCGGACATCCGTCCGGCACCCTGCGTGTCGGCGCGCAGGCCAAGATGGTCGATGGTCAGTGGACGGTGACCAAGGCGGTGATGAGCCGCAGTGCGCGCATCCTGATGGAAGGCTGGGTACGCGTACCCGCTGAAAGCTTCTAGGCCCTGAATGAGAAAATGCTCGAAGTTTCGAGCATTTTCCCTTTGTAAACATGTGCTTGTAGCGATTATTTAAGGCGTCTTTCAACACCTTTCTCCACCAGAATCTTGGCGGAGATTTCCTCCACCGAGAAATGCGTGGAGTTGATGAAGGCGATGTTTTCGCGGCGGAACAGGCTCTCGACCTCGCGCACCTCGAACTCGCATTGCGCATAACTGGCATAGCGGCTGTTGGGCTTGCGCTCGTGGCGGATGGCGGTGAGACGATCCGGGTCGATGGTCAGGCCGAACAGCTTTTCGCGGTACTTCTTCAGCGAATCGGGAAGCTGCAGGCGCTCCATGTCGTCTTCGGTAAGTGGATAGTTGGCGGCACGGATGCCGTACTGCATGGCCATGTACAGACAGGTAGGTGTCTTGCCGCAGCGCGACACGCCGACCAGGATCAGATCGGCCTTGTCGTAATAGTGGGTGCGCGCGCCATCATCGTTGTCGAGGGCGAAGTTCACCGCCTCGATGCGCTCCATATAGTTGGAGTGCTGGCCGATGGAGTGTGACTTGCCGACCGAGTAGGAGGAGTGCGAGCTCAACTCCTGTTCCAGCGGCGAGAGAAAGGTCGAGAAGATGTCGATCATGAAGCCATTGGCGGTATCGAGAATGGCTCGAATATCGCGATTGACGATGGTGTCGAAGATGATCGGACGTACGCCGTCCCTTTCAGCGGCGGCATCGATTTGTTGTACCATGGCGCGCGCTTTATCGACGCTGTCGATATAAGGGCGCGTGAGTTTGGTGAACTGAATGTTCTCGAACTGCGCGAGCAGACTCTGGCCCAGGGTTTCGGCGGTGATGCCGGTGCCGTCGGAGATGAAGAAAGCGGTTCGTTTCATTTGCGCCAAAGGCCTTAAGCTGAGTTCGATTCTTGGCTATGATAGGCCGCGTTTTTCGCCGGGGCCTACGGGTTCTGGCATTGTTACTTATTCAAGGGCAAGGCCACAATCTTGCGGCAGAGCGCCGCCGGATCATCCAGCCCCCCAGGAATTTGTGCAAAGGCTTGCGAGCTGGAGCCTGCTTTTAATGCAGCAGGGCGAAGCGCAATTGGCTTTACGCAAATTCTGAGCTTTTCCAACATCTTAGTGGAGAGATCACCTTGGTAGAGTACGTAGTTTCCCTCGATAAGCTCGGCAATCACGATGTTGAGCATGTGGGGGGCAAGAACGCATCCCTCGGCGAGATGATCAGCAACCTGGCCGGCGCCGGCGTTTCGGTTCCCGGCGGTTTCGCCACTACGGCTCAGGCCTATCGCGATTTTCTCGAGCAGAGCGGCCTGAATGCGCAGATCCACGCAGCGCTCGACGCCCTGGATGTCGATGACGTCAATGCCCTGGCCAAGACCGGCGCGCAGATTCGCCAATGGGTGATGGACGCCGAGTTCCCCGCCGAGCTGGACAAGCAGATTCGTGAAGCCTTCGCCACCATGAGCGCTGGCAACGACAACATGGCCGTGGCCGTGCGTTCTTCTGCTACCGCCGAAGACCTGCCGGATGCTTCCTTCGCCGGCCAGCAGGAAACCTTCCTCAACATCCGTGGCGTGGACAACGTGATCCGCGCTGCCAAGGAAGTCTTCGCTTCGCTGTTCAACGACCGCGCCATCGCCTACCGCGTGCACCAGGGCTTCGATCACAAGCTGGTCGCCCTGTCTGCTGGTGTGCAGCGCATGGTGCGTTCGGAAACCGGCACCGCCGGCGTTATGTTCACCCTGGACACCGAGTCCGGCTTCCGTGACGTGGTGTTCATTACCGGCGCCTATGGTCTCGGCGAGACCGTGGTGCAGGGCGCGGTCAACCCCGACGAGTTCTACGTGCATAAGCCGACTCTGGAAGCCGGCCGCCCGGCCATTCTGCGTCGTAACCTGGGCAGCAAGGCGATCAAGATGGTCTACGGCGACGAAGCCAAGGCCGGTCGTTCGGTCAAGACAGTCGAGGTCGACCGTGCCGATCGCGCGCGCTTCTGCATCACCGACGCCGAGGTCAGCGAGCTGGCCAAGCAGGCGCTGATCATTGAGAAACACTACGGCCGCCCGATGGACATCGAGTGGGCCAAGGACGGTGACGACGGCAAGCTGTACATCGTGCAGGCGCGTCCGGAAACCGTGAAAAGCCGCGCCAGCGCCACCGTGATGGAGCGCTACCTGCTGAAAGAGAAGGGCACCGTTCTGGTGGAAGGTCGCGCCATCGGTCAGCGCATCGGCGCCGGCAAGGTGCGGGTGATCCACGATGTGTCCGAAATGGACAAGGTGCAGCCGGGCGATGTGCTGGTCTCCGACATGACCGACCCGGATTGGGAACCGGTGATGAAGCGCGCCAGCGCCATCGTCACCAACCGTGGCGGCCGTACCTGTCACGCGGCGATCATCGCCCGTGAGCTGGGTATTCCGGCCGTGGTTGGTTGCGGCAATGCTACCAGCGTGCTGAAGGATGGCCAGGGTGTCACCGTCTCCTGCGCCGAGGGCGATACCGGCTTCATCTTCGAGGGTGAGCTGGGATTCGACATCCGCAAGAACTCGGTCGATGCCATGCCGGATCTGCCGTTCAAGATCATGATGAACGTCGGCAACCCGGATCGCGCCTTCGACTTCGCCCAACTGCCGAACGAAGGTGTGGGCCTGGCCCGCCTGGAATTCATCATCAACCGCATGATCGGCGTGCACCCCAAGGCGCTGCTGAACTTCGCCAGCCTGCCGCCGGAGATCAAGGACAGCGTCGAGAAGCGCATCGCCGGCTATGGCGACCCGGTCGACTTCTACGTCGAGAAGCTGGTCGAGGGCATCAGCACCCTGGCCGCTGCCTTCTGGCCGAAGAAGGTCATTGTGCGCCTGTCGGACTTCAAGTCCAACGAATACGCCAACCTGATTGGCGGCAAGCTGTATGAGCCGGAAGAAGAGAACCCGATGCTGGGCTTCCGTGGCGCTTCGCGCTACATCAGCGAATCCTTCCGCGACTGCTTCGAGCTTGAGTGCCGTGCGCTGAAGAAGGTGCGGGGCGAGATGGGCCTGACCAACGTCGAGATCATGGTGCCGTTCGTGCGTACCCTGGGCGAGGCGTCGCAAGTGGTCGAGCTGCTGGCCAGCAATGGCCTGGCGCGCGGTCAGGATGGCCTGAAGGTCATCATGATGTGCGAACTGCCGTCCAACGCGCTGCTGGCTGAAGAGTTCCTCGAGTTCTTCGATGGCTTCTCCATCGGTTCCAACGACCTGACCCAGCTGACCCTGGGCCTGGATCGTGACTCCGGCATCGTCGCCCACCTGTTCGATGAGCGTAACCCTGCGGTGAAGAAGCTGCTGGCCAATGCCATCGCTGCCTGCAACAAGGCCGGCAAGTACATCGGCATCTGCGGTCAGGGCCCTTCGGATCACCCGGATCTGGCCAAGTGGCTGATGGAGCAGGGCATCGAGAGCGTTTCGCTGAACCCCGATTCGGTCCTCGACACCTGGTTCTTCCTGGCCGAGGCGCAGCCTGCCTGAGAGCAGTAGCTGACGCGGAAAGAGGGCGGGTTGATCCCGCCTTTTTTCTGGGTAGTCACCCCGAAGCCGTCGCCAGCGATTTGAACGTCGCTCCGACGGTTTTTTATGGGTTTCGTTCTTCTTTGTGGCACAGCGCCATTGCGGTTTTCCGATCCATGCAAAGCAGTAGTGAGCTTTTCCCCGTCGCGCTGATCAGTGCCGAGCTACGCGGCGATCTCAGTGAAGACGTCTATCGTCTGAAGCCCAACAACAGTCCGGATTCCAGTGTAGAGCTGGCGTTGACGCGAGTAGGCTTGGCGGGTGTCGAAGGTGCGCGCGGCGTGCCTGTGGTGCTGCTGCATGGCAGTTTTTCCAACCGACGTTTCTGGTACTCGCCCAAGGGCATCGGCCTTGGCGCCTATCTGGCGCGTGCGGGGTTTGACGTGTGGATCGCCGAAATGCGCGGCCACGGCCTTTCACCGCGCAATGAAGGCTATCGCGACAACAGCGTGGCGCAGTACGTGCACTACGACGTGCCGGCCATCGCCGATTTCCTATTCGAGCAGACCGGGCAGGCCGCACACTGGATTGGCCACTCGCTGGGCGGAGTGATCCTGGCGGCTGCGTTGGGTGGTGGTTATCTCGATCAGTCGCGTGCCAGCTCGGTTGCGTTGTTCGGCACTCAGGTCAGCCGCAGCTACTGGCCGCTGAAGATACCTCCGATAGAGTGGGGCGCGCGTCTACTGCTGCGCGCCTTTCCTTATCTGTCCGGCCGTCGCCTGAAGCGCGGCCCTGAAGATGAACCTATCGGGCTAGCGCTGGAAGCACTACGCTGGCTCAGGCTGTTCGGGCGATTCGGTGATGGGCGGAAGGACTGGTGGGCAGGCCTCGCTGAGGTGAGCGTACCGCTTATGGCCGTGGCAGCTGCTGCCGATTTCGATGATCCTGCTTGGGCCTGTCGCAAGCTTCTGGAGCAATGCAGTAGCGCGCCGAGGCACTTTCTACTGTTGGGTAAGGAGAAAGGCTTCAGCAGCGATTTCGGGCACATTGAAATGTTGGTCAGCAAAGAGGCGCAGCGCGAAGTTTGGCCGCTGACCGAATACTGGCTGCAATACCTGCGACTGCCTGTAGAGTTCACCGAGCAGGCCGCCGTTGCGGGTGTCTGAGCTATCGTAACGTTTCTTCGGCGAGTGCTTGGCGGTAAGATGTGACGCATCGTTTGGTAGTGGTCATTTCCTGATCTTCCACTTGCCTGTCGTTCATTCATTGTCGAAAGGAGTTCTGCCATGCACTACATCACCCCTGATCTGTGCGATGCCTATCCGGAGTTGGTTCAGGTCGTCGAGCCGATGTTCGCCAACTACGGTGGCCGTGATTCCTTTGGTGGCCAAATCGTCACCATCAAGTGCCATGAAGACAACTCGCTGGTGAAGGAGCAGGTCGATCTGCCAGGTCAGGGGAAAGTACTGGTCGTCGATGGCGGCGGCTCGCTGCGTCGGGCGCTGCTGGGTGACATGCTGGCCGAAAAAGCGGCCAAAAATGGCTGGGAGGGCATCCTGGTCTACGGCTGTATCCGTGATGTTGATGTCATCGCGCAGACCAATCTGGGTGTGCAGGCGCTGGCCAGTCACCCGATGAAAACCGACAAGCGCGGCATCGGTGATCTGAACGTGCCGGTTACCTTCGGCGGCGTGACCTTCAAGCCGGGCGACTACCTGTACGCCGACAACAACGGTGTGATCGTCTCTCCGCAAGCCCTGAAAATGCCGGAATAACCCGATGGTGGATCAGGACTCGGCACTGCTGCATGCCTTCGTGCTCGATGGCCGTGGTGGTGCGCGCAGCATCAGCCGCGAGCAACTGGATGGCCTGCAACTGAGCGAGCAGGAAAGCCTGTGGCTGCACTGGGATCGTAGTCAGGCCCCGGCGCAGCACTGGTTGCGCGAGCACAGTGGCCTGGATGAGTTCAGCTGTGATCTGCTACTGGAAGAGAACACCCGGCCACGCTTGTTGCCGTTGCCGCGTGATGAACTACTGCTGTTTCTGCGGGGTATCAATCGCAACCCGGGCGCCGAGCCGGAAGACATGGTCTCGGTGCGCATCTTTGCCGATGCTCGTCGGGTAATTTCCCTGCGCCTACGGCCGCTGCTGGCGACCGATGCGCTGATTGCCGATCTGCTGGCGGGCAAGGGGCCACGCACGTCCTCCGAGCTGCTGCTGGAGCTGGCGCGGCACCTGACCAACCGCGTCGATGACCTGATCGCCGAGTTGAGTGATCAGCTCGATGTCGAAGAGGATCGTCTGGACGCTGACGAGCGCTATCGTCCCGATCACAGCCTGATGTTGCAGCTGCGCCGCCGCGCCGCCGGGCTACGGCGTTTCCTGGCGCCGCAGCGTGATCTGTATGCGCAGATGATGCGCAGTCGCCAGCCCTGGTTCGTCGAGGATGACGATGATTACTGGAACGAACTGCATAACCGGCTGACGCGCTATCTCGAAGAACTCGAATTGTTGCGCGAGCGCGTCAGCCTGGTACTCGAAGCTGAGAATCAGCGCCTTGCAGAGCGGATGAACCGCATCATGTACCGTTTTACCGTAATCGCCGGCATGTTCCTGCCGCTGACCTTTCTTACGGGCCTGCTGGGCATCAATGTTGGCGGCATTCCTGGCGCCGAAAGCCCGCTCGGTTTCTTTATCGCCTGTGGCCTGATGATCCTTTTGGCGCTGGGCCAACTGCTACTTTTCCGCCGCTGGCGCTGGTTGTGATGTGTGACTCATCCGCCGGCTACTGCGTCTAGCCGTGACATCCCGTGAGGTGCGCATGCACGATCCATTCGAAGAATCTTTACGCGATTTGCTCAAGGCCGCGCCGTCCAGCCATGACGAAGATGCCTGTCTGCACCGGGTTCTCAAGACCGCCAACCGCCAGGTCGGAGCGGGTGACCTGTTCAACCTGGTCGGTCACTGGGCGCAGGCGCTGATGATCGCCCTGAACAACGGTTCGGCGCATGTCGCGCCGGTTTCGCGCCGTACCCAATCCTCTGCTTCTGTTGACAAGGCTGACTGAAATGGAACTCGATCCCTGGACCCAAAGCCTGATCTCCGCGATGACCGCACTGTGGAGTAAGGTTGCTGGCTTCATCCCCAATCTGTTCGTGGCGCTGGTGCTGGTATTGCTTGGCTTCGTCGTGGCCAAGTTGCTCGACACGCTGCTGTCCAAGCTGCTCGGTAAGGTCGGACTGGATCGTCTGATGACCGGTACCGGCCTGACCAAGCTGCTGGCGCGCGTCGGCATTCATGCGTCGGTATCGACCCTGATCGGCAAGATCGTTTACTGGTTCGTGCTGCTGATCTTCCTGGTATCTGCCGCTGAATCGCTCGGCCTGCAACGTGTCTCCGCGACCCTCGACGTGCTGGCGCTGTATCTGCCCAAGGTGTTCGGCGCGGCGCTGGTACTGCTGGCAGGCGTGCTCCTGGCGCAACTGGTCAGCAGCCTGGTGCGTGGCGCCGCCGAAGGTGTGGGCCTCGAGTATGCCAATGGCCTGGGGCGCGTTGCGCAGGGCCTGGTGATCATCATCAGCATCTCCGTGGCCATCGGTCAGCTGGAAATCAAGACCGACCTGCTCAACAACGTCATCGCCATCGTGCTGATTTCCGTCGGCCTGGCGGTGGCATTGGCGCTGGGGCTGGGCAGCCGGGATATCGCCAGCCAGATTCTGGCCGGCATCTATGTGCGCGAGTTGTATCAGGTCGGGCAACATGTGCAGGTGGGTGAGGTCGAAGGGCAGATCGAAGAGATCGGCACAGTGAAAACCACCCTGTTGACCGATACCGGTGAGCTGGTATCGGTGGCCAATCGCGTCATGCTCGAGCAACGCGTGAACAGTCGCTGACGCCAATCTGTTATTTTATGCAGCTGCCCGGCAGGTGTGACCTGCCGGGCACTTTTCGTCCTGACTGTCGGCCCGACTCGTTTTGAACAAAGCTCAAGCCCTGCCAACGCGCTACGACCCCCGCGAGCTCACCGATGAGGAGCTGGTGGCGCGCGCCCATGACGAGCTGTTTCATATCACCCGTGCGTATGAAGAGCTGATGCGGCGTTACCAGCGAACATTATTTAACGTTTGCGCACGTTACTTGGGGAACGACAGGGACGCTGATGATGTCTGTCAGGAGGTGATGCTCAAGGTTCTCTATGGCCTGAAGAGCTTTGAGGGTAAGTCCAAGTTCAAGACTTGGCTCTATAGCATCACCTACAACGAATGCATTACTCAGTATCGAAAAGAGCGGCGCAAGCGTCGATTGATTGACGCCTTGAGTTTGGATCCGCTCGAAGAAGCTTCCGACGAGAAGACACCCAAAGTCGAGGAGCGAGGCGGTTTGGATCGCTGGTTGGTGCACGTCAACCCGATAGACCGTGAAATTCTGGTGCTACGTTTTGTCGCAGAGCTCGAGTTTCAAGAGATTGCCGACATCATGCACATGGGCTTGAGCGCAACGAAAATGCGCTACAAGCGCGCTTTGGATCGGTTGCGGGACAAATTTTCGGAAACTTCCGAAACTTAGTTCAGCTTGCCGACCACTAAGGGAGGGCGAAACCTGCTAAAATCGCCGCCAAGTTGCCGACTGAAGTTAACGGCGACTTATTAACCACCAAGATGGGGATTTAACGGATGAAAGTAAAAAACACCTTGGGCGTAGTCATTGGCTCTCTCGTTGCCGCAACCTCCTTCGGCGCGCTGGCGCAAGGTCAAGGCGCTGTCGAGGTGGAGGGCTTCGTCAATCGCTACTTCACCGACTCTCAGCGCGATTTCGCTCACGACGAAGGCAACCTGTTCGGTGGCAGCATCGGCTACTACCTGACCGACGACGTCGAGCTGGCGCTGTCCTATGGCGAGTACCATGATCTGCGCGGCGAAGGCTCTCGCGGCAGCAAGAACATCAAGGGCAACCTGACCGACCTGAAGGCCATCTACCACTTCGGTCAGCCGGGTGTTGGTCTGCGTCCTTACGTTTCTGCCGGTTTCGGCCATCAGAGCATCGGCGACGCCAACGGCGGTGGTCGTAACCACTCCACCCTGGCCATCGCGGGCGCTGGTGCCAAGTACTACTTCACCGAGATGTTCTACGCCCGTGCCGGCGTCGACGCTCTGTACAACATCGACCAGGGCGACACCGAGTGGCAAGCTGGCGTGGGTGTTGGTCTGAACTTCGGTGGCGGCAGCAAGCCGGCTCCGGCTCCGGCTCCGGTCGTAGCTGCTGCACCCGAGCCGATGCCAGAGCCTGCTCCGGAGCCGGCTCTGGAAACCGTTCGCGTTGAACTGGACGTCAAGTTCGACTTCGACAAAGACCGCGTCAAAGAAGAAAGCTACGGTGACATCAAGAACCTGGCTGACTTCATGAACCAGTATCCGCAGACCACCACCACCGTTGAAGGTCACACTGACTCCGTCGGTTCTGACGCCTACAACCAGGGTCTGTCCGAGCGTCGTGCCAACGCTGTACGTAACGTGCTGGTCAACCAGTACGGTGTAGACGGCAGCCGCGTGAACGCTGTTGGTTACGGCAAAACTCGCCCGGTAGCCGACAACGCCACCGACGCCGGCCGCGCCATCAACCGTCGCGTTGAAGCTGAAGTAGAAGCCCAGATCCAGCAGTAATGCTTCTGGTGCTGTAAGGAGAAACCCGGCCTCGGCCGGGTTTCTTTTTTCTGGGATAAAAGCCCGCAATGGGCAATGCCAGCCACACCGCGTCGATTTACCCAGGTGTTGGAGCTGCGCCTCGCAGCGAATCGCAGGCAATGACTGCGTAGCGCTCAGGCATGCAGACGCTGGGGCATGCTGAGCGAGCTGCTGGCGCGGACGACTTCGCCGATCACCAGAATAGCCGGGCTCTTCAGGGCGAATGCTGCTGCGTCAAGCTGCATGGCCGCGAGGCTGCTGCGGCATTCGCGTTGCTCGGGTAACGAGGCGTTCTCGATCATCGCTACCGGCATTTCGCCGCGCATACCGCCGGCGAGCAACCCGGTCTGGATGTCCGCCAGCTTGGCGACGCCCATATAGACCACCAATGTGGTGCCGCTCTGGGCCAGAGCCGCCCAGTTCAGGCTGCTGTCGTCCTGGGTGTGCGCGGTGACCAGCGTCACGCCACGCGCCACACCGCGCAGGGTCAGGGGGATGCCGCAGTTGGTGGCGCCGGCCAGCCCGGCGGTGATGCCGTTGACCATCTCCACTTCGATGCCGTGCGCGCCGAGCCAGTCTGCTTCCTCGCTGCCGCGGCCGAAGATGCACGGATCACCGCCTTTCAGGCGCACCACGCATTTGCCCTGGCGCGCGTAGCGCAGCATCAGGCGATGGATGAAGGCCTGCGGGGTGGAGCGACAACCGCCGCGCTTGCCCACCGAGACGATACGCGCGCCGGGGCAGTGCTCGAGCACGGCCGGGTTGACCAGATCGTCGATCATCACGATCTCGGCCTGGTTCAGCGCCTTGACCGCCTTGAGGGTCAGCAGCTCGGGATCACCGGGGCCCGCGCCTACCAGCCAGACTTTTGCGCTCATGTTCACCACCTCTCTCGTGTCACGTGCCGGCGTTTGCCGTTGGTTCCCACGCTCCAGCGTAGGTACGATCAATTCATGCGTTCACTGCAGTGGACTGTTGCGCCAACAGGCGTTTGATTTCGGGTACGCAGGAGCCACAACTGGTGCCGCACTTGAGTTCCTGCTTGAGGCCATCCAGATCCAGGCCGCGGGCAATGCCGGCGTGCACAGCGCCTTCGCTGACGTTCAGGCAGTTGCACAGGGTCTTGCCGCGCGTGTTGACGGCTGCGTTGCCCGGCGGCGCGGAGACCGGGGCGAGCAGCCAGCGGCGCAGGTCGGCGTCGGCCTGGCCGTCCAGCCACAGGCTTCTGAGCCATTCGCTGGCGGCGGTTTCGCCGGCCAGGCGGATGCTGACGATGCGGCCGTCCTCGATGCGCACGCGCTTGCCCACCGCGCGGCGCGGGTCGTCGTAGGCCAGCACTGGACCCTGGTTCAGGCGCAGCAGGCGATCGATCCGCGCCAGCAGCTCAGGCTGCGGCGCCACGGCACTGGCGGCGCGGATCAGCAGGGCGGGGCGCTCGCGACCGGTGGGGGTGAGGCTGGCGTAGGCGAAGTCCTCGAACAGCGGGCGCAGGGCCTCGAAGCGGCTCTGCACCTCGCCTTCGACCAGGGCGAACAGTTGCCAGGGTAGCTCGACCTTGCCCACCTCAACACCAGCATGCTTGAGCTCCGGTTGTTTGGATAACGGATCGAAAGCCGGCTGGGTCAGCACGTTGGTGCCCAGGCCCTTGAGGAAGCGGTCGCCCCAGTGCATCGGCAGCCAGGCCTGACCGGGGCGCACCGACTCGTCCGGCTGTACCGGCAGGATCAGGCTGCCGCGGCGGCTGCGCAACCTGACCAGATCGCCGTCCTGCAGACGGCGGCGACGCAACTCGTCCGGATGCAGGCCGAGTACCGCGGCCTCAACATGGCCGAACAGGCGAGCGGCAGTGCCGGTGCGGCTCATGCCGTGCCACTGATCGCGCAGGCGGCCGGTGTTGAGGGTGAGCGAATAGCGCGCCTCGCGCTTTTCCTTCGGCGCGCGGTACGGGTCAGCATGAAATTGCGCTCGCCCGCTGGCGGTGGGGAAGCGACCGTCGGCATACAGCCGCGCGGTGCCCTGGCGCGCGCCAGGCGCAAATGGCCATTGTTGGGGACCTTGGTTATCCAGCAGCGCGTAGCTCAGCCCCGAGAGGTCAAGGTCGCGCTGGGCGGTCAGGTGCTTGTATTCCTCGAACAGCGCTTCGCTGTCGGCGAAATCGAACAGGCTGGGCAGGCCGGGGCGCAGCAGCGTTTCCAGGCGACGGGCAAAGTCGCAGGTGATCGACCAATCGGGCCGCGCCTCTGCGGGCGCTGACACGGCGCGGCGTACATGGCTGACGCGGCGTTCGGAGTTGGTCACCGTGCCTTCCTTCTCGCCCCAGCTGGCGGCGGGCAGCAGCAGGTCGGCGTAGCGGCAGGTCTCGGTGGTGAAGAAGGCTTCCTGCACCACGACGAAGGGACAGGCGGCCAGGGCCTCGTGCACCTTGTTCTGGTTCGGCAGCGACTGCGCCGGGTTGGTGCAGGCGATCCACAGCGCCTTGATACGGCCGTCGTGCACCGCATCGAACAGCTCGATGGCGGACAGCCCGGGCGTCTCCGGCAGGGCGTCGACGCCCCAGTAGGCGGCGACTTCGGCGCGGTGCTCGGCATTGCCCGCCTCGCGGTGGCCAGGCAGCAGGTTGCTCAGGCTGCCGGTTTCGCGGCCGCCCATGGCATTGGGCTGGCCGGTCAGCGAGAAGGGGCCGGCGCCGGGCTTGCCGATTTGCCCGGTGGCCAGGTGCAGGTTGATCAGCGCGCTGTTCTTCGCGCTGCCGGACGAGGACTGGTTGAGCCCCATGCACCACAGCGAAAGGAAGGAGGGCGCGCGGCCGATCAGTTCGGCGCAACGCTGCAGCGCGTCGAGGCTGATGCCGCAGATATCGGCGGTGGCCGCCGGGCTGTAGTCGCGCACCAGCTTCTTCAGCGCCTCGAAGCCTTCGGTGTGGGCGTCGATATAGCGGCGGTCGATCCAGCCTTCCCACAGCAGGATATGCAGGATGCCGTGAAACAGCGCCACGTCGGTGCCGGGCAGGATCGCCAGGTGCAGGTCGGCCAGCTCGCAGGTGTCGGTGCGCCGCGGATCGATGACGATGATCTGCATCTCGGGGCGGCGAGCCTTGGCTTCTTCCAGGCGGCGGAACAGCACCGGGTGGGCGTAGGCCATGTTGGAGCCGGCGATCAGCAGGCAGTCGCTCTGCTCGATGTCCTCATAGCTGCAGGGCGGGGCGTCGGCGCCGAGGCTGCGCTTGTAGCCGACCACCGCGCTGGACATGCACAGGCGCGAGTTGGAATCGATGTTGTGGGTGCCGACCAGGGCGCGGGCCAGCTTGTTGAAGGCGTAGTAATCCTCGGTCAGCAACTGGCCGGAGATATAAAAAGCCACACTGTCCGGGCCGTGTTCGCGGATGGTCTCGGCGAACACCGCCGCGGCGTGATCCAGGGCGCTGCCCCAGTCCGTGCGTGAACGTGCCAGGCCCTTGCCCAAGCGCAACTCGGGGTAGAGGGCACGGGCGTCGAGGTCGCCGGTCAGGTGCAGGGTCGAGCCTTTGCTGCACAGCTTGCCGAAGTTGGCCGGGTGGCTGGGATCGCCGGCGACGCCGAGGATCTTCTCGCCGTCGTGCTCGATCAGCACGCCGCAGCCCACGCCGCAGTAGCAGCAGGTGGAGGCGGTGATTTGGCTTTGGGTAGTCATGGTGCTCGACTCCGTGGTTTGCGGCTTGCTGTAGGCGCCAGGGGGCGCTGAGTTCTTGCTGGCGATCCAGGCCGCGAAAAGCATCGCCAGCAAGCTGGCTCCTACAGTTCTATGAGCACTTTTCGGCCTGGTTCAGGGCCAGTAGCACACGGCCGCTTTCCACCTTGGCGTGGTGCCGGTGAGCGCAGCCCACATCCGGCGCCACGGCCTCGCCGGACTCCAGCTCGATCTGCCAGTTGTGCAGCGGGCAGGCCACGCGCTTGCCGTAGATCAAGCCCTGGGACAGCGGCCCGCCCTTGTGCGGGCAGCGGTCGTCGAGGGCGAATACTTCATCGTTACTGGTGCGGAAGATGGCGATATCGCCTTTCGGCCCGGCGACGATGCGCGAGCCGAGCACGTTGATCTCTTCCAGAGCGCAGATATCCAGCCAGTTCATACGGTGGCCTCCTCGATTTGCACGACCTTGATGGTGTCGAACTCTTTCTTCAGTTGCGGCGTCTCGATGCGCTCCTTCCACGGGTCCTGCTCGAACGACAGGGCGTAGTGCAGGCGTGCGGCCAGGGCCTTGCGGTTGGCCTCGTCCTCCAGCACCGCCTTCTTGATGTGTTCCATGCCGACGCGCTGCAGGTAGTGCACGGTGCGCTCGAGGTAGAAGGCCTCCTCGCGGTACAGCTGGAGGAAGGCGGCGTTGTATTCGCGCACTTCTTCGGCGGTTTTCACCTTGACGAAGAACTCGGCCACCTCGGTCTTGATCCCGCCGTTACCGCCGATGTACATCTCGAAACCGGAATCCACGCCGATGATGCCGACGTCCTTGATGCCGGCCTCGGCGCAGTTGCGCGGGCAGCCGGAGACCGCCAGCTTGACCTTGTGCGGCGACCACATGTTGAACAGGTCGTGCTCCAGGTCGATGCCCAGCTGAGTGGAGTTCTGCGTGCCGAAGCGGCAGAACTCGCTGCCGACGCAGGTCTTCACCGTGCGGATGGACTTGCCGTAGGCGTGGCCGGAGGGCATGTCCAGATCCTTCCACACCGCTGGCAGGTCGTCCTTCTTGATCCCCAGCAGGTCGATGCGCTGGCCGCCGGTGACCTTGACCATGGGCACGTTGTACTTGTCGGCCACATCGGCGATGCGGCGCAGCTCGGAGGGATTGGTCACGCCGCCCCACATACGCGGAACAACGGAATACGTCCCGTCCTTCTGGATATTGGCGTGGGCGCGTTCGTTGATCAGGCGCGACTGCGGGTCGTCCTTGGCCTCGCCCGGCCAGGTGGAGATCAGGTAGTAGTTCAGCGCCGGACGGCAGGTGGCGCAGCCGTTGGGCGTACTCCAGTTGAGAAAGGCCATGGTCTGCGCCATGGAGGTCAGGTGCTGTTCACGGATGGCCTTGCGGATCTGCCCGTGGTTGAAGTCGGAGCAGCCGCAGATGGCCTTCTCGCTCTTGGGCTTGACGTCCGCCGCGCCGCCGACGGTGCTGATCAGGATCTGCTCGACTAAACCGACACAGGAGCCGCAGGAGCTGCCGGCCTTGGTCTGTTTCTTCACGTCATCCACCGAAAACAGACCGTTTTCCTGGATGGCCCGGACTATGGTGCCCTTGCACACGCCGTTGCAGCCGCAAATTTCCATGCTGTCGGGCATGTTGGCGGTCTTGTCGGCGCCCTGGTGGCCGACGTCGCCGATGGCGCCTTCGCCGAACATCAGGTGGTCGCGGATCTCGCTGACATTGTGGTTCTCGCGGATCTGGCGGAAATACCAACCACCGTCGGCGGTGTCGCCGTACAGGCAGGCGCCGACCAGCACGTCGTCCTTGATCACCAGCTTCTTGTACACGCCGCCGATGGGGTCGGAGAGGGTGATAGTCTCGGTACCTTCGCCGCCCATGAATTCGCCGGCGGAGAACAGATCGATACCGGTGACCTTGAGCTTGGTCGAGGTCACCGAGCCCTGGTAGCGGGAGAAACCGAGCTGGGCCAGGTGATTGGCGCAGACCTTGGCCTGCTCGAACAGCGGTGCCACCAGACCGTAGGCGATGCCGCGGTGGCTGGCGCATTCGCCGATGGCGTAGATGCGCGGGTCATAGGTCTGCATGGTGTCGTTGACCAGGATGCCGCGGTTGCAGGCGATGCCGGCGCTCTCGGCCAGTTCGGTGTTGGGACGGATACCGGCGGCCATCACCACCAGGTCGGCGGGAATCACCTCGCCGTCCTTGAATTTCACCGCGCAGACACGGCCTTCGCCGTTGTCCAGCAGTTCCGCGGTGTGCTTGGGCAGGAGGAACTTCAGGCCGCGGTCTTCCAGGGACTTCTGCAGCAACTCGCCAGCGGTGCGATCCAGCTGGCGCTCCAGCAGCCAGTCGCCGAGGTGCACCACGGTGACGTCCATGCCGCGCAGCTTGAGGCCGTTGGCCGCCTCCAGGCCGAGCAGGCCGCCGCCGATGACCACCGCGTGCTTGTGGGTCTTGGCGGTGTCCATCATGGTCTGGGTGTCGGCGATGTCGCGGTAGCCGATCACACCCTGCAGATCCTTGCCCGGAATCGGCAGGATGAAGGGGTTGGAGCCGGTGGCGATCAGCAGACGGTCGTACTCGGCCTCGCTGCCGTCGTCGGCGATCACCAGGCGCTTCTTGCGGTCGATCTTGACCACCTTGCGCCCGAGCAGCAGTTTGATGCCGTTATCGGCGTACCAGTTGAGATCGTTGAGCACGATCTCCTCGAAGGTTTGCTCGCCGGCCAGCACCGGGGAGAGCAGGATGCGGTTGTAGTTGGGGTGCGGTTCGGCGCCGAACACGGTGATGTCGTAGAGATCGGGGGCGAGCTTGAGCAGCTCTTCGAGGGTGCGCACACCCGCCATGCCGTTGCCGATCATCACCAGCTTGAGTTTTTGCATGCCGGCCATCTCCTGAGTCATTGATCACGGAAAAAAGTGGCCGCCATGAATGGCAGGCCAAAAAAACAAAAAAGGCGTCCCGCTAGTCACCTAGCGAGGACGCCTTTGTCCAGGTCCCGTTCTATCGGGAAGTGCAGCCTTCTTCGTTGAAGGTCGCGCTTTATGTGTTTGCTGCCAGTAACAATGCAGCGCTTGTGCCAACTTTCTCGGAACCCTGTTTTCCCGGCTTTTCAGCAACTTGGCGGTGTGTGGTGACTGGGTTTGTGCACCTTTGCGAGGCGTTTTGCGCTGCTTTGGTGCGAGCTAGGCTATTTGAACAGCAGCAGCGCCAGCAGCAGGTTAAGCAGCAGCGACACCAGCGCCACCGTGCGCCAGACCAGTAGCGGCTCGCGCTCCAGCAGCGGTCGGGGACGGTTGTTCAGCGACTGGCGCTCGCCGCTTTCCAAGGCCAGCAGCCATTCCTCGGCGGTTTCGAAGCGCTGCGCCGGGGTGGCGGCTACCGCGCGGTTCAAGACCTCGTCGAGCCAGGCCGGCAGATCCGGGCGATAGCGGCTGGCCGGCGTTGGCTGGCCGAAGCGTGGGTGTTGGAAGGCCTCGACCTCGCCATGGGGATAGTGGCCGGTAAGCAGGTGATAGAGGGTCACGCCAGCGGCGTAGAGGTCCTGCTGGGCGCTGGGCGGGCTGCCGGCGAAGGCTTCCGGGGCGATATAGCTGGGGGTGCCGGGCAGGGCATGGGCCTCGTCGCGGGTCAGGCCCGGACAGTAGGCCAGGCCGAAGTCGAGCACGCGCAGCTCGCCGTCGTCGCCGAGCAAGAGGTTCTCCGGCTTGATGTCGCGGTGGATGATATTGCGTCGGTGCAGCAGACCGAGGGCCTTGATCAGCCGCGGCGCCAGGTCCTGCCAGTCGGCCAGGCTCAGCGGGCCGTGCTGCTGTAGGCGCGTGGCCAGGGTCTGACCGGCGTACTCGCGCTGCACGTAATACAGGTGCTGGCGCTGCGGCAGAGCATGCAGCTCGGGAAAATGGCGGCCGGCGACGCGACGCAGGAACCATTCCTCCTGCAGCAGTGCCGGGCCGGCCTGCTCCTCACCAGCGCGGCTGGCCGGCAGGGTTTTGAGCAGCCAGGGCTGGTCGTCCGCGTCGTGCACTCGATAGATCAGCGACTGGCGCGATTCGCCGAGCAGCCCTTCGACTCGCCAGCCCTCGAACTCCTGGCCATCGCGCAGACGCGACGGCAGCGGCCAATGCTCGAGCTGGGCCAGGGTATCGGCTAGTGCCGCCTCGGGCAATTGCTCGATATGCACCAGCAGGGCGCTGGCGTTGTCCTGGCTGCCGGCACGGTGCGCTTCGTCGACCAGGGTCTGGCAGATCGTCGCGGCGTCATAGCCCTGTTGCAGCAGCTCGCCGATGCGCTTGTCGCTGAGGCAGGCCCAGACACCGTCGCTGACCAGCAGGAAACGGTCGCCGGCCTGCAGCTCGCCGTCGCGGTAGTCCACCACCAGGTGCTGATCCAGGCCCATGGCGCGCTTGAGCACGTGTTGCATGCCCGGCTGTTCCCACACATGGTCTTCGGTCAGGCGCTGTAGCTGGCCGCTCCGCCACAGGTAGGCGCGGCTGTCGCCGATATGCGCCAGGGTGTAGCAGCGGCCGCGCAGCACCAGGGCGGTGAGGGTTGTGAGCAGCGGCTGGCCGCCGCCGTTGGCTTGCAGCCAGCGGTTATGCGCAATGAGCAGGCGGTCCAGGCTGTGCTGCACCGGCCAGGTTTCCGGCGTGGAGTAGTAATCCAGGGCCAGCGCCTGCAAGGTGGCGCGCGCGGCCAGGCCGCCGTCGGCGCACTGGCTGACGCCATCGGCCAGGCCCAGCAGGTAGCCCTTGCTGGCGGCCAGGGCCGGCGCCGGGGTAACCACGCGCAGGGCGTCCTGGTTCTCGCTGCGCGGGCCGGTGGCGCTGGTTTCGCCGATGCTCAGTTGCAGGGGCATGGGGAGTGTCCACAGATTCATCAGTGGGGAAGGGCTGAGGCAAAGGCGGGACGGAGCCACGCGGTACAGGTGCGTCGCTGCCGACTTCACCCGTTTTTCCTGACCAGTGCAATGCCGCGCGGCTGGCCGGTCCCGCCTTTGCCTCAACGCTTCGGGTGGATTGAGCTATACCGATCCACCCTGGTTTTCATGGTGGATGAACAAAACGTCATCCACCCTACGCTGGGCGGATCGTCGGAGAACGATCCGCCCGTACGCTCACACCCGCGCGGCGGTCACTGCGGCGCTGCCCCAGGTGGTGCGCCAGCGCTGCTTGACCCCGTGCAGGCCGATCCAGGCCAGCACGCCGAGGCTGGCGAACAGCCACAGGCCGAGCTGGTAGTCGCCGGTGTGCTGCTTGATGGTGCCCAGGCCGGCGGCGAGGAAGAATCCGCCGATGCCGCCGGCCATGCCGATCAACCCGGTCATCACGCCGATTTCCCTGCGAAAGCGCTGCGGCACCAACTGGAACACCGCGCCGTTGCCGGCACCGAGGCCGAGCATGGCGGCGACGAAAAACGCCAGGGCAGCGGTCGCGCTGGGCAGGTTGAAGCCCACCACGGTGATACACAGCGAGGCGATGCTGTACATCATCAGCAACGTGCGAATACCACCGATGCGGTCGGCCAGGGCGCCGCCGAGCGGGCGCAGCAGGCTGCCGGCGAAGACGCAGGCCGCGGTGTAGTAGCCGGCGGTCACTGGATTAAGCCCGTACTGGTCGCTGAAGTAGCCGGGCAGGGCGCTGGCCAGCCCGATGAAGCCGCCGAAGGTGACGCTGTAGAAGAACATGAACCACCAGCTGTCGCGATCGCCGAGGGCCTTGAGGTAGTCGCCGAAGGCCTTGGGCTTGGGCCGCTCCGGCGCATTCTTGGCCACCAGGGCGAAGATCACCAGGGTCGCCAGCAGCGGGATCAGCGCCCAGCCGAACACGTTCTGCCAGCCGGACAACGCGGCCAGGCCGGGGGCGAACAGCGCTGCCAGCACGGTGCCAGAGTTACCGGCGCCGGCGATGCCCATGGCCTTGCCCTGGTGCTGCGGCGGGTACCACTGCGAGGCCAGCGGCAGGGCGACGGCGAAGGCGGCGCCGGCAAAGCCGAGGAACAGGCCGAGCAGCAGCGCCTGCTCGTAGCTGCCGATGCCGATCTGCCAGGCGCAGAACAGCGCGATAATCACCACCACCTGGCCGAGCAGGCCGGCGGTCTTCGGTGACAGGCGGTCGCAGAGAAAGCCCATCAGCAGGCGCAGCACGGCGCCGGCAAGGATCGGCGTGGCCACCATCAGGCCGCGTTGCTGGGCGTTGAGCTCGAGATCGGTGGCGATCTGCACCGCCAACGGGCCGAGCAGGTACCAGACCATGAAGCTCAGGTCGAAATAGAGGAAGGCGGCGAACAGGGTGGGGGCGTGGCCGGCTTTCCAGAAACTTGTATTCATCGATCACCTCATCAGCGAGAAGGAGCCCGGCATGGCGCGGCGAACCGTGGTCGTGGACACGGCGGCCGTGCCTGCCGGGGAGGCCGTGCACTTGTGGTGCAGGGCCCTGCGGCCGAAGCCACAGCAGGGTTGAGCGATTGCAGTGCAGGCTCGGATCGCGACGCCTGCGCCGGCCCCGGTCACTGGGGCGAACACGAAAAAAACGCCGCTTCACCACAGGCCATGAAGGCCGGGTGAGGCGACGTCGTTGTCGTGAGGGAGGTGGCCGCCGTTGGCTACCTGGTGCGAGGGAACAAGCAAGAGCCGAGCCAACCGGGCAGAGGCTCTGGGATCAGGCGTTACGCACCTTCAGTACGCGCAGTACTGCCGTAAAACGAGGCGCTTGCGCCGTCTATGCCCCCGAATGGGGCAATCGCTGCGTACTGAGAGTGGCTTGAGGCTGGACGCTGGAAAGTTGGCTAACGCTGGTTGCGTGAGTGGGAAGTGGCGCGGTCAGCAGGGCGAGTGCCAGCAGATTGCTGAGCAGCCCCGCCTGACGGGCACGGCGGTAGGTGTCGGTCATCCTCGATCCCCCCTTTTTCTGTTCTGACCTAGGCGTAGCAGACGAATGCCAATGTGTCACGTTATTAGCAGCAATAACTGTGCAGGGTTTGTCAGGCATCTGCTCGCCCATAGCCCTGAAGCGTCGAGATCGCTGGCTCAGTCGAGCCGATTGACCTTGGGGAACTTGGCGCTGAAGGCTTCCGGCATCGGCACCACTTTCGACTGCAAATAGTCGAAGAACACGAAGCCGGACTTGGCCATGGCCACCAGCGCACCATCGGCCGGACGGGTGATGCGGAAGGTGATATCGCCGCCATAGCGGTTGAAGTCCATCACCCCGACCTCGAACAGTAACTGGTCGCGCGCATGGGCTTCGGCGCGGTAGGTGGTGGCCAGGTCAGTGACGATGATGCCGATACCCTTGCCGTCGGTTTCCTGAATGCCGAACTCGAAGAGAAAGCGGGCGCGCGCCTCGGAAATCATCGAGATCATCGAATCATTGCCCAGGTGGTTGGCACCGTTGATGTCGGTCACCCGCACCGTCAGTTGCGTGCGGTAGTAATACTGGTCTTCGGGAAAATCGAGGGTCAGGCGCGCCATGGTCGAGTCATCGCAAAAGGAAGGCGATGATTGTAAGCCACCTCATGCCTCAGCGGTGCAGGCTGTTGAGGTGAAAGAAGGTGACGCGGCCGCCTTCGTCGTCCTCGCCGTAATTGTCCTGAATGTAGGCGCCGGCCTTGAAGTACAGGTACTGGTCACGCCAACTGCTGCTCAGTTGGCGGTAGAAGGAGCCGGTATCACGCTCGCTGCTGCTGACACTGACACCAAGGCGCCCGCTGGGCGTAATACGCAGGCCGTAACCGAAGCGTTCGCCCAGTTGCACGTTTTCCGCCAGCAGGATGTTCTGCACGGCAGTGTCGCCTGGCTGGGCGCGCAGCAGCAGTTCCAGGCGGCCGACGCCACGGCGGTAGTGGTATTGCAGCTTGACCAGCGGATCATTCTGGCTACCGGGCACGTCGGTGCTGTGGATCTGGCCGATGACCACCTTGTTGAGGCTGGGTACCTGATCGATCCGCAGCACGGCACTGAGATAGTTGTCCGCACTGGCGTGCAGCCAGTTGCCGAGGCTGCCATCGCGGCGGGTTTCGCGCAGTTCGCTGCGTGGATAGTGGGCATCGGCCGTGGTGGAGCCGGTCACAGGCACCCAGAAGGTCACGCTGCCGTCGGCATTGCGCCTCAATAGCGGCTTGCATAGCCGCTATTGAGGCGCTCGGTGGTGATAGTGGCCGGTGTCGGTTCGGTGGGAATCGACAGATTCCAGGTGGTGAGGTCGAGCATGTGATTCTCTGCTTGTCGGTTGAGAACAACGATTCGTCCCCGTGACACGCCAGAGGTTCAATCGCTCCAACCCGCAGGCCAGAGCGGTTGTCACCGCTCAGGCAGCGGGGCGCTGCTGGCGCTGGTAGAGAAACTCCAGCACCGCGGTGCGATAGGCGTGGTATTGCGGATCATTGGCCAGTGCCAGGCGATCACGCGGGCGTGGCAGTTCAATGTCGAGAATTTCACCGACGGTGGCTGCCGGGCCGTTGGTCATCATCACAATGCGATCGGACAGCAGCACAGCCTCGTCGACGTCATGGGTGACCATCACCACGGTGCTCTGGGTCTGCCCGACGATGCGCAGCAGCTCGTCCTGCAGATGTGCACGGGTCAGGGCATCGAGGGCGCCGAAGGGCTCGTCCATCAGCAGCACCTTGGGCTCCATGGCCAGGGCACGGGCGATGCCGACGCGCTGCTTCATGCCGCCAGAGATCTCGTTGGGATGCTTGTGCATGGCATGGCTGAGGCCGACCATGTTCAGCGCCTGCTCGGTGCGAGCCTTGAGCTGGGCCTTGCTTTCGCGCGCGCCGAAGACCTTTTCCACGGCCAGGTGGACGTTGCCGAAGCAGGTCATCCAGGGCAGCAGGCTGTGGTTCTGGAACACCACGGCGCGTTCAGGGCCGGGGCCGTCGATCTCGCGGCCATTGCAGATCAGCCCGCCCTCGTTGGCATCGAGCAGGCCGGCGATCAGGTTGAGCACGGTGGATTTGCCGCAGCCGGAGTGGCCGATCAACGCCACGAACTCGCCACGGGCGATACTCAGGTTGACGTCTGCCAGCGCCTGGAAGCGGCCTTTCTTGGTGTCGAAGTGCTTGCTGACAGCGGTCAGCTCCACGAATTTGTCCATCGGAGTTCTCCCGTTCTTGCACTGTCAAGAATTCATTTAAAACAACTACTTGTAATCTGTTATTGAACTGATTTGTAAGCTTGCGTAGCCCGGATGCAATCCGGGGAAACCGAGATCGCGCTCCGGATTGCAGCCGGGCTACGGGGCTGGCGAAACGCGCCTCTTCAGCTTGCGTAGTCAAAGCGTTTGGCGATCAACAGCAGCATCTGCTCCAGCGCCAGGCCCACCAGGCCGACGATGATGATGGCGATGAGAATGTGCTCGACATTGAGGTTGTTCCACTCGTCCCACACCCAGAAGCCCAGACCAATGCCGCCGGTGAGCATCTCCGCGGCGACGATCACCAGCCAGGCCACGCCGATGGCCAGGCGGATGCCGGTCATCAGGTGCGGCAGCACGGCAGGAAACAGAATGCGCGTCAGCACCTTGAACTCGGACAGCTTGAGCACGCGGGCCACGTTCAGGTAGTCCTGCGGCACGCTGGCCACGCCGGCGGCGGTGTTGAGGATGATCGGCCAGATCGAGCTGATGAAGATCACCCAGATCGACGCCGGGCCGGCGGCCTCGAACACCAGCAGGCCAATGGGTAGCCAGGCCAGCGGTGATACCGGGCGCAGCAGGCTGATGATCGGCGCCAGCATGCCGGCCAGAAAGGCAAAGCGGCCGATGGCGAACCCCAGCGGGATGCCCACCAGCGCCGCCAGACCGAAGCCGACGCCGACGCGGCCGAGCGAGTTGAGGATGTTCCAGCCAATGCCCATGTCATTCGGGCCGTTGTCGTAGAACGGGTCGGCAAACAGCACCAGCGCGGCCTGGCCGGTGCTCAGCGGCCCGGGCAAGCCTTCGCTGTACTGCGCCAGCAGCGACCAGAAACCGATGAAGGCGATGATGCCCAGCAGCGGGGCGATGCCGGCCTTGGCCCAATTGCCGAGGGTGGCAACGCTCGGCAGCAGGGCGCTCACTGACAGGCGCGGCTTGCCGGCGACGGTGAGTGGTGTTTTCAAAGGCGCGTTCATGCTCACCTCCCGTCAGGCTTTGATGGCGAAGGAATCGGCGTAAGCAGCCGGATTGCTGCCATCCCACACCACACCATCGATCAGTGTGCTGCTGCGCAGAGGGCTGCTCGGCACGGCCAGCTTGAGGGCGCCGGCCGCCTCGGCGTAGAGCGCGGTCTGGTTGACCTGCGCTGCCACGGCGGCGTAATCCGGCGCATCCTTGAGCAGGCCCCAGCGCTTGAACTGAGTGAGGAACCACATGCCGTCGGAGTGATAGGGGAAGTTGACGCTGCCGTCCTTGCAGAAGGCCATGGCGTGTTCGTCCTTCCAACTATTACCCAAGCCGTCCTCGTACTGGGCGAGAAAGCGCGGCTCGATCACTTGCACCGGTGCATTGACATAGGCCTTGCCGGAAATCAGCTTGGCGGTGCTCTTGCGGTTCTCCTCGCTGGCCTCGATGAAGCGGCTGGCATCGAGAATCGCCATGATCAGCGCGCGCGCCGCGTTCGGATACTGCTCGATAAAGGCGCGGGTGGTGCCAAGCACCTTCTCCGGGTGGTCCGGCCAGATCTGCTGCGTGGTGGTGGCGGTGAAACCGATCTTGTCGAAGATCGCCCGCGCGCCCCAGGGCTCGCCGACGCAGAAACCGTCCATGTTGCCGACCCGCATGTTGGCGACCATCTGCGGCGGTGGTACGACGATGGTCTTTACATCGCTCATCGGGTTGATGCCGACACTGGCCAGCCAGTAATACAGCCACATGGCATGGGTGCCGGTGGGGAATGTCTGGGCGAAGGTCAGCGGATTGCCGCCTTTCTTCACGTGTTCGGCCAGTTGCGCGCCGTTGGTCACACCGGCCTCGCGCAGTTGCTTGGACAGGGTGATGGCCTGGCCATTCTGGTTCAGGCCCATCAGCACCGCCATGTCCCGCTGCGGGCCGGCCAGGCCGAGCTGGGCACCGTACATCATGCCGTAGAGCACGTGGGCAGCGTCCAGTTCGCCGGTATTGAGCTTGTCACGCACGCCGGCCCAGGAGGCCTCTTTGCTCGGCGTGATGCTCAGCCCGTATTTCTCACCGAAACCCTGGGTGGCGGCAACCACCACCGAGGCGCAATCGGTCAGCGGAATGAAGCCGACTTTCAGCGCGGCCTTTTCCGGGGCATCGGAGCCGGCTGCCCAGGCGGCGCTGCGTAGCGAGGCGGGCGCTGACAGACCAAGAGCGGCGATACCGCCCACCGCGCCGGCCAGGGCGATGGATTGCTTGAGGAAGTTACGGCGGCTGTTGTCGACGGTTTTTTTCGAATCACGATCGGTCATGGGCTGATCTCTTGTTCAGGCGCATAAAAAAACGGCGTACGTCCGGTCACCTCGATAAGGAGGAAGGTGATCGGACGGACGCCGTTGTCCGTGATCCTCGGCTCGCCGCCGTTGGCGTGCTACGCAGGATGTTGTCAGTGACTTAGCAAGGGGCTTGCCAGTTTTTCAGAATGGCCTGCCAGCGCTGCGCCGGTTGTCAGGCAGAGCGTCTTGCAAGGCGCTGCATTCAAGCCATCACCCAGGAAAATCAACGCATTACAGCCATATGATGAGCGAGCTGTAAGCCTCAGCGGCCCGGCCTACGGGCGCTGCATATGGCGCCTTATTGAGCCAATGCCGTGCATCCTCATGCAGCGTTGAGCGTTTTTGGGTCGCCATGCCCGTTCAAGAGGCCGGCTGTACGTGCGCCTCTTCGACGTAATCACGCAGCCAGCGCAGCACCTCTACGGCCTCCCAGCGGGCCGGGTCGAACAGTGCATATGCCAAGCCCTGATAGCCGACCACATCCAGTTGCCGGTGGTAGCCGGCACGTTGCAACAGCGCCTCGATCTCGGCGAAGCAGCTATTGAAATGCTGGCGATTGAACGGTGTACGGCTCTCGGTGACGATGCCTTCGAGCAGCAGCTCATCGACCATCTCACGCACACGCTCCAGCGGCATGCGATTGACCCGGTGTTTCAGCTGCAATACGTCCAGCATGATGGTGCTCCTGTGTAATCGGTGTAGTACCTGCGTCACAGAGTAATCGAAAAATACTGTACAAATAAACAGTATTGGTTGATAGTGGCCTCACTCAGGCGACAACAACCCGTCCACCATCCCAGGGTGGACGCCTTGCAAAGGGGTATTGGCAATGCAACAGATGCTGATGACGATTGTGCTATTGGCCCTGCTGAGCGGCTGCGCGCAACCGCAGATAGAACGCCCACAGGCCAACGGCGCCTACCTGGTGATAGAAGGTGAACAGGCGTGGGCCGTGTTGGTGTCCGATGGCCAGCGTGTCGAGGAAGCCGGCGTGGTGCTCGACGTGATTCGCCTGCCCAGCCACCACTCCAACATCGCCGCCAGCTACGTGATCGAAACACCCAACTGCGGCAAGCTGCAGTGGCTGACCGAACGCCACGGCGCCGCAGAAGGGGAAACCACATTGCTGCCGGCTGCCTTCAACGAACAACTGAGCAAGCCCGGCTGCGTACTGACGCAAGGCCTTAGCCGAAGCTGGACGGCGCTGGACTACTCGGGCTGATCCGCAGGGCGCACGATGCGCACCACCATCAGACGCTGCACAAACAAAAGCGCCGCGACCTCAAAGGAAGCGGCGCTTTCATAGGTGCGCTGTTTCGCGGGCTTGCAGATGCCCTGAAAGGCTAATCATCACCAAGCTGCAGTGCAGGCACGGATGCCTGCCTGCTCGGGTTTCGGCGTTTCAAGTGTTGCGTTAGACCAGGTGCTGCTTGTCCAGCGCAATGGCCGCATCGAGGGTTTCCAGCAGCGCCTTGCGTACCTTCAGCTTGGTGTTCTTGTGCGCGGTCATGTTGATCTTCTTCATTTGCTGCGCCACGGCCTGGGCGGTGGCCAGCAGTTGCTCGGCCGGCACCACCTTGTCCAGGAAGCCTGCTTCTACTGCGCCCGCCGGGTCGAACATCTCGCCATTGATCACCGAGCGATGAAACGCTGACTTGCGCAGGCGATCACGGGCCAGTTCGATACCGACATGGTGCATGGTCATGCCGATTTGCACCTCGTTCAGACCGATACTGAACGGTCCTTCGACACCGATACGGTAGTCGGCCGACAACAGGATGAACGCACCCTTGGCCACGGCATGACCCGGGCAGGCGACGATGATCGGGTAGGGGTGGGCGAGCATGCGTCGCGCCAACGTGGAGCCAGCAGCCACCAGGTTGATTGCATTCTGCGGGCCCGAGGTCATCACCTTCAGGTCATAGCCGCCGGAAAGAATCCCCGGCTGGCCGGTGATGATGACGATGGCGCGATCCTGCTCCGCGCGGTCGAGAGCGGCATTGAACGCTGCGATCACGTCGGGCGAAATGGCATTGACCTTGCCATTGCTCAGGCTGAGAGTGGCGATGCCGTCTTCGAGTTGATAGCTGATCAGGTCGCTCATGGCGGTTTTCCTTGTTAGAGCCTTGGGGGCGAATGTGGGCAGAAGGTACTCAGCCGAAGCGCTCTGGTAAAGCGCCGCGACTGACTGGCTGGTCAGTGTTTTTGGCTATCGCGGCGATGCCGGATGGCAATTGGTCGAACGCAAAGCCAGGCCCTTAAGGTGAGCAGCGAACCGAAGGAGCTGCCCCATGAACACCCTCTACTCCATCCTTTATATGTTTGCCGTGATCGGCCTGCTGCTGGCATCGGTCGTGCTCAGCGAAACCTTTCACCTGCGCAGCCCATCCGGCGTGCTGCTGCTATTCGGCTTGGGCCTGTTCATGTCCCTGGGTTTTCTGCTGTTCGGCCACATTCGCTTCGACGAGCAGCCCTGCGAGAAGCACGACGAAAACCCGCTTCGCTCTTAAGCGCATGAATCCTTTAAAAAAAATTTGCCATCGGGAAAACATTCGACTACATTAGCGCGCCTCGACGGGGTAAACGCCAAAACGTCGAGATCCGGTGAAGTGTCCGAGTGGTTGAAGGAGCACGCCTGGAAAGTGTGTATACGGGAAACCGTATCAAGAGTTCGAATCTCTTCTTCACCGCCACTTTCAATAAGCCCTTGATTTTCCTAGAGAATCAGGGGCTTTTGTTTCAGCTAGACGCCTTTCTGATCCCATAGGTACAGAAGGGTGGTACAGATGCACGTCATGACCAAGCCGTGGAAGCATCCTCGTTCGGGGATTTTTTACCTCCGCCGTGAAGTCCCTGAAGACATCCGTCTGATCATCGGCAAGCGCGAATGGAAGGTCTCACTCAGAACCCGAGACTTCGCCACTGCCCGTCCTCGTTTCGCATCGGAGCTGATCCGTTGTGAGGACATTTTCTTCGCAGCCAGAGAGCAACTCGCTGGCCGCCCCCGAGTTCTAGCCTCTGATGCCCCCAAGCTCGCCGATAGGTGGGCGCAAGCTGTGCTTGAGTCATAGGAGAGCAAGCCGGAGGATCTCACCGACTTTCTGATCCAACCTCTTGATGGCGATGACGCCACCAATGTCCAGCTTGCCTGTGATGTTGTCGATAGCAGCAGCTACATGGCTCGCCAGAACGCTGTAGAAGGGTTCATGAAGTCGGTGCTGGCTGAGCACCATTTGCCTGTTCCTGATGCCTCTGAGCCCGCCTACAGGTGCGGATTCCACGCCATTCGGACACTCAGCCCACGCTGATCCGGACACCTGTTCCACGATCATTCGGACAGGCAGTCGGAGCGCAGCGACGCAGGGGTTGCATTGTTAGGGCCTGTTGCCTTTTTACATGGGCAACCATAGGAAGGCGTAGCTTCATCGTTTGCGCTGGCAGCACCTGCGCTGTGCTGGTGAGCCTTGGCATAGCTGCCATCAATGAACACCCACTCCATGTCGGGCTCCTCCACCAGCATCTTGAAGACCTTGAACCATTTGCCGGCAGCAGACCATGCGTTGAAGCGTTTGTAGACCTTATTCCAGTTACCAAACGCCTTGGGGGCTGGCCAGGCTCTTCTCGATCAGTTGGGCCGGCTTGTCGGCAGTGATCGGCGCCGCTTCGCAGGCCTTGCAGGCGTAGGTCTTGCGGATATGACGGATGACCCGCACCTGCATCGGGATGATCTCCAGCTGCTCGCTGGTCTCCTCGCCGATGACCTGTTTGCAGGCGCCACAGGCGCAAGTCAGCTCGTGCTCGGGCAGGTCGTGGATGACCTCGACACGCGGCAGGTTGGCCGGCAACGGCTTGCGCTTGCCACGGCGCTTGACCGGCGCAACGATTTCTTCGGCTTCGGCTTCGGCTTCGGCTTCGGCTTCGCTTGGCGCAGCGGCCGCTTCGATCAGCTCTTCGACCTCGTTGAACATGGCCAACTGTGGCGAGTCGGCGTCTTCAGGGCTGCGCTCGGACTTGGGCGAGAACAGCTTGTGCCGCAGCAGGGCGACCTGTTCCTGAAGTTGTTCTATGCGAGCATCTTTCGCAGCCGCCTGTTCACTGGCCAGCAGCAGTAAATGCTTGAGCAGGATTGGGTCGTCAGGAAGGGGGGCGGGCACGGCGATCATGGCCGTGGATTATACCGGCTCAGGTCACGAAACGCGGCGTCAGTATCTGGTGCGGACGGTTGCGCCACAGGTCGATGCCGTCGAGCAGCCAGTTCAACTCATCGACCGTCAGCTCGATGGCCTCGTCGCCGGCATCGGGCTTGGTCTTGAAGCGTTCGGCTTCCAAACGCTTGAGCCACAGGCAGAAGCCATTGCGCTCCCAGTAGAGGATCTTGACCTGACTGCGGGTGCGGTTGAGGAACACGAACAGCACGGGGTTGAACACTTCCACCTTGATGTCCAGCTCGACCAGAGCGGCCAGGCCGTTGATGGATTTGCGGAAATCGACGGGCTTTGGGTAGAGATAGACCTTCTGCACCTTGGCGTCGGGACGCATCATGACGGAGCTCCACGGGAAAAAATGGGGAGCCCAGCATCCGGGAACGGACAGGTCAGTTGAAGGTGGGGTTTATGGAGCGGTTACGGAGCAGGTGACTGCCTGGAGTGCCGTACACGTTCGCGCAGGCTAGCGAAATATCGCTGGTTAGCAGGCTTTGCTGGCTTGGATTCGGCACCAGCCAGCAACTCATTGCGTAGTTGCTGGCGTTTGTCGTTTGGCATGGAGGCTCCCTTGAAGAGATTAACCTAAAAGGTTATTTTGTGTGGCATGGAAAAGCGCAAACCCCATTTCAAGCTTGAGCTGGTGAAGCAGGCCATAACCGAGCAGCGTTATCGCTTCACCCGCGTAGCTTTGGAAGGGGGCGCCGAGCTGGGTATGGAGATGGCTGACATGCTGGCCGTTATCAGTGCCCTGAGCAGCCGCGACTTTTTCAAGAGCATTACAACCTATGCGGATCATACTACCTGGCAGGACGTTTACCGACCCGATAACGAGTTCGGGCAGGTCTACTTGAAGTTCACGCTGGTGGCTGATCTGCTGATCGTTTCCTTCAAGGAGAAGTGACCATGAAATGTCCAGTATGCGGCGGGGCGGAACTGGTTCACGACACCCGTGATATGCCCTTCACCTACAAGGGCCAGACCACCCAAATTACTGCAGTAACGGCTGACTGGTGCGATGCCTGTGGCGAGTCCCTGACTGGGCCGGCTGAGAGTGAGCACGTTATGCGTGCCATGAACGAGTTTCGCCAGCAGGTGAACGCGCAGGACGGTAATCAGGAGCTGATTCGCAGTGTGCGTAAGCAGTTGCGGTTGAGCCAGCGCGAGGCCGCCGAGCTATTCGGTGGTGGCCCGAATGCGTTTTCTCGCTACGAGCGAGGCAGCACAGAAGCACCGCAACCGCTGGTGCAGTTGTTCAAGATCCTGGGCCGACACCCGGAGTTGATTAACGAGCTGCGTGCAGGTTGAGTGTCGAAAAAGTGTCGAAATCATAGAGCCGTATAGCGACGAATCGAGCCGGCGAGGGTAGCGGAAAGCCCGTATTGAGCGGGTTTGGCACGGATCGAGACGCTACCGAAACGGGTTCGAATATCTTCTTCATCGCCACTTTCGCAATACCTAAAGCCCTGAAAGCTAAAAAGTTTTCGGGGCTTTTTGCTTTCTGGCTTTCTGCTTTTACCCGTCTTCGGTACACCCTGTCTGCGCTTGCGCGAAGCCTCGCCCCCAACCTTTGCCGTGACCGCTCAGCCGGCGACCCATTGGCAATAACCATGTTTACTATCGAAACCACTGATTTCTGTCTGGCGACGCGGCAGCCTACAGTCAATTCCAACAGAGTTTGAGTTGGATTGGAGGTGGCTATGCCCCGTATCGATGTGGTGTCCCTGGTTGGTAGCGCCGTGCCGGCTGAGCTCAGAGCCGATGGTCATATGGCGTGCTGGCTGCTGATGGTCGATGGCCAGCCCAAGGCTGGGCCCTTCGCTTCGCGGGAGGCGGCGCTGGCTTGTCAGGCGGTGTGGATGCTCAGCACTGCTACCCGGCGCGAGGGTGACTCGCTGCTGGCCTGATTATCGTTTTACCCCGCGCTCGCTCCAGCGCTTCCCTTGGCCCGCCTCTGGCGGGCTTTTTCTTGTCTGCTGGGTAGAATGGCGATCATTTTCTAGAGGGGCGCTGTGTGGCCAGGTGGGACATTTTCTGCAGCGTGGTGGACAACTATGGCGATATTGGCGTGACCTGGCGGTTGGCTCGGCAGTTGGCGGCCGAGCAGGGGCATGCGGTGCGTCTGTGGGTCGATGATCTGGCGGCGTTCGTGCGTTTGTGCCCTGAAGTCAGTGTCGATGCCGAGTGCCAGCACTTGCTGGGTGTCGAGGTGCGGCGCTGGGCGGAGCCTTTCCCGGTGGTCGAGCCTGCTCAGGTGGTGATCGAGGCGTTCGCTTGTCAGTTGCCACCCGCTTATGTCGCCGCGATGGCGGCCAGCGGCACGCGCCGGCTGTGGCTTAACCTAGAATACCTCAGCGCCGAGGATTGGGTCGCGGGCTGCCATGGTCTGCCGTCGCCACAGCTGGGTGGCCTGCAGAAGTTCTTCTTTTTTCCTGGCTTCGTGGATGGCACGGGCGGCTTGCTGCGTGAGACTGATCTGTTGGCGCAGCGCCGTGCCTTTCAGGCTGATGCTCAGGCACAGCAGGCGTTTTTGCAATCGCTGGGTGTGACGAGGGAGGCCGGGGCGCGGCTGATTTCCCTGTTCGCTTATGAGAACGTGGGGCTGACGGGGTGGCTCGATTCGCTGGCGGCCGGCGCGCAACCGACTCAGCTACTGGTGCCGCAAGGCAAGATTCTCGCCGATCTGCAGGTCTGGCTCGGCGACGCGCAGCTGGCGCCGGGTGATCAGCGCCGGTGCGGCAATCTGCAGATTCATGTGCTGCCGTTTCTCGCGCAGGACGATTACGACCGTCTGCTCTGGAGCTGCGACCTCAATGCAGTGCGCGGTGAGGATTCCTTTATCCGCGCGCAGTGGGCCGGCCGGCCGCTGCTCTGGCATATCTACCCGCAGGAGGAAGGTGCGCACTGGGACAAGCTGGAGGCTTTCCTGGACCTCTATGGCGCCGAGTTGTCGTCGGCCGTCGCCGCTGCGCATGCCGCGTGGTGGCGCGCATGGAATGCCGGAGAGGGGATGGAACAGGCCTGGCCTGCGCTTCTGCAGGCGTGGCCGGTATTGCAGCAACATGCCGAGCGCTGGTGCGATTCGCAGGCCGCTCGGCCGGACCTTGCCACAGCGCTGGAACAGTTTTACCTAAATTGGCTATCATACGCGGCCTAGATTTCTGTACCTCCCGCATATTTCGGATATCCGCATGAAAACTGCACAAGAAATGAGAGTCAACAGCGTGGCCCTGATCGATGGCCAGCCGTGGCTGATCCAGAAGGCCGAGTTCACCAAGTCCGGTCGTAACAGCGCCATCGTCAAGATGAAGCTGAAGAACCTGCTCAACGGTTCCAAGACCGAGACCGTTTACAAAGCCGACGACAAGATGGAGCCGGTGATTCTCGAGCGCAAGGAAGTGAACCTGTCCTACATCAGCGGTGAGGACTACGTGTTCATGGATCCGGAGTACAACTCCTACGAGCTGCGTGCCGAAGATCTGGAAAGCGTTCTGCCGTTCATCGAAGAAGGCATGACCGACGTCTGCGAAGCCGTGTTCTTCGAGGGCAAGGTGATCTCCGTTGACCTGCCGACCACCATCGTGCGTCAGGTTGTGTACACCGAGAACGCTGCCCGTGGCGACACTTCCGGCAAGGTGATGAAGCCTGCCAAGCTGCGCAATGGTACCGAGATCAAGGTTGCCGAGTTCGTCGACATCGACGACTGGATCGAGATCGACACCCGTGACGGTTCCTACAAGGGCCGCACCCAGGCTCCGGCCTGAGCTTGAACGCTACGAAGAACCCGGCCTAGGCGCCGGGTTTTTTGTGCCTGAGTTTCAGGGTGTGCTCCCACGCTTACTGCTGTGGAGCAGCGAGGCTGGCCTGCAGCGCCTGATCCCAGGGTGGCGGGAAGCCGAAGCGCTGCTTGAGAAAACTCAGCAGCAGGCGCGTGCGCGGGCTGGCTTCGCGCTCCAGGCGCAGGGCGTAGATGCTCACCGGCTCGACGGGCGGCAGCCCCTGTTCGCAGAACAGCGGGATCAGCTCGCCACGTTGCAGGTGTTCGCTGCTCATCCAGGTGGGCAGGTGCGCGATGCCCAGGCCGGCGAGGGCGCTGAACAGCAGGGTTTCCGCGTTGTTACTGGTCTGCCGCAGGCGTTTGGGCTTGCACAGTTGCAACTTGCCGTCGACGTCGAAGCGCCAGGCATAGGGCGGCGCCAGGCTGTCCCAGTCGAGGCCGTCGTGTTGCTCCAGCTCCAGCGGGCTGCGCGGGATGCCGCGTCGGCGTAGGTACTCCGGGCTGGCACAGACGATGCGAGACATCGACGCCAGCGGTGTGGCCACCAGGCGGCTGTCCGGCAGCGGGCCAATGCGCACGACGATATCCACTTCGCCCAGGTGTTCGCCCTGCAGGTCGATGAAGCTGTCGATCAGGCGCAATTGCACGTCGAGGCCGGGGTTGGCGCGCAGGAACTCGGCAATCGCCGGGGCCAGATGGCGTCTGCCGAAGGGCGAGGGCGCATCGATACGAATCAGGCCTTCCGGCGCGCTGCTCAATGACACCGCTTCGGCGCGGGCCAGGTGCAATTCGGCGAGGATGCGCCGGGCACGCTCGGCAAATGCCAGGCCGGCCGGGGTGACGCGCACGGCATGGGTAGTGCGACTGAACAGGCTGCTGCCCAGGGCACGTTCCAGGGCGTCGATGCGCCGTGCCACGGCTGATGGTGTAAGCGGATGGCGCCTGGCCGCAGCGGAGAAGCTGCCGGCTTCCAGTACGTCGAGAAAGAGTTCCAGTTGGTCGGTCAGGGCATCGGGATTCATGGCGTTCTGTTTGTGCGTATAAGGCACAGCCATTGTGCGCTGCTGTGCGTTTCCACGCTAGCCGTGGCTGCTTAACATGCACGCCACAGTCTGGAGGTGCCATGAATCTGTTCGACCTGTTGCTCAATCTATTGCTCGGCCTGGGCCTGGGGACGCTGGGCGGGTTATTTGGCATTGGCGGCGGGCTGATCGCCATTCCGGTGCTGGACATCGTTTTCGGGCTGGATCAGCAGTTGGCTCAGGGCACCGCGCTGGTGATGGTGGTGCCGAACGTGATGCTGGCGATCTGGCGATACCATCAGCGCAATCGCATCGATCTGCGCTATGCGTTGCTGCTCGGTGTCACCAGCTTCTTCTGTGCCTGGCTCGCCTCGTTGTATGCGGTAGAGGTGGATTCACGCACCATGCGCTGGGCCTTCGTCGGTTTCCTGCTGGCCCTGGCGGCCTACAACCTGTTGCGCATGCTGATGGCTCAGGTGCCGGCCAGTGGCGAGTTGCGCCATCACTGGGGCTGGTTTGGTGTGCTGGGTGGGGTGTCTGGCGCGATGGGCGGGCTGTTCGGTGTGGGCGGCGCGGTGGTGGCGACGCCAGTGCTGACCAGCGTCTTTGGCACTACCCAAGTGGTGGCGCAGGGGCTATCGCTATCGTTGGCGTTGCCCAGCACCGGAGTCACGCTGTTCACCTACGCGCTGCATGATCACGTCAACTGGTGGATGGGTGTGCCGCTGGCTGTGGGTGGCTTGCTCAGTATCAGTTGGGGCGTGCGTTTGGCCCATTCGCTGCCGGAGCGTCTGCTGCGCAGCCTGTTTTGTGGCTTCCTGCTGCTCTGTGCGCTGCTGCTCGCGCTGGAGTCGGGCGGCCGTCTATAGGCGAAAGCCTTCGAAGATATGCTCGGCCAGGTATTCGGTGACGGGTGACTGACTGCTTTCGTTGCGCAGCAGCACGATGCTGTTCAGCGGCAGGCCTTTGGCCTCATCAATCCCCGAGGTGGACTGCATAAGAAACATTCGCTGGTGGGCTGCGCCACACCACGGCATCGCATATGGCGGTGTTTCTCTATACGGCGCCGATCTTTTCCGCGCTGGGGCTGCACCTGCTGCTGCCCAGCGAGCGTCTGCGGCGCCTGCAATGGCTGGGCATCGCGCTGTGTTTCGGTGGTGTGGTGATGGCTTTCGGTGTGGGTGGTAACTGGGCCGAGATCGATGCCGGCATGCTGCTCGGCGATGCCCTGGGGCTGTGCGCCGGTATGGCCTGGGGCGCGACGACGGTGGTGGTGCGCGCTTCTCGCCTGTCCGAGGCGCCACCTGGACTGACGCTGTTCTATCAATTGGCGGTGGCGTTCATTCTGTTGCTTGGCTATGCGCTGGTGATGGTTGATCTTGGTCTGCTGCGCTGGAGCCCGATCGCCATCGGCAGCATCCTGCTGCAGGGTGTGGTGGTGTCGTTCTTCACCTACCTGACCTGGTTCTGGCTGCTGCGCCGCTACCTGGCGTCGAACATGGCGGTGTTTTCCTTCATGACCCCGCTGTTTGGCGTGACTTTCGGCGTGCTGGTGCTGGACGAGCCGCTGACCCTGAACTTCATCATCGGTGCGGCATTGGTGTTGTCGGGTATCGTCCTGGTCAGCAGTGAAGCTTGGCTGCGCCGACGTTTGGCCGACTGGCGCGGTCTGCCGCAACGATCCTGATGCAGGGGCTGGCATCTGTTTGCCAGCGCCTCCTTGCGTGCAACGCTACAAGACCATTGGCCGGACTGGCGTTTCAGCCCGGTTTTTACCGAAGTATCGCTTTTCGTACAGTGCCTAGCGCCTAACCTGCTTCAACGTCTCGGCGATCAGAAAGGCCAGTTCCAGGGACTGGTCGGCGTTCATGCGCGGGTCGCAGTGGGTGTGGTAACGATCCGATAGACTGTCTTCAGTCACCGGCCGCGCGCCGCCGATGCATTCGGTGACGTTCTGCCCGGTCATCTCGATATGGATGCCGCCGGCGTAGCTGCCCTCGGCCTGGTGTACGGCGAAGAACTGCTTCACTTCGGAGAGAATCTTCGCAAAGTCGCGGGTCTTGTAGCCGGTCGAGGCCTTGATGGTGTTGCCGTGCATGGGGTCGGAACTCCACAGCACCTGGCGGCCTTCGCTCTGCACCTTGCGCACCAGGCGCGGCATATGGGCTTCAACCTTATCCGCGCCCATGCGCACGATCAGGTTGAGGCGACCTGGGTCATTATCCGGGTTGAGGATATCGATCAGGCGGATCAGTTCGTCCGGGTCCATGCTCGGGCCGACCTTGACCCCGATGGGGTTGCCGACGCCGCGCAGGAACTCGACATGGGCGCCGTCCAGCTGGCGGGTGCGGTCACCGATCCACAGCATATGCGCCGAGCAGGCGTAGTCACCGCCGGTCAGGCTGTCGCGACGGACGAAGGCCTGTTCGTAGTTCAGCAGCAGCGCCTCGTGGGCGGTGAAGAAGCTGGTCTCGCGCACCTGGCTCGAGCCGTCCATGCCGCAGGCACGCATAAAAGCCAGGGTTTCGTCGATGCGGTCGGCCAGGTGGCTGTACTTCTCGGCCAGAGCCGAGTTGGCGATAAAGTCCAGGTTCCACTGGTGCACCTGATGCAGGTCGGCGAAACCACCCTGAGCGAAGGCGCGCAGCAGGTTCAGCGAGGCAGTGGACTGGTGATAGGCCTGCAGCAGGCGCTCCGGGTCCGGCACACGGCTGGCGGCGTCGAAGCCGATGCCGTTGACGATATCGCCACGGTAGGCCGGCAGGGTCACTCCGTCGATGGTTTCATCGTTGGCCGAGCGCGGCTTGGCGAATTGTCCGGCCATGCGCCCAACTTTCACCACCGGGCAGCCGGCGGCGAAGGTCATGACAATGGCCATCTGCAGCAGCACCTTGAAGGTGTCGCGGATTTTCGCGGCGGAAAACTCGGCAAAACTCTCGGCGCAATCGCCACCCTGCAACAGGAAGGCCCGCCCCTGGGTCACTTCGGCAAACTGACGACGCAACTCGCGCGCTTCACCGGCAAACACCAGCGGCGGATAACCGGCCAGGGTTTGCTCGACACGGCCCAGGTGGGCGGCGTCCGGGTAGTGCGGTTGTTGCTGGATCGGCTTGGTTCTCCAGCTATCAGGGCTCCAGGGTTGCGACATTGCGGCTCTCGGCTTTAGTCAATTCAGGCAGACGGGCATGGTAACCGATAAGCCAGGCGCTTCAAGCTGATAGCCGTGATAGAGCCGCTGCATAAAGCGCAGCTCAGGCTGTGGCAGGTTTGAAGCCACGGGCGGTTGCCGTGCGTGGGGCAACATCACGGCCCGGCAGAAAGTGGCCAAAGCCCTGTTGTGTACCCAGTGCCTCGGGGTACTCGCTGCCACGCCGATAGGCGATACGGCCGTTGATCAGGGTGGCATCCACCGCCGCATCATTAACAGCACGGGACAAGATCGCATCGTTTTCCCTGCCGAGAAGGTCCCGGCTAAGAAGCTGCTCCAGTTTCTGAACGAAGAACTTTTCTGGGGAGCCACCACTGAGCGACTGTTTGAAACCAACTCGAAGCGCATTGCGGACTGAAGGCATTAATTTGCAGAAGGAAGTGCACCGATGAACTCAGTCGGCTAAGACCCAGCAACGTGTGGCCAAGCCAGCAAGGGCCTGTATGACCGTAACAGGGCGGTTTATGAGCTGCTGCGCTATGGGGTCAAGATCAAGCCTGAGGTGGGTGAAAACACTCAGACAGTCTGGCTGATCGACTGGAAGCATCCTGAGCACAACCACTTCGCGATTGCCGAGGAAGTCACCGTCAAAGGCGCTGATGCCAAGGCCAACAACAAGCGCCCGGATATCGTGCTCTATGTAAATGGCATTGCCCTGGGCGTATCCGCCGCAAGGACGTGTGCGTGCGGCCGCGCCGATGGCGGTAGATGACGAAGCCGTGCGCCTGGCGGTGGTCAGCAAGCTGGGCTGGATCAAGCGCCAACGGGCCAAATTTCAGGCCCAGCCCCGGCAATCCCAAAGGCGCATGGTCAGCGGCGAGAGCCATTACTTCCTGGGGCAGCGGTATCGTCTAACAGGCCGTTGAAAAACTACCTGCGTTGGCAATGCTGCGTTAAAAACGGCCTCAAAATGCTCATTTACAACGCGTAAACTGCGCTTTTTCGGCCGTTTTTGCCTTGCCTTGCCTGCCTCGCCTACGTTTTTCAACGGCCTGCTAAAGGTGATAGAGGAGGGTGGTCACCCCGACTGACCCTCAGGGGAAAGGCTTCGATGGTTTTGACTGTGCGCCCTGACACGACGCCAGAGAAAAAGCGGGAAATTCTCCATGCCTTTTACCGCGCAGAACTGAAAAAGCTTGCTCCTGAGCTATTGGACAAGTGGCAGCCAATCCTAGGCGTTACGGTCAGCGCTTGGGGCATCGAGCGTATGAAAACCAAATGGGGGACGTGCAACATCGAAGCGCGGCGCATCTTCCGCTCCTGCTGAGCCCTTACGGTTTTTCAACCTATCGCGGCAACTGAGCATGCTGCAGCCTTGCCCCTGCCATGGGGCAAGGCTGGATTTATGCAGGCTATATTCCCACTGCAGGCGGCTCTTCGGCGGTTGATACCTGCGTCTGATTACGGCCAGTCTTTTTCGCCCGATAAAGGGCCTGGTCAACACGCTCGATCAGATCCGCCAGCGCCTCATCCGGCTGCAGCTCGCCCAGACCAATCGATAACGTGACAACTCCGACATTCTCGTGCTGGCTGTCCGCTACAGCCTGGCGACAGCGCTCGGCCAGCAGCAGGGCATGACTCAGATCGCAGCCGCCAAAGATCAGTAAGAACTCCTCACCGCCCCAGCGAATGACACTGTCATTGGCCCTGAGCGCGGCAATCAAATTTCCCGAAACCGTTTTGAGTACCACATCACCCGTGCTGTGGCCCCACTGATCGTTGACCTGCTTGAAGTGATCGATATCCGCCAGGGCAATCGACATGGGCAGTTTGCTGCCGCGCGACTGCATAAAGGCATTCTCCAGCGCCAGCTCTCCAGCCGTCCGGGTCAGCGCCCCAGTCAGACCATCAAAACGCACCATCTCGCGGAGCATCTTTTCTTCCAGAACCCTTGTGGTCAGGTCGCGAAAGATGCTGACGTAATGGGTGATGGTATCGTTTTCATCGGTAAGCGGAGTGATGGTCTCGTCGCAGTAGATCAGCTGGTCATTCTTGCCCCGGTTCACAAAGGTGCCTTTGTATGAATGCCCCTGCTTCAGGGTGTTCCACATCTCTGTGTAGAAATCGGCATTCTGCTCCCCGGACTTGAGCATGCTGGGATTGCGACCGAGTACCTCGGTCAGGCCATATCCGGTGATTTTTTCAAAACCCCTGTTAACAAACTCAATGGACGCACCGCGCACAGGCGAAACACTCCACTCGACAACGTACGGGCGACCGTCCTTGCGATAGTTGATGGTCGAACCCTGAAAGAATGTGCCGTCCGCCAGGCACTGACGAAGGCGCCTGATGACCTCGCCGCAAGTATCAGGCCCCTGAAGGATGCGCGGGTTTTGTCCCAGAATTTCTTCTTCGCCATAGCCAGTCATGCGCAAAAATGCGGCATTGGCATATACGATACGGTGCCCACCCTCGCCCTCGTGTGCATCGGTAAGCAAAACGGCATTCACTGACTGATCCAGTGCCTGGGCAATCACGCTGGCTTCGATATGACTGGCGATACTCTTCATGCTGGACACAATTCATCCTGAATGGTCTCTGGAGTATGGCAGCCCGCCCATGCGCATGCATAAGCCTTTGCGCAGAAGCTTCTGCTCATACGCGCGGCAGCAATCATGAGCCTGATCCAGTCGGCCCGCATGAACGGGCATGATCCGTATGCCTATCTCAAGGACGTGCTGACACGCCTGCCGACGCAACGGGCGAGTGAGGTCGGCCAACTGCTGCCGCATCAGTGGGCGCCTGCCTGAGTCGCGCAAGGTGAGTTCGGCGTACGCTTACACTGGAGCGGGGGACGCCATCCGAGCATTGGTTTGGCTTGGCGAGGCAAGCGCGGGGGATGCAGTTTCCAAACTTCATGAGCTGCTACCCGAGAGCGAATGTGGTGCTCTTGTGTCAGCTCACCGCTCGTTACCTATCTGGATGGCGAATGCAATCTGCGCTCAGTCGAGTTGCACCTGCACCCACCCTGTCAAGTTGGGCTAGCGGTTAGCTGTAGCCTACTTACCGCCAGACCGGCATTATCTGGGATGGGGCAATTCGATGTGAAAGCCCGTGAGGCTAGCCGCTGAGGTGCACCAGATGCGGCCTTTGTGAGCCTCAATGATGGATCGGGTGATTGCAAGCCCGAGCCCGGCGTTGCTCGGGCTGCCCTCCCGCCGAGCGGGGTCAACCCGGTAAAAACGGTCGAAGAGCTTCTCTAGATGCTCTGAGCTGATTGTGTCCCCTGGGTTCTCGATACTGAAGGTAGTGGAGTCCTCTGTCTCGCGGATCAGAACCGAAATTGTCTGTCCCGCCGGCGTGTAGCGCAGCGCATTGGACAGCAAGTTGGATAGCGCGCGATCAAGCATCACCCGATCTCCCAGCACTTGGCCTTTGCCTGTGAGCGATAGCTCAATGCCGCGCTCTTCGGCCAGAAGGTGGTAGTAGTCAAACAGCTTGAAGACTACGTCAGCCAGTTCGATCCTGGCCTGCTCGGGGATGATCAGGCCATTATCAGCCTTGGCCAAGAACAGCATGTCATCAATCATCCGAGACATGCGCTTCAAGTCCTCCAGGTTGGAGTACAGATTCTCCTCATAGGCATTGATATCGCGTTTTTTACTCAGCACGACCTCGGTGTGGGTCATCAGATTGCTGACTGGAGTTCGTAGCTCGTGGGCAATGTCGGCCGAAAAATTGGAGAGCCTAACGAAGGCATCCTCTAGCCGAGTCAACATCGCATTGAAGGAGAGAACCAGTTGCTGAAGTTCCCGCGGCACTGGTTCGAGAGGGATTCGCTCCTGTAACGAGCGAGCGGACATCCCGGAGGCCACGCGAGTGACTTGCCGCAGAGGCCTAAGGCCGCTGCGAGCAACCACCCAGCCGAGTGCGGCACTGAACAGGGCGCTGATGACCAATCCAATCCAAAACCATCGTTGCAGCGTGCCGAAAAAGTGTGTGTGATTGGTGACGTCAAGAATCAGCAACGCAGTGAGCGGCTCAGCCTGATCGGCTACCGAGATTTGCTCCGTCATGCCACGGTACATGTGTTGGCCGTTCTGCCACTCCCACATGCTCTGCTCATTTGCACGTCTGAAACGCTCAGGTACTTCGACTGCTCTGGGGTCGGAAAACAGTACAGAACCGTCACTGGCCAGGATAGTGGCGGCCAGATCCTGATGGGCTCCCAGCAAAGCTCGCAACTGCGGTAATTCTTCCGAAAGGCTCGCTTCACCGCGAGCATTGTTGAGGATATGTTTGGCGGATTCGAGTTTCTCCACCAGGGCCTGCCGATCCAGCATCTTGAAGTGGTGCTGGCTGAGCATATTGAAACTCAGCCCTGCTACCGTCAGGACTGCAATTACCGCGGACATGAACATCAGGCTCATGCGTGCGGTCAGCGAAAGGTGCTTCATATTCACTCCGGAGCATCCATCATGTATCCCATGCCGCGGGCGGTATGAATCAGCTTGAGATCGAAATCGTCATCGATTTTTGCGCGTAGCCGGCGTACCGCAACCTCAATAACATTGGTGTCGCTGTCGAAATTCATGTCCCAAACCTGAGAGGCAATCAGCGACTTCGGGAGCACCTC